>NZ_FOLV01000091.1 GCF_900112415.1 Bacillus sp. 491mf
ACTTGAATGTTTTATCGAAACTATTTTTATACTAAAACAAAAGGGGCTGTTCCATAAGCGAGTAAAACCAACTTATGGAACAGCCCTTTTATTTTAACTATCTATTAATCATGTAATTTGTTTAAAAACTCAGTGAAGTTACTTGCTACTTCCTCTGCTTCTTCTGCTGTAATCCCTTCACTTTCCATCAGTGCTTCTTTTTCCCATGCATCTTCATGTTCCCAAAAGACAACAATCGGATTTTCTTCATGATTTTTATAATCAAAGCAGATTAAATTTCCTGCCGAATCGATTCCAAATAGTACTAGTTCTTTTGGTAATGTATCTTTATATTCATTTTCAATTAAAATTAGAAAAATATATTCACTACTACAATAATGGCCGAATTAAAACAAAATTAAAAGGAATGAGCCATGTACAATACAGAACTCATTTCTCATTAGCTGCTTAAAATATGTGTCTAACTTTTTGGGTTCACTTCACCATGACTTCCCTTGTTCGCTTCGACTCTTTTCAGAGCCGTTATTAAATTTTCCCGTGACAGTAGTTGTTTCATCAACATATTGATATTCCTTTCTTCGTGAACGTTACGTTCTGTTTGTGCCGTTCTTCACTTAGCCATCTTGAAGTCCCCCATGTATTCACCATTTCCTCCTTCAAGTAAGTCCGTTTGGATTGTCTGCCTCTACGTAAAGAATGAACGTCCAGTGTATCGTTCTTCCTAATTGTTCGGTCCTTCCCCATCTTTGCGCGAAGATAGGTACTATGACCTCTGCTGACTTCTGACTGTTCACCTTACTTTCACAAGTAAGGTTATCAAGTTCACTCGACATGCCAGTCAGACCTCCCCAGGTAAGCGCATATTCTTCCTCTCCATCTATCTGCTTCATTTACTCTGTATCACCTTTGGCAGTAAGACTTTGATTTGTTGTGCAATCTCATCCAATGATACCTAGCCTTATATGAAGTTCGTGTTCCTCAGACCGGAGATTTGCCGCCGACTTCCTTCAGATTCCGCGTCGCCACGGACACCCTTGTCTTAAGCTAATCGTTACTACTGCCTTCACGATTGGGGACTTGAACCCTAAAGAATAGACACATGCTGGGCGCACACAAAAAGGGCATATCCCTTTCGGAATTGCCCTGTACCTTAAGAATATATGTCAGTTTATTATTTATTCCCTTTCACAAAATGATGAATCCCTTCAAAAATAACTTCTTTTAAGGCTTCTGGATAATCCGAATAACCTTGTTTTTCCATAATTCTTTCCAATACTTTTTTTACATTTCCATCAAGTATTATAGTGACTCCTGGCGTTAGTTCACCAGTTTCTTCATTTTTAAATGTTTCTTTTATCATAGTTAATTTATTTTCTTGAATAACTTAATCCTCTCTAACTAAATAGTTTTTATTCTTATCTTCCCAGTATCTATACTCATAGGGTACTTGCTCATCAAATCGTTGTAAATAACCTTTCCAGTTATTTGGAATATATTCTTCAAAAGATATTGATTCTGGATAATTAGAATAAAAAATTAAACGCTCAAAATCTATCAAGAAGCATGGATTATAATCATAATAGGCTTCTTCTCTATTAGTTTTTAGTTCCCTTAAAAATTCTAACCTAATATCTTCTGTAAACCGTTCATATTTTTCTATTCTTTCTAAAAAACCAGCTATTGTAGTCTCATTCAAAATACTAATGCCTTTTCTTTCTTCTGGATATTCACTAGGAGGGCACCCAGCTTGATTATAATCTAAATACCATAAATCTGATTCAGTTATATACCAATTTAACTTATTTTTATATTTTATTCCTACTATAATATTTTCTGCATATAAAGGCTTAATCATTTAATTAGTTCACCCCTCTTACCTAATAATTTTAGCATTTTTACCATATTTGGATTTGAGTCAATATTTTGGACACAAAAAAGTTAAATCTAAGCTACTTTTTTAGCTAGATCTTCTATTGCTTGGGGAGTTTTATAACCAATGCTACTATGAATCCTCTTGCGGTTATACCATCCCTCGATGTATTGAAA
>NZ_FOLV01000088.1 GCF_900112415.1 Bacillus sp. 491mf
TGAAGAAAACCCCCACTGATTAAAGTTTCACTTTATTACAATTGAATCTCTTTCTCAAGCTGACATTTTAATAGATTGCCCTGTTCTGATTTATGGAACAAATGTAATTGCAGAAAATAAAGGCTGGAACATATTTGGAATTGGAGATTCCAATACCTCAGATTCAACTGCAGTTAAAAATAATAAATTATGGGGGTGCTGATATGAACATGAATTTAGTAACTGTTAAAGAAAAAAAGGTTGTTAAATACAAAAGTTGTTTTGATGTGATTGGGCCGGTAATGATAGGTCCTTCAAGTTCACATACTGCAGGTGCTTTAGCTATTGGAACAGTTGCCAATAAATTATTTCAAGGTCTTCCAAAAAAAGTCGTGGTAAGGTATTATGAATCATTTGCTGAAACCCATAAAGGACACGGAACTGATTTTGCAATTATTGCTGGGATATTAGGATTTGCTACCGATGACAGCAGAGTGCCAGATGCTATTAAAATAGCAGAATCTAAAGGAATTGACATTACCTTTATTGAAAAAGCAGGTGATAGTCCTGCTGGCCATCCAAATACGGCAGATGTATATTTAGAGGATGAAAGTCGAAGTATTAGAACAGTGGGTATTTCGATCGGCGGCGGATTAATTGAAGTCAAACATGTTGAAGTTGACGGATTTAGCTTAGAACTGCAGGGGCCATTGCCAGTTATTATTGCGATTTCCGAAAGAGCTGACTTTGAATTTGTCTTACGCAGGATCTTTAAACAATATGATGTGGAAATTAACGACTTTCATAGTTTGGAAGAAAACGGAAAATATTTATATGCATTTGCTTTGGATTCTCTATTGCCTGGTAATGTTCAAATGGAATTGGGAAGTTTAAGCAATATAGCTAATATCATTATTCTTTAGTACATTAAGAGGTGAAAAAATATGTATATGTCTATAAAAGAAATTGTGGATGCAGCTAATAAAAGACAAAAGCCAATTTATGAATTAGCAATCGAACAGGAAATCGAACAAACTAAAACTTCTTATGAAGAAGTTTGGAGTAAAATGGAAAGAAATTTAACAACTATGGAAAATGCCATAAATAAAAGTGTCGAGGGCGACGGGGTATTTTCTCCAACTGGTTTAACCGGAGGCGATGCTGTTAAAATAAAAAAATATCGAGAAAATGGAAAAACTCTTTCTGGAGATTTGATGGTGTTAGGGATTCAAAGTGCGATCGGTGTTAATGAAGTAAATGCTGCATTAGGAGCTATTTGTGCAACTCCAACAGCAGGTGCGAGTGGGACGATCCCGGGAGTCCTATTTAGTATTAAAGATACGTTGCAGTTAAGTCATGAAGATATGATCCATTTTCTATTCACTTCAGCGTTATTTGGAACGATAGTCGCAAATAACGCTTGTATTGCCGGAGCGTACGGAGGATGTCAAGCTGAAGTAGGTAGTGCCT
The DNA here is from genome assembly GCF_900112415.1 of Bacillus sp. 491mf. GTDB lineage: Bacteria > Bacillota > Bacilli > Bacillales > Bacillaceae_G > Bacillus_A. The sequence goes on from NZ_FOLV01000088.1 coordinate 1,450, forward strand.
CAGCAATGGCTGCAGCAGCAGCGGTAGAAGCTGGCGGAGGAACACCGCAGCAATCTTCTGAAGCTTTCTCAACCGCATTACAAAATTTACTCGGTTTAGTTTGTGATCCGGTCGCTGGTTTGGTAGAAATTCCTTGTGTAAAGAGAAACGCCATCGGAATGGCAAATGCTTTAGCAGCAGCGGACATCGCATTAGCTGGCGTAAACAATATCATCAATTCTGACGAAGTTATTGAAGCGATGTATAGAGTTGGAAGACAGATGCCTCGCGAATTAAGAGAGACAGGTTTAGGCGGAGTTGCGGCCACACCTACAGGGATTGCCATTAAAAATAAAATCTTTGGAGAGAAACAATCAAATCAGTAAACAGTTATTGGTAATATTGTGAAATAGTTAACAATTCTATTCTCTATTGTTCTCCTAAGGATGTCTGGGTATTGAGGGCCATTATCACTAAAATATACTACTATACAATTAAAATATTTTGTAAACGCTAACAAATTCATCAGGTTGATAACTAGCGAATGTTTCGATTTTGATCAACTTAGAAGAAGGACACACATACGGCGCACCTTGTAAGCAATTTATTTTTCAAGAATGGTCTATATTCCTAGACCTTAAAAAGGATGTAAGAATAGGGTACAAGGAGGAATTATTATATGAATGGGAATACTGCAAAAAACATAGAATTTCAAGCTGAAAATACTGCAGTAAAAAATGAGAAATATCTAGACCCTAAAAAGTGGCATAAACAGGATACAACCTGGGCATTGAGTCTTTTTGGAACAGCAATTGGAGCAGGAGTACTCTTTTTACCTATTAATGCAGGTTCAGGTGGGTTATTATCATTACTGTTAATTACCATCCTTGCATATCCAGTTATGTATTACTCGCATAGGGCGCTTGCTAAAATGATATACGCTTCCAATTCTGCTGATGAGGGGATTACAGGTACAATAAGAGAGTATTTCGGAAATAAGGCAAGTATCATTTTTAATATAGTATATTTCGTCTCAATTTATACGATTGTGCTGATGTATTCGGTTGCACTTACAAATACTGCAAGTAGTTTTATCGTAAATCAATTGCACATG
>NZ_FOLV01000086.1 GCF_900112415.1 Bacillus sp. 491mf
AGGACGTTGGAGCCCCTGACAGAGAGGCGCTTTTTGCCTCGTCCGAGGGGGCGAAACGGCCGGAGATTCTAGCCGCTAGAGCTGGACAATGCTTTTGCTGAATTTTGAGGCGGGAGTATTACTGCCCACGAATAGCGGGATAAATCGCTTCTATGCATGGCCAGTTGCTCTCGCCCACCTACCGTTCCGCGCTTGAGGTGGAGGTCTTCTCGCCAGATATGATAAAAAGTTTACTACAATTCTTTCAATGTATCTCTCTGGAAATGAGAAGAAATTGCCATTTTGTACGTAGTAATATGATGGTTTTTTATAAAGGAATGCATATTTTTCGTAAATGTCATACTGCGATGGGTATGGGAATATTCCCATTCATTTTCTTCAAATTGTACTTTACGGGGTGGAAGAAGCGGAACAACATCAAATAAATTTACGAAGCGAAAACTATTGGCAACTTGCATTTTATAATAATTTCGAAAGGCGATATCACCGACTTTTGGAGAGCCGAAATTGTAGAGTGTGTAATGAGGAAATGAAGTGTTTACACGGGCATCTAGTATGTGCAAAGCGGCAAGAGCTCCTCCTAAACTATGTCCTGTAACGAAAAGGGCTTTTGAGGAAGGCAAGGAAACGAGGGTGTCCATAATTGTATCTCGGCATGATTCATAAATAGAAAGAAATCCACTATGAACGTTCCCGCTATTTGCGGTAAATGGGTACGGTTTTTGTTGGACGATAGAATCAGCAATCCAATCACGATCTGATTGTGTTCCGCGAAAGGCTACAATAATTTGATCGTCTGATTCTAAAATGAATCCAAACCATTCTGTCATTTGAATAGCGGTTGCTTGAAAGCCTTGGACATACCGAAAGCCTTTCGGAATAGTAAAAATGCCATTTTGATTATATTGCTCATATGTTAATTCACAGCAAGTAGCTAACAATACAGCGGTATCCTTATGGAAGGATACGGAAGTTGGCATAGAAAAATCCTCCTCATGTTGAAGCGTAATTTATATAAATATCAATTGAAAATTTGCAGAGAGCGAGAGGATCTGGCCATACATAGAAACGGTCAGATCCTCTTCTTGCCATATGCCAAACAAAACAAAGAGAGTGTAAGTTACTTTTCGTTTTGCATAGCAATGACTTCATGCTGAAAAATTAGAATGAATCTATATAAATATATGAGGAGGATGTATGTTTCATTCTGTTACAAGATTATTCGTTCCCATCAAGAATGCGGCCGATTCCGCCAAGGATGCTACCTTCTCCAGAGTTAGTTGCTCCTGATCCCACAATGCGCTGTGCTAAGCGGCTTAATGTTAAGGATTGAACCCAAACTGTTCCAGGGCCTTGTAATGTTGCGAAGAATAGACCTTCGCCGCCGAAGATTGCGCTTTTCACATTCCCAACAAATTGAATATCATAGTCAACATCTCTTGTCATAGCAACAAGGCAGCCTGTATCAATTTTGAGTTTTTCTCCTGGCTTTAAATCACGCTGATAAACTGTTCCACCAGCATGCATGAACGCAAGGCCGTCACCTTCAAGCTTTTGCATAATAAATCCTTCGCCCCCGAAGAAACCGCTACCCATTTTCTTTGTAAATTCAATACCGACAGAAACACCTTTGGCAGCGCAGAGGAAAGAATCTTTTTGGCAGATTATTTTTCCTTGATATTTCGTTAAATCAACAGGAATAATTTTCCCAGGGTACGGTGCTGCAAATGAGACGTGACGCTTTTCATATCCTGTGTTTGTAAATACAGTCATAAACAAGCTTTCACCTGTTACAAGACGTTTCCCAGCACCAACAAGCTTTCCGAAAAATCCACCTGTTTGGGCAGAACCGTCACCAAATACAGTTTCCATTTCAATATTGTCTTCCATCATCATCATAGCGCCGGCTTCAGCAACTACGCTTTCCTTTGGATCTAATTCAATTTCAACAAATTGCATGTCATCGCCATATAATTTGTATTCAATTTCATGTGCTTTCATCAGTTCACCTCAAATAATAAATATGTATTAATACATCTATATTGTACCGAAAGATTTCAAAATAGAAAATACAAGTTTTGTTAATTTTCAAATAAGACATTTCTGTTTTGTTTGACGTTTTATTCCGGGCATGGTATAGTAAAAGAACTATTGAGCTGCATAATGTGGTACGGAAATAAAGCGTGTTCGTTTCAAAGCATTAGCTTGTGAGGAAATCATGATGTTTATCTCGACCGTTGTATGTAGTTTCCAATAGATAGATTTCTTTTTTATTTAGGAGGTACATGCAATGCAAACAGGAAAAGTAAAATGGTTTAACGGCGAAAAAGGTTTTGGCTTCATCGAAGTTGAAGGTGGCGAAGATGTATTCGTACATTTCTCTGCAATTCAAGGCGAAGGCTTCAAAACTTTAGAAGAAGGTCAAGAAGTTTCTTTCGAAATCGTTGAAGGTAACCGCGGACCTCAAGCTGCTAACGTTACTAAAAAGTAATGACAGCAAAAAGAAACATTCCTGAATAAGGAATGTTTCTTTTTTTTATCCCGCTCTAACGGGCAGTAAAAGGTAGGAAAGAAGCGGGAAGGGAAAACTGCCCGTAAGAGCCTGATTGGTTTAACTAACCATCGGGGAAAGGGCACCCTGGTGCAAGTTTCACTTTATCCCGCATTAACGGGCAGTAATACTCCCACCTTAAAATTCAGCGAAAGCATTGTCCAGCTCTAGCGGCTAGAATCTTCGGTCGTTTCGCCCCCTCGGACGAGGCCAAAAGCGCCTCTCTGTCGGGGGCTCCAACGTCCTACGATTCTGAACGAGCCGCTTCCGCTTTTCTTAAGAAGTTAGGTGGGAGATAAACTGCCCGTAAAAGCCCGATT
>NZ_FOLV01000084.1 GCF_900112415.1 Bacillus sp. 491mf
TACCACTTCCATTCATCAGGTAGCATAATTATAGTGAAAAAATTGTAACCCGTCAGGGTTTATTTGATATGCCTACTTTTAGGATATCTATAAAAAATAATGAAAAACTACATGGAAAGATCCGCCTTTGTATAAACATATACCTTAAGTTGATGGATGTGGGGTACCACCACATCACTATCAAGCTAAGAAATACAAATACCCCAAAGCGAGAAAATTGACATCTTCATGTGAAAATGTACAATTTTTTTGTTTTTGGGGGTTATAAAATTCTTAAGTTGATGGGCATGGGGTCACGTCACCAAAAGTAAAAAATTGTACATTTAGATACAATTTAGACACATTTCAGCCGATTACCTGTACGTTAAGGAAAAAGAAAGCTATATTGATTCTACTAGCTTTCTTTTTTTGAAAGAAGATTGATCGAAACGAATTCTTCTTTCAAAAAACCTCCGTTCAATTTTTATAATAAAGTCTGATTAAAAGATTGGTTGAGTGACAAAGAAAGGTACCCTTGTATAAAGTGAAACTTCCGTCAGTGGGGGTTTTCTTCATCCCCCACTGACGGTTAGTTGAACCAATCGGGCTTTTACGGGCAGTTATCCTCCACCTATCTTCTTTGCTTCTCTCTGAATCTTGAGGTGGGGGTCTTACTGCCCACGAATAGCGGGATAAAGCAATGCGGACCAGGAGAATCATAAGGTGATGGATATGTGGGAAAAAGAAGATATTTTAATTACCCTGAAGAAGCAGTATGTCTCTAAAGGTAAAATTGCGAAGATGTAGGGGACCCCTACTACCTGGTCATTTGCTTGAAAAATTTTATCATTCTAAGTAAGGAGAGAAATATGTACACGATTAGCAGATTTTCTCAGCTATGCAAAATGAGTGCTCGTATGTTACGACACTATGACAAAGAAGGACTCTTGAAGCCAGTATATATAGATACAGCGAATGGATACAGATATTATGAGAATAGTCAATTAGAAATGGCATTACTAATCAAAAAGCTGAGAGAATACAAATTTTCTTTGCCGGAGATTAAAACCATCCTTCAGACATCAGATAGAAAATTGTTTATCAGATTCATACATTTGAAAATAAATGAATTATCAAAGGAAATCAATCGATATAGACGGATCATTATAGAAATGCAAGAGATGATTGAAAAAAAGGTGGATTTGATTCAAGGAGAAAGAAGAGCATATGATATATTGCTCGGAATGAGAAAAGAGGTAAGTGTCGTAAGTCAAAGATTGCAGATTCATATTGCTGATGTAGACAAGTGCATTGATTCCTTATACGATAAGGCGGAAGAAAGTAACATTCAGTTACGTGGTGTACCCTCTGTCATTTTTTTTGATGAAGAGTTTAGCCCTGACTATAGCGATATTGAATTAATGATTCCGATTATTCCTGGGAATGAAAGAGATATATCAAGAGAATGGCAAATAAAAAAGCTCTCTCAAAAGTTTATTGCCACTACATTGCATATCGGAAGTTATGATTATATCGGATATGCACATATGGCGCTTGAAGAATGGGCAGAATGCAACGGTTATTGCTTAGATGGTCCGCCTTATGAAACCTATTTGAAAGGTCCAGAATGTGACTGCTCTGTGGAGGAGTATGTGACACAAATCTGTTTTCCTGTCATCAAAAAAGAAAAACAATAATTGCTTGACCTTGACACTATGTCAAAGCTTATTCTACTTCCAAGAGAAAGTAATCAAAACATAATAAGGAGATTATGAAATGAATAAGATGATTATACTGTGCTCAGGGGCTGTATTAGTAGCTGGAATCTTAACTGGATGTATTCAAAGTAAAGCTGATGAAAGCCAAAGTATAAAAGAACAAAGTGTAGGCAAATACTCAATGCCTGACGAAAGAGGCAAACATGAAGGTACATGGTTGCAATGGCCTCATAACTTGACATATGGTAAAGGTTATAAAGAAGAGGTTGAATCAATTTGGATAGAGATGACAAGTGCTTTAAGCGAAGGAGAAAATGTTCATATTATCGCATATAATGAATACGAAAAGAATTATATTTCTAATCTTCTGTATGAGAAGGGTATAAATATGGGGAAAATTTACTTTTACATCATTCCTACTAATGATGTATGGGCAAGAGATTCTGCGCCGATTTTTGTATATGACAAGGATAAGAATATTAAAATCATGAACTGGGGATTTAATGGATGGGGAAAGAAAACCCCGTATAAAAAGGATGCATTAATTCCAAGCAGTCTTAGTAAGCAATTAGGTATGGAAAGAATTGATCTAACTAATGTAGTACTTGAAGGTGGAGCCTTTGAACTAGATGGTAATGGTACATTTTTATCCACACGTAGTGCTGTCGTTAACAAAAACAGGAATCCTAAGTTATCAGAAGCAGAAATAGAGGAGTATATAGAAGAATATCTTGGTGCTACTAATTTTATTTGGCTAGATGGTGTCTCAGGTTTGGATATTACGGATTTCCATATTGATGGTTTTGCTAAATTTTATGATCAGTCTACAATTATTACAATGAAAGAAGATGATTTAGAGGAATGGGGTGTTTCAAATAAAGATATTAAAACATTAATGAATGCTAAAAATGCCTTTGGCAAGCCTTATCAGCATGTGTATTTACCAATTAGTAAAAACAATGTAATTTTAGATAATGGAAAAGATTTGGGATACAAAGGTTCATATATAAATTTTTACATAGGGAATACAGTTGTATTAGTTCCGAATTATAATGATCCTAATGATAAAATAGCAAACGATAGAATCCAAAAACTATATCCTGACCGTAAGGTGATTGGAATTGATGTAAGGGAACTGTATAAAAATGGTGGTATGATTCATTGTGTTACACAGCAACAACCGGTCAGTTTAAAGTGATAGAGTTTGTTGCTGTGAATTCCAATATATTCAAAAGTTAAGTATGAAGGGCTACATGAATCTATATCAATTAAGGCTTGGAACCTTTTGGAGTTTATTTAAAATAAATTATGCGGTGACATCTATAAATAATCCCAACGTACATAAAAAAGGAAGACTCTTCAATTCGAAAGGTCTTCCTTTTTTATGTACGTGAATAATGTCCACTAATGCTTATTGCGTGATTTGGTTCCATTGTTACACAGAACCCGTTATAAAAGAAATACAGAAAACTGCCAAATTTCAATCGAGATAACTAGTAATAACATTACCCCTATTGATACAAGGATTTCTACTTTATTGAATAAATCTGAATGAAAACTCTAGTAGGCCTGACGCGACAAAAAAGAAAATTGTGCGTTAAGGAAATATTTTATCCCGCATTAACGGGCAGTAATACTCTCACCTTAAAATTCAGCGAAAGCAAAGAAGTTAGGTGGGAGATAAACTGCCCGTAAAAGCCCGATTGGTTCAACTAATAATCAGTGGGGGATGAAGAAAACC
>NZ_FOLV01000083.1 GCF_900112415.1 Bacillus sp. 491mf
GGCGGGAGATAAACTGCCCGTAAAAGCCCGATTGGTTCAACTAATAATCAGTGGGGGATGAAGAAAACCCCCACTGATTAAAGTTTCACTTTATAAGTAGAGGGTTTATATATAGTGATTACTTGAATATAATAAATGTTAAAATTAAAAAAGAATACGAAGTGGGAAAGAAAACACCGTTTCGAGTTTTTTGTATTTGCAGTAACGACATTTCTATCGGAAAATTAAAATGAAGTTATAGTTTGGGGATAAATATTTTATCGAATTGTACAGAAAGAAAAAATATTTCCGGGGGAATTGTCGAAGGGTATTTTGTTTAATTGTCAGCAAAGTGATTATCTCAATATGCTTTTTAAAATGAAAAACATAGAAGATAACTCACAATAAAAAGGTCTGCAACAGATCGTTGCAGGCCTTTTTATTGTGATGCTACGATTCGTTTCTTACTATTTAATATTAGAATGAATTAAATTAATTACAGGAGGGACAAACATGAATATCGGAGAGAAGATAAAACATTTAAGACTAATAAATAAAATGACGCAAGAAGATGTAGCCAACCAATTATTTATTTCAAGACAAGTTATATCTAAATGGGAACTTGGAAATAGTCTTCCGAATTTAACCAATTTATTAGCCTTAAGCAAACTATTTAATGTTTCAATTGATTCTTTATTAAAGGAGGATTCAAATTTGCAAAATCAAATAATAAAACAAAGTAATTACAAAAGATATTGGATGATGACCTATGTATACATATATTCTTTATTAACTATTATTGTAATACTTTGTTGTTTTGTTGCTGTTTTACTTATAACAAAAGACATAAAAACATCAGATCTAAAAGTGATTCATTCACACTTTTATAAAGAAAGCGATCAAACAGAAACTCTATATATTTATAGTGAGTTAAAACCTTTTTTCTCTAATTATTCAGGGGATTATGGCTTCAAAATAAAAGAACATGAAATAGATATTCATGCTAATCGAAATTCAATTCCTTTTAAAAATAAAAATGTTTTATTTTCTATTAAAAAAGATATATCTCATGGAATAGATTGGGAAGAAAAAGATGTTTACATTGTAGACGAAAACAATAACAAAATACTTATATATAACCATAAAAATAAACAACTGTATTATCAAAAAAAAGTGACGGAGTAGGTGATTAAAATGAAAAACGTTTATAAGTATATTTTTATAGTAACTACATTTATTCTTAATGTAATTAGTTGTTTACTTATTGAAAATACCTTATTTACAAATGTAGTGTTTTCTACCGTATTTGTGTTTTTTGCTATTTTATTCCAATCAACTACAATTCTATTTATTATATATATGATTAGGAATGATAAGTCTAAAAAAATAAAAGTAATATTATATATTTTTTTAACACTAGATATACTTATCTTTTTATTCTTACTATTTACGGTATATATATTGGTAACATTTGGATTATTGAAACATTATTAATATCTTTCCTAATATACCTAATTTTTATATAGGGGTAGCATCACCTGCCTATCAACTTAAGGAATTCATTGTTCCAAAAAACAAAAAAAATCGATCTCTTCATAGTCAACTATGAAGAGATCGATTTTTCGTTTTGGGGATACTCCAAAATATTAGCTTGATGGCGATAGGGGCTATCCCATCATTGTCTTCTTTAATCTTCCTCGTACATAAATTGTTGAAGCAAAGGTAAACAAGAAAGCTGTTCCAATTATAAAGCTTACGCTTGGTGAGGCGCCGATTGCTCCAATTGTAAATGAACCGGCAACAACCCCTAATGAGAAGAATGCATAAAATAATCCAAATGCTTTTCCGCGATTATCTTCTGTTGTATTTTCAACAAGTAAGGCATTAATAGAAGGAAAGAGAATAGCAAATCCAATTCCGTAAATCATCATGACAATAAAAAGCATGCCCTTTGATGTAAATATACCAAGCAATGAAAGTGCAAATGCCATCACTGCAATACCGATAACCATCATTTTTTGACGATTAAAGAGATCGTATATACGGTTTGTTGGTAGTAAGAAGAAAAGGATGGCCGTAATTCCAAAGACACTCAGCATCATTCCTGTTGTTGATGTTTTTAGTCCTAATGCTTCTATTTTTACCGGCAACATATATGTGACAATTCCTTGTGAAAACATTAAAGTGAAGGCACCGATATATGCTTGTAATAATGGTTCAAATTTTAATAATTTAAGCAGGTCTTCTTTGTTCAACATTTGTATTCGTGACGATTTTGTTCTTGTTATATGATTTGGAAGCAAGAAAAGTGAGATCATTGTACCAAGTATCATTAAGATGGAAATTGTAATGAAGACCCAGTGTATACCAGCTTTCGCTTTCATAATCCCACTGAAAGCAGGACCGATAATAGCGGCTGTTCCAACAGCTGCACCAGATAAAGCCATTGCTTTCCCTTGTTTTTTTGATTTTGTCTGTTTGGATAAGAAAGTGAAAGCAGCTGGTATTAAGAAGCCATCACTAAATCCGTGCAGAAAACGAACGACAATCAGTTGTTCTCCGCTTTGAACAAAGATATACAATAAAACTATAAGACTTGTAATGCCCATGCTAATATAAAGAACTTTTTTTGCTCCATATTTATCAACAGATGCACCTGCAATAATATTGCCAATCATATTAGCAAACGAGTACATTCCAACGACAAGACCAATAATAAGAGGAGTTCCCCCAAGGTTTTGTGCATATGTACTCATAATGGGTAACTGTGAAAATGTATCGAAAAATGCGATGATAACAATAAAATAAATAAAGTATTTCAATCCTTTCACCTCTCTTGTGCTATTATGACATAATGATAATTTTCTCCGCAATGAAATTGATTGGTATGTTTGGAAATTTACGCATTGGATTATAGAGAAGGGAAGACATTAGAAAACAGTGAAAAATAGATTTTACATGTCTTCACTATACTTATATCAATCTATTTAAATTCTTCAACATATAAGTCGCTGTTAGATCACTTCTATGTATGGCCAGATGCTCTCGCCTGCTTAAAAAGAAAGAGAGTTTTTAATTTGTATGTAAGGAGATTATCTCATGAGTTATTTACAAATTGGAGGTGGGGAATATTTGCCGCGTACAATAATAAAACAGAAGCCATTCGTAAAAATGACTTCTGTCGTTCAAAACTTTTTGTGGAATACCATTATCAAACGGTTGAATTCGTTTCATAATTTAAACCCAAAAAAGTTTTTTGCTAAAAACTCGAGTTTATTAACAATTTTTATTTATTTTTTGATAAATTGTTGCGTCCAAATATTTTCCTGTTTCACGTAGCCAACACCTATATAAGTGAAATTCTCATTTAAAATATTCGCACGATGCCCTGGGCTGTGCATCCAAGCGTCCATAACTTCTTCTGGTGTTGGTTGCCCTTTAGCAATATTTTCACCTGCTGCGGAATAGGAAATACCAAAACGTGTCATCATGTCAAATGGTGAATTATAAACTGGACTAGTATGAGAAAAATATTTATTTTTCAACATATCGTCTGATTTTATACGTGCTACTTTACTAAGCTCTGTATCTATCTGTAATGGAGATAAGCCCGCTTTCGCTCGTTCTACATTAACTAGCTCAGCAACACGCTTTTCAAACGCATTTAGTACATGACTTTTATTCTCTTGTTTTTTAGCTTCTTCTTGCTTTCTAGCTTCTTCTTGCTTTCTAGC
>NZ_FOLV01000082.1 GCF_900112415.1 Bacillus sp. 491mf
TTCTTCTTCTTCTTCTTCTTCTTCTTCTTCTTCTTCTTCTTCTTCTTCTTCTTCTTCTTCTTCTTCTTCTTCTTCTTCTTCTTCTTCTTCCAAAGAATACAATTTATTAAGCAATTCCGTAAATGTATTACAAATTAGCTCAATTGAATTCTCACCTTGTTCTTCATGATCAAAAAAAACAACAGTTGGTTCATTATTACTCTGCCGATAATCAAAACAAATTAAATTTCCGAAAGGATCTCTAGCAAAAGGAATAATACCTTTTTGCAAAGACTCTTTAGAAAATTCATAAATTGCTTCTATACTAAAATCACCTGTAAAGCTCAATAAGTTATTAAAAACAGCTCCACCTTCACCTTCATCACTAAAATCAAAATTATCCGGTTTAGGATAGCCACCATTATATTTTATGACACATTCTTTATAATCTTGAGGAAATTTTATTCCAAATGATTGCTCAACCTTAGATATTGTCTTTTCATCAACTGATTTATCGGTAAAAAGCCACGTTATTTCCCCCATAATAACTCCTCCAAAATCTTTTTTCAAAATCACTTGTATATTAGTAATATTAAAACTTTTATTATTAAACATCTTACTATTACAAATAAAGTTGCTGTAACAAAATTATTGATAATTTTCGATAGCTGAAATAAGAGAGCCTGTTCCTTCTTCTGCATAACCAATAAAGTCCAAGCATTTTTCACTCCAACCACCGATTAAATTTGCTTTCTCTCCTACAAATTGTTGGTTACCGTAACTATTTAAATTGAAGGAGTGAACCCAAACATCAGGATTAACTTCACGGCGATATGTTTCAAGAAGAATTTGTGAAGAATTTTCTTCATATTCATCTCCGTACACTTGCTCATCAGAGAAGACGAGGATGCGGTCAACTTTGATTTTGTTATCTAATAAATATTGGATAGAAAGATATAAGTTTGTTCCATATCCGTGTTCATTCACTTCTGATAAAAATGTGTTCATGTTCTCTAAAATGCCAGAACGAGTAGAAACATTTATCACTTTGAAATCAGTTGCGAATACAGATGTAATCGAATTATCACAGAAGGAGTGTGCCATTGCCATCATAAGCGTAGCAATATCTGCACATTTAACGGTCCCATCTTTCGAAACAGGATAACATGTCATAGAGCCTGAGATATCTGCTGTCATAAATGTTTTACCTGATAGTCTTGGCATGTTTGTAACAGATGATTCAATTGCGTCATTCAATACATCTAATAATTCGCTTCCTGCTTGCGGTAATTTTTCCTGCACGACGCGATAGGCTGAGAAAAAGCGAAATGGTAATTGTTTTGATTTTTTTACTCTCTCAGGATCGCGAAGAATGTTATATACTGTATCAATATTTGATGCACCTGAATTTACGATATTGCGAAGATTACGAAGTAAGGCCATATAACCTACTTTCCCGCTATCGATTAATTCTTCCCATACTTCTCTTTTGTTTCCTTTTTGAGAAAGTTCTGTTTCCCATGTATATGGTACTTGTAGTGTATTTTCTAACAAACGCTTATAAAGTTCATAACGTTCTGTTCCTTCTATTGCAGATGGACTAACTAAACGAAATACATCTTTCAATGTAACGTCTTTTCCTGTGCGATTGTATTTTGCTAATTGATATTCATCAAACGTAGCAAAGGCATCTGCCAACCCTTTTTTCAAAGAGTTGGGAATTGGATGTTTCCGGCCATATACACCTAATTGATACGCCATCATTTCTGTTACATCATCAGGTCGCTGTGCGATACGAGAAACCGTTTGACGAGCATATTTACGACCTTCAGGATGGTTAGCGAGTTCCACTGCTAATACATGTGTAACAGAACGCATGTAGAACACTTCACGTGCATACACCGCTAAATTTGCAACAAATTGAGGATCTCTGTCCATAACCTGTTTTGCAGTAGTAACTAATTCTTTGCTGTTGTCGCCATAAAATTTTGGCTCATTAAAGAAAGATGTTAATACCATCGTAACTAATTTATCTTTATCATACATTTTATAAGCTTTTCCGCCCTCTTTTGTATATGTTTGACGGCTTCCTTGAGAAGAATGATTAAACTTTGACATTATGATCTACCCCCAGAGATTTTTTGACACTACTGGTTGAAATACAAATAAAAAAGGCAACGTATATACGTTGCTCTTTTCACTCATTCCTAACACTTCAGAACGATTGGAAACAGGAACAGACAATTTATTCAGGGAAACGGGATTCGAGCCCCGCAAACCTAGCTCCTATATGACGCTTAGTGTTATGAATCAAAGAAAAGTACTAAATTGTTGCGGAACTTACCGCACCTACAGCGTTTCATATTAGCAAACGAAGTATGAGCTATCTACAATGCTCCTGTTATATGTAATGCTTAAAGATTTGGGAGATAAGCGAAAAGGCTCATTACGTTGCTCTACCACTGAGCTACCTCCCAAAGTTGGGAGGATGGGATTCGAACCCATGACACACGGCTTACAAGGCGAAGAAATCCTTCTCTACACTGCCCAAATCTATAAAGTATGAATTATAGATTCGAAGAAAAGGGAGATAGGCGGAAAGACTCAATATGTTGCTCTACCAAACTGAGCTACTCCCCCCTACGTTTATAAAACGACGGGGGAGGCAAGGATTCGAACCTGCGACCTACCGCTTAACAGGCGAAGAAATTCTTTCCTACACTGCCCTTTTCTTTTTGTTACTTATTGATTTCATTATACTCATTAATCAAAACTTTGGCAATTATTAGCACTTTTGAAAAATCTTATCTTTTTCGTCTATAAATCTTAAAGCTTCTGTATTTCACAATTTAATTCAATTAGATTGTATGAAAATACTGTGTTAGACTAACTAGCAGTTTTCAAATAGCTAAATTTAAGAATTTTTGATAATGCCACTTACTCCTTCGAAAATAACATCTCTTAATACTTCATTATAACTTGTATATTCTCTATCATACTTTATCTTATCAAAAGCTTGTTTTATAACACCGTCAACCATAATCGTCAAACCCTCTATATCCTCTGGGCTTCCCTCTTTCTTAAAAGTTTCATTTAAAATAACTAATTTTCCTTCTTTTGACATGTTTTTATTCTCCTTTAAAGTTTTCAATTTGCATTTATAGTAGGAAAGATTCTTTCTTTATTAGCTTTTGAAACTATATTTACTTTTCTATCTTTGAAAGTTCCCCTCTCCTTGCCTCATGAGTAGCTAAATCTGCATATCTTGTTGTAATAGGTAACCGACTATTTTTTTCTACAAAATGCAAAACAACATGGGTAGCAGTATCTAAATCAATCCAATTCCCACAAGAAACAAAAATTGGTTTTACATTTTCTCTAGTTCTTAGCGTTCTTCCATAAACTTCTTCATTTACAACGATCTCAGTATACGAACCTACTTCGTTTTCAGGTTCGATAAAGTCAACATTATTTATTTTTAAATACGTTTTGGCTACTCCAATAGTTGGCTTTTTTAAATAGAAAGACGCATGCGTTGCGATTCCCATATGACGATTATGTAAATAACCATTTCCATCAAACATATATAAGTCTGGAAAACTTTTTAATTTTTTAACTGTATCAAGCACTAGTGGTAATTCCCTAAATGCTAGATAACCAGAAATATAAGGAAACTCAATTTGATCTATATGATGAACCTCTTCAATAATTGCCTTTGTAAGATAATCAAACACAACAATACAGCAGACTCCATAGTCAATTCCCTCATTAGACCAATAAGCAATATCTATTCCCGCTACTAATTTTATATCTTCTAGTTTAAATGTATTTTTTAAAGAAATGTTACTTGATAATTGTTTTTGCAGCTTCTCTAACTCATTGATATCGTGTTTTTTCATAATTTTTCACCCGAATTTTCACATAGTCCAAATCTCATTTAGTTAGCTCTTTTTTCTTCAACAATTTGACCATTTTCATCCCAAATCCTATACTGTATTTTTCCTTTTGAGAAGTCATTTCTCCAAATTATCCAGCATATGGATTATAATCAATTTCTACTTTTTTTAGACCTACCAATACTTTTTTTATTCTATTAGATAAATCCGCGATTTCCTCTTTAGTTAATTCCTCTTCCGCATCTAGCGGTTTAAACATACTTAAACACTTTGTTATCCTTTCAACAGTACCAACGAAAACTTTGTCATGAGTAATTAAAATCTCTCCTATAGCAGCATCCCTCACAACGTCTTCTATCTCACCTAAATTCCAGTATTCATCGACTAGTCTTGCTATTGCCTCTCTATACCCTCTATTTAAACTTAAAAAATCATTATAGTCCTCTTTGATCGCTTCAAATAATTCATTGTATCCCCAGTATTTCACTAAATCTCCCTCCATCCAAAAATATTATGGCTTAATCCCTTATTGTAATCTTAAAATAAAAAGCACTTGTTATCTATAAAAGACAATGAAGTGAACCCAAAAAGTTAGACACATATTTTAAGCAGCTAATAGGGAATGCGTTCTGTATTGTACAGGGCTCATAACTTAAAAGATCTAAATATAGATCAAAAAACGATTCTTTAAATACATGAGAATCGTTTTTTGTATAAAGTGAAACTTTAATCAGTGGGGGTTTTCTTCATCCCCCACTGATTATTAGTTGAACCAATCGGGCTTTTACGGGCAGTTTATCTCCCACCTAACTTCT
>NZ_FOLV01000081.1 GCF_900112415.1 Bacillus sp. 491mf
ATAAAGTGAAACTTTAATCAGTGGGGGTTTTCTTCATCCCCCACTGATTATCAGCCCTCACCAATCGGGCTTTTACGGGCAGTTTATCTCCCGCCTAACTTCTTTGCTTTTACTGAATTTTGAGGCGGGAGTATTACTGCCCGTTAATGCGGGATAAATGTTGCAAAAAATCCTTTGGAAAATTTTTGTTTATCAATTTATATTTTTGCGAATTTTATGTATTATTAAAGTACTAGGGTATAGCTTAGAATGGAGGAGGGGACTATGCAACAAAATCTTGAAAAAATGGGTAAGCAAATTTTTTACAAACGACTCCAACAAAAAATGACACAAGAAGAGCTCTGTCAAGGCATTTGTTCCGTCTCATATTTAAGTAAAATTGAAAATGGAAAAATTGAAGCCTCAGAAGAAATCTTGCAGTTATTATGTACGAGATTAGAAATTGCAGTGTCAGATTTAAGAGACATTGAAGCTGAGGTGAAAGAAAAGTTAGAGGAGTGGTTAAAGGCACTAGTTCATTTAGAGAAACATAAAGTTGAAGAGTTATACGTAGAACTAGAAGCAGAAATGCAACAAATCGCCGATTTTGAAATTGTGAATTATTATAAATTGTTATATACGCGATACTTAATTATGAAGAGAAATATACCAGCCCTCAAAGAGGAGTTGGAAAAACTAAAAAAAGTTTATAAAAAATATTCTCCATTTCAGCAACTGTTATATCAGTATAGCCAGGCTTTATGTTATTGCCTTCAGCATAAATGGCAAGATGGACTAAAGTTTTTAATTCAGACAGAGTTAATGGCAAAAGAACAGGATTATTATGAAACCGGAATTTATTATAATTTAGCACTTGCATATACTCATTTTGAGGTTCCACATATGGCACTTCATTTCGCTAATATTGCCATGGAAGGATTTCGAAATGAATATAAATTTCGCAATGTGATTAATTGTCAAATTATTATTGCGTTAAGCTATGTTGAAAAAGGGCAGTATGATGAAGCATTAAAAATTTATGAGAGCATACTGCGTGAAGCGGATTCTTTTTCTGAAAAAGATGTATTGATGGCAATGGTATTAAGTAATATTGGCACTATACATTATAGAATGAAAAAGTATGAAGAAGCTAAAAAATATTATGTGGAAAGTTTAAAATATCAAAGAGATGAAGATGTGAACTACGTCGATACGTTATATGAGATGGCCCTTCAATGCATTCACCTTGAACAATTAGAGGAAGCAAAAGAGTGGATTGATAAGGGGATTACTTCTGCTAAGAAAGATGAAAGATGTAATACGAAGTTGTACTTACTTCTTATGCTTCGTTATAGGTATTTTACAGAACCAAGTGTATATAAAGTATTTTTAGAAACAGAAGCGATACCTTTTTTCAAAAATGCAGGAAATAAAAAAGAATTAAAGAAAGTATATATAGAACTCGCTGAGTATTTTGAGAATTCTTTGCGATTCAAAGAAAGCAATCATTATTATAAGTTAGCAATTGAAGTGCTAGAAACGATACGGGAGGGATAAGGATGAAAAAAGTAATAATGGGTATAGTTTTAACAATGGTGGCAGTAGTTGCGATAGCTGACACTCAATATTCTCATGTACCAGATGTTTTTGGACAAGGCACTGACACAGTTGAAACAGTAAATGTATAAGGTAAATATCAGAAATGGAACTGCCTCGAAAAGCCGTTATAAAACGGCTTTTCGAGGCAGTTTTTTCTTTTTTATTCTTGTTTTTAAATTGTTCATCAAAACTTGAGAAATAAAATATTGAAATATTAAGATTATCGTTAATTTATCACATTAGAATCGAGTTAAAGTTAGGATTTAAATAGTACGGAGTGACAGTGCCCCCTTTTTATTTATGAACTGAGCCTTCTAAATAGTTGTTATCCAAATATAGTAAAAACTTGAGAAATAAATTAATTTAATTTTCAGTATTTTAATAGTGAAAACTTAATGCTACTATAAATCTACTTTCTTTTTTAAAATTTGTTAGGGGGAAAAGAATATGAAAAAAAAGAGTTTAGCGTTCGTATTAGCAGCGGGAATGGCAGTGACAACGTTCGGAGGGACAAGCTCTGCATTTGCAGATTCAAAGAACGTACTCTCTACAAAGAAATACAATGAGACCCTGCAGTCTCCGGAGTTTGTGTCGGGTGATTTAACAGGCGCGTCTGGAAAAAAAGCGGAATCCGTTGTATTTGACTACTTAAATTCTACGAAAAAAGATTATAAACTAGGGGAAAAAAGCGCAGAGGAATCGTTTAAAGTGGAACAAGTGGTAAAAGATCCTGTAGGAGAAACAACAGTTTTACGATTACAGCAAATGTATGAAGGTGTACCGGTATGGGGGTCTACTCAACTAGCTCACATTGGGAAAGATGGTGCATTAAAAGTTGTATCAGGAACTGTTGCGCCTGATCTAGATAAGAAAGAGAAGCTGAAAAATAAAAATAAAATTGACGGAAAACAAGCAATTGCAGCTGCACAAAAAGATTTGGGGCTGAAGCCGAAATATGAAGTAGAGCCATCAGCGGATTTATATGTATATCAAAATGGTGAGGAAACAACATACGCATATGTTGTGAATTTAAATTTCTTAGATCCAGAGCCAGGAAACTATTATTATTTCATTGAAGCTGATAATGGTAAAGTACTGAATAAATACAATACAATCCATAATGCAACTCCTGCAAGTAAGGCACCGGTTAAACCTGTAACAGGAACAAATAAAGTGGGGACAGGTAAAGGGGTATTAGGAGATACAAAGTCTATTAATACAACATTATCTGGATCTAGCTATTATTTACAAGACAATACACACGGTGCAACCATTTACACATATGATGGAAAAAATCGTACGACTCTTCCAGGATCATTATGGTTAGATGCAGATAATATTTTTAATGCTAGTCGTGATGCAGCGGCAGTTGATGCACATTACTATGCGGGCGTAACGTACAATTATTATAAAAATACGTTTAACCGCAATTCTTATGATAATGCTGGTGGAGCGTTAAAATCGACGGTTCATTACGGAAGCAACTATAATAATGCCTTCTGGAATGGATCACAAATGGTGTATGGAGATGGAGATGGATATACATTTATCCCATTGTCTGGGGGATTAGATGTTGTCGGACATGAATTAACGCATGCTGTGACAGAAAGAAGTTCTAATCTTATTTATCAAAATGAGTCTGGTGCATTAAATGAAGCAATCTCTGATATTTTTGGAACATTAATAGAATACTATGATAACCGTAATCCAGATTGGGAAATTGGAGAAGACATTTATACGCCTAGTACAGCTGGGGATGCTCTTCGTTCGATGAGCGATCCAACAAAATATAGTGATCCAGATCATTACTCTAAACGTTATACAGGAACGAGTGATAATGGCGGAGTTCATACAAATAGCAGTATTATCAATAAAGCTGCTTACTTATTAGTAAATGGCGGTACGCATTACGGTGTAACAGTGAATGGTATTGGCAAAGATAAAGTAGGAGCAATCTACTATCGTGCAAATACACTATATTTCACGCAATCAACAACATTTAGCCAAGCTCGTGCTGGTTTAGTACAAGCAGCGGCAGATTTATACGGTACAAATTCAGCAGAAGTGGCAGCTGTGAAGCAGTCATATGATGCTGTTGGTGTGCAATAGGTTTTACTCCCCTTTATATCGTGAAAAAGGAGCATAATGCTCCTTTTTTCATTTTTTCTTCCATGTTTTCCACAAATAAAATAAACCTGCCAAGCCAGCAATTGTAATAATCCATTTTGCTTCATTTGTTCCGTTTATAACTTGATAGGTAGAATACACTTCAATAAGTAACGCTGGTATTTTTCCAAGAGTACTAGCGATGCTAAAAGTTAGAATGGACATCGTTCCAAGGGCTGCAAATAGTGTTACGATGCCAGACGGAATAAAGGGTATGAGGCGAAACGATAAGACGAGAAAGAATGCTTCTTTTCCTTGCACGTAAAGAAGCTTCCTTACTTTTGGGTGATTATCTATGTTTTTGTGTGCAGCTTTTTGAAAACCAAGCCGGTATAAATAAAAAGAGATAATAGCCCCTAATGCTTCCCCGGCAATGGAGATGACTGTTCCTGTCGTTACCCCAAATAGTGAAATGTTAATCGCCGTCAAAAATACACTAGGAATAAAAGCTGCTAGGCTAATAAGAATATTGAATAAGATGCTAAGTGGGATAGCCATCGTTTGGTGATCGATAAGAAAAGAATGAATTGTTTCTGACATATCAATTAGTTTTCCTTTGCTTTTTTTATATACAAGTAAAAAAAAGATATAAAACCCCTTTTCTTTTTGGCGAGGAGACAAGAGCATCTGGCCATGCATAGTAGCGGTCAGGGCCTATTCCTGCCACATGCGAGGTTTAAAAACAAAGAGACAGGCCATTTTGTATTCTGTATAGCTGAAAAATTAAAGTGGATTTATCCTGCTATTTGCGGGCAGTAGGCTTCCTACTGATGGAAGTTTCACTTTATATAGCATTACATCACAGTTTTTATAGTAAGACAATAGCATTGTGGAAGATCACAGATGTATTTGTAGAAAAGTAATATTTTTATAGAAAGAATGACTAGGATACATACGATGAATACTCCCCCACTTAGCAAAGCTTGAAGTGGAGGTTTCTAACGTTTCGACCTAACGGACGATTAACGTTAGTGGAGTTAACACACTAGCGAGCTGTTCCACGCCTAACCCCTCTATCCCGTTTGTCCATGCATTCGGGACTACTTTTCGTAAAATATTAGCCGCAGC
>NZ_FOLV01000080.1 GCF_900112415.1 Bacillus sp. 491mf
ATAAAGTGAAACTTTAATCAGTGGGGGTTTTCTTCATCCCCCACTGATTATTAGTTGAACCAATCGGGCTTTTACGGGCAGTTTATCTCCCGCCTAACTTCTTTGCTTTTACTGAATTTTGAGGCGAGAGTATTACTGCCCACGAATAGCGGGATAAAATAATGGATAAAATCAATATGATGAAAAGCTGTCTTTTAATCGATACTCCCGGAGGTCACCATCATGATTTCACGTTTATTCCCCATAATCTTTGTATGTACTTTATTGTAGCGATTGCTGTATTTTTTATGCACGAAAAGAACCCTGTTACGAAACAGGGTTCAAAAAAGAATTTCTTAAACAAACGTCAAAAAGTCTACATTTGTATACGGAATTTCATGTTCAATCCGGTGCTGTAAATCTTGTAGTGTATACGTTTGCCACTCTTCTAAATTGTTAGCATCCCACACTTCATGAAACAGCCTAAATAAAATGACTCTTCTTCTATATCTATTTGTTCAATCCCATTCCCGAAACAAGAAGCAACCGGCAAGGAAACATTTACGCCGCCCGCTTGTAAACTACGTATAAAATCCAGTTCACTTTGGATTTGTTTCATACTTCTACGAGAGCGCGGCGTCACTCGTAAAATGCGCCTTTCTCCTTCATATGTACATTCGTATAATTCATTTTGGAATCCGCTCGAGAGTTTCATGCAGCTTTCTTCTTTCCCTCCAAAATATTGCATTGCTTGTTTGACTTTCATATTCATGTTACATCCCTCTTCTTTTTTAACAAAATGGCACTTCTATTTTCATGCCGAAAAAAGCCAAAATTTCCACAGGACACACACGATAAAAATGAATGAATAATCACTGAAATCTAATTTTGGTCCCTTCTTCACGTGCATCTCTAACAGCGTATAAAACAAGTTTCCTTTCTTGTACTTATGAATGCTTTTCATCGCATATTTATAAAATAGAGATTGTAGTACTGTGAAACCGATGGTCAATATGAAAAAGAAAAAAAGAAAATCCATCATGGAAATCCTCCTTATTTCTTCTCTATTTTCTCTAATATTTGATGCGCTAACAGCCATTTTTCAAATTTCGCACTTCCCTCTTCCCAGCTAAAATCGCGGGCGAATATTGAAAAGATGTACAATCCATCATTTATATATTTATTCTCCTTCCAAGTCTCTATAGCAAGTCCATACCACGTAAACGGAAAAAAGACATCCCACACATTTTCATTTTTTCTTTTATACGCAACTGCCTCTACATCATAACCATCTTCATAGTAGCCAATATGCGCATGCATACAATCATCATATTCATAATTCATCTCATTCACCTCTTACCTTTCACTTCCTCCCTATTCAAAAAATTCCTCCTACGTTCACTCACATATAGGCCTTTACCTACATACATTAAAGTAAATGTATTTTGGGAGGTGTCATACGTTGCGAAAAATTCTAGCGTGTTTGTTAATTGTTTTTCTCGCTGCCTTTACATTTGTTGCGTGTAATAAAAAAGAAGAGAGTGCAAAGGTACAGAAAGTGCGCGTTGGTGAGGTGACACATTCATTATTTTACGCTCCGTTATATGTCGCGATGGAAAAAGGATTTTTTAAAGACGAAGGACTCGAAGTTGACCTGCAAACAACTGCTGGCGGCGATAAAACGATGACAGCTTTATTATCAAATGGCATCGATATTGCGCTCGTTGGTTCAGAAACGTCCATTTATGTTTATGCGCAAGGAGCAAAAGATCCGGCGATTAACTTTGCCCAGTTAACACAAACAGATGGGACATTTCTCGTTTCTCGCAAAAAAATTGATTCTTTTAACTGGAATGATCTGAAAGGCACAACTTTCCTTGGTCAACGTAAAGGTGGGATGCCGCAAATGGTTGGAGAATATGTACTGAAAAAACATGGAATTGATCCACAGAAAGATACAAAGTTAATTCAAAATATCGAATTTGCGAATATCGCAAATTCCTTTGCATCTGGTACGGGTGATTTCGTGCAGCTCTTTGAACCAACTGCTAGCATTTTCGAGAAAGAAGGAAAAGGTTATATCGTTGCTTCCTTCGGCGTTGAATCCGGAACTGTTCCGTATACAACCTTTATGGCAAAAGAAAGCTTCTTAAAGAAAGATAAGGCAACCGCGGAGAAATTTGCACGCGCTATTTATAAAGCGCAGCAATGGGTCGATACACATGCCCCAGAAGAAATCGCAAAAGCTGTTGAACCACGTTTTAAAGATACGCCAAAAGATATTATGGTAAAAGTCATCGATCGCTATAAACAACAACATTCGTATGCAACGAATCCATTGTTAGATGAAGCGGAATGGAAACAACTGCAAAGCATTATGAAAGAAGCTGGCGAATTACCGAAAGAAGTGCCCCATAAAGAATTAGTGAACACATCCATCGCTGAAAGTGTCATTAAGAAATAGAGGCGAGTCTAATGAAATTTCTAGAACTTTCTAACGTATCTCATTGTTTTTTCTCAAAAGAAAATGCCAGCCTTGTCTTGTCGAATATCTCTTTAACAATCGGAGAAGGAGAATTTATCTCCTTCCTCGGTCCAAGCGGCTGTGGTAAAACAACATTACTTTCCATCATTTCTGGTTTACTACAGCCGATTGAAGGAACCGTCTTTCTCGATGGTGAATGCATCACCAAACCAACATCATCGATCGGTTATATGCTCCAGCAAGATTATTTGTTTCCGTGGAAAACGATTGAAGATAACATTTCTGTTGGCTTACAGATTACAAAAACATACACATCCAAAACGAAGCAACATGCCTTGCAGTTATTAGAACAAGTTGGCCTGCAAGGTGTTGAGAAGCAATACCCGCGTGAATTATCAGGCGGAATGCGCCAGCGCGCTGCTCTTGTTCGAACACTAGTCACAAATCCGAAAATATTATTACTCGATGAACCATTCTCTGCTCTTGATTATCAAACAAAATTAA
This sequence comes from Bacillus sp. 491mf, assembly GCF_900112415.1. Taxonomy (GTDB): domain Bacteria; phylum Bacillota; class Bacilli; order Bacillales; family Bacillaceae_G; genus Bacillus_A. The sequence goes on from NZ_FOLV01000080.1 coordinate 2,969, forward strand.
AATTAGAAGAACTCGTTTTTTCTATTTTAAAAGAATATAAGAAAACATCACTTCTCGTTACCCATGACATTGAAGAGTCCATTGCGATGAGCGACCGCATATACTTACTACAAGCAAAACCAGGTCGCATTGCGAAAGTGTTTGTAGTACCAGAAACGATTCGTTCCCTCACGCCATTTGAAGCACGTCAGCACCATGATTTCCCTTCATTCTTCCAGTTAATATGGAAGGAGTTGGAACAGCTTGGATAATATAAAAGAATTTCATCAACGCTTTCAAAAACGTGAAACAAAGCGGACAATTGCTGTTCGAGCGCTGCAGTTGCTCCTGCTCATCCTCTTTTTCGCATTATGGGAAATTGCTAGCCGAAACGAGTGGATTGACCCATTGTTATTTAGCTCGCCTTCTAGCATCTTTCATTTACTCATTGATAAGTGGCAAGATCATTCCCTTTGGCCGCACATATATACAACACTCCTTGAAACATGTCTCGGTTTTATCCTAGGTACACTTCTCGGTACGTGCATCGCCACCTTTTTATGGTGGAGCCCATTCATTGCTCGTGTACTCGATCCGTACCTTGTCGTCTTAAACGCAATGCCAAAAGTAGCGCTTGGCCCCATCATTATCGTCATATTTGGGCCAAATATTTCATCAGCTGTAGCGATGGGTGTCATCATTTCCATCATCGTTACAATCCTTGTCATTTATAGCGCTTTTCAAGAAGTAGACGCCAATTATATAAAAGTTATGCAAACCTTTGGCGCAAACAAATGGCAATGTTATAAACAAGTGATTTTACCAGCATCGTTCCCAGCGATTATTTCCACATTAAAAGTAAATGTCGGTCTCTCATGGGTTGGGGTCATTTTCGGTGAACTGCTCATTTCAAAAGAAGGACTCGGCTATTTAATTAGCTACGGTTTTCAAGTCTTTAACTTTACGCTCGTCTTGCTGAGCGTACTTCTCACATGTATTCTCGCCACGCTTATGTATGTACTTGTCGCAGCATTTGAAAAGTTTATTACGCGCACGAAAAAAGCAACCTAACACAATGTAGGTTGCTTTCTTATTAATCACGAATAACTTGTGTTCCCGCAATTAAATCGTGAATAGAACGTTTATCTTTTCGCAGCGCAATCATAAACGCACTTACGATAACAGCAATGCCAAGCGTAAATGTATATACCATTCCACCTAATAGGTAACGTTTTAACGTAGTCCAAATTGTAATGTTCTCCCCATCCATACGTACAATTCGAACGTTTAGCGCTCTCTTACCTACTGTAAATCCTGCCCATGCAATAGGAACGATTAAGTAGTATAGCGTGTGTAAAAGGCTCGCTACTGCATCTGATGCATCCTCAGACACATTAAACACCCTAAAAATCACCAAAAATGGAACTAATATTAATCCATCGATAATATTGGCTCCAAACCTTCTCCAAAACCCTGCTAACTCTTGATTCATATTTTCTTCTCCATTCAGCTATGTATTTTTCTTTAGATTTTGGATGTATTTATAGATTCTTTCCTCTTACTAAAACAAAGAGGCTCGCATCTCCTCTATCAATCACATCCTAAAACTACATTTAAATTATAACAAATTTCGAGTTAATTCGACATTTTTTTCACGCATCATTCTACGGATTGCAAGATTACTATTTTTGCATCCTAAGCCTCTTCCACTTCCTCCGAAATTTGCTGCAATCCTGCTAGCACTTCCGCTCGCATCTTCACAAGCTCTGGGAATTGATAGAAGAAAGCGATCTTTTGATACTTTACTTCTTTTGACTCTTTCACTTTAGTAGAATCCTGTAAAATGAATGCTGTAAATGTATCAGCAATATCTTCTGCCACGTTCGTTGTTGCATATTCAGTAACAAATTTGTCTTCATGTTCTTTAAAAAACTGCACTTGCGCTTCCACATCAGTTTCTACTTCCTTCTCTTTCCATTCACCTTCAAGTGGTTTCCAAAACTGTTCATAAAATTGATTCACATACGACTCTTTCTTTGTACAGCCTTCTGTTAAAAACAGCGTCGTACATTTCGCTTCATATGCGGAAATGTCCTTTTCTTCTGTAACATCTTTTATATACTTCTTATCCACAGGAATTTGCGTTTTATTTAACGTTAACACGTGAGTCGTTTCATGAATTAACGTTTTCATCACTTCGTTTATATTAACGTCGGAATCTAATGCATCTAAACTTAATACCCAGTTTTCAGGATGATCTTCATTTTGTATCACATGAGCAACAATATTATTATATCCATCCGATACAATGTCAAATTCCTTTATATTCTCTCTATATTTTGCTGGTATTAACACACTGTACATTTCCCATAATGCTTCGTGATAATCCGTATCCTTATGAAATGCGCTAATTTCTTCCCTTGCCTCTTTATCATCAGCAAAAACTTTTTGAAGTCTTTTCTTATCTAGCTTTTCAAAATATGGATCTACTAATTCATTATTATCAATATAATAAGATGCTAAAAAGAAGTAACGTTCATCATCTTGTCTTTGATCTTCATACACCGCTAATTTTTCTTTATCTTCTACTTCTGTATATTTTTCTAATTCAGAGATTCCCTGCATGTTCTCATTAACCTTACTCAGGAATGCATCCCCAGTTTTTAAGCACTCTTCCTTTGTTTTGCATACTTCTTTTTCCACATTCTTTGCCTTACTACAGCTACTAATCAAGCAAATAAATATGAGCAAAAATAAAAAATGAATATCGTTTTTCCTCATAACTTCCTCCTGCATTCTATTATTCCATTGAAATCATAAGCAATTTTGGTAAGAGATGCAATAACTATATACAAGTTGAAAAACAGATATAAAGAACTTTTCTTTTTTTGGGGGACGAGAGCGTCTAGCCATGCATAGAAGCGGCAGGGCCTGTTTCTGCCTCGGGCGAGGTTTAAAACAAAGGGAGAAAGTAGCGAGCATGTTGTGTTCTGCATAGTAGTGGTTTATCCCGCATTAACGGGCAGTAATACTCCCACCTCAAAATTCAGCGAAAGCATTGTCCAGCTCTAGCGGCTAGAATCTCCGGCCGTTTCCGCTTTTCTTAAGAAGTTAGGTGGAAGATAAACTGCCCGTAAAAGCCCGATTGGTGAGGGCTGATAATCAGTGGGGGATGAAGAAAACCCCCACTGATTAAAGTTTCACTTTATCCCGTACTAACAAACCTACTTCCGTAAAAATAAAAAAGAAATCGGTTGCTCTACTTTGTAAAACAGCCGATTTCTTCTATATGTCGCATTGTGCGCGCTAGTACGTCATCACGCATAATGAAACTGAAGC
>NZ_FOLV01000077.1 GCF_900112415.1 Bacillus sp. 491mf
AGGCAGGTTACCCACGTGTTACTCACCCGTCCGCCGCTAACTTCTTAAGAGCAAGCTCTTAATTGGTTCGCTCGACTTGCATGTATTAGGCACGCCGCCAGCGTTCATCCTGAGCCAGGATCAAACTCTCCAATAAAGTGTTTGTCTAGCATCATAAATAAAAATTGACGTTTCACGTTGTTTGTTTCGTTCAGTTTTCAAAGAACTCATCCGCCGCTCAATTGCGACTTCCTTATCTTAACATCTCAGTCATTCAATGTCAACTAAGTTTTTTATTTCATTTTCGCTTTCTGCTTTGTTGCAGCAGCGACTCGTATAATATTACTCCTCTATACAATAATAGTCAATAGCTTTTTTAATTTTTTTGATATTCCTAGTTACATTATTTTGTTTTGTGTAGCTGCCACTTATATGTAAAAAATCAAAGTGAATTTAGATGAATACTCCCCCACTGATAAAAAACCGCCCAATCGGACTTTTACGGACAGTTATCCCCCACCTATCTTCTTCGATTTTTTCGGAATCTTGAGGCGGGGGGTTACTGTCCCTTAATGCGGGATAAAACCGACAGCAATTCACAATTACGTTAACTTATAGGAAGAATTCAAAAAAACCTTAATTTCACGAACCAATTCCGCTGCATGATCAAACATCATAGCATGAGACGACCCAGGAACTACAACTGTTTTACTTTCACTTAATTTACATTCAACATTTTTTATGAATGCTAATTTCTTATTAAGGTCCCCTTCTTTTTCTGCTGGTAGAAATAATACTCTACATTGAACATGATCATACAAATCCTCTAACCTTCTATCATAAAGATCTTCCGCAATCTGTCTCATATTCTCCTTCTTAGACACAAACGTCACTTTTCCATTCGGAAGTTCTCGAGGCTTATAGTCCTCCATAACTAAAGCTCTGTTCGTATTCCATGGCAGCCATGTCTTTTTCATATACTGTATCAAATCTTCTCTTGAATCAAATTCCTGCTCCGGATTAGAAAAGTATTTATTTACATGCTCTTCTTTCGATTCAGTATACAAGCCGCCATCTCCTGAATGATTGACTAAAGCTCCTTCAGAATTAACTAAGGAAATAACCCTATCTGCATACATGGATGCAAACATTGTACCAACATCACAACCAAGCGAACTTCCTACTATATGGGTCTTATGAATGCCGAGAACTTCTAGCACCTCTCGAATGTCTTCAACTAAAGTTTCAAGTTGATATCCATTTTCAGGATGATCCGAATTGCCATGTCCCCTTATATCGATAGCAATTACACGATATTCTTCTGTAAACTTTGGAACAATACCTCGCCAAATAGCTGCACTTCCTCCCATATAATGCAGGAATAAAATTGGCTCACCATTCTGGCTATACTCATACGCTTTAATTTTTACTCCCTTTGTATTTACCGTGTATTCTTTCATTCCCTAATCCCCCTTTATTCCCCCTAGTTCATGAAGGGAACTTCGTGACTTCTCATTTATTTTATCGTATATTGATGACAAACAATGTCACTAATACCAGGAGATATTTTTATGTCTAGAACAGGAAGATTATTTGAGCTATTAATTACACTAAATACAAAACATCGCTTTACCGCTCAAGAATTAGCAAATGAATTTTCAGTATCCAAAAGAACGATACTTAGGGATTTACATCTATTAAGCGAAATGGGTGTCCCTCTTTTTTCTTCCCCCGGGCCAAATGGTGGCTACACACTTATAAGGGAGCAAAAACTTCCTACTATCTCATTAACACCAGAAGAAGCAACAGGATTACTGCTATCCTATAAACTTTTAGAGGATGGACCTTTTACACAAGAAATTATATCAACCATTACTAAAATCCGTTCCGGTATGTCTGTAGAGATGCTTCAAAAAATTGAGACATTACAAGATAGACTAGCTATTGATTCTCCGAAAAGAAGCTTTAAAAACCATTACCTCAAAGAACTTTTACAAGCATCATTAGACAAAAAACACCTGCAAATAGAGTATGAATCCCGGTCCGGATATTCAATCCGAACAATCTTTCCTTATGGACTCGTTCTAGCTAACGGAATATGGTACTCCCCTGCATTTTGTTATAAACGAAAAAAGAATGTACCATTTCGAGTCGATCGCATTATTTCCCTTAAAATACAACACGATTTCTCAGAGCCAATTCCAGTAGATATGACCATTCCACAATGGTTAAATCAAACAGAAGCCTCACCAAAAGAACTTACTTTGCGAGCAACATTAACTAAAAAAGGCTGTAAAATGCTAGATCCTCATCCTATTGGGGAATGGATTCAAGTTATCTCTAATGGTACAGGAGTAATCGAAGAACAGTTTAGAGAGTCAGATATACCATTTATCGGAGGACTATTCCTTAGTCTTGGGGCGGAAATATTAATAGAGGAGCCTGTAGAATTAATACAATTTGTACGGGAAAAAGCGCTGGAAGTTATTAGCCGGTACAAAAAAATATAAAGCGTCTCCTTATTTCAAATCTATTGAAGTTTTACTTGCACCTACAGTTACGTGAGGCTGTATGTTCAAAGTAACCAAATTGATATAGAAAAGGAGATAGATATAGCATGAGTATTAACAGAACATATTCAATCGGAGAATTTTCTACAAAGACCGGGACATCCATACGAACATTACATTATTATGATGAAATTGGGTTACTCAAAGCTGAAAAGTACCCTCATTCTGGTCACCGCCAATACACCGAGCAGGACGTGCTTACGCTGCAAAAAATTGTTGGTTTTAAATTTTTAGGCTATAGCTTGGACCAAATTAGTAAAATGATGAATGAATCTAGTTTGAACGTAACCTTACACGATACGCTACAAAACCAAAAAAGGGCTTTTGAACAGAAAAAAGAACAAATCGAAACGGCGCTAAAAGCGATTAATCGTACGATTCGATTGATAAAAGATAAAGAAGAAGTGGACAGTACAATCTTAATGAGTTTAATAAACAGCATGCAAGCAGAAAAACACCAACAACTATGGATTGAACAACATACATCAAAAGAAATAGCTGATTGGTTATTTAACAAGCCTGAGGAAGAAATGATCGCATTAGATAAAGAATTTATCAAGTTGTCTAAGGAAGTAAAAAGATTAACAGGAAGACCAGTTCATACTCCCGAGGTACAAGAGTTAATGGATAAACATATGAAAACAACGCTTAAATTTGTTGGTAAAGAAGCGATGTACGCTATACAAGATATAGAAGAATTAGAAAAAGAAGAACTTGAAAACATGACTCCTTCTCCATACACAAAAGAGGAAGAGGAATGGTTAAACCAAGCGATGGAGTATTATATGATTCAAAATGGTATGTATGATCCAAAGATAGATTAAGACGACTGTACATATATAAAACAAGTTCACATTAGAATAAAAGAAGTAGCCTGTTTGGATCAACCTTTTTCCAAAATAGGCTATTTATTATGGATAAATATAGTCATCATCGTAATTGAGTTTATAATCTACCTTATTTCACCAATTCATAGTATATAATTAATTCATACAACCAAATCCCAATTTAGAAGCAGGTGAAACAATGGAGACCGTTCGCGTACTTATAGCTGATGATGAAAAAGAAATAAGAGATTTGTTAAAAAAATACCTTGAAAGAGAATTCTATACAGTAGATACAGCAGTCGATGGTGAAGAAGCTCTTCATTTATTTAAGCAAAACCAATATAACCTCGTCATATTAGATCTAATGATGCCGAAAATAGATGGGATCGAAGTATGCAAAAGACTTAGAGAGCAAACAAACATCCCTATATTAATGCTTACTGCTAAAGATCATGAAGTAGATAAAATTTTAGGATTAAGCATAGGCGCAGATGATTATATTACAAAACCTTTCAGTATTCATGAAGTAGTGGCACGAGTAAAAGCCCTTATGAGACGTTTTTTAGTATTAGGAAGCGACGCTACCCTTCATGAACAAACAGTCATTTCGTTCAAAGGGCTAACCATTGATTTGAAAAAATACACAGTTACTGTAGATGAAGAAGAAATAGCTTTAACAGCGAAAGAACTAGAGTTACTAAAGTTTTTCGCTTCTAACCCCGAACAAGTATTTACGAAAACGCAACTCTTTCGCAACGTTTGGGACAGTAACTATATAGAAGATGATAATACAGTTATGGTACATATTAGAAAGCTTAGAAAGAAGATCGAAGCAGACCCTTCAAACCCTAAATTTATTCAAACTGTATGGGGTATCGGTTATAAATTTGTAGGTGAAAAAGATGAAAAACGATAAAGTTCTCTATCTGATTTTATTTCAGCTAATCATTATTACGATACTTCTATTTATTGAAATGAGTCATATATTTAAACTCATTTTATTTACGGTATTATTTCTTATCACGATAAGTCTTTTCTTAATAAGAACCCACTTTATTCAAAGCCGAAAGTCTATTATTACTAGCTTACAACGAGCGATTCATGGGAATTTACATACAAGGCTATACACAACCAATGATAATTCTTTAGATGATGTCATTTTTTCTATAAATGAATTGATTACAGAGCTAGAAAAGGTACAAGTTGATGCTAGAAAATCGCAAGAGGCTAGAAAACAGCTCTTATCTAGTATTTCACATGATATTCGAACACCCCTTACTTCCATTATTGGATATGTTGACGCTTTAAAAGATGGGATTGCTTCTTCAGAAGATGAAAGACGAGAATATCTCGAAATACTCTCAAAGAAATCAAACAGCTTGAAACAGTTAGTTGATCAAATATTTAATATGGCTAAGCTAGATGCAGATGAATTTCCTATAAAGAAAGAGTCTCTCGATTTTGCTGAGATTACTAGAGAATCGCTAATTGAATTTTTACCTGAACTATCAAAACAGAACATAGAATTGCAAGTTCATATTCCAGAAACACCTTGCCCTATTACAGCGGATCCCCTTAGTCTTGTACGAATTATAGGTAACCTCATAAAAAACGCGATATATTACGGGAAAACTGGGAAGGTAGTGGGAATAGAACTACTAGAAACCACGTCTGCATACCAACTACTCATTTGGGACAAAGGACCTGGAATTTCAAATAACGATTTAGAAAACGTATTTGAAAGAATGTATAGAAGTGACCAATCAAGGAATGCTTCACATGGTGGTAGTGGTCTGGGACTCGCTATCGCAAAAGCTCTCGTCGAAAAAAATGACGGAGACATATGGGTAGAAAGCATCCCATGGGAGCAAACTACATTCGGCTTTTCCATTCCAAAGCAAACTACTTTTAAGAAATAGTTAAGAAATGATTAAGCCACAGTTAAATCCTCCTTTTTATTATGTAAGTAAGATGTCATAGAAAGTGGGTGTTCCAAAATGAGCGCAATTATAAAAACTACAAATCTTACTAAAATTTATGGCAATCAAAAATCAGTGGATAATCTCAATATAACAGTAAATCAAGGGGACATTTATGGGTTCATCGGACGAAACGGTGCAGGTAAAACAACGACTATTCGAATGCTATTAGGTCTCATAAAGCCTACAAGCGGAAAAATCGAGATATTTGGAGAGGATTTTTCTCAAAATCAAAAAGAAATTTTAAGAAGAATTGGTTCTATCGTTGAAGTTCCAGGTTTTTATGAAAACCTTACTGCGAGAGAGAACTTATTAATTAACGCAAAAATAATCGGAGTGCATAAAAAGAATGCTATTGAAGAAGCACTAGAAATTGTCGGCTTGCAGCATGAAACAAAAAAGCTGGTAGGTAAATATTCTTTAGGAATGAAACAACGGCTAGGAATCGCAAGAGCCCTTCTCCACTATCCAGAACTATTAATACTTGATGAACCGACAAATGGTTTAGATCCAATTGGTATTAAAGAAATGCGCAAGCTTATTAAATCTTTAGCTCAAGAAAGAAATATAACAATATTAATTTCCAGCCACATTTTAGCTGAGGTCGAACAGCTAGTTGATCATATGGGAATTATTCATGAAGGGAAGTTATTAGAAGAGATTTCTCTCGATACACTTCGAAAAACAAATCGTAAATACTTAGAATTTCAAGTAAACGAAGATAATAAAGCCGCGATGCTTTTAGAAAAACAATTTCATATTTTTGATTATGAAGTACACGACGAAGGAAATATTCGCGTTTATTCTCACTTCGGACAACAAGGACAAATTAATAAAATGTTTGTTCAAAACGATATTGAAGTATTAAAAATTATAATGAGCGAAGACCGATTAGAGGATTACTTCACCAAATTGGTTGGAGGTGGGACAATTGGTTAATCTACTATATACAGAACTATTAAAATTGAAACGGTCTAATATGTTCTTAATTAGTATTATCGGGGCAGCTGTAGCGCCTTTTATGATAGTAGTCGCATCATATATACACGTAAAAACAAAACAGCCTACTAAAGCTATTCTGTTTACCGATTTATTTACTGACGCCCATCTATATACCCTTTTAGTAATTGGAGTTCCTTTATACGGAGTTGTCACTGCTTATCTCTTTAACCGTGAGTATACAGAAAACACATTAAAAAATTTATTAACGATCCCTGTATCACGTATTAGATTTATCATTAGCAAGTTTATTCTCCTTTTTATTTGGATTATGATATTGACTATGGTTTCTTGGGGATTAACTCTACTATTAGGATTATTAGGAAGCTTTCCTGGTCTAAGTAATGCATTAATTCTACAGTCTTTCATGAAGTTTTTAATAGGGGGCGGATTTCTTTTTATCTTATCCACTCCTATTGTATTTCTAACTCTTATAATGAAAACATATGTGTCACCTATTATATTAACCATCGTTATTACAATGATAAATGTTATGACCGCCAATTCAGAACATAAAGATCTATTCCCTTGGGCGGCAACAATAGATATCGTAAATAACAAACTCCAACCAACATATCCACCAGAATATTCTTATGTGATCATTGCCGCTACAGCTATTATTGGCTTCATCGCAACAATATTCTATTTTAAAAGAGTGGATATTCATTGATTTAGCTACTCATCAAGAAGTAGTAGTGCCTCATGAAAAAATAGTTGTAGACTACAAAGTGTTTCCTGCATATGAAAGCACTTTTTGTTAATAAAAACTAAAGTATCGCAAAACCTTGAAGCAATCCCTTCAGAAGTTCTGAAGGGATTTTTTCATTCACATAATAAGCATTATATAGATTTATTGACAGGCACCTAAAGGGTTTCCGTCAGGATCAAAAAATGTAAAGAATTTAGTAGTCCCTTCTCCACTAATAGGATTTACTTTGACACCACGTTCAATTAACAGTCGGTAAGTCTCATTAATATCTTTCGGAATAAAGTTATAATATTTCCCTACTCCAAAGTTATTCTCAGGAAAATTCATTGGCTGATGATTAACAGTTCTTACAAGACATACTACTGTTTGTGACCCTTCTTCGATTTTCATAACTGCAGCTTCGTTCTCAATATAAATAAGTTTAAATCCTAGTTTTTCTTCATACCATTTCGCTGAAATTTTTGGATCTTTGACTGGTATAAATACACCTTCCATTCCAGCCAATAATGATTGCGACATTGCTATATCCCCCTTAGAAGTTTTTCGTTATTTTATTCGTTCACATTTACGCTAAAGCCTTCTTTTTTGTTCGAATAATTGATACCCTAGCTTGTGAATAACGTACCGAAGTTAGAAGGAGTTACCATATTGCATATTCATGTTTAATTAAGAGAGATTAATATGTAATACATAAGAATTTATACGTTAAGAGATAGAAGAGTAAAAATATAGAGTTCACTTAGAGAAGAAATGAATGTGCCACGAATTAAAAATCGGTAGAACATAAAGATGAAACACAATCTTCTGAGGAGAACACAAAACGAAAATAAAAATATTGAGTATAACATGTATATTCATCGCAATTAAGAGCACATTATATACAAATATAAAGGAGGTGTAATTATGAATATTCAAAGACACGGTTATAATACAAATGAAATTCTTATTGCAGGTGCTACAAGTGCAATTGAGCAAATGAAATATGAAATTGCTCGTGAACTTGGAGTCACACTTGGTCCTGAAACGTCTGCACGTGCCAATGGTTCTGTCGGAGGAGAGATCACAAAACGTCTTGTTCGGATGGGTGAAGAGAAGTTAGTGGGTCAATATAGAGTCCATTAAAAAATTTACATAAAGTGAACAATTAAAATACACAAACACAAAAAAACCTAAGTCAAATTGACTTAGGTTTTTTGCCTGGCAACGTCCTACTCTCACAGGGACAAAGTCCCAACTACCATCGGCGCTAGAGAGCTTAACTTCCGTGTTCGGTATGGGAACGGGTGTGACCTCTCTGCCATCATTACCAGACTTTTGAAGGTATATTCCTTCAAAACTAGATAACATCTGCTTCATATTATTTGATTAAGTCCTCGATCTATTAGTATTCGTCAGCTCCACGTGTCACCACGCTTCCACCTCGAACCTATCAACCTGATCATCTTTCAGGGATCTTACTAGCTTAACGCTATGGGAAATCTCATCTTGAGGGGGGCTTCATGCTTAGATGCT
>NZ_FOLV01000090.1 GCF_900112415.1 Bacillus sp. 491mf
CCAGTCTTATAGGCAGGTTACCCACGTGTTACTCACCCGTCCGCCGCTAACTTCTTAAGAGCAAGCTCTTAATCGGTTCGCTCGACTTGCATGTATTAGGCACGCCGCCAGCGTTCATCCTGAGCCAGGATCAAACTCTCCAATAAAGTGTTTGTCTAGCATCATAAATAAAAATTGACGTTTCACGTTGTTTGTTTCGTTCAGTTTTCAAAGAACTTGTTTGCCGCTCAATCAGCGACTCCCTTATGTTAACATCTCAGTTATTCGATGTCAACTAAGTTTTTCATTTCGTTTTCGCTTTCTGCTTTGTTGCATCAGCGACTCGTTTAATACTACACTCTTTCATATTAAACGTCAATATGTTTTTCTAATAAAATATAAAAAGGCTCATTTTCTATCAATAAGCCTTTTGTTTATCACCAGTCTATATATTTCCGACATATAAGTCGCTGCTATGCAGAGTACAACATAACCGCTATTTGCTTTCTCCCTTTGTTTTAATCCTTGCATATGGCAAAGCTCCTATATACTGTTGCTTTAAAATAAAGTTTGTTCAAATTGATACTAATTGCCTTGATAAACGAATAAAAAGAAAAAGCATGTTTTGAAAAAAGATTGATCAAAAACATTTTTAATATATTCAATTGAATCGTTTTCTTATAAAAAAGTTTGATTATATCTCAAAAATCCCTTCAATCTTCTTCATTATTTCAAAGGATCCTGAACTTTTATTTGAAAGTATCGCTATCTTGATTCCTGACTTAGGATAAAAAGCAGAATGGAAGCTTACGCCAGGGTCATATCCCATTACATGATACTTAATTATAGATTCTTCACTTTTAGTGATCCAAAGTCCATATCCATAATCTACCCCATCTTTAACATGGATTTGTGAATTCAAAAGTATTTCTGTACACTCTTTACTCAAAAGCTGATGATTAAACAAAGCTTCCCAAAATTTGATCATATCTGATGATGTAGTAAAAGCACCCCCATCAGCTCCACCTTTTATCGGAATAGAGTAGATATTTGTTCTCCATGTTCCATCTTTATTATCTATGTACCCATAGGCAGTGTTTTTAGGGAGTTGATCTAAAGGAAAATATCCTGAATCATTCATTCCACATTGTCGGAAGAGATTTGATTCAATATAGTTGGTAAAAGAAAGTCCTGATTGTTGTTCTACGATTAAACCTAAAACAATGAATCCGGCATTATTGTAGTGGAATTTATCTCCAGGTTGGAACATCATATTCTCCTTTTGAAATAAAGGCAGAAAATCTTTCACTTCATTCAAAAGATACATAGGTGTTTGTTTCCAGAGGTCTTCAAAGTTATCCATTACTTGTTCATCAAAATAGTCCGGTATTCCAGAAGTGTGAGTCAAAAGGTGATGAATTGTTATGTCTTTGTTAAAATACGGAAATTTTATGTTCAAACAATCTTCAATACGAGTGTCAAATGATAGTAGACCTTTTTCAACGAGTTGGCAAATCGCAATAGCTGTAAACAACTTACAGCCAGATGCAATTCCAAAACGTGTATGAACATTATTCAATGTTTGATCAGCCCTGTTCGCATAACCAAATGCTGATTCAAATAAGATTTCATCGTTATCCTTGATGTAAATAGCTCCAGAAAATTGTTCATCTATTATGTTATGAATTGCTTTAGTAAGGTTTAAAACTCGATTACTCAAAATAATTCCCCCTCATTCTATTAAATTAATGTCATTCGTTTTGTCTTTTCTTCCTCATTAATAAATAGTAATGTATTATTCCCCATTTCAATACGAATTTCCTTTTACTCATTAATACCAGGAGAGAATAAAGTCCAGCTTTTCAGGATAGGATTTTGAGTGAATAACCCCTCCTTATCCACCTTACGGTCTGATTGAAGAAGAGGCTTCCTGTTTCATAGACCGTTGCATAGCGGGGGGACCCACTGCGTCTTACACAGTCTCCACAGGCGTAGATTATACTGTTCGGACATAACCTTGCCCTACAGTTTGTAGACTTAGTTTGTGATAGGCAATTCTTCTAACCCTTTTTGTAAGATGTTCCGGCTCGCGTTATAGTCTCTATCCAATACCGTTCCACATTTTGTACAAATGTGAGTACGAATAGAGAGAGACTTCTTCACACGATTCCCACAAACAGAACAGTCTTGTGAAGTATACTTTGGTTCTACCTTAATGAGTACACCACCATGATTTTCACATTTGTAAGCAAGCATGTTTCGAAACATTCCCCGCATCAGAAATAGACTTCGATAATTTTCTATTTTTAACCATGTTACGAATGTTCAAATTTTCTACAACGATAA
>NZ_FOLV01000076.1 GCF_900112415.1 Bacillus sp. 491mf
AAAGTGAAACACTGCTGAAGAGTAGAAGGATAACTCTTTATGATCGGTTGAAGATAGAGAATTATGAATAATTATACTATTGTTGTGTAATTTATGAAATAGTAAAAATAAAAAAACAGAGGATTGCCTCTGTTTTTTTATAATTTTATCCCGCTATTCGTGGGCAGTAATACTCCCGCCTCAAAATTCAGTAAAAGCATTGTCCAGCTCTAGCGGCTAGAATCTCCGGCCGTTTCGCCCCCTCGGACGAGGCAAAAAGCGCCTCTTTGTCAGGGGCGTGGGCGTCCTGCGATTCTGAGCGAGCCGCTTCCGCTTTTCTTAAGAAGTTAGGCGGGAGATAAACTTCTGGCATGCGCCCGATTGGTGAGGGCTGATAATCAGTGGGGGATGAAGAAAACCCCCACTGATTAAAGTTTCACTTTATTTTAAGGAAGCAAATGCTCTGCCAACTGCTTCAATTGTATATTCAATGTCTTCCTTTGTATGCTCTGTAGTTAAGAACCATGCTTCATATTTAGATGGTGCTAAGTTAACTCCTTCGTGAAGCATGAGTTTGAAGAACTTACCAAACATTTCACCGTCTGTATTTTGTGCAGCATCGTAGTCTTCGATTGTATTTGTTGTAAAGTATACTGTTAAAGCACCTTTTAGGCGATTTACTGTAATATCGATGTTATGCGCCGCTGCTTGTTCTAGAATACCTTTTTCAAGCATTGCTCCAAGTTCATCTAGTTTTTCATATACTCCTTCATGCTTAAGTACCTCTAAGCACGCGATACCAGCAGCCATAGAAGCTGGGTTTCCGGCCATTGTACCTGCTTGATACGCAGGACCGAGCGGCGCAACTTGCTCCATAATTTCTTTTTTCCCGCCGTAAGCACCGATTGGAAGCCCACCGCCGATTATTTTGCCAAGAGCCGTTAAGTCTGGTGTTACTCCAAGTAAATCTTGAGCACCGCCATACATAAAGCGGAAAGCTGTAATAACTTCATCATAAATAACTAATGCACCGGCTGCATGAACAAGTTCATTTACCTTTTCAAGGAAGCCTGGTTTTGGTTCCACAATACCGAAGTTTCCAACGATTGGTTCTACAAGAATCGCTGCAACTTCATGTCCCCATTTATCTAAAGCTTCTTTTAATGTATCTACATTATTAAAAGGAACTGTAATGACTTCTTGTGCAATACTTTGCGGTACACCAGCAGAATCAGGAGTACCAAGTGTAGAAGGACCAGAGCCTGCCGCTACAAGAACTAAATCAGAATGTCCATGGTAGCAACCCGCAAATTTCATAATTTTTGTGCGTCCTGTATAAGCGCGAGCAACACGGATTGTTGTCATAACAGCTTCTGTTCCTGAGTTTACAAAACGTACTTTATCCATCGCTGGCATAGCTTCTTTTAGCATTTTTGCAAACTTTACTTCTAAAGCTGTTGGTGTTCCGTATAACACACCGTTTTCGGCAGCGACTTTAATCGCTTCTGTTACATGTGGATGAGCATGACCTGTAATAATCGGTCCGTATGCTGCTAAATAATCGATATATTTGTTGCCGTCCACGTCCCAAAAGTAAGCACCTTGACCGCGCTCCATTGCAACTGGTGAACCGCCGCCAACTGCTTTATAAGAGCGAGAAGGACTGTTTACACCACCAACGATATGTTCTAAAGCTTCTTTATGTAATTCTTCTGACTTTGTGAACTTCATGAAAATTCATCTCCTTACAAAAATCTATGTATTATTTTAACATGTTTTTTGGAAAGGCGTATTGTTTGTACAAGTTGCTGCGGTTGGGTAAACTATTCGTTGTGCGAAAGTGAAGCTTTTACTATTGTATTGATAATTATATAAGTAAAAAAACAACGGGAAAACCTTTCTTTTAGGGGGGCGAGAGCAACTGGCCGTGCGTAGGAGCGGTCAGGGCCTTTTTCTGCCACATGCGATGTTTCAAACAAAGGGAGCAAGCGAATGGAGAGCGGGTTGTGTTTTAGGTTATATGTTGAAAAATATATAGTTGGGCACATAACAAGGAGAGATACTGTTTACTAGAGTGAAAGGCAGAAAGGAGAATCGGAATGGAAACGGTTATTGAGGTAAAAGATTTACGAAAAGAATTTACATCGTATTCAAGCCGCTCAGGATTAAAAGGAGCGTTTCGCGATTTATTAAATCGTAATTATAAAATTGTCCCGGCAGTAAATGATATTTCGTTTACGGTAAAGCAAGGAGAGATGGTTGGGTATATTGGAGAAAATGGTGCTGGTAAATCCACTACTATTAAAATGCTAACAGGTATTTTGACACCGACTGCTGGAGAAATTACTGTGAATGGCATGAATCCTCATAAACAAAGGGAAGAATTTGTGAAAACGATTGGTGTTGTGTTTGGACAACGTTCGCAGCTTTGGTGGGATATTGCGGTGCAAGAATCATTTCGTTTATTAAAAAAAGTGTATGGTGTATCTGATGCAGAGTATAAAGAACATATGGAACATGTAATTGAAACATTGGATATTGGTCCGTTATTGGATAAGCCCGTTCGGAAGTTATCACTCGGACAACGGATGCGCTGTGAGTTAGCAGCGGCTTTAATTCATAATCCACCGCTGTTATTTTTAGATGAACCGACAATCGGTCTTGATGTTCTCGTGAAATTAAAAATTCGTGACTTTCTAAAAGAGATGAATGAACGCTATAAAACAACAATTTTATTAACGACGCATGACATTACAGATATTGAAGCGCTTTGTGATCGTGTTGTTATGTTAGATGAAGGAAAAATAATGTATGACGGATCTTTAGATAAGCTTCGCACGCAGTGGGGAGCAGAAAAAGAAATTCATTTTCAATTTGTAACCTCTGTTTCTTATCAGCAACTTGCAATGTTGATACCTGATAATGATGTTGTTTGGTCACAAGGAAAAGAACAAAACACATGGATTGCCAAGATCCCAAATGAAGAAATCATGATTTCAACTCTGATCTCAAAAGTTGTCCAATCGTTTGCAATTAAAGACTTGAAAATTAATGAAGTTTCTACAGAAGAAATTATTCGTAATATTTATGAAGAGGGCATGATTCATGGGTAAGTATATTGAAATGATTCGCGTTCGCTTTTTAATGATGCTTGCGTATCGAACAAATTATTATAGCGGTATTATCATTTATACAATTAATATCGGAGCATATTACTTTTTATGGCAAGCCATTTATAGCGGAAAAGAAAATATCGAAAGTTTATCCGTTACACAAATGACAACATACATTGCAATTGCCTGGATGGCCCGTGCATTTTATTTTAATAATATTGACCGGGAGATTGCGATGGAAATTAAAGAAGGACGGGTTGCGGTTGAATTAATTCGTCCCTATAACTATTTAGGTATGAAAGTCATGCAAGGATTAGGGGAAGGGATATTCAGATTTGCTTTCTTCTCCATACCAGGTATGGCCATCGTTACATTATTATTTTCACTGCAAGTTACAACGAATGTTCAAACGTGGATGTACTTCTTCCTATCATTATTATTTAGTTTTATCATTAATACACAAATTAACTTAATGACAGGAATGTTAACGTTCTTCTTATTTAATAATAATGGAATTATGTATGCAAAACGCGTTGTGATTGATTTGTTTTCAGGGTTATTACTCCCGATTAGCTTCTTTCCGTTATGGGCACAAAAAGTAATGTTGTTTCTGCCGTTTCAAGCGATTAGTTATATTCCGAGTATGATTTTCTCGGAAGGAATGCAAGGCGAAGCGATTTATAAAGCGTTATTATTTCAATTTATATGGGCAGTGCTGCTCATTATTCCAATTGTGATGATGTGGAAAACAGCAAGAAAACGGCTGATTGTACAAGGGGGATGATGAGAGAATGTTATATTTTAAATTGTTTTTACAATATGCAAGTCAATATATAAAAACGAAGCTAGAATATCGCGGGGATTTTATTGTTGGTTTACTATCCGACTTATTGTTGCAGGCAGTAAACTTAATTTTTATTCTTGTTGTATTTGGACATACACAAGCATTAAAAGGATGGAACAGGGAAGAGGTAATCTTTATTTATGGTTTTTTCCTAGTTCCGTTTGCGATTTTCTCTTCATTCTTTAATATATGGGATTTTAATGATCGTTATATCGTAAAAGGGGAAATGGACCGCATTTTAACTAGGCCTATTCATAGTTTATTCCAAGTCATCTTAGAACGAATGGAATTGGAGTCGCTTCTTGGTGCAATAACCGGTTTTGGCGTAATGGGATATGCTGCATTGCAGCTGCAATTAACATTTCACTGGTATGATTTCTTTTTATTTATATTGATGGTAATAGGCGGGGCGCTCGTGTATGGCGGGATTTTCGTAACGCTTGCAAGCATTGGCTTTTGGTCGGATGCAAGAAGTTCGATTATGCCGCTCATGTATAACATCGGAAACTACGGACGTTATCCTGTGAATATTTATAATCGCGTCATTCGTTTTGTTTTAACGTTTATATTGCCATTTGCTTTTGTTGGTGTGTATCCGGCATCGTACTTTTTAGGAAAAACAGAATGGAACTCTTATGCGTTTGTAACACCGCTTGTTGGGGCTATTTGTATTTCAATTGGGTTTTTCGTTTGGAATTTAGGAGTGAAGCGATATCGCGGTGCTGGGAATTAGTTTGTCCCGCTATTCGTGGGCAGTAATACTCCCGCCTCAACATTCAGCAAAAGCAAAGAAGTTAGGTGGGAGATGAAGAAAACCCCCACTGATTAAAGTTTCACTTTATTTCTACATCTATTTTCTTGGCTCTGTTAAAATACACTGTTGATTTTGGATAGATAAAAAGGGAAGCCTAGTTTTGATGGGCTTCCCTTTGTCATTACACTGCCAATATTAGAAGGATTCTTTTAATCTTTTACAATTCCAAAAACAAACCCATCATATCCTTTACTACCTACAGTTTGAATAGCAGTTGAATCTATGCGTGATTCTTCAGATAATAAATCAATAAATTGACGGACACCCTGCACATTCAAATCTTTACTATCACTATCAATAACATGTCCATTCCGAACTACATTATCCCCAATGATAACTGTTCCTGGTCTAGAAAGTTCTAATGCCCATTTCAAATATTGAGGGTTGCTTGGTTTATCAGCATCAATGAAGATGAAATCAAAGTTAGAAAATCCTTTTTCTTGAAGAGTAGGCAATGTTTTTAGTGCTGGCCCTACAATTACTTCAATTTTATTTTCTAATCCTGCCTTTTTTATATTTTCTTCAGCCACTTTTGCATGCTTACTATCAAATTCAAGCGTAATGAGGTGCCCATCTTCTGGCAAAGCACGTCCAAGCCAAACGCTACTATAGCCGCCAAGAGTTCCGATTTCTAAAATGTTTTTTGCTCCTTTAAGCTTTGCAAGTAAATAAAGTAACTTACCTTGATTTGGAGACACATCAATAGTAGGTAAGTCTGCTTCTGAATTTGTTTTCAATATCGAATCCATAACAGGATCAGATGTATGAAGTTTAGTACTAAAATACTGATCTACGTCATTCCATTTTTCTGACATGCTTATATATTCCCCCTTAAAATGATAATCATTTCCCTTCATGTGGATAAAATCATAAAATTTTATTTTTTTGATTTTTCGCTATTTTATCATACCATAAAGTGGAAAAGGTCTCCTTCTTCTAAGCGATAGCAAAGGTAGGAGGCGGAATCCCTTTTTTCAAAGTCGCTCATATGTGATAAAACCCCCGTTGTCCTCATACAAATAAAATGAGGTGGAGGACATGTTGTGGGTGCTGATTTTATTAATTGCTGCGATTGCCGTATTACGAAGTATACAATTGCTCTGGAGTTCGGCGGGAGAATCAAACCGTTTTTTTTCTTTGTATAATCTAATCTCGTTATTTCTTATTTATACAACGGTACTTATTGCATTTGCGCTTAGTTATGTTGTTTTAGAAGAAAGTGGCTTTTCTGTATTAGAAGAAGATGGGGAATTAGTAATGAATCACTCATTTGCCCTTGTGGAAATATGTTTATATTTTAGTGCAATTACATTGTTATCGGTTGGATATGGTGATGTGACGCCTATTGGAATTGGCCGCTTCATTGCAATTGTAGAAGCACTAATTGGATATACGATGCCATTTGCATTTGTTGTGCGGACAGTTATGGAAAATGAAAAATAGTAGGATATTTGATATAGTGGAGGCAAAAGAGAAGGAGTGATTTTACATGGTTATAGTAGGACAAATGGCACCGGATTTCACGTTAGAAGCAAGTAATGGAAAACAAGTTAAATTATCTGATTTTCGAGGGAAACACGTTGTTATTTATTTTTATCCGAAAGATATGACACCAGGTTGTACGACTGAGGCGTGTGACTTTCGTGATCAACATGTAGCTTTTGGAGAATTAGAGTGTGTAATTTTAGGGATAAGTATAGACTCTTTGCAGCGACACGAGAAATTTATCGAAAAATATAATTTGCCATTTTTGCTGTTAGCTGATGAAGATCATACAGTTGCAGAATTGTATGATGTATGGAAGCTTAAGAAAAACTTCGGAAAAGAGTACATGGGAATTGAAAGATCGACATTTATAGTGGATAAAGAAGGACAGTTAGTAAAGGAATGGCGAAAAGTTAAAGTTAAGGGGCACGTAGAAGAAGCGTTGGAATTTGTTAAAGAAAGTCTATAGAGGCCTTAAAGTAAACGAGATAGTATGTGTAAATAGAAATTTACGCAGAATAAAATAATTAATAAAATATTACAAGGCATATGACTATACACTTTTGGGGATTTTTCATATGTTAACAGTGTAGGGCATACCTCCTCAGATGAAAGATTTTTCAAGTGCGAGTTTTTCTCGCACTTTTTTCGTGGAAGTGTATAAAAAGAAGCAGGATCATCTAAAAATAAAATGAAACTTAATTTGGCGAAGGGACTTGTTCTCTTTGCTTTTTGGATATCTTTGAAGTGGGGTGCTGCTATTGGTACCCACATTAACTATGTTTACACTGTTTATTAAATTTGGAACAAGTTAAAGAATAAAATACATAGTTATAGTAGAAATGTTGACGGGTGAAAAGAAAAGGAGTACACTCTTTATAAGAATTATAAAATAATAATCCGTATCGAATCGGGGTGCATGACGGTGGTCAAAGAAGAATTAAAAGAAGCGCTGGAAATGTTGAAAAATACGGGTGTACGCATTACTCCACAGCGTCATGCTATTTTAGAGTACCTTGTGGAATCTATGATGCATCCTACAGCGGATGAGATTTATAAAGCGTTAGAAGGTAAGTTTCCAAATATGAGTGTTGCGACAGTTTATAATAACTTGCGCGTATTTAAGGAAGTAGGGCTTGTAAAAGAGCTTACCTATGGTGATGCCTCTAGTAGGTTTGATTACGTTACAAGTCACCATTACCACGTGATTTGCGAAAAATGCGGTAAAATTGTTGATTTTCCGTATACAGGTCTAGAGGAGATTGAGAACGAAGCTGCGAAAGCAACGGGTTTTGTAATCAATAGTCACCGTTTAGAAATTTACGGTGTTTGCCAAGACTGTAATAAGTAATAACAAGGATTAAGGAGCTGACGCTTTAAGTCAGCTCCTTTTTTAAATAGAAAGTAAATAGAAGTTTTTCACTAAATTTTATAACCTTTTCGATTGTATTTTTCATCGAACTCTTTTCCTTCTAGTCTTTGATCAAGTGTGAGTGGTTGGTTACAATGCATACAAGCATCAACTCGTCCAAGTATTTTTGTTGGTTTGCTACAAGATGGACAAATAACTTGAACGGTTTTTGTTGATAGCATACCAATCCAAAAATAAACAACAGTACTAGCGATGACAGCAAAAAAGCCGATCATCATAAAAATAGTCATAACAAGAATGTTTTCTCGGAAAAAAACTCCTAAGTATGCAATGAAAAGTCCAATAAATACTAAACTCAATGCAAAAGTTCTAATCTTATTGATTTTATTTGAGTATTTTATGCTCATTCCTTTCACCTTCCTATAGTTCATAATATAACATAAATTTCTGAATTTTTGGATGATTAACGGTGTTTTGATGTTTAATTAGGATGTGAATTTTTTTATAAAAAGTGTTGACCATCCATAATGAGCATGCTATATTAATAAACGTCGCTGCTGCACGAAAGCAGAAAGCGAAATGAAAAAAAGAAGTAAAAAACAATGTTGACATCAAAAAACAAAGATGTTAACATGAGGAAGTCGCAATTGAGCGGCGGATAAGTTCTTTGAAAACTGAACGAAACAAACAACGTGAAACGTCAATTTTTATTTATGATGCTAGACAAACACTTTATTGGAGAGTTTGATCCTGGCTCAGGATGAACGCTGGCGGCGTGCCTAATACATGCAAGTCGAGCGGACCAATTAAGAGCTTGCTCTTAAGAAGTTAGCGGCGGACGGGTGAGTAACACGTGGGTAACCTGCCTATAAGACTGGGATAACTCCGGGAAACCGGGGCTAATACCGGATAACATTTTGCACCGCATGGTGCGAAATTGAAAGGCGGCTTCGGCTGTCACTTATAGATGGACCTGCGGCGC
>NZ_FOLV01000073.1 GCF_900112415.1 Bacillus sp. 491mf
CCTTTATTATAGAGAGAAAACTCTCTTTGGATATTTGAACATTATACTATACTGCTTAGAAAAAAAGCAAAGTATCTGCTAGGGAATTCCTTCCTTTCGAAAATAAATTTCTCAACATTTTTGTTATATTTTTTTTGTATCCATAATAATGTTTATGATTAATTATTCAAATCCCAAAAATTTATAGTAGCGAGCTAAAAATGATACAAGGATTTATAAAGTGAAACTTTAATCAGTGGGGGTTTTCTTCATCCCCCACTGATTATTAGTTGAACCAATCGGGCTTTTACGGGCAGTTTATCTCCCACCTAACTTCTTTGCTTTCGCTGAATTTTGAGGTGTGAGTATTACTGCCCGTTAATGCGGGATAAACAACATCATACTCTTTACTATATATCCCTCCCCCCTTTATTTCTGCGGAACTTTTACAATTACGGATTCTACGAAACGATAATACTATTTTCACATTGACAATAGTGTTTAACGAGGATATACTAAACATGTAATTTATTTGTGAAACATTTCACATTCAATGTGAATAAATTCACATATTATATATAGGAGATGTCGCAATTATGAATACATGGACACAAGTTTATGACCCCTTACACAATATTTGGCTATCAGCACTTGTAGCCGCAATTCCAATTTTATTTTTTGTACTATGCTTAACAGTCTTTAAGATGAAAGGATACATATCTGGATTTTATAGTGTGATTTTAGCTATCATTCTTTCTATATTTGTCTATAAAATGCCAGCAACTATGGCGGTATCCTCCGCTGCATTTGGTGTAGTAGCTGGATTTTACCCAATTTGTACAATTGTTATCGCAGCAATTTTCCTTTACAAACTAACTGTAAAAACTGAACAATTTAACGTCATTCGTGATAGTATTTCTAGCATTACAAGCGATCCTCGTCTTCAAGTATTATTGATTGCTTATTCTTTCGGAGCTTTCTTAGAAGGTGCAGCAGGTTTTGGTGTACCAGTTGCTATTACAGCAGCACTACTTGTAGGTATGGGATTTGATCCATTAAAAGCAGCAGGTATCTGCTTAGTTGCTAACATTGCCGGCGGTGCGATGGGTGCAATGGGTATTCCAGTTACAGTACCCGCTCAATTAACACAACTTGACGCATTAACTGTTGGCCGTCATGCAGTTGGAATTTTACCATTTATTAGTTTCATCTTACCATTCTTACTTGTTGCAATCGTTGATGGTTTCAAAGGAATTAAAGAAACTTGGCAAGGTATTCTTGTAAGCGGCGGTTCTTTCGCTCTTACTCAGTTCGTTGTAACATATTTCCTTGGTGCAGAACTTACTGATATTTTCGCAGCTGTAGTTAGCATGATTGCATTAGCATTATTCTTACGTGTGTGGCAACCAAAATCTTCAGCACAAGATAAACCAAATAAACAAGAAAAACATAGTTATACTATGAAACAAATTTTATACGCTTGGTCACCATTTGTATTCTTAACTGCATTTGTAACAATTTTTAACTTAAAAGTAATCAAAGCTTTATTCGCTCCAAATGGTGCATTAAGTAACTTAGCATGGAATCTTCAAGTACCTGGCCTGCACAATCACGTAATGAAAACAGCGCCAATCGTTAAAGCAAATACACCATTTCCAGCAGTCTTTAAATTAGATGTATTCTCATCAACAACTACTGCAATTGTACTTGCAATTATCGTATCTTTACTTGTATTCCGTGTAAACGGTAAGTTAATAAAAGAATTAGCTATTGAAACATTAAAAGAGTTAAAAACACCAATTTATACAATCTGTAGTGTAATTGCATTAGCATATGTAACAAACTATTCTGGTATGTCTTCAACTCTCGGATTAGCTTTATCATCTACTGGAGATGCGTTCCCAATTCTGTCTCCAATTTTAGGTTGGATCGGCGTATTCTTAACTGGTTCAGTCGTATCAAGTGGCTCTCTATTTGCGCCCCTTCAAGCAGTTACAGCTGCTCAATTAGATATCGTTCCTTCTACTCTCGTTGCCTTAAACGTAGTAGGCGGTACAATGGCAAAAATGGTATCACCACAATCAGTTGCTGTAGCTTGCGCAGCAGTTGGAATCGTTGGTAAAGAATCAGAGCTATTTAAAACAACAATGAAATATAGCTTAATCTTCTTATTCATTATTAGCTTACTTCAACTTAACGCAGTGTTTAATATTTTCTAATATAAAAGGCTGATGACTCGTTCATCAGCCTTTTTTCTCCATTTTTTTAATCTCTACTCGCTTAATTTGATGCATATCTTTTTCAAGAATCGTAAATGTCCATTCACCAACAACAGTCCTATCTCCTTCTGCAATTGGTTGTCCTTGCATCATTAACCATCCCCCAATTGTGTCAACATCTTGTTCATTTAAATGTAAGCCGAACAAATCATTAATCTCACTTATTAACACTTTTCCGTCAACGATTTTACAATTGTCGCTAATATGTTGAATAGGCGGATGTTCATCCTCATCATATTCATCGCGAATTTCTCCCACAATCTCTTCTAGAATATCTTCAAGCGTAACGAGTCCTGCTGTTCCGCCGTATTCATCATATAAAATGGCAAGCGGAATCCGTTTTTTTTGCATGCTGAGCAATAAATCATGTATAGGTATGTTTTCCATTACTTCAATAACCGGCCTTGTATATGTCGTGATTGATTTTGCTTCTTGTCTCTCTCCATCCATATAGCGAATAAAGAAATCTTTCACATTCACCATTCCGATTACTTCATCTTTATCTTCACCAAATACTGGATATCTTGTATATTTTTCTTGCCGAATAATTTCAATATGTGTTTCAAATACATCTTCTGCATATAATCCAACAATCTCTGTCCGCGGCACCATAATTTCTTTGGCAAGGCGATTGTCAAATTCAAAAATATTATTTACATATTTAAACTCTGCTTGATTAATTTCTCCGCTTTCATAACTCTCTGATAAAATGAGGCGGAGCTCTTCCTCTGAATGTGCTACTTCATGTTCAGAAGCCGGTTCTAAACCAAATAAACCTGCTACAAAACGAGCTGCATGATTTAATGCCCAAATAAATGGATACATAATGCGATAAAAATAAATCAGTGGCTTTGAAAACATGAGACTGACTTGCTCTGCTTTTTGAATTGCAAATGTTTTTGGTGCCAATTCTCCAACTACAACATGAAAAAACGTAATAACTGCAAATGCAATAATAAAAGATACAGTATTCGCAATTGGAGGAGAGATATGAAGTGTAATCAATATAGGCTCTAATACATGTTTTACAGTTGGTTCACCTAACCACCCCAGTCCCAGTGCTGTAATAGTAATCCCAAACTGGCACGCTGACAAATACTCATCCAAATGAGAAATCACTTTTTTCGCCGCTACTGCTCCCCGCTTTTTCTCTCCTACAAGTTGATCAATGCGGCTACTGCGTACTTTCACAATCGCAAATTCAATTGCAACGAAAAAACCTGTTAATGCAATTAAAGCGACAACTAATATTAAATTCCCTATTTCCAAATATCTCCCTTAGCTGTAGGCAGCTAAAGTTACACCTCCCGTAAGATAAGTTTAGCTATCCTTAATTTCTCTCATTTTCTCACAAGAAAACCTGTATAAATTTCACAAATTTTTATCCCGCTTAGAACAAAGAAAAACTTCCACTGATGGGAGTTTTATTTTATTTCTCATACAATTCAATAGGCAAGCCATCTGGATCTTGGAAAAACACAAAACGTTTTCCAGTTATCTCATCAATTCGAATGCTTTCAGTTTGTATACCGTGCTGCTGCAAATATGAAGCAGCATCTTCTATAGATGAAACAGAAAATGCTAAGTGTCTTAGTCCAACTGCTTCAGGAAAGCTTGCTCGCTTTGGCGGATTAGGAAATGAAAATAATTCAATTTGATATGTATCCCCCACACACAAATCCAACTTATAGGATGCTCTCTCTTCTCGATATACTTCGCGCAAGACTTGGAAACCAAGTACTTTTGTATAGAATTTTTTTGATACTTCATAATTGGAACAAATAATTGCAACGTGGTGAACAGCAGTAATATTCATCTTCTCTTTCCCTTTCTTGTATATTCTCCTTTGAAATGAAAAACCTATATACAAAGTTACCTATAAGGAGGGTTACTATGAAATTTTTCACATTTGGTCTTGGACTCATTGTTATATTTTTTCTTGCTTTTATAGCAAGTAATAATCGAAAACACATTAAGTTCAAACCAATCATTCTCATGCTTATTGTACAATTAATTTTAACGTTTCTACTATTAAATACGCAGGTCGGTCTAATCCTCATTACAGCCGTTTCAAATTTATTTAATGAGTTATTAAAATATGCTGCGGCAGGTGTAACCTTTGTATTCGGCGGCTTATTAAACAAAGGCGAAATGTCCTTCTTTTTAAGTGTTTTACTGCCAATTGTATTTATCTCTGTCTTAATTGGTATCTTACAACACTTTAAAATTTTACCACTCATCATTCGTTGGATCGGTTTTTTCCTTAGTAAAATAAATGGCCTTGGTAAATTAGAATCCTACAATGCTGTTGCCTCAGCTATTGTCGGACAATCCGAGGTTTTTATTACCTTGAAAAAACAACTCGGACAAATTCCAAAGCATCGTCTGTACACACTGTGTGCTTCTGCAATGTCAACAGTATCCATGTCCATCGTTGGCGCCTATATGACGATGATTGAACCAAAGTATGTTGTTACTGCGCTTGTCTTAAATTTATTTAGTGGGTTTATTATTGTATTAATTATTAATCCATACGATGTAAAAGATGAAGAAGATATTTTAGAAATTAAAGAAGAAAAGCAAACTTTCTTTGAAATGCTAGGAGAGTACATTTTAGATGGATTTCGCGTCGCGATCGTCGTTGGGGCAATGCTAATTGGTTTCGTTTCTCTTATAAGCGCTATTAACGGTTTATTTGCAATTGTTTTTGGTGTTACATTTCAACAACTGCTCGGATATGTCTTTTCTCCAATCGCCTTCATTATTGGTGTACCTGCCTCAGAAATTGTCCCGGCCGGTAGTATTATGGCAACAAAACTTATTACAAATGAATTTGTAGCTATGATGGATTTAGGTAAACTTGCGAGTACACTCTCCCCTCGTACTGTCGGGATTATTTCCGTCTTTCTTGTCTCTTTTGCAAACTTCTCTTCTATTGGAATTATTTCAGGCGCAGTAAAAGGTTTACATGAGGAACAAGGAAATGTCGTTGCCAGATTCGGTTTAAAACTCCTATACGGTGCAACCTTAGTCAGCATTCTATCCGCGACTATTGTTAGTGTTATGATTTAAACTTGGAAAAATTTTAATCTTTTTTTTCGTTTATTTTTTGTATACAATTATTCTTAAACAGATGCCTTATCATCATAAAGGCATCTGTTTTTTTGTAAAAAAAACTCAAAATATCTTTATAAAACGATATGTTTCATATATTTCATTTTCATGTCAATTAAAAATTTATAGTGAAAACTCATTATATTTATGTAAAATATAAAGTGTGTGTTTTTTTAAATTATAAGAAAATATATGAATTGATTGTTTAAAGGAGAAATATTAATGAAACCTGATTTAGAAACGATAAATAGAGCATTACAAAAACGCTCTAAGAAAAAGCGTGTATTATGGTTTGTTCTCGTTCCTTTATTCCTTTTGATTATTGGAGGAGGCAGCTATTGCTTCCATATATATAATAAAGCACAGGCTGTTGCTAATGGGGCTTACTCAGAATTAGGTCGCGGCGATAAATCAGACAAACGCGAAAAAGCAGTAAAACCGATGAATGATAATATTTCGGTCTTAATTATGGGTGTCGATGAAAGTGATACACGAGCAAAAGAATACGGAGGTGCAACTCGTACAGATGCATTGTTACTTGCAACGATTAATAAAAACGATAAATCTGTGAAACTATTAAGCATTCCTCGTGATTCTCGCGTATATATTCCATCGAGAAAGAAAGAAGATAAAATTACACACGCACACGTATTTGGTGGCGTGGATAGTACAATTAATACAGTAGAACGCTTTTTAGATGTTCCTGTTGATTATTACGTAAAATTTAACTTTAAATCATTTATAAAAATTGTTGATTCTCTTGGCGGTATTGATGTAGACGTACCAGTTGCATTTACTGAACAAGACAGTAAAGACAATCAAGGTGCTATTCACCTTGAAAAAGGTTACCAACACTTAAATGGTGAACAATCGCTTGCCTTAGCAAGAACACGTCATATTGATAGTGATTATATGCGCGGTCAACGTCAACAACTTGTTTTAGAAGCAATTGCTAAAAAAGCATTATCTGTAAATTCGATTAATAAACTCGGCAACTTACTTGATGCAGTCGATCATGATTTAAAAACAAATTTAATTTTCGACGATATGATGGCAATTACGAAAAATTCAATGGATTCTAGCTTAAAGATTGATAAATTGCAAGTAAAAGGCGAAGACAAATACGTTGATGGTATATACTATTACGTTCCTGATGAAAAGAGCGTTCATGATATTACGAAGGAACTACAAACCCATCTTGGTGTTACAGGTAAATTAGATCATAAGAAATTATAAGAAGAAAAACAGCTGTTTATCACAGCTGTTTTTTTGTTTTTAATAATACAGATAAAATTTCTGTAGCTGCTATGCAGAATACTTCATAACCGCCCCTATGCACAGCCAGATGCTCTTGCCCTCCTATAAAGTGAAACTTCCATCAGTGGAGAGCCTTTTTATCTCCACTGATGGAAAGCTCTCACCAATCGGGATTTTACGGGATAAAAAAGGGATTTTAGTTTTTAACCTATATACATGTAATTATAGGTAATTATATTACAAAAATGTAACGTTTTTTATCGAAATGTTACACATGTAATAAAATTAATAGTATACTAATGTATAAGAATTACTACTTTTATCATTTATACGTTAGAAATAATATTAATTTTAAAATCTTCTTTTCGGAGGGAAATGAATGAAATTACGCAATTTGATTATTGGTTCTGCAATTGCTGGTGGAGTCCTTCTTTGTGCTGGTAGTGTTAGTGCTTATCAATATGTGTCCAAATTGAATCATCAGTTAGATACATACGCTTTACCCCACACAACATTTGAAGGAGTTTCCATAGACGGAAAAACGAAAGCAGATGTTCAAAAAATCATTCAACAAAAAATTGATGAGTTAAATCAAAAATCTGTGAACTATGTCTTAAAGGACGAAAAACATACATATACTTGGCAAGAGCTAGGAATTGAATATAACAGTACAGATATTGCAGATAAAATTTTCAAAGAACAAAAGGGCAATATTACTAATCGTTATAACATGCGAAAACAAGCTGAAACAGGTGAGGTAAAGCGCGACTATAAGTTAGAGCCTTCTATAAATACAGCAAAATATGATGCGTTTATTAAGGAAAAATATAATGATTCTTTAGTAGATCCTGTTGATGCCGACTTATCTATCTCTGGCACAACCATTGCTATTAGCGAAAGTAAAGATGGTGAAAAAGTTGATAAGGAGAAATTAAAAACTCTCACAACAGAAGCCGTTAAAACAAATAAACAAGATATTCAAGTTCCCATTACAGCTGTGAAACCAGAACGCTCAACAGAAGATGTAAAAAATATGGGGATTCAAGAAGTAATTGCTGAATACTCTACTCCTCTAGCTGGAAGAAACTCAAGTCAAACGTTTAATGTACAGCGTGCTGTTAATACATTAACAGGAGTATTTGTTAAGCCTGATGAGACATTTAGTTTTAACGGCCGCGTTGGTATAACAGATGCAGCACATGGTTATAAATCGGCAGCTGTATATGTAAACGGAAAAGTAGAGCAAAGTGCCGGGGGTGGTGTTTGCCAAGTAAGTAGCACATTATACGGTGCCGTATTACGCGCTGATTTAGGAGTTGTAGATCGAAGTAATCATTCCTTACCAGTCCATTACTTACCTCTTGGCCAAGATGCAGCTGTTGCTGACTACGGCCCTGATTTAAAATTTAAAAATAATACGGGGAAATATATTTATATTCAAGCAGTCACAAACGGCAGTAGTGTAACTACTCGTATTTTCGGTACAAATACAGGAAAGAATGTAGAGGTTTCTTCGAAAGTGATAAGTGAAACTGATAAAAGCATTGTGGCTGTAACATATAAAAAGGTAACCCAAAATGGGCAAGTGCTCTCGAGCGGTCAAATTTCAAAAAGCACATACAAAAAGGCGTCGTAATTCACGCCTTTTTGTTTTGTAATATAGAAATAAAATTACTGATATGCCCTTTTACTTCTTCTATTTTCCACATACGATTTCCATACTGTTCAACTTCTTGCTGTACTTTCTTCCAATCTGCTCTTTGCTCTATTTGAACAAATTCTTGTAATAATTTTTCCTGCGTTTCTTGTTCTTCTTGCTCTTTAAATTGTTGCATAAGATGAGTCATTTCTTCTTCATATATACTTAATGTACAGTACGCTCTAAGAAAATATTGAAATGTTGAATACATAAATTCCCCGCCTTTCTTATTTCTCAGAAGGATAAGAAGTAACAATTTTAAAGCCAAGCTGACTTCCTTTATCTTTTTGCAACACAGTCACTGTATTACGAAGGCCATCCTTTACTTGCATATTCTTTTTTAATACCGTTTTTCCAACTGCAAAGTTATGCTTCGTATTCAATACAAGACGGTTTTCCTTCGACTCTTTTAACCACTTTTCAATTTCTTTTTCATGCTGCTTTATCGTATCTTTTACCGCTTTTGTTGCTGTTTCCTTATCATAATATGTACTTGCAGCAGATACATTATCTGTACGTAATCGTTCTTTCAACTGCTCATCTGTTTTGCCAACGTGACGCTCTAGCGTATGACCATTTTTCGGTGGTCCTTCCATTTCATCTAAAATTTTGTCACTAACGTTTATAGTGGGTGTAGCCTGATTATCTTTCGGCTTCGCCTGACTTGAACATCCACTTACTACAAGAATCATCATAAGCATCATGCTTATAACAACAGTCCATAACTTTTTCATCGTATCACCTCTTTCATGATTATTGTATTATCTTTAGAAAAAGTCAATTCTATCATATCTTTCGAGAGGACTCCCACCTCTAAACATATGTGAAGGTGGTGAGGTGAATCGAAAAAATATTTTATTTTCAAGTAAACAAATAGAAACGTACGTTCTTTTTTGTATAATACCCTTAACAAGGAGGTGAAAAAATGACAACGGAAAATCAAATGAATTATAAAACTCTTCAGATTTGGATTAAAAAAGGACATCGTATGTATTCTTATTTTCAAGAATCTTGCCAAAATGCTAAAAATATGTATAACACGACAAACTTTTATATACGACAAGTGTATACAGGTTTGACACAAGATAAGGAATTGCAACCTTTACAAAAAGAAGTTTTGGATACAATTGATAAAAACATTGGGAAGATGAATGAGACACAACTTCTTACCTATCAAAAGAAATTGCAAAAAGAGAAAACAAAACCAAAAGAAAAACAAAAAGAAGTGAAATGTAATTTATTTTCAGAACCAACTACAGAAAAACCTTATGTAGATTATCATTTTCTGGATGCATTATTTAAAGCGATGATTCAGAAGGATTATCGTGCTTT
>NZ_FOLV01000071.1 GCF_900112415.1 Bacillus sp. 491mf
GCTGCGGCTAATATTTTACGAAAAGTAGTCCCGAATGCATGGACAAACGGGATAGAGGGGTTAGGCGTGGAACAGCTCGCTAGTGTGTTAACTCCACTAACGTTAATCGTCCGTTAGGTTGAAACGTTAGAAACCTCCACTTCAAGCTTTGCTAAGTGGGGAAGTATTCATAAACATATAAAAGAGCGATGGATTTTAATGTAACGGGTTCAGTTAGCAGGTGGAAAATTTAATTTAACAGCTATTTTGGCAATAAAATTGGCAGCTATTAGAAACAAATAGAAAAATAAAAATAATGTCATTTGACATCCTTTTTGGCTTATTATTGACTATTTCTTTTTTTTAAAAACAAATAAATGACACCAATCAACAAAATTAATCCTATAAAGTACGGTAATAAATTTTGCCAATTATATTTGTTATCGCTTTGTTCGCCGCTACCTGCATATTCACCATTATAATTTGCTTTTATAAATGATTTTTCACTTTCTTTAACCGCAATTGAGTCATTTGCTTTAACACCTTTAATTTCGTAGTATTCAGTGCCTTGGGGAAATTTATTTGAAAAATTCCCACTGTAAGTACCTTCGTTGTCCGAATAATTAGTAAGCTCACCTATCTTCTTCCCGATTTCTTTGGGTTCAATATGGGTTTCTGAAATAATATAAGTGCCACCATCAAAGACAACAAAAGCATGTGCCCATTTCGCATAACTTGTACTAACAAGGAAACTACACCCGATTATGAAAACGAAAAACAGACTTATTATGTTTCGCAACACTATCCCCCCTTTAAAAAAATCAGGCACTTATCGACCACTTCTTCTTCGGTATAGTATTTGACCGTGGCTTTTGTCTGCTCCGATATGTTCTAATTTACCTCGCTTTCTCGGCGTGGTTTCGGTTCAAGAAAATTCATCGTTTCCTCCTCGTATTAATTTGACATGTTTTTTGGCAATCAATTTGACACCTAAATTGACAAGTTAAATCCTCTCTCTGTAAATCACTCCTAATTCTACATTCTTTAAACATTTTCCTGTCAATTTAGTTGCCAATTTCAAAAAAAGATTGATAAACCAATAAAAAAGGCGTTCTAAAACTGTTGCCAGTTTGAACGCCAATTTGTGTGTCATTTTAATTTTTCAACCTCTTAACTGAACCCGTTAATTTTAATGCCACCGCTCTTTGTCTTATTAGTTCTTCTTTTCTAGCTCTTGACCAAATGCTTTCAAAAAATTAAATCCAAATGTAATTGCTCGGTTTATGTCTGGATCTCGTAATACTTTAAAGAAATCCATCACGCCTGTTTTCCTACCTTTTTCCAATTCATCTGCTGCATATTGTAAACCTGTAACTAGACTGGATGTGACTTGCTTGGTTACTTCTGGGTCTACTGAAGATAGCGCTTCTCCTGCACCCATCACATTATTTAATGCGTTTTTTACTGGTTCACGGTTTAGTTGTTCAATCGCAATTTTCGAAACATCTTCTTTCGCTGCCAGCAAGCTTACGGCAGCATCTAACAAACCAGCTTTTTGAAGCTGTGCTAACAAATGAATCGTTTCTTCAATTGCCTGTTGATTCTCTCCTAACTGTTGTAATAATCCCTCTGAAACTTGTTGTTTCTTTTGTTCCTCTGTTACAACTGTTTTTTGAATCATCGTAATTTCTTTTGCCACAATGCTCGCCCCCTAGTTTTCATCCACAAGTGATACATATTGTTTTCGTTGCCATTTCTTCTGCACTTCGACACCATTTTGCGGATGACGCTCTTTATTTCGCGGGTTGGAAGCAGGAAGTGGACGATTTCCTTTTTCACGCAGCACACGCATTTTGACGCGCGTTTGTTTATATGCTGGTGTACATGTAAAAAGATCCGTTGCCGTTCCTGTTAAAATATTAATTGCTTCTTCATTTACTGTTGCATGCATCGGTAAATATAATTCGTTTCCAGTTACCCGATCTGTAATAAGTGCTGGAACTTTAATTTTTCCAAACGGTGATGCAAGTTCAACCAGACCTCCATCCTTCACATTTCGCTCCATCGCTAGTTCCGGGGAAATCTCAACAAATACCTCTGACATTTTTGATAAAATACCTGCCGATTTCTTTGTCATATTTCCCTCATGGAAATGTTCAAGCATGCGGCCATTATTTAATAATAGATCATATTCTTCCGGTGCTTCGACTGGCGGTACCCATTCATCAAGTGATAGACGAGCTAATTTATCAGGAAAATTAAATCCATCTACATATAATAACGGTGTATCACTGCCGTCATGACTACCCCAGCATAAGCTATTCCATCCTTCTAAACGATCATATGTTGCCTGAGAATATAAAGGAGCAAGTGATGCGATTTCATCCATAATTTCACTTGGATGTTCATAGGTCCAATTTGCACCTAATGCACGAGCTACCTTTTGCAGAATCCACCAGTCTGGTTTGGAATCACCAAGCGGCGGCATAACTTCGTATAAACGCTGAATCCGGCGTTCTGTATTCGTAAATGTTCCTTCTTTTTCTAAACTTGGTGCTGCTGGTAAAATGACATCTGCAAAACGAGCTGTTTTCGTTAAAAACATATCTTGTACAACAAGGAAATCAAGATTTGCTAAAATGTGCTGCACATGATTCGCGTTAGAATCAACTAATGCCATTTCTTCTCCCATCACATACATGCCGCGTAATTTCCCTGCTTCTGCAGCAATCAGCATCGCAATGTTATTTAATCCTGGTTCTTTCGGAATCGAAACGCCGTATGCTCTTTCAAATTTCGCGCGCAGTGCATCATCGGATATCGCTTGGTAACCAGGCAGCCAGTTTGGTAATGTCGCCATATCACAAGCACCTTGTACGTTATTATGTCCGCGCAGCGGGTATGCTCCTGCACCGCGGCGACGATAATTACCTGTTACAAGAAGTAAATTAGAGATTGCAGCTGATGTCGTACTTCCGCCTGTATTTTGCGTTACTCCCATACCCCAAAGTACACATGTGCCATCTGCATCACGAATCATTTTTGCCATTTCTATTAATGTATCTTTCGAAATGCCCGTTACACTTTCTGTATAATCAAGCGTATACTTCTCTAACATTGTTTTATATTCATCAAAGTTCTTTACGTTTTCAGCTAGAAATGCTTGATCATGCCAATCTTGATCAATAATATATTTTGTTACACCTGCTAGCCAAACATAGTCAGTACCTTGACTTGGGTGAACAAATAAATCGGCACGCTCTGCCATTTCATGTTTACGTAAATCAGCTACAATTAATTTCTGCTCATGAATTTTATGGGCACGTTTCACACGCGTCGCAAGAACTGGATGACCTTCTGTCGGATTTGCCCCGACAATAATGATAAGTCCTGCCTCTGCAATATCTTTAATTGTTCCTGCATCACCACCCATGCCTACTGTTTTAAATAAGCCATCTGTTGCTGGTGATTGGCAGTAGCGAGAACAGTTGTCCACATTATTTGTTCCATATACTTGGCGCGCTAACTTTTGCATTAAATAATTTTCTTCATTCGTTACTTTAGAAGAAGAAATAAATCCAAACGCATCACTGCCATGTTGCTCTTTAATATGACTCATATTTGCTGCAATAACTTCTAGCGCTTCTTCCCAAGTTGCTTCAACAAACATGTCTCCTTTACGGATCAGCGGCTTTGTAATCCGTTCTTCACTATTTACAAAATCCCATCCGAATTTCCCTTTTACACACGTTGAAATTCCGTTTACTGGCGCATCCGATGACGGTTGTACTTTTAAAATGTGACGATCTTTCGTCCACACTTCAAATGAACACCCGACACCACAAAACGTACAAACGGTTTTCGTTTTATTGATTTTCGTTTTACGCATCGCTGCCTCTACTTCCGAAACAGCTAAAATACTGCTATAACCCGGCTCTACATCTTTTACAAAATCAATCATTGGATGTAATACGTCTTGTTTTATCCCTGTCATAAAACCAGCTTCTCCAAGCATCGATTTTTCCATTAGGGCATTACACGGACAAACCGTGACACATTGCCCACAACTTACACAAGAAGAATCATTAATGGATACGCCATCATCCCAAATGACACGCGGGCGATCTAAACTCCAATCAATCGATATTGTTTCGTTTACTTGTAAGTTCTGGCACACTTCTACACATTGCCCACATGCAATACACTGATTTGGATCGTAACGATAAAACGGATGGGACATATCCACCTCCGAAACGCTCACTTTCGGTTCGTACGGATATTTCTGCTCCTCAATTCCCATCATATGTACCGTATTATGGACTTTACAATTCCCGTTATTATTATCGCAAACAGTACAATATAATAAATGATTCTCAAGTATTCGATCCATCGCTTCTGTTTGAGATTCAACTGCTCGCTTTGACTTTCTCTCAATATGCATACCTTCTTCAAGGTTTGTTGAGCAAGCGCGCATCAGTTTTCCATTCACTTCAACAATACATGTATCACATGTCTGAATCGGATCTACTTCTGGTACGTGACAAATTTGCGGGTGTTCAAGTTCTCTTTCGTTAAATAACTGCAATATCGTTTTTTTACTAGATGAAATATACTCTGTACCATCGACAGTTACACGAATTTTCTGTTCTGACATCTTTACCCTCTCCTTACAACCAACCGTACAACACATTCTGAATACGTTTTCAAAACGATGTTGCTATACGCTCTTTTTCAAAACAGCAAAACTAGTTCTTAGAGGTAGATTCTTGATGTATAAAATAAGCTTACAATTGATGTATAAACTACGATTCTATTATATCGTAGAAAACAAATAATAACCAAGGGATGTATGTGAATACAAAGTGAAAAAATGGTATAAAAAACCTTCTTTTTTTAGGTGGGCAAGGTTTTAAAACAAATGGAGCAAGCGAGTTTTGGTTCCAGTGTATTTTCCGTAGCAGCGACTTCTGCGTTGAAAAATTAAAATAGATTTATATAAAACGAATGCTTTTCTTTTTTTCTTGTCTTATGATAAACATGGGAGAATAATTGATAAAGGGGAAAATCGTATGGAGTCCGTTCAAAGCACATATAAAATGGTTCGTTACCAAGGTGGAACATTTCATCAAAAGGATGATGAGATTGTAACAGAGTATCCACTTACAATTAAACTAAACGGTGAAGAATATGTAACAATTGTTTGTACCCCTGATCATATTGAAGATATGGTTATTGGTTTCTTAGTATCAGAAGGTATTATTCCTTCCTATAAATATATTGAACAATTATGGATCCAAAGAGAAAAAGGATTTGCGCATGTCACAACGACGCAAACAAATCCACTCTATCAAACTTGCTATAATAAACGATATGTGACATCGTGCTGCGGTAAAAGCAGACAAGGCTTTGTCTTTGTAAATGATGCGGCAAAAGCAAAAACGATGCACGATATTCATATTACGCTCAAACCTGAAGATTGCTTTCGCCTCATGAATGCTTTGCAGCAATCCTCTACTACTTTCCAAGAAACAGGCGGCGTACATAACACCGCATTATGTGATGCAAAACAAATTCTCGTTTCACGAATGGATATTGGGCGTCACAATGCTTTAGACAAAATTTACGGTTATTGCTTACAAAGCAATATTTCGATAACAGGAAAAGTAATTGCCTTTAGCGGACGCATTTCATCCGAAATCTTACTTAAAGTTGCAAAAATCGGCTGTGAAATTGTCCTATCAAAATCCGCTCCGACAAAATTAGCTCTAGAACTTGCTCATGATTTAGGAATTACTGTCGTTGGTTTTATTCGCGGTGATTCTTGTAATATTTACACGCATCCAGAGCGAATTGAGGGGTATAATTAAACAAAACACTGAGGCGTTTCACTTTTCGCTATGATTCAACTCAGCGAATCAACTACTTGTATGTCGAATATCGTCGAAGCGTCTTTAAATCATGTCGAAGCGCCGATATATTCTAAAAAGTGGTCGATATATCATGAAAAGCGCCGATATATTGCAAAGAACGATCGATAACG
Source organism: Bacillus sp. 491mf (assembly GCF_900112415.1). Lineage (GTDB taxonomy): Bacteria > Bacillota > Bacilli > Bacillales > Bacillaceae_G > Bacillus_A. Next base: position 6,020 of record NZ_FOLV01000071.1, read on the forward strand.
GAAAAAGGAATGACTTCAAAGGGCACTTATGTGCCTTTTCGGTCAGCTTCTATATAAATAAATAAGTCACTGCAATGTAGAATACACGATGATCCCCACTTTCGTTTAAAACGTGGCAGAAAAAGGAACTGACCGCTCCTATGCACGGCCAGATGCTCTCGTTTCTCATAAAAGGAAAGGCGGTTTTATGTAACTTACATTCGTATAGTTATAAAAATGTAACATATATATCTGTTGAATAGTTAATAAAGTTAATATATAATTTCATTACATAAACCACTAGGAGGTTACTTGTATGAATATTCGTGTATTAACAAAAGAAAATGCAGATATATATTTACAACTTTGCATAGAAGGATTAACTCAAAATCCAGAAGCATTTGGTTCCTCTTATGAAGATATTATGAAACAAGAAAATCCCGTTTCTGCCATTGCAAAACGGTTAGATAACCCTGAAAAGTTTACGATAGGTGCTTTTCATGAAGAGGAATTGATCGGTATTGCCACTCTTGAAATAAAACCACTTGTCAAACAAGAGCATAAGGCGAAAATTGGCTCTGTATATGTCTCTCCAAAAGCACGTGGTCTTGGTGCTGGAAGAGCGTTAATTGAAACTATCATTGAAAATGCCCCTAGATTAGATATAGAACAAATTATGCTTAATGTGGTTTCCGGAAATAAACCGGCAAAGAAACTATATGAATCACTTGGGTTCCAAACATTTGGTGTAGAAGAACGTGCTTTAAAATATAACGGACAATATTGGGATGAAGAGCATATGATGTTATTTCTCAATGCTTAACACCCACTCTCCTGCAGCTCTTGAAGTGGGTGTTTTATATATTCAGCATCACAAAAGCCTCGCACAATGTATGCGAGGCTTCTTCTCTATCTCATAATAATAAATTTATTTATAATAACCAAAAAAACTTTCTGGCACAAACAACGATAATCATCATTGATACCGCAATGCAGATTATAGCTCCATTTCGTTCTTGTTTCTGCTTTTCAATGTCTTGCTTGTTCACTATCCAAGTCCCCTTTTATCTACATTCAAAAAAAAAGCCGTGAGATAGAAATTTTTCTTATCCGATGCGAGGTGAATACGAAAAATGTTCTCTATCTCACGTACACAATAGAATGGAATTTGCCATTTTGAAATCAAAATGACATGACGTTATGTCGCAACATAGGGTATTTTTGTGCTGCTACATTGATTATTATAAAAGAAAAATGTGCAAAAGTAGTGCATTTTTTATGGCAATTGTCCTTTTTTTTTCCATATGAACAGTGTTTTTTGTAAAGTTCATGTAGAATAATATTAAGGAAACTTCTATTCGCGAGAGCTTGACTCTCCTATTTTTTCCTTTTGACTCTTAATGCAGGAGTAAATAATGAAAATTTGAGGTGAACATCGCTATGGCAAAACTATTATTAGTAGATGACGAAGAACGCATGCTTCGCTTATTAGATTTATTCTTAAGTCCACTTGGACATTTTTGTATGAAGGCAACATCAGGCCAAGAGGCACTTGAGCTCGTTCAACAAAAAGAGTTTGATCTGATTTTGTTAGACGTGATGATGCCCAAAATGGACGGCTGGGAGGCTTGCTCTCAAATTCGCCAAATCAGTAACGTCCCCATTATTATGCTAACAGCACGGAATCAAAATTATGACATGGTGAAAGGACTCACATTAGGTGCTGATGACTATATTACAAAACCATTTGATGAGCAAGTATTAATCGCTCGTATCGAAGCTGTGCTCCGCCGTACGAAGAAAGAGGGATTTGTAAACTTTAACGGCATCGAATGGGATAAAACGAGACATACCGTAACTGTATATGATGAAAAACTCTCTCTCACGCCAATTGAGTTTTCCTTGCTTGGACTCTTTTTACAAAATATAAACCGTGCTTATAGCCGTGATGAGCTTATCGAAATCATTTGGGGATTTCAAACAGATATTGAATATCGCACTGTTGATTCTCACATTCGTAATATACGTGAAAAGCTTCGAAAAGCAGGATTTCCTATCGAAGATTATCTAGAAACCGTTTATAAAATAGGTTACAAATGGAAAAATGGATCCTCATAAAGAGAAAGGAAAACTTTCATCAGTGGGGATTCTTCTTCTTTCCCCATGAATGATTGGTTGAACTACTCAGACATATACTAGCAGTTTTTCTTCTATACAGTAGAGGTTTTACTGCCTGTTAGTACAGGAAAAAGGTTGTGAATCATAATGAATAAACTTTCTATAAAGCTTGGGACGTATTTTTTATTGTTAGCTCTTTGCATTGAATCCGTACTATTTGTATCCTTTCATACAACATTAGCACAAATGCGTGTGGACGAAGAAACTACGGCCCTACTAGAAAAAGGAAATTGGTATCGTAATATTATCGAAAAACGCTATAGAGAAGGAATCTTTGAACGCGTGGTAACGATGGAATCGAATTCGCCTGCCCACACAAAACTTGTCATAACAGATGCAACAGGCCACGTTATAGACTCTTCTGATGCTATCACCGAAGACATGCGCAAACAACTTGAACAAAAAATTACGCACATTCCTAGAGATGGAATGGTAACAGAATGCCGCTGGAAAGACTCAAAATATATTTCAACAGCCAGCCCTATAGTAAAATATGGAGTTGTCATTGGCTATGCCCATATGTTTTTAGAGACTGCCTCTATAAAAGCAATGATTTTTCGATTAACACAACAATTTATTACTGTCGGGGCCTTGACAGTAGCTCTCACAACAATTTTAGTATTTTTACTTTCAAGGGTTATTACAAATCCACTTATAAAGATGAAGCAAGCAACTGAAAAAATGATGAAGCAAAACGAGCCCATTACGTTAGGTATTAAAAGTAATGATGAATTAGGAAGCCTAGCAAAAACAATCGAACAACTTTCTAGTGAGCTAACATATATGAAAAAAGAACGAAACGAGTTTCTCGCCAGCGTTGCACATGAATTACTCACTCCGCTCACATATGTAAAAGGATACACAAAAGTTGCCAAAAGAGGGTCTTTATCTAAAGAAGAACGGGAAGAATACTTACAAATCATTGAAGAAGAAACAGAAAATATTACTGAACTCGTACAAGACTTATTTGAACTCGCGCAACTTGAACAACACCAATTTACGATAAAGAAACAGTCCATCTTACTGTTACCATTTGCTGAACGTATCATTGAAAAGATAAAACCATCTCTTAAAAAAAAGCAAATGACTCTCTCTTTATATTGCCCAGAAGATTTATATGCCTGTATCGATGACCGCCGCATGGAGCAAGTCATGCTAAATTTATTACATAATGCACATCAGCATTCTCACGAAAATTCTCATATTACAGTACAAGTATTAAAAAAGGAGAATACTTTTCTTATACAAGTGCAAGATGAAGGGGAAGGAATTCCAAGTGAGGACATATCACATATTTTTGACCGCTTCTATCGAGTTGATAAATCCCGAACACGAGCAACTGGCGGAAAAGGTATTGGTTTAGCTGTTGCAAAAGAAATTGTGGAGTTGCATGGTGGTTCTATAGAAGTAACGAGTGAGGTCGGAGTTGGAACTACATTTACTATTGAGTTACCTGTTGAATAGCTGTTTTATATAAAAGTTGAAATAAAACCCTTTTCTTTTTTAGATGGGCGAGAGCAGCTAGCCGTGCATGGTAGCGGTCAGGGCCTTTTTCTGCCACGGGCCATGTTTTAAACAAAGAGAGCAAGCGCGTGGCTATTATTGTGTATTCTACATAGCAGCGACTTA
>NZ_FOLV01000072.1 GCF_900112415.1 Bacillus sp. 491mf
GCCCAGCCATTTAAGAGCCATTAGCTCAGTTGGTAGAGCATCTGACTTTTAATCAGAGGGTCGAAGGTTCGAGTCCTTCATGGCTCACCATTTTTGCGGAAGTAGTTCAGTGGTAGAATACAACCTTGCCAAGGTTGGGGTCGCGGGTTCGAATCCCGTCTTCCGCTCCAACTTGGGGCCTTAGCTCAGCTGGGAGAGCGCCTGCCTTGCACGCAGGAGGTCAGCGGTTCGATCCCGCTAGGCTCCATACAGTTATAAAAGCTTGAAGTCGAATAATAGACTTCAAGCTTTTTTGTTTATATAAATCCAATTTTGATTTTTCGACGTGTAAGCCGCTGAGATGCAAAGTGCAACATGATCGCTACTTGCTTGATGTAGAAGGAAAGGGTCCTGACCGCTCCTATACATAGTCAGATGCTCTCGCCCCTCTAAAGCGAAAAATTTTTAAATTATTATTGTAACTATTCAGCCATACATTTAATTTAGAAGTTTGGTAAGGGGGATTATTCCAGTGAAAATACGCTCCTTATTATCTATAGAAAGTTATTTTCATTTTTCAGCATATAGATTGTTGCCATGAATATAAAAATGGTCCTACACCTTGCTGCCTTTCTTTGTTTTAAAACTTTGCGCGTGGCAGGAAAAGGCCCTGACCGCTCCTATACATAGCCAGTCTCTCTCGCCCCTCTAAAACAAAAGGTTTTTATGTCAGTTCTTTCATTATTATTTATATATTTTTGATGACTCCAATTTTAATATTAAATATGAAGGGAGTTGTTTCATATGAAGATTATTATCGCGTCTGATTCTTATAAAGAAAGCTTAACGGCATTAGAAGTGTGTGAAGCAGTCGAAAAGGGGTTTCTCTCTATATATCCAGATGCAGATTATATAAGAATTCCTATTGCAGATGGCGGAGAAGGGACAGTACAAGCACTTGTCGATGCAACGCAAGGGAAAATTGTAAATATTCCTGTGACAGGTCCATTAGGAAACGTAGTAGAGGGATTTTACGGCCTTTCCTCGGATAAGCAGACTGCTTTTATTGAAATGGCTGCTGCTTCTGGTTTACATCATGTTCCATTTGAGAAACGAAATCCGTTTTTAACGACAACAAGAGGAACGGGAGAACTTATTTTACATGCATTAGAACAAGGGGTTCATCGTATCATTTTAGGGCTTGGAGGAAGTGCTACTAATGATGGGGGAGCAGGAATGTTATCGGCGTTAGGTGTGCGTTTTTTTGATAGCAACAATTGTGCTATAGAGCCAAACGGAGGGAATTTACATTGTATTACTTATTTTGATATATCACAGTTAGATTCTCGTTTAGCGCGGGTTAACATTGAGGCAGCTTGTGACGTTGCGAATCCTTTAACAGGAGCGACAGGAGCATCGTTTATATTTGGAAGACAAAAAGGTGCTACAGACGAGATGATAGAGCGGTTAGATTGTAATTTGAAACATTATGCTAAGCTAATTAAACAAACTCTTCATGTTGATATAGAATTTATTCCAGGAGCAGGTGCTGCGGGAGGACTTGGAGCGGCTATTGTTGCTTTTTTACATGGTACGCTTAGAAAAGGTATTGATATTGTACTTGATTACACGAATTTTAATGCTCATCTGCAAGAGGCGGATTTAGTGATTACAGGAGAGGGAAGAATTGATGAACAGACAGTCTATGGAAAAGCACCTATAGGGGTAGCAAAGCGAGCTAAAGAGTATAATCTTCCTGTTATTGCAATTGCCGGAGCTGTTCATCCGAATCATATCCCTATTTATGAAGAAGGTATTGATGCTGTATTTAGTATCGTTTCAGGTGCGATGACATTAGAAGAAGCGTATAAAATGGGAAAAGAAAATATTTATATAACAGCACGAAATATTGCGGCTGTATGGAAACTAGGATTACAAAAACGTCCCTATTCGTAAGGGGTGTTTTTTTTTATGCATATTTTAATGGAAAAGTATTAATTTATTGCTTCATTGTATTGAATTAAGTGTATATAAATACAAAAAAATGTCAAGTTGAGTCAGATAATAGAAAAGATTTAAAATATTTAGTGAAAGCATAAAAGGGGGAATCATCTATGAAGAAAGAAATTTCAGTTGTGGGAGTACCAATGGATTTAGGACAAATGCGTCGCGGTGTTGATATGGGTGCGAGCGCGATTCGTTATGCTGGAGTTGTTGAAAGAATTGAAAATATAGGATATAACGTAGAAGATTTAGGGGATATATGTATTGAAAGAGAAGCGCAAATAAACGAAAATGAGAAATTACGAAATCTTGAACAGGTTGTAAAAGTATGTCATGAGCTAGCAAGTAAAGTTGATAGCATTATTGAGAAGAAAAGCTTTCCACTTGTATTAGGCGGCGATCATAGCATTGCGATTGGAACGCTTGCTGGTATTGCAAAACATTATAAAAATCTTGGTGTTATTTGGTACGATGCTCATGGAGATTTAAATACAGAGGAAACATCTCCATCTGGGAACATTCATGGTATGTCATTAGCTGTAAGTTTAGGACATGGTCATCCAGCACTTGTTAATTTATACGGTGAGTATCCGAAAGTGAAAAAAGAAAATGTAGTTATTATCGGTGCTCGTTCTTTAGATGATGGAGAGAAAGAGTTTATTCGTAAAGAAGGTATTAAAGTTTTCACTATGCATGAAATTGATCGCATGGGAATGACGGCTGTTATGGAAGAAACAATGGCATACTTATCACATACAGATGGCGTACATTTATCTTTAGATTTAGATGGTCTTGATCCACATGATGCACCTGGCGTGGGTACACCGGTTGCTGGTGGTTTATCATATCGTGAAAGTCATTTAGCGATGGAAATGTTAGCGGAGTCGGGTATGATTACATCTGCTGAATTCGTAGAAGTGAATCCAATTTTAGATGAAAAAAATAAAACTGCAATTGCAGCTGTAGCGTTAATGGGTTCTTTATTTGGTGAAAAATTAAAATAAATTTCAAGAAGCAGCTGAAAAGCTGCTTTTTTTACTTTAAAATAAAGATACAGTGGCATATTATGTATATCCCGCTGTTCGCGGGTAGTAATACTCTCACCTCAACATTCAGCAAAGCAAAGAGTAAGGAGGGAGATAGACTGCCCATAAAAGCCCGATTAGTTCAACTAATAATCATTTGGGGATGAAGAGCCCCCCAATGATTAAAGTTTCACTTTATCATCCCTTCTTAAAGTCTGACATCCAATGATTACATGTCAGGTTTAGAAATGTGGTTTGAAATTGTGGTTCGTATAATGTATGTTATAATTAATTTGTTGTTGTAAATTACATATAGATGGAGGAAGGGTCAGAATGCCTTTTGGAGATATAAATGTTATTTTTAAATATCTCAGCACTATAATAGATATCACCCTTGTATGGTTTGTTATATATAAATTGATTCTTGTAATCCGTGGTACAAAAGCTGTCCAGCTTTTAAAAGGAATTACAGTAATCATTATTGTTCGTATTTTAAGTAATTTCTTTGAATTGCATACACTGCAATGGCTTATGGATCAAGCATTAACTTGGGGATTTTTAGCGGTTATTATCATTTTCCAACCAGAGTTAAGACGTGCTCTTGAGCAGCTTGGACGGGGAAGTATATTTTCGCGGGGAAGTAATCAAGAGGAAGATGAACATGAGTCGGTTGTAAATGCCGTTGTAAAGGCAACAGAATATATGGGAAAACGTCGTATTGGTGCACTTATTACAATGGCGAGAGAAACGGGTATGGGGGATTATGTTGAAACAGGAATCCCGCTAAATGCGAATATTTCATCAGAGTTATTAATTAATATTTTTATACCAAATACCCCGTTGCATGATGGGGCAGTAATTATGCAAGGAAATATTATTAGAGCGGCTGCTTGTTATTTACCATTATCAGAAAGTCCGTTCATTTCTAAAGAATTGGGAACACGTCATCGTGCGGCAATGGGTGTAAGTGAAGTAACAGATAGCTTAACAATTGTCGTATCAGAAGAAACGGGACACATTTCTTTAACAAAAAACGGCGAGTTACATCGTGATTTAAAAAGTGAACAATTAAAAGAACTGCTTATGAAAGAGTTAGGCGGAAACGTAAAACAGTCTTCTTCGTCTTTATGGAATTGGAGGAGAAAACGTCATGGATAAGTTAATGGATAATCATTGGTTTTTAAGGGGAATTGCATTATTATTAGCAATTATGCTCTATATGTCTACAAACATAGATAAAAATGTATCAGATAATTTTAATCCATCGCCTTTTCCAGTAGGAGATACAACAGAAACAATATCTGGAGTTCCTGTATCTGCATATTATGATGAGGATAAGTATATTGTAACTGGAATTCCTGAAAAAGTCAGCGTCACACTTGAAGGGCAAAATAACGTTGTAGCGGCAGCTAAAGTGAAACGACAGTTTGAGGTATTTGTTAATTTACGCGGTTATACGCCAGGAACATATGAAATTCCTTTAAAATATAGCGGAGTTCCAAATAATTTACATTTGAAAGTTCAGCCAGCAAAAATACAAGTTACTATTAAAAAGAAAGAAGTAAAATCTTTTCCAGTAGAAGTGAAATATTTAAATGAGAATCAAGTGCAAAAAGGAACGGTTATAGATAAACCGATTGTTAAACCTGGAACTGTTGAAGTAGCAGGTACAACAGAGCAGCTTTCACAAATTGCTCTTGTACGGGCATATGTTGACTTAAAAGGTATTAGCAAAACGGTGACAAAAGAAGCAAAAGTTGTATTATATGATAAAGACGGGAATCAGTTAGATTTGAAAACAGGTTCTTCGACTGTCAATGTCACTGTACCAGTTTCATCACCTGAAAAAACAGTTTCCCTAGGCGTCACGAAAAAGGGAAGTTTACAAGAAGGTATAACTGTGACGAGTATAAAAGTTGAACCGAGTGAAGTAGAGATTTATGGTTCGAAAGACGTACTTGATAATATTACATCTCTTGAGGGCATCGAAGTCGACTTAAGTAAAATTACAGAGTCAACTACCTTCGATGCCTCTGTTTCTTTGCCTAAAGGTGTCGCAAAGGTGGCCCCTAGCCAAGTAAAAGTGACAGTTGAAGTACAAAAGCAACAGCGAAAAACGATAACTGACATCCCTTTGCAGGTGAATGGGTTATCAGATTTATTAACAATGAAACTTTCTGATCCGCAAAATGGAAAAATTAGTGTTGATGTTTTTGGGGATGCAGGTGTTGTAGAGAAGATGAGTGCAGAACAGATTAAAGCATCAATTAATATAGGAAATATGAGTGCAGGAACACATGATGTTCCGATCCAAATAAGTGGTCCAAATAATGTCACATTAGAATTAAAACAAAAAAATGCGAAGGTAGAGCTCACAAAGAAGCAAGAAACAGGACATGAAGTACAAGGGCAGCCAGAGCAGCCAAAGAAGCAAGGAAATGAGCAAGAAAAAAGGAGCGAATAGTAATGGGAAAATATTTTGGTACTGATGGTGTACGAGGCGTGGCGAATGAGGAATTAACGCCTGAATTAGCATTTAAGATTGGTCGATTTGGTGGTTATGTATTAACGAAGGATACAGAGCGTCCAAAAGTTATTATTGGCCGTGATACACGTGTGTCTGGACATATGTTAGAAGGAGCTTTAGTAGCTGGACTATTATCAATTGGGGCAGAAGTAATGCGCCTTGGTGTTATTTCTACTCCTGGGGTTGCTTATTTAACGAAGGCGTTAGATGCACAAGCTGGTGTGATGATTTCTGCATCTCATAACCCTGTACAAGATAATGGGATTAAGTTTTTTGGTCCAGACGGTTTTAAATTAACAGACGAGCAAGAAGCAGAAATTGAAGCATTATTAGATAAAGAAGTAGATGAACTTCCACGTCCTGTTGGTACAGCTTTAGGTCAAGTAAACGATTATTTTGAAGGCGGACAAAAATACTTACAATATATTAAACAAACTGTAGATGAAGATTTTTCTGGCGTACATATTGCTTTAGATTGTGCACACGGTGCAACATCTTCTCTAGCACCGTATTTGTTTGCTGATTTAGAAGCTGACATTTCTACAATGGGAACATCGCCAAACGGCATGAATATTAACGCTGGTGTAGGTTCTACGCATCCGGAAGTATTAGCAGCGTTTGTGAAAGAAAAAGGTGCTGATGTTGGTCTAGCGTTTGACGGAGATGGTGACCGTCTAATTGCGGTTGATGAAAAAGGAAATGTTGTAGATGGCGATCAAATTATGTATATTTGTGCGAAATATATGAGCGAATCTGGAAAATTAAAACACAACACAGTTGTTTCAACAGTTATGAGTAATTTAGGTTTTTATAAAGCGGTAGAAGCGAATGGCATTACAAGTAATCAAACGGCTGTTGGTGACCGTTATGTAATGGAAGAAATGAAACGCGGTGGCTATAATCTGGGAGGGGAACAGTCTGGTCATATTATTCTCTTAGATTACATTACAACTGGAGATGGCATGTTAAGTGCACTTCAACTTGTAAACATTATGAAAATGACGAAAAAACCATTATCTGAGCTTGCAGGTGAAATGAAAAAGTTCCCTCAATTACTTGTGAATGTTCGTGTAACAGATAAAAAACAAGCATTAGAAAATGAAAAAGTTAAAGAAATTATTCGTGTTGTAGAAGAAGAGATGAATGGAGATGGTCGTATTCTTGTTCGTCCTTCTGGTACAGAGCCATTAATTCGTGTTATGGCAGAGGCGGCAACACAAGATCTTTGTGATCAATATGTAAGCCGTATCGTAGAAGTTGTAAAAGCAGAAGTTGGGGCTGAATAATATTCGAATATTTTGACAAAAAGGAGCACATTTTGTGCTCCTTTTGCATATACTTGTTATCTACAATGAAAAATTTCATTGACGGTTTATTCCATTTGTTATAAGATTGTTTTGTTCTTTTTCTCAGCAAAATAGGTTGAAGTAAGAAGCGCCAGAACTACCTACGATGTAGTTGACGAGGAGGAGTTTATCGAGATTTCGGCGGATGGCTCCCGGTTGTTCATCACAACCGAAAGTTTTTACTTAAAGCATTGAGGTGACTCAATAGACAAAGGTGAAAGTGTGATGAGAGAAAAAGAACGGATTATACTAGCAGTGTGAAGTATGCAGGCTGAAACCAAAATGAGAGGAAGGTGAAAGTCGTTACAAGCTTACAAAGCTAGCGATATGTAAATCCGTTTTTTTTGTATGCAAAAATAAGATCGGGCTATGTCGTTATATGTTTATGAAAGAACATAAGCATATTGTAACGGCGACTAATTATGTGTGGAATCGTAGGATTTATTGGGGAACAAGATGCAAAGGAAATTTTATTAAAAGGGTTAGAAAAGCTAGAATACCGCGGATATGATTCAGCAGGTATTGCAGTGCAAGCAGCGAACGGTGTTGTTGTATTTAAAGAAAAAGGCCGCATTGCAAAACTTCGCGAAATCGTGGATGAAAATGTAGCAGCTAACGTGGGAATCGGTCATACACGTTGGGCAACTCATGGTGTTCCAAGTCAAGTGAACGCACATCCGCACCAAAGTACTTCAGAGCGCTTCACCCTTGTGCATAACGGTGTAATTGAAAACTATGAGTTATTAAAGAATGAATATCTTCAAGATGTAAACTTTGTGAGTGAAACAGATACAGAAGTAATCGTTCAGCTTGTAGAAAAACAAGTGAAAACAGGTTTGACGGTAGAAGAGGCATTCCGTAAAACATTAACACTATTACACGGTTCATATGCATTAGCGTTACTTGATGCAGAAAACCCAGACATGATTTATGTTGCTAAAAACAAAAGCCCACTATTAGTGGGTACTGGAGATAATTTTAATGTTGTTGCAAGTGATGCAATGGCAATGCTACAAGTTACAGACCAATTTATCGAATTAATGGATAAAGAAATGGTTCTTGTAACAAAAGAAAAAATTACAATTCAAAATTTACAAGGTGAAACGATTGATCGTGAACCATTTACAGCAGAATTAGATGCAAGTGACATTGAAAAAGGAACATATCCTCATTTCATGCTAAAAGAAATTGATGAGCAACCACTTGTCATTCGTAATATTATTCAAAAGTATCAAAATGAAGATGGTGAGATTGAACTTGATACAGAAATTCGCGATGCGATTTTAGAAAGCGATCGTGTGTATATCATCGCGTGTGGAACAAGTTATCATGCAGGTCTTGTTGGAAAACAATTCATGGAGCGTTTTGCAAAAGTACCGGTAGAAGTACATGTAGCAAGTGAATTCTCTTACAACATGCCATTATTAACAGAAAAACCATTCTTCATTTACATTTCACAAAGTGGTGAAACTGCAGATAGCCGCGCAGTACTTGTGCAAACAAATGAAATGGGACATAAAGCATTAACAATTACAAACGGACCAGGCTCTACATTGTCTCGTGAAGCGAATTATACATTGCCATTATATGCTGGTCCAGAAATTGCTGTAGCTTCTACGAAGGCATATACAGCACAGCTTGCAGTACTTGCAATCTTAGCAGCTGACATTGCAAAAGCAAAAGGGTTATCAATTGGCTTTGATTTAATTAGCGAACTAGGTCTTGTTGCAAATGCAATGGAAGTACTTTGCAATCAAAAAGATGAAATGGATGCAATTGCAAAAGAATATTTAGCAACAACACGTAACTGTTTCTTCATTGGCCGCAGCGTTGACTTCTATGTTGGTTTAGAAGGCGCATTAAAGCTAAAAGAAATCTCTTACATTCAAGCAGAAGGCTTTGCTGGAGGAGAGTTAAAACACGGTACAATCGCGTTAATTGAACAAGGCACACCAGTTATTGCGATTGCTACGCAAGAACACGTAAACCTTGGTATTCGCGGTAACGTAAAAGAAGTAGTAGCACGCGGAGCAAACCCTTGCATCATCGCAATGAAAGGCTTAGAAATGGAAGGCGACCGCTTCATCGTACCAGCTGTACACGAAGCACTAGCACCGCTTGCAGTAATAATTCCATTACAGTTAATCTCATACTATGCAGCGCTTCACCGTGAGTGTGACGTTGATAAACCACGTAACTTAGCTAAGTCGGTGACTGTTGAGTAAGAGATTTATAGATTTGAAATAAAGTCGCGACGTTTATAAAAAAATTGCGAAACTTTACCCCTTTGGATATGATTATCTAAAGGGGTATTTTTGTGTCGAAAAATGGATTAAAGAGGGTAGAGAAACAGGTAGTGGGGCAAATTATCAGCCTTGGCTTAAAATTCAAGATGCGTCCTCATTAGGGTGGTCAACAAGATTAAAAGGTATAAAGACCGCCAGACAACATGAGTTTTTATCGGATTTGGAACGGAACTACTTTTATTTAACTGAATTTTCCGATGTTTTTTAGGTATTCGTGAACAATTTCCTTTATTACCACAAGAAGAGACGATTGTCATTGCTGAAGAGCTTGGGATTAAACACCCAGTTGATTCAAAAACAGGCGATCCAATTGTTATGACAACGGATTTTTTATTAACAGTTGATAAAGGACAAGGTATTACAGTGGTGAAAGCTAAACACAGTTCTAAAGGGGTTCAGCATAGGTTAGAGGTTTTATCCCGCATTAACGGGCAGTAAGACTCCAACCTCGAAATTCGGCGAATGCATTGTCCAGCTCTAGCGACTAGAATCTCCGGCCGTTTCGCCCCCTCGGACGAGGCAAAAAGCGCCTCTCTGTCAGGGGCGTGGGCGTCCTGCGATTCTGAGCGAGCCGCTTCC
>NZ_FOLV01000068.1 GCF_900112415.1 Bacillus sp. 491mf
TATCTACTTTACCATCAACTGTTACTTTAGAAGTAAGGTCGCCGTCTTCTTTATCAGTAGCTGATATTCCTGCCATTGGGTCGAATGAATCTCCTACATTAATTGTAGTTTCAGCAGGTACTGTTAATTTAGGTTCCATATCTGGAGTTTCTCCATTTTCCTCTACAATTACAGTCTGTGTAGCTGTTGCATTAACCCCTTGGGAATCGACAACCGAGTACTCCACAATGTATTTACCTGGTTTAGAAGTATCTACATTGCCTTTATGTTTTACTCTATTTGTTAAATCACCATCTTCTTTATCAGCAGCTTTTACACCTCTCATCGGGTCGAACGTATCACCTACATGTAGTGTAGTTGTAGAAGGTACAGTTAACTCCGGCGCTTGGTTTTCAGCAGTTTCTTTCACTGTTCCCTTAATTTTTACTGCATCAAAAGCTTTTTCGACTGCTTGAGCTTCAGCTGAGTTCGCGCCATATTTATTTGTTGCAACTCGAAAGCACGCTGATCTCAATTCAGAGAAATTAGAAGTCATATTTAATTCATCAGTGTTTGCATAATAGAAAATATCAAACATTTTATCCTCGCCAATACCTTCTACAGTTACACCGTTATGAGTGCCACCTTTTGCAATTAAATACGCAGCTTTATTAATAATACTTGAGTTAAAATGAACACCTCCATTATCTCGTCCATTAAAATCGTTAAATTTACTATAATCATCTGGATAAGGTATTCCAGATGAAGAAAGAACTGAAGGTGGATTTGCCATATCACGGAAAACTGATCCAGTTTGTTCTGCAATTGTCCAGTTAAATTTCCCATTGTTTATATATTTCTCAATAGCTGTTCCCATAATATCCGACAACGCCTCGTTAATCGCACCAGCTTCTCCAGAATATTCAAGATTGGATTCGCTAGATGTAACCGAATGTGTAAATTCATGTCCCGCTGCGTCAAATGCCTTTACAATAGGATCTCCATATACAAGCATGCTACCCCTACTACTATTAGAACTAAATGCATTCTGCCAATCCTTCGGATCATTTGTATCACTAGAATTCCAGGCATGTACAACTGAAACTACTTTTTGTCCCTTATTATCAAAACTATTACGCTTGTATTTATCTTTATAAAAATCATATACCTTTGTTGCTAAGAAATGAGCACTTACCGCTTTTGGATCATTAAATGTTGTTGAAGCGCTAGTTGCTAGTGTACCAGGGTAATAGCTTGCCTCTGTATTATAATCTCTGTAATTCACATCATACGTTTCAATTCCTTGCCCTCTAGTGTAATCAGCAAGTACATATTCTCCATTACTTTGTTTAGAAATACCAAATGTACGAGATATACCTAAATCATCTTTTCCTGTTCCAGTTGATGATGTAAGATTGCTGTTTAATGATGCAAGATTACTTTTTCTACTTTTTTTTAAGGTATCAACAGGCTTTTTACTTGCTTTTAAATTTGATTCTTGTACCATATTTTTTAACATTTCACCATTATTAGCATTCACTAAATAAGTCCCAGATACATATTTTGGTGTTGCCGCAGCAAATGTAACCTGGTATGCATTGCTGGCTTGTCCATTATTTTCATCAACAAAAATGACTTCTTTTACTTCTGGCTCAGAAATAAACTTGATATCATTCCCGTACTTCGTATAAATATATTGTTTCGCTTCTTCTTGTGATAGATTAATAGGCTTCTTTAAATCTTTTTGTTTTAAATTTTGCGCGCTATCCCCTGAAACACTTTTAACAACACCCTTTTTATCTACGTGTGCAGTCAACTGATGCCCATATACTTCTTTTCCTTCGTATGTTTGTTGCATACGCACAAGTGTAGTTCCATCATAAGAACAGCGTTTTTGAATAACCTTATAATCTACTCCCTTTTCTCCATTCACTTGTTTTGGAGACAAAGCTTGCTCTGTCTTTTCCTTAAGCGCATCTTTTACTACATTCTCTGGTTCCTTTTGTGATGGTTGTGTAAGTTCACCTGTACGGAACGAATCCTCCTGAATTTGAACTTGTAGTTGATTCGTTTCCTCTGCATGACCTACTCCATATGGTGTTACAGCTGTTAAAGCTAATCCTGTTATTAATGCAGCTGTAGCTCTTCTTTTTTTGTTTTTCATGATATTTACCTCGTATAACTTCTAAAAATATTTAGCGCTTTAGAAAGTAGTATACTGTCTATTGCTGTCAAAAAGAAAGGGAAAATAAAAAAAAAATTATGTAACATTGCATAATTTAATGTCGATAATCAGTTATTCTAGAAAAAATTTCTGTTTATATGGATTTTTTTTTAGGGTGTTTTTACCTATCCCCTCGAAAAGGGGGAATAAGAAAAACGTATTGTGAAAAATCCTTATCAATAAAGATTTTGGGGTACTTTTTAAAATATGCATTTCAAAATATATACAATTGCATTGACATGTTTCAAATATTATTAAGTTGTATTTTTGAAATGAAGTAGTCTAGATTTTCAGCTATGTCATAAAGTGTACTTTTTGAAATAACATATAAATTTATAATGAATCAATCTTATTCCCTCTTTTCGGAGATTTGGGCAAAATTACCCTATTAGTACAAAAATCTGTATAGAATTCTGTATAAAAAAGCCCTGCATATAAGCAAGGCTTTTTCTATTTCCAAAATTGCCACCACTTTTTTTGTTGGGTGGCTGCAATCAATTTTTTAATCTCCTGGTTTTCACGGATCATAGCCATTAGGTTTTGATCACGTTCATTAATTTTTTGAAAATCTTGTTGTTGTTTTTTCTGTTCAGTTAACCATTCCTTTAAATTTTCTTCATGTTTTTTAAGCTGTTCAGATACTCTTTCAGCAACAATTCTATCCAATTCCTGAATAGCTACAACTCCTCGTCCTACTTGAATTTGTCCAGGTTGTTGTTTAGTTATTTGGATAGGTTCAATGTCTATATATTCAGGTAATCCTTCTTTACTGAGGAGCTCAATAATTTGTGTTTTTTGGAGGTTTCTTTTATTTCTCATTTTAGCTATAAATTGAAAAACAGGTATACATTCTTGATGAATTAAATACTTGTTCTTTTCACCTTGTTGGAATTTTAAAAAACTACCGTAAGTTCGACAGTTTCGTTTTATAGTCATAGCTGATACTTTTATTTCCTTGGCTACTTCTTCAGCTGATAACCAGTCTTTTTGTTGCACTGTTCAGATCACCATCCTTCTAAACATCTAAACATCCGAATAGAAAATAAGGGTTTCCTTGTTTTTCTGTTCAGGTGTTCGGATGTTTAGATAATATACAAATAGTTTAACACCTGAACATTTAAACGCAATATATAAAAGAATTGCTGGAAAGTAAAATAGAAGGATAGATCTTAAGTCATGCACAGAATATTTGTATCATGGGGATTATGGGAATATCTAACTTCTTATAATAGGACATTATGTAAACTCTCTACGAATCCAATATTTATTATAAAATATAAAAGTAAAAACATAAAAAAGGGAGAATCTGGTATTGAAAAAAGACTTTGAAAACGCACATCGTTTCTGTTCTCATAATAGAAATGCTTTAGAAACAGATACTATATGGGGTAGCATCAGGATTTTGTGGATTTACAACGTCAAGGTAGAAATCCCTGTATCAATAGGGTTTACTCTATTGATACTTAACTGATTTTGCTTCAAATAAGGTTTGCGAGTGTCTCAAATGACTTTTCTCAAAATCCTTATCGTTGTTAAGTTATTCATTTTTAATACTATAAACAACTTAACGTTGTAAGTCCGCATTTTCGGGACGCTATCCCTTAATGGCGGTGGGCGGGCTTTAAAATCCTAAACCTGAAAAAGCTAAAAGTTCCGCAAGGAACAGGTAGTATTTTTTCTCGACTTGGACTAGCAATTATACGAGCCGAACCGCTTAGATCATTCGTTCGAAAATAGTTCTTACTCAAAATTTTGATACGTTTAGTACGTGGGGTTTCGTCCCCACACGACGAGCCAGCACTCCAAACAAAAAGCAAGTAAACCCCTAAATTTGGTTAATTTGTTTTTTATTATAAATACTATATGTAAAATTTTACATTTATCCTTATGAAAAATAAACTAAAATACCTACAAATTTAACCGAAATCACTTATAACGCTCTATTTTCTTCTTTATAAGTACTTAGATACATTGAATATAATTGCATTAACCTAACCTGTATCTCGTCATATGAGAGAATCTGAACACCCGTTTTTTCCTTAAACGCAAAATTTGAGTAATTATTTTATTCAACTTTAGATTTTGGCTCTCCAAACCATTTAAACATTGCTTTTCTTGTACCATTTGGGGGCGAAAGAATTTAACGTTTTCCGAAAGAATTCTCCTTCCTCAAGCGTGTGCAGGGCGATAGCCCAACGGTAGGTGGGAGATGAATTTCGGTTTGGCATAGCCAAAAAGCACTTAACTGTGCTTTTTATTTTTTCTATAATATAATCAGTCTTATGAAATATGAAGGTTGGTATATAAATGAAATTGGACAATAATAATCATTCAGTATTTCTGTTGTACTATCATCTTGTATTGGTCGTAAAATACAGAAGAAATGTATTTGATGATGATATGTCAGACTATGCCAAAGACATGTTTGTACGATTATCTAAGAACTACAATATAACATTGGTAGAATGGAATCATGATGTTGACCATGTACATATCTTGTTCAAGGCACATCCTAATACAGAAATGAAAAAATTCATTAATGCTTATAAAAGTGCAAGTTCTCGACTAATTAAAAGAGATTTTCCGCAAGTAAAAAAGAAACTTTGGAAAGAAATATTTTGGTCAAGAAGTTTTTGCTTACTAACTACTGGTGGTTCACCGATAGACGTAGTAAAGAAGTATATTGAAAATCAAGGTGAAAAGTGAGGTGAAATGATATGACAAAGCATAATAAAGCATATAAATTTCGTTTATATCCAACAGAAGAACAAGCATATCTTATGCGTAAAACCTTCGGTTGTGTACGCTTCGTGTATAACAGAATGTTGGCTGAACGTAAAGAAGTTTATGAGAAATACAAAGATGATAAGGAACAACTAAAAAAACAAAAGCTTCCAACCCCAGCAAAATACAAAACAGAATTTGAATGGTTGAAAGAAGTTGATTCATTAGCTTTGGCAAATGCTCAACTAAACTTGCAAAATGCCTATAAGAATTTCTTTAGTGGTCAAAATGACTTCCCAACATTCAAAAGCAAAAAAGACAGAAAGTCTTATACAACGAATGTAGTAAATGGAAATATTATATTGCTAAATGGTCATATCAAATTACCAAAACTGAAAATGGTACGTATCAAACAACATAGAGAAATACCACAAGACCATATTATCAAGTCATGTACGATTTCTATGACACCTACTGGTAAGTACTATGTGTCCATCTTAACTGAATATGAAAAAGAGATTGTACAAAAAGAAGTAGAAACAGTTGTTGGATTAGACTTTGCGATGGATGGATTATACGTTAGTTCTGAGGATGAGAAAGCCAATTATCCTAAGTTCTATCGTAAAATGTTAGACCAATTAGCAAAGGCACAACGAGTATTATCAAGACGTACTAAAGGTTCTGAGCGTTGGAACAAACAACGCGTTCATGTAGCAAAATTACATGAAAAGGTATCGAACCAACGTAAGAACTTCCTTCATCATAAGTCTAAAGAGTTAGCTACTAATTATGATGTTGTAGCTATTGAAGACCTAAACATGAAAGGAATGTCGAAAGCACTTAATTTCGGAAAAAGTGTCGCTGACAATGGTTGGGGTATGTTTACTTCTTTTTTAGCTTATAAACTACAAGAACAAGGCAAACAACTTGTGAAAATAGACAAATGGTTTCCTTCCACAAAAACATGTAGCGGTTGTGGAAATATGAAAGATATGCCATTGTCTGAACGAGTATATTCTTGTGTATGTGGTGTAAATCTCGATAGAGATTATAACTCAGCTATCAATATCAAAAATGAAGCAATACGCTTATTAGCGTTGGCATAAATGACAGTAAAATAACCTTTGGAACAAGGGAATTAGCTCGGCTGTCTTAGGACTAATTCGTTAGCTATCAAAAGTAACGACTAACCGAGAAGCCCCCACTTCAAGTAAGCTCGTAAGAGCTACTAAGTGGCGGGTAGTTCACTGTGGATTGAAGAGCAATACTATCTACTTCTTTTAGCCAAATCGTATCCTGTTTCTTTTTTAATTGCGTTAGCTCGGCAGAGCAAGAAGGATAGGTTAATCCTTTTCCTGTTTCTTTATAGGTATCATTCCAGAGAGCAAGAAAATGGTTAAATACAAAGCGGCTGCAACCAATCGTTTTAGCAATTAATATTTCTTGTTTCTTATTTGGATAGATACGAAACTTAAATGCTTTATTTACTAACATAGGTTACACCTCACTTTTTCATAGGATACTACAGTATACAAAAAAGCGTAGGCTTCCGCCTACCGACATTCATCTCCCACCTGAAATTGGTGTTTCACACCTTCATATTTTTGAGGAAGGAGTCTTCTCTCGGAAAACGATAAAAAGCTTTGCGGGAGTTTTCGCAAAGCTTTTGCCATGATATATAATTATAATAGTAATTTTCGTATTTCTTCTGTACTGAGACCAGTGAATTTTGCAATATCTTCTAATGGCATGCCATTTTTATGCATACCACGAATTAATTGGATTTTTCCTTGTTCAATACCTTCTTCTAATCCCTCTTCTCGTGCATGAGCTATTTTAGCTTGTTCATCTAGAAGTATTTTCTCACGAGCTTCATAAGCTGTTCGGAAGGAAGAATCATGGCTCATATTTTCCCATTTAGTTATTGCCTTTTGTAAAATTGGATCTTGATTCATCGCAATCTCCTCCAATGTTTGAGTTAAATGTTCATCTTCGTGGGCTGGCAACAATAACATCCAACGGACAAATGAATTTTCCCATGGATTTACTTTTTCTTCACGCCATTGTTTCACTAATTTTGGAATCTCTACAAAATGAATTTCAATATCATCACTTAGTATCTGTTGTGTTTTGGCATTCCATAATTGGCCGATGGTGTGAAATGAGTCGTCATGAGAAAATAATATGAAATCTAATAAGTTAATGGTAATTGTTTTCCGAAGTGAACGATACGGCATCCCCTCTTGCATTTGGGATGTGTAGAGCTTACTCCAATAATATAGAGAGCGTTTCACCATATCATGTGTATTCCGAAGCTGAATTTCTATATTCACTTGTGTTCCGTTGTCGAGTGTTGCTAATAAGTCTAATATGGATAACTTATCATCTTCATAAGATTTATGAAGATGTGGATCTTCCAATTGTAAAGATGTAATAGGTGCATCTAAAGATTCCTCTAACACAGCATTCAAGAAACCAGTTAAAATTTCTTCGTTTCCTTTTGTTCCGAATAACTGTTTAAAAGCAAAATCGATTCGTAAATTTACTAATTTTGTGGACATGGGTTTCCTCTCCCTGTCTATTTCTCTTTCTTATATTGTACAAGAAACCAAAAGTAATGTGCAATTAGCTAAGGCCTTTATGTATTACGGTGAAATGCCTTTTTAGAAAACAAGAAATTTACCCAATTCTCTCATAAGGACCAATACCAGCACTCTTGTAACCAAGGAAAAAATAAAATTTTTTTGTAGATAAGATTATTTTCTATTTTCATATCTTTTGACTACCCTATAGAATGTCGGGCTAGTCATATTACATCTTCTCATTGCTTCTAATGCTGAAATTTCACCTTTTTTCCACTCTGTGTAAGCTGCAATAAATTCTTCAGTAATTTCAGTTCTAGGTCTTCCTAAATGTTTCCCTTGTTTCTTAGCGATTTCAATTCCTTCTCGTTGACGAGTCTTAATTTTTGTTCGTTCCTCTTCAGCAAGCCAAGAAAGAATTTGTAATACAAGATCTGTAATTAAATTCCCTAAACTATCCTTGTATTGTGTCGTATCAAGTAATGGCATATCCAGGACAATAATATGTGCTTGAATATTTTTGGTGATATCTTTCCATTCCTGAAGGATGGCTTCCTTGTTTCTTCCGAAACGATCAAGTGAGTGAACGTATAAAATATCCCCTTTTCTTAACATTCGTTTTAAAAGTTGATATTGCTCTCGATTAAAATCTCTTCCACTTTGTTTATCGATAAAAATATCCCGTTCGTCTTTTATATATTGCCTCATAATTTCAAGTTGCCGATTTTCATTTTGATCTTTACTACTTACACGAATGTAAGCAAATTTTCTGACATTCATACTTTAGTAACTCCTTTATCCTTTCTATAAGTTTATTATAACAAATTTACTTCAAAAGGTATTTATTTTTTAGAAGCACTTCAAATGTGTAGTTTTTGATGTTTTGAAGCAATGTTTTTCATAGATATCTAGATACTTCAAAAGGTGTACCTTTTGGAACTTAAAACGAATTAGTAATAAATTTCTCAATATAGATATGGCTAATATTTTTAGTTATAATATTCAAAATTAAAATTTAATGTAATATCATGAAAAGGTGATGGTTATCACCCTATTTGTTTTTGTTTCTCCTTATGCCATAGATAAGACCGAGTTCCTGGTCTTATCTTTTTTATTTATGAGGTCTTGTTAAACATTCATTAACTTAACAAAATTTTTGTTATGGGTTATTTGTTGTTATTGGCTTAATGGCGGTGTGGGTTATAAAATTCTTAAGTTGATGGACATGGGGTACTTAAAAATCTTAAGTTGATGGGCATGCGGCTGTACCCCATCGCTATCAAGCTAATATTTTGAAGTACCCCCAAAATGAAAATTTTCTTTCTTAATAAAAAATTCTTCTCAAAGGTTATGATTTATTGTAAAATTTCACCAAAATGATAGATAAAAATAAAGGAGAGTTCTAAATGATTGAAAAAGTTTTTAATACAGGATTTTTTAATCTAAATTATGCAGAAGGTGGTAATTCATCTAAACCACCTCTACTATTTCTTCATGCAGCTACTTCAAGATGGCAGTCATTTCAATCTATACTTCCTGAACTTGAGCAACATTGGCATATATACGCAGTTGACTTACGCGGTCATGGTAAATCAGATAACATTAATTCAAATTACGTAATAGAAGATTATATTCCGGATATATCCTGTTTTATCAAATACTGTATTGAGGAGCCTGCAATTGTATTTGGTCATTCTCTTGGAGGAATGATCAGCATTTTGGTTTCAGCGCATTATCCAGACCTTGTTAAAGCATTAATTATTGGAGATTCCCCAATTTCATTAGAAGTTCTAAAAGAAGGTACTACAGAAGGCAATAGAGAAATGATGATTTTACAAAGAGACCTGGCAAAAACTAACTCAGTCGAATATATCCTTTCGGAATTAAAACAAAAGTTTTTAATCTCAATTCCAAGTCAAAAAAACATGGTTCTTGCTTCTAAAGTATTGGGAGAAGATAATCCTTTATTTAATTTTATAGCAACAAGTTTAAATCAAAATGACCCAGAGGTACTTACAGCTGTTCTTGAACGCTTTGATGAAACCTATGCTGAATATAAAATAGAGGGATTACTTCCTAAAATTCAATGTCCTGTTTTACTTCTTCAAAGCGATCCTAAATTTGGAGGGTTAATAAGAGACCAAGATGCTAAACAAGCATTACATCTCTTACCTAAAGCAACCCACATTAAAATTAACAATGTAGGTCATGCTTTACATATGCAAAACAAAGAGTCAGTTTTAAACGCTATGCTTCCTTTTATGGCATCGTTATAAAAATTGATGAGTTATTTACAAAACCAATTGATTGGAAAGTAATCGAAGATTATTATGAAGATATGTTACGTGTGATAATATCAATTAGGACAAAGCGTATTCACCCTTCTCCATCCTTAATAAACTCAGTGTATATAGGGATAGTGCCCCGTCGCTATCAAGCTAAAGGAATTAGTTACCTCCAAAACGAAAAAATGCGCTATTCTTTCTGTAGAATCATAGGAAAGGATGGCGTATTTGTATGTCTATTTCTGTATCTGATGAATTATAACTATTTGCTCAAGAAATTCAAGGCCTCTTATCCCCAAATATCTTACGAGATTTTGCTAGAGATGTTGGTTTTGTGCAACGAACTAGTAAGTACCAAGCAAAAGACTTAGTCGCTTTATGTGTATGGATGAGCCAAAATCTAAAATTAAATAAAATAATCACTCGAAATTTGCGTTTAGGAAAAAGTGGGTGTTCAGATTCGTTTGTAGGACGAGATAGGGGATAAGCTAATACAATTATATTTAATTTAGCTAAGTGCTTATAAAAAAGGAAATAGAGCATTATAAATGATTTTAGTTAAATTTGCATGTAGTTTAGTATTTTTTATAAGAATAAACTTTAAATTTCACATACCGTACTATAATAAAAAACTAACTAACTGAATTTAGGGGTTTCCATGCTTTTTGTCCTTCGGCTTGGCGAAAAAAGCGAATCGAGCCGAAAAAAGTTTGGCAAGGATTGTTTTTTACTGCAGTAACGAAGTGGAGCAGTAAAAAACAAAAAATACTACCTGTTCCTTGCGGAACTTTTAGCTTTTCAGGTTTAGGGTTTTAAAGCCCACCCAACGCCCGCAGCCATTAAGCATGCGATTTTACATCTTCGAGAATACCCCCCATACATAAAAAATCTATGTGTATACATAACTTTTTTTCCGTTGCCGTGGCTCCGTTAAGTGAAGGGCAGGAACCTAGCAGCCTTGAGCTCATTGATCTACATAGCGAAACAGGGCAGACCAATGAGCCATGGATGCAGGTTCTCGCGCTGAATAGGAGAACAGCGGGGTCTTACTCTCACTTTCGCGCTAGCGATTAGAGAGCCGTAGGGCGGACACAAACTAAATTGGGGTATAGCCGCATACCCATCAACTTAAGAAAAATAAAGGCTCTAAAAAAGAAAAAATGAGCCGAACTCTTATGAATAACTGTGAAAAGGTAAAATTTTTGTTAATGGTCATCGGATCTGTCATTTTGAGTATATTGAATCTTAAGAAAAAAAGAGGTATTGTAAGTCTTAATTCAC
>NZ_FOLV01000067.1 GCF_900112415.1 Bacillus sp. 491mf
TTCACCCGCTTTTTACTAGGGGCCTATAGCTCAGCTGGTTAGAGCGCACGCCTGATAAGCGTGAGGTCGATGGTTCGAGTCCATTTAGGCCCACCATATTCCGCAGTAGCTCAGTGGTAGAGCTATCGGCTGTTAACCGATCGGTCGTAGGTTCGAGTCCTACCTGCGGAGCCATATAATATAGAGAAGTACCCAAGTGGCTCAAGGGGCTCCCCTGCTAAGGGAGTAGATCGCTTACGCGGTGCGAGGGTTCGAATCCCTTCTTCTCTGCCATAATTTTGGCCCGTTGGTCAAGTGGTTAAGACACCGCCCTTTCACGGCGGTAACACGGGTTCGAATCCCGTACGGGTCATACTAAAGAGATAGCATGTGATGCTATCTCTTTTTTTATTTGTCTTGTAGTGATTAATAATGTATCCTCGATCTTACTTTCACTTTCTCATAAATAATAATGTTAAAGTACAATTGCATCAATGCGTTCGCAATTAACGAGGACAATGCGCCCACTATTATTTAGAAATGTAGCAAGACCTGTGCTAAAGTGAAACCCTGCAAAATTTGAAACGGTTAATGGCACGCCATTAATTATAATTTCGTTTACTTTTTTTCCTAACTGAAAGGTGTTTAAAAGGTAACAAATATCTTCAACATATTTTTCTTTATTTTTTATATATAAAGATTGTATATCTGTATCCTTTACTAAATTTGGGTTAAATATTTTAGGGCTAGCAATATGGTTTATGAAAATTGACATGGTTCTTTCCCTCTTTTTCTTTTGTATATTTCGGATGGAACTATATGTTGAAATGATAAAAGAGAGCTTCAAAAAAGCTCTCTTTTATCAACTAGCTTGCCTCAATTCGAAGCGCTTGAATATCGCGGCAATCTATAAGGATTACGCCGCCTGCTTCATCTCCTTCTGTATCTACAAACGTTGCACAAAAGTTCTGAGGATTAAAATTAACAAAAGTAACATCATCTATAAAGTTTCCATTTAGAAAAATATCTACTTCTGTACCAGGCTGTAAAGTTTCGAGTTGCTCACAGACGCATTTTGTATGCTTATTTATATCAATCAACGCCTTTCAAAATAAATTTTTAATTCAATATATAATATATTTCTAAGCTGAAAAAAGGTGTGGACAAATTATATACAGTTTTGAAGGGAATAGTATGTGAAATTAGGCGTGTATAGATGAAATTGAGATGGATTCCACATTTGATACAATAACTTTCCCCTATCTGTGAAATAATTCACAAATAGGTCAAAAAAATGTGAATACATTCACAAGTAATCGTGCTACAATATGAATGTAAACAAGATAAACAACATAAAAATAGTATTTTAATTATTAACTTAAATGACAATGATAATAATGAGATTGGAAAATAGAGAGGGGATTTTACCATGAAAAAAGGTATTAACCGCGTAGTATTAGTAGGAACAGGAGCTGTAGGTTGCAGCTATGCATATTCTATGATTAACCAAGGTGTAGTTGAAGAGTTTGTTCTTGTTGATGTAAACGAAGCAAAAGCAGAAGGCGAAGCGATGGATTTAAGCCATGCGGTTCCATTTGCGCCAGCTCCAACAAAAGTTTGGAAAGGTAGCTATGCAGATTGTAAAGATGCAGATCTTGTTGTTATCACTGCTGGATTACCACAAAAGCCAGGTGAAACTCGCTTAGATTTAGTTGAGAAGAATACAAAAATTTATAAACAAATCGTTCGCGGTATTATGGATAGTGGATTTGATGGTATTTTCTTAGTTGCAACTAACCCAGTGGATATTTTAACTTATGTAACTTGGAAAGAATCTGGATTACCAAAAGAGCGCGTAATTGGTTCTGGTACAACTCTAGACTCTGCTCGTTTGCGTTATATGCTAGGTGAGTATTTAGAGGTAGACCCACGTAATGTACATGCGTATATCATTGGTGAACATGGTGACACAGAGCTTCCTGTATGGAGCCATGCTACGATCGGCGTACAAAAGCTAGAAACAATCTTAGCGAACAATGAAAAGTACAACCAAAGTGATTTAGATGAAATCTTTGTAAATGTTCGAGATGCTGCTTATCATATTATTCAACGTAAAGGCTCAACTTACTACGGTATCGGTATGGCACTATTACGTGTAACGAAAGCGATCCTAAACAACGAGAACAGCGTATTGACAGTATCTGCATATCTTGAAGGGCAATATGGACAACAAGATGTTTACATAGGTGTTCCAGCAGTTATCAACCGTCAAGGTGTTCGAGAAATTGTAGAGCTTGAATTAAATGCAGAAGAAGAATTGAAATTTGATCATTCTATAAAAGTGTTAAAAGAAACTATGGCACCAGTACTATAATTCAAATTGTATAAATCCCTTTCCGGCCTCCCCTATATCCTTTTTGCCGGAAGGGGTTTTTTTATGTTTTATTTGAATGGAAAGTAATAACAAAATAGAGCAGTAGATCTTTTTCTTCCCCACTAAAAAATTATTCTAAAATAAAGCGTTTACAATGAATATTCGCCAAAATTCGATATTTTTCGGTTAAATTTCATGAAATTATCGCAGATTTCTATAAATAAACGAATGTTTTTTATAAAATCGCAAGGATATTTCAATTTACTGAAGAATAGTAATAACGTATTTAAAATTCTGTCATCATGTGAGGTGAACATAGTGATTGAGACGAAATGTAATGTGAAAGACATGTTATTGTTCCATGAAGAAAAGTTTTATGATAGCTACGAGATTCTTGGTGCTCATTTGACGATGGAAAATGGAATGGAAGGTACACGTTTTTCCGTATGGGCACCTCATGCACAAGCTGTGAGTATTGTGGGAGATTTTAATGAGTGGAATTGCGAGATACATGAAATGATACGAGTGACTGAGAAAGGGATTTGGTCTTTATTTATACCGAATATTTCTCAGCAGGAATTATACAAGTATGCCATTCAAACACGAGAAGGGCATACGCTTTTAAAAGCAGATCCGTATGCAATGTGTGCTGAAGTTCGGCCCAATACGGCATCCGTTGTTTACGATATAAAAGGATATGAATGGAAAGATCAGAAGTGGTTCCAAAAAAAGAAACGAAAGTCCATCTATAACGAAGCAATAGCCATTTATGAACTTCACTTCGGTTCGTGGAAAAGGAAAGAAGATGGGGCTTTTTTTTCTTATAGGGAAATGGCAGATGAACTTATTCCATATGTAGCGGAGCATCAATTTACTCATGTGGAAATTATGCCGCTCGTTGAACATCCATATGACCGCTCTTGGGGATATCAAGGAACGGGATATTATGCGCCGACTAGTAGATACGGAACGCCACAAGATTTTATGTATTTTGTCGATGAATGTCACAAATATGGGATCGGTGTCATTTTAGATTGGGTACCGGGACATTTTTGTAAAGATGCTCATGGGCTTTATTTGTTTGATGGAGAACCGACGTATGAATATAAAGATCTTGATGTGCAAGAAAACCGTGTATGGGGGACGGTGAATTTTGATTTAGGAAAACAAGAAGTGCGAAATTTTCTTATTTCAAATGCGCTGTTTTGGATGAGGTTTTATCATATTGACGGTTTTCGGGTAGATGCGGTTGCGAATATGTTGTATTGGGAGCGAAGTGGGGGGCAGGAAAGCAATGAACATGCGGTGGCGTTCTTGCAACAGTTAAATGAAGCTGTATTTAAAGAAGATCCTACTTTCTTAATGACTGCAGAAGATTCAACAGCATGGCCGCTTGTAACAGCACCGACGTATGAAGGTGGACTTGGCTTTAATTATAAGTGGAATATGGGCTGGATGAATGACATTTTAAAATATATGGAATGCGCGCCGGAGTATCGGAAATATATTCATGACAAAGTAACATTTTCGCTGCTGTACGCGTATTCTGAGAACTTTATTTTACCTTTATCGCATGATGAGGTTGTACATGGGAAGAAGTCGCTGTTAAATAAAATGCCGGGTGATTATTGGTCCAAATTTGCGCAGCTTCGTTTATTGTACGGCTATTTATTTACACATCCAGGGAAGAAGCTTCTCTTTATGGGTGGCGAGTTTGGACAATTTGATGAATGGAAAGACCTTGAAGACTTAGATTGGAGTTTACATGACTTTGAGATGCATAATTGTATGCATGATTATTTCAAGGAGCTCATAGCATTGTATAAGCGCTCCAAGCCGCTTTGGCAGCTTGACCATACACCGAAAGGATTTCAGTGGATTGACGCAGATAATCGTGAACAAAGTGTTTTTTCATTTATTCGACAAGGCGAAAGAGAAGAGGATCTTCTCGTTATCGTTTGTAATTTTACGAGCGCGGTGTATGAAAGCTATAAAATTGGTGTACCAGCATTTCGTTATTATAACGAAATTTTAAATAGCGATAGTTCTACATATGGCGGTTCAGGAAAAATGAATAAGAAGCGATTAAAGGCGATTATGGAACCTTATCATAATCAGCTTGCACATGTCGAAATGACAATACCACCATTTGGAATATCAATTTTACGACCAGTGAAAACACGAAAGGGGAGTAGTAAACAAGATGGTTCAAAAGCAGAAGTGCGTAGCAATGTTATTAGCAGGAGGAAAAGGTAGTCGTCTAAGTGCATTAACAAA
The DNA here is from genome assembly GCF_900112415.1 of Bacillus sp. 491mf. GTDB lineage: Bacteria > Bacillota > Bacilli > Bacillales > Bacillaceae_G > Bacillus_A. Next base: position 4,631 of record NZ_FOLV01000067.1, read on the forward strand.
AAATTTAGCTAAGCCAGCTGTTCCATTTGGGGGGAAATATCGCATTATTGATTTTACATTAAGTAACTGTGCGAACTCTGGTATCGAAACAGTCGGGATTTTAACACAATATCAGCCGTTAGAGCTGCATAGTTATATCGGTATTGGAGATGCATGGGATTTAGACCGTGTAAATGGAGGGGTTACTGTACTGCCTCCTTATGCAGAGTCTTCAGGTGTGAAGTGGTATACAGGAACGGCAAGTGCCATTTATCAAAATTTAAACTATTTAAAGCAGTATGATCCAGAACATGTTCTCATTTTGTCTGGAGATCATATTTATAAGATGGACTATGCCAAAATGCTTGATTATCACATAGAAAGAGAGGCAGATGTCTCTATTTCTGTTATTGAAGTGCCTTGGGATGAAGCGAGCCGCTTTGGCATTATGAATACGAATGAGGCGATGGAGATTGTTGAATTTGAAGAAAAGCCGCAATTTCCAAAAAGCAACTTAGCTTCAATGGGAATTTATATTTTTAATTGGGCTATTTTAAAAGAGTATTTAGAAATGGATGCAAGAAATCCGGAATCTAGTAATGACTTCGGGAAAGATGTGATTCCACTTTTACTAGATGAAGATAAAAAACTTGTTGCATACCCATTTAGCGGGTATTGGAAAGATGTTGGAACAGTGAAGAGCTTATGGGAGGCAAATATGGATTTGCTTCAGGAAGATTCATCGCTTAATTTATATGATCTTGATTGGAGAATTTGTTCTGTAAATCCGAATCAGCCGCCGCAATATATTGCACCATCAGCGGAAGTGGAAGAATCGTTAATTAATGAAGGCTGTGTTGTTGAAGGGAATGTGCAGCATTCTGTATTGTTTCAAGGAGTAATTGTAGAGGAAGGAAGCCGAATTGTCGATTCCGTTATTATGCCAGATGCTAAGGTTGGAAAGAATGTTGTGATTGAGCGGGCTATTGTTGGACCAGGAATGGTTATTCAAGATGGGACAATTATTCGGCCGGAGAAAAATATAGAAGATGTTGTGTTAATTGCAGAGGAAATGTAAGGTGAGATGTTTGCTGTACAAGTGAAAAAAGACTTGATACCCCCCCTTTCTTTTTAGGGGAGCAAGAGCGTCTGGCCGTGTGTAGTAGCGGTCACAACGGATTTATATATAAATGGTTATTGGAAACAATTTAATTTTTTATGGACGGTTATTTTACTTTCTGTTAGAGCGTGACGAAAAGGGGATGAGATGAGTGAGAGAATCAATGTTAGGAATTATTAATGCGACAGAGAATTTCCCATCATTGCAGCAAGTAACGAATCATCGTTCGGTGGCGGCATTGCCGTTTGGTGGACGTTACCGTTTAATAGATTTTATGCTTTCGAATATGGTAAATTCTCATATTCATAGTGTAGCTATTTTCACAAGTCATAAAAATCGTTCGCTCATGGATCATCTCGGTTCTGGGAAACAGTGGGATTTAGATCGAAAACGCGACGGCTTATTTTTATTTCCTCCAAATTGTCAATGTGCTCAAGATGAGTTTGGATCATTTGCACATTTTAGCAGACATATTGACTACTTTTTACGTAGTAAGCAAGAATATGTGGTCATTACAAACAGTCATGTTGTCACAGCGCTTGATTTCCAATCTGTATTAGAACGTCATTTATATACAAACGCACATATTACGGAAGTATGTCACCGTGGTCAGTCGCTTCAGACATATATACTAAAGAAGGAGTTATTGCTACATTTGTTTGAGACGTATCAAGAGACGGGCTATTATAGCTTACTTGACATTGTCAAAGAAAAACGAAACACTTCATTGCGTATGGAAAGTTATGAGCATACTGGTTATGTGGCAGTCATAGATTCAATTGAGAGTTATTATAAACATAGTTTAGAGATACTGCAGCCGCACATTTGGAAGCAACTCTTTAAAAAAGAGGCGCCAATTTTTACGAAAGTAAAGGATGAGCCGCCAACAAGGTACGGAAAAGAGGCAAGTGTACATAATGCGATGATAGCTAACGGCAGCATTATTGAAGGGGAAGTAGAAAGTAGCGTTGTCTTTCGTTCTGTAAAGATTGGAAAAGGTTCTATCGTTCGTAATAGTGTTATTATGCAAAAGAGTCAAATTGGAGAGAATTGTATACTAGATGGTGTCATCCTTGATAAAGATGTAAAGATTGAAGATGGAACAATATTAACAGATGCAAGTGATCCAGTGGTTGTAGAGAAAGGAAAGACTCAAAGTAGTAATGTAACAATTCATTAAGATAAGAATTGAGAGGAGGAATCTGCATATGCGGCATAGGGAAATGTTTTACCTATGCTTAGCTATTGCGGAGAGACAATTACAGTGAATATTTTATTTGCGGTATCAGAGTGCGTACCATTTATTAAGTCGGGCGGATTAGCAGATGTAGCCGGGGCGCTTCCGAAGGCATTACAAAAGCTTGGGATGAACGTGCGTGTTATGCTTCCATATTATAGTTTAATTCCGAAGCATATAAGAAAAAAATGTGTGCTTCATAAAGTGATTACGGTTCAGCTCGGTTGGCGTAATCAATATTGCGGTATTTTGAAAATGAAACAGGAAGGAATTACGTATTACTTTATCGACAATGAGTATTACTTTAAACGTGATTCCATATATGGTCATTATGATGATGGCGAACGTTTTTCATTTTTCTCAAAGGCTGTATTAGAATGTATTCCGCATTTAGACTTTGAAGTAGATGTTCTGCATTGCCACGATTGGCATACAGCGATGGCAAACTTTTTATTGCGAGAAAAATATCGTGAGCAGCCATTATATGAAAAGATAAAGACTGTTTTTACGATTCATAATTTGCAGTTTCAAGGTGTGTTCCCGCGCGTTGTTATGCATGATTTGTTAGAGCTTGGTGATGAGTATTTTCATAGTGAACAACTTGAGTTTTACGGCAACATTAACTTTATGAAGGGCGGAATTATTGCTTCTGATATCATTACAGCGGTAAGTCCGACATATAAAGAAGAAATTCAATATTCGTTTTTCGGAGAGAAGCTAGATGGTTTATTGCGCAAATATAACGATAAACTTGTTGGGATTGTAAATGGAATTGATGATGTGTTGTACAACCCACAGAATGATCAAGCGATAGCGGCAATGTATGATGCAAATTCGCTTTATAAAAAAAGAAAGAATAAACGCGCTTTGCAGCGTTATTTTGGATTACCAGAAAAAGAAGATGCACCAATTATTGCAATGGTTACACGTTTAACGAAGCAAAAAGGATTAGATTTAGTACGCCATGTTTTTCATGAAATGATGCAAGAAGATGTGCAGTTTATTGTGCTTGGATCGGGTGATAAAGAATATGAGCAGTTTTTTGAACAAATGGCATATGATTACCCAGATAAAGTGAAAGTATATATGGGGTTTCATGAAGAACTGGCACATCAAATATATGCCGGCTCCGATTTATTTTTAATGCCATCTTTATTTGAACCGTGCGGTCTTGGGCAACTTATTGCTCTTATGTACGGTACGATTCCAATTGTGCGGGAAACTGGCGGTTTAAATGATACCGTTCAATCGTATAATGAAGCTACAAATGAAGGAAATGGTTTTAGTTTTACGAACTTTAATGCGCACGATATGCTGCATACAGTGCAGCGTGCCCTGCATTATTATCACGACAAAAAAGTATGGCAGTCTCTTATGAGACGTGCGATGACAGAGGATTATAGCTGGAAGCAGTCTGCTGAGAAGTATAAGGAGCTATATGAAAGCTTGTCTACTATCAATCAAGAACCACCAGCTAAGAAGGAAGAAAAGAAGAGTAATCATAAGCAACCAATTCTTTCTGTTATCAAGTAGTAGGATAGAGCTAACCAGCAGTGGAGAAACCATTACTGGAAGTTTCACTTTGGAAGAGGTGAGAAAGTTGTTCTCAAACACAGAGAATTTTAAAGCTGCGTTTTTAGAAAAGCTAGAAACAATGTATGGAAAAAGTTTTAAAGATTCAACTGTGCAAGATCAATATAATACGCTCGGTCATATGGTACGTGAATATATTAGTCAGCGCTGGATTGGGACGAATGAACGGTATCGAACAGATAATCAGAAGCAAGTATATTACTTATCTATTGAGTTTTTATTAGGGCGTTTGTTAGGAAGTAATATATTAAATTTAGGAATACGCGATGTATGTGAACGAGGATTAGAAGAGCTGGGAATTTATTTGCAAGATCTTGAAGAAATGGAAGCGGATGCTGGACTTGGAAATGGCGGCCTCGGCCGTTTAGCAGCCTGTTTTCTTGATTCACTTGCTTCATTAAATTTACCAGGGCACGGGTGCGGGATTCGCTATAAGCACGGTTTGTTTGATCAAAAAATTGTGGATGGTTATCAAATTGAGTTGCCGGAGCAATGGCTGCGGCACGGGAATGTTTGGGAAGTGCGAAGACATGACCAAGCAGTGGAAGTTAGTTTTTGGGGACAAGTTGACACATTTCAGTCTGGTGAGCGTCTTGAGTTTCGGCATATCAATACAGAGACGATTATGGCTGTACCGTATGATGTACCTGTTGTTGGGTATAAGACAAGTACTGTCAATACGCTACGCCTTTGGAGTGCGGAGCTTGTTCCATTTCCGCCAAACTGCAAGGATTTATTGAAATATAAACGGGAAACAGAAGCAGTCTCGGAGTTCTTATATCCAGATGATACGCATGATGAAGGGAAAATACTTCGCTTGAAACAGCAGTATTTTCTTGTGTCGGCAAGCTTACAAAATATTGTGCGGTTGCACCGGGAACGAAATGGTACGCTTTGTAATCTACATGAGAAAATTGCCATCCATATTAATGATACGCATCCAGTTTTAGCAATTCCAGAATTAATGCGTATTTTGCTTGATGAGGAAAAGATGAGCTGGGAAGATGCGTGGTACGTTACAACACATACAATTTCTTATACAAATCACACAACCTTATCGGAAGCGCTAGAAAAATGGCCAATTCACATTTTTGAACCGTTATTACCACGCATTTATATGATTGTACAAGAAATTAATGAGCGCTTTTGCCATGAGTTATGGGAACGCTATTCGTATGATTGGAGCCGCATTGAAAACATGGCAATCATTGCTCATGGGCTTGTGAAAATGGCGCATTTGGCGATTGTGGGGAGTCATAGTGTGAACGGCGTTGCGAAAATTCATACGGAAATATTAAAGCAACGAGAAATGCGTTTGTTTTATGAGTTTTATCCAGAGAAGTTTAACAATAAGACAAATGGAATTACGCATCGGCGCTGGTTATTAAAGGCAAATCCGCAACTATCGAGATTAATTTGTGACACGATTGGAACGGATTGGGTGAAAGACACGGAGCAACTGCAAGCTTTAGGAAATTATAAACACGATACAGCGTTCTTAGTTGAGCTTTACAATGTAAAACAAGTGCGAAAAGAATTGTTAATGAAACGGATTGAAAAGCAAACTGGTATTGTTGTGGATCCGTATTCTATTTTTGACGTACAAGTAAAACGTCTGCACGCTTATAAGCGCCAATTGTTAAATGTCCTGCATATTTTATATTTGTACAATCGTTTAAAAGAAGATTCTAGTTTTTCCTTTTATCCGCGTACATTTATTTTTGGTGCAAAGGCATCGCCTGGTTATTATTATGCAAAAAAAATTATTAAACTCATAAATGAATTGGCGCGAAAAATAAATGATGATCCGTATGTTAGACAATATATGAAAATTATTTTTCTAGAAAACTATCGCGTTTCACTTGCTGAAGATATTTTTCCAGCCGCAGATGTGAGCGAACAAATTTCAACGGCAAGTAAAGAAGCGTCAGGAACTGGAAATATGAAATTTATGATGAACGGTGCGATAACGCTAGGTACATTAGACGGTGCGAATGTTGAAATTAAAGAGGCAGTTGGAAATGATGGTATTTTCATTTTTGGCTTAACGGCTGAGGAAGTACTGCATTATTACCAAAATGGCGGATATCGTGCTAGCGATTATTATCATCATGATATGCGTATTCAAAAAGTTGTTAATCAGTTGACGAATGGCTTTTTTGAAAATGCGGGCGATGAGTTTGAAGCCATTTTTGATTCTTTCCTTATTCAGAACGATGAATATTTTGTTCTTCGGGACTTCGCACCATATGCAGATATGCAAGAAAAAATTGGAGAAACATATGAAGATCGAAAAAAATGGTTGGAAATAAGTACGATGAACATTGCAAAATCTGGTCATTTTGCAAGTGATCGAACAATTTTGCAGTACAGTCATGATATTTGGAGAATTACAGAAGAGATGAGGGCGAGATAAGGGTAAACTTCCAGCAGTAGGGAGAGTGCCTACCGATATATCGGCGCTTCGACACGGTTTAAAGACCCTTCGCCGTTGTTCGGCATAAAAAACGACTTGGAATTTTCCAAGTCGTTTTACTTTATCAGAGAAATAGAATATAGACCCACTTTGATTTTCCAACATATAAAGTGAAACTTTAATCAGTGGGGGTTTTCTTCATCCCCCACTGATTATCAGCCCTCACCAATCGGGCTTTTACGGGCAGTTTATCTCCCGCCTAACTTCTTAAGAAAAGCGGAAGCGGCTCGTTCAGAATCGCAGGACG
>NZ_FOLV01000065.1 GCF_900112415.1 Bacillus sp. 491mf
TCATTCATCTTCCCAATGCTTTTATCAATTGTATCCAAAACTTCTTTTTGTAAAGGTTGCAATTCCTTATCTTGTGTCAAACCTGTATACACTTGTCGTATATAAAAGTTTGTCGTATTGTACATATTTTTAGCGTTTTGGCAAGATTCTTGAAAATAAGAATACATACGATGTCCTTTTTTAATCCAAATCTGAAGAGTTTTATAATGTATTTGATTTTCTGTTGTCATTTTTTCACCTCCTTGTTAAGGATATTATACCAAAACAAGAACGTACGTTTCTATTCATTTACTTAAAAATAAAATATTTTTCCGATTCACCTCACCACCTTCACATATGTTTAGAGGTGGGAGTCCTCTCGAAAGATATGATAGATATAAAAAAATACCGAGCACCAACCGCTCGGTATTTCCTAAATCCTATTCCTCTTTCGGAAGAACAATTCCTTTATACAATTGAACTGTAATAAGATAATAAATCGTATAAATGACTACGAAAATGACAATTGGAAGCCAAATGCGGAAGTACGGATCAAGTAAGATGAAGCTGAAAATATTCATTCCGATCAATACGTGTACAATCCCGATAATTGCTGGGAATAAGAATACTAAGAACAATTCTTTATAAATTGACTTCGTTAGCAACTCACGACGCACACCGATTTTACGTAGCATGTTATAACGTGTAATATCTTTTGAAGCTCCAGAAAGAATCTTAAACATTAAGCAACTTGCCATCATTGCTAGGAACGCAATTCCTAGGAAGAAGCCCATAAATACAGTTCCGCTCGCAATACCGTAAAATCCAGTATACATCGCATATTTCGTTGCTAAATCATCTGCTTTTACATCTTTATGTTTCTTTAGCTGCAACTCATCAAGTTTTTTCCACTCATTTTTGTGTGCAATAAAATCATCCGTTTTTCCAATGAAGGCAATGCCCTCATTTCCTTTTACTTCATTGTACATCTTCTGATCTACAATTTTAATCGCTTGATTGCGGTATAAATGAAATGGCTGAATACTTCTTAACGCATCGTCCCATTCTTTTGGGATTACCACTGCTTTTTCTTGATTACCTTTTGAAACAGCACCTACAGGAAGATCTCCTGAAGCACGTTTGAATTTACCAAAGCTCTCTTTTCCTACACCATCATGTATTAATGGGGGATGTTTCTCTAAATCTTCTTTTAAATAATAAACAAATTTATCATCGACTTTATAACGATATTCGTTTTTTTCATTGAATGTAATACCATCTAAAATTTTCTTTTCTTCTGCTGTTGGGTTATGAATGACCGAATCATAGATTACAAAACCATCCACTTGCATCATGATGTTATTTTTAAAAGCCATACCGCCAGAAATAGCCCCTGCACCAAGTGCTACTAACATTGCTACTGTTGCTAGTACTTTCGTTAAGCTGTTAATACGAAAGTTTAGCTGTGCAAATGTAAAGGCATTAAGCCCTTTTTCGCTTCGCTTTTTATTACTTTTCAGCTTTTTGATTACAAGTGGAAGGACAGAAGCAAACAACATATACGTTCCAGCTGTTGTTGTAATCAATGCAATGATGATACCCACTTGTTGTAATTTTTCCATATAAATCATAGAAGCATAACCAATTGCTAATAAGATTAGTGCAAGAAATGCAACAACAACAGTCATTTTTCCTTTTACAGTAACGCGCTCAGCTTGCGCTTCTGCATGCACAAGCTGCAATACGGAAATACGTGATAATTTAATACTATTCAAAATTGCAGATAACACAAATAGTGTAAAGAAGAAAATACAAGTAACAGTCATTGACGAAACATAAAATGCTTGATAACCACCTGCAGGAAACTCCAGCTGCTTCATAAGTAACTGACCGATACCTTGTGCAAGCCCTACACCAACTGCAATCCCGATTACAAGAGACGCGAGCCCAATTACGATTGTTTCTATAAACATAAGCAATGTAATCTTATGCTTTTTTGCTCCTAACATCATATACATACCAAACTCTTTTTGACGAAGAGATAATAAAAACGAGTTCGCATATAAAATATAGAAGAACGTTATAATGGCTAATAAGAATGAACCAGCTTGAAAGACAAATCCGATTGCTGCAATAACGGAATTAGATTCAAGAAACGCTTTATTCAGTGCAAGCGTTTGGAACATATAAAAAATAGAAATTGACATTACAAGACCGGTTAGTAAGACGATATAGTCTTTCAGCTTACTTTTCAGTCCTGACATGGAAAGCTTAAATAACATGCCTACCTCTCCTTCCTTACGCTTTTTGTGTGCCTAAATCTGCCAGCACATCTAAAATTTCTTTATAAAATTCTTCACGTGTACCATTACGATGAATTTCTTTATATAACTCACCATCTTGGATAAATAAAATACGTCGGCAATAACTTGCACTATACGGATCATGTGTAACCATCATAATAGAAACACCTTGTTCTTCATTTAAGCTTGTCATCGCATCTAACAAACTTGTTGCGTTTTTAGAATCTAGTGCTCCTGTTGGCTCGTCTCCTAAAATAATGGCTGGTTCATGTACAAGTGCACGTGCCGCTGCTGAACGTTGCTTTTGTCCCCCAGATACTTCAGATGGATATTTTTGAAGTATCTCTGAAATTCCTAGCATTTCCGCTACCTTCTCTACTTTCGGTCCAATTTTTCTTGAAGGAACGCCTTGCAGTGAAAGAGGCAATGCAATATTTTCATAAATTGATAAGTTCTCTAGTAAATTAAAGTCTTGGAAAATGAAGCCTAGTTTTTGTGAACGGAAATCAGATAATTCCCCTTGCTTCATTTTTGTAATATCTATACCTGCAATTTCAACAATGCCGTCCGTCGCCTTATCTAATGTTGAAATAACATTTAATAATGTTGTTTTCCCAGAACCCGATGGTCCCATAATCCCAACAAATTCACCTTCTTGAATGGAGAATGATACGCCTTTTAATGCATGTGATTGGCTCTCACCTTTTTTACCGTATACTTTTTGAACATTTTTCACGTCTACAACTGGTGTTTTCATATAAATCCTCCTGTACTTTGTTTTCCTGTTTCTATTTTGCTCCTTTCAAGCATTACCTACCATAGATTAAACTTACATTTGTCTTACATTTTTGTCATATAAGAAAATGGCTCCATATGTTACACGTTTACACGTAACATATGGAGCCATTTATTAATTTAATATATGTATATAAACACACTTTATTTTTCCGACATATAAGTCACTGCTATGCAGAACACAACATGGCCGCTACTTGCTTTCTCCCTTTGTTTTAAACCTTGCATGTGGCAGGAAAAGGCCCTGACCGCTTTATGCACGGCCAGATGCTCTTGACCGCCTAAAAAGAATGCTTTTATGTCAATTTTTTAATTTGAATTTATCTATTTTCATGTCATGTAATCAAGTTGCATGACAACCGTGTGATTTTTCCAACGCTCGCACTTGGATCTACATTTAATGTATCGCTATATTCAACTTCATCCACTTTACAATCTGGACCGATCTTTATATGACGACCCGACACAATTGATGCATCTGTTTTACTTAAAGTGATGTCGTTTCCTTTTATCGTTTTACAAGCCATTCTTTTCTTTATACCCGGGATGAAACTTGTAAGAGATATAAATTTACGAGATGGTGCTAACTTGATTATATCCCCTTCAACATTTTGCAATTCACTAGGTGCTATAAATCCTATTTCAATCTTTTTTGCTTGTAAATTTCCATTTACTCGAACAGCCCCTTGCACTGTAAATGTTTCGGCACACACATCTTCCTTTATCGATAAAGTACCCGATGAGTGTATATGACTTGCCTGTATTTTTCCTAATTTACAACTACCAGTGTTTTTTATTTCGTTAATTTGAGATAATCCTTCAATCTTGCATGCACCAGAATTACTAAAACTTTTAGCAATTAAACTTCCCCGAATTGTGCAGTCCCCGATTATACTAAATTCATTAGCCTGTACATCCTTTTTAAAAGATGCAACACCTTTCACACTAACACTTTCAACAATAACTGGTTGTGAAAAAGATTTACTTCCAAATACATTGAGTTTCTCCTGTACATTATTAGCTCTTGTCTCCATAGTATTTCTCATCTCTAATTCCTCCCCCTTATTTTTCCCTATCGTGTTTTAGAAAACCTCAAGCATGTTAATATTTCTCTCTATATAAAACATACCACGTATTACCATAAGAAATAAAACCAGGTCATATTTCGACCTGGCTTACTCAGACTGCTTTGATTTTTGCGGTTGTCCTTTTTTACGATTGTTTTGCTTTGCTTGTACGACTGGGTCTAATTCGTTAGAAAACTCAGCGTTATGTCCATTTTGTGTTTTTTGCTCTGGGTTATTTTGATCTGAACGCGTTGCCATTTTTATCGCTCCTTATTAATGCGGTGTAATAATCATTTGGTGTTGTAATTGTCGTATTGCCATACGTGCACGGTTCAGCTGTTCACGTTGTTCATCATTTGCGTAGTGCTGCATCGTTTGCATCTCATTGTAAGATTGTTCTAATTGAAGCTGTGCATCAGAATATTCCATCGTATTGTAATGTTCTTGTCTCATACCAATTTCTAATTGTTCTTTTGCATATTCCATTGCTTTTTGTGCATTTTGAATACATACTTCTAGTGATTCACGCTCTGCCATGATTGTTCCTCCTTGCCTATATTTCTCCTTTAGCTTGTCCGTTCTATATGAACCTTATGAGTATGTTATAATGATTTTTGCTCATATCATTGAGGAGGAATAACATGAAAGTTCAAAATCCTTTCCCATATTCAAATGACAATAAACGTTACCATACGTGGAACTACCATCTGCGCGGGCATTTCGGTGAGAAAATCTTTAAGGTTTCCTTAGATGCTGGATTTGACTGCCCAAACCGTGATGGCACAGTTGCGTACGGTGGCTGTACATTTTGCAGCGCAGCTGGTTCTGGAGACTTTGCTGGTGACCGCCGTGATGATGTTGTTACGCAATATCATGAAATGAAAGAAAAGATGCATACGAAATGGAAAGATGGTAAGTGTATTGCCTATTTCCAAGCTTATACGAATACACACGCTCCAGTTGAAGTGTTAAAAGAAAAATTCGAACCGCTTTTACAGGAAGAAGGCGTGGTCGGTCTTTCAATCGCTACAAGGCCAGACTGCTTACCTGATGATGTTGTCGAATATTTAGCTGATTTAAATAAACGGACGTACCTTTGGGTCGAGCTTGGTTTACAAACTGTACATGAACGTACCGCACTTCTCATTAACCGTGCTCACGATTACCCTTCCTATGTAGAAGGGATAAATAAACTTCGCAAGCATAACATTAACGTGTGCTCACATATCATTAACGGTCTCCCGCTTGAAGACTATGACATGATGATGGAAACAGCGCGCGAAGTCGCAAAACTTGATATTCAAGGAATCAAAATTCATTTGCTCCACTTATTAAAAGGAACACCTATGGTGAAGCAATATGAAAAAGGACAACTACAATTTATGTCTCTTGAAGATTACGTAAATCTCGTTGTTGATCAGCTTGAAATCATTCCATCAGATGTCATCGTCCACCGCATCACAGGTGACGGTCCGCCCGATTTAATGATTGGCCCAATGTGGAGCTTGAACAAGTGGGAAGTATTAAATGCGATCGATGCTGAATTTGTACGCCGCGGCAGCTGGCAAGGCAAATATGCAAATGAGGTGAAGCCTACATGAAATTAGAACGCATATTACCTTTTGCCCGCACGCTGCTAGAACGAGCAGTGAAAGAAGGAGATTACGCCGTTGATGCAACACTCGGAAACGGTCATGATACGTGCCTTTTAGCAGAGCTTGTCGGCGAAAACGGAAAAGTATTTGGCTTCGATATTCAAGAAGAAGCCATCACAAACTCAAGCGCACTACTACAAGAAAAAGGCTTAAACGAGCGCGCTGTTCTTATTCACGATAGCCACGATACATTAACAGCGGTATTACCAGAAGAAGCTAAAGGAAAAGTAACTGGAGCAATCTTTAACTTAGGCTACCTTCCCGGCGGTGATAAGAGTATCGTCACAAAACCAAATTCGACTCTTTCTGCCATAGAGCAGTTACTAGAAGTTATGGCCCCAGAAGGAATCATCGTCCTTGTCATTTATCACGGACATCCTGAAGGACAAATAGAACGCGATGCCGTCTTACAATTCGCCGCAGAGCTTGATCAAAAACAAGCTCACGTACTGCGATACGGATTCATGAACCAGCAAAATAACCCGCCATTTATTGTGGCGATTGAGAAAAGATAGAACAAGCGCCGCGCCAATATATCAGCGCTTTTCTCGATATATCGACCACTTTTCATCATATATCGGCGCTTCGATACAAAATAAAGACACTTTGACAAAACTCGACATAGATACACTTATAAAAATACGTGCATATTGCGCGTATTTTTTATTATCCAAGAAGGATTCTCTAACTCGAAACAAGAATTTCTATATCCGAATTAAAACAAAGGGGATGAACAACAATGATTGGAATACTAGCAGGAATGGGACCAAAATCTACCGGGCCATTCGTTGATAACGTAGTAAAACAATGCCAAGAAATTTACGGAGCGAAAGATGACATGGACTTTCCTCACATGATGATTTACTCATGTCCAACACCGTTTTATATCGATAAAGCCATTAATCATGAAGAGATGGCAAAAGCAATTATAAACGGGGCACAAAAACTAGAAAGTACGGGTGTCGAGTTTATTGCTATGCCATGTAATACGGCACATCTTTATTTTGCTCAACTGCAGGCATCCCTCTCAATTCCAGTATTAAATATGGTGGATGAAACGCTAAAGGAAATTCCTCCTCACATTAAAAAAGTATCTCTTTTAGCAACTGATTCAACCGTTCAATCCGGTATATACCAAGAAGGATTTGTAAAACGTGGTATCGATTATATCCAAAAAGATAGCTGGCAAACTGTTGTAAATCAAATGATACATAAAATAAAAATCGGACAAACAACCGAAGCAAGTCACTTGTGGAATACACTATGCTTAGAATTAGCTGAAACTGTCGATGCTGCTGTCATCGCATGTACAGATTTAAATATCGTATTAGAGACATCGCAAAATCATTTTCACATTGTAGATTCCTCTACATGTCTTGCTAAAGCAGTTGTAAACAAATATTTATCTCTTCAAAAGGAGACATGCACAAAATGAAACATATCCCATTCGAAATGGGATATACATTTGATGAAAACCTCCATGAACAGCCTATATCTCTTGAACAGATGAAACAAGGTATTGCATTTCTTAAAACAAATTTAACTACTTCAGGTATATCCTATGCAAAACAATGCGGTTTAATCGGGACCTATGAACGTATCGCAGGAAATCTATCTGAAAGTAAATTCTATTTACGGCAAGCTATCGAACAATATGAAACTTCCCAGCATATACGAGGACTTTTTATTAATAAGCTCCGCCTTGCCCACGTGTATCACTGGGAAAGAAACTTTGAAGAAGCACATAAAATTTTCAATGAACTTTTACACCTATTACAGCAAAATGAGTTAACTACGTATGAGGACTTTTTCTATCAGCATTACGGAAAATGCAAAATCGATGAAGGAGATATTTCTACAGCTTTAACTTATTTTCAAAAAGCGTTACAAATTCGAGTAAAAAAGGGAGATCAAGAACTAATTCGCTCCACAGAACAGTGTATCCAATATTGCCGTTCTGCTTTGATAGATTAATGTCTCATCGATATATCGGCGATTTTTGAAATATATCGGCGCTTCGACACAAGATAAAGACACTTTGACAAAACTCGACATGAATATAACATAAAAAAACGAGCTGTATCCTACCTCCTGTAGAATACAGCTCGTTTTCATCACTGCGCCATCTTCTTTCGATACATCTTTCCATTCCAATAGAAAAAGCGTGAAGTAAAGCCTCCGTATTTCACAATGCGCCGTGCCATGTACTGCATTTCTTTTTGCTGCGATACTTTCTCGTCTGATAGATAAATCCCGAGCAGTCCGCGGCTTATGAGGCGATGGAATTTCATATGCGGCAGTTGTTCTAAACTTTTTTCTGCTTCTATTACAAAATGTTGCAATCTCTCAAGAGTTGCTTCTTTATTTTCATAATAACTACAAAAATTCAAATCTCCGCCAATACGGTCTTCTTCTTGGTCAATAAAGTAATCAAGTAAAATATGCAATCCTTGTACATAAGGAAAATACCCTTGTCTAATTTTCATAATATCATCGTCTGTTAATTCATCATGAAATGCATACGCTACAAGACAGAAGATACCGAGCGTTGAACCTGCACAGGCAGAAAATTCAAACCAACTCATTGGCGGGACTTTTTCACGATGTGCTGCAAACCAAGTTTTTAAGCGCTCTTCTCTCTCTTCTAACTTTACATGTTTATGAATTTGCAAATCACAGTAATAACAAGCAAGCTCATGAAGAATTGGCGCAATCTTGTTATAGTGCTTCGTCTTTTCAAGCACTTCTTGACAAGTTGTTACAAGTTCATCTAAATAACCACCATCATCTTGATCATCACGGTAACGATAATAGTTGCTTCCTTCACTCCCTGGTGTTAGCGCCGCAAGCATTGACTCATGAAGCGCTGCAAAATCATTTGGATCAAGTGATGTGCTACGGTCGCATAAATTATCCAAATAATCACTAATTGTTTGATATGCTACAATGAAGCGAATGCATTCCTCACGGTGTTCATCGGCAAGCAGCGCTAAAATGCCGCCGCCTTCACAGTGAAATGTTTTATGCTCAATACTTGCTAACGCTTGATTATGGAGTTCATCATTCGGAATATGGTAGGCGCGTTCTTTCCACATTGCGAGCTCATGGTGTACGACCGGAAACACATCTCGGTATACTTTCGCCATGAGCGTTATGGGGTTACTCGGTACTTTCACTTCTTTCTTCATCTCCTCTAAATGAATATGGTCTAATACGTTCTGTATACTGTTCAATTATTTATTTCTGTTTTCTTCATTACATGTGTTTCTACAAATGATTTGGCATATGCAAAAACTTCATCTTTTTCATACTCATTAAACAGCTCATGATAACAATCCGGCCATTCCTTATATGATTTGTCACTAATTTTCAGGTTATCAAACCAGTTGCATACACGTGTTTTATCTACAAGTTTATCCTCACATGCCTGCATTAGCAAGAGTGGTACGTCCGGAAATTCATGTCGTTTTTCATGTGCAACTTCTATCGCTTTAATTAACTCACTATACCAACGAACCGATACTTTGCGCAAGAACAATGAATCATTTTCCATCGCATCGCGAATTTCATGATTGCGCGTTGCCATTTCCACTGTAATATTTGAATGAAATTGCATTTTCGGCGCTAAAACATTTAGCACTTTCGCCGCAGTACGAAGCGGTAGTTTCGGCGTTGATAATACGCCTAAACATGGCGACGTCAAGATTACACCTTGCACATCCATTTTCGTTTCTTGCAGTACGCGAATGACGATTAATCCCCCCATACTATGTCCATATAGAAAAAGGGGTAAGTAATATTTTTTCGCTTCTTTAATCCATGTCTTTACTTCTTCTATGTATTCATCAAATGACGTAATATGTCCTCTATTTCTTGAAGTTGTTCCGTGTGCTGGTAAATCTCCCATCACAACATGAAAGCCAAGATAGCGCCACATGTCTGCAAGTGCTTCGTATCGGCCATGATGCTCCATTGCACCATGTACTATAACTATAACACCTTTCGCCTCTTCCGCTTCATAATTCCACATAAAATTCCTCCATTTCACTCTATTTCATAATTTGCTACACTAATATTAGCTTTTAGGAGAGGAAGGTTACTTATATGATTTATCCTTACAAAGACAAAAATCCGAGAATTGCTGATAGTGCATTTATCGCTGACTATGTCACAATTACAGGTGATGTTACAATTGGTGAAGAATCAAGCATTTGGTTTAACACTGTCATCCGCGGGGATGTTTCCAAAGCGGTTATCGGAGACCGAACTAATATACAAGATCAATGTACGCTTCATCAAAGTCCAAAGTATCCGCTTATTTTAGAAGATGATGTCACAATTGGACATCAAGTCATTTTACATAGTTGTACAGTGAAAAAAGATGCTTTAATCGGTATGGGTTCTATTATTTTAGACGGAGCTGAAATTGGCGAAGGTGCATTTATTGGCGCTGGCAGTTTAGTACCGCAAGGAAAGAAAATCCCGCCAAATACACTTGCATTCGGTCGCCCAGCCAAAGTAATTCGTGAACTAACAGAAGAAGACCGGGAAGATATGGCTCGCATTCGCGGTCAATACGTCGAAAAAGGACAATATTATAAAAGTTTGCAAATAAAATAATTTTTTTTAGCTGCCACCTTACATGGCAGCCTTTTTTTCGTAAAACTCTACATTTTTTTTACAAAATCTTAGTATTCCCTCAATAAAATTTCATTAAAATAACAATGATACTTCAAATATATGTAATGAGGGGGAGAAGTTTGATGAAAACCATCAGCTCCTTATATAAAATAGAGTGCTACATCTTCAAAGGAATTAATCGCTATTTTGAACGTAAAGCATTAAATATCTTTTTTCGCACCATTACTCACATGGGCGGTGCAACTTTTACAATCTCCCTCATCGCATTCTTACTTATTATTACAAACGGATCTTTACGCGGCATAGCAATTGCAAGCGCCATTTCCCTTGCGATTAGTCATATTCCTGTACAAGTTTTAAAAAAGTTTTATCCGCGAAAACGTCCTTATTTAACCATTCATAACGCAAAATATCCAACGAATCCATTAGTGGATCATTCTTTTCCATCTGGGCACACAACTGCTATCTTTTCTGTTATCATCCCTTTTTTATTATATGAACCAAGCATGACATTCTTGCTACTTCCTGTTGCAATTAGTGTGGGCATTTCGCGTATTTATCTCGGCCTGCACTATCCATCTGATGTACTTGTTGGCATGTGCCTCGGATCAATAGCCGGCATTGTTTCTTATTATCAATTCATTCCACTTTTCATATAAAATGAACTATAGCCCTTGGGACGCTTTCCAAGGGCTTTTAAAATAAACTATTTTTGATATTGTTCGATTTCGAATTTCAGCAGATATCTTAAGCTGAATGTATCTTATTCAAAATTGAAGTTTTATTTGTAGTAAACAACAAATAATTTTGTTTTGTAGTCCTAATTAAAATTCGATCTGTTGTCCCATATGGCGTTCCGATTCGAATTGCACTCACTTCTTCGCCACCATAAGTGTCATCTTCAGTGACCTCAATAATTTCCTTTAGCGGAATACAAACTTTTGCTAGTTGCCATTCAATCATTAATTCTTCGTTTGTTTTTGTAACTTTGATTCCTAACATTCAATCAAGACCTTTCTTTCCATTTATTTTATAGAAAAAAATGAGAATACATTAAAAATTTTACATTATTAACGAAAAGATAAAATATGCAATTATGCATATCCAAATGGTAATTATTGTATTATAATGATTTTATGTACCGAAGATACCGAGGGCGATATACATGCAATTCAAAGGCAAGCAAAATTCTTTTCATATGCTTATACTTTTAGTACCCATTTTCATTCTTATTGCACTATTTTTTATAGTAGGCGTCTTAAAATTCCTAGCTACGCCCTACTACATGAAACCTTCAAACTTTGGTTCCGGTAGATTAATCTTGTTAAACTTAGAAACATTCGAAAGATGCAATTTCGATTTTATCGGAGTAAATACAGTAAAAGACTTAATTACAGGTATTGGGTTACAGAAGGACAAACTAATTGTACAGGTAAATGATGCTTACGCAGGTCGTAAAACTCAAGTTGTATTTCAAGCACCAAAATGGTTAGTTGAAACTTATAAAACAAAGTAACCCAAACAGTCCGTGTACTTAATAAAATGCAAAGGGGTATTTGCTCTATGCTTTGAGTTATAGACAAATACCCTGTGTATTAAAAACAAACATTAATTTTTACAGTAAATTAATAGAATTAGACTTTTTAATTTATATAAAACAAGATAAAGAAGAAAAGACCAGTGCCTTATTTTCAAATACAAGAAATACTTTTTATATTAACTTACAGAAAACTAAAGGGACTACTCAACCTATCCATTGTCTATACAAATAAGAGTTTTGTTTGATAAGTTGCTTTAGTTTTAGTAAAGAAAAGTAGAGTTAGTATAGTCATATGGACACAACTTAGTTAAGTCCTTACAATGGATTTCAAGGAGGAAGTGTCCGTATGACAAACAAGAAATTTAATGA
>NZ_FOLV01000066.1 GCF_900112415.1 Bacillus sp. 491mf
TTAGAACAGAACTTCTCTACCACGACACTCAATGAAAAGTGGGTAGCGGATATTACCTATATTCACACACAAAAAGATGGTTGGTGTTACCTTGCATCTGTGATGGATTTGTATTCTAAAAAAATTGTTGGGTATTCATTTTCACGAAATATGACAACAGACCTTGTGGTAAAAGCGTTAGAAAACGCTTACTATACACAGAAACCACCAGAAGGTCTCATTCTACATACTGACTTAGGAACACAATATACAAGTCAGGAATTTCAAACCTTACTCGCGAGTTATAAAATCAAACCTTCTTTCAGTAAAAAAGGGTGTCCTTATGATAACGCCTGTATCAAGTCATTTCATGCCACTTTAAAGAAAGAAGAAGTATATCGTACAAAATATGTCATATTTGAACAAGCAAACTTAGCACTATTTCAATACATCGAGGGATGGTATAACCGCAAGAGGATTCATAGTAGCATTGGTTATAAAACTCCCCAAGCAATAGAAGATCTAGCTAAAAAAGTGGCTTAGATTTAACTTTTTTGTGTCCGAAATATTGACTCAAATCCATAAATTATTAATGGTTGTTACAGCTAATTGATTAATTTTCTTCAAAAAATCTTCCGAATCACGTACGTATACAAATCCACGAGAAATTATATCTGGATCAAAAATCATTTTTCTATCTGTTTTACTAAGAGTTATGACTATAACAAGCATACCATCCTCTGAAATCTGTTTACGGTCACTCTTATTAGGGGTCACCTTACATACCCATCAACTTAAGAATTTTATAACGCCCCCAAAATGAGAAAATTGATATTTTCATCTAAAAATATCAATTTTCTCATTTTGGGGTAGTCGCTTTTCTTAGCTTGATGGGCATGCAGCTGTACCTCATTATGTGAAATATTCCAATTTTGCATTTGGAAAGAACTTTTTCATATAAGAATAAAGGTGATTTTTTATATCTTCTTCTTCTTCTTTTTGATAAATATATTTACCAATCCCATATTTCCCCCATTTATATCTTCTTCTCTCTTCATCTAATTCTAATTTTGTCATAGGGTAGTTTTTTTCAATTACCCTCTTAGCAGGCTTTGTAAAACGATGTTGAATAAATTCAAATGTAATATCATCTCTTACATCAAGGGGTAATTCAGCATCGAGACGTTCAAACATATGATAGTAACCGTCCTGCCAACCTTCATGAAGATAGATAGGAGCCACTATGAACCCTAACGGATATCCTGCTCTGGCTACTTTTCCCGCTGCTTCAATTCTTTTAGCTAACGGGGAAGTACCTGGCTCAAAGTTTTTAATAACGTAATCAGCGTTTACACTAAACCGAAATCTTGTTTTCCCATTATGTTTTACATCAAGCAAATGATCCACATGATGAAATTTTGTAACAAATCTCAGCTTTCCATATTCAGATTCTCCAAAATGCTCAATTGCATGTTTAAGAGTATGAGTTAAGTGATCAATTCCTACAATATCTGATGTACACGAAGCTTCAAATCTTGTCAATTCAGGTACGCGGGCCTCCATATATTTGTCAGCAGTTTCTAGAATTTCGTCAACATTTACATAAATTCGGATATACGGCTTGCTTCCCATCGTTGTCTGTAAATAACAATAATGACAATGTCCCATACACCCTGTTGCAAAGGGAATAGCATACTCTGCTGAAGGCTTTGAAGTATCAAATTTCAGTGTTTTTCTAACACCAACGACAAGAGTAGATTTTGCTACTCGATACTTTTGAAAATCGTTTTCGCCTGGCAAGTCTCTCACTTGATTATGGGAAGTAGTATGACGAATTTCAACATCCATATTTGAAAATTTCTCATAAAGCTCTCTCCCTAATGGATAATCTAATGCTTTGGGTTCAAAGTATACAAGTTTAGGCATAAACGGGTTATTCATTCTAACATCCCTTCTGAAACACCCCCATAATAGTAGGTATAGGCTTGGTTTGCCTCTTCTTCAGTAGAATAAACCGCCATCTCATTTGTTAGTGGATAATAAGTTTCATAAAGAAATAATGCTAATTCATTTGGTCTCTCAGGATTATTGACAACTGCTGCAGCTTGTATATTTGCTACGTCCTGAGTGTGGGGGTTTCGATAAAAAATATAAACAATATCTCCAGCATGATAAATATTACTTTCATTAGAAAATTCCATTTTACCACCTTTTCTTTTTATAAAATTCAATGTGCAAAGTTATATATTATAAATTTTTTCCTATAGTGGATAAAAATATGTCTTCTTTTATCAAGAGGAAATTCGATTCTACTAATTACAATCTTTATTTTAAATTCCATTTATAATACAACCTATGAAGCAAATTACTCAATTTATAATAGAAGCATTTTATTTATCCATACATATTTAAAGTTAACGATGAACTCCACCGCCAAGTTGTTGTTCAGCCATTGCCACTAGACGCTTTGTGATTTCACCACCAACAGAACCGTTTGCACGAGCTGTTGCGTCTGCACCAAGTTGTACGCCGAATTCTTGTGCGATTTTATATCTCATTTGATCGATTGCATTCTCAGCACCGTGAACTAATAGTTCGTTACGACTTCCGCTATTATTGTTTGTCATATTGTATCACCTCCTATGTTTTTAATATGATAAAAAGCAATTGAAAATACATATTCCTTTTTTGTTATCAATTTTCCAGTTTATTAAAGCATAAATAATACATATATTTCACAAAATAGTATTGTGTAGGAGAGCGAAATAAAAAGTGTTTGCCATAGGAGTATCATGTATGAAACAGTCCTCCAGAACACGATGAAAATAGGTTGTGCTTTATGAAGGCACAGCCTATTTTTTTATTGAGGAGTTTTCACCTACATAAAAGTTAAAAGAATGGAGAAATACAAATGAAACAGATTGTTGCTTTGTTAATTAAATACACAGCTATTAGTGCTGTATTATTGATGATACTAGGCATTTTCCAAGGTATTTCAATTCCAAGAATATTATTTCTTTCATTGGTAATTACCGGAGGATCTTATTTAATAGGAGATTTATTTATTTTACCTAAGTATGGAAACATGGTGGCTACCATTGTTGATTTGGGTTTGAATTTTGTAGGGATTTGGATATTAACGTATCTTGTAAAAGATATAGTCGTAGCTCGTAATATTGGAGCATCTGCTTTTTTTTGCAGCTTTGCTTATCAGTGTGGCAGAAATATTCTTTCATATCTATATGAAGAAAGTTGTTTTACATGAAGATGAGGATTCACGAAAATCCACTAATATTAGCGATAATAAATATGCTATGGAGACTTCTGACGAGTATGTAGACTGTTTTAAAATAAATAAGGTTCATCTATCTAGAAAAGCGGAGGATGGAACTGATAAATTGAAATAAAAAAGTGGCTGAAAGCCACTTTTTTATTTTTATAATTAGGCTTGTTCAGAATTTCGAACATGTAATGGTGGAGGAACTATCCACCCCTTCTTCTTGCTTAAACGTAGTAAAGTTACTCCTGCTTGCGCTTTCTTCATGTGAAATTGTCCAAAAAGCATGCCTACATCTTCTCGAAGACATTTTCCCATCACTTGACTACAAGTTACTAGTCCTGCTGCAAGACCTGCTGCAACGGTTGCTGCGATTTCAGCATCGTTGATGCGTGCACCAGGAGGAATATCTTCAATAGAAGCAACTGGTCTTTCAGGAGGCGCCGGTGGTAAAGCCACTCCATTTACCTTTAAAAGGGTTTTTAGCTCTTCTATTTCAGGAGTCATATCATTCTCAATTAAGTTTTGTAAAAACTTTTTTAAATCTTCATCACCTGTGTGATTCATAAATACTTGATGTCCGGCAACAGCCCCTTGTGCGGCAAGAAGATAACTCCAAATATCAAATACTTCTCCATAATGTAAAGGTTCATTTTGAGGATTTCCACTTAATACACCCATTTTAAAAAGCCTCCCTTTCGAAAATATCATCATAAGTATATTTTTCAATATTGAAAAGAAATTTTTAAGTATATTTTTTCCTACAAAGAACTTTTTATCATGCATGGGAAACACCTTCCCAACAATCTGTGTTTGTAGTCTAGTAAAGAAATTTGCAAACAAAATACCCAAAGATTATTATGGAAGATTATCAATAATCTTTGAGTGAAAACTTTTTTACTATGAGGATTTATTTTAAAAATAAATCCATATAAGAAATTGGTTTAAATATCTGCTACGACTTATACCAATTCACTCTTATTTATAGTTAAAATTAGCGATTAATTCCACCGCCAAGCTGTTGTTCAGCCATTGCAACTAAACGTTTTGTGATTTCACCACCAACAGAACCGTTTGCACGAGCTGTTGTGTCTGCACCAAGTTGTACACCAAACTCTTGTGCAATTTCATACTTCATCTGATCAATTGCATTCTCAGCGCCTCGAACTACTAATTCATTACGACTTCCGCTATTATTGTTTGCCATATTGTATCACCTCCTATGTTTTTAATATGCTACGAATCATGAAAAAATAATTATCCCTTTTTATGGTAATTTATTTTCTTTTCATTATGAATAAATATGGATTTTCTTCTTAAAATAAGGCTAGGGAAAGAAGGGGTTATGAAATACTTTCATACAATGTTATGTATTCCTCCAGATTTATTTCTAATCTCCCTTTAATAACTAAGAAAATGATTGCTGTAGTCCAAAGAGATAAATATAAAGTATGTTTTGAGAAAATGTTAAAAAAGGAGACATGTAATTATGAAAGCTGTAACCTATCACGGGCCAAATCAAGTACAGGTTAAACAAGTTGAGGATGCGAGATTAGAAAAAAAAGATGATATTCTTGTAAAAATTACTTCCACCGCTATTTGTGGATCTGACTTACATTTATATCAAGGTAACATGCCTTTACCCCAAGGATACATTATTGGGCATGAACCGATGGGAATTGTTGAAGAGGTGGGGCCTGATGTCACTAAAGTAAAAAAAGGAGATCGTGTTGTCATCCCCTTTAATGTTGCTTGCGGGCATTGTTTTTATTGCCAACATGAAATGGAAAGTCAATGTGATAACTCAAATCCTCATTATGATTCTGGTGGATACTTTGGTTATACAGAGAAATTTGGTAACCATCCAGGTGGACAAGCTGAATATTTGAAAGTTCCTTTTGGGAACTTTACTCCCTTTGTTATACCTGAATCATGCGAACTTGAGGATGAATCCCTGCTTTTTTTATCCGATGTTTTACCGACCGCTTATTGGAGTGTAATAAATGCAGGTGTAAAGTCAGGTGACACTGTTATCGTACTTGGCTGTGGACCTGTTGGATTGATGACACAAAAATTTGCTTGGATGAAAGGTGCTAAGCGTGTAATTGCAGTTGATTACTTAGATTATCGGATAAATTATGCAAAAAAGATTAACAATGTTGAGGTATTTGAGTTTACAAAATATCCCGATATGGGAGAACATTTAAAAGAAATTACACATGGTGGAGCAGATGTGGTCATTGATTGTGTAGGCATGGATGGAAAGAAATCCCCTTTGGAATTTCTTGAACAAAAACTAAAATTACAAGGGGGAACTCTCGGCCCTATTCAAATTGCTACAAAAGCCGTACGAAAATATGGAACTGTCCAAATGACAGGTGTTTATGGTGGCAACTATAATGCATTTCCACTCGGTGCATTTTGGGTTAGGAATATTAACCTTAGAATGGGCCAAGCACCTGTCATTCATTTTATGCCTGAACTGTTTGAAAAAATAACAAAAAATGAGTTTGATCCAAAAGAGATTATTACACACAAAATGCCCCTGGAAGAAGCGAGCTACGGTTATCAAATTTTTAATAACCGTGAAGACAATTGTATAAAAGTTATTTTGAAACCTTAAAGCTACATTCCTTTCTAATCGATTATTTTTAATGCTAAAGATAAGATTAAATTCTACTTTATCTAGTACAATTTAATTTACATCTTACTATTTCTTATATTATTGTAACGTCTGATTCACAGGCTGATAAATACTCGCTATAGCTTTTATTTCAGAATCTGGTGCTAGAGATAACGGATAGTAGCCTTTTTTCACCATATATTGCCAAATATCATACGCATGTCTACTACTATTTAAAAAAGATTTTTCTAAAAAAGATCTCAAATTTGGATTCGCACATTCTAATACAGCTCCAGCATAATTTAATGCAGCTGATTTTTGATTTAAGAGATAGCCCATAGCAATTGCTCGATCATTGGGAGGTTCTCCATTTATACTAGGTGTAACAGATGGATACTGTTCAAGCGGTGCTTTTAAATAAGAAATCAATACTGAATTTAACTTAGAGGGCTGGAAACGCTCAATATCGGGTGTACTTTAATTTTGGACAAATTCTACTTTTAAATTATAGTCTTCAATATGGAGTGGAAAATGATGCTGTAATAATTGTTTTAATTCTAAATCTTGTGTTTGCTGAATGTATGTACTCATCGTATTAATTGTATTGTAACAGCCAGCAATTAATTCACTTAATGTAGCTAATTGCATTTTTAAATCCTGCTTTTCAAAGTATTTTTTAGTCTCTCCCCAAATACAGAAAATATAAGAAATGCATATGAATTTTCTTATTACCTCATAATATATCTATTCATTTTCTTTTTATGAAAGGAGAAGATTTAAATGCATACGGTATGGAAAGGTTCTCTTTCACTTGGATTATTAAACATCAGCATTAAGCTATATAGTGCTGTAGAAGAAAAAGATATTAAATTTTTAAGTCTTCATAAGGAATGTCTTACTCCCATTAAATATAAAAAGATTGCTCCTGATTGTACGGATACTGGAGTAAGTGATGAAGAAGTTGTGAAAGCTTATGAATATGCGCCGCATAAATATATAATTGTTGAAGATAAAGAATTAGAAGCACTACAAAAAAAAGATGAGCCGCGAATAATTCGCATTTCATCTTTTATCCAAAATAATGAGATTGATTCAATTTTTTTCGATCGTTCCTATTTTGTGGGTCCTATCCATGGGAATGAAAATCCCTATTTGTTATTAAAAGAAGCTTTAGAGAAAACTTTTATGCTTATTGTCTAATCGTTTATAGTTTTGTCCGAATAGCCCAAAGCTCTGGGAAAAATGACTGATCAAGCACACGTTTTAAATATGAAACGCCTGAAGAACCGCCAGTACCCATCTTATGACCTATAATACGTTCTACCGTTTTCATATGACGGAAGCGCCACTGTTGCAGCCAATCTTCAATATCGATTAACTTCTCTGCTAATTGATATAAATCCCAGTATTTCTTCACATCTGAGTATACTTCCAACCAAGCTGCTTCTACTGTTGCATCCGCTTCATATGGTTGTGTAATATCACGTTGAAGCACACTTGGATTAATTGGAAACCCTTCTTTAGCAAGCGTTTGAATTGCAACGTCATATAAACTCGGTGTGTGAAACGCCTTATGTAGACGAGTATATAACTCTTCATCTTTTTCATAAATTTTAAGAATATGAGGTGTTTTATAGCCAAGCGCAAATTCAATCATTCGATATTGATAAGATTGAAACCCAGATGCTTGACCAAGTGAATCACGGAATTCAATATACTCCGCAGGGGTAAGCGTCGCAAGAATATCCCACGACTGAATAATTTGCGATTGAATTTTCGAAACGCGCGCAAGCATCTTAAAAGCAGGTGCAAGAGTCCCTTTTTGAATGGACTCAATAGCTGCTTCTAATTCATGTAAAATTAATTTCATCCAAAGTTCACTTGCTTGGTGAATCACGATAAATAACATTTCGTCATGATGATCAGACAGTCGCTTTTGACTCGATAATAAACTATCTAATTGTAAATATTCCCCGTAAGTCATGTTGTTACGAAAATCTGTATGAATGCTCTTTTCCATAATCACTTTTTCATTCTCACTCATATGTGTACATCCTCTCTATGCAGTATATATTTATTTTTTATAATGGTTTTAATACAGCACGCACTGGACTACCGTCTGCATCTGTTAACGAAAGCGGCAGAGCAATCAGTTCGTAATCTCCGTCTTGTACATTTTCTAAAACAACATTTTCTAAAATATGAATACCGTGTTTAAATAACTCATGATGTGCTGCTAATTCTTTGTCATCAAGTGGATCCACAGACGGAACATCCACACCAATTAGACGTACTCCCTTTTCATGAAGATAAGGTACAATGTCCGCACGTAAATACGGAATTACTTCAGGAAATACATGTGAATTTATTTTTGATAAGGTTCGTAATAACAGTCTACTAACCCCCTTCAAATCATACTTTTCAAGTTCTTTAGCTCCGATGCTTTCGTGACCTGTTACATCTATAATTCGCGCAGGACCAACGTAGACGTTAATGTCTAGATCACTTACTTTTTTACCATCATTATCAAAATGAAACGGCGCATCAATATGTGTGCCCGTATGGATACTCATCGAAATTTTCCCAACATTAACGGAGCCGCTTTGCTCTTTTGTCCATGAAACTTCATAGGAAAAAGGTGTATCACCAGGCCAAGTGGCAATATCATTGTTTAGAGGTTGAGAAATATCAATCCACTTGTTTTCTGTCATCTTTATGCCACAACCTCTCGTTTATTTTCAAATTGTTTATACTCCTCTTCTACCATAATTTTCTTCAAAATTTGGACAGCGTTCCATACTTCTTCATACGTATTGTATAAAGCGACAGGAGCTAAACGAATGCCATTTGGTGCACGAAAATCAGGAACAATTCCATTTGCCTTTAATGCTTTGCAAATCCGCGCTGCTTCTTTATGTTCTAAATAAATATGTCCGCCTCGCACGTCATCCTCTAACGGATTACCAAGTGTAAAGTCCATATCTACTAATTCATGTTGTATAAGATTTATCATATAACGTGTAATATGCAATGATTTTTGTCGTAGTCGATCAATGCCCGCTTCTTTAAAAATCTCTAAAGAACCAATCAGCGGTGCAGCACTTAATACGTGCGGTGTTCCAATTTGATAAGCACCGGCATGCTCAGCTGGTGTAAGTTCATGCTCCATATCAAACTGTTTATCTTTTCGAGAACCAAACCAACCTGCTAATCCTGGTAGACGATTGAAATGTTTTTTATTTACGTACAAGCCGCCAACACCGCCAGGTCCAGCATTTAAATATTTATAATTACACCAAACTGCAAAATCAACGTCCCATTCTGCAAAATGATGCGGAATAGAACCGATAGAATGACAAAGATCAAAGCCGATATGAATCCCGCGTTTATGTGCTTCCTCCGTAAGAAGTTTCATATTTAAAATTTGTCCGCTTCGATATAACACAGCTGGAAGTACAATAAGCGCAATATCTTCTGTCATTGCTGCAATGATATCTTCTTCGTTTAACGTTCTTCCATCCCTACTTTTCACTTGAACGAGATGCTCCGCAGCGTCCAATCCTTTCATACGAATTTGGCTTTGCAAAGCATAAATATCAGATGGAAATGTTAATTCATCGGCAAGGATTTTTGTTTTTCCTTCTTTCGGTTCGTAGAACGTAGCGACTACTTGATGTAAATTTGTCGTCGTAGAACCGGTTACAATTACTTCTTCAGGAAAAGCGCCAATTAGAGGAGCACTTAATTCTCCTAACTGTTCAGATAAGAAATACCAAGGATACTGTCCTTCTGTCCAGCCATCAATGCCGAATTGTTTCCATGAATCTAGCAAAGTTAATAAAGATTGCTCAGCTCGTTTAGATAAAAGTCCTAGCGAATTTCCGTCTAAATAAGTGGTTCCTTCTTTTTTATAAAATTCATGTTGAAACGATGCAAGCTCATCGTGGTGATCACATTGACGAGCATACTCATAAGATGGTTCAAATGGTTTTGTGTACATTCTATCACCTTCTCTTAAATTTTCTTTTAATTCTAATTAATAAAAATATATCACCATAACTGACATAGCGTCAATGACATTATGTCAGTTGACAGTATATTACTGTTTCCCTTACAATAAAGTTAATTTTTCTGATATTTCAGTATAAAGGTGTGGTACAAATGGATAAACATACTTTATCGGCGAGACAACGCCGTTCACTAGAAACAAAAAAGAAATTATTATTAGCTAGTCGTCAAGTATTTATAGAACAAGGATTCCAAAAAACAACAATTTCCCAAATTATAAAAAAAGCAGAAACTGGATATGGAACAGCTTACGTATACTTTAAAAATAAAGATGATTTACTGATTGTGTTAATGGACGATGTGATGAACCAATTTTATATGATCGCAGAACGTATCTTTCAACCAGTAACAAAGCAAGAAGCTCAAAGTATGATCCAAAAACAAGTTCATGCATTTTTGCAAATGGCAGAAACTGAGAGACAACTTTTACAAGTTGTTGAAGAGGCAATCGGTACTTCTACAGAAGTTCGGAATAGATGGAACGCTATTCGAGAACGGTTTATTGAACGAATTGTTCAAGACATTACATACTCACAAAACAACGGTTTAGCTCGTAAAGATTTGAATTGTTTTTTAGCAGCAAGAAGTTGGTTCTATGCGAATGAAATGTTTTTATGGGAAATTGTACGAAATGAACGGGAATTTTCTCTCGAAGACATTGTACATACATTAACCGAAATGTATATGGGTGGCCTTTATTCCTAATATGCACCGTATAAAACAGGCCTTTTAAGAGTCTATTCTAGACAATACATTTTCATTTCTCGTAATTCTAGGTTATTACTTATTGAAAAGAACATTTCCCTATTATTTCCCTGGTAAGCGCATATTCTGACATATAAAAAGGATATCCTCTAAAAATCTACTTTTTATATGTAAATAATCTATTGTATTTCCCTTCCCCCTTTCGATATGATGAAATAAAACTGAGTTTTTATAGAAAGCGAGAAATAAATGACAGAAAAAATCGTAATTATTACAGGTTCATCAAGCGGATTTGGACTTCTTACATCATTAGAGTTTGCTAAAAAAGGATATCTTGTCATCGCTACGATGCGAAATGTTGAAAAACAAACAAAATTGCTTGAACAAGCAGCTTTGTTACATACAGAGCGTAATATTAAAATCCATCAACTTGATGTAACTTCCCAAAAGTCTATTGAGAATTTCACATCTTTTATAAACACGCTTGAACGAATAGATATACTGATTAATAATGCTGGCTTCGCAAGCGGTGGTTTTGTAGAGGAAATCCAAATTGAAGAGTATCGTAAACAATTTGAGACTAACGTATTTGGGACCATCGCAGTAACCCAAGCTGTTCTTCCAATTATGAGAAAACAGAAGCATGGAAAAATTATTACTGTTAGCAGCATTAGCGGGAAAATGGGATTCCCTGGCCTCTCTCCTTACGTTGCATCTAAATATGCTCTTGAGGGCTGGAGTGAGGCTCTTCGTCTAGAAGTAAAACCATTTGGAATCAATGTTTCATTAATTGAACCAGGATCATATAACACAAACATTTGGGAAATCGGACAAAAACTTTCAGAAGCTACTTCTGAAGCTGAATCTCCTTACAAAGAATACATGAAAAAAATTGAACAACATATTCATAACGGGAGTGAGAGTTTTGGAGATCCGCAAGATGTTGCTAAGAAAATAGTAGCTATTGCACAATCACAGCATCCAAACTTACGTTATCCAATTGGAAAAGGTGTAAAGTTAATGGTACTATTGAAAAATTTACTGCCGTGGAAATGCTGGGAGTTTCTCGTTTTAAAACGGTTTAAATAATTTGAAAAAAGACAGCTCTTAGTTTGTCTTTTTTCATGCTACCATTTATGGTCGCTGTTATATTTCATTGTTGATTTTTATTACCATAAAAAAAGACCGATAGTGGTATTATCCCCTTTAAGTAGACATTCAAAAAAACCTTCATGATAAGATGAAGGAAAGAATGAAACTTGGAGGGGATTTTTCTATGGCGAAAAAGGGACAACAATTTCAATC
>NZ_FOLV01000063.1 GCF_900112415.1 Bacillus sp. 491mf
TGGGAGATAAACTGCCCGTAAAAGCCCGATTGGTTCAACTAATAATCAGTGGGGGATGAAGAAAACCCCCACTGATTAAAGTTTCACTTTATAAATCCTTGTATCATTTTTAGCTCGCTACTATAAATTTTTGGGATTTGAATAATTAATCATAAACATTATTATGGATACAAAAAAAATATAACAAAAATGTTGAGAAATTTATTTTCGAAAGGAAGGAATTCCCTAGCAGATACTTTGCTTTTTTTCTAAGCAGTATAGTATAATGTTCAAATATCCAAAGAGAGTTTTCTCTCTATAATAAAGGAGGAATGTGGTTTTTATTATAGGAAGTAATTGAATATAGAATGGGATAACGAAATAGAAATATAAAAAATAAATATGTATAAATATAAAAAAAATGAGGGGAAAATATGTGTCAAAATCAATTCGATTGTCGTATTTCAGAAGATGATGTACAAATGTTACGAGCACTAGCTCATCCGCTTCGTCTTCGTCTTGTAATGGAGCTGATGCAGCGTGGAATTTGTAATGTAACACAGTTGCAGGAAGTATTAGAAATTCCGCAATCTACAGTATCGCAACATTTAACAAAATTAAAACAAAATAAAGTTGTACGTTTTGAAAGACGTGGCTTAGAAGTATATTATGAAGTAAACAATGAGAAAGTAAACGGGATTTTAAAAACGTTATTTTCTTAAAATTAAAATATTGTGAAAAAAATGGGTGTGTATGTATACATACCTATTTTTTTATCTTCAAATTGTGGAGAAATAAAGAGAAGAGGTTACATGGGATAAAATTCATCCAGACACGGCAATATAAAAAGAATGTAATAAACAATAAGGAGGGAACAATGATGGATATAAAACGAGTAAAACAAATTTTATCATCATCAAGTAGAATTGACGTTACATATCAAGGTGTGCCTGTTTGGATCGAAAGCTGTGATGAGACAAGTAGGATTGCTAATGTACACGATATAAAAACACCAGATGAAACAGTTCAAGTAGATATCACTGCATTAGAAGAGCATTAAAAAAGCGGAGAAATTTCTCCGCTTTTTTTCTTTATTCCATCATATGTGCAATTTTTTTAGAGAACATAAGAAGTACTACGCCTAATACAATAACGATAATACCGATGCTTGCAAATACTTCTAAGTAACCTAAAGATTGTGTGAAGGAAGCTAGTGCCCCAGCTAGGTAGTTTGCCATACCAGAACCTGCTAACCATACTCCCATTAATAGAGATGCTAATTTTACAGGAGCAATTGCACTTACCATTGATAGACCGATTGGTGATAAGAATAACTCACCAATTGTATGGAATAAATATGTGAAGACGATGAATAATAAATTCGCTTTCGTAGCAATATGTGCTTCATCGCTTCCAGTTTTCAGAACAGCTAATGTTAAAACAAGATAACCAATTCCTAGTAAAATCATACCAAGTGCCATTTTTGTTGGAACTTTTAAGTCGCCATTTTTTGTTTTAGATAATTTCATCCATAACATTGACACAAATGGTGCTAATATTACGATAAATGCTGGGTTAACGGATTGGAACCAAGATGTTGGAATTTCCCATCCGAAAATTGTACGATCAACAAAAGTATTTGTATATAGTGTTAACGAACTACCTGCTTGTTCAAAACCTGCCCAGAAGAAGACAACGAAGCAAGTTAAAATGACAATTGCCCAAGTACGGTTCTTTTCTTGTTTCGTTAAAGGTTTTTTCTCGATAGCTTGTGCATTTTTGTCTTTTGATTTTTTACCTACAACTGTTGTTCCCGCATCACCAAGGTAACGAGGAGCTAATAGATTAAAGAAAATCTGACCGACAATCATACCGATACAAGCAGCTAAGAATCCATATTTATAACCCATGACCATAACGCCATTAGAGCTTGTTTTAAAGAAATCTTCTGCTAGGAAACCACAAATAAGTGGTGCAAAGAAAGCTCCTACATTGATACCCATGTAGAAGATTGTGAAAGCACTGTCACGGCGCTTATCATTTTCACCGTAAAGTTCACCTAGTAGAGTAGAGATGTTTGGTTTGAAGAATCCATTACCAATAACTAATAATCCTAATCCTAAAAATAGTCCAGTTTTTGTATTCATTGAAAATAGAACAAAGTTACCAAGTGCCATGATAATACCGCCAATAGTAATGGCAAGGCGTCTTGGGATAAAGTGGTCAGTTAACCATCCACCAGCAATTGGTGTGAAATATACTAAAGCTGTGAAAATTCCATATAATTGTACTGCAAAAGCCTTATCAAATCCAAGACCTCCGCTTACAACAGTAGTTGTTAAATAAAGAACTAAAAGACCGCGCATTCCGTAGTAGCTAAATCTTTCCCACATTTCTGTCAAGAACAACAAATACAATCCCGGAGGATGTTTCTTTGGTGATTGTTGTTCTCCAGCTTTGTCTAACTTTACAGCTGCATCCATTTTCATTCCTCCTAATCTTGATCAACGGATATTTATGTAATCATTTTAATTTACAAAATATTTAGAAGTCAATAGTATTATATGGGAATAGAATAAAATAATTTTGTAAATTCTATAAAAACATCTTCCGTCATCGTATTTTTCCCCTGAAAAGATTAAAATAAGCGTTTTCAAGTGTATTATTTCTCGCTTAAATAGAATGTGAAATAATACAATAATCAGAAAATTTTAACTAAATAAATTTTTCTGATATACTGAATTCTTCTCGGAGATACTTTTAGAATATAACATATTATGAATAAGAATACAAAATAAAAAAACAACTCTATATTACGAGAGTTGTTTTTTATAGGAAGAAATTGAGAGTTTAAAAGTACAATGTTAACTTTACAAAGTGTTGTCCATATTATGTAATATTAGGCTAGTAGCCATTATACCGTCAGCCGTACTCCAAATTACGTCATCAATTTTATCCCGCTACTTTTGGGCGGTAATCCCCCCACTGATGGAAGTTTCATTTTGTATAAATTACCATTTTTTGTGTTGTTTATATTCTTAAATACAGAATCATTGATGTGCTTTTCCCATATAAATTCATTTTAATTTTTCGATATCGCTTCTATGCACGGCCAGATACTCTCGTCTCCCTTCTAAAAAAAGGAGTTTTTGTGTCATTTTTAAAAACTGTAGTAACTATTCAGCCATATATTTCATTTAGAGGTTTGATAAGGGGAATAATTCCACTGAAAATACACTTACCTTATAGAAAGTTATTTTTATTTTTCAGCACATAGATTACTGCCATGAAGTTTCACTTTATTTTGTGCAAGAAAATAATAGAAACAAAGGAATGCGCAGTCTACGCGTATATTCTTCTTCGCTTTGAAAATTCAGAAGCTCTGGTGTTGCTTCGCGTAAACTAGTGATCGTAAAACCAACTTTTTGTAAAGATAGGAAGTATTGTTCAATTGTTCGGTGGTATTTAACAACTTGTTCATGAATCCACGGCTCGACGCGTTTGCCAGTTTTAAAATAGTCATCAACAAGCCAGCTTGTTCGTTTTCCAGTGGCTTGTAAGCTTTCAAATGCAGAGGTGATAACTGGATGTTGAACACTAAAGGCAAAAGTCCCGCCAGGTTTTAGCGTTTGATAAATCTGTTTGAATGTATCATCAATATGTTCAATATAGTGAAGGACGAGTCTAGATGTAACGATGTCAAAAGTAGAAGGTGGATATGTATAGTCTTTGAGGTTTAAAAGATGGACAATGCCATTTGTATTTTGTAATTTCTTCTTAGCTTCTTCATACATACGATGTGAGCCTTCAATTCCAGTATAAGATTGACAGCCTTTCTGTAATAGCTCTACTCCAAATTGTGCATCACCGCAGCCAAGATCAAGAACACTTTTATCTTTTATGTGGCCAAGCAACTGTAAGAGAGCGGGCTTTTCAATCGTGTCGTTTGGGTTATCAGTTCGATGCCTACGTTTCATATATTGTTCAAAAAATAGGTCCTCATTGTAAACGTCAGATTCTGTATAAGACATTGTATCCTCTCCTTGAAAGCGTTTTTTTAAATTGTAACAAAATCCAAATAATAATAATAGATTTCTGTCATTATATAAGATATAATCTGTAGATGTAAGCGTTTACTTTAAGCTATTTCGCTATAACAATTTTCCAAAATGTGTTAAGCTGATAGAGGGAGTATTATGGTAATACTGTCTTTATATGAACGATAGGGAGGTTTCACGATGTCTAGCAAAACACTTGACAATTTTTTAGTAGAAAACCTAGAGGATTTAAAATCAAAGGGGCTTTATAACGTTATTGATCCGCTTGAAAGTTCGAATGGACCAATCATTACAATTGGCGGACAAGAATATATTAATCTATCTTCAAATAATTATCTTGGATTAGCAACAGACGAGCGTTTAAAAGAAGCGGCAATCGGTGCAATTCATAAATATGGTGTTGGTGCAGGGGCTGTTCGTACAATTAACGGTACACTTGATTTGCATATCAAATTAGAAGAAACTATTGCGAAATTTAAACATACAGAAGCAGCAATTGCATATCAGTCTGGCTTTAACTGTAATATGGCAGCGATTTCAGCTGTTATGGATAAAAATGATGCAATTCTCTCTGATGAATTAAACCATGCATCTATTATTGATGGTTCTCGTTTATCAAGAGCAAAAATTATTGTTTATAAACATTCCGATATGGAAGATTTACGTAAAAAAGCGATCGAAGCAAAAGAATCAGGTCTTTACAATAAATTAATGGTTATTACAGATGGTGTATTCTCAATGGATGGCGATATAGCAAAACTACCAGAAATCGTTGAAATTGCAGAAGAACTAGATTTAATGACGTATGTTGATGATGCACACGGTTCTGGCGTACTTGGAAAAGGTGCTGGTACGGTGAAACATTTTGGGCTATCTGATAAAGTCGATTTCCAAATTGGTACATTATCGAAAGCAATCGGTGTTATTGGTGGATATGTTGCTGGTAAGAAAAACTTAATCGATTGGTTAAAAGTGCGCTCGCGTCCATTCTTATTCTCAACAGCGTTAACACCAGCTGATGCAGCTGCTTGTATGAGATCAATTGAAATCTTAATGGAAAGCACTGAGCTGCATGACCGTTTATGGGAAAATGGTCGCTATTTGAAAAAAGGCTTAAAAGAGCTTGGTTTTAACATTGGAGAAAGTGAAACACCAATTACGCCTTGTATTATTGGTGATGAAGTCTTAACACAACAATTTAGTAAACGTCTAAACGAAGAGGGCGTATACGCAAAATCAATTGTGTTCCCAACTGTAGCAAAAGGAACAGGACGTGTTCGTAATATGCCAACAGCAGCACATACGAAAGAAATGCTTGATGAAGCAATTCGTACGTACGAAAAAGTTGGAAAAGAAATGGGTATTATTTAACGCATTTACATCTAAGAAAGCTTACTAATGAGGAGTGGGGAAAATGAAAAAAATTCTAGTAACCGGTTCTTTAGGTCAAATTGGTTCTGAACTTGTAATGAAACTTCGTGATGTATACGGTGCATCAAACGTTGTTGCGACAGATATTCGTGAAACAGATAGCGAAGTTGTAAAGTCTGGTCCATTTGAAATTTTAGATGTAACTGACGGTCAAAAATTACATGATATTGCAAAGCGCAATGAAGTAGATACAATCATTCACTTGGCAGCGTTACTTTCTGCAACGGCAGAAAAAAATCCGCTATTTGCTTGGAACTTAAATATGGGTGGCCTTGTAAATGCATTAGAAGCGGCACGCGAATTAAACTGTAAGTTTTTCACGCCAAGCTCAATTGGTGCATTCGGTCCAACAACGCCAAAAGATAATACACCGCAAGACACCATTCAGCGTCCAACTACGATGTACGGGGTAAACAAAGTATCTGGAGAGCTATTATGTGATTACTACCATCATAAGTTTGGTGTAGATACGCGCGGTGTTCGCTTTCCAGGCTTAATTTCATACGTTGCACCTCCTGGAGGAGGAACAACTGACTATGCAGTTGAAATTTACTATGAAGCAATTAAAAAAGGTGCGTACACTTCTTACATTGGAGAAGGAACATACATGGATATGATGTACATGCCAGATGCGTTACAAGCGATCATTTCTTTAATGGAAGCAGATCCAAGTAAGTTAAAACATCGCAATGCATTTAACATTACAGCAATGAGCTTCGAGCCAGAACAAATTGCAGCATCTATTCGTAAACACATTCCAACATTTACGATGGATTACGCTGTTGATCCAGCTCGTCAAACAATCGCAGATAGCTGGCCAAACTCAATTGATGCAACAGCAGCAAAAGAAGAGTGGGGCTTCAAAGCAGACTACGATTTAGACAAAATGACAGCTGACATGCTTGAAAAATTAAAAAAAAAATTAGCAACTGAGCTAGTTATTAGCTAATAGAAAAAGAGTCGATTGGATCGGCTCTTTTTTTAGTTGGCCTAACTTCATTCGGTTTCGGGGTATTGCCTTTCTGTTTCTTCAAATTGTTTTTCATATTCGTTGCTAAATGCTTTATGTGTTTTTTGATCTTTATCCCAAGGATTTGATTTTCCTAATTTTTTATTAGAGGCAGAACCGTAAGGCCCTTCAGGAAACTCCTCAGGAATGATATATTGATGTCTAGCCTCAGCAGTAGTAACATCCGTATATTGTTCATCCATTTTGGAAGAGAACCATCCTTTCACATCTACTTGATTCTTAATATGCCCAAAAAATTTTATTTTTTATCGGCGCTTTTTTAAATATATCGGCGACTTTTCATCATATATCGGCGTAAATGAAAATATATGGGCGCTTCGACACAGAATAAAGATTCTTCGGCACGAAACGACCAAAAAACCGGAGCTGCACCCAGCTCCGGTTTTTATTCAATCGTCTTCAGTAGTAATTTCTTCAATAACGGTTTAATCTTCAAGCGTAAATCTTCCGCATGATTCGCTACTAAAAAGTGGTGGTTATAAATATTTTTCATGAGCTGATACGTCGCTTCTTTAGCTTCGCCTTCTTCGATAAAGATTCCGATGACTTCCATGCCGCTTTTACGAGCTAGTTTTACAGCTTCGTGTGTATCTAAAATACCATCTTGTTGATAGTCTAATGCAGACGGTTCGCCATCTGTAAAGACGAGCAAAAATTTATGCTTTTCCGGACGTTTCGCCAGTTTTTCGGAAACGATACGAATAATATATCCATCACGGTTATCTTCTTCTTCACGAAGTTGCATGACTTCTGGACCAATGCTTGGCAGCGTTGAGTTTTGATAGGTTACGACTTCATGAATGAAGTTTGGTTTGTTTTCGGGTGTGGCGCTAGAAGCATCTTCCCAAAATCCGCTAATGGCGTGCGGGATTTTTAATGATTTTAAAGCTTCATGGAACAGAACAACGCTTTTTTTCGTTTCTTCCATTTTGTTATACATTGAGCCAGAACAGTCAACTAACAGGTGAAAGACAACGTCAAGCTCTTGTGATTCTTGGCCTTTTTTATAAAACATACGCGGTTGTTTTTCTGTATAAATACGTAAGAACTTTTTACGAAGTCTTCCATAGTATTTATCAGCGTTGGCGTTTGTTTTGTTTTCAATTGTTTTTTCGATAATTTTCTTTAGTTCTTTTACATCTTTATTTACGACAGATTTTATCGCTTGATAGTCTTTCTTCTCATCAGGCTGCGGCTTGCGAGCTTCTTTAAAAGTATGCGATGCGCCGGCGTTATACTTACCGTATGCACCTTCACTTTGGCTCGAAGCATGAGATGCTCTCGTATCTTCAGCGTCGGCACCGTCGAAATTCGACTGCGTACTTTTTTGGGAAGTACCTTGTACGGAACCGAGTGCTTGATCACCATCTTCAGACTCACGAGCTGTATCACCCATCATATTTGTTTTTGTACCGCTTTCTAATTCAAAGCGTAAGAAGTTCTCGTTTTCATTGTTTTTATTTTCACGATGCCATGTAGAGAAGCTCTCATCAATTTTATTTTTATTATCATCGTCATCTACGATTTGGGTATCATCGTTTGCTAATTCATCTACTCGTTCTTCAATTTTGTCAAAAATGACAGAAGTATTGAGCGGCGCCAGGCCAAAGTAGTTATTAATCATATCATGTTCTAAAAGCTCTTCTAAACGATAGCGAATTTTTTCAACAACATACATCGTATCTTCCGTTGCACTTGTTTGGAATGTTTCGTGTAAAATTGCTTCAATCTGTTCAAAGTAGTCGTTATTAAACATTTCGTATTTGTCGCTCGTTACTGTTAAGTAACATAAACAAATGAGCATATCAGCATGATAATTACGGATCCGGTTAATTTCGTATTGTGAACTGAAATAATTTCGATACATTTCTTTTCGGCGCGCAAAAATTGGTTTTGTACCAGGACGCTCGCGTTTCACAATTTCTTCCACTCGTAAATCTTCTAATAGAACGAAAAGCTGTGTTAAAAAATTTTTAAGCGGTGATTGCTGTAATTCTTTTGCATAGCTACGAATAAGTTGCATATCGGAATGATGCTTGTTGCCAAGCGCTTTTAAATATACTTCACTTTTTAAGCCGATTACTTTATCCGTTTCGCTTCGATCATCCCAAAAGTGACTGATGACAATTTTATTTTCGATCTCGTCATAATATGCTTTATATCCATATTCTAAATATGCATTTTCTTCTTTTAGAAGGGCGTACATTAAGTTTTCCATTTGCAGAAACAGAGACGCATCGATTTTTTTGTCACTAAAAATTTGTCTCATCAATTATCCCTCAAAGAAATAGCTTTCTGCTAATTCACGCACCGTCATTTGTTCCGTCTCATCGCTTAATTTTGCAATAATACTTCGTTCAATTGCACGCATTACTGGAATATATACACTTAAATCACAGGCATCGATAATACCACGAATACTTGCTGCTTCTTCACTG
Source organism: Bacillus sp. 491mf (assembly GCF_900112415.1). Classification (GTDB taxonomy): domain Bacteria; phylum Bacillota; class Bacilli; order Bacillales; family Bacillaceae_G; genus Bacillus_A. The sequence continues at coordinate 8,937 of NZ_FOLV01000063.1, forward strand.
ACACGACCATCGCGAGCAAGGGGCATTAAGTCACTTGCAAATGCGACAAACTTTTCGATTGTTGCTGCATTCTTTAATTTTGATTCAGCTAATAACAGTTCTTTTAATGTTTCACCTTGAATATAAGGAACTTCAATAATAACGAAACGGTTTTTTAACGCCTCATTTAGTTCGCTCGTTCCAACATACCCTTCGTTAATTGCAGCAATTACACGATATTCATCATTGCCATACACAACTTCTTGTGTGAAAGGGTTTGTAATCATTTTTCGGTAATCGAGCGCACCGTGAAGAAGTGGCAACGTTTCTGGCTTTGCCATGTTAATTTCATCGATATAAAGGAAGTGACCATTTTTCATTGCTTTCATCAATGGGCCATCCACGAAAGTAACTTCAGAGGCACCATCTTTTGTTGTTAATGTGTTGTATCCTAAAATCCCTTCTACATCTAAATCAACAGAGCAGTTAATGCTATGCATTGGCTTTTGGAATAAATAAGATAGTGTTTCAGCAAGAACGGTTTTACCGCTTCCTGTAGGGCCTTTTAATAGAACGTTTTTGCCAAGAAGTAATGCAGTAATTGCATCTTCAATAATGCTATTATCTGCTGCTTTATACATTTTTGTTCCAATTAAAGTAGCAGCATTGCCAGCTGCTTGTTTATTTGTTTCATGAATATTTACAAGTTGCTCTTTTAATCCATCATGTATATGAAATTGTTCTAACATGTATTTCCCACCTAACATTATTTTCATCAAGTAAACAATCCTTCTTATGATAACGTGTTTTCATAAGTGACGCAAAGAAAAAACATCTTCCAATTTGGGAGATGTTTCCTTATTTTGCTATTCGTGGGCAGTAAGACCCCCGCCTCAAAATTTAGAGAGAAGCAAAAGAAGATAGATGGGGGATAAAGCCCCCGCACTGATGGAAGTTTCCCTTTATAAAAGCGGTGAAATAAGTCGCATTAGTGATTCTAGCATTCTTTTTCGAAGGCTTCTATTTTGAAATACTTCCCAGCGAATTTCTGTAGAGTCTTTAAAATCTTGTTCGAAGTCACGTTTAATATCAAGGACAGCCTGGGAGTTATATAACATCGCGATTAATTCATAATTCAGTTCAAAACTACGAATGTCCATATTTGCTGTGCCAATTGTGGCGATCTCATCATCAATTAACACAATTTTGGCGTGCATAAACCCATCTTTATAGCGATAAATCGAAACACCAGCTTCTAATAACGGGGCAAAGTAAGATTGCGAAGCTTGATCACTTATCACGCTATCGCTTATGCCAGGATATAGAATACGGATATCAATTCCAGCGATCGCACTTAAACGTAGTAATGTTAATGTTTCTTGATCAGGAATAAAATATGGCGTTGCAATCCAAATGGAACGTTTCGCTGATGTCATTGCCGCTAACAGGGCATTTCGAATCGTTTTGTCATTTGCACTTGGACCACTTGCGACAATTTGGACAGCACCTTCTGTCTGTACGGTCCATCCTGGGAAGTACTCTTTCTTCATAAACGGTTCCCAAGAATAGCTATTTAATCCACTGCGTGCGTATAACCAATCTTCTAGAAAGATTGCTTGTAGTTTGTACAATGCTTTCCCTTCAAGTTTTAAATGACTATCTCGCCAAATTGGAAATTTCTTCGAACGACCAAGATATTCATCTCCAACATTCAATCCACCTGTAAATCCAATTTTTCCGTCAACAATAACAATTTTTCGGTGATTTCGGTAATTGACCGTTTCGATTAACCATGGCGAAAGGACAGGGTCGAATTCTACTACTTCAATTCCTGCGTCCTTCATCGGTTGCAAAAAGTTGCTCCGTAACGGATAGCTTCCGAGGTCATCAAATAGAAAGCGGACAATGACACCTTCTTTCGCTCTTTCAATTAAAGCATCCCGGATCTTTGTTCCAATTTCATCAGCTCGATAAATGTAATATTGAATATGAATGTGATGTTTGGCTTCTTGAATGGAGGACAAAATCTCTGTAAATGTTTCATCGCCATTTGTTAGCAATGTTGCTCTAGTTTCATCAGCAATAGGTCCCCCGCCAAATTTTTGAATGATCGTAGTCAAATGGGCAGAGTGTTCATTTAGAGACGATGGGATTTCTTGTTCCAATCGTTTTCCTTCTAAAATTTCACGGAACAACTTTCTTTGCTCTTCAGCACGATGTAAATGTTTTACTCGGCGCCATCTGCTTCGGCCAAATAATGCATACAAAAATACGCCAAAAATAGGGAGAATCGCTAATACTAAAAACCAAGCTAACGTACTTTGCGGGGAGCGATTTTCAATAAAGATGACGAAAGCAATACCGACAGCTGTAATAAAGAATACTACTCCAGCGAAGGCATATAACGATATAGATGATCTGTTTAAAACAAATAGTAAAATAGTTGAAATTGCAACAACGAATAGAAATTGAAGAACACGGTTTTTCATTGGTCGGAATGTCACCTTTTTCTGATTAGTTATATCCTTATTATAAAATGTTTTCTTTACATTAAACAAATTAGAAATTGAGATTTTCTCCGCATAGGAGCAGACTGGTTTCCTGTTTTAGTTAGAAAAAAGAAATAGAATTCAAAAACACTAGCTCTGTAAAGAGCTAGTGTTTTTGAGTTTAACTGATTTTTGTATCTGGTTTATTATCAATCGTATTTTTCATAATCAGTGGATAAAGAATGAGTCCAACTACAAATAATCCGATTCCTAGTAAGAAAGTTTTTATATCAGATGTTCCTGTTTTAACAACCCAAATGGAATAGATAAGAGCAAGTACTGTGATGACTCCGTCCAATTTGCGAGAGCCTTGCATGTTGTTATATGTTTCACCAGTAATAATAAGTTTTAATTGATATAATGTTGAAACAAGATATGGAATTAAATAAGCAAGCGTAGCGACAACAATTGCAAAGGTATACGCTTCTGATACGCTCCCAGAAATAGTAGAGAATAAGAATACTTGTGTCATGATATTTGTTAATAACAATGAGTTTGTTGGACTTCCTTTTTTATTTGTTTTTCCAAAGAAAGCAGGGAATAGTCCGCTTTTCGCTGCTTGATATGGAACTTCTGCACTTACAACGATCCAACCTACTGTAGAACCGAATAGAGAGACAAGTGCTAGAAATGCCATAATGTATGCACCTTTATTACCAATAGCCATACTTAATGCATCAACCAATGGTTTTTGAGATCCTTTTAACACATCTTGCGGAAGAGCACCCATTGTTAACAATGTAATTGCTACATAAATAAGAAGAGCAATTACTAATCCGAAAATCGTTGCTTTTTTTACATCGCGCTGTGATTTTGCACGGTTTGAAAGCATAACAGCTGATTCAATACCAATAAACGCCCAAAGTGTTGAGATAGCAGCAGCATTGATTTGCCCGCCTAATGGAATAGATTTTCCAGCCTCATTCATAAACGTTTGCCCATCACCGAAATTCGCTGCATTAAAGATGAATAATGTAATGATAATAAACATCGTAAAGCCAATAATTTTTGCAACAGTTGCAAGTAAATTCATATTACCAGCACGATCAATGTTTTGAGAAAGAATATATTGAATACCCCATAGCATAATACTACATACAGCGAATGTTAAGGCTTTTCCTAGTTCTAACGAGAAACCATTTGTCGTGAACAAAATTTGTTTACTTTGCAGCACTGGGAAAAACGTAGATAAATATCCTGCAAATGAAATAATAACAGAAGCTGTTGCCGCCCAGTTTGCCGCCCAGTATCCCCACGCCATGCTATAACCAGCAACTTTACCATACTTTGGTGATTTGAACATTGCTTGCGCATAACTTTGCGGACCTGCTTTTAAATTTGGCTTTCGCATTGCTAAGTTTCCGAACACGAGCGCAATCATAAATACACCAAGCCCGGTAATTGTCCATGCAAGCGTGGACCCCATTGGTCCTGATACTTGTGCTAAATTTGCCGGAAGCATAAATACGCCGCCACCAACCATATTTCCAACAACGAATGCTGTTAAAACCCATAAACCCCATTTTTTTGTGTCCATGATGTCTAACTCCTTTTGATGATAGTTTTTTTGTTTTATCCCGCATTAACGGGCAGTAATACTCCCACCTCAAAATTCAGCGAAAGCAAAGAAGTTAGGTGGGAGATAAACTGCCCGTAAAAGCCCGATTGGTTCAACTAATAATCAGTGGGGGATGAAG
>NZ_FOLV01000062.1 GCF_900112415.1 Bacillus sp. 491mf
GACGTTTGAGAATCAGTTGCTTGATTGTTCCTTCGAGTGGTCTATGAAGTAGGATCTCTATTTCTCCCAATTTTTTATTGTATAACTTATCGTTATCAGAAAAAGACATCGCATAACGATGCTTTCCGTTTGGTTTGAATCCAAATTGCGGAAACGTCATACTATTGTAGTCTTTATACTTTTTCTGTTTTGGATACTTTGCATCTTTACGAAAGAAATGATCAAACGCTTTTTTTAGACGTACAAACACTTCTTGCAAAGGCTGAGAAGGCATTTCTTTTAGAAAAGGATACGTCTTCTTGTCCAACGTAAGTTGTCTTTGCATATCATAACGATCATAATTTTCTTTGTTTTGTTTATATTTCCGTTCTTTGTCTAGCAAGGCAGAGTTGTAGGTTTGACGACAATATTGTAGCCAACGGTCTAACACTTCTTTTTGTGCTTCTGTTGGAAAGATCTCATATTTTTGATTCAACAACATTGTCATCACCTCCCTATTAGTTATATCCTTGTGTTTCGATGTATTGTTTTAGAATTTCTAATGGTGTACCGCCCACGGTCTATAAACAATAACTTTGAGACTAAAATCATCCTTTACATAAATTCTATCTGATTTGAGGAAACTCCTTTTTCATTCCTTTGACTTACGCCAACTAAAATTCATCCCCTCCCTACTCATTAGGCTTCGCTCTTCTCATTCCTTGAGGAAGGGGAATTCTTTTGGAAATATGTTAAACTTTTTTACAAACGGTTTAACTGTTACTTTGAAATAAAGTTTGATCAAAACTCATTGAGAATTCTTTGATTGAAGAAATAAAGCATCGTGACTTTATTTTAAAGTAACATATACGTCCAGATGCTCTCAAAGGACTTTTATGCCTTTTTTCATCTATACAAATTAAGAAATAACAACAAATAAACCGGATCTCTCACACATTTATTATAAAATACAAAAAGGACTAGGCATCCCCTCCTAGTCCTTTCAAAAACCCCTTTATTTACGAACAAAAATGAAATAGAGTACAAACAAAACTGCCATGACATACATAATCGGATGAACTTCTTTTCTTCGTCCTTTCACAACCATTGTAATTGGATAGAAAATAAATCCAATCGCAATCCCTGTTGCGATACTGTATGTGAGCGGCATTGCAATAATGGTGAAAAATGCCGGTACTGCCGTTTCGAACTTCTTCCAATCAATTTCCCCTAATGATGAAACCATCAAAACCCCTACAATAATTAAAGCCGGTGCTGTTACGGATGGTGTTACTACACTTAATAATGGTGAAAAGAAAAGTGCTAATAAGAAAAACCCTCCTGTTACAACTGCTGTAAATCCAGAGCGTCCTCCTACAGCTACCCCTGCAGAAGATTCAATATAAGACGTCGTTGTCGATGTACCAAGTATTGCTCCAATTACAGTTGCAAACGCATCAGAGAACAATGCTTTCCTCGCACGCGGTAATTTATTATTTTTCATTAAACCTGCTTGATTGGCAACTGCTACAAGCGTCCCTGCTGTATCAAAGAAATCGATAAAAAAGAAAGTTAATATAACAACGAGCATCTTAGCAGTGAAAATATCTCCAAGATGTTGAAGAGCAACTCCAAATGTCGGTGTTAAGCTTGGAACTGCACCAACAATCGCCTTTGGTGTATCAATTAACCCTGTTGCTACACCAACAATTGCTGTAAGTACCATTCCAAAGAATACTGCACCATTAACATTTCTTGTCATTAAAATAACGATTACAACTACACCAAAAATCGCAAGTAATGTCGGTCCTTTCGTTAAGTCCCCTAATCCAACAAGCACAGCATCATTATTTACAATAATTCCTGCATTTTGAAAACCAAGAAATGCGATGAACAACCCAATTCCAGCTGCTACCGCAAACTTTAATTCTGTCGGAATTGCGTTAATGATCTTTTCACGAAGACCAGAAGCTGTAAGGAAAATAAACATAATACCTGATACTAATGTCCCTGCAATCGCCGTTTGCCACGGAATCCCCATTGTTAATACAGCTGTGTAAGCAAAGAAAGCATTAATCCCCATTCCCGGCGCAAGTGCGATTGGATACTTTGCAAAAATCCCCATAATGAGTGATCCAATTGCCGCTGCTAAAGCTGTAGCAACAAACACTGCTCCAGAATCCATTCCGGTTCCTGCTGGCAATCCCTTAACATGTCCTAGCGACAATGTAGCGGGATTAACAAACAATACATATGCCATAGACAAAAATGTGGTTAATCCTGCTATGAACTCTGTTTTATAATTTGTGCCGAGCTCATCGAACTGAAAATAACGTTTCATTCTATGTTTCCCCCGTTATGTAATTGCTCGTCGCGCTCCTTACTAGCCCCTCTTTTATCTATAAAAATAAAAAAGGCTTCCAATGCAATATACATGGAAGCGTCTGTAAACAAAGGCAAGTATCCCTTACCCTTATATTAAAACGCCTCGTAGTCAAGCCATTTACGGTAGCAAGGTAGAAACTTTCGGGCCATATTCCCGATATTATACGACGGCTAAAATATTCATTTTTATTATTAATTACATATTCATGTTAACTCATATACAGGTGAGTGTCAATTAAAAAACGAACATTTTTTAAAAAGAACTCTTTTTCGTTCGTATAAAAATAAAAAAAGAACGATCCATCTACACATAAAGGCATAGATGGATCGTCTTTTATATCATGACATTCAATTTATCTCGCTATTCGCGGGCAGTAAGCTTCCACTGATGGAAGTTTCACTTTATTCCCACTCAATTGTTGCTGGTGGCTTAGAAGTAATGTCATACACAATGCGGTTAACGTGTTTTACTTCGTTTACGATACGTACAGAGATCTTCTCTAATACATCCCAAGGGATACGTGCCCAGTCTGCTGTCATACCATCGATTGATGTTACTGCACGAATACCTACTGTGTAATCATACGTACGCTCGTCACCCATAACACCTACACTTCGCATACCAGGAAGTGCAGTGAAATATTGCCAAACTTCACGATCTAAACCAGCTTTTTTGATTTCTTCACGTAAAATCGCATCAGATTCACGAACAATCTCTAATTTCTCTTCTGTGATTTCACCTAATACACGAATACCAAGTCCTGGCCCTGGGAATGGTTGACGCCATACGATTTCATCTGGAAGTCCTAGTTCAGAACCTAACTCACGTACTTCATCTTTAAACAATGTATTTAGTGGTTCAATTAACTTGAACTGCATATCTTCTGGAAGTCCACCAACGTTATGGTGAGACTTAATTGTTTGTGCAGTCGCTGTACCACTTTCAATAATATCTGTGTACAGTGTACCTTGTGCTAAGAAGTCCATTCCTTCTAATTTAGAAGCTTCATCATCGAATACATAAATAAATTCGTTACCGATGATTTTACGTTTTTGTTCTGGATCTTCAACACCTGCTAATTTGCTCATGAAGCGTTCTTGTGCATCCACTTTAATAACGTTCATGTGGAAGCCTTCGCTAAATGTTTTCATAACCCCTTCAGCTTCTCCTTTACGAAGTAAGCCATGGTCAACGAAAATACATGTTAATTGGTCACCGATTGCTTTATGAATTAATACAGCTACAACTGAAGAGTCTACGCCGCCGCTAAGTGCACATAATACTTTCTTGTCGCCAACTGTTTCACGAATCTTTTCTAATTCTACTTCAATGAAGTTCTCCATATTCCAGCCTTCAGTACAACCACAAACACCGAATACAAAGTTCTTAATTAAATCGTTACCGTGCTCAGAGTGACGCACTTCTGGGTGGAATTGTACACCATATAAATTTTGCGCTTCATTGCTCATGCCAGCAATTGGACAAGAGTCACTTGTTGAATCTACTACGAAACCTTCTGGTAAACCTGTTACTAAGTCACCATGACTCATCCAAACAACTTGTTCTTCTGGAAGGTTTGTATATAATTTCGATTGGTTCTCTACTTTTAATACTGCTTTTCCGTACTCACGATGGTCTGCACGTTCTACTTTTCCACCAAAGTGTTTTGTCATTAACTGCATGCCGTAGCAAATACCGAAGATCGGTAAGCCTAAGTCAAAGATTTTTTCATCACAGTGGAATGCACTTTCGCCATATACACTGTTCGGTCCACCAGAGAAGATAATTCCTTTTGGATTCATCGCTTTAATTTCTTCTGCTGTAATTGTATGTGGATGAAGTTCACTATACACGCCAAATTCACGAATGCGACGCGCAATTAACTGGTTATACTGACTTCCAAAATCTAAAACGATAATCGTATCGTGCTGTTTCTTCAAAATAATCACCCCATAGTTCTGTATATAAACATTTTCACCAATTTGGTAAAAACAATTACCAATATAATAAAAAAAGCCAGTCCCCTGCCCTCAGTCTCATAACAAAGAAAAGGCAGGGGCCTAGCTTTATAAAGGAATTTGTTCCTTATAAATATAGACGCACTGCCTTCATAGTCAGGTTGTTTACGGTAACCCGGTAGAGACTCTCAATCCGTATTATTGAGGATATATGAAGGAACGTTTAATATTATCTTTCTAGATTCTAACAATGAAACGTGAATACGGTCAAGGAGAAAGCGACAAAATTCTACAGAAATTATTTCCCTATATAGCAAGACCACTCTCATCGATTAATATCAAATACGATTCAACGCAAAAAGACTACCTCCTTTCATTAGGAAATAGTCTTCTTACTAGCTATTTTTAACTTTATTCAAATAAAGACGTTTTTTACTTACATAAACCAAGATTTAAGTATCAGTAGAAAGAAACAATGTGTATACCGCACTCTGCGTAATATTATTATCTAAAAATAAAGAAATTCCATCAGTTCGCGAAATCACATCTCCAGTTATTACACTAGTCCAAGTAACTGTAGCATCTGGCGTTATTACATAACGAGAATTATCAGATAATTCAACCATTAGGGAAAGAAGGTAGTGACAATGATATCTTCTCCAATCATCCTAAAATACTTTTGCTACTCATTTCTTTGTTAGAAAAAATAGATTTAATTAATAGTATGTAGTGATTTGGTTACGTGACATATACTATAGTTCCATATAATAAAAATGTGTTAAGTTACGTAAGAAATAAAAAAAGAAGCTTCCCACAAGTTTACTCAACTCATGAGAAGCCTCCGTTAAAAGCCTCATGTTAACAAAATATTAACAATCCACTCTCATCTTACATAAAACCCTTATATATCAAGGGGTGAAGCGGCTTATTACATCATGCCGCCCATACCGCCCATGCCCATGCCGCCCATGTCAGGCATTCCAGAAGCACCAGCTGGTTCTGGTTTGTCAGCAACTACAGCTTCAGTTGTTAAGAACATTGCTGCAACAGATGCTGCGTTTTGAAGAGCAGAGCGAGTTACTTTCGTTGGATCTACGATACCAGACTCAAGCATATTTACCCATTCGCCTGTTGCTGCGTTGAAACCAACGCCAACTTTTTCGCCTTTTAAGCGCTCTACAACTACAGATCCTTCTAAACCAGCGTTCACTGCGATTTGACGAACTGGCTCTTCTAAAGCACGAAGTACGATGTTAATACCTGTTGCTTCGTCGCCTTCAGCTACAAGACCAGCTACTTTCGTATATACGTTCATAAGCGCAGTACCACCACCAGCAACAATACCTTCTTCTACTGCTGCACGAGTTGAGTTAAGTGCATCTTCAATACGAAGTTTGCGCTCTTTCAATTCAGTTTCAGTTGCTGCACCTACTTTAATTACAGCTACGCCACCTGCTAATTTAGCAAGACGTTCTTGTAATTTTTCACGATCGAATTCAGAAGTTGTTTCTTCTAACTGCGCACGAATTTGACCGATGCGAGCTTCGATTTGTTCTGTGTTTCCAACACCTTCAACAATTGTTGTGTTTTCTTTCGTTACAACAACTTTACTAGCGCGTCCTAAAGATGCGATAGTTGCAGATTTTAAGTCACGGCCTAACTCTTCTGTAATCACTTCGCCGCCAGTTAAGATTGCAATATCTTCTAACATCGCTTTACGACGATCACCGAAGCCTGGAGCTTTAACAGCTACCACGTTGAACGTACCGCGAAGTTTATTTACTACTAATGTAGCTAACGCTTCGCCTTCTACGTCTTCAGAGATGATAAGAAGTGGTTTACCTTGTTGTACCACTTGCTCTAATACTGGTAAGATTTCTTGAATACTAGAAACCTTTTTATCTGTAATTAAGATAAATGGGTTATCAAGAACTGCTTCCATTTTATCAGAATCAGTAATCATGTAAGGAGAAGCATATCCACGGTCGAACTGCATACCTTCTACTACATCTAATTCTGTTGTGAATCCTTTAGACTCTTCTAATGTAATAACGCCGTCGTTACCAACGCGCTCCATTGCTTCTGCAATTAATTGTCCTACTTCTTCGTCAGCAGCAGAAATAGCAGCTACTTGTGCGATAGAAGATTTACCTTCAATCGGTTTAGAGATTGTTTTTAATTCTTCAATTGCTGCTACAACAGCCTTTTCAATACCTTTACGAAGACCCATTGGATTCGCACCAGCTGTTACGTTCTTTAAACCTTCACGAATCATCGCTTGCGCTAATACAGTTGCCGTTGTCGTTCCATCACCAGCTACATCATTTGTTTTGCTAGCAACTTCTGCAACTAATTTTGCACCCATATTTTCAAATGCATCTTCTAATTCAATTTCTTTTGCAATTGTTACACCGTCATTTGTAATAAGCGGAGAACCGAATTTTTTCTCAAGTACAACGTTGCGACCTTTTGGTCCAAGCGTAACTTTTACTGCGTTTGCAAGAGTGTCGACACCGCGAAGCATCGAACGACGTGCTTCTTCACTAAATTTAATATCTTTTGCCATAATATTTGACCCCCTTGAATTTTTAAAGATTTATATAATTAACCGATAATTGCTAAAATGTCGCTTTCACGTAAAATTAAATATTCTGTACCTTCGTATTTCACTTCAGTACCTGCATATTTTGAGAAGATGATACGATCTCCTGTAGCTACATCTAAAGCAACACGCTCACCATTTTCAAGCACACGACCAGTACCAACCGCCACTACTTTACCTTCTTGTGGTTTTTCTTTTGCAGTGTCTGGTAGCACAATGCCACTTGCTGTTTTTTCTTCTGCTTGAACAAGTTCAATAATAACGCGATCACCTAACGGCTTTAGCATGAACAACAACCTCCTCAATTTATTATGTAAATTTTATATTTATTAGCACTCTGATACTCCGAGTGCTAACACACTTATTATAATAAAGAATCTCATTTTCTTTTGCAAGTGAAAAAATCGTAATTTTTCGGAAAACTATCCTAGCCCCTCTCCTACTTGTTCCAAAGCATTTATACCCTACTTAATAATTACACAAAGGAAGATACATTGATATATAAATCTATTTTTCTTTTTCGACATATAATGACCACTTGATGCCCTCGTCCTCCTCTAAAAGAAAGGAGGTTTTATGTCGTTTGCTAACTTTCATATGATAGAGATTCCATCTTTTTTTCATCTTCACCTATGTTACAATAAGAAAGATGCCATAAGTTGTTTTCTCTATGGATAGAGCATTTTCCTCTTTCTTTACAAAAAATCCAAAAAGGAGTTATGGAATTGAAGAGACAATATTGGTGGGTTATTGTTACATATATTTTGATGCAATTATCAGGTATAGTTGGAGGATTGATTCTTCTAAAAAGCGGAGTATACAATAATGGGCACCGGACCCTTGATGAAAAAATTCAACTAGCTACTGCACATTGGGGGCTGATAAGCTTCTTTATCGCTCTTATTATCATCCTTGTGTTACTACGTAATGATACAGAATCTGAAAAATGGAATCGCGGAAAAACAAATCTCCCCGCTACGATAGGGTGGATTATTTTAGGAGTTTTCCTTGCCTTATTTGCCCAGGTCATTGCTGGCACAATTGAAACACAAGTTTTTAAAATTAAAGCGGAATCTGAAAATACACAAAACATTATCGGCATTATAAGAGCTGTGCCATTATTTATGATTGTTTCATCTATATTTGCCCCTATTCTTGAGGAGATTGTATTTAGAAAAATTCTATTTGGCACACTATATAAACGATATAACTTCTTTATCGCAGCAATCATAAGTTCGCTTATATTTGCTATCATTCATTTTGACCCTACACATTTATTAGTGTATATTTCCATGGGGCTTGTTTTTTCATTTTTATACGTACAAACAAAACGAATTATTGTACCAATTATGGCTCATGTTATGATGAATACAAATGTTATGTTAATTACATTCGTACTTCGTCCCTATCTAGAAAAAGCTGAAAAACTGCAAGGATTCATCGGAGGATTTTAAACATGCGAAATTCACCATTTGTTATGGCAACTTTGTATTTTCTTCTAGGGTGTATTTTTACATACTTAGCAATTACAAGTGTAAAAGATACAATTTGGAACTTTTACACAATACTACTTGCTATAATGGCAACAATTGATTTTAATTTTGCACTTCGCATTCTTTTTTCTAAAGCGAAAAAAGATAGTAAGAAGAAATAATAAAAACGCAGGAAATTCCTGCGTTTTTATTGTGGATAATTTTTTAAAAAGTACACGAGCGTTTGTAATTCTACTGCTAAATCAATATGATGAATTCGAATATGTTCTGATAAATTTAACCTAGCAGGTGTAAAGTTTAAAACACCTTGTATGCTCGTATGCGATAAGCGATCTGCTACAGCTTGCGCAACAGAAGCAGGCACTGTTAATATTGCCACTTTTATATCACCGGATAGTCTCTCTTCTAATTCATCCAGATGATATACTGGAATCCCGCCGATTTCTTTTCCAACTTTCTCTTCATCAACGTCAAACGCCATCTCAATTTTTGTATTATTATTTTTCGTAAAATTGTAATGTAAGAAAGCTGTACCTAAATTACCTACCCCTATTAACGCTACGCGTGTTACATCGTCTTGATCAAGTGTTTCGCGGAAAAACGACAATAAATAATTTACATTATAGCCATATCCCTTTTTCCCTAATGCTCCAAAATATGAAAAGTCTCTTCGAATTGTCGCTGAATCCACCTTCACTGCTTCGCTTAATTCTGCTGATGATACGCGTTGCTTACCAGATAACGATAGGTTTTGGATAAATCGATAGTATAGAGGCAATCTTTTGGCAGTTGCCTGCGGAATTTTAGGCTGCTCCATGCAACCCCCTCCTCTCTTCCTATCTGTTCAAGTGATTGAAACATGTACGGAAGTTTAGCATTGATAGTTTTCCTTGTATAATAGAGAGAGAATTTCTCTATTTATGTTCAACTATACACTATTTTTAGTATGATTGAGAAATATAATCATGGCAAAGTTAAGAAAATATTTGAGGTGAAAACATTGATTTTACTACAAGTGAATAATCTTTCCAAGCTATTCGCGGCTGAAGTGATTCTTTCAAACATTAAGTTAGAAGTACAGACGCGTGATCGCATTGCACTTGTCGGGCGTAATGGCGCTGGAAAGTCTACATTATTAAAAATTATTGCCGGAGAATTATCCCATGACGGCGGCGAAATTATAAAGCCGAAAGATGTATCTATCGGTTACTTAGCACAGCATACCGGTCTTGAAACATCGTTAACGATTTGGGATGAAATGCTAACGGTATTTCTTCACTTACAACGTATGGAGAAAGAACTCCGCAGACTAGAGCAAGAAATGGGAAAAGAAGAAAATTTCACAAATGGAACCATTTATGAAAAATTGTTAGCAGAATATGATCGCCTACAATTAAATTATAAAAATGAAGGTGGCTATCAATACGAAGCTGATATTCGCTCTGTTTTAAGCGGGCTTGGTTTTCCTCCTGAAACACACAAAACAACAATCTCAACACTAAGCGGTGGACAAAAAACTCGCTTAGCCCTTGGTAAGCTATTATTGACGAAACCAGATTTGCTTATTCTCGATGAGCCAACCAACCATTTAGACATCGAGACATTAACGTGGCTTGAGCAATATTTACAAGGTTATCCTGGTGCTATTTTAATCGTTTCACACGATCGGTACTTTCTAGACAGACTTGTCACGCAGGTCTATGAGATTTCCAATAAACAAAGTCGAAAGTACACAGGAAACTACAGTAGATACTTAGATCTTAAAGCGTCCCTATATGAACAAGAGATGAAACGTTATGAGAAGCAACAAGAAGAAGTAACAAAATTACAAGAATTTGTCCAAAAAAATATCACTCGTGCTTCCACAACAAAACGGGCGCAAAGTCGCCGAAAACAATTAGATCGTATGGAACTTCTGGACAAACCAATCGGCGATACAAAATCCGCTTCTTTCCACTTTGATATCGATAAACAAAGTGGTAATGATGTATTACAAGTAAGCGATGTGACAATTGGCTATGAGAATGAGCCCATTATTCAAAACATTCGTTTCCGATTAACGCGAGGTGATAGTGTTGCGCTCGTCGGTCCAAATGGAATTGGAAAATCCACCTTATTAAAATCTCTTGTGGATAAACTTCGTCCTTTAAACGGTACTATTTCGTTTGGTTCTAACGTTTCTATCGGATATTATGACCAAGAACAAGCAAACTTAACATCATCAAAACGTGTATTGGATGAACTTTGGGATGATTACCCGCTACAACCAGAAAAAGAAATTCGCACAGTACTTGGGAATTTTTTATTTTCTGGTGACGACGTTCTTAAACCTGTTTCTTCTTTAAGCGGTGGACAAAAGGCACGTTTAGCTCTCGCAAAACTTATGATGCAAAAATCAAATGTACTTATTTTGGACGAGCCGACCAACCATTTAGATTTAAGCAGCAAAGAAATTTTAGAAAATGCGCTCATTGATTTTCCAGGAACAATTTTATTTGTTTCCCATGACCGCTATTTCATTAATCGCATTGCCACAAAAGTTCTTGAGTTATCCCCAGGCGGAGCAGAGGAATACCTCGGTGATTACGATTATTATGTAGAAAAGAAAAATGAAATGCTCGAACGCGCCGAACTTGAAGAACTAGAAACAAATAAACCTGTACAAAAACAAGTGGCGCAAGAAAAATTAAATTACATCGAAGAAAAAGAACGTAAAAAGCAAGAACGCCAACGTATGCGTAAAATTGAAGAACTAGAAGAAAAGATTGCAACAATTGAAGAACAAATTATGGCATTAGAAGAACAACTTTGTCTTCCAGAAGTATATGCTGATTACGAAAGAGCCAGTGATATTACAACAGAAAAACAAACACTTCAAGAACAATTGGAAGCATGTATGGAAGAGTGGGAAGAATTACAACTGTAAAAAGGTCAGTGGTTACACTGATCTTTTTATTTATCCACAGAAATATTCACATATCCACCTCTGTATTTTCAGGAAAAACAAAAGTTTTCCACATTATCCACAAAAACAATAATATTTACCCACAATTTATACTCACAAAAAAACCTATATTATCAACAGATAATATAGGTTTTATCCACAGGTTGTGGTTAATTCTGTGTATAAAATTATAACTTTTATCAAAAAAAGATTTTTCTATCCACATACCTTTATATAAATTGCTGCTATGTAGAATATAACAAGATTACTTCTTTTGTTTTACAACCCCGCATATGGCAGGAAAAGGCCCTGACCGCTCCTATGCACGGCTAGGTGCTCTCGTCCTCCCTAAATGCATTTATAAATGTTCTCTTACATTATGATTCAATATCCAAACCAGGGTTTGCATTTAATGCTAACGTTGCCCTCTTTCCCTGTTCATATGCAATCGTACCAGCAGCAGCAATCATAGCCGCGTTATCTGTGCATAAGGATAGCGGAGGAATGATAAGTTCAACATTTTCTTTCTTTGCAAACTCTTCCTCTAAGCGCGCCCGTAATCCTTTATTGGCTGCTACCCCGCCCGCAAGAAGTACTTGCTTTACGCCATATTCTTCTGTCGCTCTTATTGTTTTTGTTACTAACACATCAATTACACTTGCCTGGAAGCTAGCAGCTAAATCTTCAGGGGTAAGTTCTTCTCCGCGCTGTTTTGCGTTATGCACAGTGTTAATAACTGCGGATTTTAATCCACTGAAACTAAAATCATAAGAATCCGGCTCAAGCCATGCACGAGGCAAATCAATTGTCGGCTCTCCTTCATGAGCAAGACGATCAATATGCGGTCCACCTGGATATGGTAATGATAACGTACGTGCTACTTTGTCGTACGCTTCTCCTGCGGCATCATCACGCGTTTCTCCAATGACTTCAAATGAACCATGCTCTTTCATATAAACAAGCTCTGTATGCCCACCTGATACAACGAGAGACAGTAATGGAAATTGTAGTTCTTGTACTAAACGATTCGCATAAATATGTCCTGCGATATGATGCACACCAACTAAAGGAATATTATGCGCAAAAGCTACTGCCTTTGCTGCATTCACCCCAATTAACAATGCACCAACGAGGCCTGGTCCTTCCGTAACAGCAATTGCATCAATATCTTCAAATGTCACATTCGCTTCTTTTAATGCTTCTTCTAACACAACCGTTATTTGTTCCACATGGTGGCGAGATGCAATTTCTGGAACAACCCCGCCAAACCGTTTATGACTTTCAATTTGCGAAGCTACAACGTTCGCTAAAATATCTCGTCCATTTTTCACAACTGCTACAGCCGTTTCATCACAGCTTGTTTCAATACCAAGAATAATCGTATCTTTTTTCATCATAAATTCACCCACATTACAAGACCATCTTCATAATTGTCTGTATAGTATCTCTTACGAATTCCGCCATTTTGAAAACCAAATCTTCGATATAACTTTTTCGCAACCTCATTTGAAACACGTACTTCAAGTGTCATTGTCTTTGCTCCCAAAGCTCTCGCTTTGTTCATTACATCTTGTAATAATGCTTCTCCAAGCCTTAGACCACGGTATTGGGGCAATATAGCAATGTTCGTGATATGTGATTCATCAAGAATAATCCAAAGTCCGCAATAGCCTATAATTCCTTCCTCTGTTTCGAGCACAATATAGTGCGCATACTCATTCATGTTTAATTCTCGTTCAAATGCTTCAGCAGTCCAAGGCGTCGTAAATGAAGATTCTTCAATCACAACAATTTGTGGTATGTCTTCTTCCTTCATATTCCTAAGTGTAATATTCATTTATAAGACTCCTACTTATTTTGACTTTCTAACCATTTTGCCTCTGCTTCTGCTAAACGAAGATAACTTGGTACGAATGTATGCACTGATTGCTCTTCTTTCTGTAAGCCTAAGAAAGCCAATTCACTTGGACGTGGATTATGTTTCGTCGGCGCAGCAAATACAGCTTGATCCCCTAACTGCTCTACAATTGTATCTTTATGTTGTTCTACATCGTTTCCGATAAATAAAATAGATTGCCCCATCTCTTTTAACATGTGAAGCCAATCAGCAATAAGAATAATACGATCTTCTTTCACGGATTGTAACTCTTGTTCTCTATATGTATATAGTCCTGTATAAATTTGCTGACGACGCCCATCAAATAACGGACAAATGTATCCGGGGAAATTGGTTCCGTTTGCTGCTAATACTTCTAAGCTTGATACACCAACAATCGGAATTTGCAGTGACCAGGCCAATGTTTTCGCTGCTGTTACACCAATACGAACACCTGTATAAGAGCCCGGACCAGCTGCTACAACGATTTTATTTAATTCTTTTGGTTTCACATTACATTCTTTTAAAAGTTTCTCTACTGCTGGCATCAAACGCACAGAATGGTTTTTTGTTAAATTTGTAATGATCTCCCCTACAACAGTATTCCCATCAATAAGAGAAACTCCCATTACGTAGTTAGAAGTATCAATTGCTAGTACTTTCATTTTGTAATAGCTCCTCACATAATCTAATATAACGTTCTCCGCTCGGCTCTAATACAATTTTCCTTGTACTATCTCCCTCGTGGAATAAACTAATTTTTAAAAGTGAAGATGGTAAAAAAGCCTCTATTAAATGTGCCCACTCCACCACTGTTACACCTTCACCATAAAAATATTCATCAAAACCTAAATCTTCTTCGCTCTCTGCTAATCGGTATACATCCATATGATACAGCGGTAATCGTCCTTTGTATTCTTTAATAATATTGAAAGTCGGGCTATTTACAACACGTTTTACACCAAGACCTTTTGCAAGACCTTTTGTAAATGTCGTCTTACCTGCACCTAAATCCCCTTCTAAAATCAAAACATCCTGCGCCTCAACTAATTGTCCAAGCTTTTCTGATAAATTTTGTGTTTCTTCTGCAGACATTGTCGTTATTTCATATGTATTCAAAGGTTTCACCTACCTTACTGTTAGTATTCTCTGCTCTTTATTATACAGATTTTTTATTTTTGTTTCAGTTTCAAATATATAAAAAAGACCTTAGGAGTTGTCCTAAGGATAAGATTGACTGTCTTATAAGTTTAAATTAAAGTAAATAAAAAAATACGAAACATATTGTTTCGTTCTTTAATTTATATAAATGGCGGTCCCGACCGGGGTCGAACCGGCGATCTCCTGCGTGACAGGCAGGCATGTTAACCACTACACCACGGGACCATTTGGTTGCGGGGACAGGATTTGAACCTGCGACCTTCGGGTTATGAGCCCGACGAGCTACCAGACTGCTCCACCCCGCGATGATAAAAATAAGCCTGGCAACGTCCTACTCTCACAGGGACAAAGTCCCAACTACCATCGGCGCTAGAGAGCTTAACTTCCGTGTTCGGTATGGGAACGGGTGTGACCTCTCTGCCATCATTACCAGACTTATGAAGGTATATTCCTTCAAAACTAGATAACATTTG
>NZ_FOLV01000059.1 GCF_900112415.1 Bacillus sp. 491mf
GCGGTCAGGGCCTTTTTCTGCCACGGGCCATGTTTTAAACAAAGAGAGCAAGCGCGTGGCTATTATTGTGTATTCTACATAGCAGCGACTTATTTATTGAAATATGAAAATGGGTTTGTATAAGCTAATAAGCGACATCCCCCTTTCTTTTTAGATGGGCAAGAGCGGCTGGCGTAGTAGCGGTCAGGGCCTTGTTTTAAAACAAAGGAAAAAACGAGTGCAGGATACTTGTTTCTTCATAATTGCAGTTTTTATGTAGAAATATTAAAACAATTTATATATTAGGCCTATTTTTTGAAAGTATTATGATTTTCATATAAAATATAAAATTACCACCAAAGAATTGGAGGATGATACAATTGGAAATTCGTGTATTAACGAAAAAAGATGCAGAAATTTACTTAGCACTTCGCGTTGAAGGATTAAAACAAAACCCGGAAGCGTTCAGTTCTTCTTATGAAGATCTTATTAATAAAGAAGATCCTGTTGAATATAAAGCGCAAATATTAGATCAAAACGAAAATTACACGCTTGGTGCTTTTAAAGACAGCGATTTAATCGGCGTGGCAACTTTAGAAACAAAATCATTTTTAAAGCAAGAACATAAAGCAAAAATTGGTTCTGTTTATGTCTCTCCAAAAGCGCGCGGAATGGGGGCAGGGAAAGCACTGATGCAAGCAACAATTGAAAAGGCAAAAAAATTAGAAGTAGAACAACTTATGCTTGATGTTGTCGTTGGCAATGAAGGTGCAAAAAAGCTCTATGAATCGTTAGGCTTTAAAACATTCGGCGTACAAGAGCGTTCGTTAAAATATAATGACCAATATTGGGATGAAGAGCATATGGTTTTATTTTTACATGAAGAAAATAAATAGGAAAAAGGGACTTATTTTTAAAAGTCCCTTTTCATATACCTTCAATTAAACCACGCTTTTCCAAGCAATTGAACCGCTTCCGCAATTTCTTCCTCAGATAAAATAGCAAAGCCAAGCAAGATTGTTTTATTATCAGCTTTCATCTCATCATAGTACATAGAAACTGGATATACTTTTATACTATATGCTGCCGCTTTCTCAATAAGCTCTTGCTCTGTCATACCATTATTTACTCGTAATAATATATGCAGCCCCGAATCTTGGCCAACTATTTCTACGCATTTCGGGAAATATGTTGAAATTGCTGAAACCAATGTATCTCTCTTCTTACGATACACCACTCTCATTTTATGAATATGCTTTTCCCAATGTCCGCCTTCGAGAAATCGTTTCAAAATCTCTTGATCAATACGCGATACGGTCTGCGTATAAAAGAAATATTCTTTTTGATATACTTCAATAAGTGTTTTTGGAAGCACCATATAACTGATACGTAACGATGGAAGTAACGCTTTTGAAAAAGTACTCATATAAATAACCTTTCCATTTGTATCTAACCCTTGGAGAGCTGGAATTGGTTTTCCTGAATATCGAAATTCACTATCATAATCGTCTTCTACAATATAACGTCCTTCCTCTTTCTCTGCCCAATGCAAGAGCTGCATTCTTCTCGAAACCGGCATAATCATTCCGCATGGAAATTGATGAGATGGTGTCACAAATACCACATCTGCATCACTTTCTTCCAAACTCGATATCATAATCCCATCTTCATCAAGCGGCAGCATTTCCACATGTTCTGCCCCTTTTTCACACGTAACAATTTTCTGGTGGTATCCTGGATTCTCTACTGCAAATGTACTCTCTTTTAACAATTGAAATAGCATCCTTATTAAATATTGCGTTCCTGCCCCAATAATAATTTGACTTGGTGAACATTGTACACCGCGCGATTCATACATGTATTGCGCAATTTCTTTTCTTAATCCAAATTCACCTTGTGGATGCCCAAGCAGTAGTACTTGCTCATTCTCAACTTGCAGTACTTCATTTGCCGATTTGCGATATAAGGCAAGTGGAAATGAGCGAGCATCAACACCTGTATGCGTAAAATCAAATGCATAGTCGCGATCATAATAAGTTACTTCTTCTACATGGTGCATCTTTTCTTTCACATACAATACACTTTGTTCCACTTCACATACAAAATACCCTTTACGTGGAACAGCCTCTATATAACCTTCCGCAATAAGCTGACTATAAGCAGATTCAATTGTATTTTTACTAATTTGTAAATATTGAGCTAATTTACGCTTAGATGGTAATTTCGTATGAGGCTTTACATTTCCAGATTTCATTTCCTCTTTCATGTAGTTATATAGTTGTACATATAGTGGTTCTTTACTATGAACATCAAGTTTTGGTGTTAATTCTAACATACAAACTGACCCCTTTATTTTATAGAAAACTGATACTTTTGATGGTATCAGAAGTTATATATAATACTTTCATGCTTATCATTTCTATTAAGAAAAAGCAAGAGCTTTCATACAAAGGAGGATACATCATGAAATCATCGCGACACTTCGGCTTAATGATGATTATTAGCGGGGCGACATTATGGGGGCTATCTGGTCCTATGATTCAATGGCTATTTCATCATACTGAACTATCATCTAGTGACTTTTTAGTCATTCGTCTTCTATTAGCAGGCGTGTTTATTTTATGTTCATTACTATTTACAAAACAAAATATATTTGGTATTTGGAGGCATCCGCGTCATTGGATTCAACTGCTAATTTTTTCAATTGCTGGCATGCTTGGTGCCCAGTACGCATTCATTGAAACCGTTCATATAAGCAATGCTGTAACTGCGACATTATTTCAATTTCTCGGTCCAGTTCTTATTACTATTTACGTTGCGCTGCAACACAAAAGACTTCCTTCCACTACGCAATTCATAGCAATCATAGCTGCATTAGCGGGGACGTATTTCCTTATTACCAACGGATCAATTGAAAATATTATTCTTTCTAACCAAGCAATATTATTTGGTATTTTAACAGCAATTGGTTTTGCTTTTTACACACTCCATCCCGCTTCGCTTATTAAACAGTGGGGGACATCGGTAATTGTTGGTTGGGGGATGTTACTCGGAGGAATTTCCCTGTTTCTATATAATCAAGAATTCCATTTTCAACATATAGCAAATACATTAACAATAGGTACATTTTCTATGCTTATGCTCATCATTATAAGTGGCACACTTTCTTTCCTTCTCTATATCGGTAGTCTAAAGTATTTATCTGCAACAGAAACGAGCATTTTATCAAGTATTGAACCACTCGTAGCAGCTATTGTTTCGATTATCTGGTTGAATGAGTCGTTTGGAACATATCAATTATTAGGCGGCGCTTTCATTATTGTTGCAGTAATTTTTTTAACCCTGCCAGAAAAAGAAGTACAACCAAAATTAGCAACCAAACACATGTAACAGAAAGTAACAAACCATAGCATAAAAAAAGAGATAAGGTTTCATCATCATTTTGATCCCTTATCTCTTCTTTTCCCTACATCAGCTCGTTTATATAGGGAAATCTTTCTTATTTTACTGCATATACTTTTTGACTTGGCAATTCTAAACAGTTAAGTTGGCCGCCGTATACAGCGCCTCCATCAATACCAATGATACGATTTCCGCCAAAATACACACCGGAATTCTCGTTATCACCGTGAAGAAGTTTCGTTTCTGTATGCCCAAATACAACAGTTTTCTCACCGTTGTATCCATTATGAAATTCATTTCTAATCCACATCAATGTATGCACATCTGTTTCAGAAACAGGTGTCATTGGTTCTACACCTGCATGAACAAAAATATAGTTATCTGTTTCAATATAGTGGTCTAGTCCTTTTATGAATTCGATATGTTGTTCTAACACTTCAGAATGTAACAGCGGCTTTATGAACTCCTCTTCACTTACAGCAATATCACTTTCTGAAAAGCCGTAGCTATGTAACGTTTGGTCTCCTCCATTTCTCTTTACCCAATGATTCCAAAACTTTTCTTCCTCTGTCGTTAAAGCCTTTAGCATCATATCTTCATGATTCCCTTTTAAGACGAGCACACCCGCATCTTTTAAATGCATCACTTTTTCAATTACCTCTTTAGCATTCGGGCCACGATCTACATAATCCCCTAGCAGAATAAGTTGATCCTCTTGTGGATTGTATTCTACTTTTTCTAATAGCTTTTCAAATCTCTCTAATTCACCATGAATATCACTGATTACAAGTGTTCTTCTCATATGTATTTCCTTCTTTCTCATTTATAGAAGTTAATTCATATTATAGAGAGACTCTATTAATATCGCAATTTTCTAACTAGAAAGACATTATTAAAATAAAAGACTAGCATCTATTTAGACGCTAGTCTTTCGTTTTTATAGTTTTTTGCTAAATAGCACTTTTGTTCATCCACGTTCCTTATGGAAGGTTATATTTTGCCAACCATTCCTTCATAACATGCAATAATTCCTCTTGAATCTCTTTATTTAGAAGCCCTTTATATTCTTTCATTAAGCCTAGCATTGTATGGTTTTTATCAACTTCCCGCAAAATATGGTTCATATTAGGGATGATATGCCACTCCGCCTCACCTGCGGCATATTCCGCAATATCCCTTGCCTGCTCTGGGGGCACTTGTATATCCTTATCTCCAGTAATCGCTAAAACAGGACATTCCACTCTCTCTAAATACTCTACAACATTGTATTGAAATTGTTCACGTATCCACTTTGCGTTTACCTTTACTCCTTTGATTCGCAAAGCAGGCTTTGATGATTGTTGTATTTTTTCCATCTGTGCTTCATTTTGTTTCTGAATACGTTGTGGAAGTTTTAAAAAGCGGTATAGCCATCCTCGAAATCCAGATGCTGATTCTAATTCTTTCACTGCCATTTTCATTTGTTTTGGCAGTAATGTTTTCGAAGGTTCAGCTGCGCCGGCGAGTAAAATTAAGCCAGCAACTGACTCTCTTACATAAATAGCCGGTGCAAGTAACGCTCCTTCACTATGACCTACAATAACGATTCGCTTCGGATCAATTTGCGGATGCTCCTTTAAAAAACGTACACAAGCAACGCCATCATCAATTAAATCTGTAACACCTGTTTCATAATAATTCCCTTCACTTTTATGCGTACCACGCTTATCATAACGAAAAGTCGCAAATCCTAACGAAGTGAAATAGTCCGCTAAGTCTTTATATAAATTTAGTTTTAAACCACGAACATTTCCATCCCGGTCTCCCTTTCCCGTTCCAGCAATAAGTAAAATAGCTGGGTATGTTGCTGCATCATGTGCTGGAATTGTTAACGTTCCTTGAAGTGAAACTTTACTTTCAATTGTAACGAACAATTCTTTCCCCATATTATTTATTCTCCCTTCCCATTTCTTTCAGGAATAATAATTGTTGAAATCGTTCTTCGCTTTCGCTCTGGAGATGGTTTTCGCTCCATTGCTTTTAAAAATACTCCACTCATTTCCTTTGCAAACTCTTGAAACTCCTCATCACTCATATAAAAGCTTGCTTGTCGATACCCGACTCCATCTTTTTCGAAGTCAATATGATCTTGCTGCAAGTAATCTTTAAAACTTGCCATAATCTGAGTGGTAAACATCATAAAATATTGCATATGTTCTTCTTTCGTTACATCTTGCAAATCCTTTTGTGAAACATTAGCCATACTGTGATTCAAAGCATACAACTTTTCAATCGTTCCTCGTATTTGCGTTTCCTGAGCAACTTGTAATATATGTGCTGTCGTTAGCTTTTCTAAATGACGATATAACGTCGCCTGTGGAATATGCGGTAACCTTTTCGCAAGCTGCTTTGCAGTTAAATTCTCTCCTCCGATAAACTCTTGAATCAGTTGAAAACGAATTGGATGAAACAGTATATCCATCTTTTTTTCTTTCATATATCTACACTACTCCCTTTACTACAACTTATGATTATATTATCAAAAATGATAACAAAAATACATACAAAACAATCATTCATATTAAAAATATGAATGGATAACACCAAATAGAATCCTCCGGTATATCATTTTTCATTACAAAAAAACGAGTACATGCATACTTACACACATAACCGTTCTCATTTTTTATATTTTAATAAAATAAAACTTCCATCAGAAAAAATTTTTTATCCTCCACTCGCTCTCTTTGTTTCAAACATCGCACGTGGCAGAAATGGGCACTGACCACTTCTACACACAGCCAGACGCTCTCGCCCCCCTAAAAAGAAAGGGGTTTAGTGGTTTTTATATCGTTTTCAACTTATATATAGCTAAATAAAACAAACCCTATTCACAGCCCGTTATTAACAGGTCATCCTCCACTTTACACAATACCATATTCATATCTACTTCCTGTCCAACCACTACATCTACAGACAGTACATTCCCACTAATCCCAACCGCTGCTTCTTCTAATATTCCATTATTATTTCTAATAATAAGTAGCTTTTCCCATTCATATACATATGACTTTTCATTGATTAACACTTCTTCTACTACTCCATTACATGGGCTATAAATGCTTTCAATAACTGCTTTCATACAAGTTCTACTCCTTAATTTCCTATTCATAATCTCATTTTCTTCACCCATTCTATCACTGTTATTTCAGATCTTTTATATTTTAAAAGATTTGAATTGTATTACATTTTCTAGTTAGCTATATTAAAATAGTAATCCCTCTAGACACATGCTAGAGGGGTTACTATTTTAATCAATTTTTATTTTTTGCTGCTAGGAGTACCGTCCCATCGCTATCAAGCTAAAAAGAACGTGTTATCTCAAAACAATAAAAACGAGCATAATGCGCAAAATTTTTGTTTTGGGGTATTTCAAAATTTTAAGTTGATGGGCATCGGGTACCGCCAGGAAAATGTGGATTTACAACACTAATACCATTTTCTCCGAATTAAAATGGTATTCTCCTAGTAAATTAATATGTTCCCAACCTAGAGGTGACATATGGTGCAATAATTCTTCATTACAACTACCTGTTCCGGTGTAAGCAATTCTCTACCTCTCGCAATTTCCATACAGTATCATCTCATTTCTGTAATTTGTTACTTTTGGAGATAAATTAGGTAGTTTTAAAAGTTTCTTTGCACGAAAAAAAGCTGCTAAATATAAGCAGCTTATATATATTCCTATCGTTTTTACTTTTGACGAATATCAATCCACCAACGATCTTTCGCATTCATATTTTCAGTGCCACTAACCCCGCTGTAATGGAAAGCATCAAGGAAGATTGAATCCAGTTTATCCTCATCTACAAAGTAACCTAAGTTAACCTTCATTGTTTGTCCTGGTTGGATACGGCCAATATTGTAAAAGCTTTTTCCGTTTCCGTGAGGTTCTAGATAATCAACTTCGTGCGTCATAATACTGTATTCGGAAATTCCATCTTTTTCAGCATATTTCCATGCATTATTTTCAGATGTAAGCATTTGTATCCTTGGATGCATATAGATTTCTTCTGTCGCTTGTTTACCAATATTTCTCACTGTTGTTGTCAAGGAGACAAATTTAAGATTAACGGATTTCGACTCTACTAAGTTGTCAATTGAATCTTTCCCATTTCCAACTTTATATACATCCCGTCTGTACGGTATCAATTTTTTCGTTTGATCTAAAGCCTTATTCTCGCTTAGTTTTTCTAGTCCATATTCATTAAAGTTCTCTTGTTTAAAATCTTTGATGGAATCAAAGACTTCAACTTTTTCTATAACATATTCAAGTTTGCCGTTATTCATGCCGATAGGTAAGGTTACTGGAACCTTTTGACCTACGCTAAATAGTTGTTTGCTGTCTTTTTTCAAAGGAATAACGTTAGGTTTTGTTGTTTTTTCTGCTTTGCCAAAACGATCTTTGTCATAATCTGCTATATCTGATGCGTTTTCTTTTGATGTGGGCTCAAGTGAAATGTTTGCTAAGACATCCATCATTTGTTCTTCATTTACATCGGCTCCAATATAACTTTCTAACATAATCCCCTCTTTCTCAAAAAGAAGAAAGACCTGTCTGTTAAACGGTAATTTTTTGCCTCCGGTGTCTCTATGGACAATCACTGCTTTCCTACCATTTATCTCTTTTTCTTCGTAGTTGTTTGCGTACAGAGTTTGAAAATCTGAATTTTTTCCTAACCTGCAAAGAAGGAATGAAAACCCACCCTTTGCGTAGTTATCTTTAAATGAATATTTCATAGCATCGTGATTGTCTGCTTCCATATTTTCTGGTAACTTGCCGACTTTCAACTTATACCAACTTTCACTCTTTTTCGAGGCCTTATTTGTTACTGAAACATTTACTTCATAATTTTGTTTTTTGACAATCATATCATAGACTTTTACTGCACCAAAAACGGTTGTCGGCATGCCGATCAATAAGCAGGCAGCAGCGATTAAAATACGATTCTTTTTACGCTTGGCCTGTGGTTGCCCACCCTTAATTTCCTCCATAAACAATTTCTTTTTGTGCGTGTAGGTATCTGAAAATTCATGTTGTTCATCCAGTTTATCAAAATCATCTAAAGCGATTTTTTCAGCAAAGTCATACATTTCTTTGGAGTTCTTTGAATTCGTCATTTTGTATACCTCCTATCATATTTTGTACTCGTTTTCGAGCGCGTTCAAATTGCTTGCGGACATTGACTTCAGTTATCCCCATTAGATTTGAAATTTCCTGATAAGTTAAGTTATAGAAGACTTTGTACTTAAAAACCTGTCTGTTAGAATCATTTAACTCTTTTAGCAATGTATCAATTTGAGCCTCAGACATGAAACGCTGTTCCCACTGTTCAATATTTTCATTTGCTACTTCCGGTAATTCTCTTTGATATTCTTCTAAGAACATTTCCTGTCGTTTATTTTTCCGGTAACTATCAATCGCTTTGTTTTTTGCAATTCTCAAAATGTAGCGTTTAAGCTCTTGAGTGTTCAAGCTGTGGAGTTTTTCCAGATTCTGACAAAGAATAATAAACGTCTCTTGAACTGCATCTTCAGCCTGCTGAACATTATTTAAAATAGAATAGGCTACATAATAAATTTTTTGTTCATACAACTCGTATAGCTCTTCCATCTTTTCATAATCTTTGTTTGTAACTTTCATGTAATCCCTCCTCTCATTCTATATAACGAATGGACGCTATAACTTTGTGACACTTCCTCTAGCTATTAGAAAGCCAGTTGCATCCTACATAAGTAATAAAAATATTACTATCACAAATTTCTATTTTTTTCATAGTGGTGTTGGTGGCACTGGAAAGCCGTTGGTAGATTGATATTCGCCATAATAAAATCGATAGAAGAAAAGCGATATGATGTTGTTAGAGGGTTATTTTATGAATGAAAAAGACCTTCAGTTGTTACAAATTAGTTTGAAGGTGCGAACTAGGGATTATTTATATAATGCGAAAGAGGCTGTGAAGTTATTTGAGAGGTTATTAAACATCTGAAGAAAAAACTTTACGTTGAAATATTATAATAATAAGATAAAAAAAGCTATGGCTATAGTGATAAAATAAAAGTTTTAGGATTCCATATTTGTTACTTGTGAATGGTTTAAGTCTTTAGCACAAGATGTTTCAGATAAGCAATCGTTCACCTGCTCCCTTTGTTTTAAAATCACGCACATGGAAGAAGCAGGCACTGACCGCTACCATGCGCGGCCAGATGCTCTCGTCTCCTAAAAGAAAGGAAGTTTCATTTGTGTTTATATAGAAATCCATCCTCGTTTTTTAAAACAAAAGCCGCTGCTATGCAGAATACAACAGAACCTGCACTCGTTTGCTCCTTTTGTTTTAAACCTCGCACGGGGCAGAAACAGGCTCTGACCGCTACCATGCGCGGCCAGATGCTCTCGCCCTCCTAAAAGAAAGGGGTTTTTATTTCGGTTTTTTATTTCATCTTCTTACTGCTCACTATTTTCCTTCTTACTTTCTTCTACTACTTGTACAACAGGCCCCTCACTAACAGATTGCTGCATTGCACCTTTTCCTGCAAAACTCTCCAGCAATTCTTTTAAATCAATACCTGAAGAAGCCTTCAAAGTTTCTTGCATCGTTGCCATTAAATCAGTCGCATAGCCGGCAACTTTACCAGCGCCACTATTTTTTCCACCGCCGCCAGTATCGACAACAGTAATTTTGTCGATATTACTAAGCGGACTTGCAATTTCTTTCGCATAGCTTGGTAACATTTTTAATACCATGTCCATAATTGCTGCTTGACCGTATAGTTCAAATGCTTCAGCAATTTTTTGTTTCGCTTCTGCTTCAGCAAGACCTTTCAGTTTAATAACATCCGCTTCTGCTGTACCTTGTGCTTTTTGTACTTCCGCTTTTGCTTGACCTTGTGCTTTTTCAATTTCGGCTTTCGCTAAACCTTCCACACGCACTTCTTCTGCACGTGCTTTTGCTTCTGCTTCAATTTTATATTGCTGGGCATCAGCTTTTTTCATTTGTTGTACTTTTTCTGCTTCCGCCGCTTGCTCAACTGCATAACGATCCGCATCTGCTTTTTTCTTCACTTCTGCATCGTATTGCTTTTCACGACGAGCAATTTCTCTTTCTTCTAATTCAATTTGTTTTTCACGCTCAATAATTTTCACTCGCATTTGCTCTTCTGTTACACCTTGTTGAGCCTTCGCTTGCTGTAATTCATAGGAAAGGTCAGCATCTGCACGTGCTTGTTCTTGTTCCCTTTTATATGATTGCACCTTTAATTCTTTATGTTTCTCAGCTTCAGCAATTTGCGCATCACGCTGATACTCTGCTTCTTTTGCTTCTTTTTCAGCACGCGCTTTTTCAATCCGTGCTTCTTTTTCTCGCTCTGCGTTTGCAATTTGTGCATCACGCTTCACCGTTGCAATTTGCGGTTGACCAAGTGCATCTAAGTACCCGTTTTTATCACTAATTTCTTTAATTGTAAACGATACGATGCGCAGCCCCATCTTCTTCAAATCAGTGGAAGCAACTTCATGTACCTTCTGAGCAAACTGTTCCCTGTTACTATACGCATCTTCTACTGTCATCGACGATAGAATTGCTCGTAAATGTCCTTCTAATACTTCCTTTGCTTCTACTTTCAGTTCTTCCGTTTCTTTTCCTAAATATTGCTCTGCTGCTGTTGATACTTCCTCAATTGTAGAACCCACCTTAATAATTGAAACACCATTTACTGTTACTGGAACACCTTGCTTCGTATATGTATCACGTGTTCCTACTTCTAATTTATAGTTTAATAGGCTAAGGGGTTCTGCTTGTTGCATAACTGGCACAACAAACGTACCGCCACCGCGAATAATTTTAATCTTCTTGCCATCATCTGTTGTCACAACATTTTTCCCACTGCCTAGTCCACTTCCTGTTACAATTAACGCTTCATCGGGCCCAACCGTTCGATATTTCGTAATAAAGACTAAAATCAAAATCGCTAATATTGCTAACAAAACACCACCAATAATTAATGGAACCATAGTAACTCCCCCTTATCATTTTGGTTTCTTTAAAGAAACCACTAAATTTTGCACGAGTAAAACACCGTCTTGCACATCTTCAACAATGACATAAGACCCTTGTAAAATATCTTTCTTTCCTATCGTTTTAGCTGGCATCGCATTACTACCAAATTGAGAAGCTAGTAACACCTCACCGAATCCTTCTTTCGGAATCGTAATAATCACTTCTCCTTTGCAGCCAATAAACTCTTCCATACGGTGCATTGTATTTTGCTCCGCTTTAGAAATTGGTGCTAAAACAAGCATTTTCATTGTAATCACACCAACAAGTGCGAGGAAAAATGAAATAACAAAAATAGCAATACTCCCCCACGGAAAGATATATTCTAATATGTAACCAAATCCACATAGCATCGCAAGAAAGCTAAATAACAATGTAAAAGGCGAAGTAGCTCCGCTTGATATACTAAAAAGAGATTCTAAAATATCACCAAAAAGCAAATAAAGAATAGCAATAGCTCCGGTTATAATAAGCCCATATAAATAAATTGTTTCAATTGGAACATGAAATAACATACTGCTTCACTCCTTTCAAAATAAGTGAAACTTGTTATATTAAATATGTATTCCCTCCCCTCTTTAAGTATCTTAATTTTCAGTCATTTTTTCGAAAAAAGAGCCCTATACCGCAGACTCCAAAAAAAAGAACAGGAGAAAGCTATGGTGACAGCCTCCTCCTGAAAATAAACTACTATATTATATATCTATATAATACAAGTTTTTACACAAAAAGTAAAGTAACATATATATTGGAAGCTATTTTCACGGTGCACTTTCTCCTTTTGTTTTAAAACCTCGCATGTGGCAGGAAAAGGCATCTACCGCTTCTATGCGCGAACCGATCCTCTCGCCCCCTTAAAAGAAAAGAGGTTTCTATGTCTATTTTCTTCATTGCCACTAATGAAGAAATAGGCATAGAATTTTTATGCATTTATGGACAAACAAATAATCCTTCCTTATGCGAAGTGAATATCTTAATCATATAGGAGGGAAAGCATGGAAAAAGAACACCTTATTCTTACTATACTTGGAAGCAGTGGCGGCGCTGCTCGGGCATTTTTATCCTTATTAAACCATGCCGTGAAAGATATTCATAATCCGTTATACTCTCAGTTACAAAACTGTTCCATTCATTTAATTGATATAAAGCAAAAACCAGGGTCTTACTTTAAAAATATGTATCCTGCATTATACGAGAGTTTTACATTCCATATGTTTGATCTAAGCGATCACACATTATTTCGAAATCATCTACAGGAAACAGAGACAAGCATAGTCATTGATGCTTCCTTAGCAGATGCAGTAGAAATGCTAACATGCTGCAATGAGGCTGGTGTACATTATATAAATACCGCATTGCAATCACCAGCAATCGATGCAAACGAGCATATTAAACGGTTCAGTTTATTAGAAAGACAAAATTTCTTTGAAGAGCATAGACCTGCCTTCACAAACATGACAGGCATTATTTGTTCCGGTATGAACCCTGGCGTTGTTCAATGGATGGCCGTTAAGTTAATGAAACAAAATCCTGAGGAAGTCCCCCTCGCTTGTTTCATCGTCGAACACGATACAACTTTCTATCATGATCCAACTCTTATTAAAGAAAAAACTGTATACTCGACATGGTCACCAGCGGGATTTTTAGAAGAAGCTATTTTAAACTATCCTCTTTTCATGAAGCATCAAACTCCAATTCTCTTATGTAACACTGCTTACGAACAAGAATTTAAAGTAACGTTAGGAGATAAACAGTTTTCCGGCTGTTTAATGGGGCATGAAGAAGTAATTAACCTTGGAAAATTGTACGATATGGAGGTCGGCTTTTTATATCGTATCAATGATTATATGACAGAAGTAATTCATAACAACCAACAAAATATTGATGAACTATGGAACTGGAACCATCACGTATTAAATCCAGAAACTGGACAACTCCTCGGCGAAGATTTAATCGGTGTATTACTTGTCTATAAAGACAAAGAAGTCTATATGTACAATACAACAGCCACCCAACATGTATACACACAATATGGAACAAACGCAACCTACTTTCAAGTAGCATGCGGCGTTTACGGTGCACTTGCTAGCCTCTTACTCGATAATTTACCGCTTGGCTCTTACTTCGTAGACGAGCTTCTTTTAAATACAAATTCAAAATATGGTGATTATCTTTCTTATTATATGAAAGATTTTGTAATAGGAGAAAATGATACGACAGATGGGTTATTATTTGATCGTATAAGAAAGATTGAGTAGGTTTTTCTACTCAGTCTTTTTTAAGTTCACTTATGAGACGATTCTTCATGGAAAAAGCTATTCGTCACATGAAACACGTCAGCCATATTCATAGTAAGTAAAATTGTGTATAAAAAGCACCTTTACTAGTAATTTATGAAATACTACTTTTTATATAAAATAGCTATTGCATTCACTTTATAGAGCACCTCTTATGACGTTCTATTTACACTATATGTAAAAAAAGTGATTCTATCTGGTATGATGGAATTAGTACTGTTTTATCTGGGGGAGATTTTTTATATGGTCAAAAGAAATATTTCTTTATTCACTGGTTTGATATGCCTTGTGATATTAAGTTCATGTAATATTACAAAAAACATATCTAAAGGTATTAACAAAATAGAGCAACAAAAAATAGGGATATTTACAAAGTTCTCACTCGATTACAATCGGTTTTATTTACCATCTAGTTCTAATGAAGTAATGTATATGACTGTTGATGATAACAGTAAGTCCGGTATGCCGAATAAATTGATAGCATACGATTACGTAAATAAAGAAACAAAAGAAGTCTTCCAATCTAAATTAAAAAATCCCAATATGCAAGGTCAGCAAGCTAACAAAGAATGGGTATTGTGGACTGATACAGATGATTTTGGTACTCAATCCGTTTTATATGTGAAAAACATACATAATGGTAAGCAAAAAAAATTATATGAAACAGAAGGACCAATAGATGCTAACTTGTATCAACATTTGGTAACATGGACAGAAATTGATCCGATTAAAAAGTTAGCTTATATAAAAGTATATGATTTGAAAAATGATACAGTAAAGACCGTTGCTACAACCCATTCATATGATACAGGTTATTCTGTCAGTCATATGAATCAAGGAAAATTAGTGTATTCAGATGGAAATAGCAATGAAACTAACTTATACTTATACGACCTTAAAAGTGGTGAAACAATTGTGTACCCTACTCCTCACAAGTTTATTAACAATATTCGAATTGTAGGAAATAAAATTTTCTATGCTACTTTTCCATCACCAGATCAGTGGTATCCAGAATCCTACTTTATTGTGAATATGGAAACTAAAAATGTAGAACCTTTTCAATTAGATGAAGTTCATGGAGATTCCAATAATAACATAGGGCTAGTGAGTGCATTTCAAGACTATATGGTATTTCAAACAAGTACTCAGCAAGTATGGATATACAAATTACAAGATGAAGGATATAAAAAACAGAAATTAAACGTTTCCCAGCCATTTCAAACAGTGATGTCAGAAGGGCTTGACATAAATATTATATGCGAAGAAAAAGAAGGAGGTTCTCGCTATATTATGTTGCTTGCAAGTAAAGATTTAACTAACATGTTCCAAGATACAACAACCTCACCATATAACAAAAATTAGTTAAGGGTGCTATTTTGTATAAAGAAGCTATTTTCAAAAAAAATTTGATCAATTATAACAATCCTATAAAAATAAACTAAGATGACTTTAGTAACATCATGCTATTCTAGTCATCTTAGTTTCAATTCATATTTCACATAGAAATTAACTATTTGATAAAAGAAAAAACTCCTTTTCAAAACCTGTATTCTCTCAAAAATCTAAAGCTAATTTATTCTCTACATTCACGTGAACGGCAGAAATCCCCTCTTGATTCAACCATCTCATTAAATGTTCTACTACATTTTTAGCAATTTGCTGTCTTCGATATTCTTCTCTTATATAAACCTCATCAATTTGACCATATAACATATCGGTAACTAGATCTTGTTTAATAGAAACCACTCCATAACCAATCATATTTGAGCCTTCATCACTTACTACAAAAACAGCGTCATATTTTGATTGAACAAATTGTTCTAATTGCTCCCAAATACCCATTCTATCGCTTTCGTCTAATTCACATTGTGCTGTTTCTATAGCATTCATATTCCATAATTCTATAATCTTTTTTATATACTCTTGATAATCTAATTCCTTATTAAGTTGTTCGATACGCATGTTCAATTTAATTCCTCCTTTATAAAGTGAAACTTTAATCAGTGGGGGTTTTCTTCATCCCCCACTGATTATTAGTTGAACCAATCGGGCTTTTACGGGCAGTTTATCTCCCACCTAACTTCTTTGCTTTCGC
>NZ_FOLV01000058.1 GCF_900112415.1 Bacillus sp. 491mf
AAGCAAAGAAGTTAGGCGGGAGATAAACTGCCCGTAAAAGCCCGATTGGTTCAACTAATAATCAGTGGGGGATGAAGAAAACCCCCACTGATTAAAGTTTCACTTTATCAACGATTTACATATATGTTAGGTATTTTCATGTGAAGAAAGAATAGACGAGCAGTTTTCCTAAAAAATGTATAGGAGAAACAACTATGAAGAGCAGACAGATTTATATGGATCCTCCGAAAACATTAGTAGTAGGATTCGCTTTCATTATTTTCATTGGTACGATTCTTTTAACGCTTCCAGTAGCGACAACAGATGGGCAAGGCCTTCCTTTGTTAAATGCATTGTTTACAGCTACGTCTGCTACATGTGTAACTGGGCTTGTCGTAGTAGATACCGGGACAACCTTCACGTTGTTTGGCCAACTCGTTATCTTGTTTCTAATTCAAGTAGGCGGCCTAGGATTTATGACGTTTGCCATCTTTTTTTCTGTTTTGTTAGGAAAAAGGATTTCCTTGAAAGAAAGGCTGCTACTGCAGGAGGCATTGAATAATTTATCGATTGCCGGCATTGTTCGTTTAGCAAAAAGAATTCTTATTTTTACAGTTGTGATTGAATTTATCGGCGCAATTTTATTAACAATTCGCTTTGCATTTGATATGCCGCTTTCCAAAGCGGTGTATTACGGGATATTTCATTCCGTTTCAAATTTCAATAACGCAGGATTCGATATAATGGGAAATTTTAAAAGCCTAACTGGTTATGTAGAAGATCCAATTGTTACATTGGTAATCTGTGCACTCATTACACTGGGCGGTATTGGTTTTATCGTTATGAATGAAGTATATGAATATAAACGGATTGGACGCCTTTCTTTGCATACGAAGGTAGTTCTGTTTACAAGTTCTTTGCTAGTGGTAGTAGGAACGCTTCTAATTTTCTTATTGGAATTTCATAATCCCAAAACGTTACAACCGTTATCAGCGTTTGGGAAAGTTTTAGCTTCTTTATTTCAAGCTATCACGCCAAGAACAGCTGGGGCAAATACACTCAATATTCCGGATTTACACCATTCAACCCTGTTTATTATTATTATCCTTATGTATATCGGGGCTTCTCCTGGATCGACGGGTGGAGGAATTAAAACAACTACATTTGCAACCCTTTTAGGAGCAGTAAGGTCACAAGTAAAAGGAAAAGAAGATGTAATCTTTTTTCGAAAAAGAATTGCATACGACACAATTTATAAATCACTTACCGTTATGTTAGCTGGTCTTTTTATCGTTATAATCGCTGCCATGCTGCTAACAATAACAGAACCGGGGAAGGACTTTTTAATGATTCTCTTTGAAGCAACTTCCGCCTTTGGAACGGTAGGGCTTTCTATGGGACTGACCCCTGAATTATCTCCGCTTGGTAAAATCATCATTATTTTAACGATGTTTGCAGGAAGGGTAGGGCCATTGACCATCGCTTTTGCTGTTACGCTGCGAAGAAATTCAGATCCGTTCAGTTATCCGAAAGGGAAAATTATGATTGGCTAGGTGTTTATTCATCCTTAGAGGAGCGATAGGAATATGAAAAGGCAATACGCAGTTATTGGGTTAGGAAGGTTTGGTTCAAGTATTGTAAATACATTAGTAGAAGCAGGAAATGAAGTATTGGCAATAGATAGCAATGAAAAACGTGTAAATGAACTTGAGGATGCTGCCACCCATGCAGTGATTGCAGATGCAACAGATGAAGAGGTATTAAAAGCAATTGGTATTCGGAATATTGATACAGTCATTGTGGCAATTGGAAATGATATTCAAGCAAGTATTTTAACAGTCTTAGTACTAAAAGAATTAGGAGTAAACAAAGTTGTAGTCAAGGCGCTTAATAAACGCCATGGCCAAGTGTTGGAGAAGGTAGGAGCAGACTGGGTCGTATTTCCTGAGTGGGATATGGGCGAGCGTGTAGCCCATCAGCTTATGTTACCGAATGTTCTTAATTTCATTGAACTCGCCAAAGATTATAATATTGAAGAAATTAAAGTGCCTTCCAGTATGTCAGGGAAAAGTATCAAAGAACTGGATATTCGAGCGAAGTTAAATTTAAATGTTATTGCGATTAAAAGTAAGGGGAGAATTAATATTTCTCCTTCCCCAGATGAAGTTGTGCAAGAAGGGGACGGTTTAGTTATGATTGGAGAAAAGAGAAATTTGCATCGTTTTGCAGATTTTGAATAAGCAGTAAGCTCAGAAAGAATGAAACCGACAAGAATCCCCTTTTTATAGGGGGAGACGAGAGCGTCTGGCCGTGCATAGAAGCGGTCAGGGTCTATTTTTACCACGTGTCATGCTTAAAACAAAAGGAGCAAGCGAGTAGCGGGTATGCTTTGTTTTGCATGGTAGAGATAGAGATGTCAAAAATTGAAATGGATATATAAACGAAATGAAGAAAAAAGCGAAGTCTTCAGCAGACTCCGCTTTTTCATATACAACAAACCGCAAAACTGTTATAGCCTAAACTTAGGTTTGTCATGTTTGTTCAAAAGCTTTAAAAAGAATCGATATTTCCTTATTTTTGTGGAGGTCCCACTTTTAATTATTTGATTCCTTCTTTTAATGTGATTGCATCTGTTGTTAATGTTTTCCAACTATCTTTAGCTGAATCCAAGGTCGGTTTTAAGAATTTAAATTTATTCTGATCAGCTTTTTCAGATGCTTTTTCAATATGTCCTAGTACTCCTGCATATTTAGAATCTAAATCATGCCATTGTGCGGACATATAAGTAAGAGAACTAATGGCTTTATCAATCGCACTATGCATCTCACTAATATTATTAAACGCAACTCCAACTACACGATTTAATGTTAGTTTATAATCTACAGTCTGACGTAATTTTGCAAATTCTGGCTCTAACCAGCCTAACTTACCTCTTGCATCACCTATCATTATACCACCAGAAATCATTACGGGAATAAAGCCGGTTTTTACCATTATCCATCCTTTAGATTCTATGTCTCTCTGATAGTTTATGTCTGCCAAAACCTCATTTAGACGCTTTTGATCGGTTTCAACATCAGCACCTTGGGTTTTTAAAATCGATTGCAAGAGATCTTTATCGCTCCCAAATGCTCTAACATCTTGTCCAATATCTTCTTTTAACTTAGTTAATTCTTGTATTAACTTTTGTGCATGCTCTTCGTTTTGTTGAATTTCACTTCGTAAATCTGTAATTCCTTTTTTTAAAGTATCTCCATTCCCTGTATTAATCGCCTCTACTAATGTTCCATAATGATTGTGAAATTTTGTATCGTACTCAATAATGTCTGTCAATGTATCTAAAAGCTGTTTTTTTACTTGCGTATTCCATGTAACAGCATGTTCTCTAGCATTCTTTTGATCTTGTACAATTTTACCAGGTAAGTCTGCATACCCATTAATATTAATTCCTTCAAAATTCACATCTGGATTATTAATTAACAAGTAAGAATAGTCATTCATGGATTTTGCAAATACCGCAGCATCTTGCAAAGCTTTTTTCATCTGTTCTTCATTTGCTGAAAGAGACATATCCTCATTGTTAGTCTGCACGATTTCACTTGCAAAAGTTGCTACTGGTGTGACTGCATAAGTTGTCGTTATAGTTAAAAACGTCGATACAGCGAGTAGTTTGTAAGGGATTTTTTTTATCATTTCATAATCCTCCTATGCAGGTTTTGATTATAAGTTCTATTCTTTTTTAAAAGTGAAATTAGTTCTGTATCTTTATGAATATCATCCCAACTTTGTTTCGTAGTATTTATAGTGAAAGGCGAAGTCTTTCATCAGACTCCGCCTTTTCGGTTTATAAGGAATTATTAATTGTTATACTGAAATTTAAAGATGTAATCCTGGATTCAGAACCGATACTTCCTTATTTTTGTGGAGTAACAGTTTCCACTTTTAGTTCTTTTATTCCGTCTTTTATTGTGACTGCATCTCCGTGTAATGTGTTCCAAAGATTTTTAGCTGTCTTCAAGGTAGGTTTTAAGTAGCCAAATTTATTTTCATCAGCTTTTCCAGCAGCCTTATCAATCTGTTTAAGTACCCCATCATATTGATTATCTAAATCATCCCATTGCGTTTGCATATAAGTAAGAGCATTAATTGCATTATCAATCGCCTTATGCATCTGATCAGTATTATTATACGCAACGCCAACTACACGATTTAATGTTGTTTTAGAATCTACAGTCATCCGTAGTTCTGCTAAATACGGATTTAACTTTCCTAAATTATCTCTTGCTGTACCTACTATTATACCGCCAATCCACCATAGGCCAAAAACGCCAACCTTCATTGTTGTAAATCCATCAGATTCTAATTTTTTATAATAGTTTACTTGCCCTAGAACTTCATCTAGACGTTTTTGATCGTCCTCAAGCCCAGCTGTTTGATTTTTTAAAATCGAATACAATTGTTCTTTATTGCTTCCAAATGCTCTAACATCTTCTCCAACATTATTTCTTAACTCAGTTAATGCTGTTATTAAATTTTTTGCAGTCTCTCGGTTTTGTTGAATTTCAGATCGTAAATCTGTAATCCCTTCTTTTAAAGTATCGCCATCCCCTGTATTAACAGCGTCTAGTATTGTGTCATAATAATTATCAAACGTTGTATTGTATTCGACAATGCCT
Organism: Bacillus sp. 491mf; assembly: GCF_900112415.1. Classification (GTDB taxonomy): domain Bacteria; phylum Bacillota; class Bacilli; order Bacillales; family Bacillaceae_G; genus Bacillus_A. The sequence goes on from NZ_FOLV01000058.1 coordinate 4,656, forward strand.
GTCAATGTATCTAAAAGCTGTTTTTTTATTTTCGTATCCCATGTAACAGCATGTGCTCTAGCATTCTTTTGATCTTGTAAAATCTTACCAGGTAAATCTGGATACCCGTTAATAGTAATCCCTTCAAAATTCACATCCGGGTTATTAATTAACAAATAAGAATATTCATTCATAGATTTTGCAAATACCCCAGCATCTTGCAAAGCTTTTTTCATTCCGTCTGTATTTGCAGAAAGAGACGTATCTCCATTGTTAGTTTGATTGATTTCACTTGCATAAGTTGCTACTGGTGAGACTACAGAAGTTGTTGTCAAAGCTAAAAGCGCTGATGCAGCGAGTATCTTGTAAGGGATTTTATTTAGCATTTCATATTCCTCCTATATAGGTTTTAATTTTTAGTTCTTTGTTTCTTGTGTAAAAGCAATGTCTTTCGAAATGAATTCTGCATCTTTATGAATATCACTCCAACTTTGTTTAGCAGCTTTTAAATCATCAAGTATTAAAGAAAGTTTCTGATCTTGCATAGAGTCGATATTATCATGTAAATCTGTATAATTGGCCCCCATTGTATTCCATTGTTTTTGGATATTTGTTAGAGACATTATCGCTTGATCCACTGTTTGATACAGATCTGTCAAAGTTGCTTTCGCGTTAGTAAGCGAAATAACTGCTTGGCTAGCAAGATCAGCTTTCGTACTTAATTGTCCGATTTTGTTAGAAATTGCGTTATAGGAGTCCATATTCTTAGACGCAATGACACCAGATGCTGTTCCTAAACCGATACCAGCTGCACCGAGAGCCGTAAGGCCACCAACAACAGCTGGTGTTGCTGTACCGCCAGTCACAACAATTACTACCGTTCCTGCAATGGCTGCAGCAACTAAAATGAATGCTCCCAATCCACCGCCAATTGACCATGCTAATACATTGTTAAAATGCTCTGTCTGAGTAGAACGTAGCTTCTCAATTTCAGCTTGAAGTTGTGGAATCAGTGCATTATTTCCGGCTAATAGTGCCGTTAATCCACCTTGTCCATCTGGACCACCAACATTATTTTTAAACCCTGTAGAATTGTCATACAGTTTTGCTTTGAAGTCTTGTAACATCTTAATTACTTCTGTAACTTCTTGTGAATTTGTATTAATTGTAGTGATTAAATCATTTAATCCATCTTTTAACTCTGCTTTATCTTTCTTTTGTACAGCAGCTGCCAATGTATCGTAATAATTTTTAAATTCTTCATCGTAATTTACAATATTACGTGCTGTTTTTTGAATTTTCGGCTTCGCTGTGTCTAACCAATAATTCGCATTGATTCGTGACAGTTCCTGATTCAGGTGAATGCTTTTAAGTAATTCTGCTCCTTCTGAACCTAAATCAATACCGGATAAATTTACATTTGGTTGTTTAATCATTGTTTTTGCGTACAAATCCATTACAAGAATATGAGATCCTGTTTGAGCTAATGCTTTCTTCAGCCCTTCAGGCCCTAATTCATAATTCCCTACTTTTTGTTCTTGAGCGGTTTGTTCCTGTGCAAGTACATGAATAGTGTTACCGTTAGTAGCAGTTATAACCGTTGCAAGAGTGGCTACAGCTAACACCTTAAATGGAAGTTTTTTCATAACGATTCTCCTTCTCAGTTTTTTGATAGATTCTTAATAATCTTTATATTATTTTTATTAAATTCTTAATATTAAAACTTATTAACTTGTTCTCCAAGGTAACTTGTTACATTTTTTAATTGTCTTAATGTATCTTTTTGAGACTGCTGGTCAGTTGTATCAACATTAGTAGATAATTTTGTAATATTATTTTTGATTAGATTCAAATCTTCTTTATAGCGTTTTAGTAGGTCAAGTTCTACATCTACTTGATTTGCAAATGTATGTAAATCATTTTGCGTAATAAGAAGCATTGATTTTTGTAAATCTGCTACTGTTAGGTTTTTTGTTAAATCATAAAACTTTTGGTTTTGTTGCTCTAAATCATCTAAATGTGCTCGTTGCTCTGCTGTTAGTTTATTTACTTCAGCGAAGGCACTATATGTTTTTTTGACTTTTTCAGGGTCAATAACTTTCGTAAGGTCATACTCTTGTGTCTTTGTAATTGCAGCTGCAGCTAGTTCGCCTTTTCTGTTTTTCTCAATTGCTTCACGAGCTTCCTTTTTGGCAGCTTCAATCTCTAGAGCAGATTTACCTTTTTCTTTCAATTCCTGCTCTACTTTTTTCTCTGCTTCTAAAATAGAGTTGTTAATTTCTTTTCCTTTGTTATACGCCGCCACTGCTGTTTGAGCAGCTGGTTCAATGATATCTTTTGAAAGGCTGTAGACTTCTTTGAATATATTAAATCCTTGTTCATTTAAAGCGCCTGGTAACAATGCTATTTGTTGTAAATCATCTTGAATTGATTTTTGGGTATTTTGTATTTCATTTTTTAGTTGGTCTATTTTCCCTGTTCCATCTGAACTTAGTACACCTTGCGCTTTTGTCACATCAGTATCGAGATCTGTAAGTTTTTTATCGAGTTGTAATTTAAGATCTGTTAGTTCATTAATTTGACGCTGCACGTTATCTTGGTTCGTCATAGCCATGTCTTGAAGAACTTCAAGTCTATCCAAAAACCCTTCTTTATCCTCTTTATTGTCTACAAATCCTTTTAATGCTGGATAATAGCTATTAAATTTAGTCACAAATCCTTTACTTTTTGCATTTAATAGAACTAATTTTGGATAAAGTTCCGATGACCATTCGTTCATATCTTTCTTGATTAGGTCTTGGTTTGTATTTAAAGATGGGACTTCCATTAGTTGTATATTAGGATTTACTAAAGCTTTATCTATATATGTTTGGATTAATTTAGATTGCGCACCTAATTTTCGTAATGATGAGGAAATATCCGTGTTCTCTTGTTGCGTTTCGGCCTTAACGATTGGCGTTGCGAGAGCATTGATAGGAATATTCGCTCCAGTAACAATGGATGTTATTAAAAATCCTGTAATTATTTTATTTTTCATTCCGTACACCTCTTCACGATTGTCTTTTTACAATTTTATTTATACTATCTTGAACGATCTATCGCTTTGTTTTCTCCTTGCATAATTGAGGTAGGAGAATTCTTTCGGATAGAATGTTAAAACAAGAAACTCTCGTTATTATCTATTTTTATAGAATGTAAGGACCCTACGCCCTCATTGTAAACATTATGTTTTTAATAAGTAAATAACAAAATTTCACCGCTTACATCTAATGATTATGGTATTTCGTTTTTTGTATTTTAAAAACATTATATCTAAAAAGTTAAATACTATGAATCGCTTTACTAAGTGAAATAATTATACTTTGATAATTAAGCCTAAAATATAATGATTTGTATTTATCTATATGAATTATTTGATAAAAAATTTTTTTAATATAATTTAATAGAGCTTTGTATGTTGCTTTCCTTTATTTAGGAAATGCAAAATTGCATATAAATATGGTCATATTAACAATAAATAATCCAAAATATTATTATCCTATGAATAGTAATTATATTCCCTGTAAGCATTACGGGGGAAAATTCCCTTCCGTAGGGAATGAGATGAGATATGCTAAAAATATTACGAAATGTACACCTTTAATAATATTTTTATATATAAATTATTTTTTACAGAATGGTTGATTTGTGAATTTCGTAAAATAAGGCTCTAATCCCTTTAGTGGAATATAAAGTTATCACGACAAAATGTACCAAATATGAACTTATATATTTGGTAAAATAGATGAGGTAATTATTTATATGGTTGTTCTAGGGGGAGTATTAGGTGTTGAAAAAGTTAGTAACACTACTTATTTGTAGTGTGTTTGCCTTTAGTTTAGCGGCATGCGGTAATAATGCGAAGGCGACAGAAAATAAGGATACAAAAGCAGCAGAACAAAAAAAGATTGAGGAACAAAAGAAGCAAGAAGAGGAAAAGAAAAAGCAGGAAGAAGTAAAGAAACAACAAGAAAGCAGTACATATGAAGATGTCGCAGTGGCGGATCGCGAAAATAACACGCCAAACAGTACGGAAAATAAAGTGCAACATGAAAGTTTAGTAACAGGTTCAATTCATCATATTGATGATGAAAAAAATATGATGAATACGAATCGTGTTGTGAATGCAACTGTAATGAAAAATATTGACGGCGATACGTTGAAAGTGAAATTAGAGAATGGAAAAGAAGAAACAGTACGCTTTCTCCTTGTTGATACACCGGAAACAAAGCATCCACGTCTAGGCGTACAACCATTCGGACCAGAAGCAAGTGCATTCACTAAGAAATACGCAAGTGAAGGAAAGAAAGTTCAGCTTGAATTAGATGTAAGTGATCGTGAAAAATATGGACGTCTATTAGTTTATGTATGGGTAGATGGCCAAATGTTAAACCGATTATTAGTGGAGCAAGGATTGGCACGCGTGGCATATATATATGCTCCGAATACAAAGTATGTTGATTATTTGCGTGAATTCCAAACAAAGGCACAGGCAAATAAAAAAGGCATTTGGAGTGTAGAAAACTATGCAACAGATAACGGCTTTGAGAAGAGTAAAGTAGCAAAGCCTGCTACACCTGCACCAGCTCCGAAACAAGCACAACCAGAACCAAAAACAGAACCAGAACAGAAACAACAAGTGCAACAACAACCAAATAACAACTTACCACAAGGTGAATATCATTTTAGCAGCTGTAAAGAAGCAAAAGCAGCCGGGTTCTCCAATATTCCGAAAGGTCACCCAGCTTATTCTTCTAAGCTAGACCGAGATGGCGATGGGATCGCTTGTGATAAGTAAATACAAAAAAGGATTCGCTTAATACGCGAATCTTTTTTTGTATGTTACTCGCTGCTTATTGATAAGGTTATACTTAACAATCAAGATACCTATATAAATTCATTTTAAAAAATAGTAGGTGGAGTGTATGAGTCGAAAAGTGATTTTCCTTTTGATAAAGTTACAGCATCTTCTTGTGGGAATGCATACGCATACTCTATTACTTTTTCCTTGTTTTCTTCCTTAATGTTTGTGAAAAATCTCCTTTCTAATGATACATCATAATTACTTGGATTATTTTGACGACGGGTTGAAATATATAAATCAGGATTTACAATTGCATAGGAATTTTCTTCTAATAATTTATTTTTCTTCCAAACAGTGTTTGCATCTAATTCTTTATTATAAATCATGTAATATAATAAAATGCCTATATGAATTAAAGTTATTTTTTTAATTATAGGTACTGAATAATAGTAGTCGTAGAAGGAAAAGAAGTAAAAGGTGTATCAGATGAAAATGGTGTGATTTCATGGAACAACCTTCCTTACGGAGAGTATCAAGTTGTCGAAACAAAAGCAGTTTTTTAAATGGTCAAGAGGGACTGGCTATGTATAGGAGCGGTCAGGGTCTTTTCCTGCCACGAGCAAAGTTTTAAAACAAAAAAAGATAGCAAGGTGTAGGTCCATTTTTATCATCATGGCAGCAATCTATGTGCTCAAAAATGAAAAAAACTTTTTATAGGTAAGCGTATTTCTACTTAAATCATACCCCTTACCAAACTTCTAAACGAGATGTATGGCTGAGTAGTTACAAAATATTGCTTTTATGAATCGTTGTAAGGATTTGAATTTCTCTTAGAATAGAAAATTCGAATCCTTTTTTTGTTTGTATATCTTTGAGGCAAGCTAGGTCTCACTAGGTTTCTCAAAAGAATTAATAACGTCATAATCATTATGCAAGATATTTGCAAGACTTTTGTAATACTTCTGAGAGAGAAATGAAAGATTTGTTATATAAGATGAAGTCAAGATTACTAGTAAACGTACTCATGACCTGAGAAAACAAGGAGGAAAATGATAATGAAGGAAAAGAAATTGAAGCCGGCATTCGCTGTATTAAGCAGTGTAACGATGGCACTAACTTTAGCATCGCCTGCTTTAGCTGAAACAAAGCCTGAACAAGACGGAAAAGTGGAAACCTTTAAAGAAGATAAAAATCTAAAGGACGGACAAAATATTATCTATGGTGATTCTGGAAAAAAAGGAATCATGATTAAGGAAGAGGTTCAGGAAAATAATGATTGGGACGGGGATGGTATCCCTAATGAACTAGAAGAAAAAGGATTTAAAATTGTATTTAATGAAAAGACAGGGAAAAATGAAGCCCAGTTATATGACCTAGAGAAAGACTTTGGGAAAAAGAGATTTATAACAAATCCTAGGAGTGCAAACTCAGATGGAGACCCTTTTACAGATAGCTATGAAGTAGAGCATTATGATAGTGATTCTGATGTAGATTTTAACCCGATGATCGCGAATGTACCAAATCTACAAATTGCTGTAAAACGTATTGATATTACTCCCGTTGCTAGTATTACGGATTCAAAAGGTGAGTCACGTACTAAAACTTGGGAAAAAAGCTTATCTGTACAACATTCTTTTAATGTTGGCTTAGCTGGCGAAGCTGGCGTTGAAGGATCAGCAGCGGGTCCTGTACCATCGGGTAAGGGATCGTTAAATGTAGGGTATGGTTATTCCAATACAAAAACAGAAACAGAAAGCATCTCTAATAGTTTTGACTGGTCGACAGCAACTACTGTTGATTCATCTAAAGCAGCAAATGTGAGACTTCATCTAGAATATAAAAATACGGGTACTGCATCTGCTGGGGATGTTTCACCTCACTTTAACATTCGATTAGGAAATAAAATTATTAATACTGTAAAGGCAACACAAGATCGTTATAAAGCCAACTTGTTAACTACAGCAAAAGGTGGAAACAATAAAACTGAAATTCTAATGGATAGTGTAGAAGGTCAAGCGGATGTGAAAATTTCCCTAACACTGGATGAATTAAAAGCAGTAGAACAAGGGGCACCTCTTTCTATTGAAGTCTTGCCTACTAGTACGATGAATGTGTATACGATGAAAGATGGACAATTTGTAAATTTAGGAGATTGGTCGCATTTTGCATCAAATGTAAATGCTTCTACTACATTAGTAGAAACAAGCTACGGTTCTATACCAAAATATAGAGTCTATACACCAAGAACGGGCAAGGAAAAGCCTGCTAACATTAATCATAATCTTTCACTAGACGAATTCCTTGCACATACTGAGATAGGTAGTAACGGTTGGGTAGCGAATTATGTAGTAAATGGTCGACTAAACCCAGAGCGAGAGCGTTATGGTCCAAATCGGACCCTTTTAGAACGAGGTAAGAACCTTGGTTTCTTTGATAACCGTGCACTACGACCAACTCTATCATATAGCAGTTATGATTATAGCAAGAAAAAGATTTACGCATCGGTTATACCAGGGGTATTTAACTTGAGTGAAGAAATCTTTGTGACGGTTCGTAATAAAAAAGGTGAGAGCCAAAAGGTAACATTAGTTCGAAATCAGAATTCAAATGTGTATGAATCTAAAGAAAATGAACCTGTAGACTTAGCGGTAAACCGTGTATCTCTTGGAGAAGCTCAGGTGAAGTTTGAACTCAGTGATGTAAAAGACAATAAAAATGAAGTCTGGACGCCTCTTATTTCAAATAAAAGCTATCTAGAAGCTATCGATAAATTAGTAGTAGATAATTCCGGAGAACCTATTCTAGAAGGAAAACAGTACTATTTGAAGACGAATGTTAACATACGTGAAGGTGTACAGGAGAATTGGCACATTGGATTAGACCAAACAATTAATGGACGATATGTACACTTTTCACCTCAGTCCAGTTGGGATAGATTGAGACTTGGTCCTATACAAAAAGCAATACATGGAGACGACATTCAAGCAACACCAGTAATAATAGAAAGAAAAGGACAGCCTAAACCAGGACAACCATTCAAAAAAGATGAAGAAGTGTTCCTTAAGTTTACTAACAGTAGTTATGGTGGTTACCAGTATTTAAATATTGGAAATGGTTATGATTATAGCTGGTTAGATACTGAAAATAATAGATCTGCTATTAAATTAGACAAGCTTCCTGATCAGAAGAGCTTCTATCTAAAGTCTGATTCTACTTATATCACATTTAGACAAAATAATTGGCAAAGTACTGTTGCAGATAATGGTAGCGCCCCAGTTGTATCTTCTAGTGCGTTTATTTTAAAACCTGAGCATACAACTTCACCAGGTAATAACCATAAATGGGAATTTGAAAGTATTAAATAAAGTAAGAAATCATCAGACTGCAAAGCGTTTCTTTCTGAAGGCTTTGCGGTCTGTTTCTGTTTTTTTGTGAGGTAATATATAAATACAAATTAAAAAGCCGACATGAAAGCCCTTTTTTGGGAAGGATAAGAGCATCCGGTCAGGGTCTGTTTCGGCCACATGCAATGTTTAAAACAAAGGAAAAAAAGCGAGTGCAAGTCATTTTTTGTTCCCCGCAGCAGCAAATGATATGTTGAAAAGTGACATTGACATAAAAGTGAATTATAAGTAAAATAGTGTAAAAAAACACTTTATTAGAGGTTCGACACTATGAAACAAAAAAGTTTAAATATAAAATTGTCTATCATACAATTATTTGTTTTCGTACTTAATTTATTTATATTCTCCTCAATGATGCGCTTTTTACCTTGGTTTGTTGAAGATGCTTTCGGCTGGTTTGGGATTTTAATTACTGCTCCTGTATTATTAGGTATTGGAATCGTTATGATCTATCTTCAGAAGAGTAAGGGATATGCAATTTCAGCAATGAGAAAAATGATTCCTTTTCTTGCGTCAATCTTTTCAATTTATATTTTATTATCATATATCACTGATTTTTCTGTTATAATGGCTCTTGCAGTCAATTTTGGAATGGTTATCATAACAATTGTATTTTTACTACAAGATATTATTAAGCCTAGTAGAAATTGATTATTGCATTGACAATTTATAAGAAAGTCTCCATTGATCGCAATGGGGACTTATATTATGTAAAAAAAGCCTTTCTACCTCTATGCCTGAAATGTAAAAACTTCGATATGTAATCCTTCAAGGATTGTAAATATACAGTATTCTCCTTTTCAGTATGTCATCTGAATTGTATCATTACTTTTCATGACTTTTTCGTGAATGTATGGCTATAGCACTTGACTTGGAATAGATATATTGATAATTATTATATTTGCATAAAAGATTACTATAAGTATTTTATATATATACAAGTTAAAAAATGGCATATCCCTCTTTTCCTTTTAGGGGAGACATCTGGTGCGTATAGAAAACAATGTTTAAAACAAAGGGAGAAAGTCAGTAAAAGGCATAGTAATGATATTTATGTCAGAAAATTCAAATGTATGTATATAATGGAATTATTTCCACATTATAAGAAAAGAGCAGCGGGGGTTCTAGTTATGAAACAAAGAATTGTAATTGTAGAAGATGAAGAGAATATTAGAGAAATATGTAAAAGGTATTTAGAAAGAGATGGGTATGAAGTATTTACAGCTGAAAATGGAGCAGAAGGCTTGAACGCATTTCAGCAGTATCAACCAGATTTAGTCATTTTAGATTTGATGATGCCGAAAAAAGACGGTTGGGAGCTATGCGAGGAAATTCGTCAACAATCTAATGTTCCTATTATTATGTTGACCGCTCGAGGTGAGGAAAGAGATCGGATTTTAGGCTTAACAATCGGAGCAGATGATTATGTGACAAAGCCGTTTTCGCCTCGTGAATTAGTATTAAGGGTTCAAATTATACTAAGAAGAGGAAATCAACCAGTAGTACAAACGAAAGAACCGGAATTAAAAATGATAGAGTTTCCAGATTTGGAGATTTATCCAGCGAAGAGAAGTGTGTTTGTTTGTGGGCATGCGGTGGACTTAACAGTTAAGGAATTTGAAGTACTTTATACGATGGCCAAACATCCAAAACAGGTGTTTTCTCGGTCGCAGCTTCTTGAACAAATTTGGGAATTTGAATATGAAGGCTGTACAAATACAGTAACCGTGTTAATGAGTCGTTTGCGAGAAAAACTAGATAAGCATACGACAAAGAACCGTTGGATTCATACAGTTTGGGGCATAGGGTATCGTTTTGATCCAAATGGAGGAAATGAAACATGAAATTACGTTATCAATTGTTATTGATGAATTTATTAAGCACGAACATCATGGTCATTGCGATATGGTATGGTGATAGGAAAATGTTATTGGAACCGGAACAAACACGGTTATTAACAGGAATTGCGATTGTAGCAATGCTTCTTTCAACTTTTATCTATTGGCTATTAACACGTCCGATTATGAGGTCCATTCAAAATTTAATTGCATTATCACATCAATTTAGCGATAGACATTTTGAAACGATGTATATAATTGGAAAGGAACCACAAGAATTTAAAGAACTCGCAACTGCTTTTCAAGAGATGGCGAAAAAGTTAGAAGAAGGGTTTACGAAATTAGAAGAAGGGGAAAAAGCGCGTACAGAGCTGATTGCCAATATTTCACATGACTTGCGAACACCTATAGCCAGCATACAATTGATGATAGAAGCATTACAAGATAATGTAATTGAAGACCCTGATATGAAGAAGCAGTACTTAGCGACAATATTAAAGGAAATGCAAAGATTAAATGGTTTAATTAATAATTTATTTGACCTTTCCAAGTTAGAACTTGGACAAGAAGAGTTTCATCCGAATTTAACCCATGTGGATACAGTGCTATTAGAAGTACTAGATTCACATTCTATCTTACTAGAAGAAAAACAGATGCATTTAGAAGTGCAGGTGTCTGATACATTGCCTCGGCTTTGGATGATGCCATGTAAAATAGTACGGGTTATGAGTAACTTGTTACATAATGCAATCCGATATTCCCCTGCAGCTTCCACAATTGACTTGATTGTAAAGGAAGATAAGCAGAAACAATATGTTCAATTTATTGTGCGCGATGAAGGACAAGGGATTTCATATAATGATCAATTACGTATATTTGACCGTTTCTATAGAACAGATCAGTCCAGAAGTTCACAATCTGGCGGATCAGGGCTCGGATTAGCTATCGCAAAATCATTAGTTGAAATGCATAAAGGAGACATTGGTGTGCGAGATCGCTCAGATGGAAAACGAGGAAGTGAATTTTGGTTTACACTTCCAATAAAGTGAAACTTTAATCAGTGGGGGTTTTCTTCATCCCCCACTGATTATTAGTTGAACCAATCGGGCTTTTACGGGCAGTTTATCTCCCGCCTAACTTCTTTGCTTTTACTGAATTTTGAGGTGGGAGTATTACTGCCCGTTAATGCGGGATAAAAAGTGAAAGACTTTTGTAATAGTTATGTTATAAAAATGAGAGGTTTCCTTGCTAACATATAAGTGTTAGAGGAGGGAGATTACTTTATGAACAGAAAATATATATTCCTTATTGGAACATTTGTAATTGTTGGGGGGATCTTATGGTCGTTATTCCGCCCAGAGAAATTATTC
>NZ_FOLV01000085.1 GCF_900112415.1 Bacillus sp. 491mf
TGAAGATCCAAAAGATCCGAACAAAGGTCCAAATGAAGATCCAAAAGATTCATCTAATAAAGAAAACGATAAGACGACAGTATTACTTCCTAAAACAGGAGGAACACCAGCAGAGATGATTTCAATTGTTGGAGGTATGGTATTGTTCGTTTTAGGTGGAATTTTATTCGCTCGTCAACGAATGAAACAATAAAAAGATTTTAGGGTATTATTGATAGCCCCTTTAGGAAATCATTCAAAAAACTTCATGAGCAGATGAAGAAATGAATGAAACCTAAAGGGTTTTTTTAATTCTAAAGATATTTGTTAATAAAGGTTCTATAGTGATAATGGGAAAATAAGGAGATGTTAATTAACTCTTGCTTTTTGTTAGCAATTCGACAATAATGGGTGTGGGAAGGATTTCTTTTTAATGTTGAAAATCACTAAAATGGCATGCTTACATCATTAGTTGGTGGAATTATATATTACGATGATCAATAATGTTTCTGCAGCTACGCCATGGGTGAAAAGATGCCTCATCTTACAAAACATCTACAAAATTAATAAGTAATCTTTAAAATTTCTAATCTAGTCAAGGAAGTATGTATTTTATGTTTAAAATAGTACATACGGTACAACTTACATTTTCATGATTTAATAAAATTGTGAAGGAATATAAATTACACAATTTTAATACTGTCATTACTCTTATATACATAATCATAATGTAATTGATGGAGTTAATTTTATTTTGAAAAATTGACACCTCTTTATAAATAGATGAAATGTGTATAAATAGAGTCCTTTCAAATTTTCTACATAGTTATAGAAACCATTAGACAAAGTACTTTTTCTCGATACTCATTTATATACTCCAAAAATAAAAAGATGTATTTTAATTTTTTATTTGGTTGGTAATCATATTTTTTTATCCACCTCACTTTTTTTATCCCACTTTATTTAGATTTGGAGAATATAGCTTTTATCTTCATAGATAAACATAACTTCGTCAGGAGCGTTTTATGTTTGTTTTCGTGTGTAAGGTGATCGATTATCCCCGTGATTCATGATAACAAAAAACGTATCCTCAATAGTATCCTTTCGAATACAAATATCTCAGTACGTTTTACAGCTATAACATTCTTTAGTTGTTATGCTGCATTTAATTATAAACTTTACTTCTCGCTTTTTTAGGAGGCAGTATCAGAGTCGGGTGAAGTAGCCTGTTCATATACCCCTGTGTACTAAACGTTTTTTTCGCAATTAGTATAAAGAAGTTTCACAATCCTTACAGCATAATAAGCCGAATAACTGTTACATGTTTTATCATCGTTGTTTTTGAATAATCTTTTCCTAATGAAGTTGTTCATTCACCTTTGTATTTGTAATGTGAAATCCTTTCCGTATATTCGTCAATATTCTTGTTAAACAATATAGAACAGAGTTGTTGTGGATGACATACATCGGGAAAATTTAAGTTTATAACATGTAATAAGCAATCTCGTTTATTTTGCATAAAGGTAAGACTTCCTACCTTAAGGTACAAAAAAAGTAAAAAATAGGGGGATAAGACTCCTGCGGATGGAAGTGTTATTTTATCTAAGTGATAGAAGGATTGAAAAAGAGAAAAGATGATAGTATTTATTAAGAATTAAGTAAAGCATCGTAATGACATTGAATAATAGAATCATTGTTATAGTTTGTACCGGACTGTATCTATATTCAAAATTTACAGGAGGGAACATATGCATTTAAAAAGAACCACTTCGATTTTTTCAATTATAATGATTTTTATGTTTACTATAGGTCAGAGTTTGCTGCCTATAATAGCAAATGCACAAGAGTTAAGTACAACAGGATTTGTGGATAGTATTACGTTTGATAAACAAACATTGAAGCAAGGAGATCGGGCTACAATAAATGTAACCTTCAGTGATAAATCCGGAAATAATATGAAGTCTGGAGACACGTTAACATTAACACTTCCTCGAGAATTAACAGGCTTTGGGGGGGATATCCCATTAAATGATGAGCAAGGTATTAATTTTGGTACTTGTAAGGTAACTGCGGGTAAGGTGGTATGTACATTTAATGATATGGTGGAGAAACTTCACAATATCAGAGGACATTTTTATTTTACAGTTGAAGCTAATCGTGTAGAACAAACAACAAATGTTGAAACAAATTTAGGGACGAATTTAGATAAACAAACTGTCACGATCACTGGTTCAAGCGGTGGTAGTACAGGGACTGATCCATTTATCGGCAAAACCGGTTATATTCAACCGAGTAATCCCGATGAAGTGCGTTGGTTCTTGAGGATAAACAACAAGAAAGAATATTTAGGTAGAGATATTGTTGTGTCTGATAGTTTGCAGGAAGGCCAAACACTTAATAAAGATAGTTTTCGAATAATAGTTAATAACGTAGAGGAGTTAACTATTAAACAATTTCAAGATCAACGTTATGGATATGTTCAGTTTGATGACGGCGGTCGTTCATTTAAAGTCGTGATTAACTGGAGTATGGGAAGTGCTAGGTCTTTTAATGTTTCTTATGCAAGTACGATAATGGAAAGCGGAAAGAACCAAGAATCTTTTAAGAATGATTATAAAGCTGATTATCAACTTCTATACAAACAACCGGTTTCTGTATCGGGTAGTGCTACAGTCGCAAATGTAACATCTGGCGGTGGTATTCAAGGTGATTTACCTCCTAAAGGAACGTTAAGAATTGTTAAGCATCTTGAAGGTAACGAAGAAAAAGTAATACAAAATGTCTCGTTTAAGTTGTATAAAGAGTCAGGTGAACAACTTGGGGATGTATATAAAACAAATGAAAAAGGGATAATTGAAATTTCTGATTTACAACCAGGGAAATATTATGTACAAGAGATTTCAGCTCCAGAGTATATTGATTTCGACTCTCAGACAAAAGTAAGTTTTGAAGTTAAATCAAATGAGGTAAATGGAGTTAAACTACCGATTTCGAATAAAGTGAAGACTACATCCATTACAGGAACAAAAACATGGACAGGCGACAATGCGGCAGATCGTCCGAAAGAGATTAAAGTAGACTTACTACAAAATGGTCAAGTCATTAAAACACAAGAAGTAACAGAAGCAAGCGGTTGGAAATATGAATTTAAAGACTTAGTTGCATACGATACAGACGGCAAAGTGTATAAGTATGAAGTGAAAGAACAACCAGTTGATGGATATAAATCCGAAGTAAAAGGTTATGACATTATAAATACAAAAGTGGTCCAACTAACAAAAGTAGAAGGAACAAAGACGTGGAAAGACGATAACGCAACAGATCGTCCAAGTGCAATCAAGGTAGATTTACTGCAAAACGGCAAAGTAATCGCAACACAAGAAGTAAC
>NZ_FOLV01000057.1 GCF_900112415.1 Bacillus sp. 491mf
AAGAAGTTAGGCGGGAGATAAACTGCCCGTAAAAGCCCGATTGGTGAGGGCTGATAATCAGTGGGGGATGAAGAAAACCCCCACTGATTAAAGTTTCACTTTATGACATGGATAATTTTTGGCAACAAACTGCAAAAAAGAGGTATACTATAAGCAAAATATGGAGGTGTTTACGTTATGGTACATTATAAAGACGATAGCTACGCCTTACACACAGACTTATATCAAATTAATATGGCTTATACATACTGGAAAGATCATATTCATAACCGCCGCGCAGTATTTGATTTATACTTTCGCAAGCTTCCTTTTGAAAATGGTTATGCTATTTTTGCAGGGCTCGAAAAGATTATCGAGTATGTGAAGAACTTTCAGTTTACAGAAAGTGATATTGCTTATTTAAAGGAACTTCAATTTGAAGAAGGCTTTTTAGGCTACTTACAAAACATGAAGTTTACTGGCTCCATTTGCAGTATGCAAGAAGGCGAGGTTGTCTTTCATAACGAACCCCTTTTGCGTATAGAAGCACCGCTTGGAGAAGCACAAATTATTGAAACAGCACTTTTAAATATTGTGAACTACCAAACGCTAATAGCTACAAAAGCTGCACGGATGAAGCATGCAGCTGGTGATGACGAACTTCTTGAATTCGGAACACGACGTGCTCATGAGTTTGATGCAGCACTTTGGGGAACACGAGCAGCATTCATCGGCGGCTTTTCTTCAACGAGTAATGTCCGAGCTGGAAAACGGTTTGGTATTCCGGTTGCTGGTACACATGCTCATTCCTTTGTACAAGCGTATCGCGATGAATATGTAGCCTTCAAAAAATATGCGGAAACACATGAAAAATGCGTTTTTCTCGTTGATACGTACGACACATTAAAATCTGGTGTACCAAATGCGATCCGCGTCGCAAAAGAATTTGGTGACCGCATTAACTTTTATGGCATCCGCCTCGATAGCGGAGATATGGCGTATTTATCGAAAGAAGCGCGTAAAATGTTAGATGCTGCTGGATTTACCGATACAAAAATTATCGCTTCAAGCGACTTAGATGAATACACGATTTTACATTTAAAATCGCAAGGAGCCAAAATTGACGTATGGGGTGTTGGAACAAAGCTAATCACGTCATTTGAACAGCCAGCATTAGGCGCTGTTTATAAATTAGTTTGTATTGAAGATGAAAATGGCGTCTTAAACGACACAATTAAAATTTCGTCCAATCCTGAAAAAATTACAACACCAGGATTAAAGCGTATTTATCGTATTATTAATCGTACCAATCAGCATGCGGAAGGCGATTATATTGCATTAGATACAGAAGAACCGCAGCAAGAAGAGCGTTTGAAAATGTTCCACCCTGTTCATACGTATATTAGTAAATTTGTCACGAACTTTGAAGCAAAAGAGTTGCACCGTGATATATTTGTGAACGGAAAGCTCACATACGAATTACCGGACATTCTTCATATTCAGCGCCTCGCGCAAAGCAGCTTATCATTCTTGTGGGAAGAGTATAAACGGACGCTAAATCCTGAAGAATATCCAGTCGATTTAAGCCAGACGTGCTGGGATCATAAAATGAACTATATTCAAACCGTGCGAGAACAAATTGCAAATTCTATGAAAAAATAAAGAGAGAAGCTTCTCGCTTCTCTCCTTTTACAAATCTTTTACTCGTAACACACGCATCGCATTTAACACAGCCAGCAATGTTACCCCAACATCTGAGAAGACAGCTTCCCACATCGTTGCAATGCCGAATGCCCCTAATAAAAGAACAACTCCTTTTATCCCTAATGCGAAAATGATGTTTTGCCATACAATGCTGCGCGTACGTTTGGCAATTTGAATAGCTGCTCCTATTTTCGAAGGTTCATCTGTCATAATGACAATGTCAGCTGCTTCAATTGCGGCATCTGATCCTAAACCACCCATCGCAATCCCAACATCCGCTCTTGCTAATACAGGTGTATCGTTAATACCGTCTCCAACGAACGCAATTTTTTCTTTCGGATGTTTTGTCGCATCAATTTTCTCAATTTCCTCTACTTTTTGCTGCGGCAACAGTTCGGCATGAACTTCGTCAATACCAAGTTGTTTTCCAACTGCTTCTCCGACTGACTTTGCATCGCCAGTTAACATAACGGTTCTTTTTACACCAAGTTGTTTTAACAATTGAATTGCTTGCTTCGCATCTTCTTTAATTTCATCAGAAATGACAATGTATCCAGCGTACATACCATCTACAGCTACGTGCACAAGTGTTCCAACAGTTTGCGGTTGCTGGAATGGAATATTTTCTTTTCTCATTAACTTTGCGTTTCCAGCAAAGATTTCTTTTCCGTTCACTTTCACAACTGTACCATGACCAGAAATTTCACTATAATCTTCAATCATCTGTTCATTAACTACTTTTCCATATGCAGCTCGAATGGACTGTGCAATTGGATGATTCGAATATACTTCTGCAAATGCTGCATACTGTAACAATTCTTCTTTCGTCACAAACTCACTTGGCTGCATATCTGTTACTTTAAAGACACCTTTTGTTAACGTACCTGTTTTATCAAATACGATATGTTTCACATCATTTAATGCTTCTAAATAGTTACTGCCCTTTACTAAAATTCCGCTCTTAGACGCTGCACCAATACCGCCGAAGAACCCAAGTGGAATCGAAACAACCAATGCACAAGGACAAGAAATAACAAGAAAGACGAGCGCTCTATAAATCCAATCTGAGAACGTTGCTCCCTCTATAATAAGCGGTGGAACAAAAGCTAATACTGCAGCTGTAATGACGACAACTGGTGTATAATAACGAGCAAATTTCGTAATAAAGTTTTCTGTCTGGGCTTTGCGACTACTTGCGTTTTGCACCAAATCTAAAATTTTCGAAACAGTAGATTCACCGTACTCTTTCGCCACTTCAATTGTTAATACACCATTTTGATTTACAAAACCACTTAATACATCACTGCCAACCTCTACTTCACGAGGTACAGATTCTCCTGTTAACGCCGATGTATCTACCATCGATGTTCCTTCGATTACTTTACCGTCTAATGGTACTTTTTCACCCGGCTTGACGATAATGAAATCACCAATTTGCACATCTTCTGGCGATACTTGTTTCGTTTCATTTCCTACCTTTAAGTTTGCATAATCAGGCCTGATATCCATTAACGAACTAATCGACTTACGCGAACGATTCACCGCGATGCTTTGGAACAGTTCACCTACTTGGTAAAAAAGCATAACCGCGACAGCTTCTGAATAGTTTTGAGTCCCAAAAGCACCAAGTGTTGCAATTGCCATTAAAAAGTTTTCGTCAAACACTTGCCCGCGTACAATATTCTTCGCCGCACGTAAAACTATATCGCCGCCGATAATAATATAAGCAATCACGAAAAGTGGAATTGTGATGATTTGCGGTAATGAAGCTAGTGCAGCAACAGCAGTTAAAATCGCTCCAATCGATAACCGCCAAATCATTTTTTTCATATTCGCTGCTCCGTGATCATGACTATGACTATGTTCTGTTTTCTCTTTCTCACGCACTACGTTTACTTCCGGTTCTAATTTCTGTACGACTTCTTTTATGTTCGCGACAATTGGCTCTAATTCTTGTTTATTCGCTATTTCTACTCTTAATTTTTTAGAAACAAAATCAACAGATGCCGAAGTAACTGCAGGCATTTCGCCTACCTTTGTTTCTATTTTCATCGCGCAGTTTGCACAATCCAAACCTTCTAATATAAATGTTTCTTTTGCCACTTTCGTTTTTTGTTCTTCTCTTACATGAATATGCGGTTCTAATTTACTTACAAGTTCCGTCGCTTCTTTGATAACATGTTCTTCGCTTTGTTTCGATGTTTCTACTGTCATCGTTTTCGTTACAAAGTTCACAGAACAGGATGATACATCCTCTAGTTCCCCTACACCTTTTTCAATTTTCGCCGCACAGTTTGCGCAATCTAATCCGTCTAACACAAGTTTCCGTTTTACCAATGCATCCCCCATGTTTCTCCCTCCTTGTGTTTTATCTATTTTTCTTCATTTACGTGCTCAAATGCTTGCTCAAAAATATGAATAACGTGGTGGTCTGCAAGTGAATAATACACTACTTTTCCCTCTTTACGATTTTTAACAAGCTTCGCTTGTTTTAATACGCGTAATTGATGGGAAATAGACGACTGTGTCATTCCGAGTAAATATGCTAGATCACATACGCACATTTCTGCCTCGAACAAAGCATGTAAAATACGTGTGCGCGTGCGGTCTCCTAATACTTTAAATAATTCTGCTACTTGACTTAAGCTATCATCCTGTGGAATCGTTTGTTGTACTTTCTCGATAACTTCTTGATGAATGACATTTTGTAAACATGTTTCTTCATTTGTTTCTACTTTTTGTTCAGTCACAATAGCTCACCTCTTTACTTGAACATATGAATAATTGTTCATATATGTTATATTTTTTATTATATGAGTGATTGTTCATATGTGTCAATCATTTCCGCTTTTTATCTTTTAACATTGTATATAGAAACGGGGAAAAGGTTATGAAAAATAAACAAAATCAAAAAATTTATAAAGCTTGGTCTGCCTTTTATGATTTATTCATGCAAAATCGTTTCTTTATTAAGGCCAGGAAACGAGCCTTTTCTCTTGTACCTTTTGCAAAAAATCAACAAGTATTATTAGTTGGCGTCGGTACAGGGCAAGATATCCCACTTCTTCCGAACAATACCCTCATCACTGGAATCGACCTCTCAGATCATATGTTAGCGCAAGCAAAACGAAAATATCCTTATCCCCATGTTGTATATCAACAAATGAATGCTGAAGAGCTTACATTTCCAAACAATTCATTTGACGTTGTTATTTTAAATCTCATCTTAAGTGTTGTTGAACATCCTCATGTTGCACTTTCAGAAGCATTACGCGTTATAAAAGACGGAGGAAACATCATTATCTTAGATAAATTTCTTTCTGAAGAAAAACAACTATCTCCATTTAGAAAATTAATGAACCTATTTACCGAGAGACTTGGAACAAATATTAATCGTAAGTTGAGTGATATTATAGGAACATTACCGCTTACCATTCAATATGAAGAACCATCTATTTTTCACGGTAATTATCGCATTGTGCTTTTAAAAAATGAAAAAAAGAACCGCTGAACGGTTCTTTTTTTCGTTATTTAGACTTAACTGCATCGACAATTAATGAAACAAAACCATGTTTCCCAAAATCCCTTCAAAAATACAAAAAACCTTATGCGCTCCCCAATGCATAAGGTTTTATCCCTTTAATTTGCTTGTTTTAAATGATCTTGCGAACTTTTATCTTTCTGTAAATGACTATGCTTTTTAGAGTATACGAAGTATACGATAACTCCTAGTACAAGCCAAGCACCGAAGTATAACCATGTTGTAAGCGGTAAGTTAACCATTAAGAACAGGCAACATGCGATTGAAATAATTGGCAATACTGGCACAAGCGGTACCATAAAGCCACGTTGTAATTTCGGATGTGTTTTACGAAGGATCAGTACAGAAACACCTACCATCGCAAATGTTAATAATGCTCCAATATTCGCTAAATTCGACAATTCTTTTAAATCGACAAATCCGGCAATTAAAGCACTTCCGATACCTGTTAACCATGTTGAAAATACCGGAGCTTCTGTTTTTTTGTTAATTTTCGCAAATGATTTTGGAAGTAAACCATCACGGCTCATTGCAAAGAATACACGTGTTGTCGCATAAATGTAAGCAAAAATTACGGCCATGATTCCAATTACTGCACCGATAGCAATAACACCAGCTACTTTATCTTGTCCAACAACTTCTAATACATAAGACATCGCTTCTGGTACATTTAGTTCTTTGTATGACACCATTCCTGTCATAACAAGACATACTGCAATATAAATAACTGTACAAACCGCAAGTGATGCAATAATACCAATCGGTAAATCACGCTGCGGATTTTTTACTTCTTCTGCTGAAGTTGCTAACGCATCAAATCCTAAGAAAGCAAAGAATACTGCAGCTCCCCCGGCAAAGATCCCACTTATACCATATGGTGCAAATGGCGTCCAGTTTATTGGTTTTACATAGAATACGCCAACTGCAATAAACAATACAACAATACAAATTTTAATTAATACCATTGCATTATTTACACGTTTACTTTCTTTCGTACCACGAGATAGCAACCATGTTAATAGTAACGTAATACAAACCGCTGGAAGGTTCACAATTCCACCATTAGCTGGAATCGTTAACAGTTGTTTCGGAATTTCTAATCCCAATCCACTTACTAAATTATTAAAGTAACCCGTCCAACCGCCGGCTACCGCTGCCGTTGTTAAAACGTAAACTGACAATAATGTCCATCCCATTAAATGCGCAACAAATTCCCCAATTGTTGCATATGCATACGTATATACACTACCTGATACAGGAAGTGCTGTGGCAACTTCTGCATAACATAATGCTGCAAAGCCACAAACAATTGCTGCAATCATAAACGAGAAAATAACAGCTGGACCAGCATCTCTTGCTGCTACTAATCCAGTTAATACAAGTACTCCTGTACCGATAATCGCTCCAATTCCTAACATTGTTAAGTCAAATGCCCCTAATGTTTTTGTCAAAGTTTTACTTTGACTTTGGCTTAACAATTGTGTCACGGATTTCTTTTTAAATAAGTTGGCCACGACTCTTGCCCCCTTCTAGTTAAAAAGAGCTAAGAGGCACTTCTCTTAGCTCTCATCTTGTTGTATGAAAATATTGTTCGATATTTAGATTAGCAAGATACTACTTCTGCTTCTAATAATTCTTTTGCTGCTTTATATTCTACACCATGTGCTTCTGCAACTGCTTCGAATGTTACATAGCCTTCTAATGCGTTAATACCTTTTAATAATGCAGTGTTTTCTAAGCAAGCTTTTTTGTAGCCTTTGTTTGCGATTTGTACTGCATATGGTACTGTTACGTTTGTTAATGCAAGTGTAGATGTACGTGGAACCGCGCCAGGCATATTTGCAACTGCATAGTGAACTACACCGTGTTTTACATAAGTTGGGTCGTCATGTGTTGTAATACGATCAGTCGTTTCGAAAATACCACCTTGATCGATTGCGATATCAACTACAACAGAACCTGGTTCCATTGACTTAATCATTTCTTCTGTTACAAGTTTTGGTGCTTTTGCTCCTGGAATTAATACTGCACCGATTACAAGATCAGACTCTTTTACAGCTTGTGCAATATTGTAAGGATTAGACATTAAAGTTGTCACTTGGTTACCAAAAATATCATCTAATTGACGAAGACGATCTGCGCTTAAGTCGATAATTGTTACATTAGCACCTAGACCAACTGCAATTTTAGCAGCATTTGTACCAGCTTGTCCACCACCGATAATTGTTACTTTACCGCGTTTTACTCCTGGAACGCCAGCAAGTAAGATACCTTTTCCACCTTTGTTTTTCTCAAGGAATTGTGCACCAAGTTGTGCTGCCATACGACCTGCAACTTCACTCATAGGTGCTAATAATGGTAGAGAACGGTTTTCTAATTGAACTGTTTCGTAAGCGATTGCTACTACTTTGTTGTCAATTAACGCTTTTGTTAATTCTGGTTCTGGAGCTAAGTGTAAGTAAGTGAATAGAACTAAACCTTCACGGAAATATTTGTATTCGCTCGCAACTGGCTCTTTAACTTTCATTACCATTTCCATAGACCAAGCTTCTTCAGCTGTTTCTACGATTTTTGCTCCTGCTTCTACATATTGCTCATCAGTGAAACCAGATCCTAATCCTGCACCCTTTTGAATGAATACTTCGTGATTGTTACGAATTAAATGTACAACACCAGCTGGTGTCATAGCTACACGGTTTTCGTTGTTTTTAATTTCTCCTGGTACTCCAATACGCATTATGAAATGCCCCCTTATAATTAACAGAAAAAAGGAATTCTTTTTTCTTTTTTAAATAATTGATAACTTATGAATTTATTCTAGCATAACTTTATATTCATGAAAACGCTATCATATAAAAAAATAAAAGTTTTTATATTTAGAATAGTGAAAATATAAAAAACTTTATTTCACAAGGATGCTTCATGTTTTTTTATTATCTACCATTCTATTTTTATTATAAACATGGAAACTACACATCCATTATTTATTATTTCAAAATAGAATAGCGATGTAAAAAAAACTATACAAATCGCATACATATGCATTTTAAGCTCCCTTTAACATTTTAGAAGTATATTCTTTTTATATCAATCCATTTTGTTTTTTCAACATACAAGTCGCTACTATGAAGAAATGATTCCTCAATAACAAAGGCCTATTCCTTTTTGGAATACGCCCGATTCGTTCAACTATCAGTGGGGATGAAGAATACTCCCACTGATGTAAGTTTCACTTTATAAAATTGTAATAATATCATTCATGCTGTTTAAAATATAATCGACTTCTCCTTCTAAATCTTCCTTCCTGCTCGCACCTGACAGAACGCCCGCCACTTTAATGTTGCTGTTCCTTGCAAATCTCACGTCTGTTAATGTATCACCTACCATTAACACATCTTCTTCAACCAGTGAAAATTTCTCTTTAAACATATGATAAAAGTCACTTTCAGGTTTTGTTTTATTCACACCATCATCTGCACCTAGAAAATCAACATAATCATATAATCCGGTCATTTTAAGGGAATGAATCGCTGCATCAACATCGTCCACTGTCACAACTCCGATGACATATTCATGGTCTTTTAAGTATTGTAATGTTTCCTTTGCTCCTTCTACTTCTGTAAAGACAAGATCATCTGCTGTAGAGTGTTTTTTGAATAATACACATACATCACGAATAAAGTTCTCTTTACTCACATTTTGATTTTCTAATAACAAAAACCAGGTAGCTGCAATAAAATAATTTGTTCGGCAAGCTAGTATACTCGTCCCCTCAAAATTGTTATCGTTATCGCTCATACCAATAATCTTCAAATATTCATCTCGCTTACCTTTTTCGTTTTGGTACATTTGAAAAATATCATCTAAAACACGATGAACGATTTTGTACCAAACAGAATCTAACTGGATTAGTGTTCCATCTTTATCAAAAATAATTGCTTTATTCATTCTTACCTCCTAAACCTTCATATCATGCTTTCTTCTTACTCGTAACGTTGTGATGAATCGGATTCATAAACCATCAAATACTGCACTAGTTCCTTATAATCACTCCAGCTATTCACATCATAAAAAAGGGCCGGTTCTTCATACGATATCGTTATCCCCTTTATAAATGACTTTTGAAAAATAGCGCGTGCGCCTTGATCGCCTTCTAATGTTTGCAAAAATGGGAATGTTTTCTTTGCAAACAAAACAGGCGGTCTGACAATGCCGCGATGTTTTGCGGCTACATAATAGACCGTTTTATGTCGTTTGTAACAATCTATTAATTCATTAATTAGCTCTGTTTTAATAAAGGGTTGATCAGCAAGTAAAACAACAATCCCATCCGCTTTCATATGCATAGCTTTCTGAACACCGCAGCGAAGTGAATGTGATTGTCCTTGAATAGAATCAACACAAGGAAGAATGTGTACGTTCTTTTGTCGTAATGATTGTAGGGCCCAGCTCGCATCATTTGTGACAATAATCATATCTGCGAGTTTGGAAGACAGAGCTGTTTGGAGGGCTACATTACCAAGTGGTTTATTATGGAGAGGAAGAGAAAGTTTATGAATTCCTGGTCCCATTCGTCTACTATTTCCAGCTGCTAAGTATACACCAATGATTTTCATCTCACTTCCCCCGTAATTTCCCGATGATTTCAGCCATGATACTAATAGAAATTTCACCCGGACCTTGTGCACCAATTGAAATTCCAACCGGAAAATGGAGATGATGGGGGATTGCTTTCCCTTCTAGTAAGCGCTCTGTACGATGCCGCGGGCCTAAAACACCGATGTAACGAACACTTTTTTCTAATAAGAGAGAGAGTAATTGCCGATCTTTTTCAAAGTGATGCGTCATAATGACAAGAAAATCACTTGGATGTAAGGAAAGTTTTTGGATCATTTCTACCGGAAACCCAACTACACATTCATCAGCATTTGGGAATTGCTCCGTATTACATAAGCCCTCCCGCCAATCGCAAATTGTTACAAAGAAGCTCGTTTCCTTCGCAAAGCGAACGAGTGGCTTTGCATCTTCTCCCGCTCCAAAAATAAACAGGCGGGGCTTTGGTATAAAAAGCTGACTATAATATTCATCTTGTAATCCATTTTTCAAGTCCGTTTCCTTTGAAATAGCACCTTCCCAATTCCTATTATCATATATAATGGCTGTTTTTTCTAACGAAAGGTCTTTCACCATCCAAGCAGAGGAACTACCAGTAAGATGAATATATAAGTCTTGTAAAATTGCTTTACAGTTATCATCTATATGTTCTACTAATACATGAATGACGCCATTACATCCTACTCCCCACGACAAATCATCTTCTGCTTTCGTGTTAAATGTATGAATCGCCCACGTTTTATGCTCCATAACATCTGCCGCATAGTAGAAAAGTTCTTCTTCAATGCACCCAGCGCTTAACATTCCCACCTTTGTACCATCTTCTCGAAAAAGCATCATTGTTCCTTCTTTTCGATATGCCGATCCTTCAACATGAATAATTGTCGCTAATGCACAGCGTTTCTCACAACATAACAACGCTTCTAATACATCATATACGGAAGTCATTTTGAATCCCCCCGCCGCTTTTGCAGTACAGACTTTACAGCTTCTTCAATTTCTTGATAACTCGTACAACGGCAAATGTTAGAACTTAACCACTCTTCAATTGTTCGATCATCTGCATCAGGCTTTTGCAGGGCAAGTCCGTGGCAATTCATAATAAATCCCGGTGTACAGTATCCGCATTGGAACGCCCATTTCTCTTCAAAAGCTTGTTGAATTGGAGCTGATTGTAATCCCTCTATCGTTGTTACTTGCTTTCCAATCGCTTCAACAGCCAACATAATACAAGACTTAATTGGCATCCCTTCAACAAGAACTGTGCAAGCACCGCAATCACCATTTTCACAGCCAGGCTTTGCTCCTGTTAAATCCAATTCGTGACGTAATATATGTAATAGTGTATCAGCCATCCTAGCAATGACCTCTCGCCTTTCTCCATTTACATGTAGAATAAGCTGCACGTTTCTCATCTTTCTTCCTCCTCTGCAAAATTTCGCAATAGATCTTGCAGTACAGATTGAAATACAAATGTCCGATAAGCACGCGAGCCTCTTATGTCATCTAATACAGGAGCAGGAATATGAGTTAAAGCGTGTTCAATTCTTTTCTCAAATGGAATACGCTTATTATTTAAATCCGCTTCGATCTGAAATGAACGAAATGGAAAAGCACATAAACCGCTGCACGCCATTCGAATTTCGCCATCATATTTTATCGCTGCAACTGTCACAAGGGGATAATCAATTTTTTCTAGTTGCCGTTTCTTCACGCTATAATACGGCGCTATTACATACCGCCGCTCTGTAATGATTTGTACAAGAAACTCACCCTTTTGTAGTTGTAATTTTTCTACAAAAGCTTGATGAGCAGGTACATATTTCATACCCTCTATTCCTGCAATGACAAATGTGCTATCAGCTAATAAAAACGGCAGCACAGCTTCCTTATAGCGAATCCTTCCCGCAACATTTCCGCCAATTGTAATTTTATTTCTTGCGGTGCGATCTGCAGCTCGGCCAGCGGTTTCTCCAAGGAGCGGAAATACTTCTGCTTCTTGAACATTCGTTATCGTTAATGTTGCACCGAGTAAAAGTTTGTCGTCCTGCCATTCACAAACATTACATTCCGGAATTTCTTTTATATCAATAACAGCTTTCGTTCGAATGCGCTGCGAACGCCCCATCGTAATGATTTCTGTGCCGCCTCCATAGTAAAGCGGCTTCTTCCCCTCTTGATCTAGCTGGTGAAATAGCTGAATTGCTTCTTGAATAGAATTCGGACGATAATACTCAAAATCAAATGGTATCATTCCATCCCTTCCCTTTTTTGCATCTCTTTCCAAATTAATTCTGGAGTAAGCGGTAAGTTTCGCAATGAAATACTTGCCGCGATGGATAAGCCGTTCGCTAAAGCTGCCGGCATGCCAATAATTCCATGTTCCCCAAGTCCTCTAGAACCAAATGCCGCCTCTTCATGCGGGACTTCTACAAAATCGACGATATATTTTGGTTGTTGGCCGTAATGAATGACTTTATAAGAACGAAATTGGTGATTCAAATTTCTTTCCTTCGCATCATAGTGAAATGTTTCTCGCGTCGCAAAACTTAGCCCCATGCTCATAGCGCCCATAATTTGCGTTTCTGCTCCCTTTTTATTTAAAACAGTTCCCGCATCTGCAACTGTTACAGCATTTAATAATCGGTATGTATAGTCTTTAGGATTAAACTCCACTTCTACTGCTTGCGCTCCTACTCCCCATTCCGGTCCTTGTTTGCCTTTTCCTGTCTCATAATCAATGTCTGTAATGCCCTCAAATACGTAACTCCCTCTTCCGACCACTTCCGTTCCTTTTACATGGCCATTTGAGTCTACATACCCAAACACAACTTTCGAAAAAGGCACATGTGTATTCGGGTTCGTTTTGACATAGATTTGTTTTCTGGCAATCTCTAATTCTTCTGCGGCGTATCCAAGTATACTTGAGGCTGTTTCTCGCAATTGTCTCATCGCATCTTCTGCCGCTCTTATAACGGCATTTCCCACAAGATATGTCGTTCGACTTGCTGCTGTTTTCCAATGTTTTGGAGCGACTTGTGTATTGACTTCCATCATGATATGCACATCATTAACATCCATATTCATTTTCTCTGCCACCATTTGTGTGAGCACCGTTTTTGTTTCCTGCCCAATTTCAACAGCACCGCAATTGATGTTGGCACTCCCATCACCGTTAAAAGTTAACACAGCACCTGCCCCGGCATTACTTGGAGTAGTCGAATTTTTCCAAAAGCAGCTAACCCCTTTTGCACGTACCATACCATTAGATAGAACAACTTTATTTCCCTCTTCCCAATTAATAAGCGATTGTAACTTTTGTAAGCACCCCGTCACATCTCCCGTATTACTTCGCGTTACAGGTACTTGTGTCGGTGTTGTATCGCCTGGCCTAATCGCATTTTTCAGACGAAACATAAGCGGGCACATCCCTAACTTCTCCGCAAGTATATCGATCATTCGTTCCATTACAAACGTATACTCTGAATGTCCAAACCCTCTAAACGACGTGGCATATGTATGGTTTGTATACATACCAAGTGAATCACACCATACGTTTTCGATCCCATATGGGCCCGTGCAGTCCAGTCCAGCCGCCTTACTCATCGTTACCGCTCGATCAGCATAAGCACCGCCGTCAAATAAATATAAAATTTCTGCTGCCTGCAGCTTTCCATCTTTTGTGCACCCAAGCTTTACTTTCGCTTGTAAACCGATATGAACAGGAGACGTTATGAAATCTTCCTCTCTACTATTTCGAAGGGTAACTCGTCTTCCCCCCACTGCTTTTGAAGCAATATATGCTAAAAATTCAAGTTGCACCGCTGTTTTCCCGCCATATGCGCCCCCGACTAACGGCACATGTACAATAACTTTCCCTTCATCAATTTCAAACGCTTCGCTTAACTGCCTCTTTATTTCAAAAGGAGCCTGTGAAGTAGAATGAACAATGACATCTCCACTTGGCTTCACTTCTACCCTCGCACACCGTGTTTCCATTGCCGCATGATCAGATTGCCGAAAAGAAAATGTTTCACAGGTAATAAAGTCACTGCTAGCAAATCCTTTTTGAATATCACCCTTACGAATTCTCGTCCGATTTGCGATATTTGTATGCGGCTTTGGGTATACTTTTTCTTCTAATTTATATTGTTCCACATGTTCATGGACCAATATGTTCGAATCATGATAGGCTTGCAAAGGCGAACGAACAACTGGGAGCTCTTCATATATAATACGGATTCGTGCTGTAGCTTCTTTGGCAATTGCTTCATCATCCGCTACAACAAGCGCAACAGGCTCACCAAAATACCGTACTTTTTCAAAGGCTAACGGAGGACGATCAACGATGCTAGAACCGACAAGAATCGGATAATCCGCTCCCGTTACCACAGCATGTACACCTTGTACTTTCTGCGCCCCGCGAATATCTATACTCTTAATATAAGCATGCGCATATGGGCTCGTAAGCAGTTTCGCATATAGCGTACCAACCTCTATTTCATCATTAATATATTTTGCTCTTCCCGTTACTTTATCAGCACTTTCCTTTCGCTTCACACTTTTCCCTATGACACGATACCGTTCCATTCCCGTCCTCCTTTGCTCTGCTCTTCTACCATCCTATTTATACTGACCGCAATTTAGTACAGATCTCTCTGTATAAAAAAATGGAGCCAACTTAAAAGAGATGTAGATGTCTTTTGAGTTGACTCCTTCTTATATATTCACTAATATATCGGCGACTTTTCAAATATATCGACCACTTTTTGCAATATATCGGCGCTTTTTTCGATATATCGGCGCTTCGACACAAGATAAAGACACCTCGACAATGTTCAACACTCCGAGTGCACGGAAAGGGACTGACCGCTTCTATGCTTGGCCAGATGCTCTCGCCACCCTAAAAAGAAGAGGGGTTTTTTTATGTCGATTTTTTAATTTGTATGTATATATACAAAAAACAGGCTACTAGCATTTCGCTAGTAGCCTATTATTCCATAAATAACTTTGCAAATAAGTCTTCGGTTGTTTCCGTAATTTTCTCAAAAACATCCGTTTCATTTTCTTCCTCATTGAGCATTTTAATCGTGGCTCTTGCATCTTCTGGATAGTCTGTAATAATTCCATCCACATTCAATTTATAATACTTCCTTAAGTTCTCCATATCATTTACAGTCCATACGTAAATCGGTTTATTTAATTTACGAGCTGATTGTACTAAGCGCTTATTCACCATGTATTCTTCTGCTACGTAAAAATCGGCTGGAACATTTTTTAAATTTGCTAGGCTTGCATATAGAACATACCCTAATTTTATATCGGGATTTGCACGTTTAAATTCTTTAATAAGTGGGTAATGCAATGTTTGAATGACACACTGCTTTTCAAATTCATTTTTTTCAATCGTTTTTAAAACTTTCTTTACAAAATCCTTTTCATTTTCATTCCCATGAAGTTTCACTTCTATATTCAGCTTAATTTTCCCTTTTGCAAGTTTAATAATCTCATCAAGCGTACTAATTTTCCCTGAGAATCCATCTTGGCTGAGAGTAAGCTTTCGAAGTTCATCCATCGTTAATTCTGACACTTGTACATTTTCATTCGCAAGACGCTTTAATTTCAAATCGTGTATAACCGCCAATTCGCCATCTTTCGTTTGCAATACATCAATCTCCGCATAATCTGCTTTCGCATCAATCGCTCCTTGGACTGACTCTTTTGTGTTCTCCACTCCTTTAGATATATAACCGCGGTGCGCCATAATAATCGGCTCTTTATAAGAATTCGTAATAAACGTTACGATAAAAGCCAAAACCATTCCAATTACAATAACCCCGCCAATGTATACACCAATAAATTTCAATCGATGTTTCTGAAAGAAGCATTTCTCCACTTTTGTTTTCGAATAGTCAAGACCATCTTCCACTAAAACAGCTTCAACGGGGACCTTCTGTAAATATAACCTTGTCAGCGCCATAATATAAAACGGCGTAACAATAAAGCTAACTATATACAATGTACTCGTTACGAAGACAGATATAGTCGATTGTGCTAATAAAGCAAATGTTCCTTCTGGATTTGTAAATTGATAGACCGCAAGCAGTAACAAGAAATAAACACCTGTAAAAAGTAAAAAGACAACGCCTATAGAGATAAAAAATCCTACTAAAAAGAACAGGATTTTCAAAAAGTTTTCTTTTACTAAATTCGCACTTTGACGAGCAGCTACGCGAAACGACTTTTCTTCTAAAACAATGATGGGTAAAACAAAAATCCAACGAAGATTGAAATAGGCAACTACGCCGAAAAAGGTATAGTATCCAACTTGTCCCATTGTTGTTTTCAATAATTCGCCTGAAATAAAATTAGGAATCTGAATTTCAGGAAGAAGTGCAGATTGATAACCGATGCTTAAAAGAGGTAGTAAAACGACAACATACAAAATAAATCCTGGTAAGCAATAGGTGAAAAAAGAAGGTAAATACGTTACCGTTTTATATAAAATTGGACGCAGTCTTACCTTTTGTCGTTTATGTGCAAAATACGAAATAATAATAAGTACTGCAAATTCGATAAAAATAAGAAAAAGTGCTAGCACAGATAAAATGACAATGGCTGCAATTCCATACGGTGTTTTAAAAAATGCAAGCAATTCATCATTTGTGGCATTTGCATATCCACCCCAGTACAATAACTTATTAAAAATCATACCGAGTAGTGGGATAAAGACAATTGCAGCGAGGAGTTTATACATAAGTTGAAACGATAATACATTTCCAAAGGCGAATCTTACTGTTTGAAAGGATTGTTTCATTACCCCTGGGATTGATAATTTTTTACGGTGTAGCATAGGTACCTCCATGTTCTTTAAGTTAAAAAAAAGACATAAAAACATTCTTTTTAGATGGACGAGAGCATCTGGCCGCGTGTAGTATCGGGCAGGGCCTGTTTCTGCCACGGGCAATGTTAAATGACGGTCATATTGTATTCCGCTGCTGGAAAATGAAAATGCAATATATTTAATTTCATCATAATACATTCTACTAAACATGAACAATTCTATCATATTTTTCGAGAGGACTCCCACCTCTAAACATATGTGAAGGTGGTGAGGTGAATCGAAAAAATATTTTATTTTCAAGTAAAACAACAGAAACGTATGTTCTCGTTTTGATATAATACCCTTAACAAGGAGGTGAAAGAAACTGATATGGGAAAGAAAAATAACCAAACATTTTGCCATATCCCGCATCGTTTATTGATTCAAATGATTACATACAAAGCAAATGCGGTAGGTATTCAAGTTGTTGTAATCGAGGAATCTTACACATCAAAAGCAAGTTTTCTAGATCGTGACTTCATTCCAACGTATGAAACAAATGACCAAAATGCAACTTTTTCAGGAAAACGAATGAAGCGTGGTATATATCGTTCTGCAAAAGGAATCAAAATCAACGCAGATGTAAACGCTGCGGCTAATATTTTACGAAAAGTAGTCCCGAATGCATGGACA
The DNA here is from genome assembly GCF_900112415.1 of Bacillus sp. 491mf. Classification (GTDB taxonomy): domain Bacteria; phylum Bacillota; class Bacilli; order Bacillales; family Bacillaceae_G; genus Bacillus_A. Next base: position 17,355 of record NZ_FOLV01000057.1, read on the forward strand.
AACGG
>NZ_FOLV01000069.1 GCF_900112415.1 Bacillus sp. 491mf
ACGTTTCACGTTGTTTGTTTCGTTCAGTTTTCAAAGAACTCATCCGCCGCTCAATGGCGACTTCCTTATGTTAACATCTTCACTTTTCTATGTCAACAATGTTTTTTATTTCTTTTTTCCGCTTGATGAATTCGTTCATCAGCGACGAATATTAATTTATCATATGTAGAACTACACCGTCAATACCTTTTAATAAAAAATTCTTTTTCTTATATATCTTGTACAATCTTCAGGTGGAGCTATTTTTGTAAATAAAATAAACAACAATTTATATCGCTCTTCCATCGTCTTTTTTACAACTTGATGAATTCGTTTATCTGCAAAGTCAAATAATAATTCGTCCAATTCTCTTTTTAATACATATTCTAGTTCCTTTTGTTCTTGATCCGTAATCAGCAATCCAATCATTCCGTCACCTCAGCTGTTTCTTATCTACATATCGTTCAGTATATCCCTTTCATACGATATTAATCGTTTAGTTCTCTTTTCTCCTTTTTCTGCATATAAGTAACTGAAAAGGATTGGACAAAGGGGCGGAGAAACGATGTTTTTCTTCTTTATAACGAGTAAACATAAGTTTAAACAAATTAGTCTTATTATTCTGCTTTCCCTATTTACGGCATGGCTGCTTTTTGTAAAAACATATTCTTATCAATCAGCTTTTTCAACAAATACTGGTCCGAAAGCAATTTATAAAGGAGACACGACAAAAAAACAAGTTTCTTTAACATTCGATATTAGTTGGGGAGATGAGAAAGCATTACCTATACTAGATACATTGAAAGAAAAAAAAATTAAAAACGCCACCTTCTTCCTTTCTGCCGCATGGGCAGAACGTCACCCTGATATTGTAGAACGTATTATAAAAGACGGGCACGAAATTGGGAGTATGGGATACAATTATAAAGACTATACATCTTTAGAAGCTAACGAAATTCGAAGAGATCTCCTAAAGGCACAGGACATATTTACAAAACTTCAAGTAAAACAAGTTCAACTCCTACGTCCTCCTAACGGTAGCTTTAATAAAACAGTATTAAAAATCGCTGAATCTATTGGATATACGGTTGTGCACTGGAGCAACAATTCAAATGATTGGAAAAACCCCGGAGTCAATAAAATCGTTACAACCGTTTCTGAAAACTTGCACGAAGGAGATATTATTTTACTTCATGCTTCTGATTCAGCACTACAAACAAATCAAGCATTACCGATGCTGCTTCAAAAATTAAAAACAGACGGATTTGAAAACGTCTCTGTATCCCAGCTCATCTCAAATACGAAAGCCAAAAGTAGGGACATAGATTAAATTTCCCTCCTTATTCACTAAGAAAGCTGATTCCAATATAGGAATCAGCTTTCTTGCCCTACTAGACGATGCAATATCAAAACCTGATATGCGTTGCAAATGAGCAATGGAACAACCATTAAATATAACCAACTCGTATCATTGATACGCAATGCCGGAACCCATTCAATAATCGTTACAACAATCATAAAGAATAACGCCGGAACAAACGCCTTCTTGTTCGTCTCCTTACTCTTTATGTAAGCAACAATGATTCCGAACAAAAAGAGAGTCGCAGCGACAAAAATATTTGTCCCTAGTGATTCATTCCCATTTGCAATGAATACAGAGCGAAAATAGACAAAATCGAATAATACAAACGCAATTAAGAACATTTGTACCGCATTCCAAAGAGCGGGCGAACGAAACATCCCCAGCCCAAATCGATGAACTGTTAAATATGCAAAGAACCCCATCTGACTGATTACACTAAAAATAAGACCGACTCCAAGCAACCAAAAAGAAACCATTAAGATTTCCTTTCCGTCGAAATTTTGAAAAAATTTATTATACTTGTCCCATTCTAAAACAAAACCAATAAAGATTGTACTGCTTCCCCCAAGAAATAAAGTCGTCATAAAGAGTCGTACCCAATTTCGGCTATTCACAGACACATCCCCCATTATATATATTTCTAATTAAATTGTAACAATGTCAATTTTAAAAAGCTAGCCATCAATATGTATAAATTCTTCTAAGAGATTTATATTAAAAAGAGAAACACGTGAAAGGAGCCCCGGCTGATGAAACGGATTCTACTCATTTCGGTCTCTTTCATCCTTTTTATCGGAATCGTTGCATGCGCACAGGAAAAAGAAGCGAAATCCCAATTAGATTATGATCAAACGAAAAAAATGATTATTGATATTTTAAAAACGGATCAAGGGAAAAAAGCAATCCAAGATGTACTAACCGATGAAAAAATGAAACAAGCTCTTATTTTAGATGAATCTGTAGTAAAGAAAACGATTGAAGATACTATGATATCAGAGAAAGGACAGCAGTTTTGGGAAAAGGCATTTAAAGACCCTGAGTTTGCCGCTAAATTTGCAAAAAGCATCGAGAAAGAACAAACAAATTTAATGAAAACTTTATTAAAAGATCCTGAGTATCAAGCTGGTGTTATAGAAGTCATGAAAAATCCAGAAGTCGGAAAAATCATGATGCAAACAATGAAAAGCAAAGAGTATCGTCAATACTTACAGCAAGTCATAACTGAAACTGCCGAAAGTCCATTATTTCAAACCAAAATGATCGACATTATTAGTAAAGGCGTTGAAAAGGCACAAAAAGGTGGCGGGGAACAGAAAAAGGAAGGCGGATCAGAAGAAGGCAAGAAAGAATAAAAATAACCCTCGTACTGAGGGTTATTTTTGTTCAATTGCCGCTCTTTCAATTACTTGCTGAGCGATTTGTTTATAGATTACTCCATTTTTATGATCTTCATCATATACAGATGGAGCAAATTCTTCTGTATTCCAATCTGGTTGCTGAAGCGGAATTTGACCAAGTACTTCTGTCTGCAGTTCTGTTGCTAATTTTTCTCCTCCGCCTTTTCCAAACACATATTCCTTTTCACCAGTTACTTTACTTTCGAAATAAGACATATTTTCTACAACACCAATAATCTCATGCTCTGTACGAAGTGCCATTGCACCAGCTCTAGCCGCTACAAAAGCTGCTGTTGGATGCGGTGTTGTTACAATAATTTCTTTACATGCCGGAAGCATTGAATGTAAATCTAATGCTACGTCACCTGTACCTGGAGGTAAGTCTAACACTAAGTAGTCTAAATCTCCCCACTCTACTTCTGTGAAGAAATGATTTAACATTTTGCCAAGCATAGGACCTCTCCAAATAACAGGCGCATTATCTTCTACGAAAAATCCCATAGAAATAACTTTCACACCAAGGCGCTCTACCGGAATGATTTTATCACCACGTACAATAGGACGTTTTTCAATTCCCATCATATCCGGTACACTAAATCCGTATATATCAGCATCAACAATCCCAACCTTTTTCCCTAAACGGGCAAGAGAAATCGCTAGGTTTACAGAAACCGTTGATTTTCCAACACCGCCCTTTCCACTCGCTACTGCCAAGAAAGTTGTCTTCGAATGCGGTGATAATAAAGATTCACTCTGCTCTTCTTGCGGAGCAAATTGTAATCGTTCCTCTTCAGTAAATTCTGCAAAGCGTAAACCTACTGTTGCTGCCCCTAATTCTTTCACTACTTTTACAATTGTTGCTTGCAATTGCATTTGCTCCGCTGTTCCTGTTTTCACAATTGCAACTTTAACGCTAACATGTTCTTTTTCTGGCTTTACTGTAACTTCTTTAATACCGTTTGTTTCTTTTAATGTTTTATTTAGAAACGGATCTATAATTCCTTCAAGTGCTCCCATTACTTGTTCTTTCGTTACCATAATCTGTCCCGCCCCCTGGATAAAATTAAGTTCTTACGAGCATGTAATTGCCGTTAAAACAAAATAAATGCGTTTTCATTGTAAGTATAGCATATTTTCGGAAAACTCCGTTACAAAGAAGAACCCTCCTTAATTGGGAGGGTTTCCTTTTTCGGTGAAATATCGCAAGACCCCGCGATATATTGCAGCAGCAACTTTTTGCTGATATTTCTCGGAGTTTAATAAGTATCTTTCATTTACATTTGATAAAAATCCAGCTTCAACTAATGCACCTGGTGTTTTCGCATACTTTAATAAGTAAACATGCGAAATTGTTTTCGCTGAACGGTTCGTATTCTCAAGACTTGTTCGTAATTCAGCTTGAATAAATTTCGCGGCTCGTTCGTTTTCTACTAAAGAACGATAATAAAATGTTTGGGCTCCTTTTGAGTTCCCACTTGGGAGAGCATTCAAATGCACACTAACAAAAAAATCAACATCAGGCTTATTAATAATCTCTACGCGTCTTTTTAAATCCTCTGCTTTACGGCGACTATATCCCTTCGTGCTTTTGTCAGCCAAATCATAATCCCCATTGCGCGTTAAAATAACAAGTGCTCCTTGTTCCTGCAAGTAGTCTCGTACCTTTTTGGTAATTTCTAGTGTGATGTCTTTTTCAACAATGTCATCCCCGCCAACCGCACCTCCATCCGGACCACCATGACCAGCATCTAATACAATAATTTTTCCAGACAAAGGCAAATTCCATGCTCTCCATGACTTTGTAATTTGAAATTCCTGCTTTACTAAAAAAAAGAGTACTACCGCCGCTAACATAAAAGAAATAATCCGAATTCTTTTCATACCTTCCCCCCTTCAGCTAGTCCCTCTACTTACTTATATGGGACAAGAGGAAAGTTTATGATTTTCTTAATGCAGCTTCATACGATATCTTTTCTCACCCTTCTCATATCCTTGTTGCCACCAAGCGCTTATAAAGTGCGAGCACGATTGATATAGCTGCTCATCTTCACTTTCTTCTAAAGTATGCAAAGGCACACTCGTCAAAAAATGAAACAGCATTTCCGTTAATTGAATTTCTTCATGAGATGATCTGTTTTTTACATCTAAAAACGATTCTCCATAATATCCAAACTTACTATACCTAGCTCCTAATAAATAAGACTCAATGCCCAGTTCTATACAATAATCTTCATAATGACGATGAAATGTATCCATACAAAAGCAATCACGGATATTTTCTCTAAGTGTTTGTAATGATAATTCACGCAATATTTTACGTTCATACTTCAGTTGCTTTTCTCTTTGTTTTTCTTTCAGACTTACAATAACATTCATAGTACTTAAAACCTCCCTATGTACGTATTAGTCTAAACTTCTCAGTAGGAAGCATACACAAGAAGGGGGCACTAAAATATTCCAAACAAGGGGATGCTAACAGAAGCTATTGAAGAACATAAAAAAACCCCAGCCAAAAGGCTGGGGTTTGAAGTTCGCAAAAATTAACGTTTTGAGAACTGAGGTGCACGACGAGCACCTTTAAGACCGTATTTTTTACGCTCTTTCATACGTGCGTCACGAGTTAATAGACCTGCACGTTTTAATGTTAAACGGTATTCTGGGTCAGCTTTTAATAAAGCGCGAGAAATACCGTGACGGATAGCACCAGCTTGACCAGTGTATCCACCGCCATGTACGTTTACAAGAACATCGTAGTTACCTAAAGTTTCTGTTGCAACTAGAGGTTGTTTCACTACTTCACGTAATGCAGCAAATGGGATATAGTTTTCAAATTCACGACCGTTAATGATAACGCGTCCTTCGCCTGGAACTAGGCGTACGCGTGCTACTGAACTCTTACGACGTCCAGTACCATTGTATTGTACCTGTGCCAAAGTAAGCCCTCCTTTAATTAATTATCCGCGAAGTTCGTAAACTTCTGGTTTTTGTGCTTGATGTGGATGCTCAGATCCAGCATACACATTTAATTTTTTAGACATTTGACGTCCTAAACGTCCTTTTGGAAGCATGCCTTTAATAGCAAGCTCTAACATTTGTACAGGGTAGTTTGTACGCATTTCTAGAGCTGTTCTTTGCTTAAGTCCACCTGGGTGGTTAGTGTGACGGTAGTAAATTTTATCGTTTAATTTATTACCTGTTAAGTGAATTTTCTCAGCGTTAATAATAATTACATGATCACCCGTGTCAACGTGTGGTGTAAATGTTGGTTTGTTTTTACCACGTAAAATGGATGCTACTTCACTAGAAAGACGACCTAAAGTTTGACCTTCAGCATCAATCACATACCATTTACGCTCAACTTCGTTAGCTTTTGCCATAAAAGTCGTACGCATTTGTTTCCCTCCTACTCGTTATCTTTTCCATAGAAAAAATCTATTGTTTATCTTAAACACGATTTCCTTCCGGGGCTAATCGTGGTTTTAGAAACAATACCATATGTTATGATATACTTTTGAGTTTCTAATGTCAAGCGAATGTTACACCAGGATTAGTTGTTATAGTTTACCTCCCATAAATAAAGGCCTTGCCCCGGTACCATCTTCCCAGCAAAACGGCGGTCTTGTTTTTGTAAAATGTCTGAAATGCTTTCAGGAGCAATTTTTCCTTGACCGACGCTAAGCAGCGTACCGACAATAATTCGAACCATGTTATATAAAAAACCATTTCCGACAAAGCGAAAGACTAACTCATCGCCCTGTTCTATTAAATCTATTTCATAAATTGTTCGCACTTTATCTTTTTTGTCAGTTTTTGCCGAACAAAATGAAGTAAAATCATGTGTTCCAATAAAATAATGGATTGCTTTTCGGATCGATTCTATATTTAGCGCATATGGATACTGATATACGTAATTTCTACGGAATACATCAGCTTTTTTAGATAATAATACCCGATAACGATATTCTTTTTTTACAACGCCGTATCTTGCGTGAAAGTCTAACGTTTTTTGCTCAGCCTGCTCCACAACAATATCATCTGGCAGCATTGTATTTAAAGCTGCCATCCACTGCTCTCCCGTTAATGATAGCGGTGTATCAAAATGAATCACTTGGCCTTTGGCATGAACATTGGAATCTGTTCTTCCTGACGCTTGTACACGAACAGCTTCCCCTTTATGCACTTTTTGCAGTGCTTTCTCTACTTCTTGTTGAACAGTACGTTGATTGGGTTGAATTTGATATCCACAAAAGTTAATTCCATCATACGAAACTGTGCATTTTATTCTTTTCATACTCATACTCTCTCCATTACGATCGAACTAAAATTAAAATACATGTTAAACCAAATAGGCTTAAAAGCGTTAATGTATCGATCCATTTCCATTCTAATTGCCGGAATTTCGTACGGTATCCGTTGCTTTGATAACCTCGTGCTTCCATTGCAATTGCTAAGTCTTCTGCACGTTTAAATGCACTAATAAATAGTGGTACAAGTAACGAGATAATTGCTTTCAACCTGTCTTTCATTGGACCGCCTGCAAAGTCTATACCTCGAGAAGCTTGTGCTTTCATAATTTTACTTGTTTCATCCATTAAAGTAGGAATAAAACGCAAGGAAATAGACATCATAAGTGCAATTTCGTGGACAGGAACTTTTATGCGTTTTAAAGGATGCAGCAATGTCTCCATGCCATCGGTAATTCCAATTGGTGTTGTCGTTAATGTTAATAGGGTCGTCATTAAAATAATGACTAAAAAACGAATAGAAATATAAATCCCCTGCTCAAGCCCTTTCTCATATATCGAAAACCATCCAAGTTGAACGAGTACAGCGCCTTCTTTTGTTGTAAAAACGTGCAGAAAGAACGTGAATAAAAATAGCCATAAAATAGGTTTTAACCCAGAAAGAATATAACGAATCGGCACTTTTGCAAAAAACAAAGCAATGAGTGCATACAAAAATAGCAAGCCGTATGAAATTGCATTATTTGCTAAAAATACAACAAATACATATAAAAAGACCATTAACAGTTTTGTACGAGGATCCAGTCTATGAATAGCAGATTCTCCTGGAATATATCTTCCAATAATTAACTGCTGCATGATGAATCCCCACCTTTTCTAAACAGTTGTATGACTTCATCTGCTAAATCTTCTAAAGACAAGGTGGCTTTTGGTATAGAAATTCCTAATTTCTCTTCAATTTCTCGCTTATACTTTAGCGACATTGGAAGAGATACACCAATTTGCTCAAGCTCATCTGCATGCGTAAAGACTTCCTCTGATGTTCCTTGCAAAAAGACCGTTCCTTTATGCATCACAACAATGTTGTCTGCATATTTTGCAGCATCCTCCATATTATGTGTCACAAGAATCACCGTAAGATTTTTTTGCTTGTGAAGATGATAGAACATCTCCATAAGCTCATGTTGGCCCTTAGGATCAAGCCCTGCTGTTGGTTCATCTAATACTAATACTTCAGGCTCCATCGCGAGTACACCAGCTATCGCAACACGTCTCATTTGTCCACCGCTTAACTCAAACGGAGAGCGTTCTAATAGCTCCTCTGATAGCCCAACTAACCCAATGGCATCTTTTGCCTTTTGTTTTGCTTCTTCTTCAGATACACCAAAGTTTAAAGGTCCAAAGCAAATATCTTTCTCTACTGTTTCTTCAAATAATTGATGTTCTGGAAATTGAAAAACAACTCCTACCTTTTTTCGAAGAGGTTTTAACTTTTTCGCTTTCTTTTGCGATGAAATTTTGTATTCCCCAATTTGAACAGTACCACTCGTTGGTTGCAATAAGCCATTTAAATGCTGAATCATCGTTGACTTACCCGATCCTGTATGACCGATTATGGCATAATAGCCACCGCTAGAAAGCGAAATATCTATATCGTAAAGGGCTCGCTTTTCAAATGGGGTCTTATATTGATAACGATGCTCTACTTTTTGGAATGTAATCTCCAAAGTTCGCTCACCAAACTTTCCATTGTAAGATGCATTGATTGTAAAGGAATATTATTGCTTTTCAATAATTCTGCCATTTTTATTGAAAATGGTACGTCTAAACCGATGTCTTGCAACATTTTCGGTGATTGAAAAATGTGTTCAGGTGTTCCCTCTTCTAGTAATTCTCCACGATTTAAAATAATAATACGATCGGACTGCGCCGCTTCTTCTAAGTCGTGAGTAATCGAAAGAACTGTAATTCCCTTCGTGCGAACAAGATCTCTTACCGTTTCTACCACTTCTTTACGACCTTGGGGGTCAAGCATAGATGTTGCCTCGTCTAATACTAAAATAGACGGCTGGAGTGCTAGTACGCCGGCAATTGCAACGCGCTGCTTTTGCCCACCCGATAAATAATGAGGTTCTTCATTTTGAAACTCTTCCATTCGCACGAGCTCCAAAGCATGTTTCATACGTTCTACCATTAGTTCCCTGGGCATTCCGGCATTCTCAAGCCCAAAGACAACATCATCTTGTACAGTTGTTCCGACAAATTGATTGTCTGGGTTTTGAAACACCATTCCGATTTGTTTTCGAATATCCCATACAGTTTCTTCTGATAAAACAAGTGATTCATTTACAGTAATTGTTCCTGTTGATGGTAAAAACAAACCATTTAATAACTTTGCAAGCGTTGATTTTCCTGACCCATTTTGCCCAATAATAGATACCCATTCTCCTTCATATAAAGAGAATGAAACGTCACGCAGGGCGTAAGAAGCAGCTTGAGGATATTGAAATGATATGTTCTCAGCACGAAGCTTCTCTTTTTTCACTTGTGGACACCCTCTTCCATTATTCAGCCAAATAACGTGAAACTTCCATCCAGGGGAGACGAAAAGCTCACCAATCTTGCACATGCCAGCAGTTTCTCTCACTTCTCTCTGAATCTTGAAATAAGAGTCTTACAGCCTGCAAATAGCAAGATAAACGCTTTCTTCTATACTTAAAAAAAAAGGGCCATGACCAGTTACTTAAAAAGTACTGTCCTGCCCTTTTGCTTGTCATTATACTAACTCGATAATTACCATTGGTGCAGCGTCACCGCGACGTGGACCAATTTTTGCAATACGAGTGTATCCGCCTTGACGCTCAGCGTAGCGTGGAGCTACATCAGCGAATAATTTTTGTAATGCATCTTGACCAGTCTCAGCATTAGCAACTTCATTACGAATGTAAGCAGCTGCTTGACGACGAGCATGAAGATCTCCGCGTTTACCTAAAGTGATCATTTTTTCCACTACAGAACGAAGTTCTTTTGCACGAGTTTCTGTCGTTTGAATGCGCTCGTTGATAATTAAATCAGTAGCTAAGTCACGTAACATAGCTTTACGTTGCGCACTTGTACGGCCTAATTTTCTGTATGCCATTCGTAGTTCCCTCCTTCGTTGATGAATTTAAATCCTCAGTCGTCTTTACGTAAGCCTAAACCTAATTCTTCAAGCTTATGCTTAACTTCTTCTAAAGATTTACGTCCTAAGTTACGAACTTTCATCATATCTTCTTCAGTTTTATTCGCAAGCTCTTGTACAGTGTTAATACCTGCACGTTTTAGGCAATTATAAGAACGAACAGAAAGATCAAGTTCTTCAATTGTCATTTCTAGAACTTTTTCTTTTTGATCTTCTTCCTTTTCGACCATAATCTCAGCATTTTGCGCTTCGTCAGTTAAACCAACAAAGATGTTTAAATGCTCTGTTAAGATTTTGGCACCTAAAGAGATAGCTTCTTTTGGCCCGATGCTTCCATCCGTCCATACATCAAGCGTAAGCTTATCATAATTTGCCACTTGTCCAACACGTGTCTTTTCCACTTGGTAAGTCACACGTGATACTGGAGTATAAATAGAATCAATAGGAATTACACCTATTGGTTGATCCTCGCTCTTATTTGCATCAGCCGGTGTATACCCACGGCCACGCTTTGCAGTTAAACGCACGCGGAAATGCGCATCCTTTGCTAACGTTGCAATGTATAAATCTGGATTTAAGATTTCAACATCACTATCGTGAGTAATATCAGCAGCTGTGACAATACCTTCGCCCTGTACATCGATTTCGAGAGTCTTCTCTTCTTCAGAGTAGATTTTGAGAGCTAACTTTTTCAAGTTTAAGATGATCGTTGTAACGTCTTCTACTACACCCTCAACTGTCGAAAATTCGTGTAATACGCCATCGATTTGGATGGCAGTAACAGCAGCACCAGGGAGTGAGGATAAAAGGATACGACGTAAGGAGTT
>NZ_FOLV01000055.1 GCF_900112415.1 Bacillus sp. 491mf
TATCCCGCATAGTTTATTGATTCAAATGATTACATACAAAGCGAGTGCGGTAGGCATTCAAGTTGTTGTAATCGAGGAATCTTACACATCAAAAGCAAGTTTTCTAGATCATGACTTCATTCCAACGTATGGAACAAATGACCAAAATGCAACTTTTTCAGGAAAACGAATGAAGCGTGGTATGTATCGTTCTGCGAAAGGAATCGAAATCAACGCAGATGCAAATGCTGCGGCTAATATTTTACGAAAAGTAGTCCCGAATGCATGGACAAACGGGATAGAGGGGTTAGGCGTGGAACAGCTCGCTAGTGTGTTAACTCCACTGACGTTAATCGTCCGTTAGGTCAAAACGTTAGAAACCCTCACTTCAAGCTTTGCTAAGTGGGGGAGTGTTCATAACTGTTATAAAGGCTTGTTGTGTTACGATTACACAAGGGGGTATAGAAAATGAATAAGAAAAAAATAGGCATATTTATTTTAGGGTTATTATTTATATTCGTTCCTTTATTTATGTATATCTTTTTAATCGAACACGAAGATAAAGTAGCACTAACACCCGATATGATTTCAAAGGTAACATATCTAGAAACAGATTCGGTTGCTGGGGGGATGATTACAGATGGTGGCCAAGAGGCGAGAGATGTGTTTCAAAAGTTAATCAGTTCAAAAAAAGTAGTAACGCAAAAAGAATTTTTTAAGAAGAGATTTTTTGAACAATCTTCCCACCGTAAAATTGATTTTGTGCTAGATGACGGGAAAAGAATTACATTTCATGTAGTATTGTTTAGCGTTGAACCATACTATGCTGAAGCATATGTTCAATGTGTTGGAAACAAAACGATTTATCACTTAAATAAAGAAGATGCAACAGATATAGGAATGCAATTTATGAATCGATAATTTGCTAACTTTAAAAAGCACTTGTGAAATTTTCAAAAGTGCTTTTTTTAATGAACAAGGATTTTATACACAAATCCCCCATATCAAGAAGGGTAGCTTGATATGGGGGACGCTAAAAAGAAAGAGTAGGAGAAACACAAGCATGGAAGTGAACAGTAAAATGGTCAGAAAAACTTAATTTTCGGAAAACTATAAAGCTGAAGGGTTTTTTCATTTTACTCTTTCTTTATGATATGAGTGTATCATTAAAAAGAAAATGAATCAACGAAAAAAAGACAATATTCTTATTAATTCGACATTTTTCGATAATTTGACACATTTCATTCTAATAGAATTATTTTCTTTAGAATGTGAGTGGGATTATGTCAAAAAAATTATACATGACTAAATTATGAGTGTATAAATTTTTGATAATCCTACTTAAAATGCGTCTATTTTGTGAAAATACATATTGGCACAGTTCTTGCTTGTATGAAATGTGGAAGGAGGGGGGATTTAGCAGTAGTTGTAATAAGAGAATGCTTATTGAAAATACAGGCCGCTGATTCTACGGACATAACTGGGGGAAGCTGTTTTTAATAGAGAGATATATAAAATTTTTAGACTAAAAATTCAGAATTTTCACTATTTTATAAAAAAGGAGAAAATAGCATGGTAAAATACTCAAAGGTTTATAAACTGATGCTTGGTGTGGGACTTGTTACGATGTCATGTAATGGCCTGCAAATTCAAGCAGAGACAAAAGAAAAAAATACGAAGAATGTATTACAAATGGAGCCGGTAGGAATACAGAAATCCGTTGATGAATTAGCGCACTCATCGAACGTGCAAGAAAATGGCTCTTTTACAAAACGGTTAAAGTTAGCTGATTTATCGCAGCGTCCATTAGTGCCAAACGAGAATGCTAAACAGTTAGCTGAAGAAAAAAAATATTCGATGGCTGAATTGAATCAATTAAGCAATAAACAATTAACCGATCTTCTTGTTACGATTAAGTGGTATCAAATTCCAGAATTATTTCAGTTTACGAATGATAGTTTGAAGTTTTATCAAGATGATAGCCGGATGCAAGCAATCATTGATAAACTAGTAGAACAAGGACAAGCTTATACGAAAGATGATTCAAAAGGAATTGAGACATTAGGAGAAACTCTACGTGCGGCATTTTATTTAGGTTTTTATCATGATGAATTAAGTAAACTAAATGAGCGTAGCTATCATGATAAATGTTTACCAGCTTTAAAATCGATTGCAAGAAATCCAAATTTTAAACTTGGTACGTCGGAACAAAACAAAGTTATTTCATTGTATGGAAAGCTGATTGGAAACGCATCAGCTGATGCTGAAGTTATTCAATATGCAGGTGGAATCTTCAAACAATATAACGATAATCTTGCAACTTTCATTGAAGACATAACAAAAGGAAATGCTGTATATGAATTGCTGAAAGGAATTGATTATGAAGTTCAGTCGTATATGTATACTACGGGCAAGGAACCAAAAGATACGATGTGGTATCGAAACATTGATAGTTTTATTAATGAAATCAATCGTTTTGCATTAATTGGTACGGTAACAGATAAAAACGGATGGTTAATTAATAACGGAATTTACTATGCTGGCCGATTTGGCAAGCTCCATAGTACACCAACAAAAGGACAGCAAGTTGTTACAGAAGCGATGCGGATTTATCCATATTTAGGGGAGCAATATTTTGTTGCGGCAGATCAAATTACTACAAATTACGGCGGAGTAGATGCGAACGGAAAAACAATAAATTTAGATCAAATTCGAGAAGATGGTAAAAAGAAATACTTACCGAAAACGTATACATTTGATGACGGAGCAATCGTCTTGAAAGCGGGAGATAAAGTTAGCGAAGACAAAGTTAAACGCTTATACTGGGCGGCAAAAGAAGTGCGATCTCAATTTTATCGTACAGTTGGTAGTGATAAGCCGCTCGAAAGTGGACATGCTGATGATGTGTTAACAATGGTCATCTACAATAGTCCGGAAGAATATCAATTTAACCGTCAATTGTATGGTTATGAAACGAATAATGGTGGTATTTACATTGAAGGAATCGGAACGTTCTTTACATATGAACGTACACCACAGCAAAGTATTTATAGTTTAGAAGAATTATTCCGTCATGAATTTACACACTATTTACAGGGAAGATACGAAGTTCCTGGACTATGGGGACAAGGAGACTTGTATCAAAATGAACGTCTGACTTGGTATGAAGAAGGGAATGCGGAGTTCTTTGCAGGATCAACACGATTAGATAGCGTTGTACCGCGAAAAAGTATAATTGGCGGATTATCTAATGATCCAGCAAAACGATACACGGCAGAGCAAACATTAAATGCAAAATACGGAACGTGGGATTTTTATAACTATTCATTTGCATTGCAGTCTTATATGTATAATAACCGCCCTGAGATGTTCGATAAAATACATGATTTAATTCGTGCAAATGATGTCCCAGGTTACGATGCATACCGCTCTGCATTAAGTAAAGATAATCAATTAAATGCAGACTATCAATCTTATATGCAAATGCTGATTAATAATCGTGATAAGTATACAATTCCGCAAGTATCAGATGATTATTTAGCACAGCATCCTCAGAAAGCGCTTTCAGATGTTACTGCAGATATTACAAATGAAGCGAAGTTAAAAGATGTGAAGGTGACAAAGAATAAATCACAATTCTTTAATACATTTACACTACAAGGAACATATACAGGAAGTGCGTCAAAAGGAGAAACTGAGGACTGGAAAGCGATGAATCAAGCAACGAATGATATGCTAAAACATCTTTCCGAAAAAGAGTGGAGCGGATACAAAACATTGACTGCTTATTTCGTGAATCACCGCGTGAATAGCGCTGGACAAGTTGAATATGATGTTGTGTTTAGCGGCGTGAATACGGAAGAGGATCCTACTGTAGAAAAAGAACCGAATAATGAATTTAATACAGCAAATCCGCTATCTCTGAACATGTTATTACGAGGAAGCCTAAGTGATCAAGATCAAGTTGACCGGTTTGTTATTGATGTAAAGGATCCGAAAGATTTACAGATTACCGTTACGAATGAACAAAACATTGGACTGAATTGGGTATTATATTCTGAATCAGATCTTAATAATTATGCCGCTTATCCAACGAAACGCGACGGAAATAAATTACTTGGAAATTATAATGCGAAGCCAGGGAAATATTACTTGAGTGTATATAAATATGGCGGTGGAACAGGGAATTATACAGTACTGGTAAAATAGTTGAATGAAGAATGAAAGCCAAAACCCACAGAGAAAATAAAATCTTTGTGGGTTATTCTTATTCATCCCGCTATTCGTGGGCAGTAATACTCCCACCTCAAAATTCAGCGGAAGCATTGTCCAGCTCCAGCGGCTAGAACCTCCGGTCGTTTCGCCCCCTCGGACGAGGCAAAAAGCGCCTCTCTGTCAGGGGCGAGGGCGTCCTGCGATTCTGAGCGAGCCGCTTCCGCTTTTCTTAAGAAGTTAGGTAGGAGATAAACTGCCCGTAAAAGCCCGATTGGTTCAACTAATAATCAGTGGGGGATGAAGAAAACCTCCACTGATTAAAGTTTCACTTTATTTCATAAATTGTTTAGGATATGCTCCCGTATGGTTTTTATCGTCACGCCAATCATATGTTTCTTGTTTCGGAATATGTAAAGTTTGATCTCCAATTTTAACTGTAGTTTCATTAAGCCATTCAACAAATGGATCTTTATCTGGATAATTCCAGTATATCGTTTTAGTAGAATTCGTTTTCAGATGGACTAATTCGCCTCTAACATCGTCTGCACTTAATGATCCGCCATCATGGAAATAAGTTTTAATTTTATACTCTCCATTTGGGGACTCAATTGTTCGAATTAGTTTTCCAGTTGGAACACCTTGCAAACTAAAAAACTTCCAATATACAAAACCAACTCCGATAATCAACATAGAAAGTAATACAATTCCTACTTTTCTCTTTGTTTTCTTGATTTCTTTTTGTGCTTTTTTAGTATTCATTTGCTTCTCCTTGAAAAATGGTTATATGTATTTTGTACCATTTTGTGGATAAATTGTAACTATTCAGCTATACATTTCATTTAGAAGTTTTCGGCATATAGATTGCTGCTACGAAGACAAAAATGACAAAGCACCTTGCTACCTTTCTTTGTTTTAAAACTTCGCGCGTGGCAGGAAAGGGCCCTGACCGCTCCTATACATCGCCAGTCCCTCTCGCCCATTTAAAAAAAATGCTTTTTTCTTTTTTTCATAGGGTGATAAAATATTTTTTATCTTTTTGTCACAAACCGCAAATTTGTGGTTTCTTTATAGTGACAGTAGCCAATAAGGAGGAAGAAACGAGTGGAGGTGAAAGCTTCATTGTTAAATATATATGAACAAGATTCAGTTTCCAATATAGAGTTTCAAGATGTATTTAAACAATATTATGCTCACGTTGTGAGACAAATTATGAGGATTGTGCGAGAGCAAGCAATTGCTGAAGATTTAGCGCAAGAAGTATTTTTGCAATTATATCATACAGAATGGAAACAAATTGAAAGTGTATCGGCATGGCTTGCAAAAGCATCTATTTATGCAGCATATAACTATTTACGATCTGAAAAAAGGCATCAAGCAAGAATCGAAAAAGAAGCAAATTATAAGCAGTCAATTAGCAGTCCGTCATCGGAAGAACAATGTATTCAAAAAGAAGAAATTACTCGTGTACAAAGTACATTAAAAGAGATGGATGAGCGTGAACGTACCCTCTTATTAATGAAGTTTTCAGGGTTTCAATATAAAGAAATCGCGGAGGCTACTCATATGGAAGTGTCTTCGGTTGGAACAATGCTAGCACGAGCTAAGGCAAAATTTCGGAAGATGTATAGAGGGATAAAGGAGGAGTGACAAATGAAATGCCAAGATATTGGATTTATTCAGGCGTACTTAGATGGAGAGTTAAACCGCGATGAAAGAAAACAATATATTCAACATCTTGACCAATGTAAATCATGTCAACAGAAGTTAGAAGAAATGAGCAAGCTTAATCAATGGGGACAAGTGGTATTGGATGATGAATTCACAAACGTTGGTCAAGATGTTGATATCGACGTTGATCGAGCTTGGAACACCTTTGAACAAAATATACAAAATCATAAGACGGAAAAAACAAACAGTGAGGAAATTAAAAAGAAGGGAAGATGGGAGAATATGAAGAAATCATCTAAACGTTGGATTACTGCAGCAGCGGCAGCAGCAGTTGTGTGTGTGTCTTTAACAGTTCCAGAAGTACGAGCAGGAGCAAGTAACTTGTTATCGATTTTTCGAGTAAAGGATGTACAGTTCGTTCAACTTACCGATTCGGACTTACGTGAAATTGAAGGATGGATCTCTAAAACGGAAGAAGGAGAGAAGTCCATTAAAGGAATTGGTAAAATAGGAATCAAAGATAATGGAAGCAAAAAAGATGCTCATTTTCAGTCGGATCAACAAGCAAGAGAAGCTGGATATGCTGTCCCAAAAGTGCCAAATGGATACCGTGTAACGAATGTAGATGTGAACCCATCATTTATTATGCAATTTGAACTCGATACAGAAAAAGCTAATAAGTTGTTGAAACAACTACAAAGCAATACGCAGTTTGAGAGTGCTTTGAATGGCAAACAGTTTTCGGTCACAGTTCCGGAATCAGTACGCACACAAATAGAAATTGAGGGCAATCGAGCATCAAGTGGTTTTTCTTATAATGTAATTGATGCACCAAAAATTTCTGTTCCAGAAGGTGTAGATGTTGCGAAATTACAAAAAACAGTTTTAGAGCTTCCGATTATTCCTGGGAATGTGAAAACACAACTTGCAGGTATTCAAGATTGGACACATACATTACCGATTCCTTATGTAGCAAAAGATGCAAAAACATCAGAGACAAAGGTTCAAGGAGTAAAGGCCGTTTTATATAGTGCTGAATATGAAAACGTGTTGATTTGGGAGAAAGATGGGAAAATGCACATGATCGAGCAACATAAAGGGCAAGGGAAAGATATGAATGCAAACGATCTTATTAAACTGGCAAATGAACTAAAATAATGATTGAACAAGAGCGGCTCCGCAAAAAGGGGGCGGCTCTGTTCCTGTATTGAGCGGAGGTAAAAAATGAACCAAGACTGGATTATTCAAACAAAGAATTTAACAAAACAATATAACGGAAAAGGTGGTATCCGCAACATTTCATTAGAGGTGCCGCGCGGTACTGTATTCGGATTTATAGGTCCTAACGGTGCAGGAAAAAGTACGTTTGTGCGAACGATGCTTGGGTTAATTCACCCTGATTCTGGAACAGCACAAATGCTAGGACAGCCGATTGGGACGATTGAATCAAAACGGCGCATTGGTTATTTACCGGAGTTGTTTCGCTATCCTGATTGGCTGACCGGTTGGCAGTTACTTGAAACGCATGCGAAATTATGTGATCTTCCTTTTCGAGAGAGGAAAGCAAAAATGAATGAGGTTATTGAAAAAGTAGGTTTAAAGGGAAGGGAAAAAGAAAAAATTCGCGGTTATTCAAAAGGAATGCAGCAACGTATCGGACTGGCTTGTGCCTTGCTTTCTGATCCAGAATTGATTTTTTTAGATGAACCAACATCAGCACTTGATCCAATCGGGCGAAAAGAAGTGCGTCATCTAATGGAAGAGCTTCGGGACCAAGGAAAGACAGTATTTTTAAACAGCCATCTATTAAATGAAATTGAACATGTATGTGATCATGTGGCGATTATTAATAAGGGAGAGCTAATTATACAAGGAGATTGGCGCTCATTAATGATGATCCAAACAGAAGTTGAAGTAACACTTGGTGAAAAGAGCGAATTATTCTTTAAACAACTGCCTCCGTTTATTAAAAATGTAAGGAAGATAGAAGAACAGCAAAATCGTAAACGTTGGATTATAACTTTGCAACAAGAAAATGACATTCCTAGATTGTTAGAAGTATTTGTATCACTACACATTCCTGTGTATCAGTTAAATCCGGTTCACCCGCATTTGGAAGATGTGTTTATGTACTGGGTAAATAAGAAAGAGGGGACGCAGCATGTGGACAATCGCCAAATTATCATTTAAAGAAATTCTGTTAAAGCGTATTTTTACCATTACGTTATGTATGACTTTTGCCTTTTTAATATTTTATGGAGTGGCCATTCATTATGCTGTCGGTGAAATCATTCCAAACGAATCTAACGGTCTTTCGTCAGCTCAAGACTTTATGAGTAAGAGTTTCTTTTCTACACAACTTCTTGGAATTGGGTTATACTTTTCTTCGTTTATTACTGCGTTGTTAGCTATTTTAAGTAGTGTTGGCAGTATTGCAAATGAAATTGAAAGTCATCAAATTGATACGTGGCTAACGAGGCCAATCTCACGCTTTTCATTTTTAATGGGGAAATGGATCGGCTTATGCTTGTTACTGATTGCGTACGCAGCTTTTTTGTTTATAAGTATCGTGCTCATTCATCAAACAATGGGAGGGAGTACGTTTCATTTAGACTTCACGGCGACACAGATTATAAAAGCATTGGTTCTTTTTTTAATACAGCCCGTTATTTTAATTAGCATCGCGATATTACTAAGCACGCGTATGGCAACATTAAATGCTGGCATTGTGTTAATTATTTTATACGGCACTGGATTTATTGGTGGATTTGTTGAGCAAATCGGTACATTGGCCCAAAAAACAGCACTTGTAAACATGGGCATAATCGCAAGCCTTTTATTCCCAATTGATACGATGTATCGTAAAATGACAATCTATTTATTTGATTCATCAGACGACCCTTTATCAATCGCTTCACAAGGAGTGTTCGGGAGTGTTTCAGCGCCGAGTAACATGATGATTGTTTATGCTGTTTTCTATGTGTTAGCAGCTATTTTTATAGCGATTCGTACATTTAAATCACGTGATTTATAAGGAGGATGAAACTTCAGTGTATTCTCCCAATCCTGTAAAGTATGAGAAATAACCATTTTGATTTTTGGATTAGCATAAGCTTTACTCCACTATTTGCAGGAGATGAAAAAATAATGGCGGAAGATTCACTTTATATATCATAGTTAAAGCTCCTTCAATTGAAGAGAAGGAGCTTTAACTATGAATTTTTTTCTTATTTATTCTTAATACAATTGCTATAATTAGCAATATAACGCCTAATAAACATGTGAGTATTGGATAAAGTAAAGGAAAGAACACGTTTGGATATGCTCCCATTATGTCTGAATGATGCCCCATCGACATTAAACCCGTATCCGAGAAATTAATAAGTTCTACACCAAGATTATGATTACTTCGTTCGGCATAAGTGAAGCGTTTTTC
Source organism: Bacillus sp. 491mf (assembly GCF_900112415.1). Lineage (GTDB taxonomy): Bacteria > Bacillota > Bacilli > Bacillales > Bacillaceae_G > Bacillus_A. Next base: position 9,299 of record NZ_FOLV01000055.1, read on the forward strand.
GAAAGAAGTGCCATCTTGATTGATACAAATAATTTTCCATTTTCTTTTTTTCATAGGATCATGATCATTTGTTAATCTCTGCACAAAATAAACTTGCTGTTCATCAGTTCGTTTGTTTTTTACGGTTAATACATCTAACCATGAAAAATACTTTCCACCTTTTTGTCGATTGGAGAGCCATATCTCATCAGGGATAGAAACTTCTTTATTATTTATAAAAAGATGAATCTTAACGATTTCACCAGGAGGAACGTTTTCTTCTGCATCAAAAATAGTAAGTGGTGCTAGTTTATTTGTTTTTTCTTCCTCTATTTTAAGATTGATGCCATTCACATTTAATTCTTGGACATCTAATGAACTTTCAAATCCATCTTTATCTATATAGGCTTCGTGTATTTCATAAGTGTTTTCTATTTTTGTTACAATCCATAACTCTCTTAGTATATGAAACATCGGAATACAAGAAAGAGTGAGTAAGATGAAAGCAAAAATAAAATAAAAACGAGCTTTTTTCATAATTTTTCCCCTAATATAAATATTTGTATGTCATTACATTATCTTTAATTTCTTCTATAATACACCATATTTGTATTTGGTTTGTATAAAACGGTATTTCGAAGTAAAAACCCTTCGGTAATTATTTTTAAAATTTTTCGACATATAAGTTGCTGCTATGCAGAATACATTATGACCTGCACTTGTTTGCTCCCTTTGTTTTAAACCATTGCATGTGGCAAAAAAAGGCCCTAACCGCTTCTATGCATGGCCAGACGCTCTCGCCCACCTAAAAAGAAAAGGCTTTTATGTTAGTCTTTTAACCTATATTTATATAGTTTACATCTCATTATCTGAATGTCACTAACTATTAATCAGTTGCCTTCTTATTTAAAAACGACTACAATTTTACTGTTATATAGGAACGAAAAAATAGAATAGGAGGGGAAATATGCCAAGGAAAGTATGGCTATTAGTAGCCGGGATGATTATTAATGTCACGGGTGCTTCTTTTTTATGGCCTTTTAATACGATTTATTTACATGATCATTTAGGCAAATCATTATCTGTGGCTGGAATGGTATTAATGATTAACTCGTTAACAGGAGTAATTGGTAATTTACTCGGCGGTGTTTTATTTGATAAATGGGGCGGATATAAGTCCATTTTAGTTGGAATTGTAATTACATTATTATCAATTTTAGGTCTTGTATTTTTCCATGGCTGGCCATTTTATATTGTATGGCTTGCGTTAATTGGATTTGGTTCTGGAATGGTCTTTCCGGCGATGTATGCGATGGTCGGATCGGTTTGGCCAGAAGGCGGCCGAAGAGCATTTAATGCGATGTATGTTGGACAAAACGTCGGGATCGCTGTTGGGACGGCGTGTGGTGGTTTAGTTGCTTCTTATCGCTTCGATTATATTTTCTTAGCGAACTTTATTTTATACTTTATTTTCTTCTTAATCGCTTTTATTGGCTTCCGTGGTATGGAGGATAAGAAAGAGAAACGTGTAGCAGTAAAAGAAAAAACGAAAAATGGTTGGCCACTTACACTAGAATTCAAGGCGCTTCTTATTGTATGTGTAGCATATGCTTTATGCTGGGTTACGTATGTACAGTGGCAAGGAGCGATTGCGACGCACATGCAGGAGCTGAATATTAGTCTTCGTCATTATAGTTTATTATGGACGATCAACGGAGCGATGATTGTTTGTGCACAGCCATTAATAAGTATGATTATTCGCGCGATGAAACGTTCTTTAAAACAACAAATTATGATTGGAATTGGTATTTTCGCAGTGTCGTTTATCGTGTTAAGTCAAGCGCAGCAATTTACAATGTTCCTTGTCGCAATGGTGACATTAACAATTGGTGAATTATTTGTCTGGCCAGCTGTGCCAACGATTGCGAATATCCTTGCACCAAAGGATAAAATCGGTTTCTATCAAGGTGTTGTAAATAGCGCAGCGACTGTTGGGAAGATGTTTGGACCGGTTGTTGGCGGCGCAATTGTAGATTTGTATAATATGGAAGTATTGTTTATAGCGATTATGGTCATGCTTGTAGTAGCTATTATCGCAACGAGTATGTATGATAAGAAAGTACGTGTTGAAGAAGCAGAAGAAAAAATTGCAGTTTAGTTTGACGGAACATGCAACTTGTTTTAGAATATACTTTAAATAACTCATATGTAATAACAGTGAGAAGGAGTAGTAGTAATAGAAGCTGGTTTAGAGAGTTGACGGTCGGTGCAAGTCAATCCACGTTTCGTTATGAACTCGCCTTTGAGTTGCAGTTGTGAAACAAAGTAGCAATTGCCGTTTATCCACGTTACGGATCTAAGCGAATGTATTATTACATTAATTTAGGGTGGTACCGCGGGAATATAACCTCTCGTCCCTTTTCTGGGATGAGGGGTTTTTTGTATTTTTGGCGGTGAAAAAATATAGAAAATTTGAATGGAGGGTATTTCATGAGCTTCAATCATCAAGAAATTGAAAAGAAGTGGCAAGCGTATTGGGAAGAAAACAAAACATTCCGTACGCCAGATGAAACAGACAAACCAAAATTTTACGCACTAGATATGTTCCCATATCCATCAGGTGCAGGGCTGCACGTAGGGCATCCAGAAGGATATACAGCAACGGATATTTTATCTCGTATGAAACGTATGCAAGGTTACAACGTTCTTCATCCAATGGGATGGGATGCATTCGGTCTTCCAGCAGAGCAATATGCACTTGATACTGGAAATAGCCCAGCAGAATTTACAGAGAAAAACATTAACACGTTCCGTAATCAAATTAAAGCATTAGGCTTCTCTTACGATTGGGACCGTGAAGTAAATACGACAGATCCAAACTACTACAAATGGACACAATGGATCTTCTTACAGCTATTTGAAAAAGGATTAGCTTACGTAGATGAAATCCCTGTAAACTGGTGCCCAGCACTTGGTACTGTACTTGCGAACGAAGAAGTAATCGATGGCGTGAGTGAGCGCGGCGGACATCCTGTTGAGCGTCGTCCAATGAGACAATGGATGCTGAAAATTACAGCTTATGCAGATCGTCTACTAGAAGACTTAGATGAGCTTGATTGGCCAGAGAGCTTAAAAGATATGCAGCGCAACTGGATTGGTCGTTCTGAAGGTGCAGAAGTTCACTTCGCTATCAACGGTACAGATGAGAAATTTACTGTATTTACAACACGTCCGGATACATTATTCGGTGCAACGTACTGTGTACTGGCTCCAGAACACGCACTTGTTGCCGAAATTACAACAGAGAAGCAAAAAGAAGCAGTAGAAGCTTATATTGATTCTGTAAAAGCGAAGAGTGATTTAGAGCGTACAGAGCTTGCGAAAGAAAAAACAGGTGTATTCACAGGTGCTTATGCGATTAACCCAGTAAACGGTGAAAAATTACCAATCTGGATCGCTGACTATGTGCTTGCAAGCTATGGAACAGGTGCAGTAATGGCGGTTCCAGCGCATGATGAGCGTGATTATGAGTTTGCGAAAACATTTGATCTTCCTATGAAAGAAGTTGTAGAAGGCGGAGACATTACGAAAGAAGCACATACAGGTGATGGTGCACACATTAACTCTGCATTCCTAGATGGATTAAATAAAGAAGCAGCAATTGTGAAAATGATTGAATGGCTTGAAGTAACAAGTGCAGGAAATCAAAAAGTAACATATCGTCTTCGTGACTGGTTATTCAGCCGTCAACGTTACTGGGGTGAGCCAATTCCAGTTATCCATTGGGAAGATGGCACAATGACAGCTGTGAAAGATGAAGAATTACCATTAGTTCTTCCGAAAACAGAGAACATTCGTCCATCTGGTACAGGTGAATCTCCACTTGCGAACATTGATGAGTGGGTAAATGTGGTTGACCCTGAGACTGGTAAAAAAGGTCGCCGTGAAACAAACACAATGCCGCAATGGGCAGGTAGCTGCTGGTATTACCTGCGCTACATTGATCCAAACAACAGCGAAGCACTTGTAGATCCTGAAAAAGTAAAACAATGGCTTCCAGTTGATATTTACATTGGCGGTGCGGAGCATGCGGTACTTCACTTACTATATGCGCGCTTCTGGCATAAAGTATTATATGATATCGGTGTAGTTCCAACGAAAGAGCCGTTCCAACAACTATTTAACCAAGGTATGATTTTAGGAGAAAACAACGAGAAAATGAGTAAATCAAAAGGTAACGTTGTAAATCCTGATGATATCGTAGCAAGCCACGGTGCAGATACACTTCGTTTATACGAAATGTTTATGGGACCATTAGATGCTTCCATTGCTTGGTCTGAAAATGGTCTTGACGGAGCACGTCGTTTCTTAGATCGTGTATGGCGTCTATTTGTTCAAGATAACGGTGAACTAAGCGAGAAAATTACAGATGCACCAAACAAAAATCTTGAAAAAGTATATCACCAAACAGTGAAGAAAGTAACAGAAGACTATGAAGAGCTTCGCTTTAACACTGCAATTTCTCAAATGATGGTATTCATTAACGATGCATATAAAGCAGAAACACTTCCGAAAGAATATGTAGAAGGTTTCGTGAAAATGCTAGCGCCAGTTGCACCGCACGTTGCGGAAGAACTATGGAGCAAGCTTGGATATAACGAAACAGTTTCATATGTAAGCTGGCCAACATTTGATGAGTCTAAACTTGTAGAAGATGAAGTGGAAATCGTTGTTCAAGTCATGGGTAAAGTACGTGCGAAGTTAACAATGAAAAAAGACGCATCAAAAGAAGAAATGGAACAACTTGCAGTTGAAGCAATTAAAGAACAAATTGAAGGGAAAACAGTTCGTAAAGTAATTGTTGTTCCTGGAAAACTTGTAAATATCGTAGCAAACTAATGAGAAAGAGCACCTGTTTTTAGGTGCTCTTTTTATGTTTTATACGGGATGGAAGAACTCAATTTTAGAGAAGACAAACACCTATTTTCCTTTTCGCAATATGATAACTAAGGCAAAGCCAATCGTGAAGAAGAAGGTGAATCGAATGAATTATAATGAACAACGACAAATGCCGAATCCATACGGTATGGGGGGATTTCCACCGGCACAAGTAGGGCATTATCCACATGGAGGATATCCTTATGGCTATCATCATGTAGGGTATCATCCATATCATCCACATCACCACCATTATCATGGCTATCAACATGTTATTTATCACCCACATCATCATCATCATGGCCATCATTATGGAACGCCGTATCAAGGCCAATAAAATGTAAAATTAATCAATTATGTAAAATCTCCTTCCATGCAAGGAGATTTTTTAATTGGGAATGATAAAAAAGAAGGAGGTGTTACATATGGGAAAAGGTAGAAGTAACAATACTGGTCAAAGACAGCCTAATTTCGATACAAATGCTTCGAAAGGAAAGCAACCCCAAATGGGAGATTCGAAAAAGAAATAGAGAAAAGGAGCCATTTAACAGGTGGCTCCTTTTCAAATGGAAATCATATATTATTTTTTTGCTTCTTGACGCTGACGCTCGATTTCCGCACGAAGTTGTGGTTCTGGTGCTTCCCATCCTTCAGGTTTTAAAATTTTGCCGTCACCTTCGCGGAAGCGTGGTTTACCGTCTGGGAATAATTTTGCCATGTTTGCATTATTAACAATTTCAAATCCTTTATCAGGGCGTACACCCATTTCAGCAAATGTTCCAAATGCAAAATAAATTAAGTCAATTAGTGCATCATATTGGTCTTCCACTGTGTTTGCTTCTAAGAACTCTTCTAGTTCTTCTTGCATGAAGCTCGCACGAATTTTTGCACGCTCTTCTGTTAATTTTGTTGGTGCATCTGCAACTGGGTGACCGAATACTTCATGCATTTTCGCAACAAGTTCGTAACCTTTATCTAAACCCTTTTCGTTTGTCATGTTGTTTCATCCTCTCTCGTTTTTGTCCGATTGTTATTGTAACATGATTTTGATTAGGGCAGTGTACATTCTACTTTTATAAATGCTATTCCTTTTTTTCTATTAAGGATAACGCGATATCTATTCCAAACATTCCAATGATAAGAATTGGCACTGTTACAAGGAGATAACGAGTAAGCGAGGCATTTTTTAAATAGGTATGAGCAAATAAAAAGACAGTACAAAAGAGAATGATATGTAACATAGGCTTTATTAATTTTTTAGGCATGAGATCCCCCCGTTTAAAACTCTTACCCTTTAGTATATGGAATGAAATGTAATATGAAAAGCCATTTTGAGGGGAAGCCTCTTTCCGGTTTCGAATTAGGAAAGAGGATGAAATATTTATTCAATAACTCCTGAATTTGTAATATCAACATCATATTGTACTTTTACAGGAACGTCTTTGTACATTTTTCTCCATTCCTTTAATTGAAACGGTCGGTAGTGCTGTTTAAATCTCGCACCTAAAGCGAGTGGATCTGCACCTAGAGATTGAAGCTTTTTTACTAATTTTTCTCCATCTGTATTCAAACTCTTTACAATGTCTTTTCGTATTTTTTCTACATTTTTTTTGTTTTCTAAGTTGGTATGCTTCGAAATTTCCTGAATACGAGCTGCCATTTTTACGTGAATAATAAAGGAAGGCTTTCCGTCCTTTACATATACATGATAAGAAGGAGAGGAACGAATGTTGTTAATCGTTGTGTAGCCTAACTTTGTTTTAAATTCATGTGAGTCGAGTTGACTTTTATCGAGCAGCGTTTTAAGAAGAAACATATCTTTTTCTTCTACTTTTCCCACATATCTATCTTGTTTGAAAAGAGCTATACTGGTAATTTTAATGCTGTTCTTTTTCTTTTTTAATATAGGCATATATGTATCTTGACCTTCACGATAATATCGGAAAGTTTGCATGTATAAATTATCGCTTGGTACGTCACCTGATTTCATATTCTGTTCTAACATTTTTTTGATATAGATTGCTACGTTAGAAGCAGTGTTGTATTTGCCTAATAAAAGTTTTTTGCCTTCTCCATTGCCGCCTCCTTCAAGGATACCAATATATACTAAGTTTCCAATATTCACATCGCGAATCAGCGTATCAAATACACTAGAAAGGCCTTTTTTAGCTAATTTTTCTGTGAAAAGAGTAACGCGTATTTGCCCGCTTGCAAGAGGTTGTCCCGATTCTAAAGAGGTTGTTGTTTTCACTTGTTTAATTGTATTTCCGTAGCCTTGAAGTACTTGTACTTTGTTCCCTTTTCTCTGAATTGGACAAACGTAAGTCACTTGTAATCTTTCACGGTTTGAATCTGTATTTGGAGCGACATCGAAAACAGCACCTTGAATGAGGCTAATGTCGTCAATGATACTTTTTGGGACACATGCTGTTGTCAAAAATAAGCATAAACAAAAAAGGAATATTACTTGCTTCTTAAAGTTTTCCATTTCTTTTTCACCCACATTATGAGAAATAAGATTGGGATGTACACAAAAACAAGCCAAAAGCTTGCTTTGGAGATATAAGTAATAAAATTATTGATGTCATGGCGTTCGGTTAGGAGTTGTGAAATGACGACAGTTATAAATAATAAAGAAATTAATATGTACTTTTGTTTGACATGAAAGACTTCGTATAATCCTCTTGTTGCAGCCCATAATGGTAAGATAATACTTGTAATGACAATGAGTGCATAGCCAGAAATCGCAATATATTCTAGGCGCTCGATGAAAGGAAGGTGAATGACTTGTGTGATCGATAGCTGCGACCAAATTGTTTTTGACAATTGTTTTTCGCTAAAGAATGTAAAAGCAAGGATTGTACTTAATAAATATAAAAAGTTAGAAAATAAAATACCATATTGTGCAAATTTATGAGATTTCTCAGGCGTTTTGATAAAGGGATACATCATCAAAATAACTTCAAAACTAATCATTGTATAAGTTGATGCTTGAGCCGCTTTTAAAATATCTCCAAAAGAATGAGAAAATATAGGAAGCAGGTTTCCGAAATTTGCATATTTAATAACTATAAATAGCTGCATGATATATCCACATGTAGCAATAACAGAAATGACACAAATGCCGGTCATAACCCGAAAGCCAGATGAAATAATGTAATAACTAAGTATGGATAAAAAGATTGTTACTTTCCATGTAGCTGCCGTTGGGAACATCCAAACTTGAATAATCTCTACGTATGTGCGCATAACGGAGACACTGACAAGAAAGAAATATGCCATAAAGATTAGATTGAATGCATTTCCTATCCGTTTTCCGAATAGATGATGATGCAATGTAATCAAATTTCCATTTATACTTTCTAATAAATAGTAAATCATCCACATAATAATATGAATGATGATACCTGCAATAATAACGCCCATCCATGCATCGTATCCGGCCGCTTTTGCAATAACACGTGCAAATCCAAGAACACCAACACCAAATTGCGCGCTATGGACTAAGAAAAAAACAAAAATGGGAGATACTTTATAGTTGATTTTAACTGTACTCATATGCGCTCCTCACTTTTTACTCATCGAAATCTGTCATCCGTTTTTGAAACACTTCCTTTATATAACGCCCAGCATGTTGTGGCCTTGCTTGAACGCCGCGCTTATCTATTTTAGATAATGGCATTCGTACGAAAGAGTCTTTCGTCGACTGCTTGCGAAATGGATAAACAAACCCATACGGCTTTCGAAGAGATGATAATCGAAAAAGCCGTGTTAATAGAAAGATAAATCCTAAAGAAATTCCAAATAATCCCCATAACTCAGCAAGTATGAGAAAGGGAAAGCGAAGTAAACGAACGGCATTGCCCATTTGATAAATCGGTGTAATAAACGATGCAAGCGCAGATAAAGCGACAATGATTAGCAAAATATTACTTGTTAATCCTGCTTGGACAGACGCTTGTCCAATTACGATACCGCCTACAATGCCGAGCGTTTGCCCGACTTTCACTGGTAATCGTGCTCCTGCTTCCCGAAGAAGATCAATAGCTAACTCTAGGAAAATGGCCTCTATTATAGGCGGAAATGGTACTTGTGCCCGCGATAAAATTAATGTCTCCAGCAAATCACTTGGAATTAATTCATAGTGATAACTAAGCACAGCTACATATAGGGGCGTTGCACAAATGGAAAACGTAACTGCGACAAAACGTAATAAACGGGAAAAAGTTGCATAAAACCATGACACGCTGTAATCCTCTGGAGAGATGAAGAAATCCAGTAGAGATACAGGTGATAACAAAACATTTGGTGAGCCATCAACAAATGTAGCAATTTTTCCATCAATGAGCCCGTTGCTGACACGATCAGCCCGTTCTGTATTAATAAATGTTGGGAAAATAGATGTATTACCCATGAGCTGGGGAATATAATAGCTATCATTAATTTGTTCATACTTAATTGTGTTTAAGATATCTTCTAAATATGTAACATTTTCTTTTTCTGCTACATTGCTTAAATACATGATAACGACTTTCGTTTTGGATAATTCTCCAACTAATAGTTCTTTTGTTTTTAATTCAAGAACTGGCAACCGTTTTCGAACAAGATTAATGTTTGTGTCGATATCCTCTACGAATCCTTCTTGCGGTCCTATAACTGTTGATTCGTTAAATGGTATAGTTGGTAATCTATATTTTTCAATTGCAATGTTTGCAAGTAGACATTCCGTATCATGTTCTTGTAGTTGAATGATAGCATGCCCCTTTAAAACCATTTCTTCAATTTTTTTTACGTCACTTGTAATAATGAGTCCGCTGATTGGAATCATTGCTTTTACTTCTTCTAATGTTGGTGCAGTATGATGCAATAAAGCAGGCATTAAATAATTCTGTAATCTCATACCATCCATTGACGTACGAAAATATGAAATCCAATACGGTTTAGTAGGGTCTTCAGAAGTATGATAGTGAACAAAGTCGCTTGATTCTCGTAATTTTTGGATCAATTCTTGTAGTGAATGAGCGGTTTCGTGCTCTGGCTTACTAAAATCGAAAATGTTGTTTTGACTTTGCTTTGATTGTTGGTTTGCTTGCTGCTTGTTGTTTTGAGTTTGTTGCTGGTTTGTCTGCTGCTTGTTGTTTTGATCCTGCTGTTGGTTTTCTTGCTGTTTATT
>NZ_FOLV01000053.1 GCF_900112415.1 Bacillus sp. 491mf
ATGACGCTTGATCATACTGGTGGATATGTTGCTCAATTTGATGTATCTTGGGATGAAGTCTCATATGATCAAAATGGAAAAGAAGTATTAACTCATAAAACTTGGGATGGAAACGGTAGAGACAGAACTGCCCATTTCAATACAGTGATCCCACTTCCAGCGAATGCGAAAAATGTAAAAGTTATGGCGAAAGAATGTACAGGTCTTGCATGGGAATGGTGGAGAACAATTATTAATGAACAAAATGTTCCATTAACAAATGAAATAAAAGTTTCAATTGGAGGAACAACATTATACCCAAATGCTAATATTAGTCACTAAGTAAAAGTGAAGAAGCTGACCCCAAAGGCACATAAGTGCCTTTGGGGTCAGTGTTTTTTCCGTTATCGACCGTTCTTTGTAATAGATCGGCGATTCGACACGGGATAAAGGTTCCTCGACGATATTCAACATGAAAGTAGTCGATTTGCTGAGCTGAATCATACCGAAAAGTGGCCTTTTTAGTCAAATCATAAGGAAAAAGACGCTGTAATGACAAGGTTTTGTAGTCATTAGCGTACAATTTTCCCGGTTATTTTAACCAGAAAAAAACTTTCTCAACATCACTTCTGTTACCTGTGTGATAAAATGGAAAAAACAGTTCCCCTTAAGCTGTTTTTTCAAAAGCGATGTACGTGGGAGCAAACTCTCTGATAGGAGGGTTTGTATTTTTTTTTATAGTCCATTCATAATTATTTCTTTTGAATTTACTATATATTTTAGCGCGGTGCTATATGTTTAGTTATTAATATGTCCAATGTATTTGCGGTGACTTTCTTAAGTTATGGCGATTTTTGTATGTAAAAAGAAGCATAAGAGTGTCGTTTTGACAATCTTATGCTTCCTATATGAAAAAATCAGTATCTGTTTTTACACTCTATTTTTTTAAGAAAGTAAAGCCCTGTAAGAGAAGATCCAAATGCAAGCGCACCCCCAATAGCTAGGAGTCCCCAGGATACAATATTGTTAGGAATTGATTTAGCGCAAGCTGCTAAGAGTGCCCCGATAGATCCTAACCAGACAAAACGCATTAGATTGTTCCAACCTATATTTTTTTTCATGGCTCAACCACCTTCCTTTCCATAATTATACCATCTTGAAGAAGTTTCATGTTAGATAATTTCGAGTATAGCGACTTATGAAAATATAGTCTTTGTTTTGATCTAAATTTAAAAAATTCTATACCAAGTATTTATAAACTAACGGTAAGATTATATTTCTGTTTTTTTACAGTTATTTAAGGTGAATGTGACATCCTTTTCATATTTTGGGAAGGGTTGTTAAGGTTTATACTTAAAGAAGGAAGGCACATCAAGAGGTATTTTGGTGATAATATGTTAGAATAATTATTAGGAATGAATCTAATTGATTCAAAAAAGTGCAGTAATGAAAAGAAAAAATAGCTTGAAACGGAGGAATTACATGAGCGTAATCAAAAAACATAAGCCAAATAAACTGAAAATTGGTGTACGAGTATTAATGATTATTATTGGGGCATTTATAACAGCATATGGACTAGAATCTGTATTAATCCCAAATAATGTATCAGATGGTGGTGTGACGGGTTTAAGTATCGTTAGTTCAAAACTACTTGGGTTACCATTAGGCGTTCTCATTGGAGTCATTAACATCCCTTTTGTTTGGTTAGGGTATAAGCAAATTGGTAGAAATTTTGCGATTTACTCGATTATCGGTATTGCTTCATTAGCAATCGGTACGGTTCTTATGCACGGAATACCAACGATTATTCACGGTGATACATTGTTAGTTACTGTTGTTGGAGGGATTATCATCGGTTTTGGTATGGGGTTAGCGTTGCGTAACGGCGGCGCATTAGATGGAATTGATATGTTAGCCGTATTGCTTTCTCGAAAATTACCTTTTGGGACAAGTGACCTCATCTTATTTTTAAACATGTTTGTCTTTATTTTTGTCTCCGCAGTATTTGGTCTTGAAGGGGCCATTCTTTCAGCAATTGCTTACTTTATTGCTTCTAAAGTTATTCACATCGTTGAAGTAGGTTTAAGTGGTTCTAAAACATTTAAAATTATTACAAAGGAACCTGAATTAATGGTAGAGACCATTCGCGATCGCCTAGGTCGAAGTGCGACGTATAATGAAGTTTACGGTGGTTATTCAAAGGAACAATTTAAAGAAATTACATGTGTTATTAACCGTTTAGAAGAAAGTAAAATGAAAGAAATTATTCATGAAATTGATGGAAATGCCTTTGTTACGGTATATGACGTAGCGGAAGTAAAGGGCGGTAATTTCAAAAAACACGATATTCACTAGGGATAACTTTTAAATAGAATTCATAAAAAAAGCATCTGCCCAGATGCTTTTTTTTGTTGTTGAAATGGTATTATCCGATTTGGAAATCTTCACTCTCTTAAGAAAAATTTAAGAAAGCGCCCCCATATTTATTAAGAAATGCTATCTATACTTAAAGCTATCTTATAAATATCGAATGAAGGGGGAGATATTTTATGCAACTGATTACATTCTTAACCGAATTTATTAAACATCCGAAACATACTGGGGCGATCGCACCTAGTTCAAATAGATTATCAAAAAAAATGGTAGATGCAATTAATTTTGGAACAGCACAATATATTGTGGAATTAGGCCCTGGAACAGGAGCTTTTACACGAGAGATTATGAGAAGAAAAAAAGTGGAAACGACATTTATCCTTATTGAAATTAATGAAGTTTTTTTCAAAAAGTTGCAGAAACAATTTGCGAGTGATCCAAGTGTTGTTGTCATACATGGATCAGCTGAAAATATTCAAAAGTATATGGAAGAGTTAAAGATAGAAAAAGTTGATTATGTATTATCTGGATTGCCGTTTACTTCATTACCGCAAGAAGTATCAGTGCGGATTTTACAAAATGTAATCGAATCATTACGAGAGAGCGGAGAGTTTATTACATTTCAATATTCACTTGTAAAAAAAGAATTTATCCAAGCTTTTTTTTCAGAGATTTCGTTAAAAAAAGTTTGGTTTAATTTTTCGCCAGCCTATGTCTTTAGTTGTAGAAAAGAGGCGGGGAGGTCTTGTGCATAATGGAGCTCCATGAGTTATTATCGTATATCGAGCAATATGGCTATGCCGCTTTATTCTTTTGTTTATGGCTTGGGATTGTTGGTATGCCAATTCCAGATGAAATGATTGTAATGAGCGGTGGGAAATAATGATACAAACTGAATAGGTTGAGAGAAAGTGAAACTTTAATCAGTGAGGGATGAAGAAAATCACCACTGATGGAAGTTTCACTTTATGCTATTGACCTTCAAGTTACTTGAAGGATTAGAATGTGAATAAAGAGTCATAAAGGAGATTGAAAAAATGAGTCAAGAACTGAAACTACGCCCTTTAGAACGAGAAGATTTGAAATTTGTTCATGAGCTTAATAATAATGCACATATTATGTCTTACTGGTTTGAAGAACCTTATGAAGCTTTTGTAGAGTTGCAGGATTTATATGATAAACATATTCATGATCAAAGTGAACGTCGCTTTATAGTGGAAAAAGATAATAATATGATTGGATTAGTTGAATTAGTAGAGATTGATTACATTCATCGAAGAACAGAATTTCAAATTATTATCGGTCCAAAGTATCAAGGTTATGGTTATGCAGAGAGTGCAACTCGTTTAGCGATGGATTACGCTTTTTCAGTATTAAATATGCACAAACTATATTTAGTAGTAGATAAAGAAAACGAAAAAGCTACACATATTTACAAAAAAGTCGGCTTCATAATTGAAGGTGAGTTACAAGATGAATTTTTCGTTGACGGTAACTACCATAATGCGATCAGAATGTGTATTTTCCAGCATCAATACTTAGAAATGAAATAATAGTCTTTTTGAGCGGGAAGCTTTTTTTGCGATTTACTAACAAAATATCCAATTGTACAATTCATATTTTATGAATTTTGGATGGTGATTCATAATTTGTCACTGTTTGTATAGTGAGGCCATTTTGTCATAATGTATTGGTATGCCGATTTTTCTTATGTGGGCAGCGGGTGAAAGTTGGCGCTTTTTGTCGATGGGTCTTTATCTTGTGTCGAATCGCCGATATATTCAAAAAATCGCCGATATATGAGAGAAATCGGTCGATATATTTAAAAAATCGCCGATATATGATAAAGGAGTGGCTGAGATGATTGTGAAAGAGCGGAAAATACCAATTTATCTTCGGCAGTTAGAGGCTTTATTCAGAAGAGTACCTGTTGATCATCCGAAAAGGAATGCTATTTCTAAAAATTTGGCCAAACATAAGGCGGGATATAAAGGTGAACAGGCCATTGATTATCCACTAAGCTTTTTGCCAAATAAAGAGTACAGCATTTTACATGATATAAGATTGTTTGATCAGGATCATTATTTTCAAATGGATACCCTTATCCTTTCCTCACGATTTATCCTCTTGCTAGAAATTAAAAATATAGCAGGTACACTACTGTTTGACTCTGAATTTAGTCAACTTATTCGTATATCTGAACAAAAGTCAGAAGGATTCCCAGATCCTATTTTGCAAATGAAGAGACAAGAAAGACAACTTCAAAAATGGTTACACTTATATGGATTTTTAGCCCTCCCAATTGAATCCTTCGTTGTCATTAGTACGCCACGTACAATTATTAAGACTTCTTCCCATGATCAAGATTTTTCCAAAAACGTTATTCATAGTGCAAATCTGCCAAATAAAATTGAGGATTTGGAACGTATGCATGTAGAGATTCTATCATCTAAAGATATACAAGAACTGGCGCTTCAAATGATGATGAATCATTCCCCATTACAGCGAAACGTCCTTGAGCAATACCATGTTACGAAACATGAATTATTAAAAGGAGTGCACTGCCCAGTGTGTTCCTACCTTCCGACAATGAAGGTGAAAAATGGATGGCATTGTTTGAATTGTAACAGTGTTTCTAAGTTTGCGCACAAGGATGCGTTGCAAGATTATGCACTCCTTCTTGGAACGACTGTTACGAATCAGGGGTTAAAAGAATTTCTTCACATTACATCAAGCTCAGTAATAAAAAGGTTAGTTCATGCAATGAACTTGCCTTACAAAGGCGAGAAGAAAGGAAGGAAGTATGATTTAACAGGGATAATTCAGTAATCGTTGTTTGGATTTTGACTTTTCTCGTCGAAGCGCCGATATATTGTCCACCGCATACATCGATAATGATAGAATAGAAGAAAAATGACAGGGATTTTAGGGGGAGCAGGGTTTGCGAAATAAGAAATTGTATTCTAATTTATATAGTAATGTTGTACTAGCAGGAGGAGCGCTATTACTTTTTACACTTCCTGTTCAAGCGGCGGATAATCCTCCTGCGACTAGCGTACAAGAGAATCAAATTGTGGCATGGACGACAGGGAATTCTATTTGGACACTTCCTTATGGATTAGCGGGTGCGAATTATGTAGGATCTACGAATGATTATGTAGGTCGAGATGTTCAATTGGTTCAGAAGATGACAGTGAATAATGTAGTATGGTATCAATTTCGGATAGATGGCCAAGTGATTGGTTGGCTTGATAGCAGGGCGTTAAGCGGTTTGCAAAATGTCCAAACAATGAATCAAACTGCTGTGATGGGGGCAACGGGAACTAATGGTGTATGGTCAATGCCTTACGGTGTAGCGGGTGCGAATTATGTAGGTTCAACGGATCTTTACACTTACCGAGATATTCAATTAGTAGAAAGCGCTACATATGGCGGTGTGCAGTGGTATAAATTTAGTGTAGGTGGCAAAGTCATCGGCTGGATCGATCGCAATGCGTTAGATAATGCTGGAGAAGTGCAGGCTGCCAATTTTACAATTACAATCGGAAGAAGCTATAACAATGGGATATGGACAGTACCTTATGGCATTGCAGGTGCTCAGTATGTTGGAAGTACCAATGATTATGCTTATCAAACGGTTCAAGTGGTGAAGACTGTAAAAAGAGGGAATGTAACTTGGTACCAAGTGATGAAAGATGGGAAGTTGTTAGGCTGGGTCGATGGAGAGAAGGCAGCGTCAAGTTTAACTAATGTAAAAGATGAAAATTATGCTGCTGTAATTGGCTTTTCCGCGAAAGGAGACGGAATATGGAGTGCTCCTTACGGTGAATACGGTGCAAGTTGGGTTGATTCTACTAATCGTTATAGCTATCAAAACGTCCAAGTTGTACAAAGCGCTACGAAAGGAACTGTGACGTGGAATAAAATTATGGCAGAAAACAAAGTATTAGGTTGGGTAGATGCGCGCGTCTTTACGAAAACGGTATCGAATATAAAAGATGAAAATCGAATCGCACTTATTGGAGATACAGATGGTAATGGAGTATGGAGTACGCCTTATGGTGAAAATGGTGCATCCTATGTTGGCTCTGCAAGTAATTATGATAGTCGTCCGCTTCAGATTATTCGCAGCCTAGATAAAGATGGGGTACGTTGGTACTACTTTAAAGTAGATGGTCATGAAGAAGGCTGGATTGATGGAAAGGCAATTTCTAGTGCAACGAATATTCAAGCATTAAACAAAACCGGGCATGTAACCAATGCAGCGGGTAATGCAGTTTGGACGAAGCCTTATGGAATGCAGCATGCGAATTATGTTGGTTCTGCGGCAGATTTTGCGAATCAAAACTTGAATTTGTTACAATCTGCAACTTATAACGGAGTGACATGGTATCAATTTAAACAAAACGGCCGAACTGGTTGGATTGATAGCCGAGCGGTTAGTTTAGGTGAGGTCACACTTGCAGATCAGTTCCGGACAATTGGTGATAATAATCAATTAATTGTTGTTACGGCAAATGGTTACGGAACGAACTTAGCACGCATTCGTACGTTTGAACGTGTAAATGGTACTTGGAAGCAGCTGTTAGATATGAATGGGTATATTGGCCGCGATGGATTTGCATCAAAAATGAGTGAGAATGTCGTGCAGTCGCCGCGAGGGAAATATTCGATTGGTACCGCATTTGGTCGTTATGGCAATCCGGGTACAAAATTGCCATTCCGCCAAATTACGCCTGATGACGTTTGGGTTGATGATTCGAACAGTGCTCTTTACAACACGTGGCAGTCTCGCAGTGCGACGAAGGGACAATGGAGAAGTGCTGAAAATATGGACATATCTGCTTATAATTACGGATTTGTTATTAACTATAATACGGATAGAACTCCAGGAGCAGGAAGCGCAATCTTCTTCCATGTTTCTGATATGTATACACATGGCTGTACTGGCACGGATCAGCAAGACGTTATTTCTATTTTGAAGTGGCTAGATCCAGCTAAAAATCCAGTGATCATTCAAAGTCCTGAATCTGAGCTGGGGAATTATTAAAGAGAAAGAAAAGGATAGATACAAGCAGTTACATACTGCCTGTTCTATCCTTTTTTTATAGTGAAAAATATCCTATTTTAGGGAATGCTAATACAAGCTGTGCTAGCAATTATCGGGTTTTATAAAGTGAAACTTTAATCAGTGGGGGTCCCCCACTGATTATTAGCCCTCACCAATCGGGCTTTTACGGGCAGTTTATCTCCCACCTAACTTCTTTACTTTCGCTGAATTTTGAGGTGGGAGTATTACTGCCCACGAATAGCGGGATAAATTAGCAAAAAGCATCTAGGAGGAAGACAATATGCATGAAATTATAATGTCAACTTTAGCAGGATTAATCGTGGGGGTAATCTTTACGTTATTAAAGCTCCCAATTCCTGCACCGCCCGTTTTCTCTGCAATTATGGGGATCGTTGGGGTATGGGCAGGAATGAAGATCGTTCAATTCTTTTGGAGTTAACAAAAAGGAAGCGGATTTCGGCTTCCTTTTTTTGTTATGCTTAGGTAGGGTTGTCAATAAAAGAAGACTATGGCAGTATAGAAAAGTATAAATATCGAGTGGAGGAACTAAACTAATGTCAAATTTACCAAATTGCCCAAAGTGTAATTCAGAATACACTTACGAAGATGGAGTTCTGTTTGTTTGCCCAGAATGTGCGCATGAGTGGGCGTTAGAAGCGGGAAATAACGAAGATGAAAAAGTAATTAAAGATGCAAATGGAAATGTGTTACAAGATGGTGATTCTGTAACAGTAATTAAAGATTTAAAAGTAAAAGGAACTTCATTAGTTGTAAAAATCGGTACGAAAGTAAAAAATATTCGTTTAGTTGATGGCGATCATGATATTGATTGTAAAATCGATGGTTTCGGACCGATGAAACTAAAATCTGAATTTGTGAAAAAAGCATAAAGTATGGATAGAAATTAAAAAGGATTACCTTGTATATTTATAAGAGGTAATCCTTTTTAATCTGTTTTCTTTTTTCTAAACATCGAATTCTAACTCCTTTAGGCGATTACATGAAAATTTGTTGAACGACTTTGACTAAACCAGCGATACAAGATAATAATACAAAGCCGCCTAAGCAAGAACAAGTAACGATTTGGGTAAATAATAAATCTTGATTTTCATTCATCAGAATCCGCTCCTTTGTCATATTCTCTAGCTTTAGCATACATGGAATGAAGAAACGGAAACATCGAATTGCCTAACAAGATTCTTACAATATTGTAAGAATTCTTATGTTTTATGATAGGAGGCTAAGAGTATGAAATTAAAGCCCGTTTTATGGATTGGACTCGTTGTTTTTATCTTTATAGTTAACTTACTCGTTCGGTATATTCATACAGGAGTAATTACAAATAATCGTATTTTAGGATCACAAGGATATACGATCGCTTTTAGTCTTGTTTATTTTATCAGCTTCCTATTAAAGAAAAAGTAAACATTATAATTCCTTCAAAAATAAAATAAACTTCTCCAAACTTTGTGACCTTTGCTTTCCACGTTTCATAATAAAATCAATCTTCATTTTGTGTTGTAATTTCTGATGATGAATGGCTTTCGTTCTTTCTATCACATCTGCTGGTAGAATGCTTATTCCAAGCCCGGCATGAACTGCTTGGAGCATGGATTCAAGTGAATCGAATTCCATTATAGCTGGTTGAATCCAATTCTGTTTCTCGGCGAAATCAAATAGTTTATTTCTATATATACAACTTGGATCGCTATTTACAAGTAGCGTTGGCTGCTGTTGTTCATTTGAAGAAATCAGTACGATGTCTTCAAAATAATGATAAGCACTTTCGAATTGGGAATCGTTGTATGGAGTGCTTATGAAAATTCCATCAGCCTCTCCGTAGGCAAGCATTTCTTGTAATTGAAGTTTATTAGCCGTTTTTACCTTTACATTTATGTTGTGATTAGACTGTAAAAAAGAAGCAAGCAGTCGTGGAACTTTTACAGCGGAAATGGTTTGCGGTGCTCCGATAATTAAAGATTCTCGCCATCTTTTAGGGTTTAGTTTTGATTTTGCTTCGTCCATTAACATCATAATTTGGTTTGTATAATTCAACAAAATTTTTCCGTCTTCAGTCAATGTTACGCCTCTATTATTACGCTCCAGTAATTTGACACCTAGTTCTTCTTCTAAGCTTTTTATGCGCTGGCTAATATTTGGCTGCACATATCCGAGTTTTTCGGCGGCCCTAGAGATAGATTGTAATTCGGCAACATGTTTAAAAATCCATAAGTCATGACTTTCCAAAATTAATCCCTCCACTGATATCATTTGAAATGATATCAACCTCATTATTCAGTATTATACCTTTTGTAATAGCAAGGATACAATGAGTGGTAAAGTGAAACTTCCATCAGTGGGGAGCTTACTGTCCGCGAATAGCTGGATAACAAATATGATAAGAAGAGGAGAAGGGACAATGGAGCTAAAAGGTAAAGTAGTCATAATAACAGGCGGCGGTACTGGTATCGGAAGAGCGACGGCTTTGAAGCTAGCAGATGCAGGGGCGAAAGTTGTCATCAATTACAGCCGTTCGGAAAAAGAAGCGGTAGAAACAAGGGACGAAATTGTAAAGCGCGGAGGTACAGCTCTCGTTTTAAAAGCTGATGTTGCAATAGGGACAGAAGTAGAAGACATGGTCTTACAAACTGTGAAATCTTTTGGTGCGGTAGATGCTTTAGTAAACAATGCGAGTATAACAGCACAAATACCGATGAATGATTTGCAGTCTGTAACAGATGAAGTGTGGGATTCTCTTTTCAACGTAAATGTGAAAGGGATGTTTCATTGCATAAAGGCTGTTGTTCCTTATATGAAGAAGCAAGGGGCAGGTGCAATTGTGAATATAGGAAGCGTTGCTGGAATAACTGGGCTAGGTTCGTCTGTTCCGTATGCAGTAACAAAAGGGGCTATTCATACGATGACAAAATCGTTAGCTATTTCACTCGCGCCTCAGATTAGAGTAAATAGTATCGCCCCTGGTGCAGTTCATACAAGATGGTGGGCAAATTATGAAGAGAAGATGCAAGAACTTGCCGGGAACATACCACTGCAAAGAATTTCAACGCCTGATGAAATTGCTGAGGTGATTTTGTTTCAATTGACGCAAGAATCGATTACGGGACAGATATTTACAATTGATAATGGACAGACGCTTTGAAGTTGTAGGAATTGATGTTGGCATGAACTTTGTTGCCACTTTGTATGATTCAGATGATTGCACTTTTTTCATTTTGGAAGAATGAATCGGTAGCGTAAAGCAGTAGATAAAGGGAATTCTTATAGGGGAGGTTTCTTAAGAAAAAATTAAGAAACCTCCCCATTATTTGTTAAGAAATGCAATTTATACTGAGACCTATACAATATCGATGAAACGAGGTGGGGTTTCATGCAACTTATTACATTTTTAGCTGAGTTTATCAAGCATCCTAAACACATTGGAGCGATTGCACCGAGTTCGAAACTATTAGCGAAAAAAATGGTGGATGCAATTCATTTTGAAGATGCAAGGTACATTGTGGAATTAGGGCCAGGTACAGGGGTTTTTACAAGAGAAATTATGAAGCGAAAACGGAAACACACCACGTTTATTCTGATTGAAATTAATGAAGTTTTTGTGAGGGATTTGCAGAAGCAGTTTGGGAATGATCCAAATGTTTTCGTTATCCACGGATCGGCTGAAAATATACAAACGTACATGAGAGAGCTACAGATAGACAAGGTCGATTATGTATTATCCGGTTTACCATTTACCTCGTTACCGATGGAAGTATCATCACGTATTTTAAGCAATGTGATGAATGTGTTACAAGAACATGGTGAGTTTATCACATTTCAATATTCGCTCACCCGGAAATCGTTTATACAAACTTTTTTTCCGAAAGTATCTGTTACAAAGGTTTGGTTTAATTTCCCGCCAGCTTATGTGCTAGATTGTAGAAAAGAAGTAGGGAGTGCTGTTAAGTATGGAGTTACATGAGTTGTTATCATATATTCAGCATTACGGTTACGGTGCTTTGTTTTTTTGTTTATGGTTAGGGATTGTTGGTATGCCGCTCCCTGATGAAATGATCGTGATGAGCGGCGGATTGGTTTCATCCATGCATATATTAATGCCAATTCCAGCCTTTCTGTTAACGTATTTCGGCGTTGTATCAGGACTTTCTTTAGGGTATATCCTTGGAAAGACAGTAGGTTCGAAAGTTCTGGATGCATTGATGAAAAAGAAGAAGGCAAAGTATCTTTGGAAGTCACAAGCATTGCTTGATCGATATGGACATTATGCATTAGTAATCAGCTATTTTATACCAGTAGTAAGACATATCGTTCCTTATTTAGTTGGAATCAACAATATGTCATTTAAAACGTATGCTTTGTATTCATATATGACAGGGTTTGTTTGGACGTTATGCTATTTTATGCTCGGGTATATGTTTGGAGGCAATATCAATTACATTGTAGAACTTACAACGAATTATGGTTTCATTTTTGGGAGTGTTCTTATGTTAATGTTCGGTGTGTACTACATAGGCAGAGAGAATAAAGGGTAATGTAACAAAATCTTAAATTTATTTGTTAAAATATCCCTATAATAGATTGATAATGTTGGAGGAGAGATTGTGAGTCGAGAAACAATACTTGTTGTAGATGATGAAAAAGAAATTCGTGATTTGATTGCAATTTATTTGAAGAATGAAGGATATGAAGTGTTGCAAGCTGGGGATGGTGCAGAGGGGGTAGAAATATTACAAAAGCAGCAAGTACATTTAGTTGTATTAGATATTATGATGCCGAAACTAGACGGTATTCATATGTGTATGAAAGTAAGAGAAATAGCTGAGATGCCAATTATTATGTTATCGGCTAAAACGCAAGACATGGACAAAATTTTAGGGTTAACAACCGGAGCGGATGATTATGTAACGAAACCTTTTAATCCATTAGAATTGATTGCGCGAATTAAGTCACAGCTTCGTAGGTATATGAAAATGAGCGGCGGCTTTATCCAAAATGAAAATGAAATTGAAGTTGGCGATATGAAAATAAACGTTGCAACGCATGAAGTGATTGTGGGGCATGATGAAGTGAAACTGACACCGAGGGAATTCTCTATTTTAGAGTTACTGGCGAGAAATCGCGGGATGGTATTTAGTGCGGATCAAATTTATGAACGCATTTGGAAAGAACATTCCTTTCAATCTGATAATACTGTCATGGTACATATTCGGAAAATTCGCGAGAAGACAGAAGAAAACCCAAGGAAACCTCGGTATATAAAAACAGTGTGGGGAGTGGGATATAAGATTGAGAAAGATAGTTAAAAACATATTCAGGCCGATTGGTTGGATGGTTCGAACTTTAAAAAAAATAATATATAAAATTGTAAGAGGAGTACAACAAAGTATACGTGTACAACTAATGGTTACGTTTGCTTTTTGTATTTTACTTGGCGTGATAGGAGGATGGGCCTCGTCCCCATTTTTTCAAGGTGTCAATAAAAATGCTGTAATTGATTATTCGTCAGGTATGCGAGGAATAGATACAACCGCAGAAAGACTTGTTGGGGTTATTACAAGAGAGGGTGCTTTAATTAACGTACAAGAAATTCTTGAATGGCCAGAGTATCAGAGAACATTGAAAGTTTTAATTGTAGATGAGGATGGAAAAGTTGTCTATAAGACAAAAGGGGCTCAGGAAGAACAGATTAATCTTCATAGTACCATTCGTAATATCATGAGCTTTAAAATAAATCGCTCTAGTTATGAAGATCAAGATATAATACATGAAAGTAAGCGTAAAGAATTTACAACTTTTTATCCTGTTACAATTCAAGAGAAAAACATGTATTTAATTGCAAGTGGTATACCACAAGGAGATATTATAGAAGTTCAGAATGATAGCCCATTTCCATTTTTTGTTGGTTTTGTTGTTTTTTTAGCTTCTTTCTTTTATATAACGAAGCGAAAGATGAAGCAAATTGAAGCAATGGCAGAAGGCGTGAAAGAGATTGCAAAGGGAAACTTAGCATATCGGATTGAAAAAAAGGGTAAAGATGAAATGGCTTTATTAACAGAGAATATTAATCATATGGCAGAAGAGCTTATGGTGAATATTGAAAAAGAACGAAAAATTGAAAAGCAAAAAAATGAATTAATTACCAATGTATCGCATGATTTACGAACACCACTTACTTCGATTATGGGATACTTGCGTTTATTACGTGATACCAAATATGAAAATAGAGAACAATACGATGAGTATATAAAAATTGCCTTTTCAAAGTCAGAGCAGTTAAAGAACTTAATAGAAGATTTATTTGAATACACAAAGTTAAAAAATGAAAAAATTATGTTAGAAAAACAAGAAGTGTGCGTAAACGAACTTCTTGATCAATTAATTGAAGAACTTGTACCGCAAGCAGAGGAACATGGTCTTTCCTTTGTGAAAGAATTTCCCGAAGATCGTTTATACGCTTCCTTGGATTCAGAAAAAATGGTCCGCGTGTTTGATAATTTATTAATGAATGCCATTAAGTATAGTAAAGATGAGGGAGAAATTATCGTTTCGTTTCAAAGAGAGCGACGTAACATTCGCATTTCTATTGCAAACGAAAGTGAAGAGTTTACAAAAGAGGAGTTAGAGAACTTGTTTGAACGCTTCTATAAAAAAGATCAATCAAGAAGTCGAGTGTCAGAAGGCTCAGGGCTTGGACTTGCGATTGCGAAAAGCATTGTGGAACTAGAAGGCGGAGAAATTCGGGCGGAATATGAGAACGGGGTAGTTCAGTTTATTATTGTATTGCCGGTTGTGGTGGAGTGACGTTTTATGAAGAATGTAGCAATTATTAGAAATATATGGATTTTGGTAATGATTTGTAAAACTATGTAATGGTATTATATGGGTAATACTACTTAAAGTAAGGGGAAATGGTAATGGGAATGTTCACAGCGGTTGCAATAACTAGTTCGATTTTGTTTTTAGCTTGGGCTGTAGGGAACCGAGAAAAGGGGCAGCAACAATAATATTAGGTAATCATAAGGATGAAAAAAGATAGGAGAATTAGAGATGAGCCAGACTGAAAACATCTTTAAAAAAAGTTTGATTTCAGCTATTTTTAGTTCTGTATGTTTGGTAATCGCGGTATTTCTCGTATACTCTTTTGTTAAACATCCACTACCGAATTTATTACTATTAAGTGTTGTATCTTTTCCGTGTTTTCATTTAGCGAGGATAACCCGTTATAAAATTCAACAAAATCGTGGTAAGTAGCCCTTCGCGAAGTAGGGGGCTACTTTACAACATTTCACTAAAAAGAAAAAGCACCTCAATCTCCAATGAGGTGCTCCTACTTTACTATTTACACACGTACAGCTGTACCGCTTACGGCAACCATTAACATTCCGTCACGAACAACTTCGTAGTCTACATCGATACCAACGATTGCATTTGCACCTTTTTGCGTAGCAAGTTGTTTCATTTCTTCCATCGCGATGTCACGCGCTTCTTTTAATTTACTTTCGTATGCACCAGCACGGCCACCTACAACGTCACGAACAGAAGCGAAGAGATCACGTACGATATTTGCACCCATAATTGCTTCGCCGTTTACGATGTCTACATACTCAATAATTTCTTTTCCTTGAATTGTATTAGTTGTTGTTACGATCATTATCAACACGCTCCTATAATCTCTGAAAGTTTATTGTTGTTTCTTATGCTCTCATTATTACATGGAAACAGTAAAGCAACTATCTTATAACCTTACATAAAGATGACACTTTTGTAATGTTTCATAAGTCATAGTTCGAAATACCTTTTTTAGATCGCTTGACTTCTAATTTGCATGTAACTATAATGGTTACAACGTAGCGGTGATAAATATGAAAATTAGTAGTCGCTTTACAATTGCTGTGCATATTTTTTTGCTATACATGTAACTTATATAGTTACAACTTATGAATAAACGAAAAAGTGAGGGAATATATATGACTGTCAAAATTAAAGCGTATTCTGATTTTATATGTCCATTTTGTTTTTTAGGAAAAGGTCCTTTGGATGAGATTGTAAAGGAAAAAGATGTAGAAGTAGAGTGGGTGCCATTTGAATTACGTCCAAGTCCATATCCGAAAATTGATCCATGGAAAGAGCCTGACAAGTTAGGTTCATGGGATTCGTTCATTGCTCCTACCGCAAAAAAATTAGGAGTGGAAATGCGTTTACCTCGCATCTCTCCGCATCCATATACAAATCTTGCTTTTGAGGGATACCACTTTGCGAAGGAACATGGAAAAGGAAATGCGTTTCACGATAGAGTGTTTGCTGCCTTTTTCCAAGAGGAACAAAATATTGGAGACATTGAAGTATTAACAAAATTGGCAGATGAAGTTGGGCTGCCTAAGGATGCATTTAAAGAAGTGCTAGTATCAAGAAAATATAAAGGTGTACAAGAAGAAGCGTTGCGACATGCTTATGAAGAAGCACAAATTATGGCTGTTCCAACATTCGTTATTGGTGATGAAGTGATTCAAGGGTTAGCGAGCAAAGAAAGATTAGCAAAAGCAATTGATCAAGAGCTAGCAAAGAGTAAGGAAAATGAGTTAGATGGAATGCAATGTAATGTAGATGGATATTGTTAATAATAGATTGGGTGTATGACCAACATATAAAATATTATATTGGAGGGATGAAACATGTCAGTTACTACAAAAAATTTTAAAGATGCTATTATGAACCGCCGCTCTATTCGTAAAGTGAAAAAGAACGAAAGCATTACGAAAGAAAGAATAAGTGACGTTTTAAAAACAGCTTTATACGCACCATCAGCTTTTAACATGCAAAGTGGCCGCCTCGTTGTATTAATGGATGCAGAGCATGAAAAGTTTTGGAATATCGTAAAAGAAACGCTTCGGGCCCTCGTTCCAGCAGAAAATTTTGAGGCTACTGCAGCAAGACTGCAAGGATTCCGTGATGGGGTAGGGACAGTGTTATTCTTTGAAAATCAAGAAACTGTGAAGACGATGCAAGAAAACGCACCATTATATAAAGAGCAATTTCCATTTTGGTCTCATCAAGGAAGTGCAATGCTGCAATATGCAACATGGATGGCTTTATCTGCAGAAGGAATCGGAGCGTCCCTGCAACACTACAATCCAATTGTTGACGAAGAAGTAAAACAAACTTGGAACATTCCAGCAGAGTGGAGCCTAGTAGCGCAAATGCCATTCGGCGAACCAGATGAGCAGCCAGGTGAAAGAACGTTTTTACCTTATGAAGATGTAGTGAAATTTTATTAAGAAGAGCAAATGATTTTAACTTAAAAACAGGAGTATGACTATATTTAAAGAAAAAACGTCTCAAAAATTAGAGGCGTTTTTTTATATTTATATAATGTTTAAAAATTTGATTACATTATTGTTTGTTCAATATTATATGGGAGTTTGGATAGTTAATGTGATAAAATAATCTTGCTTCCTTATGAAATAAGGAATATTTATCGATTGATAATACAGAATATTTTTAATTATTTTTTATTTATTACAGGGAGGGGAATTCACAGTATATTTTTTTATAAACATTTATTTTAATATAAAAAGGAGTTATTCATTTGAAGAAGATATTTAAAGTGCTTTTATGGTTAGTAGCATTAGCGGTAGGTAGTGTAGCTATATTTTTAGCTTATATTATGATTACGGATGAGAAACCTGTTAGTGTTCAGAAATTAAATGTAGAAAATAAGAATGACAAGGTTTTAAAACAGGGAGATACATTTACAGCGACGACTTTTAACATAGGCTATGCTGGTTTGGATAAAGATCAAGACTTTTTTATGGATGGGGGAAAAGGCTCTCGTTCTAGCAGTAAAGAACAAACAGAAAAAAATCTTAACAACATGCTATCCTTTTTACAAAAACAAGATTCTGATTTCTTCTTATTGCAAGAGGTAGATACAAAATCATCAAGATCGTTTGATGTGAATGAATATGACGTATTTAAGAATGGTTTGAAAAACTATGAATCTTCTTTCGGATATAATTATCATGCACAGTGGGTACCCGTTCCAATTACTAATCCGATGGGATATGCGAATTCGGGAATGAGTTCGTTTTCTAAGTATAAGATTGATGCAGCAACAAGATTTCAACTGCCGGGGAGAGAACCTTGGCCAAAACAATTATTTGATTTAGACCGAGCAATCGTTGAACATAAAATTCCTGTGAGTAATGGAAAGTATTTAAGACTCGTCAATCTTCATTTATCTGCTTATGATAAAGGCGGAAAAATAAGAAGACAACAAGTTGATTATTTGAAAGAGTATATGAACAAACACTATAAAAACGGTGACTATGTGGTACTCGGCGGTGATTGGAATCAATTAGTCTCTGATGTACAGCTAAAAGATCCGAAGTTTCAAAAATCATGGCCTGAATGGTTAGTACAATTGCCAAAAGATTTCACAGACGGTGGGTTCCAATGGGCAGTAGACCCTACTGTTTGGACCGTTCGCGATGATGTGAAGAAATATGTAGAAGGCGAGAATTTCGTTACGATTATTGATGGGTTTTTAGTTTCACCAAATGTAGAAATCGTAAATGTACATGGAAATGATCTGAAGTTTGAAAATAGCGATCATAATCCGGTGAGTGCGGTGTTTAAGTTAAAATAATATCTCATGATTTTATCTGTCCTTGGTTATAGTAACAAAAGAACGATAACCAAGGAGGCTACAACAGTGGATAACAGTAGTAATTTTGTAGAGAAATTGCACGATACACAAGAGAAAGCAGAACGTAATAAAAAGCGCCAAGGTAACGGAAATCCAGGTAAAAAGAAGCCGAATAAAACGCATAAATAAGAGATAAGAAAACCCATCTTCTGTATTGAAGATGGGTTTTCAAATTTTTAGTGCGTTGCATTTGTTTTTTTTCGGCGAATGTATAGAAAAGCCAAAGCTGTAAGAACGACTAACGCAATTAATAAAATCAAGCCATAGCGGTGAATGGAGTGGCTAATGAGATGCCAATCTTTCCCGAATACGAATCCTAATTGAATGAAGGTAAAGCTCCATATGAATGCTCCTAAATAAGCGTAAAGGCAAAATGTTCGAATGCGCAGGCGAGAAATACCGGTTAAATAGGCAGTAACGTGTCGCACTCCTGGGATGAAATAGCCAAAAATCAGTAAAGTGGGACCGATTTTTTGAAAGAGCGTTTGTGTCCGGGCAATTTTGCTTTCTGTAATGTGCATTTTAGGGCCGAATTTCTTTAAGAAGGGAAGCCCGAGTCTTTTTCCTAATATGTAACTAAGCGAGATTCCAACTACAGAGCCAAACCATGCGCTTAATAAGGCGATAAAGAAGTTCATTTTCCCTTGATATATATAATATCCTACAAAAGTTAATAACGTTTCATCTGGTATCGGTAATCCGATAATTCCTCCCACTAACGCCATGATTAGTCCGAAATATCCATAATGTGATATGACATAATTTAAGTGCTGTTCTATTTGTGATCACCATCCATTACTATGTATTCTTTTTAGTTTCACCCAATTATATGTACTCATTACTATACGGAATTATTTACTTTGTATGAGAAAGCATGCATAAAAACGTCTCGCAATTAAATACTAAAGATATTAAATTTGTTATTTTCCTTATACAATCTAAAGAGGAGTTGTAAGCATGATTTTAAAACAACCATATAAGTTGTGGATTGCCTTAGTGTGCGCGTTATTCATCATAACAAATCTCGTTTTTCCGCTTGAAAAGGCATTTGCAGAAGTAATGGATCATACGAAATATCAAATGGATTGGAGTTATAGTAAATCTTTAAAGAAACCAATTCGAACTGAGCTCATTAAAACAGCCGATGGAAAAATTGCCTTTTGTTTAAATGTGCATTTAAAATCGCCAAGTGGCCAGGATTTACCTGAAATAGGAAAAACGGATGTTGCAGTATATCGTGTATTACTTAATGGGTATCCACAAAAAAGTCCACAAGAACTCGGTGTATCGACTTGGGAAGAAGCGCATTATGCAACGCAGTTAGCTGTATGGGATGCGTTGAAGCAAATCGATATCAATGATTTAGAGCATCGCAATAAAAATGTAGGAAGAGCAGTGAAAGAAATTATTGCGAATGCACAGAAGAGTCAAGAAGTGCAAGAGATTACGATGAATGTGACTCCGACAGAAAAGCAAACAGCAACGTTAAAAAATGATTTCTTTGAAACCGATTTATATACAGTAGAAACAAATGCAAAAAAAGGTACGTATCAAGTGCAAGCAACGAATGCACCTGAAGGCGTAAAGTTTGTAAATGAAAATGGTGAAGCAAAAACACAGTTTAACGTAGGAGAAAAATTTCGTGTTTTAATTCCAAAAGCAACAAAAAAAGGCGAATTTAGTTTTAAAGTTGTTGCAAACCTTTCGAAGTTACAAGCCATTAAATATAAAGGTACCCCTGCAATCCAAGATGCAACAGTTCTTTTAGAGCGTGAAGAAGAAAAAGCGAGTCCTGATTTGTTAGTAAATTGGGAAGCGCCAGCACCTTCTAAATATAAAAAATAATAACAAATCCCAACGCTTCGAGTTAGTATAAGCGTTGGGATTTTTAATTTCTAAAATTTTTTTAAAACGACGGACATAAAATCACATGTCCCTTCGAATAATATAAAGAGGAAGGTTATAAACACATATATAAGAGGAGAAGAGGTAAATGATAGAAAAATATGAAAGTATTGCTGGAACCTTAAAGGTATTAGCACATCCTGTACGTTTATGCTTAGTTGAAACACTGCTTACAAAAGGCCCTACGAATGTAACGACAATGTATGAAAAATTAGGAATGCCTCAAAGTACGATTAGTCAACATTTAGCTAAGTTGAAAGCTGCTAAGATCGTCGCAGGTACTCGAAAAGGGCTAGAAATTTATTATGAAGTAGTAGATAGTCGTACGAAGATGATTGTAGCTAATATCATTTAAATGGAAATGATGGAGTTCTTATATTTTTTAACAGTCTAATATTGTATTGTAGGCTCTAAAATACAATATTAGACTGTTAACCGATTTATCCCGCATTAACGGGCAGTAAGACCCCCACCTCAAGATTCAGAAAGAAGCAAAGAAGATAGGTGGGGGATAACTGCCCGTAAAAGCCCGATTGGTTCAACTAACCGTCAGTGGGGGATGAAGAAAACCCCCACTGACGGAAGTTTCACTTTATCGAGAGAAGAAATTTGATAACTACTTAGTCACTTTATGAAAAAAGGGCAGAAAAGCATTTTACTGGCTATGTATAGGAGCGGTCAGAGTCTTTTCCTACCGCGCAGCGACTTATATAAAATCATATCAAAAAGCACAATTCGGATAGAGAGAATTGTGCTTTTTTAATGGATTATATTTCCGTGTTAGAAAATGTGACATAACGTTTTTTCTTGTAAGCGTTTGCAATTTAGAGTATTTTGAAGG
>NZ_FOLV01000051.1 GCF_900112415.1 Bacillus sp. 491mf
CAAAATGAAATGATATACCTAGTAGAGGAGGAAATCACATGGCAATCGCAATGGCAGTTTTAAAATTTTTAGGTGGACTACTTCCATTCGTACAAGAACTTCTTAAAGCAGTAATGTAAGTTCATTAATACAAACCAAAGCTAAATTGATATACATACTAGAGGAGGAAATCTTATGGCAATCGCAATGGCAGTTTTATCATTCTTAGGTGGAGTAATTCCATTAGTAGCAGAACTATTAAAAGCAGTAATGTAAATTCATTATTCCGCAATTATTTATAAAAACTATCATACAAATGATCTGTATATCAAATATGAATTGTTGTGCAGATCATTTGTGTGAGCAAAGTCCCTTTAGATATTACAAACAAGAAAGCTGGCTCTTATGAGTCGGCTTTTTTACTGCTTTCTTTTTTAGGTAATCGATGGGTTGTTGTAATCTTGATAGTTCACTTTCTTATATAAAGACTGTACTTTTGTATTGGCGTACGACCCGCATTTTAACGAAAATATACGCTAAGCAAGATTCGGCATGAAAAAGAGTTGATTTTACTAATCTAAGAACATTACCTAATCTCAAAAACGTCGATAGGTATTTAATAGTAATACATTTCAACATAAAATAAGATAAAAAAAGCTTAAATGGTGTTTCAAAACTTATCTTTAAATTAATATCAAAATTGAAATCATACTATTGTCTTGTGAAAATCTTTTAGCGTATAAAAACATTAAAATGTACATGCTACTCCTGTTTAAATTTCTGTTCAATCTTATTGTGTACGGATTCGATTTTTTCAGGCAACACAAATAAATATTCGATAAGTACTTCTAATAGTTCTGTTAATAAAGCTACTGCTTCATCATCAATTTCCTGTTTCAATTCAAGCATTTCATAAAAAGGGCTTTCCGGATGAACGAGAAGGCCAAAATCTTGAAGCTGTTTAGTTAAATCGATATACTTTGGCAATTGTTCAAATTGCTCGGAAAGAAACTGTCCGTTACTTTCTTCTCCAAGAAAATGTTTGAGGACACTTTCAAGAACTCGTTTTGACAGTACTGCAGTAGCAGAATTATCCTTTGACTGACTGACATTTACAGCAGATCGGTATGCCCTAACAAGTTCTATAGGGATACGTCTATTGCGTTCAAGCTGTTCCAAGGGATTTCTTAAATCTGAAGGACTATATATATACACTTCTAATTCTTTATTCATTCGATTCGAATCACCATTAAACATAATCACAAATTCTGATGGCTTTTTACATTCAAGACAAAGCCCTTCTGCGAATAATCCTCTTTTTGTAACTTGGTAAAAATTCGTTTTTAACTTAAACTCACCCGATTTACCACATTTAGGACACTCGCTTTTGACATCTTTTGGAACCTTTAAATATCCATACTGTGTATAAGATAAAATGGCCCCCGGCAATATTTTCCTCATTTAAACCTCCTAAAAATTCAGCCCTAATTTGTAACTTACATAAATATTTCTGATAACTATTTAGTCACATTATGAAGATATAAGATGGTTAGAAAAATTCACTAAAAAGTATATTTACTTGTTTTATCACAAGATTTAATAGTATTGCACATGTTTGTGTTGTACTCAAAAAAAAATAGACCGAATTTCCGCCTATGAAACAACTGAACGAAAGGTATAACTTAGTTGTTATTATTTGCATATAGTTCATAATTGACATTGCAAATTTTTTAATTTATACAGAAAGTATAAATTAAAAAATTACAATTACAATCAGAAATATATGGATATGGTGTTTTTTATTGGTATATCATCACCATAAGCGCCCACATTTTAACAAACATGTGAGCAAAGCCCCCTTATACTTAAACCACTAATAAGTGATCGTACTCCCCATATATAAAGACTAGGAAATGCTTCCTAGTCCTCATCTTTCACATCTATATCTTCTGGAATTGGTTCATTTAATATTTCTTCTACTAACCTTTTGTACTTCTCCATTTGTTCTAAATGTGTATTAAACTGCTCTTTATTCAATAAATACTGCTCTCCGTCATGAACAGCACGTATGCGTTTTTGTTGAATTAAGCTTTCGATATACGATTCGGGCATACTTAAAAATTCAGCTGCTTCCTTTACCGTTAAATACAATATGTTCAGTCCCTTCTTACTAATAAAAGGAGTAAATAAAATTACTCCTTTTATGAATCGATTCAATTTCTATCCATGTCAACTTTACCACATACATTGTATATTGAGGAGCTAGTCATATGAAAACTTATTTTTGACCGTACGTCTCAAATTTTTCCGCTAATACACGCAACTCTTCTTCCGGCAATAGTTGTGGCTCTCCGATGCATTTCGTTTGATAATAAATTTGTGCACAAAACTCGATCTCTTCAGCAACTGTAAACGCCATTTTCATGTTATGTCCACCTGCAATTAATCCATGATTCGCAAGTAACACAGCACGGCGATCGATCATTCCTTCATAAGCTGCTTCTGCCAATTCTTTCGTCCCAAACGTTGCATACGGAGCACAACGTACATTCGGCCCGGCAAAGGCTATTAAATAAGAAACGGCAGGAAGACCCCAACCTAATGATGCAATTGTTTTTGCATAAGGAGAATGTGTATGCACAAGAGCATTTATATCAACTCTTTTTCGATAAAAAATGAGATGCATATCAAGTTCACTAGATGGTTTTCTTGTTCCTTCAACAATATCACCATCTAAATTTAATACGACCACATCTTCAGGCGTTGTTTCAAAATAATCTAATCCGCTTGGGCTCATTGCTACAAGGCCTTGTTCACGGTTAAAAATACTAATGTTACCGCCTGTCCCCTTTGTTAGACCACTTGTAATTAATTTCTTTCCATACTCTACAATTTCTTCTCTCTCTTTTTGTAGTAACATATACTATGTACCCTCCCCGGCAAAATGCTTCTCTATAATGACCACTGCTCCATCGTTATTATCATTCCTAATTACTGAAATAGCTTTTCTAAATTCGCTGCAAACGGCGGGCGTACAATCCCCTTTTCTGTAATAATTGCCGTAATATTCTCATGCGGCGTTACATCAAACGCTGGGTTATACACCTTGCTATTTTGCGGTGCTGAATATTGCCCAAAACGATTAATGACTTCAGACGCATCACGTTCTTCAATTGGAATCTCTTTTCCCGTTGGCGTTTTTAAATCAATTGTTGGTGTCGGCGCTGCTACATAAAACGGAATGTTATAGTACTTTGCTAAAATAGACACACCTAACGTTCCAATTTTGTTGGCCACATCACCATTTGCTGCCACGCGGTCACAGCCGACAATGACTGCATCAATTTTCCCTTGTGACATGACCATCGCTGCCATGTTATCTGTAATAACTGTCACATCAATGCCAGCTCGCTGCAGCTCCAATGCCGTTAATGTAGATCCTTGTAATCTCGGACGCGTCTCATCCGAATAAATTTTTAAATCCCAGCCTTTTTCTTTTGCCAAATACATCGGCGCTGTTGCTGTTCCATATTTTGTTGTCGCCAAAGCACCGGCATTACAATGCGTTAACACACCCATCCCATCTTGGAATAACGTAAGGGCATGCTCACCAATTTGACGATTAATCTCCTCGTCTTCTCTATGAATCATTATTGCTTCTTCTAACAATCTCTGTTTTAAATCGTTAATCGATAAATGAGCATGTTCCTTTGCTGTATTCTCCATTCTCTCAAGCGCCCAA
Source organism: Bacillus sp. 491mf (assembly GCF_900112415.1). Classification (GTDB taxonomy): domain Bacteria; phylum Bacillota; class Bacilli; order Bacillales; family Bacillaceae_G; genus Bacillus_A. The sequence goes on from NZ_FOLV01000051.1 coordinate 3,722, forward strand.
AATAAATTTACAGCTGTCGGTCTTGAAGTCGCCAAATACGCACATACCTTTTGCACTTTATTAATAAACAATTCCAGCGAATCTTCTTGCACGTCTTTTACCCCTAAATACACACCGTAAGCTGCTGAAACTCCAATCGCTGGTGCACCGCGTACCTTCATGACTTGAATCGCATCCCATACACTCTCTGCTGCCTCAAAAGATTCATAGACAACTTCATTTGGTAATAGCGTCTGATCTAATAAAACTAAAGCATCATCTTTCCATTGAATCGGTATTAATTGTTCAGACATGATCTTCTCCCCTTATTTTGCGCTAAGTGACAACGCTTCTGCTTTTAATGTTTGTAAAAAATCATTTCCTGTTTGATGCGTATTTGCTTGTAAAATAAACGACTTTGCCGCTTGTAAACAAATACGTTCTGCTCTAGCGCGAGCTTCTTCATCGGGAATGGATGTAATATCTTTCACCTTTGCTAATCCAACAATACGGCGAATCAATTCAAGACCAGTAACAGACGCTGTATCTTTTAATACAGACTGTAAATACCAACGATTAAACCCTTCCTCTTTTGCCATAATGTCTGTAACGTGAACATCCCATGCTTCTAAAAACTTCGTAGAAAATAGATCAATTACATCGATAATGGTATTCTCCAACCAGTTCACATACATATCTTTCTCTACTCCTGAAACCATTGTCGCATCTGCATTAGCCCAGGCAAATATTAAATTTGCCACAACGTTTCCAATGTCATATCCCATCGGTCCGTAAAACGCAAATTCTGGATCAATTACCTTTGTAGAATCTTCTCTTACAAACAAAGATCCAGTATGTAAATCGCCATGTAATAACGCTTGTGCATTTGTCATAAACGAAAACTTTAACTTCGCCGCTTCAGTGCGAAGCTCATGATCGCCATATATATGTTCTCGAATCCAGCCTTCATTTACAGAAAACAATTCATTTCGTTTGTTGTGATCTGTAAATGGCTCAGAAAACACGAGGTCCTCTGTAATTTCACATAACTCTGGATTGATATAATTTTTTACAAGCTCTTTCTTTTCTTTATGATTCATGACTACATCCGATGTGAATAGTAATGTGTTTACCAGAAAGGTTGTTAAATCTTTTGCAAGTTTAGGAAAGGTTTGATGATTTATAAGCGCAGTCCGTAGAATTGTATGATCTGACAAGTCTTCCATCACGCAGCAATTCATGACATCATCATACAAATACGCATCCGGTACAAGGCGTGGTGCTAGCTCCCCCTCTAACTGCAACACATCTGACTCAATCCGAATCCGATTTGTAGATAACTTAAACTCATCTGAAATACGCGCCGTATCTCCTGCCTGCTTTACAATAACAGAAGTTCCCCTTTCTTCATCCCAAACGCGAAACACATAATTTAAATTACCGTCACCAATTTCCTTACACTGCAAACGCTGTGCATCCTCGAACATTGATAATTTTTCCATTACATACGGTATAACATCACTAGCTTCCATCAAAAAATACTTCGTGAACTTAGACATGGTTTCTCCCTCCACACTAAATGTAAGCGTTTTCTAAAAGCCTTAAAAATGATAGATGTAATTTTTCTTAGATTACAATTTGTTTGAAACAAATATCTAGTTTTTATTATAGCTTGTTGGGAATATGAGTCAAACATTCTCCCTATGAAAAAAGAGCGGCCTACGCCACTCTTTCAAATTAATAGACTTAAAGTTACTTCATCAACCCTAGCAGTCTAGGTATTAACGATTCACCTGTGCATTGTTTAATAACTCAATCATCTCACCTAACATTTCTTCTGTAAATGCACCTGCGCTAAAGTTCACTAGTGCCCGTAATGGCATATAGTTCAGCATAGCATCCATCAATTCGGAGGCATCATTATCCCCTTCCGTCACATTAGCAAGTGAATTACCTTCTAATGCCTTTACCATAAGCTCTTTTGCAATAGGTGCTAAAATTGGGTCTGCAAACAAGTCTCCAAGTAACGTATTACGGTGTACTGATTTTTGAATGAAAACAGTTGATTCAACATAAATGCTGTCATGCAGGACAATCTCTTTTGAAGACTTTCCTACTAAAATTTCAAACTCACCTGTTTCAACATGCCAGTCTTTCAATTCAACGTTATAATAAGCAAATGATCTTTTATCTAACGTAAAGGCAACCGTTTTTTCTTCTCCTGGTTGTAATTCCACTTTTTCAAAGCCTTTCAACTCTTTCTCAGGACGGATCACACTGCTTTCCACATCTTTTATATAAAGCTGAACAATTTCTTTCCCTGCTGCATTGCCAATATTTTTCACGTTTACACGAACAGAAACAGTCTCTGTATCTTCAATTTTTTTCTTATCAATTGAAAGATTACTATACGCAAAGGTTGTATAGCTTAATCCAAAGCCAAATGGGAACAATGGTTCAACGTTTTTCATATCATAATAACGGTATCCGACGAACACGCCTTCTTTATATTCCACTTTGTCACCTTCACCAGGGAAGTTTAAGTAAGAAGGATTATCGCTTAGGGCTTTTGGGAATGTTTCCGCTAATTTCCCACTTGGATTCGCGTCGCCAAATAATAAATCCGCAATCGCTCCGCCTAGCGCTTGCCCACCTAAATAGCCTTCAAGTATTCCTTTTACTTTACCTATCCATGGCATTTCAATTGGAGCACCGTTACTTAAAACGACGACAATATTACTTTGAACTTCTGCAACGGCTTCAATTAATTGCACATAATTTTCTGGCATCTGTAAATGCTTTCTATCATATCCTTCCGATTCATAACGATCCGGAAGTCCAACGAAAAGAATTGCTGTATCTGCTCTAGCTGCGACTTCTTTTGCCTCATTGATCATGTTTTCATCTACAACATCGCTCGCAAGATCATAGCCCCCGGCAAATAATACGTTTGTATTTTTACCCGATACAGTTTCAATTTCTTCAAGAATACTTTCCAGTTTTGTTGGATTAATATGGGAGCTGCCGCCGCCTTGATAGCGAGGTGCCTTGGCAAATCCTCCAATCACAGCTACCGTTCCTTCTTTTTTCAATGGTAGGATTTGGTCTTCATTCTTTAACAACACCATGCTTTCACGTGCGACTTCTCTTGCAAGCTGATGGTGCGCATCCTTACTATATACAGCATTTTCCCGTTTGTTATCAGCGGCTTTAAAAATAATGTTAAGAAGACGTTCTACTGCTTGATCAAGCTTTTCTACAGCTAACTCACCGCAGTTAACTGCATCAATAATCTTCTTCTCACCGATTCCAAAACTTGAAGGCATTTCTAGTTCCAAACCGTTCGCTAAACTCGCAACGCGCTCATTTACTGCACCCCAGTCAGAAACGACAAACCCTTCAAATCCCCATTCATCCTTTAAAATATCATTTAACAAATCCTTATTTTCCGAAGCATATTCACCATTCACCTTGTTATAAGCACTCATTACTGTCCATGGCTGTGCCTCCTTAACAGCACCTTCAAAACTAGCAAGATAGATTTCACGCAATGTTCTCTCATCAACAACTGCATCCGTCGACATTCTGCGATGCTCCTGATTATTAGCCGCGAAATGTTTTAATGATGTTCCAACCCCTTGGCTTTGTACACCGTTAATATGATTTGCAGCTATTTGAGATGATAAATAAGGGTCCTCTGAAAAATATTCAAAGTTTCTTCCGCATAGCGGCGAACGCTTAATGTTTGCACCAGGTCCAAGGAGAACACCGACATTCTCAGCCTGACATTCCTCTCCTAATGCAACTCCTACTTGTTTTATTAATTCTTTATTCCATGTACTCGCTAATCCTACTGCTGATGGGAAACAAGTAGCTGGGACACTATTATAAATCCCTAAGTGATCCGCTCCCTCTGCTTGTTTTCTAAGCCCGTGCGGTCCATCAGTTACCATAATTGATGGTATTCCTAATCGCTCAATCCCTTTTGTATTCCAAAAATCTAATCCCGAACATAAACTCGCCTTTTCTTCTAGCGTCATTTGTGAAATAATTTGCTTAACATCTCTTTTCATGATAATCCTCCTAATCAAAAGATTAATTAGTAAGCGCTTTCTTTAATCTATTATAATTTTTATTTTTTTGATATTATGGTATTTTTTTTAGAATAATTGTAAAAATTTTAGCTGATGTTATGTAAGTTTTAATGAATAGAGGTTAAAATCATGAATGTTTCCAAACTAGAGGATTTAAATTATATTTGTAAGCTAATCTTTGATATGCATAAAATACCTATCTTTTTTATTGATAACAAGGGAGATTTAGTATTTGAACTCTCCCGCAATTTCCAGCATAATCCCTTGTATTCTTCAAAAGAAGAGGTATTCCGTCAACTATTTAGAGAGGAAAACTTCTATCGCTTTCCAGTACTAAGGGAGACCTCCTGCCTTGAAAACTTTTTCTCGATTCACTTGCGTTCAGATGACCAATTTATTGGGAACATCATTGTCGGACCTGTCCTTTATTCCAGGCTATCAGAAGTATCAATTAAAGGAATCATCAATGATCTTCATCTAAAAATAAACAAAGATGAAATGGTTCGCTATTATCACTCTCTCCCAATTGTAAGCAATTTAAATTTTTTAAATGTGAGCATGGTTCTTTATTACATGCTGTATCAGCAAAAATTAGACATGGTTGATATCCTGCAAAAAAATATACTGCTAGAAAATGAAAAGTTTGAAATAGAACAGCCTGCTATACATATATCGGAGCAACGTCAAAATCTATTGACTCATATCGATCCACTTGCTGAGAAGAAAATCTTTGCGTGTATTAAAGAAGGGAAAAAGGATGATTTAATTAAAAATCTAAGGGGATTATCTGAAGCAGGGAATCTGGGGGTGTTATCGAAAACGAGTCACCTGCGTAGCCAAAAAAATTCCGCCATCGCAGCGATTACACTTGCAACTAGAGCTGCCGTAGATGGTGGGCTATTCCCGGAAATCGCCTATACCCTTAGTGACTTACTCATCCAAAACCTCGAAGAAATAAAAGAAAACAAAGCAATTACTCCATTTTTAGAGAATGCTTTACTTGATTTCTCAGAACGAGTAAAAAACGGGAAGATGCAAAAGTATTCCAGACCAATAAGCGCATGCCAAAATTATATATTCACTCATCTATACGAGGATATTACACTTTCTCATTTAGCGAAAATAGCTGCGCTAAATCCTAGTTATCTATCCGTTCTTTTCAAAAAAGAAGTAGGGATTTCTCCAAGCGAATATATTCAGCGTGCCAAAATAGATGAAGCAAAAAGCTTAATAACCTATACAAAACATTCTTTATCCGAAATTTCTACACTATTAAACTTTCATGACCAAAGTCATTTTACGAAAGTCTTTAAAAAATATACTGGTGTTTCGCCTAAACAATTTCGAAATGAATGTGTTAATTAGTTTAGAAAAGTTGAACATTTCCCTTGACAAAATAAAGACTTTTATATGATAATTAATATCGAATTAGAATTATTATAGTTAATAAAAACTTTTCTTTATGAGCAAAATAGTTTTTGTTGCTCATAACCCAAATTGAGGAGGAATTTTAATATGTTATTAATCGGCACAGAAGTAAAACCGTTTAAAGCTAATGCTTACCATAATGGAGAGTTTATCCAAGTTACTGATGAAAGTTTCAAAGGAAAATGGAGCGTAGTTTGTTTCTACCCAGCAGACTTCACATTCGTATGCCCAACTGAACTAGAAGATTTACAAAACCAATATGCAACTTTAAAAGAATTAGGCGTTGAAGTATATTCTGTATCTACAGACACTCACTTTACACATAAAGCATGGCATGATAGCTCAGAAACTATCGGCAAAATCGAATACATTATGATTGGTGACCCTACTCGCACAATCACTAGCAACTTCGACGTATTAGTTGCAGAAGAAGGTCTTGCAGCTCGTGCTACATTCATCATCGACCCAGACGGTATTATCCAATCTGTTGAGATTAATGCAGACGGTATCGGCCGCGATGCAAGCATCCTTGTTAACAAAATTAAAGCTGCACAATATGTTCGCAACAATCCAGGTGAAGTTTGCCCAGCTAAATGGCAAGAAGGTTCTGCAACACTTAAACCAAGCCTTGACCTTGTAGGCAAAATTTAAGGAGTGTAATCAAAATGATACTAGATGCAGATATAAAAGCACAATTAGCCCAGTATCTTCAACTGATGGAAAGCGATGTACTACTTAAAGTTAGCGCAGGATCCGATGACGTATCGAAAGACATGCTAGCTCTAGTAGATGAATTAGCTACAATGTCATCCAAAATTAAGGTAGAGAAAGCACAATTGGAGAGAACACCAAGCTTTAGTGTGAATCGTATCGGCGAAGACACTGGAGTAACGTTTGCTGGTATCCCTCTAGGACATGAATTTACCTCATTAGTTTTAGCTTTACTACAAGTTAGTGGCAGAGCTCCAAAAGTTGAACAAAAAGTAATTGATCAAGTAAAAAATATTCAAGGCGAATATCATTTTGAATCTTACATCAGCCTAAGCTGTCATAACTGCCCTGATGTTGTGCAAGCACTAAACTTAATGAGCGTTCTGAATCCTGGTATTACACATACTATGATTGACGGCGCTGCATTTAAAGAAGAGGTAGAAAGCAAAGACATCATGGCAGTACCATCTATTTTCTTAAACGGTGAATTCTTAAGCAGCGGTCGTATGACACTTGAAGAAATTCTTGCTAAGATGGGTAACGGTCCTGATGCATCAGAGCTTTCTGATAAAGATCCATACGATGTTCTTGTTGTTGGCGGCGGCCCAGCTGGTGCAAGTGCAGCCATTTACGCAGCACGTAAAGGCATTCGCACAGGTATCGTTGCGGAACGCTTCGGCGGTCAAGTAATGGATACTATGGGCATTGAGAACTTTATCAGCGTAAAACACACTGAAGGTCCTAAGCTAGTAGCACGCCTTGAAGAACACGTAAAAGAGTACAACATCGATGTTATGAATCTACAACGTGCAAAACGTTTAGAGAAGAAAGAACTTATTGAAGTGGAACTTGAAAACGGCGCTGTTCTAAAAAGTAAGAGCGTAATCATTTCAACAGGTGCTCGTTGGCGCAATGTTGGCGTACCAGGTGAAGCTGAGTTCAAAAACAAAGGTGTAGCATACTGCCCTCACTGTGACGGTCCATTATTCACTGGAAAACACGTAGCAGTAATCGGCGGTGGTAACTCTGGTGTTGAAGCAGCAATCGATTTAGCCGGTATCGTAAAACACGTAACTGTTCTTGAATTTATGCCAGAACTAAAAGCTGATGCTGTATTACAAGAACGCCTTCACAGCCTACCGAACGTAACAGTTCTAAAGAACGTACAAACAAAAGAAATCACTGGTACTGACAAAGTAGACGGTATTTCTTACATCGATCGTGAAACTGAAGAAGTTCATCACATTGAACTTCAAGGTGTATTCGTTCAAATCGGTCTTGTACCAAACACAGATTGGTTAGGCGACACTGTTGAACGTAATCGTGGTGAAATCGTTACAGATAAACACGGTGCTACAAACGTACCAGGAGTATTTGCTGCAGGTGACTGTACAAATAGTCCATATAAGCAAATCATTATTTCAATGGGATCAGGTGCAAATGCAGCTTTAGGTGCATTTGATTATCTAATCCGAAATTAATCAGTAACAAGCTAAAAAAGAAAGCCGCTGTGCTACCTAATTGGTAGTGTAGTAGCTTTCTTTTTTCCGTTATCGACCGTTCTTTGCAATATATCGGCGCTTCGACGATATTCAACATATAAGTAGTCTCCATCAACCGCTTGTTTGCGGTTTCCTATACAGTTTCCAGTACCTTTTCAAGCATTGTTCCATTTTTAGCAAAATTCGTATGCCAAGAAAAAGCCTTTTCTAAAACATGAGGAGTTTGTCCACCTCTTGTTTGTGCTTCTTGGTAGTAAGCTCTTAGCTGCTCACGATACATTGGATGTACGCAATTCTCAATAATTAGTTCCACTCTTTCCCTTGGCGCTAGTCCTCTTAAATCAGCATATCCCTGTTCAGTGACGATCACATCGACATCGTGTTCCGTATGGTCTACATGCGAAACGAAAGGAACGATACTTGAAATGTTACCACCTTTCGCAATCGACTTAGTCACAAAAATAGCTAAGCGTGCATTTCTTGCAAAATCACCAGAACCACCGATACCGTTCATCATTTTTGTACCTAAAACGTGAGTAGAGTTAACATTTCCGTATATATCTAACTCTAAAGCAGTATTAATCGAGATTAATCCAAGACGACGAATGATTTCAGGATGATTGGAAATCTCTTGCGGGCGCATCATTAATTTGTCGCGATATTTTTCAAAGTTAGAAAATACTTGTTGCATTTTCTCTTCAGAAAGCGTGATGGAGCAACAGGAAGCAAAATTGACTTTCCCGGCATCCATAAGATCAAACACCGCATCCTGTAATACTTCAGAATACACTTCTAAACCTTCAAACTCCGAATCTAACATTCCATGCAGCACCGCATTGGCCACTGAACCAATTCCCGATTGTAATGGCGCTAAACTATTCGTTAATCGGCCTACTTCTACTTCTTTTCGAAGGAACTCTATTAAATGCTGTGCCATAATAACAGTTTCTTCATCTGGAGGAACAATCGTCGATGGCGAATCTAGCTGGTTCGTAAACACAATACCCTTCACTTTTTCAACGTCAATCGGAATACCGATCGTTCCAATTCGATCATCCGATTTAGCGAGCGGAATTGGAAGCCTTTCCCCTTGTTTCCCTGGCTCATATAAATCATGAAGCCCTTCTAGTTGTGTAGATTGAGCCATATTCATTTCAATAATAATCGACTTAGCATTTAAGGCAAACGCTAAGGAATTTCCAATTGAAGTGGTTGGAATAATCATTCCGTCCTCAGTTATTGCAACCGCTTCCAAAATAGCAACATCTATATCCATAACGTCAGCGCGAAGTAACTCTGCTGTATGAGACAAGTGCTGATCCACAAATAAAAAGTCTCCATTATTAATTCCTTTTCGCATAGTCGGATCGGCTTGGAAAGGCAATCTTTTTCCTAAAATTCCTGCCTCAGCAAATAATTTATCTACATCCGAGCCTAAAGAAGCTCCAGTATAAACATTTACTTTAAAAGCTTTATCATCCTTAACGCGATTCACAAGCGCAAATGGGACTGCCTTCACATCACCTGCACGTGTAAACCCACTTAACCCTAACGTCATTCCACTTTGAATCCAGGAAGCTGCTTCTTCAGGTGTAACGACTCGGTCCTTTAGACGATGGTCCCTGATTCTCTCTAATTTATTCTCCATAATGTAATCCCTCTCTTAATGAATATTCATAATTATTTTACACATTAACACTATCAAAATAGGGATTTTGGTATACGATACGAAAAATTCAGATAAAAGAGAGAATTTAGGTTCTAAAACAGAAAATCTAAAATCCTAGAAGCTTCCGAAAATAACTGGCGTATGATTGACTAACTGGTACCCTCTCACCATTATCCATCGATAGTAAAAAAGTAGAATGGGTATCAGGGTAAATCGCTTTAATATGATTAACATTTACAATAAATGAGCGGTGGCATCTAATAAACGAATCCTTCGGAAGCAAATATTCGAATTCTTGCAGAGAGTATTTATGTGTTCCTGATAACGTTTCTGAATTCACATACGTCTTTTTATCTTTGGCTTCTAAATAAATAACCTTTGAAAAAGGAATCGGAACCCAGCCGTCCGTTGTTTTTAAAGTAACGACCGACTTTCCATCCGTTAAAGCTGGATAAATTGCCGTCACACACCCCTCAAGCTCTCCGTTATTAAAAAGGGGAACAGCCATTCCATGATAAGGAACGCCAAAAACATCCCGGTTAATAAACTCAGAAACCTTTTGCTTTGTCACGATCGCTTTATGGGCAATCGTCCCTTCCTTTATAGGATCCCCAACGCTAATCTTTAAATCAATTCGTTTACTTGGCCGATAGTAGATATATTCTTTTGTATTCGAAACAGCTATTGAAATTTCATCTGAAAATAATTCACCAACGACATCTAGTAGTAAGCCTAATGTTATATCTTTCATACTATTAACACCTCATCCATTATTATACTACTATTATTAACACCAAACCGTACTGATTCTGATAGAAAAGTAATAAATTTCCTAATCAAAAAGAAATTCAACAGTGATGACGCTTACAAACAGTACAAAAAATATAGAAATTATGTGTTCAAATATTTTTTTCATATAAAGTTCGTTCCTGCGATCTCACAGTGAGAGTGTAGGAACAAGAAGCAGTGAATTATTAATATTAAGTAGTTCGGATAACGTGGAGAAAAGGCTAAATCACGGTATAAATGACATGTGATTTAGCGACATAGCTAACAATATAATTAGCACACAAAAAAAGCTTCGGAGTAGTCCAAAGCTTTTTAACATTATTATGTAGTTCTTTTGAATTAAACCACTCGTTGAAGAATCACATTGTATTCAGCAATCGTACAAGATAAATACAGTAAGCTAAACCATATCAATGGGAGAAACTAAACTTAGAATCATATTCAAACTCCATAATGTATCATGTATTTCTGCCCTTCTGTTGCCTGTACAATTTTTGATGCCAATTCATTAAGTTCATCAGAATTTTTAAAGTACCTTGAAGATGTAACTACTTCATAAAACATTGATAACGACTCAGGTGGAATAATTGTGATACCCCAATAAGCTAAGCCACATTCTGGGCGCTTGAATGAATGAAAGTAGGTTTTCATGATTGATAAATGTTCATTCAAACTGCTGATAATATCATCATCAACAGAAACACAATGGTATTTCTCTGGAGTATAATCATTATAATTTCCTTGATGGTCGAAATCATCAATTATTCCAAAATCATGAACACAAGCCATCCTTATCACCCTTTCATTAGAAATAACTTAGCAATTAACACGCCACTCCAAATAATGGAAATATCTATTGTCACGTTATTATTTATTTTCTTTAAAAACACTGTTATATCAACAAAAAAGCATAACAGTTCATATGTTAATTGATATGCTAATTCGTAAACTATTTCCAATACTTATCCACGAAAACGGAACTATTTAAATTAACATGCCACCCTTCTTTTTTATTTACATCTCACCCCATTACATCATACCGCTCTACTGTAATAGGGATTAGGTATTTATTTTTAAATCTCATTTACTTGTGATACGGTTCTCCATGATTAATCTAAGTGAGGCTCATTAAATTAAGGTTTTTATCGGAGTAAACGTCTGTTCTTCTATTTTGACATACCACTATTTATGAATCGCAGTTAGTTATTTATTCCTCAACATCTCAGCAAGTTCATATAATGGATTGTGCTGCTGAATGCGATAGTGACGTCCTTCCTTTTGCAAATACCCTTTTTCGCAAAATTGTGCAAGCACATGCAATAAATGTCGATAGGAGACGCCTAAAAAATCACAAACAGTTACGTGTTTCTCCTTATAGACCTCTTCATCCGAGGTTTGCAAAATAAAATCCGCAAGCCGGTTTTCAAGTGGGAAGGCGAGACTATACGAATACTTTGCAGCCATTTGTGTTGCTTTTATACTTAAAAACTTGGTTAGTTCACGTAGAAATTTTGCATCTTCTAACATTTGTGCATAGCAGCGATGAAAAGGAAGCGCAAAGCAAATAATCTTAGTGGAGGTTTGAATCCCTTTTGTATAGTACACCTCATTTAATAATTCCATTTCTCCAATATAATCATTCGCATTGATAAAATTAATTAAGGAAACTTTTCCATTTTGATGCGTTACGTAAATTTTTGCTTTTCCTTCAATAACATAAAATAAAAAATCCGGTCGCATGCCTTCTTGAATAATCCATTCATCACGTTTATATTCATGCACTTCTATAAACTCTTCAATCGAGAAAGAAAATAAATGCGCAATGGAGTATTCATTCAAATATCTTTGCCTTTTCTCATTTTTATAAATTTCCATAATCCACCCCAAAAATATGAGATATCTCATATTATTGTACGTTTCTCCATGTTATCATGCAAACAATGAGGAGGATACAGAATGAACACACAACGCTGGATGAGTATACAATTTTTTAGTTTTTATATGACATGGGGCATTTTTCTACCCTATTGGACAGGATGGATGATTCATACAAAAGGGCTTACGCTTTCACAAGCTAGTTTGATTATGAGCTTAGGTTTGGTTGCAAGAGGCCTTTCTACATTAATCGCATTTCCTTATTTATCGAGGAAATTTAGTAGTAAAACCTTATTAAATGGGATGGCAATCGGCACACTAATTGCTATTCTGTGTTGTATTCCAGCGAGTTCCTTTGTTAGCTTACTTGTGGTAACGTTACTTTTGAATTTTATTTACCCAGCGTTGATGCCTGCTTTAGATAGCGTAGCTGGCGTACTTGCGCAAAGTAATCAATTAAGACATTATGGGAAGAGCCGCTCGTGGGGATCCATTGGGTTTGTCGTGGCAGGTATGATCTTAACCATATTTACAGGGGCGTTTGGGGATGAAGTGATTTTATGGGCGCTGTTACTCGGCACATTGGTATTCGTGTGTCTTGGTTTTATGCGTGCACCCGTTGTTTTATCCGAAAAACCGCAAGCGGATCAAACGAAAAAAGGCGGTATGCTGAAATTATTTCGCATCAAAAACTTTGGTTTGGTGCTCGTCATTGTGATTTTACTGCAAGCGGCACACGCTTCTTATTACAGCTATGGCTATATTTTTTTACAAGATATTCACGCTCCCAAATATTTAATTGGAGTGATTATTAACCTTGCCGTAATCGCAGAAATTATTTTCTTCTCAATCGCAGATCAGAGCTTTCATAAATTTTCAGTAGGCTCCTTACTGACACTAGCGGCACTTGGTTCATCCGTACGTTGGATATTAGTATTTGCCTTTCCAAATGTTATTGTTTTCTGTATCGCGCAAACATTGCATGCATGCTCATTTGCAATGGGGCATTATGCCTTTATGAAATATTTAATCAAAAACCTTCCACATGCGCAGATTCCAAAAGCACAAGGCATGTATTCAGCACTGGCACTTAGCTGGAGTACTGCGGTGTTCACGATGTTCGGCGGTTATTTATACGAAATCGAGCCAAGATACGCATTTATCGGGATGATTATTTGTACCATACCGTCGATGCTGCTTGCGCTTGTTTATCGGAAATTGGAACATAAAAAGAAAGCAGCAGTTTTTATTTAGTTTGTTTATTTAAGAGACCAGACGAAGTGAAATTGATCTTATATGCCGCGCAAATCTTCGGATATGCAAACAGCGTTTTCACTTCTCCTAATGCTTAAGATCATTGTAGAGCATTAGGTAATACTGGGTTATTATAAAGCAGGCTTGTCCATTTTGGACAAGCCTATTAACTTACCATCAATTTTATCCCGCTATTCGCGGGCAGTAAGACCCCCATACCAGCACGCGACCTCATTTACTTATGATAAGATTCACCGTAACAAATCTACATGAGGTAATTTAGACAAGAAAAAAAGTGAAGCCATATTGTGCTCCACTTCAATCTTTATCTTTTTGAATTTTAAGGCTAACTTATTTTCTTTTGTTTCTGCTTTTCTATATCATGTACTTTTTCATACTTGCTATACATTAACCATGCAACAACTGAGAAAATAACGGGTCCAGCTACACTCCAAATGGTTGTTTGCATATCCCCTTCTAAAGCTGGCTGTATGATACTAAAGAAATTTGCAATTCCAACTGTTAGAACAACAATCCATGTCCAAAGATTTGCGCTCAATTGCGTTTTATATACGATAAACGGCTTATTGATTTCCACTTTTTTCTTAAAATACGGGAATGCAAGTGCTATAAATACATACGGTATTGTCATAGCCACGTTAGTCATCGAAACGAGTATGTTAAAGAATGCGGCCATTGTGCTTCCACCGAAAGCGATTAGTGCAATCATTACACAAACAATAGCAGCTTGAATCCACATAGCATTCACAGGCAGCCCATTCTTTGTTTCACCGATTTTCCCGGGCCACAATCTCTTAGGTGTTCCTTCAATCATCTGTTTTAACGGTGAAAACATCAAGGTAAAGAACGCACCGGACAGTGCCAGAAACATTGAAAGTCCAATGTATCTGGCAACCCCAAATCCCAAAGCCGTAGCTGTAGCATGGCTTGCTCCAAAGGCGGTACCTATTGAGTATCCTAAATTGGCCATAACTATATAACTTGCGTTTCCTAGGTTAACATTCGCAATACCCATTACAGATGCCCAGTTTGTGAATATTCCAATTAATAGTATTCCTAATGAATACCCTACAGAGATTATGGCTGCAGATAAAAGAATTCCTTTCGGAAACGTTTTTTCTGGATTTTCTGTTACATCCACTAAACCGCCTACTGCTTCAAGTCCACCATAAGCGAAGAGGGCATATACTACAAATGCTAACGAAGCAATAATATCTCCTGCATATTTAGGATTTGGTGTTTGAGTAAACGAATGTAACCCTGTAATCGGCTGCGCCAAATGTCCATGATTACCTATAAGTACTACTATTGCACCAACCCAAAGAAATACATTCAATAACAAGACTGCAGTACCACCTAAAGAGGTTACTTTTTTAATTTTATCCAGACCCTTAGTTGATGTATAGGTTACTATAAGAATCCATACAATTCCTAAAATCCCCAGAACCTGAGGTCCTCGAAGATTAAATAAAGTCCAGTTTTGTGTTGTATCTTGTCCAAAGATAGCATTTGACACCGGAACCCACATACCGGATGCGACATTGACCATCCAAGTTATATAAGAAAAATACCACATGAACGTTCCTATAAATGCAAATTTTGGACCGATGGATTTTTCCATCCATGAGTAGATACCACCCTTTTCTTCTTTAAAGGCGGAACCAAATTCAGCTACCATTAATGCAAAAGGAACAAAGAAAGTTATGGCTGAAAATATGTACCAAGGAATAGCGGCATAACCCATCTTATAAAATGATCTTGGAATGTTGTTGAATCCATAAACAGAAGTAAAAATCATTAACACTAGGGATACTAAAGTCAACTTTTTGGTTATGCTTGTGTTTGACACACATTTCCCCCCTAATTATAGTTATCATATAACTTCAACACGGAATGTTTATTTCGTATAATCATACTTAATCCTACATTTTAAAAAATAGAGTAGCATTTCCAACCAACGTAAATAAACGATACAATCGCTTTCTTTTCTTGCTTTTTTATTATATCCAAATTGTACTATAGCTACTATAATCCACTGTTACAATCATATGAACATATTCTAATACTATTAACCTCCCCGAATTCCTTTACATAGGCTTAGCATTTTTTAATTCAACAATGATTTTAGTTTTCCTATTCTTCTCATCTTGACGTTGAAACTAATCAATAAAAAAACCTTATTTACTTATGGTAAGGTTCACCGTAACGCATCTAAATGAGGTTTAACCTTTTTTTACTAAAATGAATTTACTAGAAATTCAATAAAGAACAGTACTGATAAAAATGCTATTACCCTTTAAAAGTATTTCCGACATTCAGAAACCTTTATCTTTTCTGGGTGTGCGAAAATAAGGGGCAACTGGTAAATGGCACTGCTTATGGACAGTATAGGAATAATCTCTCTTGTAAACCTTCTAAGACTTCTTTTGGCACTTCCCTGATCTTGATATCCCCACCTAAAAAAAGGATCCAATTTGTTATTTCGGTCAATTCTTCAGGATTATTAACATTGATAAATGTCTTTAAAATGGCTGTAATTTGGTAAGGATTCGTATAGGAAATTGAAATTTTTAAAGGATGATATTTTTTGAACTGGGCAATCGCCTTTGGACCAAGTTCAAGGACAAGGTTGATTACTTCTTCCCGCTTACTTAATTTTTCTAAAATCTTTTTCTTACTTAATCTTTTTTTCGTAGGATATGGTTTGACATTGATGAGATTGTCGACAGAAAAAATCTGTATCTTTTCTTCCTTTAAGTCAAAGCCTTCAATTAGCCAAAGGCTTTTTTCACGATAAAGGTGCAAGAGATAAATTGGATAAGACTTTATTATCTTCTCTTCTTTGATGGTAATCAATAAATAGCTATCCAAAAGAAGGATTTGGATAAGTTTTTCTAACATAGGATGTGGGAGATCTGACAGATCAAGTAGGTCAGGATTATTTGGGTTGGTCCCTTCAAAAAGCAAGATTTGATTTAAAAGAACAAGGTCATCTTGCTGGTTTTCTGAGATGAGGCCTAGTAATTTTTCAGCTAAAGACTGTCGACTCTTTAGATAAGGGAGTTGTTGATTTCTTGTGGCCATAAAGGCAATAAAAAGAGCTTTAATCTCATTATCGGTAAAGCGAACAGTGGGCAGGACAGAGTTGTTCATGACAAAATAACCCCCAGCCCTTCCAACTTCAGCGATAAGTGGCATCCCCATGGCTTCGATTTCTCTGATATCTCTAATAGCTGTCGAACGAGAGATGTTAAATTCTCGCATGATTTCAGAAATTGTAAAGTGGGCACGGTTGTTGATATACCGCATGATGATATTAATCCGTTCAACTTTTTTCATCGGGACCTCCTAAACGGTATCATTTTTTGACATGATTCAAGGTTATTATAAACTCATCAAGTGAAAAGACAAATCATTTGATTAATTTAAAAAAAAGGAAGTGTTTGAATATGGCAGATTATACATTAGAAGAAAAAGACAGCTTTATCGTTTTAGGTATTGGAATTGAGCTTAAGAGCGATTACACAGACTATGCTGGCATAAACAAGGAAAAGGAAGACTTTTGGTGGGCCGTCAAACAAGATGGAAGACTTGACACTTTAAAATCCATAGCCACAAATGACTACATTTTTGCCGTGAACGAAGCGGTGAATAACAAGATGATGCATTATGCTGGCGTCATGACAGAGGCATCAGTACCAGAAGAATCCAGAGTTATCCAATTCCCTAAAGGGAAATACCTAGTTGTTAAAGGAGAAGGGAAAACGGCTGATGAGTTAAGTAATAAGCTTACTGGCATTGCCTTCGGTCAAGTCTTGCCAGAAGCAAAGAATTTTTCCTATGTTGGTGGGCCAAATACAACGGTTGAGATGGGGCAACGAAACGGATTAGTATTTGGTGAAATGTGGATTCCTGTTGTTAAGAAATAAAGAAATAAAAGGAGAGATGGAAATGTCCTTTATTGTTGATTTTAAAAATGTGTCTACGGTTGGCTTAGAGTCCTCACCTGTATCAGAAGCGCTTGCTGGTTTACGTGCTAATGAAGCCCGTTACTTTATGAACAAATATAAGCATGAATTTACGACTGTACCAGCTAGCGAAAGCCAGGAGACTCTTGATTATGTGAACCGAATTTTGAAAGAAGACCGCGATATTGAGTTTGCGGCCAAACCTTTAGAAACGTCGCGTTTTCAAGTGGAAAATATTAAATTTGCCTACGTCATTTATGAGGATGGTCTTGTGGTCAACGTCATGTATACAGTTGATGTCCCTAAGAAGCGGGCTGTTGGTTTTAAGCTTTCTGAAGGGATGGAGGTACCAAAAGATTTAGAAGGGAAATTTAAGTTTGCTAGGCAGAAGTCTAAACTAGCTGGAACAATTCGGGGCTCGTTTTTTGTAATTAAAGGTGAATATTAAAGTAAGCAAAAACAACCATTCATACAACAAATGTTCATCCAGGCCTTCAAATAACAAAACAGCACCTTTCCATCAAATTAAAGGGTGCTGTTACTTTTTTCGCAAAAACCTCATTTACTTATGATACGGTTTGGCGTAATTAATTTTAACTATTACCCCAAACGATACACCAAAAACCGCTCATTCGAATTACGCTCATACAATCCCGGCAGTCTCACTTCCTCTTTCAATTCAAACGAGGTTTGATTATCTAGAAAATAAATATAATCCTCTGATGGATAATACAAAATCAGTTCTACTTCCCGTTCCACTTGTTCTACCGAAAACAATATATTATTGATCACGTTCATAAACACTTGCACAGAAAACGGATTAAAGAAGTAAAATTTATTATCAAGCGGATCAATCTCATATTCTTGCGCTAAGCAACATTGAAAGTGAATTTTATCTTTACTTTTTTTCTCCTTTTTTACATAGCGATCTCGATTTTCCAGCGCTTCTTGATAGAACGTCTCGTTCATTTCCACCCCTACAACAGACGCATGATAGAAATGATGAATATAGAAATTTAATCGTCCTTTCCCGCATCCAAAATCGACAACCCGGTCACTGCTTTTTAAATCATATTGCGTAAATAATGTTTCAAGTGCGCGATATGGTGTTGGTTCATAACGGTGATAATGCAAGGACTTGTAGAATTCTTTTTGCTCTCCTACTGTTTTTATATTTAACACTGCATCGTAATATTGTTCGTTCATGCTTTCACCCTACTCTCTACGAAAAGAATCTTAATACACTCCAGATCCCTTTCGATTTTATCATATATATAAGAGTTCCAAACCTACACCATATGAAAAAAAGTCCCTTCATAATACGAAAGGGACTTCGCTCACACAAATGATCTGCACAGCAATTCCTCTTTACTATACAGATCATTTGTATGATAATTTTTATAAATAATTGCGAAATAATGAATTTACATTACTGCTTTTAATAGTTCTGCTACTAATGGAATTACTCCACCTAAGAATGATAACACTGCC
>NZ_FOLV01000048.1 GCF_900112415.1 Bacillus sp. 491mf
TGGTAGCTCGTCGGGCTCATAACCCGAAGGTCGCAGGTTCAAATCCTGTCCCCGCAACCAATGGTCCCGTGGTGTAGTGGTTAACATGCCTGCCTGTCACGCAGGAGATCGCCGGTTCGACCCCGGTCGGGACCGCCATTTTAAGGCTCGGTAGCTCAGTCGGTAGAGCAGAGGACTGAAAATCCTCGTGTCGGCGGTTCGATTCCGTCCCGAGCCACCATTTTCAAATGAATAACGCCGGCTTAGCTCAATTGGTAGAGCAACTGACTTGTAATCAGTAGGTTGGGGGTTCAAGTCCTCTAGCCGGCACCATGTAAGTTTCGGAGGGGTAGCGAAGTGGCTAAACGCGGCGGACTGTAAATCCGCTCCTTCGGGTTCGGCAGTTCGAATCTGCCCCCCTCCACCATTTACATTTTATATAGGGGCATAGTTTAACGGTAGAACAGAGGTCTCCAAAACCTCCGGCGTGGGTTCGATTCCTACTGCCCCTGCCAAAACAGCATGGCGGCTGTGGCGAAGTGGTTAACGCATCGGATTGTGGCTCCGACACTCGTGGGTTCGATTCCCATCAGTCGCCCCATTTTTAAAATATTACTTTACAAAATAAATGAATCGTGATAATATACTAAATGTCTTGATTGATAATTTTAAGTAATAAAATAACAAATACATCATATTAATGTATTAATTATTCGGTGGGCTATAGCCAAGCGGTAAGGCAACGGACTTTGACTCCGTCATGCGCTGGTTCGAATCCAGCTAGCCCAGCCATTTTTGCGGAAGTAGTTCAGTGGTAGAATACAACCTTGCCAAGGTTGGGGTCGCGGGTTCGAATCCCGTCTTCCGCTCCAAATTTAATATGGCGGCATAGCCAAGTGGTAAGGCAGAGGTCTGCAAAACCTTTACCACCGGTTCAAATCCGGTTGCCGCCTCCATATTTTGCCGATGTGGCGGAATTGGCAGACGCGCACGACTCAAAATCGTGTTCCGTAAGGAGTGTCGGTTCGACCCCGACCATCGGTACTGATAAGACGAGATTAACTCGTTTTTTTTTTTGCTTATTAAACGTGAATATATTGTAATATCAAGCGTTCCTACATAGTGGGGACGGTTTTTTATGTATTCTCCTTTGTAAATTATCGTCTCATACGTTACCTATTACGCATTAATGTAATTCTGTCTAATCGTACGAATTAGGTCTTATTCGTCGAAAGGGGAAAGACGTAGCAATGTTTTAGGCGACGGAGAATGAGCTATTGTGCGGCAAGAAACTGAAACGTTTGATGACGTGGTGAGCCTCTTTCTTAAAGAGTGTGGTATGTGCAATCTTAGGATCCTACACAATGCGATATTATCGTAACGAACTCACAATTAGTGTAAATAAAAAAGCCATAGCGGTGTATGGCTTTTCTTTCTAACTATTATATTGTTATGCTTGTTGTACTGGTGTGTCACCTTTATTGTAAGCAGGTGCAGGAAGATCAGCGTGACTTTCTTGTACTTGAACGGAACCATTATCAGGTTTTGATATGAAATGGTCTGCGTGGGTAGCTTGCTGTGTTTCAAAAGAATTACTTAAGCCAAAAGAAAGAACTCCAACAACAGATAAACCAACAGTAATAGCACCTAATTTTTTCATTATTTTAACGCCCCTTTACTTAATAGTTTGTGCTTAGCTTCGTAACATGTATTAAAATAATCGCTGACTTTTTCATGATTATTCAACTTACGAAACTCAACAGCTAACAATTCTCCATATTCCTCAACATAGTCCCATAATCCTTCTTTCTCAAAATAAGAAATTCCTTCTTTTACCACTTCCTCTACTAAATTAATTGAAAGTCCCTCATTTAATGCTTTTAAAATGTTGAAATGATAGATATATTCTTCGTTTCCTGTTTCAGAACAAATTTTTAAACCTCTTTCAATTAATTCTTGTGCAATACTTGTTTCACCTAGTTTATAATGTTCTCTAGCTTGTAGAAAATTGGCTTTGAAATGATTAGGAATTTTCCCTGTTACTTCAGATAAATGACGAATAGCTAAAGTAGATAAATTTTGAGTAGCATATAATAAGCCTAAATTATGCCTAACTACTAAAATTAATCTTTCTTCATTATATTTCTGTAAAATATCGACTGCACGATTTAAATGCTCTTCAGCTTGCTCGAACTGTTTTAAAAATATACATGCAGTTCCTAAAGTATTTTCGCATGCGGCCATTTTAATTTCATATCCAGCATGTTTCGAAAATACCTCTTTAGCTTTGTTAGTATATTGAATGGACGCTAACATCTTAGAAGTATGATGATTAAATACAGCGAACTTTTGATTAAATTCAGCCTTTTCTAATTCATCAGGGATATACTTTAACAATGTTTCAGCTTTTTCATAATGTTCTCTTGCTTCATTATTATTCCCGAATATAAGGGCATGTTCAGCTTTGAAAAAATGGTAGTAGTAAGATGTAATCTCATTTGTTGGCCTGTTAAAAGACTCAATTTCATCAAAGCTATCTTTTGTGATACTCAATCTATCGGTCAAAAGTTTATATCTAAAATCAAGTAATAAATAATAAAATAATAGATTTTCATCTTCTTTAATACTAGCAATTTTCTCTTCAATTTCTTGTTTTAAATTAGCTGCTTTTTCTACTTGTTGCTGTAACATAACTTGATACCAATCATTTAACAGCTTTGAAATCTGTTCACTCCCTTTTATTTGAACGTTCATGAAATCCCCTACCTTTTTTCTGAATATTATTATAAATAATATCATAATTACATTTAATGGGAGTTAAAATTGTATATTTCTCAATAATTGTCTGACAATTTTAATTTTCAATGCAATATCGAATGGGAATTGTGCTACAAGAAAAATTCATTTTTTGCATTTAGTAGGTCAAATGGCTTGCATAACACTAACAATTCATGTAACATCTGAAAGGTTAGAATAGTTGTCAAAACCGGCAACTTACCTAATATGAATGTAAAAGTGATCATGAATAACTTACCAAGTGTTTTCTACTGTGATAGAAGACGCTTTTTTCTTTCCAGGGTTTTAAATTACAAATTTGTAAGGAAGTTGTAAGAGAAATCAATTGGATATTTTTTAAAATACAGGTATTCTTAAATTAAGAGCAATGAATGCTGAAAGAAATGAGGTGTCTCTTGTGAAGGAACGAATGGCATATCGCACTGCTTTGAATCATCATATTTCTTTAGCACCGATAGCAAAGTTTATTTTTAAAGCCCTTATATTATTATTATTGCTTAGTGGTGTACTATTGTTTGCTGGAAATAAAATGATTGAAAGCAAGGATATAAGTAAGTTAGCAGTACCTGCTCATTTTGAGTTACCAGAGCAACTAGGGAATGCATTTATCGCAACGGAAGATAAGAGATTCTATCATCATAATGGATTAGACTATATTGCAATTGTTAGAGCTACAGTAGAGAATATAAAGGCTGGTGGTGTTGTACAAGGTGGTAGTACAATTACTCAGCAGCTTGCAAAGAATGTTTTTTTAACAAATGACCGAACGTTTTCTCGTAAATGGAATGAAGTTTTTTATGCTAAAAAAATTGAGCGAACATTTACGAAAAATGAGATTTTAAAACTTTATGTAAGCAACATTTATTATGGAGAAGGAGCATGGGGAATTGAGAAAGCTGCGAAACTTTATTTTGGTAAGCAGGTGGATCAATTAACATTAAGTGAAAGTGCTATGTTAGCAGCCATTGTAAAAGCACCAGCTTATTATTCTCCAATACAAAACTATGATAAGGCTGTTGAAAGACGTAATATTGTGTTGAAGCTCATGGAGCGAGAAGGATATATTACTCATGCTGAATATGTACAAGCTAGAAGTGAAAAGCTTGTTATTCATCATGATATTCCTAATAAACCAATAGAACGTGAGAAAGCTGTGAGTTAAGAGTGAGTTCAAAAAGAATTCACTCTTTTTTTCATGAAGAAGAAAAACGGGACACAATATTGTCACATTTGTTTGATTTTGTCTATTTTACGAACAACTTCAATGGACTGTTTATATGAGAGTTGATATCATAAATATTGTATGTATAGGACATACAAAGAATAAAACATTAAAGAGGAATGTATATGAAGTCAAAAAATATTATGATTCTCGGTGTTATTTTTTCTATCGCGGTGCTTATTGTAATTGGGACTATCGCGTACAGTCTTGTGAATGATAAGAAAGAAAAAGGGAAAGATACGTTTTTATATGGCTCCCAGCAATCTATAGGAGAGAAAGATGCTCCGATTCATATTGTTGAATTTGGAGATTTCAAATGTCCAGCTTGTCGTACATGGGATGTAACTGTATTGCCACGCTTAAAGGAAGAGTATATTAATAAAGGGAAAGTTCAGCTTCATTTCATTAATTTTCCTTTTATCGGAAAGGACTCTAATCTAGGTGCAGCAGCTGGAGAAGCGATTTATAAGCAAGATCCAAAAGCGTTTTGGACATTTTATGATGAATTATATCAAAAGCAAGATCAAAAGAATGAAAAAGAAGAGTGGATTACAGAAGATCTAGTCGTAGATATAGTAAAACAAAAGCTACCTACGATTGATGTAGAGAAGTTTAAAAAGGATTTAAAGAGTAAGGAAATAAAAGATGTAGTGCAGAAAGATTTTGATCTTGCGCAAAAGTTAAAAGTACAAGGTGCGCCATCTATATATGTAAATGGTAAACTTGTTAATCCAGATTATGATAGTATTAAGGCGGCAATTGATAAAATTACGAAAAAGTGATGATATATTCATCACTTTTTCGACTTTTTTCGATAAATTTATTGCACCACCTTATATTACATGCTATACTTCTTAACATAAGTTAACAAGAAATTAATATTTTCTTCATATTTGCGGGTGTAGTTTAGTGGTAAAACAAGAGCCTTCCAAGCTCTGGTCGAGAGTTCGATTCTCTTCACCCGCTCCAGAAATTATTCCGAATTATTATTATTATTGTGATCAACGCAGTGTTTCGTTTCTCAGATAAACGAAGCATTGCGTTTTTTTACGTTTTGAGTGCATGAATATATGAAAAAATAGTAATGTGTAAAATGAAATGCATCTTATAAGGAGAGTAAACGTGAATTTTGAACAATTAAAACAAGATGTTATTGCGTATAGTAAAACAATTGGTATTGATAAGATAGGCTTTGCGAGTGCAGCGCCATTTGAGGAATTAAAACAACGCCTTATTCAGCAGCAACAATTAGGATACCAGTCAGGTTTTGAAGAGTCAGATATAGAAAAGAGAACGAACCCGGAGTTATTATTACCAGGTGCAAAATCAATTATTGCCATTGCATTGGCGTATCCTTCGAAGTTGAAAAATGCACCACTAAGCAAACGTGGAGAAAGACGAGGCATTTTTTGCCGTGCTTCTTGGGGACAAGATTATCATTTAGTTTTGCGCGATCGCCTGGAGAAGCTGGAGGCATATTTAATCGAACGTTTACCAAATATAGAAGTTAAATCTATGGTAGATACGGGAGAATTAAGCGATAGAGCTGTTTCAGAGCGAGCAGGTATTGGCTGGAGCGGAAAGAACTGTTCCATTATTACGCCGGAATTTGGCTCGTATGTATATTTGGGCGAGATGATTACAAATATTCCGTTTCCACCAGATACTCCAATTGAAGATCAGTGCGGGAGCTGTACAAAGTGTATTGACGTTTGTCCGACAGGGGCGCTTGTCCAAGGAGGACAATTAGATTCTCAAAAATGTATTGCATTTTTAACGCAAACGAAAGGATTTCTTCCGGAAGAATATCGAGAGAAGATCGGAAATCGCATTTATGGATGTGATACGTGTCAAACTGTTTGTCCTAAAAACAAAGGGATAGATTTTCATAATCATCCAGAAATGGAACCGGATCCTGAACTCGTAAAACCGTTATTAAAACCTCTTCTCACCATTAGTAATCGTGATTTTAAAGAAAAGTACGGGATTATGTCTGGATCGTGGCGCGGGAAAAAACCGTTACAGCGAAATGCGATCTTAGCACTTGCTCATTTTAAAGATGAAACGGCCATTCCGGATTTAATTGCTGTAATGAAAGAAGATCCTCGTCCTGTTATTCGCGGAACAGCAGCGTGGGCATTAGGGAAAATCGGCGGAGAAGGTGTGCAAGAGGCGATTGAAAAAGCGAAAGAACGGGAAAAAGATGAAGAAGTCCTTCATGAGATGAATCGTGGACTTGAATTATTAACTGAGAAAAAATAGCAGATTATCCCTCGGTCCCTCATATTGTAATAAGGGGAGGGGAGACTCTATGTCTGTAAAACAGTATCTTCAACAGTGTCTGCAAAGGCAATTGGATTATATAACAAATAAACGTATGAATGAGCCAGAAATTTCAGATGATATTGTTGACATGTTACACCGTAAAAAGAAGCTCTTTAATAGGCGGAATGCTGAGATTGTAAAAAGCAATGCTAACGTATCTTTTATTAGACAGTTAAAAGGTGTTAACTATGATGAAGTGGATTATCAAATTCATTTTCAGTATTTTATTCGTCATCAACATTTATTTTATGTAGAGGAAGAACAGATGGAGAGACGTTTACGATTAGAAGATGGATGTGTCAAGCAAGATATTGCAATTGGAACACCGATAGATGAACAGAAAATTGGAACGTTAGAACGTGAAGCAATAAAGGGAAAAGGACAATATATTCCATACAGTTATGATCGCTTAGAGGCAGTGAAATATGCAGAGCGGTGGTGGGATGATCGGAATCCAGCTTATCAAAACTTCCAAGATAATTGTACAAATTTTATTTCGCAATGTCTGCATGCTGGTGAAACACCAATGACTGGATTTCCGAATATTCGCAGTGGATGGTGGCAGCAAAATCGCCAATGGAGCTGGAGTTGGGCGGTTGCTCATTCTTTTCATTGGTACTTATCAAGTGATTCTCTAGGACTTCGAGCAAAGCAAGTTGAGAAACCACAGGACTTAATGCTTGGAGATATCATTGTATATGACTTTGAAAATGATGGAAGATGGAATCATACGACAATTGTCGTGGCAAAAGATGCAAATGGTATGCCTCTTGTAAATGCACATTCTGCCAATAGTCGCAGACGCTATTGGGATTATGAAGATTCAAGTAAGTATACACCGCAAATGAAATATAAGTTTTTTCATATTCTTGATAATGACTAGAGATTTTTTATCCAAGTGGTATAATACGTAGTAGAAAAAGATTGAGGTGAACATTGTGGGAATACATGTTGTTTTATATCAACCAGAAATTCCAGCGAATACAGGGAATATTGCGCGTAGTTGTGCAGCAACGGGTGCAGAATTACACTTAATTAGACCGCTTGGATTTTCTACTGACGATAAAGCGTTAAAGCGTGCTGGATTAGATTATTGGGAGCACGTAAAAATTACGTATTATGACTCTATTGAGGAATTTTATGAAAAAAATGCAAATGGTGAGTTTTTCTACTTAACAAAGTATGGAGAGAAAGCACACACAACATTTGATTACAGCAACGTAGAAAAAGATTATTATTTCGTATTTGGAAGAGAAACAAATGGTCTTCCAGCAAATGTGATTGAAGAGAATTTTGATCATTGCTTACGCATCCCAATGACTGACAAAGTCCGTTCTTTAAACTTATCTAATACTGCAGCTATTTTAATTTATGAAGCATTACGTCAACAAAACTTTCCAGGATTAGATGTAGAAATCGTTTATTAAAAGCCATCATATGATGGCTTTTTTTTTTAGAAAATAAATAACTTTTAATAACACTCTTGCTATAAGGGGTTCCGCCGCATGCCCATCAACCTAACAAAAATAAACTACCTTAAAATGATAAAACTGAGCAACTCAGGCAAAAACCTTGCTTTGGGAATAAGTGCCCAGTTCGTAAAAGGCTATTCCAAATCGTAGCTACAATAAGGACAAGCCAGTTTTGGCTTGTCCTTATTCCATGCCGCCCAGCGAATTCAAACGGCAATCACATAAAGCCGCTATTCGCCCTAAATCTATCACCCCTGCCACAACGCAGGCTTTGTCACCATGAACCATAGCATCGCCATTAAAAGAACAATGTAAATCCAAACAGAACGCCGCAACAATTGAATCAAGGCGTCCTTGTCTTGGCCAGTCTCGCTGAATTTCCGAATGGTCGGCGAAAAGGCGCGGGCCAGGAAAAATAATGAACTCGCCATGAGAATAAGGGTCATCACTATCCAAGGGGTCTTCCAAGTCCAAGGGCCCGCCAGTACAAGTAGAACCCCGGATACAACCAGTACATGCCCGGCATGCTTGGCCAGCTTGACCGAAAATCGGAATACATCCAGATAAGCGTGCTGCGCGTGGGCCTCTGAAGCCCTCAGTTTTTTGATGAGCGGAAGCAATACAAAAAACGGGCCGATGGATAAGATTGCACTGAAAATATGTACATACAGAAGCAGTCGATACAACATGTCCATCCTTATATCACATTAACCTTCGATGGGACGGAACTCATGAACCCAAACTCTCATTTTTGGCAGCCACGGCATGCCAGGGTGAAGAGACAGGATAGATTGCTTATATTCCTCCACATTCGCATAGCCTTCTTGACGGGCATGCTCATCAGTCAATTCGCCAAGTGACTGCGAGTAGACTTTTTCCACAACATACCGGTGACCTTGAAGCTCCATCACTTCCCCGACATCCGCATATCTCCCGTTGCGGCGAGTAGCTGTTTTCTGTCCTGCAAGCACTTTTTCAATGTCCTCCTGAATCGTGATAAGGCGTTCAATCGTACATGTTTTTGGCGGTAAAGCGTTCGTTTCATTTTGGTTTGTCATCTGGGTCACTCTCCTTTTTTCATTTAAGCATAAGCCAACTTTATCATATAAAAAAATTATTCTATATAGCAAGTTTCTACATTAATAGGGATAAAAAAATTTTATACAATGTTTATACGATAAACACCAATAATGGGAAAAAGCAACGATTGGTTTTGGTGCAAAAACCTCAAGATAATTGTAATTAATCTCTGAATCTTGGACATATTGATACTAGTACTCTAAAAAGGGATGTAATCGGTATGGAAAATCAAAATTTGTTCAAATGGAAGCATTATCTGTCTGGTATTATTTTACTAACCGTGAGATGGTACCTACACGGTACAACCTCAGTTTTCGTGATTTGGTGGAAATGATGGAGGGATTTTATAACAGATAAAAAGCGATGAGCAGGCTCATCGCTTTTTATTTTGTTCTTGGCTTATCATTGTACCCTGATGTAAAAATAGCAGTAAGAAATGTGAGCATAACACCTAAAATTAATAAAAGTTTCATAAATAATAGCCCCCATTCATATTTATCTCTATCATTTGTATTATATCGAATTTTCTTTCAATTTTGGTAATAAACTTTATAAAGAATGTGTATAATTTCATTTTGATTCGCACGAATGTTTAAGGACATCCTCGCATACTTTTATAATAATCCGCTTGAACAAGGAGATGGGGGAGGAGCTATAATGGATATTTTAAAGAAAATTGAACAGCACCGGGAAGCAGAAGAGCGTTTAAAGTGGGAAGGGACATTTGCTGACTATTTAGAGATTCTGAAGGAAAGACCAGGGGTGGCACAAACAGCACATTCTCGTATTTATAATATGATAAAGGATGCTGGAATTGAGGAAGTAGACGGCAGAAAAAAATATAACTTCTTTAGTAATCAATTATTTGGATTAGAAGAAGCCTTAGAGCGCCTTGTAGAAGAATATTTTCATCCATCTGCAAAACGATTAGATGTAAGAAAACGAATTCTATTATTGATGGGACCAGTTAGCGGCGGAAAATCTACATTAGTTACAATGTTAAAGCGTGGATTAGAGGCATATTCACATACTGATCGCGGGTCTGTCTTTGCTATAAAAGGTTGCCCGATGCATGAAGATCCGCTTCATCTAATTCCGCATCATTTACGTAATGACTTTTATGCAGAGTATGGAGTGCGGATTGAAGGGAATTTATCGCCATTAAATTTAATGCGTCTAGAACAAGAGTACGGCGGTAGAATTGAAGATGTAATCGTCGAGCGCATTTTCTTCTCGGAAGATCGCAGAACAGGGATTGGAACATTTAGTCCATCTGATCCGAAATCACAAGATATTGCTGATTTAACAGGTAGTATTGATTTTTCTACTATTGCTGAATTTGGTTCAGAATCTGACCCGCGCGCTTACCGTTTTGACGGGGAGTTAAATAAAGCAAACCGCGGAATGATGGAATTTCAAGAGATGTTAAAATGTGATGAGAAATTTTTATGGCATTTATTATCACTGACGCAAGAAGGAAATTTTAAAGCAGGTCGATTTGCATTAATCTCCGCAGATGAGCTAATTGTTGCTCATACGAATGAAACAGAATACCGTTCCTTTATTTCGAATAAGAAAAATGAAGCACTTCATTCTCGGATTATTGTAATGCCAATTCCATATAATTTACGGGTAAGTGAGGAAGAGCATATTTATGAGAAAATGATTCATGAAAGTGATGTTTCCGATGTGCATATTGCACCGCATACCCTACGCGTCGCAGCGATGTTTACCATTTTAACACGCCTAAAAGATCCGAAGCGGTCAGACATCGATTTAATTAAGAAAATGCGTTTATACGATGGTGAAATGGTAGAAGGATACAATTCCATTGATATAGAAGAATTGCAGCGGGAATACCAAGATGAAGGTATGAGTGGGATTGATCCGCGTTATGTCATTAACCGCATTTCTTCGACGATTATTCGTAAAGAAGTAGCATCAATTAATGCATTAGATGTACTACGTTCTTTAAAGGATGGATTAGACCAACATCCATCTATTAGTAATGAAGATCGGGAACGCTATATGAATTTCATTTCATTAGCGCGTAAAGAATATGATGAAATTGCGAAGAAAGAAGTACAAAAAGCATTTGTATATTCATATGAAGAATCAGCGAAGACACTGATGGATAATTATCTAGATAACGTAGAGGCATATTGCAATAAATCGAAACTGCGTGACCCGTTAACGGGAGAAGAAATGAGTCCGGATGAAAAACTAATGCGTTCGATTGAAGAACAAATTGGTATTTCCGAAAACGCAAAGAAAGCATTCCGCGAAGAAATATTAATTCGTATCTCTGCATATGCTCGCAAAGGAAAGCGGTTTGATTATAATTCACACGAACGCCTTCGCGAAGCAATCCAGAAGAAACTATTCGCTGATTTGAAAGACGTTGTCAAAATCACAACATCAACGAAAACACCAGATGAAAATCAATTGAAGAAAATTAATGACGTTGTAGCACGATTAATCGATGAACACGGCTACAACTCCACATCTGCAAACGAATTACTCCGTTATGTAGGAAGCTTATTAAATCGATAATCATCATAACAGAAAAGCTGTCTCTTACTTGAGACAGTTTTTTTGTATCCTTTATGTAAAACATTTCTATGAACGGCCAGATACCCTTGTCCTCTAAAAAAGAAAGAGGTTTTCAAATTCTCTTCGCTGCTATGAAAAAACAACATGTCCTGAACTCGTATGCTCCCTCTTTTTAAAACATGGCAAGTGGCAAAAACAGGCCCTGACCGCACCTATACACGGTCAGAAGCACTCGCCCTCCCCAAAAAAGAAAAGGTTTTTTAATTCGTTTTTCAACTTGTATATATAAGTCCTGCTTGTCCACTATGAATAAATTAAAATGCAATCTTATGAATTTATTTGTCAATTATTTTCACAACTAGCATATGATAGAGTAACCAACCATTCATACAGAAAAAAGCCAACACAATACAATATGTTGCATAGCCGTAAAGTGTGCAACAATGCATTGTGTTTCTTTCTAAATTATGAAAGTGTATGCATTCATTGTTTATTTTTTAACTAAAAAATTTATGTTTTAAAATGTGTTTTCATGAAAGTATAAAAAACTATGTAAGGAGGGAAAGGAATGACAGAAGAAAATCAAAATAATTATACGATCTCCCAGGAAAATTGGTCCCTCCATCGTAAAGGACACGATGATCAGCAACGTCATCAAGAAAAAGTACAAGAGGCAATAAAAAATAATTTACCAGACCTTGTTACAGAAGAAAGTATTATTATGTCCAATGGCAAGGATGTTGTAAAGATACCAATTCGTTCACTAGATGAATATAAAATTCGTTATAACTATGATAAAAATAAGCATGTTGGTCAAGGGACAGGTGATAGTAAAGTCGGTGATGTTGTAGCGAGAGATGGATCGAGCGGTCAAAAACAAAAAGGACCAGGAAAAGGGAAAGGCGCCGGGGACTCTGCAGGGGAAGACTACTACGAGGCAGAAGTATCGATTTTAGAGCTAGAGCAAGCATTTTTTAAAGAATTAGAGCTTCCTAATTTACAGCAGAAAGAAATGGATGAAAATCGCATTGAACATATTGAATTTAACGACATTCGCAAAATGGGCCTTTGGGGAAACATTGACAAAAAACGGACGATAATCTCTGCTTATAAACGAAATGCAATGAATGGGAATCCAGCCTTTCATCCAATTAAACGAGAAGATTTAAAATTCCGTACGTGGAACGAAGTCTTGAAACCAGAATCGAAAGCCGTTGTGTTAGCAATGATGGATACGAGCGGTTCAATGGGACTTTGGGAAAAATATATGGCTCGCAGTTTCTTCTTCTGGATGTCTCGTTTTTTACGTACCAAATATGAAACAGTTGATATTGAATTTATCGCACACCATACAGAAGCAAAAGTTGTTACAGAAGAAGAATTTTTCTCAAAAGGTGAAAGCGGTGGAACCATTTGTTCATCAGCATACAGAAAAGCATTAGAATTGATCGACACAAAATATTCTCCAGAACGCTATAATATCTATCCATTCCATTTCTCAGATGGAGACAATTTAACTTCTGACAATGCACGTTGTGTCAAACTGGTGCAGGAGTTGATGAAAGTATCTAATATGTTTGGGTATGGAGAGGTGAACCAGTACAACCGCCACAGTACACTCATGTCAGCATATAAAAACGTAAAAGATGAGAAGTTTCGCTATTATATTTTAAAACAAAAAGCTGATGTGTTTCATGCGATGAAGAGCTTTTTCCGTGAAGAATCGAAGGAAAAGATGGCCTGAACCCCTAAGTGCAGGGGTTTTTTTGTTTTTAAATGAAATGAAAAGGCTGTGCCAAGAGATTATTGAATAATGACATTTTGACACAGCTCACCTACTATAAATTAGGTGGGAATTACGATAATATATTTTGTGATTTTTTGATGAAGGTAAAAAAATCATTTTGTTTCTTTAAGTTATAAAGTTTTTAATAAAAAATAATGGATATATCATTAAAGATAAGTTAAATGCCCAAAATGCAATAGCTTGTAATCCAAGGCAAAAAGTTAATATAGGTGAAATTAAAGCGTAGGAGCTTTAAGAAGATTGTTTTTTTGTTAAAAAGATATATACTGTGCTATCTTTTACTTGGCTAAGGAGTTAATGGACATTCTGTATTCATCTCTCGTAGAGAATGCAATGAAATATTGAATAGAAAGTGCAAGAGTCTTGGACTATTTGGAGTAGTTTAGGGTATAACATGTTAGGCTATATCCCCAATTTTATCTATATCTCACCTATCCATTCATGCCCTATATAAATAAAAGCGAAGTCTTAAACAGGACTTCGCTTTTTCGACGTACGATGAATTACGGAAGTTAATAACAATCGTAAAAAGTGTACAACTTTTTGTTAGAATAATTTAATCTTAAAAAAACTTTGCAACAGAACCAACGAAACCAGCCGCTCCTGTTACAAGGATTTTCATGGGCGAGCAACCCCTATATAGTGTAAACCATGTTTTACTATTTCATTTTGTTCAATACAATTGCGGCCATCAACGATTTTGTATCCCCGCATTAATTTTTTTACTTGTTGCCAATCAAGTGTTTTAAATTCGTCCCATTCTGTGGCAATAATGATACAATCTGAATTTGTAATAGAAGGTTCCAATTCAGTATGTTGTGTAACTTGTTTTTTTACATGAGAAGGGAGATGGGCTTTGGGATCATAGGCATGAATCTCGTAACCGAGCGGAATTAATTTTTCAATAAGTGTTACAGCGAGAGAGTAGCGTGTATCATCTGTATTTGGTTTAAAAGAAATCCCTAAAATTGTTAATCTTTTTGACGAAGGATCTTTTAAATTGTTTTTGATTTTTTCAATGTAGAGATCTACTTGTGTCGAATTGATAGACTGCACAGCTTGTAAAATAGGGACTGGTACTTGTTTACTATTTGCTGTGTGAATTAGTGAATTCAAATCTTTTGGAAAACACGATCCTCCATAACCAAGTCCTGCTTGAAGAAAATGGGGATTAATTCGGAAGTCATACCCAATTCCTTTTGCTACTTCAGTAATATCAATGTGATAAGCATCGCAAATTCTGGAAATTTCATTTATAAAAGATATTTTCGTAGCTAAAAACGCATTCGATGTGTATTTAATCATTTCCGCGCCATTTAAACTTGTATGAAAGAATGGAGCTGGAATGCCTTTATATAATGCTTGCATAATTTCTAGTGACTTTGTGTCATCTTTTTGTATACCTACGACGGTTCTATCGGGAAAGAGCATGTCATGAACAGCAGATCCTTCACGAAGAAATTCGGGATTAGAAACGATATTAAAAAGTGAGGATTCTACACCTTTTTTTATAAGCATTTCGTGCATGAGTTGATTGGTACTTGGTGGAACTGTACTTTTCATGATAATGGTTTTATATGATTGTATCGTTTGAGCTAACATATCAATAATAGAGTAAATATATTTTAAATCCGTTTTTCCATTTGGCATGGAAGGAGTTCCTACAGCAATAAGAATAACTGGTGTTTGTTCAATAACTTGACTAATATCATTACGGAATTGTAACCGACTCCGATTTTTGTGCATAAGTTCTGCTAAACCTGGTTCATAGATAGGATATTCTCCTTTTTGGAGAGTATCAATTTTATTTTGATCTTTATCAACGCAAATAACATGATGTCCTAAATTGGCTAATACTACTGCTGATGTTAGTCCAACATAGCCAGAGCCAATAATACATATATCCATAAAATAATCATCCTTCTGAAATTAATACTAGTCCTTACTGTATCCCGCTATTTGCGGACAGTAAGACTCCCACCTCAAAATTCGGTAACAGCATTGTCCAGCTCTAGCGGCTAGAATCTCCGGCCGTTTCGCCTTCTCGGACGAGGCAAAAAGCGCCTCTCTGCCTTTGGCGCGGGCGTCCTGTGATTCTGAGCGAGCCGCTTCTGCTTTTCCAAAGAAGTTGGATGGGAGATAAACAGCTTGTAAAAGCCCGATTCGTGAGGGCTGATTAAAGTTTCACTTTATATTGATGGACAAGTTCAATTGGTGACATATGAAAAGGTCTATTCATCCCAGAAATGAACTCTTTTACATATAACGTTTCTATCTTTTCAACGTCATCTATCTTGTCCATATATAATAAAGAAACAGACTGTCCGTCATATTCGTCAATCCGCTTCAAATCGATAGCAGGTCGACGAATATAACGGACAATATACCAAAATTGTTCTTTTATGTTTCCTTTCTGTTTGGGACATGTACATAGAAGTGTTTCCTATTAATGGGAAATTTATTTTAAAATTTAGGTTAAACTCGTTTCTTTTCTTTGGCCGTATCCTTTTTTCGAATCCGCTTTAATACCATCGTCTGCCACATTTGATTTTAAATCGTTCCCAATAATTATGTCCACCAAAGAAAATGCGTTCCAATATATTTGATTTCATAACTAAAAACTACCACAACCTGAACAGTTATGGTAGTTCCAAATTTTATCCCGCTATTTGCCGGCAGTAAGACTCCCACCTCAAAATGCAGCGAAAGCATTGTCCAGCTCTAGCGGCTAGAACCTCCGGTCGTTTCGCCTCCTCGGACGGCCCGCGCCTCTCTCTGTATTTGGCGTGGGCGTCCTGCGATTCTGAGCGAGCTACTTCCACTGTTCTAAAGAAGTTAGGTGGAAGATAAACTGCCCGTAAAAGCACTCACCAATCAGACTCTTTTTATAGTGGTCGAATTTACCATCTAAAAGTATGGTAACGAATATGACATTTCTGTTGACACTTATCGTAAGCGCTCGTATAATCAAATTGTCAATAATGAAAATCACTATCAGTTAGGGTGTAGGGGGAAGCAATTCATGACATTCAAGTTAAAAGTATTATCTGCAGCAGCAGTAGCATCTTTACTTTTTGCAGGTTGTGCGAAAGAGGAACCGAAAAAGTCTGAAGCACAAGAGAAAAAGACAGAACAAACTGCTAAAAAAGAAGAAACAAAACAACAAGAAGTAGATTTTGTACAAGCTTACAAAGATGGAGTAGCTGAACTTGAAAAAGCAAAAGACGGCAAAGAGGTTGACTTTGATAAAGTAACAAAATTATACAAAGACAAATTACAATCCCTTGTTCAACAACGCGATGGTGAATTTAGCGAGCAAGTTGACCAAACTATTACAGCTGCATTAGAAGCAGGTAAAAAGAAAGAAATGGAACCAATGGTTGTAAAGCAACTATTTGATAAATTAATGCAAAAAGAGTTCTTCCAATCTATGCGCCATGAGTTTAAAGAGATTGACACAAACTGGAGTAAAAAAGATGAAGTAAAGAAAGAGATGGAAGAAGCACTTGCGTTTTATAAAGGTGTAGAAGGTACAGTTGGAAAGCGTGATACGGCATACGGCACACAAATGGCTTCTACAATTCAAGGCGGCTTCAATGAGATGAAAGCAGCAATTGACAAAGATGATAAACTTGCATTCGCACTTGGAAAACAAGTTGTAGATAAAACGTTAATGAAAACATTCTACTTTGCAACAGGAGCTGAGCCACACGGCTATGCTACGAAAATGGTAGAAGAAGCAAAAAAAGATGAGAAAAAAGCTAAAATTGAGCAAGCTGAGGGATGGGCATTTTATCAAGCTGTTTATCCATATGTAAAAAAAGCAGCTCCTGAAGAGGCAGACTTTATCTTAAAGCAATTTGATTTAAAAACAGATGTAAAAACAGTTGATGCAAAAGCGGTAAATAAAGCGTTTGTACGTGGATTTGCAAAAGTTGCATTAGGTGAGTATAAAGAAAGTCAAGAAAACTTCGGAAAAGATAAAGGTCCTGTTACAGCATTAGAAGGTGCTCTATTTATTAACATGATTGAAAATGATTTAAAAACAGTACTTGGCGAGCAGCAAACAGCGGAGTTAACAAAAACAACGCAATCTTATTTAGACGCAGTAAAAGCGAAGAAGAAAGAAGAAGCAGATAAGTTATTGCCGCAAATTGAATCCACATTAAATAAAGTGGTTGAAACAGCGAAATAAGGCTGAAATGTCTATATTCTTTGGAAGAAACCTTGTCTTGACAAGGTTTCTTCTTTTGCATAGGGTTGTAGAAGGTGGTGAACGAAATGAAGGTATTAATTACTGGCGGAGCGGGTTTTATCGGAAGTCATCTTGCATTGAAATTGTTAAAGCAAGGAAAGCAAGTTGTACTTCTTGATAATTTTCATTCCTATTATGCAAAGTCTAGAAAACTCTTTCAATTAGAACAAGTACAGAAAGCTGGAAAGGTTCCCTTTTATGAATGTGATATTTTGCAAAAAGATGATGTGAAAGCTGTTATGCAGCAAGAGAAAGTCGATGCAGTCATTCATTTAGCGGGCTTTCCGGGGGTAAGACCATCGCTTGAAATACCAGGTGCTTACGTTGATATTAATATAAAAGGGACAAGCAATGTATTAACATGTGCCGGCGAAGAAAATGTGAAGCATGTTATTTTTGCATCGTCTTCTTCTGTATATGGAGAGCAGGCTGGGATGCCTTTGCGAGAGGAAATGGCAAACGGACGTGTTCTTTCGCCGTATGCTGCATCCAAATACGGAGCAGAATCTCTTTGTCATGCGTATCAATATATGTACGGATTTCAAATGAATATTTTACGGTTCTTTACTGTATATGGACCGTGGGGACGTCCGGATATGGCAGTTGCAAGCTTCATTCGAAAGTTATTGAACGAGGAAGAGATTGTTGTGTACGGAACAGGTACAGGCCGTGATTATACGTATATCGATGATATTACAGAAGGAATCGCTCTTACATTACAATCACATCATAGTGATGTATATAATCTTGGGTCTAACGCGCCTATTTTAATGACAGAATTACTCGCGCAGTTAGAAACACATTTCCCGTTTATGCGTGTAAGGCGAGAAGCGCATCGTAAAGGGGACGTAACATCAACGTGGGCAGATATTTCGAAAGCGCAAGAACAACTTGGATATAGGCCACGTGTATCTTTTGCAGAAGGGTTGGAACGAACCGTTGCGTGGGCGAAACAATATTCGGATATTGTTTAATATTTGTGGTGTTTTTTTGCTATGCATCTTTTTTCTTTTGTCATGGCGGTCGTTTGAAGCATCTTCATTATTGAAACATCTTCAAACCCTATGGAAACAACCATACATGGTTATGTTTCTCATTATGATGTACGGTATTGCTTTTTTGTTACGTGCATATGCATGGAAACTGTACCTTCATCATCGTATAACAATAAAAGAAGCGTTATATGGACTGTTGTATAGTTTGTTCATTAACCATGTTTCTCCTCTAAAAGTTGGAGATGCTGTGCGCATTGCTGTGATTACAAAAGAGAAGAAAGTAACATTAGGGGAAGCAACGCAATCTGTCATCGTTCTTCGTATATTAGACTTACTTATTCTTGGTATGTTTGGAGCAGCGGGTATGTTTCTATTATGGAGAAATATCTTACTCAATGTTCCAGTCATTCTTACTTGTATATATATCGGAAGTGTGATGGTATTTCTTTTCTATAAGAAAGCACCGCAATTTGTAGATAAGCAGTGGAAGCAACTGAAAGGAGCGCTATTTACGGCAAAAGGCGGAATTATTTTGTTCCTTATTGCGCTGAGCTGGGTTTGTGAAGCATTTGTTATTTATGAAATTGCTCAGTCTTTGTCGTTTGTGCAAGCAGTTTGGGTAAATAGTGTGACCATTGCTGGACAAGTGTTTCAACTAACACCAGGCGGAATTGGTACGTATGAAACCGTTATGACATTTGCATTGCAAGCGGTAGGAACTACGCAATCTGATGCCTATCAATGGTCGTTAATGAGTCATGGTTTTAAATTTATATTTTCTTATGGTGTGGGAGTAATACTATTACTAGTGTATCCGATGGAATTACGCTCATTTTTCAGTCAGAAGGGAGAAAAAATTCGTTGGAAGAAGTAAAGAAAGCGTCAAAATTTGAAAAAGTAGTAGCGCGCTGTTGGAATCTACTAAATGAAGGGAAACCATTTACACCGATTTTTGTATTCGGTACATTTTTGTTGTTTTCTATTTCACAGTTTGGAAATCCAAATTTTGTGTCTGCTTTTTTTAGTAGCTTTTTATTCATTGTTCCGCTACTCGTTTTATATTATTTGTTTGATTTTCCATTGTTTTTGCGAAATTATTTATGGCTACCGTTCGTTGCCTATTTAATCGTATTTAAAATGGTGCATGTACCGTTATTATTATTTGCATTAGGATTATATTTTTTCTTTACGATCCTATTTTGGGGAACGTTATATTATCATTTACGTATTGGAACGTCTTGGTTAAACTTTACACGTTTTTGGAAACTCGTGCTAAAGAACAGTGATTCTACAAGCGGAAATGCACAGGAGCAAATGCCGAAGTTTTTGCTATTGTTATCACTTTGGTATTATTACTACCATTTCTTCCAAGAAGGTGGTACGTACGGTGCAGTAGATTGGAAAACACTGCTTATGTTTTACGGTGCTCTTGCAATATACACGATCATCTTACATCGTAATTTATTTGACTGGCAGCCAAAAGCAATTGCATCTTATACGAATAACATGCCGGAAAATAAAGAGGCACTGAATGAAAAAGTAGTTGTAATTGTTATTGATGGTATGCGTAAAGATCGCTTTGAAACAGCACATACACCGTATTTAGATTCTCTCCGAAAAAAAGGGACGGAGTTTTTAAATATGGAAACGGTATATCCAGCTCGAACCGTCGTATGTTTCTCTTCTATGTTTACAGGGACATATTCATTTGAGCATGGCATTAAATCGAACATGGTTTGGAAGCACGGTGTGAATGTAGAAAGTATTTTTGATTCGCTTCGAAAAGTAGACAAAACAGGGAAAATGCTAGCCGTTGCGCATTTAGTTGACGCGTTTGGTGAAGATGTGGAAACATTTACAGCTGTTATGAAAAATGATGTTGTGGATGGGAAGATTATGGAGAAAGCGAAACAAATAATGGATGAACAAGACCCAGATCTTTTTATTGTACAGCTCATTTCAACAGATCAAACGGGACATAGCCGTGGTGTGTTATATGATGAGTATTTACAAAAAATTCATGAGGCAGACCAGCATGTAAAACATTTTATCGAGCATTTAGAGAAAACAGGAAAAACAGAGAATACGACGTTTATCATTTGTGCTGATCACGGACAGGCAGATGGGATTGGCGGTCATGGCCATTTAGATGAAGGAGAACGATTCGTACCATTCTTTATGTATGGCCCTCATATTAAACAAGGTGTTAAGGTAGAAGAAAAGAAAAGTCTTGTCTCTATGGCACCGACACTTGCTTACTTATTAGGTGCACCGTATCCATCTCATAGCCGTGGTCCTGTGTTAGTGGAAGCGTTAAAGGAGCAGGAAAAGAAATGAAAGTAATTGTATTTATACCAGCCCTAAATGAAGAAGACTCCATTGCACATGTTATTCGAAAAGTACCGCGTCATTTTCATCCGAGTGTAACGGTAGAAGTTCTTGTCATTGATGACGGTTCAACAGACAGAACGGTGGAAGTTGCAAAAGAAGCTGGGGCGGATCATATCGTTTCATTTGCAAAAAATGGTGGTCTAGGTGCAGCCGTTCGAGCAGGATTAAAGGAAAGCTACCGCCTTGGGGCAGATATTAGTGTGATGATTGATGCAGATGACGAATATCCAGCAGATGAAATTCCGAATGTATTGCAACCTATTTTAGAAGGAAAAGCAGATTATACAATGGGATCGCGTTTTCGTGGCACTATTAGCGGTATGAAGCTGCATAGAAGGC
This sequence comes from Bacillus sp. 491mf, assembly GCF_900112415.1. GTDB lineage: Bacteria > Bacillota > Bacilli > Bacillales > Bacillaceae_G > Bacillus_A. The sequence continues at coordinate 21,215 of NZ_FOLV01000048.1, forward strand.
TTGGAAACTATTGTTTTACGATGCTGCAATGTATATTGCTGCGTAAATGGATTCGTGATGGTCAATCAGGAATGCGTGCTTTTTCACGGCAAGCGATGGAGCACGGGGAAATTGTGCATGATTACAATTATGCACAAGTGATTACACTAAACTTAGTGCGAAAAGGATTTCGAGTTCAAGAAGTACCGATTACTTATAAAGTGCGTGAAACAGGGGAATCGTTTATTTCGTTTCGTAAGTATATGACGCGTGTTCTTCCCGCAATTTGGAAAGAGATGAAACGTCCGGTAGAGAAAGTTACGATTGACTATAATGCACATATGTTAATAGGAGAAAAGAGATGCTCATAGTAGGCATTTCTTTTCTTGACAATGAAAGTGATAATTATTATCATTTTTCCAGGAGGAACGATCATGAAAAAAATAATTACTTCATTATTTGTTAGTATTTTCTTAATATTCTCGATACATACGAGTGTATTTGCTTATTCCTACGGAAATCCGAACGAAGAAAAGGTTGCAGATGCATATAAGCAAATGGTCGCAAAGCTAGATGAAAATCCGACAAACTTTAAAGAAGCAAAGAAGGCATATGAAAATGTGCAAGAAGAAATTGATCAGCACATGGGAAAAGAACCTTCTAAAGCTATTATGAAAGACTTTGATAAACAAAATAAAGAAGAGATTATTACAGATATGCAAAAAATTCTTGCGCTTAATATTAATCGTCGTTTAACGAATGTCGATGAAAAATTTGGTGACTATGATACAAGTAAACGTTTGTTAGCAAAAGCATTTGCAACATATGATGCATTATCACCAGTTATTGCAGAGCGTAATAAAGAGTTAGATGTAAAATTAAAAGATGAATTTAACAAGGCGTTAGAATCACTTGGAAACCCTGGATTATTTGGAGTAGGACAAAAGGAAGCAAATCATGATGCTTTCAAGCAAAGTAAAGATGTCATTTTAACAAGTTTACAAAAAGAATTGAAAATTAAAGATTTTAGGGTTGGTCATTTTGATGTTAGTGGAAAAGAAGAAGCTTCAGCAAACAAAGGCCAAACAGAGTGGACAGATTTAAGTAACTTAAAAAACTGGGCTCCAATTGCGATAATTGTACTTATACTTGCTGGAGTCATTGTATATGCAGTAAGAAAACGCAAGTAAAGATGAGGAGGAAGAGCGATGCAATTGCAAGCATTTCTTATTACATTCCGTGAAGTATTAGAAGCATTGCTCATTGTTGGGATTATTACTACGTATTTAAAGCGTACGGATAATAAGCAGTTTGTGAAATACGTTTGGTTAGGAGCAGGTCTTGCGGTTGTAGCAAGTTATCTTGTCGCTCTTGTCTTCCAAGTTGTGTTTACTGGCTTTGCCGCAATGGGAAGTGAGATGTATTTAAAGATATCGATTATGTTCATTTCCGTTATTTTGCTTACGCAAATGGTATTTTGGATGGCAGAACATAGCAAAAATATAAAAGGCAACATGGAAAGTAAAATGAGTCATTATATTACGACTGGAAACGTAATTGGAATGGTTCTGCATTCGTTTCTTGTTGTGCTACGAGAAGGCGTTGAAACAGTGTTCTTCTTCGCGGCGATTACAGGTGGAAATATTGAAGCGGCACTGCAAGGCTGGGGAGCAATTACAGGCGTTCTTGTTGCAGCTCTTGTCAGTTACTTCTTCTTTAAAGGAACGATGCGTATTTCACTAAAAGTATTCTTTAAAGTAACGGGAGTATTTATTGTTTTCATTGCAGCTGGACTTCTTGTGCAAGGTATTTCCATGCTGCAAGATTTAAAAATAATTGGTAGCGTAATGCCGCACGTATACGATATTACGTGGCTACTCCCGGAGCATCCAATTGATTATGCTCACTATTTGCGTGATCATGGTACTGCACCGATTTTTTCAGGTGATATCGGTATTTTCTTAAAAGCGTTTTTAGGATATTCTTCAATGCCATCGCTTGAAGAAGTGCTTGCATATATCGGTTATTTTGTTGTCCTTTATATGTTAATTGTCTTTAAAAAACCTGCGAAAAAAAAGAAAACAGTAGCCGAAGTAAATAAATCAGTAAGCTAAAAGTACAAGGAATCTTCCTTGTACTTTTTTTGCAGAAAGGAAATCAGATGAAACAATTATTACGTATATGGGCAATTATGCTTTTTTCTAGTGCAATTCTCATTCGTTTTTTTTATGCAAGTCCGTTTGCTGCAACGTGGGATGAAGTAGATTTTTCGCTTGCGTTAAAGCAATATGACATATTAGCGATGCAGCCTCATTTTCCAGGGTATCCTTTTTTTATTTTAGGGGGAATGATGACACATCTTTTTATAGAAAATCCTGTGCAATCGTTAGGGATTTTTAATGCAATTATGGCACTTACCGCTGCTTTTCCAATGTATTGGATTGCACGCCGTTATGTAAGTAAAACGAGTGCTCTTATTGTTGTAGCTGTATTACAAACAAGCGGTTATTTTTCCATTTTAGTGACGCAGCCGATGTCAGAGGGAGCGGCGATAGCTGTACTGTGGTGGTATATGTGGAGCGTAGATCGAGCGTTTCGGACAAATGAATTTCGGGCTCAGTTTTGGCCAGTAATCTTATTTTCTCTATTAATGGGAATCCGTTTATCGTATGTGCCGTTTGGAATAGCGCTTATTTTATTAGTATGGCAGCAGTGGCATGAGGAGAAGTGGCGGTTTATTATTATATGCTGCACAGTTGTTCTTTCGCAACTCGTATGGATTGGGGCGCTTATTTGGAATATCGGCGGTTTAGCGGGATTATGGAAAATTTCTTTCGGATTTGTAGAAGGTCATTTTACAGAATGGGGCGGTGCGGTTACAGAAACGAGTGAACCGATTATATCACGTCTGTTTCGTTTGCTTTCCGAGAATATTGTATTTGCGGGAATCGGTGTTCATTCGTACGTTCTTGTAGGTTTCTTTCTTTTCTTTTTGTTTCTTTTTGTTTTACAATGGAAGAACATACGTTTCTATCCGAAATTATTTATAGCACTTGGCAGTGTATATTTTCTTTGGAATTTACTTGGACAAAATATCGATAAGCCACGTCATTCTTATCCAATTGTAGCAATGGTGCTTTTCGTACTTGCTATTTCATGGTTAAAAAAACATAGTGGAATCTTACTGCTGTTATTTGCAACACTTCAACTTATTGTCAGCATACCGCTTATGCAAGAACAAAAAGAAGCTGTGCCTGCAACGTATCAGCTAGCATCATATTTACAAGAAAAACAGCAGCCGTTTATCGTATATACATGGGAAGAGACACGTGTTATGGAATACTTACATGTACCATATGAACATAAACGCTTTTACACATATGACTATTTTTTACAAGATAAAAAATATCATAAGAATGATACAATATACGTTACGAATCATCTTATTGAAGGATTTCAAAACCAAGGGATTAATATAAAAGGACAGGTGGAAAAAGTTGCCGTCTTTCAGTCTAACCCGTTATTTGATCCTGTTTATCATAAAATAGTGTTATATAAGTGGAAAAAGGATTCAGTTGCAAAGTTAGTTGAAATGTAGGAAATCTGTGGTTGAAAACGACAAATTTTATGCATGCATCAACAATCTATATAATGTACAGTTTTGATTAAATTAACTTAATAAACCTTGATGAAAGGGAATATAGAAAAAGCGTGTTTTGAAAAAAGATTGTTCAAAACACGCTTTTTCTATATTCAAAAATCATCATCCTTTCATAAAAAGTTTGATGATTTTTGTGCTCATCGCTCAATTAAAGCGCCCGATTGTGGAAGATCTTAATTACTATGTCTTTTTGAACAAACCTACCTCTTTACTTTTTATAAAGTAAAGAGGTAAGTCAGCAGTTATAATGATGTCTGGGTAATAATAAGTAAGTTACCGTTGCTCATAAAAAAGCAAAGCCCGATTGGCCCTGCTTATTATTTGACTATTACTTTTCCATCCATTCCTTTCTGGAAATGGTACCGACATATCAGTTCATAAGTACCGGGATCTTGAGGTTTCACGGTAATGGTTCTTTCTTTTCCCGGCTGGACTTCGGCGTCAATTCTGAGCTTTTCCACTGTGAAGGTGTGCTCTTTCTTACCTTGGTTTTTCAATATCAACGTTGTCGTTCTTCCAATCGGAATAGTGATGACATTCGGATTAAAGTAATCATCGTTCAACTCGACCTCAATCACTTTCACTGACTCAATAGGCTGTGTTACGACGCCGGATTCAGCAAATACACTGAGTAAGCCCGGAGTTGTCACAACCAAAATCATCGCAAGTAAAACGACCAATCCAGTTAACCACTTTTTCACAGACATTCGCAATCCTTCCTTTCCTAAGCACTATTGTTTTCCAATTCATAAAATATTATTACTATAAATAGGGTTCCAACGTGCTTCAAATAGTAGCTCTTTTATCTGAAACAGTGACAAAGAAAAAAATAACGATCTTCTGGAATCCATTCTTCTTCAATTAACCTGCACCACTAGTTTAAGTGGAATACTTCATATTAATTCCTTCTTCTTACTCCAACACAGAATTTATTAAAATATAGTTAAAACGGTTTATCCCGCATTAACGGGCAGTAATACTTCCACATCAAGATTCGGCGAAAGCAAAGAAGTTAGGTGGGAGATAAACTGCCCGTAAAAGCCCGATTGGTTCAACTAATAATCAGTGGGGGATGAAGAAAACCCCCACTGATTAAAGTTTCACTTTATAA
>NZ_FOLV01000087.1 GCF_900112415.1 Bacillus sp. 491mf
GCGACTCCCTTATGTTAACATCTCAGTTATTCAATGTCAACTAAGTTTTTTGTTTTGTTTGTCGCGTTTTTGATTTGTTTCATCAGCGACTCGTATAATATTACACCCTTATTTAATAAGAGTCAATGTCTTTTTTAAAAATATATTAATTTAAGAGGAGAACACCACACTCGCCCTGTTAATGAAGTATAAATCGGATTAACCTCCTAATTTGGGCATACTATCCGACAAGAAAAAGTCTCGCTTCATGCTCTAACTTCTTTAATAAAATTCATTTGGCAATAAGTCCAAAATACTAGAATGGACCCTTCTGTTATTATAAAACGCAATATATAGCTATTTCTGAATAAGCTTCATCGAATATTTAAGGGTATTTCCCATCACTTTTCTCACCTGTTACAATCACCACAACCGTAATGACACGTTCTTCACTCATCGTAATATACTTTTCTCACAATGAGTGGAGTAGTTTTATAAGAAATGATTAGAAGTACTAAATTTGAAAGAAAGGAGCACGCCTTTCTTTGTTCATAATTTCAGAATAATTCTAAATGTAACACCCTTATCATTATTATTAAAAACTTCAATTTTCCCGTTATGCTTATTAACAATACTATTAGCAATGGTAAGGCCTAAACCCAAGCCCCCCGTTTTTCGATTTCGCGATTTTTCTCCTCTGTATAAAGGAGAAAATATATATGGAATATTCTTATCTAGAATACCAGGACCGTTATCTGATATTGATAAACAAATATGATTTTCTACACTAATCTCTAAGTTCACCTGTATTTGTCCTTTAACAGGAGTATATTGTATTGCATTTGATAAAATATTATTAACTGCACGAGATAATAGATAATAATCTCCCTTAAAAATAATATCCCCACACGAAGTAAAAGTTATTTCTTGTTCTTTTTTCACTAATTCTGGTTCAAATCCTTGAATTAATTCCTTCATAACAGCGGTGAAATTTAATTCTTCTAGATCCAAAGGCTTTTCTAAATAATTCACTTGGGTGAAAGAGTGTAAATCAGAAATTAATTCATTTAAAACACTTGCTTTCTCATAACTAATGTCTATATATTTCTTCCTTTTCTCAGGTGTATTTGCAATTCCTTTTTTTAACCCCTCTAAATATCCCCTTATTGAAAATAAGGGAGTTCTTAAATCATGTATAATAGAAGAAAAAAACAACTTCCGTTCTTGTTCCATTTGCTCTTGTTTTTCCAAAGCTTCTTTCAAGCGACCTTGTAAAGTTAAAAAAGATTCTGATAGATTATTAATTTCTTTAATAGGAGTGTGTGGTAAAGTGAAATGCTACTCTTTTCTAGCAATCGCCTTTACTACTTGTTGGAAATCAACAAGCGGTTCTAATGCTCTCTTTTTAACAAATCTATTACATAAGAGTAGCATAATTCCACTTGAAATAATCCAAATCCATAATCCTCCCCATTCATTAATAATATAATTCAAACGTTATTTTACAAAAGGCTTCAATAATTAATTGCGAAATTTCATCATCATTTGCTTGACGCTGTTTTGCTTCATAATGATAACGTTGACCCTAAAAAATGAGATAAATTCATAAAGTTTCACATAATATACACAAATCAACTAACTACCCTATGATAAAATGGAAATTATGAACAGTTAATAAACAATAGGCCATTATGGTCTATTTTTATATGTCTATCAGCTGATTACCAATATAAGTACTGTCATAATGTTATTTTAAAACGTAATGGAGATGATAAAATATGACAACCTGGTTTATAGTTTCGTTGGTTATTATGTTTACTCTTAAATTAATACTAACTTCTCTTCCATCTTCTGTTGTAGAATCGTTTACCAACAAATTTCAATTACACCCAACGCTCGATGATACGGCTGCTACCGTAACCATCGATGGAAAATCTTTAGAAGGTGAAGAAAAGATTCAAGTTATTAATCAATTTAACCAAGCGCTATTTTTAGAGAAATACTATTTCCCTCCACAGAGCAGTGGAACACCATTGGTCATCAATACTAAGAGGGGCAAGAAGGATGTTAGTTTTTCTATATACAGTTACAACGACCACGTTGATGTAATCAAACAGTATAAGAAAAAGGTAGTCGCGTATAGTCTTCGTTCTGATAGCCTTCAAAAGCGTTCCATGTTAGTAACTGGAGATGTAGTTTAAAAAGATCGTCAACGAGGCGATCTTTTTTTTTCGGAAAAAATCTTAAATAACAATGATATTCGCAAGTAGATTCACGCAGTATTTAACACGTAAAAAAGCTCAAAGTTTTAGCTCTGAGCTTTTTATAAGGTTTATTCCATTAAATCCCCTTGATCAATTAAAAACATATTAATCAGCAATTCCCTTTGCAAGCAATAGGAAATATACACTTACCAATACTCCGCCATTTAATACAATACCAATTATTCCTGATAACCACTGCTTTGATATGATAGCAAAAACAATTCCAAGTAGTGAAAGTGTACCTAGAATGACAATAATCAAGGATAAATTCGCATTAGGCCCTCTTAGAACTAAGAACGAAAATACACTTGCGATGAACGTTAGAAACGAAAAAATCCCAAACTTATTCATACTCTTTCTCCCTTGTTTAGCATTGTATTTATGTATATACAAAAAAGACGAGTCATTCTGACTCGTCTCAAGTTGCCTGGCAACGTCCTACTCTCACAGGGACAAAGTCCCAACTACCATCGGCGCTAGAGAGCTTAACTTCCGTGTTCGGTATGGGAACGGGTGTG
>NZ_FOLV01000061.1 GCF_900112415.1 Bacillus sp. 491mf
CCATGCAAGCGTGGACCCCATTGGTCCTGATACTTGTGCTAAATTTGCCGGAAGCATAAATACGCCGCCACCAACCATATTTCCAACAACGAATGCTGTTAAAACCCATAAACCCCATTTTTTTGTGTCCATGATGTCTAACTCCTTTTGATGATAGTTTTTTTGTTTTATCCCGCATTAACGGGCAGTAATACTCCCACCTCAAAATTCAGCGAAAGCAAAGAAGTTAGGTGGGAGATAAACTGCCCGTAAAAGCCCGATTGGTTCAACTAATAATCAGTGGGGGATGAAGAAAACCCCCACTGATTAAAGTTTCACTTTATGATTTTTTGTACCTAGTGTTTTTGGGAAATAAAAAAGAGCCATGTAGATAAAAAATACCTACATGGCTCTTTGCCTAACGTAGGTACAACGGGAATAACCCTTGTACCTACGCGTGAATTTTTCCGCTAGGTTTCAAGGGTTTACGTATGATGATGATGTTTTTGTGCAAATGTAACTACAGTTGTATAAGTAAGCATAGCTCTTTGCTCCCTCTCTCCTCTGATTTTGAAGTAAGTATACTACATGTTTTTTAGAAAGGGAAGAGAAAAAAGATATTTTTTATAAAAATTCATTTTTGTGATTAAATATCCATACTGGTTTGGGTGATTTACTGTGAGATATGAAAAATATTATTTAGAATTTTTTGTAAAAATATGTAGTAAAAAGGATAGATGTGGTAATCTTAGGGGGATGGTTTGTTAAAGGGAGTGGGAGCTTGCCGTATGTCGTACATATTTTAAGCATTATTATGATTTGCGTAGGGGGAATCAGTGTATATCGCTCCGTAAAATATAAAGGGTACGGAGCTTATTTTAAAATAAAAAAACTGAAAATTCCGTTTTGGATTATTACGTTAGGGGTAGCGCTTTTTGTGATGAGTATGGGCATTTATACACTCATATTGGAAGGGAAATGGTAAGAGGGATTAAGACATAAAAAACCTTTCTTTTAGGAGGGTGAGAGAGTCTAGTCACGCATAGAAACAATCAGGGCCTTTTCCTACCACGTGCAAGGTTTAAAACAAAAGGGGCAATCAGCAACTTATATAGTTGTATTTTTTCATTATTAGAATTGAAAAGAAGTAGAATGTTCTGCTTCTTTTTTTATTTTTCCGGCAGTGATTTTAAGAATCATGGCGAATTATGTAGAGAGGAAGGGAGTGCTCATATGGAATTAACAGTTGAAAAAGTGTTTACAAAAGAAATTTTACAAGAAGCAGCAAAGCGCTTCGGTGTAACTGTTGCGGAAGAACCATTAGGAGACTTTGAAAATTATATTTTTCGTGCCGAGGGAGAAGACCAAACACCGTATGTTTTACGTTTGACACATTCATCTCATCGTACATATAAGCAAATTGAGGCCGAATTAGATTTTCTAGCATATCTCGGGAAAAACGGTGCAAAGGTAGCAGCGCCGCATCAATCAAAAAACGCTCTATTTGTAGAAAGTCTACAAGCAACTGATGGAACTTCTTTTTATGTTTCACTTTTTGACTATGCAAATGGAGAAAGAGTGAAAGATGTAGATTCTACTGTTTGGAATGATACGCTATTTTACGCTTGGGCAAAAGCAATTGGTCAGTTACATCGACTTACGATGGATTATCCAAAGACGGAGAATCGCGTTACGTGGTTGGATGATGAAATTACCATTATTGATATGTTACAGGAAGACAAGGAATTGCAGGGAATTGCGTATGAAGTTGTAGCAGAAATTCAAAAATTACCTGTGACAAATCGTACATTTGGATTAATACACGGTGATATTCATCATGGGAATTTTCACTATGAAAATGGAGAGTTAACCATTTTTGATTTTGATGATGCCACGTACAATTATTTTGCACATGATCTTGCTATGGTTGTATATTATTCTGTCTTACGAAAAGATTGGACAGAAGAAGAAAAGGAAAAATTTTCTCGTCACCAGTTGCAAGTATTGAAAGAAGGATATGAGACAGAGCATACTCTTGATGATTCTGTATATGATTCGATACCGCTTTTCATGCGCCTTCGTGATGTTGCTTTATATGGAACAATCATGAAAAAGTTTAACGGTAAAGAAATGCCAGAGCATTTTCAAACATTAACAAATGCAATTTATAAGAGAATAATTGCGAAAAAAGCAATTGTTGAATGGTAAGGAAAATGTGAACTGACCTAAAACGCTATTTTAGTGTTTTAGGTCGTTTTTTATCATATAAATATAAATCGAAAAACCCCTCTTTTTTGAGGTAGGCGAGAGCATCTGGCCGCGCATAGTAGCGGTCATGGATTTTTTTGCCACATGCAAGGTTTAAAACAAAAGGAGAAAGCAAGTAGCGGCTTAAATGTTGAAAGATCAAATTGAACTTGAGTACATATGCTCGTACTCTTTTTTTATCCAATATTATTTTGTGTTTTTATACAAAAATATGTTTATTTTCTCAAAATAATATTGTATTTCACAAGGTGTATATTTTATACTTTTTATATATTCTGAAAATTCTTTATAAAAGGAGGAGGATCTGTGGAAGCTTTCGTCAATTGGTTAAATGGTATTGTTTGGAGTCCTGCACTTGTTTATTTATGTTTAGGGGTAGGTTTATATTTCTCAGTTCGAACGAGATTTTTGCAAGTTCGATATGTAGGTGAAATGGTAAAGCTTACGTTTCAAGGGGAAAAGTCAGAAGCAGGTGTTTCTTCATTCCAGGCGTTAGCGCTTTCTTTATCGGGGCGAGTTGGAACAGGAAATATTGCCGGGGTGGCGACTGCGATTGCCTTCGGTGGACCAGGAGCCGTCTTTTGGATGTGGCTTGTGGCCTTTTTAGGAGCTGGTTCTGCTTATGTAGAATCAACACTTGCACAAATTTATAAGACAAAATATAAAGGACAATTCCGCGGCGGTCCGGCGTATTACATTGAAAAGGGACTGGGAATAAAATGGTATGCGATTATTTTCGTTATGGCGACAATTCTCGCGACAGGAATGTTGCTTCCTGGTGTACAGGCAAACAGTATTGCAGTGAGCTTGGAAACAGCTTTTGGTATTAATACGTCTGTATCGGGAGCAATATTAGTTGTTGTATTAGGCCTTATCATTTTTGGCGGTGTAAAGCGTATCGTTAATGTAGCGCAAGTTGTTGTACCGTTTATGGCGATTGGGTATATTCTCGTAGCTTGTTTAATTGTTGGGATGAACATTGAAAGGTTACCGGATGCTTTTATGCTTATTATAAAAAGTGCATTTGCATTAGAATCTGCATTTGGAGGAATTATTGGTTTAGCAATCTCTTGGGGTGTAAAACGCGGCATTTATTCAAATGAAGCGGGGCAAGGAACAGGCCCTCACGCAGCTGCAGCTGCAGAAGTATCTCACCCTGTAAAGCAAGGACTTGTACAGGCATTTTCTGTTTACATTGATACATTATTCGTGTGCTCCGCAACGGCATTTATGATGATTATCACGGGAATGTATAACGTATTTAATGTAAGCGGAAAAGGGTTTCTTGTGAATAATTTGAACGGTGCAGAACCAGGCCCTGGGTATACACAAGCAGCTGTTGAATCTGTGTTCCCTGGATTTGGAAACGGTTTTGTTGCAATTTCTCTCTTCTTCTTTGCATTTACAACGATTATGGCATACTACTACATTGCGGAAACAAATATTGCCTATTTAAATCGTGAGAAAGATCGCCCTTGGATGATACTAATATTGAAGTTTATCTTCTTAGCGGTCGTATTTTACGGATGTGTGAAAACGGCAGCAACGGCATGGGCCCTTGGGGATATTGGTGTTGGTATTATGGCATGGGTAAATATTATTGCAATTATATTATTGCAAAAGCCAGCACTGTTAGCACTAAAAGACTATGAGAAGCAGAAGAAAGAAGGAAAAGATCCTGTATTTGATCCTCGGGAACTCGGTATTAAAAATGCTGATTTCTGGGAACATGAATATAGAAAAGATAAACAAGAAGAAGTTTCCTAAAAGGAATGGCCCGCTCTATGCAGTATATCGGCGCTTTTCACGATATATCGACCACTTTTTAGAATATATCGGCGCTTTTCACGATATATCGACCACTTTTTAGAATATATCGGCGCTTTTCACAATATATCGGCGCTTCGACACGATTTAAAGACACTTCGACGATATTCGACACACAAGTAGTCGATTCGCTGAGCTGAATCATACCAAAAATTGAAAAGAAGCTGTCCAAAAGTAAAACTTTTGGACAGCTTCTTTTTTTGTCTAAAAGATTACTAGTTATTTTTTTGGGTGTTTTCGAATATAAAAAACTATACAGGCCTTTTGATATGTAAAGGAGGGGAGTAGATTGATTGTTTTTCGTGATGTTAACAAGTATTACGGCAACTTTCAGGTTTTAAAAAATATTAATTTACAAATTGAAAAAGGAGAAGTTGTCGTGGTCGTTGGGCCGTCGGGGTCAGGGAAAAGTACGTTGCTGCGCTGCATGAATCAACTAGAGATGATCACGAATGGTGAATTGATTGTAAATGGCGTGAACATACATGAGGGAAAGAAAGATATAAATCAATTAAGACGAAGCATCGGTATGGTATTTCAACATTTTCATTTATATCCTCATAAAACGGTGCTTCAAAATATTACATTTGCCCCGATAAAAGTACTCAAAAAGCCGAAAGAAGAAGCAGAAAAAATTGCGATGTTTTATTTAGAAAAAGTAGGGATTACAGATAAAGCAAATGCCTATCCGCACCAACTATCAGGCGGGCAGCAACAGCGCGTTGCCATTGCAAGGGGACTAGCAATGAAGCCGGAGATTATGCTGTTTGATGAACCGACTTCAGCACTTGATCCTGAAATGATTGGTGAGGTACTTGATGTTATGAAAACATTAGCAAAAGAAGGCATGACGATGGTTGTTGTTACGCATGAGATGGGATTTGCCCGCGAGGTAGCTGATCGCATTTTATTTATGGACAAGGGTGAAATTGTGGAAGAGGCTTCGCCTGCTGATTTCTTTGTAAATCCAAAACAAGAACGAGCCCGATTATTTTTAAGTCGGGTGCTGAATCGTTAAAGGAGGAATTTGATGATTAAAATGAAAAAGTGGTTTACGCTTATTGTTTTTGCCTGTTTATTCGTATTGATTGTAGCTGGGTGCGAAAGTAAGAAAGAAAAAGAAGCTGTAAAAAATGAAAAAGAAACTGTTGTTGATCAAATTAAGAAACGTGGGAAGTTAGTTGTCGGTGTGAAGAATGATACGAATCTATTTGGATTAAAGAACCCGGCAACAGGAAAGGTAGAAGGATTTGATATTGATGTTGCGAGAGCGCTTGCGAAAAAAATTTTAGGTGATGAGAATAAATTAGAATTAAAAGAAGTTACTTCGAAAACGCGCATCCCAATGCTAAAAAATGGCGATATCGATGCGATTATAGCAACAATGACAATTACTGAGGAACGCAAAAAAGAAGTTGATTTCTCAGATGTGTATTTTAAAGCTGGGCAATCTTTACTTGTGAAAAAAGGAAGTGGAATTAAAGATATAGCTGATGTGAAAAAAGGGGTAAAGGTGTTAGCGGTAAAAGGTTCTACTTCTACGAATAATATTCGTGCTAAAGCACCGGAAGCGACTGTACTTGAATTTGAAAATTATAGCGAAGCATTTACGGCATTGAAGGCAGGGCAAGGTGATGTTTTAACAACAGATAATGCGATTTTATACGGTATGGAAAAGCAAGACGCAAACTATGAAGTAGTTGGGAAAAAATTCACGGACGAACCGTATGGCATTGCGGTGAGAAAAGGAGAAACGGAACTTACGAAAGTAATTAATGAGTTACTAAAAGAGATGCAAGCAAACGGTGAATACAATAAATTGTATGAAAAGTGGATTGGGAAAAAGCCTGAGTAAAACGACAAATATAGGATACAAGAGGATGAGAAATAATCATCCTCTTGCTATGAATAAAGAGGGGGAGAGTTTGTGCAAGGTTTTTCGATTCTCTCAAATAATCTAGATTTGTATTTAGAAGGATTTAAATATACGGTGCTGTCTAGTCTTATTGCGTTAATTGGTAGTTTTATTCTTGGCATTATCATCGCAGTGATGCGAATTGCGCCATTTCGGTTTCTAAATTGGATTGGGGCAACATATGTGGAGTTTATTCGGAATATCCCTTTAGTTTTAATTACATTTGCTTTTTATTTTGCTTTTCCAGTGATCGGCGTTACATTAAGTGGCTTTGTTGCTGGTACAACTGCACTTACGATATATACGGCGGCTTTTATTACAGAGGCAATTCGTGCGGGGATTTTATCAGTTCCGAAAGGGCAGATGGAAGCAGCTCGTTCTTCTGGTTTAACATATGTACAAGCGATGTATTATATTATTTTGCCACAAGCAATAAAAATTGTGATTCCGCCGCTAGGTAATCAATTTCTCAATTTAGTGAAGAACTCTTCTATATTAGGGATTATCGCTGGGGCGGATTTAATGTACCAAGGTGATTTAATCTCTACGAGAACATTTGTCACATTTGATGTATACATCTTTGTCGGGATGTTTTATTTACTTTTAACTGTTCCGATTAGCATGGGTGTTCGCTTTTTAGAGAAACACTTGGCGAAAGGAGCTGTGTAGATGGATTTTCGCGGTGCTTATACAGGAGATCACATTGTTTTTTTATTAAAAGGACTACTTGTTACGTTAGAAATCGCTCTTATTGCAATCTTCCTTAGTTTTATCATTGGTAGCGTTATCGGTACGCTCAGATATGCGAAAATACCAGTTGTATCCACAATACTTGCTTGTATTGTGGAAATCATTCGTAATTTACCGCTGCTATTAATTATTTTCTTTACATATTTTGCGCTCCCAGAAGCTGGATTGAAATTAGAAATTACAACAGCGGCCGTTGTGGCATTGACGATATTTGAAGCTGCGATGATATCAGAAATTGTTCGCAGTGGTTTATTCTCAATTGAGAAAGGGCAAATTGAAGCAGCGCGTGCGTCTGGATTATCGTATGTACAAACGCTTCAGCACATTATTTTACCGCAAGCGCTGCGGCGGATGGTGCCGCCGCTTGTCAGCCAATTTATATCCCTTTTAAAAGATACATCGTTAGCAGTCGTCATTTCATTGCCAGAATTAATGCATAATGCCCAAATTATTAATGGGCAAAATGTAAACTATATGATTCCTACAATTCTTCTCGTCGCCTGTATGTATTTCGTTGTGAATTATAGTTTGTCTCTTTTTTCGAGACGATTAGAAAGTAGATAACTCTTGCATTGTATTTTATGCAAGAGTTATTTTTTTAGAAAAGTTTTAATTTTATATAGAAATTGTAAACGCTTTATTGTATATTTTATATTATCAGAAATTTTAAAATATAGAGGGGTATGTTAGGGGAGGAAAAAGATGAATCAGACAACGAATGAGCAATTACATCGCACAATGAAGAGTAGACATTTATTTATGATTGCACTTGGGGGAGTAATCGGAACAGGTTTCTTTCTCGGATCAGGATATACAATTAATCAAGCAGGACCAGGAGGAGCGATCCTTTCTTATTTAGTCGGCGGTTTTATTATGTATTTAACGATGCTTTGCCTTGGTGAATTAACAGTTGCTATGCCCGTTTCGGGATCATTTCAAAAATATGCGACGAAATTTATCGGACCTGGAACAGGATTTATGATTGGCTGGCTATATTGGTTAGGCTGGGCTGTAACGGTAGGGTTAGAGTTAACGTCAATTGGTCTAATGATGAAAAGATGGTTCCCAGATGTAAACGTTTGGGTATGGTGCCTTGTGTTCGGAGGACTTTTATTCATTTCAAATGCAGTATCAGCAAAAAGCTATGCAGAATTAGAATTTTGGTTTTCGAGTATTAAAGTAATTACCATTATTGCATTTATTCTTCTTGGGGGAAGCGCATTGCTTGGATTTTTACCATACGATGGAAAAGCAGCAGCACCGCTTTTTTCTAATTTTGTACAAGATGGTGGGTTATTTCCACATGGAATTGGAGCTGTGTTGCTCACAATGATCACAGTAAACTTCTCTTTCCAAGGAACAGAGTTAATTGGGATTGCAGCAGGTGAAAGTAAGGAGCCGGAAAAAACAATTCCACGTGCGATTCGTAATACAGTATGGAGAATTATGCTGTTCTTTATTTTAACAATGACGATTTTAGTAGGATTAATCTCTTGGAAAGAAGCAGGAGTGATTGAAAGTCCGTTTGTTGTAGTCTTTGATAAAATTGGTATCCCATATGCAGCGGATATTATGAACTTTGTTATTATTACGGCTTTATTATCGGTAGCAAACTCTGGATTATATGCAGCAACACGTATTCTATGGTCACTATCAAATGAGGGAATGGCACCACTTTCTTTTAAGAAGGTGAATAAAAGAGGGGTTCCGATTACAGCATTAGTTGTGACGATGATTGTTGCAGCGTTATCGTTATTAACAAGTGTATTCGCGGAAAGTACTGTATACATGTATTTGCTATCGATTGCGGGATTATCAGCGGTATCAAGTTGGATTATTATCGCATTTTCACAAATTCGATTTAGACAACAATATGTAAAGAGCGGCGGCAAATTAGAAGATTTAAAATATAAGACACCATTATATCCAATTGTTCCAATTGCAGCGCTTGTTTTAAACAGCGTTGTTGTAGTTAGTTTAGCGTTCATCCCAGAACAACGCATGGCATTATATTGCGGCGTTCCATTTATTATTTTTTGCTACATATATTATTATATAAATAAAAAAAGGCAGCAAAAGGTGCAAGTGGAAATGGGGAATACATATGCAACTAATAGTGAAGCGTGATGAAATTACAGCGGATCTTCCATATGGTGAATTGCAAATTGGAAAAGAGAATGGATATACACCATTAGAACTTTTAATTGCTTCGATTGCAGGGTGCAGCGCCATTGTATTTCGAACGATTTTAGAAAAAAAACGTATTACGTATCATGAATTTACAATGGAAACGGAAATTAAAAGAAGTGAGACAGTATCAAAACCAGTAGAGAGTGCTCACTTACACTATAAAATAAAAGCAGAAGGAATTACGCAAGAACAGTTAGAAAAGGCGTTAGAACTTGCGATGAAAAATTGTACAATTGTCCAATCTGTAAAAGGCAGCATCGAAATTATTGAAACAATTGAATTGATTTCATAAAGAAGTAAAGACTACCATTTCTGTGTTTTGTATATATAGAAATGGTAGTCTTTTTACATATATATTGCTAAGTATATCCAACATGATCTCCACTTGCTTGCTCCCTCTGTTTAAAACATGGCACGTGGCAGAAAAAGGCCCTGACCGCTCCAATGCACAGCCAGAAGCTCTCGCCCCCCTAAAAAAAAGAGGTTTTTATGTTATTTTTTGTATTGCTATAACATGATTTTTCTCAATATTTTTATCAAAAAAAGAAAGAAACAAAATCATTGACATTATTAATTACAAAGTTTAATATTTAAAGATGTTAAATATTTAGTGGTTGAAATAAGGGGTGGAAAATATGCAAAATGATATGACTCATATAGATAAAATTCAAGCTCTTGCATTTTCTATTGGAAAGAAATTACAAACAGAATTATTAGAGAAATTACAGTCATCTGGATTAACACCACCGCAATTTTATATTTTAAAAATTTTAGATCGTTATGGTGCATCAAGAGCAACAACATTAGCGAAGAAAATGTATGTGAAACCGAGTGCAATTACAGTAATGATTGATCGTTTAATCGATCACGATTTGGTTTCGCGTTATCATGATGAAAATGATCGTCGCGTTGTTGTAATTGAGTTAACGTCAAAGGGGAAAGCTGTTCTAGAAGAGGCAATGATTGCTCGTAATCAACATATTGCTAAGTATTTTTCCGAATTAGAAGTACAAGAGAGAGAAGACTTGTTACGATTATTTGAAAAACTAGAAGCAATTATTTGTCAATCATCAGAGAAGAAAGAGACAAACTAAAGAGAGTTGAGGAGATTACATGGAACAACAAGAAAATCAAAATAGAACGTTGTTGTTAACTGGCTTAGTTATCGCTATGTTATTTGCTGCATTAGACGGAACAATCGTTGGTACAGCAATGCCGCGTATTGTCGGTGAACTTGGTGGATTAAGTTTAATGACATGGTTAACAACAGCATATATGTTATCATCAACAACGGTTGTACCAATCGCCGGTAAATTAGCCGATTTATTAGGTCGCCGCACTGTATATATGACAGGATTAATCGTCTTCATGATTGGTTCTGCGCTTTGTGGTATGGCAAATGGTATGACAGAACTAATTATTTTCCGTGGTATTCAAGGTCTTGGCGGCGGTATTATGATGCCGATGGCTATGATTATCATTGGGGATATGTTTACAGGAAAAGAACGTGCGAAATGGCAAGGGATTTTTGGAGCACTTTATGGTCTTGCTTCTGTCATTGGTCCGCAAGTTGGTGGCTGGATTGTTGATTCAATGAACTGGAGATGGGTATTCTACATTAACTTACCAGTTGGGATTTTAGCAACAATCCTTATCGCAATGGGCTTAAAAGGGAAGAAACAAACAGGGCCAATCCAAATTGACATCGCTGGTATTTTCACGATGATTGTCGGCGTGGTGAGCTTATTATTAGCATTAACATTTGGTGGAAAAGACTACGCTTGGGATTCTTGGCAAATCATTGGGTTATTTGCGCTTGCGGTGATTGGTCTTATAAGCTTTGTGAAGGTCGAGAAAAAAGCGAAAGAACCGATTTTACCTGTCCATTTCTTTAAAAATCGTACATTTACAGTATTAAATGCAATTGGTTTCTTTATGAGTATTGGAATGTTCGGAGCAATCATGTTTGTTCCATTCTTTATGCAAGGTATTGTCGGTGTAAGTGCCGCTGAATCAGGAACGATTATGACACCAATGATGATCACGATGATTATCACGAGTATTATTGGGGGTCAGCTTGTATTAAAAGTTGGAGTGAAACCACAAATTATTACTGGAATGCTGATTATGGCTGGCGGATTTGGGATGTTAACGACAATGGATATGCATACAAGTAAGCTTGTTGCAACGTCGTATATGATGATTATTGGCTTCGGAATGGGTCTTGTCATGCCAACTTTAACATTAGCATTACAAGAAAGCTTCCCGAAAAAAGATCTTGGAGTTGTAACTTCATCAAGTCAATTCTTCCGTCAAATCGGTGGTACATTTGGGATTACGATTTTAGGTTCCATTATGAATAACACATCTGGTACAGTATTAACAGATAAGTTAGTGCCTGTACTGAATACGTTCCCACCACAAGCAGGAGAAATGGTCACGAAGTTTAAAGATATGATTCACACAGATCCACAAGGGTTATATTCAATGTTATTTAGTCCAGAAGCATTGAAGAAAATCCCAGAACCAATTGCAAATAGCATTGTGCCTGTATTAAAGGCATCATTATTAGATTCTCTTCATCATGTATTTATAACTGGTTTAGTATTTATTCTAGTTGGTGCTGTATTTACATTGTTCTTGAAGAAAATTAAGCTTTCTGATCGTAAAAAGGCAGCAAAAGAACCGAAGAGTGAAACAGATGAGAAAGAAGCAATGGTATCTTAATCATTATAAAGAAGAGCATCGCCTGTAGAGGCGATGCTTTTTACATATAATCGCAATTTCTATTGGTGAGGGAGTGAGTTTTTATATTAAAAAAATAAAGAATTTAGGCGTTATCTTGTCAGTTGCAAATAATTGACGGATTTTCATGAATACGTTATATTATTTGCGTAAACGGTTACATATGATAGAAAAGGAAAAAATGTACGATAAAGGTAAAACGAGCATGATTAGTCAAGTACGGTGGCGCGTTCTTTATAGAAAAAATGTTCTTGTCTAATTATCTCTAACATCGTAACTCCATTCTTTCCAGAAGTAGCCCGATCGGTGGAAGCTGTAGCTCATAAAGTGAAACTTTAATCAGTGGGGGCTTGAAAAAAGCCCTGGTTGTCTAGCCGCGTTCTTTCGTAGACTCCGCTTGTAGGCTGCATATCCAAGAATGATTTACTCTGTAACAGTTCTGATTGGAAAGGAACGATCAACCACATGCCTTCTTATATAAGAAGTTGCTAATACCTACAAGCATTGGCGAAGGGAAACTACATCCTAATATGGATGGGTAAAACATGTGTGTATGTGCCAAGAGTTATTTAAGGCTATGCCTAAGCGAAAGAAGTCACCTTACCGCTGGGCTCTTGCCCGTCACGCACTTGAAGATGGGGACTTCTTTCGGAAATACGTTAAAAGTACCGGTTATAGCAATTGATCGTATTGTAGCATGGAATGAGTGGATTGCATTCGGTACAGTAAGGAGGAAAAGAGATTGCCGAATATTACAGTAGTTGGCAGCATTTCCATGGATTTAGTTGCCGTCTCAACAAAACGTCCCAAAGCTGGTGAAACAGTAATTGGGGAAGCATTTCATACTGCTCCAGGTGGAAAGGGCGCAAATCAAGCCGTAGCCGCCGCGCGCTTAGGTGCGAATGTTGCGATGGTTGGAGCAATTGGCGATGATAATTATGGAAAGCTTGTTCAAAGAAATTTAGAGAATGAGCATATTTTTATCAATCAAGTGAAAACGGTTACGGGTGAAACGACAGGTATTGCTCATATCGTACTGGCTGAGGATGATAATAGTATTGTTGTTGTACAAGGGGCAAATCGCCTTGTAGATGAGCAACTTGTAAATCGTGCAAAAGATTTTCTTGTAAAGGCGGATATGGTTGTATTACAATTAGAAATTCCACTTGAAACAGTAAAATATGTGCTAACGACTTGTGAAGAACATCAAATTCCAGTTATTTTAAATCCAGCTCCAGCGCAAAGATTGCCAGAGGAAGTGTTACAAAAAGCAACGTACATTACACCAAATGAGCATGAATGTCGAATTGTTCTAGATGACTTTACATCACCAATTGAATCATTGCTTGAAAAGTACCCCAATAAATTGTTAATGACTGAAGGGAAAAACGGTGTTCGATTCCATAATGGCACAGAAATTGTTCATGTACCGAGCATTTCTGTTGAAGTTGTCGATACGACAGGGGCTGGAGATACATTTAACGGTGCATTAGCAGTTGCGATTGTAGAAGGAGAAGAATTGCAAAAAGCGATTCATTTTGCAAACATTGCAGCCGGGATTTCTGTAACAAAATTAGGAGCTCAAGGTGGTATGCCATTAAGAGATAAATTACGAGAAGTGCAGATAATTGTAGGATGGTAAAGTTTCAATTATGGTATAGTGAACTGTCACATGTATTTGAAATTATGACTTTTAGCGTAATTTTAACTTAGAGGTATTGACTTATCAGTAGGTTCTATTTTAGCATTATGACGTACACTTATTGCTGGTATGAATTTATTGTTTGCAATAGGAGTGAGGTTGCTTGCTGATTCTATAATAATGATAGTAAACGGTGGCATCATTGAGGAGGAAAAGTAGCAATTTTATCGACAATGATGTTTTTAGGAGGATTACGTTCAATTTTATGGACAGACGTCTGACCACTTGTCTTAGTAATCATTTATGTTTTTATGGAATGTCAGAAGCGTTTGCGAATATTACCGTAAGATGAATAGTAGTAGATATACAAAATCTTGTTTAACAAGCAATATGTAATCGGTATCATTTGAACGGATTTCAATGCAGTTACATCGGTAGTAAGTGTGGCAAAGGAAAATAGTGAAAATTATTTTGTTTGAATTAGACAGTATTAAGAAAAGATAAAAACATACTTACATTTAGAAAGGAAGAAAAAACATGAAATTTTTTATTGATACAGCAAACATTAGCGAAATTAAAGAGGCAAACGACCTTGGCGTATTAGCAGGTGTGACAACGAATCCATCTCTTGTAGCAAAAGAAGGCGTAGATTTCCATGAGCGCATTCGCGAAATTTGCAGTGTAGTATCAGGACCTGTAAGTGCAGAGGTTATTAGCCTAGAAGCAGATAAAATGATTGAAGAAGGAAAAGAATTAGCAAAAATCGCACCAAACGTTGTTGTAAAAGTACCAATGACAACAGAAGGTTTAAAAGCGGTAAAAGCATTCTCTGATTTAGGAATTCGTACAAACGTAACATTAGTATTCTCAGCAGTACAAGCATTACTTGCAGCACGTGCTGGTGCAACGTATGTATCTCCATTCTTAGGTCGCTTAGATGATATCGGTCATAACGGCATGGACTTAATTCGTCAAATCGCTGATATCTTCGCGATTCATGGTATCCCAACAGAAATTATTGCAGCATCTGTACGTCACTCTGTTCACGTAACAGACGCAGCATTAAACGGTGCACATATCGCAACAATTCCAGCAAACGTTATCGCTTCATTAGTGAAGCACCCATTAACAGATCAAGGAATTGAGAAATTCTTAGCAGACTGGGAAAAAACACAAGGATAATAATATAAAAAAAGTGGTTCAACGGATACGTTGAACCACTTTTTTTTTGTAAGTGCCACTGATATATCAGCTCCTCAACGATATTCGACATGTAGGATGTACTAGAGGGAGCTGACAAAAATCTATTTTTTATCCCGCATTAACGGGCAGTAATACTCCCGCCTCAAAATTCAGCGGAAGCATTGTCCAGCTCTAGCGGCTAGAATCTCCGGTCGTTTCGCCCCCTCGGACGAGGCAAAAAGCGCCTCTCCGCCCTGTGCTCCAACGTCCTGCAATTCTGAGCGAGCCGCTTCCGCCTTTCTTAAGAAGTTAGGCGGGAGATAAACTGCCCGTAAAAGCCCGATTGGTTCAACTAATAATCAGTGGGGGATGAAGAAAACCCCCACTGATTAAAGTTTCACTTTATAAGTAGAGGGTTTATATATAGTGATTACTTGAATATAATAAATGTTAAAATTAAAAAAGAATACGAAGTGGGAAAGAAAACACCGTTTCGAGTTTTTTGTATTTGCAGTAACGACATTTCTATCGGAAAATTAAAATGAAGTTATAGTTTGGGGATAAATATTTTATCGAATTGTACAGAAAGAAAAAATATTTCCGGGGGAATTGTCGAAG
>NZ_FOLV01000049.1 GCF_900112415.1 Bacillus sp. 491mf
TTCTTAAGAAAAGCGGAAGCGGCTCGCTCAGAATCGCAGGACGCCCACGCCCCTGACAGAGAGGCGCTTTTTGCCTCGTCCGAGGGGGCGAAACGGCCTGCGATTCTAGCCGCTGGAGCTGGACAATGCTTTCGCTGAATTTTGAGGTGGGAGTATTACTGCCCACGAATAGCGGGATAAATATTAAAACATGGTTTGGTTGTCATATCTCTACCCCTTTTTTCATAATTATGAATTAGTAATTGTTCTACACTTCCTTTTCTCTAGCAGAGTAATAAAAGAGGTGAAACAAATGGCTGTTATTTCCTATACAGAAGAACATGTTAAACTGCTTGCCCGATTAATGCGGGCAGAAGCAGAGGGAGAAGGCCCTCAAGGAATGCTTATGGTTGGAAATGTTGGCGTCAATCGCGTAAGAGGGAATTGCTTAGACTTTAAAAAAATCCGAAACCTTCGTCAAATGGTATTTCAAAGCCCTGGTGGATTTGAAGCTACGCAAAAAGGTTACTTCTATCAGCGTGCTCGTGAAAGCGATATTGCTCTAGCAAGACGTACGATTCAAGGAGAGCGATTCTGGCCCGCTAATTTTTCGTTATGGTTTTTTAGGCCAGGAGGCGCCTGTCCACCAACTTGGTTTAATCAAGAAAACTCTGGTCGCTTTAAAAATCATTGCTTTTTCCAACCAAGTGCTGAGGATTGTCCAAGTGTGTATTAGTGAACTGAAAAGAGGAGGGATTTCGTATGGCTCAGCAACAAAACCCCTACTATGGGGGAGGATTTTATCAACCATCTGGCGGATATATGCAACCACAGCCCGGACAACAAGGACAACAAATGCCAACGACGCCGCAAGCTGCACAAGCACAACTTGCCGTTTCTCAAGGGATGCTTCCACTTGAGCAATCATATATTGAAAATATCCTTCGCTTAAACAAAGGAAAACCAGCAACTATATTCATGACATATGAGCGCGGCAGCACGCTTGGTACACAATCCTATACAGGCATCATTGAGGCTGCAGGACGCGATCACATCATTTTAAGCGACCCTAAGTCTGGAAAACGTTACTTACTGCTTATGATCTATCTTGATTATGTAGAATTCCCAGGAGAAATCATTTACTTCCCAACGCAGCAACCCGCAACTTATCCTCCAAGATAATAAGAAAAAGCTGGCATATGCCAGCTTTTGTTTTATTTCTACCCTGTACAAACCATTTGTAAGGGCCCAAGAGGTTAGTTGAACCTTATAGCCCTTTTACAATCGCAGTCCCCAGTAAAATCCACCCTACAATAAATGCCACACCGCCAAGCGGAGTAATTGGACCAAAAAATTTTATACCAGTTGTACTTAATGCGTATAAACTTCCGGAAAACAGCACAATACCTGCTACCATACACCAGCCTGCCGCGCCTACAAGAGAAGATTGAATCTTATCCATTAATAAAGCAACAACAAATAATCCTCCTGCATGAAACATTTGATATGTAACACCTGTTTTCCAAACCTCTAACATTTTCGCTGAGATTTTCCCTTCAAGTCCGTGCGCTCCAAATGCTCCAAGCGCAACAGATAATGCTGCTGCAATACAACCTAATAAGAAGAAAATTTTCATTGGAATTCCCCTTTTTCTTTTTACTTTTATAATAAAAAATTTCCTCGCACAATCCAACTATTTAGCGTCTAAAAATCCAAAAGAGAGTTTCCGTTTGCATCATCCTCTTTCACATATACAGGCTCCCCTGAAAATGAAGCCATTGGTTGAACAGACATTTGCGGTGCCACAACGTTTGTTCTTAATGTTGGTTCAACATATGCAGAAGCTTCTGGCTGTTCTTCAAGTAATAGATCACATAATGCACGAACAACTAAAAGATGTTCTTTTGCTTTACGTGAGTCACTCCCTTTCGCTTTTGCAATTTCACTTGCCATTTTATTTAAAATCTTATCGCTAGATATTTGCATGCTTTCTCACCTCATGTATTGTAATTCTTTTTCAAATCGTCCCAATTTCTCTACTGGACCAAATACTATTATCATATCACGTTCTGCAAATTTTTCCGCTCCTGTTTGTTCCGATGTTTCATGCACTCAAACAATACTTTCATCTCTTTTCTCTATTTTCAAACTTTGCCATAACAAATCAAATACATATATACTAGAAATGGAAATACGAAAAAGAGGTCGATATATAATGAAAACATTTCTTTCTGCCCTGCAATGGGCATTATTTATTTTAGCCGGCAGCTTAATTGTTCCCATTAGTGTTGCCGCTAACTATGGACTAGAAGGTGCAGAAGCAATTGCATTCGTCCAACGAACATTATTTGTTCTTGGATTTGCAGGTATTTTACAAGCTTTCTTTGGTCACCGCTTGCCAATTCAAGAAGGACCTGCAGGACTTTGGTGGGGCATCTTTTCCTTGTATGCAAGCTTAGGCGTTGTATTATTTGGTTCAAACAGTGAAACGCTTCGTGTACTGCAATATTCATTCTTATTAAGTGGTCTAATTTGCATTCTTCTTAGTACATTTGGACTGATTGATAAACTTGTCCGCTATTTTACACCAACTGTTATCGGAACCTACCTATTTTTACTCGTCGCACAGCTAAGTGGATCATTTTTAAAAGGCATGTTTGGACTTAACGAGCAGCATACAGCTGTTCAAGGGAAAGTCTTTATTCTTTCTCTTATCATTATTGTTTTATCTTTCTTTATTATGAAATTACCTATTATCGGGAAATATTCCGTATTATGCAGTATTGTACTTGGATGGACTTTATTTGCATGTTTCGGTCTATCAAATCCAATTACACCTGTATCAGATATTATCCGGATGCCATCTATCTTTGTATTTGGTACACCTCGTTTAGAATGGAATATGGTTATTACCGTTCTCTTTGTTACGTTATTACTACTAACTAACATGTTAGCAAGTATTCGGGTTGTTCAACAAGTAGTTTCGAAATATGAAGAAACTGCGCCGCAAAATCGATTTAAGCAAGCTGGAATTATAACTGGTATTAATCAGCTTCTCGGTGGTCTATTTTCAGCAATTGGACCTGTCGCTATTTCTGGATCAGCTGGTTTTATTGCGACAACAAATATTTACAAACGATTACCGTTTATTCTTGGATCATCCTTTATTGTTCTTATGAGTCTATTTCCAAAAGTGACTTCATTCATTGCAGCAATTCCAGTAGCTGTCGGTTACGCTGCTATTTATCCGGTATTTGCAAGTATGATTGGGTTAGCTTTTCGGGAATATGAAACTGTAAAAGATAAAGAACGCTTATTCAAAGTCGCGGGCCTCGCTCTCTTTACCGGAATTGGCGTCATGTTCATCCCATCAGGAGCCTTTTCTTCACTGCCGCCGTTCTTAGCATCCTTTTTAAGCAACGGCCTTGTACTCGGCTCTGTAATGGCAATTATATTAGAAGTAGTATTCTCTCGCTCAACAGACAAACGAGTGGATTAAAGTGAAACTTCCTCTTGGGAAACGCCCTTCTTTCCTAGAGGTTAGTTGAACCAATCAGGCCCTTACAGATGGTTTTGCCTCGCTTCCTGGCCGAACTTCTTACCAGCTGTTTGGGCGGGGTAAAGTAAAACTTTCCTCGACGAGTGGGTTTCTCGCCAGAGGATTAGTTAAACTAATCGGGTCCTTACAGATACTTCCTTACCAGCCGTTTGAGCGAGCTAATCGACACAAAACGTAAACAAAATTGGCAAACTTCAAGCATTGCAGTCTATTTTAAGAATTGTTACGATAATAGAAACATATATGAGTAAACAAAATAGATTTACTCATATATATTCATGTATGTAAATCCAGTTTAAAGTTTCGACATATAAGTCACTGCTATTCAGAATACACCATCACCTGCACTTGCTTACTCCCTTGGGTTTAACCATTGCATGTAGTAGGAAAGGGGTTTTATGTCGATTTTTTAACTTATATACATGTAGAATCGATTCCATATTCAAAGAGGTTCGATGTCTTACGATTCATTTCACATTATAAATTCATATTTAGGAAGGATTATTCAAATGTCTTATAAAATGATTGTACTAGATTTAGATGATACTTTACTTCGCGATGACCATACAATTTCACCGCGTACGAAAGAAGCACTAATGAACGCCCAAGAGCGCGGTGTAAAAGTTGTACTAGCTTCCGGCCGTCCAACTTTTGCGATGTGGCCAATTGCAAAAGAACTAAAGTTAGAAGAATACGGCAGTTTCATTTTATCGTTTAACGGCGCAAAAATTACTAACTGTAAAACAAATGAAGAATTATTTAGCAGTACATTATCACCTGAAATCGTTCATAATTTATATAAAACGAGCCAAAACGAAGATGTTTGGATTCATACGTACGTTGGCGATGATATTGTGACAGAAGAAAATAATGAATATACAGAATTTGAAGGTCATATTACAGGTATGCCAGTTATAGAGGTTAATAATTTTGTAAGTGCAGTGAAAGAACCCGTTGTGAAAGTATTAATGATGAAAGCACCTGAACGTCTTGCAGAAGTTGAAAAGAAATTACAACAAGAATTTGAAGGACAATTAAGTGTTATGCGTTCTAAGCCATTCTTCTTGGAATTCACAGAATATGGTGTAACAAAAGGAACAAGCTTAAGCCAACTTATTCAAAAACTTGGTATTACACGTGAAGAAGTGATTGCGATGGGTGATAGCTATAATGACCAGACTATGATTGAGTTTGCTGGACTTGGCGTTGCAATGGGCAATGCACCTGACGACATTAAAGCAATTGCAAATCATGTAACAGACACAAACATGAATGATGGCGTTGCAAAAGTTGTTGAACAATTTGTTTTGAAAAGCGCAGTGCTAGTGTAGAACTGTTTTCACGTTAAAAGGAATTAATCATTCATAAAATCGCTCCTGAGTCAAATACTTAGGCGCGATTTTTGTTTATATGTAGGAGCTTGTGAAGATATTTTGAACTTTACACTATTTCCATAGTGTAAAGTTTATTTTTGATTATAATGAAATTAACTATATATATCCATTTTAATTTTCCAACATATAAGTTTCTGTTATGCAAAGTACAACATAGCCGCTTCTATGCAGGGCCAGATGCTCTCGTCCACCTAAAAAAGAGGGTTTTTATGTCGATTTGTTAAATTGTATTTATATAGGCTATTTTATTTTCACAAAGAATATAAGTTTATCATATACAAGCTTACATAATGAAGGAGGCCATTTTATGTTATCAACACCGATTGGACGTTTAAGAGTCATTGGAGTACTGGAAGGGATTTCTTTTCTAATCCTTCTATTCATTGCAATGCCGATGAAGTATTTTGCAGGTTTTGCGAAAGCTGTTACTGTAACAGGTATGGCACACGGTGTCCTGTTTATATTATTCATTTTCGCTGTTATTCAAGTCACTATAGCTCATAATAAGTCAAAATCATGGGCGTTCGGTGCACTTGTTGCATCTATTATTCCATTTGGTACATTCGTACTAGATGGAAAGTTAAAACAAGAAGAAAACAAATAAAAAACAGACCGCTACATCTGTAGTGGTCTGTTTTTGCATACAATTTATAGATTCGGAATTTGCCAATCAATCTCCTGTTCTCCATCATTTGCTAAGAAGTGATTTATTTTTGAAAATGGTTTGCTGCCAAAGAACCCTCGGCGTGCTGATAATGGACTTGGATGAACAGATTCAATAATATGATGATTAGGATTTGTAATAAGCTTCTTTTTCGTCTGTGCAGGGCGTCCCCATAATACAAAGATAACTGATTTTTCCCGTTCATTTAACAACTCGATAATGCGATCTGTGAAAACTTCCCACCCTTTTCCTTTATGAGAATTGGCTTCGCCTTGACGGACCGTTAATACAGTGTTTAGTAAAAGCACACCTTGATCTGCCCACTTTACTAAATAACCGTTATTCGGGATTGGGTGACCTAGATCATCCTGCAGCTCTTTGTACATGTTTTGCAGCGACGGCGGCGTGCGTACGCCTGGTTGCACTGAAAAGCTTAAACCATGTGCTTGATTTGGTCCATGATATGGATCTTGTCCTAAAATAAGTACCTTCGTATCTTGATAGCTTGTATAACGCAAAGCATTAAAAATATCCTCCTGCTTTGGATACACAACATGTGTCCGATACTCTTCTTGTAAAAATGACTGTAATTGTTGATAGTATGGTTTTTCAAATTCAGGTGCTAGTAGCGGCGCCCAATCATTCTTTAATATTTGTTCCATTCTTTCACTTCCTATCGTATTAATTCACCATGTCCTGTTTTGTAAATACTGCAAAAGCGATTATGAGCGATACAACTGCCCATATCGTGAGATTGATTAATGAAAAACTCATCGATAATCCTTGCAACGCTGGTAATTGCCCTGATAAATAATCCGTTAACGATAAATTAACACTAAATATGTATTTTGCCCCTTCCCAGGACGTTGCAAAATTATTTAAGATACCTCCAGCAATTAACGCTGCCAGCATAACTCCCATACCAGCTGGTGTATTGCGAATCAATACGGAAACCATAAATGAGATGGTCCCAACAACAATTGCTACAAACCAAGCAAGTCCGTAAGCCATAACAATGTATTGCCACTGCGGAATAAGATGAACAAAACTTGTATTTAACGTATCTTTCTCAGTTACAAAACCTGTAAGCACCGGCAAATCCCATCCAGCATAACCAAATACAATGCCTGATAACACATAGGAAAGAGCAGAAGCAAGCAACAAAATGAGTGAAATAAACAATAACATCGTTACATATTTACTCAAAAGAATTTTCCAGCGCCTGATTGGCCGCGTAAGGAGCATTTTCATCGTTCCGTCACTTCGTTCTCCCGAGACGATATCAATTGCTACAATCATGATAAGAAGCGGGATAAATAGCGTAATTCCTTGTTCAATAAACAGACGGACAAAAGTCGGTGCACCCGGCGCACTTGGATTAATATTATGATCTAAATAATATTGTTGTTGCTGCACTCTTACCTTTAACCACGCTTTCCATTCTTCAGGAAGGCGCGAATTATTTAACCGGTTTTGTGAATCAACGATTTGCTGCTGTAATGATACTTTCCAATCACTCGTACCAAGGCGCTTTACAGTCGTCTGCACTTCTCGGTACTGTGCATAAACAAAAATCGGAATTAAAATCGCCAAAATGAGCATGACTACTACAATACGTTTCTTTCGATATATTTTCTCCGCCTCATTATAGACGAGGTTCGCAAATTCACGCATGTTGCTCCCCCTTTGTCAGTTCCATAAATAAATCTTCCAATGTAAACACAACCTGTTTTACACTATGAACGTCTACATCATGCTCAACTAACTGCTTATTATAAAAACTTACACACTCTTGATTCATGCGGCATAATAGTCGCCCTTCTTCTACGACAAGTTCTGTTACTTCACCTGATTCTTCAAGCAACGCTTTCGCTTTATCTAATGGCGTCACAAGCCATTCCACGCGGTCGCTTGCTTGTTTTACTAACTCTTCAACCCTCGCGACCGTAATTACTTTTCCTTTATTAATAATCGCAACGCGGTCACAAATCATTTGTACTTCGCTTAATAAATGACTGGAAATGAATACGCTCATGTTTTCTTCTTTCACAAGTGTATGTACAAATTCACGAAGTTCCCGAATACCAGCCGGATCAAGGCCATTTGTCGGTTCGTCTAATATGAGAAGTTTCGGGCTGCCAAGAAGAGCCTGGGCAATCCCAAGACGTTGCTTCATCCCAAGTGAATATGTTTTCACTTTATCGTGAATACGTTCATCA
Source organism: Bacillus sp. 491mf (assembly GCF_900112415.1). Classification (GTDB taxonomy): domain Bacteria; phylum Bacillota; class Bacilli; order Bacillales; family Bacillaceae_G; genus Bacillus_A. Next base: position 7,816 of record NZ_FOLV01000049.1, read on the forward strand.
AGATGTACCATTTTAGCAATTTCCATAATCCGCTCATCGGAAATCCCGCCTAACATACGGGCAAATTGTTTTAAATTTTCAAATCCCGTTAAATATGTATACAATTCAGGGTTTTCAACGATGCTACCAATTTGCCTCATCGCACCGCGAAAATTTTCTTTTATGTCATAACCACCAATCGAAATACTCCCCTCTGTTGCCCCAATGAGGCCAACAAGCATTCGAATCGTCGTTGTCTTCCCTGCTCCGTTTGGCCCTAAAAATCCAAACACTTCTCCTTGCTGAATATCAAATGATACATCTTCAACGAGCGTTTTTTTCTTAATAACCTTCTTTAAATTCCGGACGGACAGAACTGTTGTCATTTTTTCTCACCTCCAGCTAGCTTTAGCTGACTAACAACGTTTTGTAATAAACGATCTGCTATCAATGTATAACCGGTTTCATTCGGGTGGAAGTGATCAGAATATAATAGATCCTTACCGCGACTTTGGAACATATCGAACGTCGGGATAACGTATACGTTTGAGTAACTAAGCGCAAACTTTTCTAATGATCCATTCCAGTCGACAACAATGGGAGACGAGCCTTTTAACTCTTCTACATCTTCAAATGGATTATACAAACCAACCCAAAATATTGGACTGTTTGGGTTTAGGCTCCTCAATTGTTCCAAAATTTTCTTTGCGTTAGTTTGAAATGTTGCTGTATCAGGACGATATGTCGTTAAATCAATATTTCCAAGTGATTCCCATCCTGGAAATAAATCATTTCCGCCAATTGTCAAAACAATCACATCAGCCTGCTTAATTGCATATTGCGTACCGCTGCTTTCCATTTGTTTTAATAAATCTGGCATCTTCGCACCGCTCACCGCCAAGTTTGTGAGCGCCACCTTTTGTTTGTATTTTGTTTGCAAGTCATTCTTCATCCGGCCAATATATCCAATACCTTCTTTATCTCCAACACCGCGTGTTAACGAATCACCTAAGCCAACAACTTGCAATGTCTCCTTTTGTTGTTTCTCTGTTACTTCTTTTTGCGCGGTAGGAGTTAGCTTAGAAGTTTTCGGATTTAGAATATCACTCACACTAGTAATAAATCCATATGCAAATAAACAAAAAGATGCTAGTGCAACGAATAAAATAACTTTCACTAATTTTTCTCTCATGCTACCCCCCCTTATAGATTGACCATATTATACCAAACAGAAATTTGAAAAGCGATTTTCCTCCTCTTATAAAAAAGCGCAATCATTTTAATTAGATTGTGCTTCTTTCATGTTGTCAGCCTTTCCGTTAGCTTCGCAAATAACTCCATTCTTTTTACTTCTGCTTCCTGATTCATAATTTGGTCGTGCAACATTGTAAATGCACCTGCACCAACTTCCACACTCGAATGAGCAATGGTTGTAATATCTAATATTTCTGCAACCTGCTGATCATCGCATCCAATAATTGTGAGATCCTCTGGAATCGAAAGACCGCTTTTTTGAGCAGCTCTTACAATCCCAGCTGCAATATGATTGCAAGATACAAGAAGAGCTGTTGGATGCTCTTTCATATGAAGCAACGATTGAACAACGCGAGTTCCATCCTCTACTGTGAAACAGTCTACAAATTGCCACTCTTCTCGCGGCGTAACATGAATAGATGAGAAAGCATCTGCATAAGCTCTTTTTCGATTTTGACTATTAAAACTATCACTTCGTCCAATACAGTAACCGATTCGTGTATGTCCTTTTTCTATTAAATACTCCATTCCTAACGCAAATGTTTTGTAGTGATCAATATGAATACTAGAAATTGTATGAGATATCGTGTCTTCACACGTCACAATTGGGCCAAATGTTGCGTATTTTTCAATCTCTTCGCAAGCATTTATTTTCGAACATATAATGACCCCGTCCAACTTTTTCATTTTTAACATATTCAAAATTTCTATTTCTTTATCCGCACTATAACCCGTTTGACAGAGCATCATATTGTAATTATGTTTTGCGGCCTCTCTTGAAATACCTTCTATAATGGCGCTGTAATACTGATTATTTACAAATGGAAGAAGTACACCGATCGCATTGGTTCTTCCCCGTACTAAATGAATTGCATTCGAATTTTGCGTGTAATTTAACTTTTCAATAATGGCTAATATCTCTTTTCGTTTCTGTTCATTTACATACGGATGATTATTTAAAACGCGAGAAACAGTAGAAATCGAGACCCCTGCCATTTCGGCGATTTTTTTTATATTTGACATCGTACACGCTCCCTTCTCCCTACATATTACCCTATACAAAAAAAAATTAGAAATGCCCCTTGACCTGGTAAGCTTTCCACATTATATCCTGTGCAAGCAGACTAAATATCCATTTTAATTTTTCGACAGCTAGCACTGCCAAATGCAACATGGCCACGACTTGCTTTCTTCTTTTGTTTGAAACATTGCATGTGGTAGAAAAAGGCCCTGACCGCTCCCGTGCGCGGCCAGATGCTCTCACCCACCTAAAAAGAAAAGGGTTTTGATGTCGTTTTTAACTTATGGATATAAATAAGAAAGGATTGATGTTTTATTATGGCTTTAAAATTAGAGTATATCTTTTTCATAGGCGGATTACTTTTACTTTCTCTCGGAATCAATATGATGACGACAATTACTTCATTTGGCCTTAGCCCCTATGATTCCCTTTTCATTGCTTTATATCAAAACTTTGGTTTAAGCATCGGCTCTTGGATGTTTATTATTAATTTGATTTTTACTCTTATCGTACTGTGTATGAGTCGAAAGCGTATTACAATTGGGACAATCGTGACGATGGTGCTAATTTCTGTTTTTGTTGATATGATTGGCTCAGTTACAGTTATAATGGATGGCATTCGCTCTCTTCCAAAGTATATAACACTCATATTGGGAAATGTATCTGTCGGCGCAGGTATTGGTATCTACGTTTCATCACAGCTTGGGACTGCACCGCAAGAAGCATTTGTTTTAACAATCTCGGAAAAAACAAAGTGGTCCTTTCAAAGAACAGAAATTTCTCTAGCTTGTTTATTTCTAACTGCTAGTTTCATACTAGATGGTCCTATTTATTTCGGCACCATTATTCTATCTTTTACGACAGGCTGGCTCATTCAAACATTTATTCAAGTTGGTACAAAATTATTACAAGGGTATCGCATGGAAGAAGCCCATTGAAAGTTATATACTTTCAATGGGCTTTTGTTTTTCAGATATAATACGAACCCCTTCATTTACAACTTGAAGCGTTTCTACCACACAATGGCTGAAAATCGATTGCAACCATTGCTTTACTTCTTCAGCGCTTCCTTTTTTCACATAACAAAGCACAGTTGGGCCAGCGCCGCTTAAAGAAACACCATATAAATATTGATGTTCTAATTCTTGAAGCTTTTGTAATTCAGGTACGAGCTCTTTCCGGTATGGTTCATGAAACATATCTTGTCTCATCATTTCCCCGGCAAGCACCCAGTCCTCTTTACATAAAGCGGCTACAAGTACATTGGCAACACCGCTGCCGCGAATGCCATCCATATACGTTAACGTACTCGGAAGCACATCTCTCGAATGAACTGTTTTTAGTTCATATGAAGGAATGACCGCTACAAGCTCTATATCATGAATAGGTTGAGACAAAAATGAAATATCTTTTCCATCATATGTTCCTATCATAAGTCCGCCATATAACGCCGCTCCAACATTATCAATATGCCCTTCCATTTCCGTTGCAATCAACAGCTTCTCTCTTCTAGATAGATGTAATTCGCAGAGCTGATCAGCAAGTTCAATTCCCGCAATAATTGCCGAGGCGCTGCTTCCAAGTCCGCGCGCTAATGGAATATCACTGTCTAGATAAAGATGGCAATAAGGAAGCTCCTTATTATAACGAGCAGCTGCCCTCTGCGCCGTCTGAATGAGCAAATTATTCTCACATTTTGGAATCCCTTGAAGAATTGCTGTTTTTGCCGTACACTCCCAGCTAGAATGTGAAAATACATCTACCGTTAAATATTTACTTACTGCAAGACCAATTGAATCAAAGCCAGGACCAAGATTTGCTGTACTAGCAGGCACACGAATTGTAAACATAGGAGCCACCTTCATCGAAGGACAGCTCCTTGAATATGTTCGAACACAACCTTTTCATCATTTGGCAGCACAACTGGTTGAATTTTTTTCGTATCAATCGCAATGTTAGGGTCCTTCAAACCATTTCCTGTTAAAACAGCAACAATGCTGCTTTCTTTCGCTATTTCTCCTGTTTGTACTTGCTTGTAAATACCAGCAAGCGATGCACAAGAAGCAGGCTCCGCAAAAATCCCTTCATACTTCGCAAGCCATTCATATGCCTCCAGAATTTCTGCATCTGTTACCTCATCAATTTTTCCATTTGAATCATGAGCAGCAGCGACGGCCTTATCCCAGCTTGCAGGGTTCCCAATACGTATGGCAGTCGCAACTGTTTCCGGTTCATCAATTTTATATCCGCGTACAATCGCAGCCGATCCTTCTGCCTCAAAACCGCGCATCTCGGGTAAACCCGTGCCGCATTTTTCGTTATACTCCTTAAAGCCTTTCCAATACGCTGTAATATTTCCCGCATTTCCAACTGGAATGGCTAAAATATCAGGTGCTTTCCCAAGTGCATCACAAACTTCAAATGCTGCTGTTTTTTGTCCTTCAATGCGATATGGATTCACTGAATTCACAAGTGTAATCGGTGATGAATCGCTCAGATTTCGTACCATTTGCAAGGCGTGGTCAAAGTTTCCGTCAATACTAATAATTTCAGCTCCGTACATGACTGCCTGCGCTAATTTTCCATGGGCGATTTTTCCATTTGGAATCATAACAATACAAGATAAACCTGCGCGCGCTGCATAAGCAGCTGCCGACGCAGATGTATTTCCTGTTGAAGCGCAAATAACCGTTTTGCTGCCGGCTTCCTTTGCCTTTGCTACAGCCATAACCATCCCGCGATCTTTAAAAGAACCCGTTGGATTTGCACCTTCTACTTTCGCATAAACAGAAACACCCCATTTTTCTGAAAGGTTTTCTAATAAAATCAGCGGTGTATTTCCTTCTGATAGTGAAAGCGACGGTGTTTGCTCGGTAATTGGTAAGTATTCTTTATAAGCAGCAAGTAATCCGTTCCACATTAGCGAGCATCTCCTTCAATACGGTAGTTTGCTTTCACACAATCTACTTCATCATACGTCTCTAGTGTTTCTAGAATGTATGTATAATCTGCAAGGGATGCACGATGTGTAACAATAACGATTTCTGCCGCTCCTTTCTTTTGTAATGGCATTTGAATAATCTTTTCAAAGCTTACGCCTCGTTCAGAGAATAACGATGTAATTTTCGCAAACACACCTACTTCATCCTTCACATGAAGGCGTAGAAACTTCTTCACATAAATTTCCTCATCTGCTTTTAATACTTTCTCATATTGCGGGGTTACTGCACTATTTCCCGTTACACCAAGGCGTACATTTTTCATAACCGCTACTAAATCAGATACAACAGCTGTTGCTGTTGGCAAACTTCCCGCACCTGGTCCATAAAACATTGTTTCTCCTACCGCTTCGCCATATACATATACTGCATTATATTCATTTTGAACAGCGGCAAGCGGGTGTGAATTTGATAACAATGTTGGTTCTACTGTTACCTCTAATTTTTCACCATCACGCTTAGCTACACCGATTAACTTAATTGTATAACCTAGACTCTTACTATATGAAATGTCCTCCTCCGTAATAGATGTGATTCCTTTTACATTCACATCATGAAGTTCTACATTTGTAGAAAATCCAAGTGTCGCTAAGATCGTCATCTTTCGTGCCGCATCTAACCCTTCAACATCTGATGTTGGATCTGCTTCTGCAAATCCAAGCTGCTGCGCTTCATTTAACACGTCGTCATATGCTCTCCCTTCGTCAGACATTTTTGTCAAAATAAAATTCGTTGTTCCGTTCACAATACCCATCATTTTCGTAATCCGATCAGAAGAAAGACCTTCCACAATGCTTCGTAGAATCGGAATACCACCTGCTACACTCGCTTCATAAAACAAATCCGCTTGATTTTCCTTTGCTACAGTAAGAAGTTCTGCACCGTGAAGTGCCATTAAATCTTTATTCGCTGTGACAACGTGCTTACCATTTTGGAGTGATTTTAAAATATATGCTTTTGCATCTTCTATACCGCCCATCACTTCAATCACAACATCAACATCTGGATTATTTATAATTTCATTTGGATTTCTCGTTAATAATGTTGGGGTTACTTGGACCTCTCGTTCTTTTTCTAAGTTTTGTACTAATACTTTTGCTACTTTGATAGGACAACCGATTTGGTGTGCTAAACGATCTTGATGATCTTCAATAATGCGCACGACACCGCTTCCTACAGTTCCAAGACCTAATAGGCCAACTTGAATTTCGTTCATAGTACTGTCCACCCCTTTAAAAATTGTATTTAGGTGCCATTATATAAGGTCAGATCACAAAAAACAATATATTTTGAACATTCTGAATAATAAAGATCGTTCTTTACAAAGAAAACGTTACCACGTGTTATGCTCAACTTCCTTTACAAAATATAAGGAGTTTCCTGATACACATAGTAATTCAACCAATTTGAGAATAGTAAATTCCCATGACTACGCCACTTTACTACTGGATTTTCCAAAGGATTGTCATGCTTAAAATAATTTTTGGGAATAGCAATATCCAATCCTCTTTGGTGATCGCGCTCATATTCTTGCTTTAATGTCTCACAGCTGTATTCACTATGACCAAGAACAAAAATATGCTTTCCATCCTTATTCATAACGAGATGAACACCAGCGTATTCAGAAGTCGCTAACAGATCGAGCTCCTGTACGCGTTGAATATCAGATGCACGAACTTCTGTATGACGAGAATGCGGTGCAAAAAAGCTTTCATCAAAACCGCGTAATAATTTCACATGTTCCTGCTGCACTTCATGCTCAAATACCCCAAACATCTTTTGCTCAAGCGGATATTTTGGAACTCCGTAGTGATAATACAATCCTGCTTGCGCCCCCCAGCAGATATGAAGCGTTGATGTGACATGTGCATTGGAATACTCCATAATTTGCTTCAGTTCTTCCCAATAATCTACCTCTTCAAAAGGAAGTGTTTCAACCGGAGCACCAGTAATGATGAGCCCGTCAAACTTTTCTCCTTCAATATCACGAAATGTTTTATAAAAGCTTGTTAAATGCTCCTGCGCTACATTTTTTGCTGTATGGGACTCCATATGAAGGAAATGGACATCAAGTTGAAGCGGTGTATTACCAATTAAACGAAGCAACTGCGTTTCTGTTTCTTGCTTTGTTGGCATTAAATTTAAAATAGCAATCTTCAAAGCACGAATATCTTGTGTTTCTGCTCGTTCTTTCGTCATCACAAAAATATTTTCATTTTGCAATATTTTACGAGCGGGTAAATCTTTAGCAATGATGATCGGCATATTGTTTTCCTCCAGAAAGTGCTGCTTCTAAATCAGCAATAATATCCGCCGCTTCTTCAATACCAACCGATAACCGAATCAAATCAGACGTCACACCAGCCAAACGCTGCTGTTCTTCCGTAAGCTGGCGATGCGTTGTGCTTGCCGGATGAATGACACAAGTTCTTGCATCTGCAACATGCGTCACCAATGTCGCTAGCTTCACATTACCAATAAACTGTTTAGCAGACTCAAGACCCCCTTTTATTCCAAATGTTAAAACACCGCTCGCACCCTTCGGTAAATATTTTTGTGCCAATTCATAGTTTTCATTATTTTGAAGTCCAGGATAATTGACCCACTCAACGCGTTCATGCTCAGACAACCACTGTGCAACAGCTAGAGCATTTTGACTATGACGCTCCATGCGAAGATGCAACGTTTCTAAGCCAACATTGGTCATATACGCATTGAATGGGCTCATACAATTTCCATAATCTCTTAATAGCTGTACACGAGCTTTCACAATGTATGCCGCTTGCCCGAAATTTTTCACATAACTCACACCATGATAACTTGGATCTGGCTCAACAAACTCAGGAAACTTACTCCAATCAAAATTCCCGCCATCAATAACAATGCCGCCTAGTGAGCTTGCATGACCATCAATATATTTCGTTGTAGAATGAACGACAATGTTTGCACCATGTTCAAATGCATGACATAAATACGGCGTCGCTAATGTATTATCCACAATAAACGGTACCCCAAGCTCTTTTGCCGCCTCAGAAAACTCTTTAAAATTCAGTACATTCATTGCTGGGTTCCCAAGCGATTCCGCATACACAAGCTTTGTTTTCTCATTTGCAAGGGCAACAATTTCATCAGCAGATAAGTTTGGATTAAAGAATGTGACCTCAATCCCTAGCTTCTTAAGACTAACTCCAAATAAATTAAATGTACCGCCGTATACTGTTGATGAGCAGAGCAAATGATCGCCGCTGCCACAAATATTTAAGACCGCTAGCATAATTGCAGCCTGCCCTGATGCCGTTGCAACTGCACCAACGCCGCCTTCTAACTCTGTAAGTTTTTGCTCAAACGCCGCAAGCGTTGGGTTCCCAATACGCGTATAAATATATCCCTCTGCCTCCAGATTAAAGAGGGCCGCTAAATCATCAGAAGTATCGTATTTATACGTCGTGCTTTGATAAAGTGGCAAAACACGAGGTTCACCATTTTTCGGCGTATAACCACCTTGCACACAAATCGTTCCTTTTCCCCATGATTCCCCCATTTCGCAATCCCCTTTCTTTTATAAAAAATAAAAAACTGCTTCTTTCCTAAAATAAGAAAGAAGCAGTTTAGATAAACGCTCGCCATGTAGCCTTTCTTATCTTTCAGGAAATACCTGCAGGATTTAGCACAATTCCGATTTACGGCTGTTGCCAAGGTTTCATAGGGCCCGTTCCCTCCACCTATTCTTGATAAGACTTATTCAATTACCGATGATTTTATAGAAAATATTACCTCATGTCAATATTTTTCTGAATGTTCCTAAAATATTTTATTATCTTTACTATCAAACTTTACCGAACAAAGAATATTCTGTAAAATTTAAGGTATGAATGATAATTCATTCATAAACGAATAGGAGGCGATTAATACATGAAAGTCGGGGAAATATTAACTTTTGAAAAATCATTTACGAGAGAAGATGTAGATCTATTTAGTAAAATTTCTGGTGATGCTGGTGATCACCATGTTGTTCCAGATGAACATGGCCGCGTCATGGTACAAGGATTACTAGTTGCAACATTGCCTACGAAAATTGGCGGCGATTTAAATTTTATTGCAAGAGATGTAGAACTTACTTTCTTACGCCCAGTCTTTACCGAAGATACCGTTCGATGTGAAGTTACACTGGTTCATCATGAAGAACAAGCAGATCGAATCATTGCTGTTTCAAAAGCAGAATGCTTTAATCAACATGGTAAAAAAGTGTTGGAAGGATCTTTTAAAGGGATTATTCGCCAATAACTAACACAACCTTCTTCAGTGGGGGATTCTTCATCCCTCACTGATAGAAAAACCACTCAATTAAGCTTTCCACTCTCCTCTGCTTCTCTTCTTTTTTCTCTCTACACCTTGGAACGAGATTTTATTGCCTACTACTGATAAGATATACAAATAGTATATATATCAGAATCTCTAAATTTGTCATAACACCATATAACATGAAGGAGACATAAAAAATGACGATTAGAAGAAGCACGCATTCCTTACTTATCATGTACGGTATGTTTCTAGGTTCCATAGTTGGTGCTACAGTCTGGTTATTTTTAGTTACCACAAATGCCGGCATTCAGTTTATTTGGGGATATTTACCAAAAGAATTTGCATTACCACCGTATTACACAATTTTTGTAACGACAATTGGTGGTATTCTTGTCGGACTCTCGCAAAAATACTTCGGTACATACCCGCGTTTAATGCCAGAGGTAATGGGTGAATATAAGAAAACAGGTAGGATTGAGTACCGTTTTGTACATCAATCTACAATAACAGCTGTTATTGTTTTAATATTTGGTGCAAGTTTAGGACCAGAAGCAGCACTCGTTGGAATTATCGGTGGACTTTGTACGTGGGTTGGCGATCGATTTCATTTCGCTTTAAAAGGAATGAAGGGACTAACGGAAATTGGGATTGGCGCTACTTTAAGTGTTATTTTTAACGCACCATTATTCGGTTATTTAGCTCCAAGTGAAAATGAGGGTAAATCACTTGACGAAATTTCCAAGGGAAAAAAGACGATTGTATATCTCGCTACTACTTTTGCTGGCTTTTCTGTTTATTTATTGCTTAGTAAGCTTGATAACCGAGGATCTTTTATTGTTAATTTTGGGAAAGGATCTTTTTCACTCCATGAATGGCTTGCCTTTTTACCCTTAATTTGTATAGGTGCTGGTGTAGGCTATTTTTATTTCAAAATAGAATATTTATTAGAAAAAATAGTACATCCCTTTCAAAAATATAAAGTAACATTAGGAGTTATAGGCGGCATTCTTTTAGGGATTGCAGGAACCTTACTACCTTATACAATGTTTTCAGGAGAACATCAATTAAAGGAATTAGTAAATGAATGGACAGAATTATCATTTTGGATGCTGCTTCTTTCCGGAGTTTTAAAATTATGTGTAACGGCCGTCTGTTTAAGTACAGGGTGGCGCGGCGGACATATTTTTCCGATTATATTTGCTGGTGCAAGTATTGGATATGCTGTCGCCGCTGTCATACCATTAGATCCAGTTGCTACTGTAGCTATTGTAACAACAGCCATTTCAAGCTATGCAGTACGAAAACCGATCGCTATTACATTATTATTACTCATGTTCTTCCCAATTAATTTATTAATACCAATGATTGGAGCCGCAATGATCGGTAATCTATTTCCACTCCCTAATCATAATGAGCAGGAGGGAATGGTACAAAACTGAAATAAAAAAATATATAAGCAGTACTACCGCTATAAAGTGAAACTTCCATCACCAATCGGACTTTTACGGGCAGTTATCTCCCACCTATCTTCTTTAGAAAAGCGGAAGTGGCTCGCTCAGAATGTGAGGGGGGTGAAGCTTCTGACGTAGAGATGTTTTTTACCTCGTAGGAAGAAGCGAAGCCACCGGAACTAGACAACGCTTCTCTCTCAATCTTAAGGTGGGAGATCTTACTGCTCACAAATAGCGGGATAAACATGTTAGTACTGCTTGTTTTGATTGAACTACTTTCTTTTTTCACTTTGTACTTCCTCATAACATTGATATAATAATTAAAAATGTATTTTTCATTCTATCACCCGAGGGGGCTTTCACAATGTCATTAAATAAAGCACTTACAATTGCTGGATCTGATACAAGCGGCGGCGCTGGTATGCAAGCAGACTTAAAAACGTTCCAAGAGCTTGGTGTATACGGTATGACAGCTCTGACAACAATCGTAACGATGGATCCGCATAACGGTTGGGCACATAACGTGTTCCCGATTCCAGCATCTACATTAAAACCACAATTAGAAACAACAATTGAAGGCGTTGGCGTTGATGCATTAAAAACAGGTATGCTTGGCTCTGTTGAAATTATTGAGCTTGTTGCTGAAACAATTGAGAAGCATAATCTACAAAACGTAGTAATAGACCCAGTTATGGTATGTAAGGGCGCAGATGAAGCACTTCATCCAGAAACAAATGATTGCTTACGTGACAAACTCGTTCCAAAAGCTTTAATTGTAACACCAAACTTATTTGAAGCGTATCAACTAAGCGGTGTCAAAATTAACTCACTTGAAGATATGAAGCAAGCTGCTGAAAAAATCCATGCTTTAGGAGCAAAGTATGTACTGATTAAAGGCGGCAGCAAGCTAGGAACAGAAAAAGCAATTGATTTACTGTACGATGGAGAAACATTCGATATTTTAGAATCTGAAAAAATTGAAACAACATATACACATGGCGCAGGTTGTACATATGCTGCTGCAATTACAGCAGAGCTAGCTAAAGGAAAATCTGTAAAAGAAGCAGTTCAAGTAGCAAAAGAATTTATTACAGCTGCTATTCTTCATTCTTTCAAATTAAATGAATATGTAGGGCCAACACATCACGGTGCATATCGTAAATTTGGCGCTGGAAAAGAGCTTGTATAAAAAATAAAGTCGTCATACGTGACGACTTTATTTTTTATACAAGCTAAAGAACCGCCTTTCTTTTAAAAGAGGACGAGAGCATCTGGCCGCACATAAAAACGGTCAGCTCTCTTTCCTACTGATTATTGAACATTTTATCCCTTTAACTCCCAAACATTTTGTTGGAAAGTTTCACGTGAAACTTTCCAACAAAAAAAGGGCGAAATTTCGCCCTTTTTTCATGATACCCCCGCTAACAACATCTCGAAATTTTACCGCCCTTTGCATTAAATCTTGCCTCTTGTGCTTCAGCAAAAAATTGTTTTTGGGATAATATACGTTCATTTGGATGGTGCTGTTTCATATGCGCAACATACTTTTCATAGCTTGGTACACCAACAAGCAAACTAATAAATTGTTTTCGATATTTCCACATACTAATGATCGTTTTAAACATAATGATGTGCCTCGCTTTCATCACGTGGAACATACACTGCTTCTTTTAAAGGCGTCGCTTTATTATTCAATACTTGTATCCATATTCTAATAGCCGATATCAGCACTGCGATTACAACAATCATGAAAATTCCACAAAGCGTCGCATCAACATAATCATTAAGAATAATTTGTTTCATTTGTCCTACGTTTTTCGCCGGTGCTAATAGTTTCCCTTTATCCAATGCACTTTGGAATACTTTTGCATGAGAGAGGAATCCAATTTTCGGATTTTCATGAAATAGCTTTTGATAGCCAGCTGTCATTGTAACAATCAGTAACCATGTTGTTGGAACGAGCGTCACCCAGACATATGCCTTTTTCCCCATTTTAAACAAAACAGTCGTTCCAAGTAATAATGCAATCCCAGCTAACATTTGATTTGCGATCCCAAAGAGCGGCCATAACGTATTAATACCGCCAAGTGGATCGATTACTCCTTGATATAAGAAGTATCCCCATCCTAGTACACAAAGTGTTGTTGCAACAATATTAGAAAGCATTGAATCTGTTTTTGCAAATGGTTTATAAACGTGCCCTAAAATATCTTGAATCATAAACCGACCAACACGCGTTCCTGCATCAATCGTTGTTAAGATAAAGAGTGCTTCAAATAAAATTGCAAAGTGATACCAAAATGCCATTAATGCTTTTCCGCCAATGACCTGCGAGAAAATATGAGCCATCCCAATCGCGAACGACGGTGCCCCGCCTGTACGAGATAATATCGTTTGTTCTCCGACATTTGCAGCCAGTTCCTTCAATTCATTTGGAGTTACAGTAAACCCCCAAGAACTAATTACTTGCGCTGCCTGTGTTACATCCGTTCCAATGATCGCCGGTGGACTATTGATTGCAAAATATGTACCTGGGGTTATTACACAAGCTGCAATCATTGCCATTGCTGCGACGAATGATTCCATAAGCATCGCACCGTAACCAATTGGCTGTGCATGCCCTTCTCGTTCTATCATTTTTGGAGTTGTACCAGAAGAAACAAGTGCATGGAAGCCAGATACAGCTCCGCAAGCAATTGTAATAAATAAAAATGGGAATAAATTACCTGCGAATACCGGGCCTGTTCCATCAATAAATTTTGAAACTGCCGGCATTTGTAAATTTGGCGCAACAACTATGATGCCGATTGCTAGACCAACAATTGTTCCAATCTTTAAAAACGTACTTAAATAGTCACGCGGCGCAAGTAATAACCAAACAGGTAATGCAGAGGCGATAAATCCATAAATAATTAGCATAATAGCAATTGTTTCACCCTTAAATGTAAACATAGTAGCAAGCGCAGGATTTTCTGCTACATATTGACCTGCTACAATCGATAAAAGAAGTAAAATAACACCGATAACTGAACCTTCTCCAACATGTCCTGGGCGAATATAACGCATATATACACCCATTAAAATAGCAATTGGGATAGTTGCTGCAATTGTAAACATTCCCCACGGACTTCCTACAAGCGCTTTTACTACAACAAGAGCTAATACTGCTAATAAAATAATCATAATACCCAAAATCCCGATCATTGCAATAAAACCTGTTACAGGACCAATCTCTTCCTTAATCATTTCACCAAGTGACTTTCCGTTGCGGCGCATAGATGCGAACAAAATTACAAAATCTTGGACAGCTCCGGCTAACACAACTCCAACGATAATCCAAAGTGTTCCTGGTAAATACCCCATCTGTGCAGCTAAAATTGGGCCAACTAACGGACCAGCTCCAGCAATTGCAGCAAAATGGTGTCCAAATAAAACCCATTTATTTGTCGGAACATAATCTTTCCCATCATTCAAAAGTTCTGCTGGTGTTTTTCGGTTGTCATCCAATTCAAAGACTTTTCTAGCAATAAATTTACTATAAAACCGATACGCAACGGCATAGACAGAAACAGCAGCAACAAGTAACCAAACCGCATTAATTGTTTCACCGCGAGATAACGCTAACACAGCAAATCCCGCTGCTCCTAAAGCTGTAATCACACCCCAAAGTAAAATAGATTTCCATGCTTTCAAATATAATCCCCCCTATGTTATGTCTTAGAGGGAATTGTACTAAATTTTCAGAATAATTAAAAACAATACTCCTTATGATGAATATTTTCTAATTTAACATGACCAAATTATTTCATAACCTGCTACAATTCAATTTTATTTCGAAGTCGTTTTACATAATTACGACTAACAGGAATTGGCTGATTATCATACTTTTCCAAATATAAATTATACGTCCCGTTATAATAAGGCTTTAATTCTTTTACATACATAACATTAATAAGATAACTTTTATGCACACGTAAAAAATCATATGCGGCTAACTTACCTTCTAATTCTTGTAATGTATATGTGGAAATATATTGATTATTGTTTGTATAAATAGAAACTGTTTTATTTTCTTTATTCTTGCTTATGTATACAATATCATCCGGAAGAACATATGTAATTCCTTCATGACTCTCGATCGGAAGCTTTTGCAATCGATTCTTCCCTTGTCTTACTTTTTCTTGCTCAATACTATGCAATAAAAATTGCAAGTCCTCCTGTTCAAATGGTTGCAATAAATAATAGAAAGCGTGGAAACGAAATGATTTAATCGCATCTATTATATCATTTCCTGTGAATATAAATTTTGTGTTTAATGTTAATTGGCGCAGCAATCCTGCAACTTCAAATCCTGTTCCGTCTGGTAAATGCATATCTAAAAAAATAAAATTTGGTGTATGCTTTTTCGCTAGTTGCAGTGATTCCATTCCCGTTTTTGCTTCAAAGCATTCCAAATTATTTACATGTTCTGTGAAAAAATCTATTAATTTCCCTCTGGCTTCTTCTCTTTCGTTTACAATTAAAATTTTCATGTCTGCCCAACCACCTAATCCTTTTGTCCATACGCCTTGTTGTATACATTCGCTTTTTTAGAAATAATCCCTTTTTACAGGTCATTTTTCTATCAAATATACCATATTTTTGTCAGAAAACAACGAAAAGGAAGCTATACACAGCTTCCTTTTCATTATGCTAATTCTCGTTGTTTTGTTTCTTTTCCTAGCACAAGTACAGCAAGAACACCGATTACAATGGCCATACAAAAGATTGTAAAAATATAAGTGAGAGAAGCATGTGTAGCTACGAGATAACCAACTAATAATGGTCCTAAAATACCACCTATGCGTCCAAATGCTGCTGCCATCCCAGCTCCTGTGCCACGAATAACGGTTGGATACTGCTCTGGCGTATACGCATACAATGCTCCCCAAGCTCCTAAATTAAAGAATGACAGCAACATACCTGCAATCATTAGGGTGACTACTGAATCTGCCGCTCCAAAGAAATACGCACTACATGCCGTTCCAAGTAAATATGTGACTAACACAAACTTCCGGCCAAAGCGTTCAATAAACCAAGCAGCTGTAAAATAACCTGGAAGCTGTGCAAAGGTCATAATCAACACATATTGAAAGCTTTTAATTAAACTAAATCCTTTTAGCACTAATACACTCGGAAGCCAAAGAAACATTCCATAATATGAAAACACAACACAAAACCATAAAATCCAAAGCATAATCGTCGCTCGTCTGTACTCCCCTGACCAAACGGCCTTTATGTTTGCAAATGCAGATTGCTTTTGTTTTACTTTTTGAAATTGCGGTGAATCAGGTAAACTCCATCGCAAATATAATGCATAAAAAGCTGGAATTGCACTTAGCACCATCGCTGTTTGCCAACCATACGTTGGAATAATAAAATATGAGATGAGAGCAGCAATTAACCAACCACCAGCCCAAAAGCTTTCTAATAAGACAACAATTTTGCCACGTTCATGCGCTGCAACACTTTCAGATACAAGTGTTGATGCAACAGGCAACTCTCCTCCAAGACCCATTCCAATACAAAAACGAAGTATAAGAAATACGGTTAATGTTGTTGAGAAAGCAGTTAACCCGCTTCCAACAGAAAATAATAATAATGTAATAATAAAAACAGATTTTCGACCGATTTTATCCGCTAATATCCCAAATAGGAGTGCTCCAACTGCCATTCCAATGGAGTTAACACTACCAATCCACCCCATTTGCTGTGCGCTCAGCTGCCATTCTTTTTGCAAAGCAGCAATAATAAATGAAAGAATCCCAACATCCATTGCATCAAATAGCCAACCAAGCCCAGCAATTCCGAGAAGCTTTCGATTTGAGATCTCTTTAATTTTTCCCACTACAGGTCCCCCTCAATACAGGTGTCTTTACATCATATTTTACATATGTATATCTTATAAGTAAAACAATTTATAATGTTATTCATATGATTCTTATCATTTCCACAAAAAAACGCCTCATACATAGCCATTTTTCAATGAACGGACGAATCAAGGTGACTCCTGTTTTCAAAAAAAAAGCAGCGATATTTCGCTACTTTTTCGTCCGAACAACCTCTTTTAAAAATTCAACTAATACTAGTTGACGACGCCAGCGCGTTGGATTACTGCATAAACGGTAAAACCACTCTAAATGAATAGCTTGAATCCATTTTGGAGCACGCTTCACTTCCCCGGCCCAAACATCAAAGCTACCACCAACGCCAACAGCTACTTTTGCATGTAAACGATGTTTATTATTTTGAATAAAGTTTTCCTGTCTCGGAAACCCAAGTGCAACTAGTAAGATGTCTGGCTTCACTTCTTGAATGCGTTCGATAATTTCTTCTTCTTTCTCTTGTTTAAAATATCCATCTTGTGTTCCAACAATAGATACAGCTGGATATCTTTCTGTTAAAGTTCGAGCAGCTCTTTCGATAACGTGCGGCTTTGCTCCAAGTAAAAAGACAGATACAGCCTTCTTTTCTTGTGATAATGATTCAAACAAATTACACATTAAATCAAAACCTGCCACACGTTCTTTTAACGGTGTCCCTAGCATACCGCTTGCCTTTACAACACCAATCCCGTCTGGTGTAATAAGATCTACTTGAAGAAGTGTTTGATGAAACGCAGCATCCTTTTTGGCACACATCACAATTTCAGGATTGGCCGTTACAACTTGAAACGTATTCTCTTGTTTCTGTTCCAGCTGCTGCATTACATAACGAACTGTTTCTTCCATTTTCATTGTTGAGAAAGGCACGCCTAAAATATCAACTGTTTGCACTGCCATATTTACAATCCTCTCTATTTCAAATATCTTTTTCCACTACTGATTAGTCTAACCTCTTACTTTTGCATACTCATACTGCCAGATAAAGTGAAACTTTAATCAGTGGGGGTTTTCTTCATCCCC
>NZ_FOLV01000022.1 GCF_900112415.1 Bacillus sp. 491mf
TAAAACTGCCATTGCGATTGCCATGTGATTTCCTCCTCTTTTTGTTGTTAAGATGTGTTTCATCTTTATACCCTTATTATAGTAAGCGCTTACATTATTATCAATACATTTTGGTATGTAATATTGCATATTGAAATGTGTTTTAAATTCTCTTCTATTTTTATGAGGTCATAGATTAAGTGATGCAGGGGGAAATTGGTTGTTATTTTTTAAAGATAGGATTGTAGGTTATATGTATATCGCTATAATAAAAATGGTGGGGTATAGTTTTAATAGCTATTTATAAAATTGTTGTTGTCGATAAAGGGGGTTTAACATGGACAAAGCTCATATACTTATACAAGAGGAAGTTAAAGCATTAAAGCTTTATTTAAGTTTATTTTATGCAATCTTCTTCTTGAGTGATATCATATATTATTATGTTTATCCTAAGGTGCATACGAGAAGTAGCGATATAGGTTTTCCAGAAGGTAGTTTAGGAGTCTGGATGTATGCTTTTATGTTTTTATTGTTGTTAATCGCTATCTATTTTATAAAAAAGAAAAATATATATATTGTAAAATATATTATCTTTATAGGATTTATTTTTATTGATTTGATTAATAATGTAATGATTTATTATGGTACTACAGAACCATTTGATAATGGTAATGCAGTAGAACTGTTTTTAATGTTATTTTCCCCTATTTTTGTGAATAAACGTTATTTTTGGATCGTGTCATTTGGGGTAGTTGGAAAGTATGCTTTGTTAGGAATCGTGTTACATACACCGATTGTAATTGTACCTATTGTGCTATGTGTAAGTTTTGCGATGATTGCGTTTATTCTGTTAACACGTTTTCAATCGTACGTACGTACAATTAAAAACATGTTTGAAGAAGCGCAACAAGTTGAAAAATTAGCAGTCATCGGAAAAATGTCAGCTACGATTGCACATGAAATACGCAATCCGTTAACATCATTAAAAGGCTTTACGCAGTTGCAGAGAGAAAAACACCCTGAAGATGCAAAGTGCTATAACATCATGGTGCAGGAGATCGAACGTATAAATGCGATTGTTAGTGAATTAATGGTTCTTGGAAAACCGAAACAAAGACACTACGCATTACATAATATAAAAGATATTTTATATTATGTGATTTCGATTGTAGAACAATCAGCTTCTCAACATGGGATTACCATATTGGCATTTTTTGCTAAAGAATTACCTTCTATACAGTGTGATGAGAAACAGATGAAACAAGTATTTCTTAACATTATTAAAAATGCGATCGAGGCTATGCCTAGCGGCGGTAATATTAGTGTGGAAGCGAATGTAGTTCATAGTGATCAAATTGTAGTGAGTGTGATTGATGAAGGGTGCGGGATGGACCAAGAGAAAGTAGATAAAATAGGTGAAGCTTTTTATACGACAAAGGAAAATGGAACGGGTTTAGGTTTAATGGTTACACAAAAAATTCTTGAAGAACATCAAGGTGAAATGGAATTTGAAAGCAAACTTGGTATCGGGACAAAGATCAATATTAAGCTGCCGATAGGAGAAGTGAATTAAATATACGTGGAAAAACTCTATTTTGGAAAAGATTAATCAAAATAGAGTTTTTTTGTTGTTTTATAATTGATATTCACATAAATATATCCGTTTTACTCTTTCAACATCTAGGGCTCTGCTATGCAGAATAAAACATGATTCTCGTTTGCTTTGTCTTTATGTTTTAACGTTGCCCGTGGCAGAAACAGGCCCTAACCGCATCTATGCATGGCTAGGTGCTCTCGCCCATCTAAAAAGAAAGAGGTTTTGTGGGTATTCACCTATTGCTTCTTACTTGCATATCGTAACTTATGTAGTGAAACTGCTTACAAGGGAGTGAAAGGCAGTGACAGGAAACATAAAAAACTATTATGCCGGCGGTAATACAGCAAGGGGATTTTACAGTTTGTATGAAGAGAATGTAACGGGATTAGACCGATTGTTTATTCTAAAAGGTGGGCCTGGAACGGGAAAATCTTCACTGATGAAGGTGATTGGCCGTGAGTGGGTACAGAAAGGGTACGATATTGAGTTTTTACATTGTTCATCTGACAATCATTCAATTGATGGTGTAATTATTCCGTCGTTAAAAGTAGGGATTGTTGATGGAACAGCACCACATGTGATTGAACCGACAATGCCAGGTGTTGTTGAAGAGTATGTAAACTTAGGTAGTGCTTGGGACTCTGCTGAGCTTAGGAAACATAAAGGTGAGATTGTAAACTATACATCAGAAGCGACTAAGGCGTTTCAGTCAGCTTATGCGTGTTTTAAGACGGCGCTAGAGGTTCATGACGAATGGGAGAAGTTTTATATCGATCACATTGATTTTGAAAAAGCAAATGAATTAACAAAACAACTTGTGCAGCAACTTTTCACTGATAAAACGTGTACGAAAAAAGCGAATGTGAAGCATCGTTTTTTAGGAGCAGCAACGCCGAAAGGAGCAGTTGATTTTGTTCCGAATTTAACAGAGGATGTACCGAAGCGTTATTTTATAAAAGGAAGACCTGGTTCTGGGAAATCGACAATGTTAAAGAAATTAGCGGCGGCAGCTGAAGAGAAAGGTTTTGATGTTGAGATTTATCATTGCGGCTTTGATCCAAATAGTCTTGATATGGTTATTGTTAGAGAACTTGGGTTTGCCATTTTTGATAGTACAGCACCGCATGAATATTTTCCAACTCGTGAAAGTGATGAAATCATTGATATGTATGAGCTTATTATTGAGCCGGGAACAGATGAGAAATATGCAGTAGAAATTCAAGATGTATCGAGACGCTACAGAGAGAAAATGAATGAAGCGATGTCCTATTTAGCAAAGGCAAAATCTGTGCGTGATAAGCTAGAGAAAATTTATATTGCGGCGATGGATTTTGAAAAAGTGGATGCATGCAAAGAGGAGATTCAAGCTGAGTTTGAGCGGATTGCAGAACTTGTTGCTGAGCAGCAAAGTTAATCCAAAAGGCACATAAGTGCCTTTTGGATTAGTGCTTTTTTCCGTTATCGACCGTTCTTTGGAATATATCGGCGCTTTTCACAATATATCGGCGATTCGACACAATATAAAGACACCTCGATGATATTCGACATACAGGTGGTCGATTTGCTGAGTTGAATCATACCGAAAAGTGGACTTTTTAGTTAGCCTCTTTTTAAAATCGTACTTTCTTCTAAAGTTGTCGATAATGGAGTTGTATACGTTTTTAAATAAGACGAAGGAATCTTATTATATTTGTCGAATTTCCAGGGAAATGATCAGAAAATGAGAGTGATACATATGAGAGAAACAATCCAGTTAGAATTAAAAAGAATTGAGAAAGAGAATGATGTAAAAATCTTGTTTGCAGTTGAATCAGGGAGCCGTGCGTGGGGATTTCCATCAAAAGATAGCGATTATGATGTGCGCTTTGTGTACGTACATCGATTGGAATGGTATTTATCAATTGAGCAGAGGCGGGACGTTATTGAGTATCCAATTAACGACGCCCTTGATATAAGCGGTTGGGAACTCCGCAAAGCACTGCAGCTATTTTCTAAATCGAATCCGGCTTTGTTAGAGTGGATCAATTCACCAATTGTATACATGAAGGCATCAGATCTTTCGGAGCATTTGCAGGAAATGAGTAGTCAGTTTGATCCAAAAGCAACGGTATATCATTATTTACATATGGCATCTAAAAACTATCGCGCATTTTTGCAAGGTGAAGAAGTAAAGTTGAAGAAATATTTTTATGTATTACGTCCGATACTGGCGTGCAAATGGTTAGAAAAGAAAGGGATACTGCCACCTGTTGAATTTGAAAGATTGGTGAATGAATTAACATTAGATGCCGCACTGTTACAAGAAATCGAGGAACTGCTTAAGAAGAAAAAAGCGGGTATCGAGCTGGATGTAGGCCCGAGAATTACGTTACTAAATGAATTTTTAGAAGAACAGATTACCTATTATGAAGAGTATGTAAAAAGTCTAGAAAAGAAATCAGTTATAGATATTGAAAAGTTAAATGTACTGTTTCAAGATATGTTACATGAAAGTTGGAAAGAGCACGGATAATTCGTGCTCTTTTTTATAAGAGAAATGTTCTTTAGTTCATTCTTAGATTTTCGACATACAAATTGCTGTTAAGAAGAAAAACCGTGCCGCCACTTGCTTGTTCCTTTTGTTTAAAACCTCGCATGTGGCAGAAAGAGGACCTGACCGCTTCTATGCACGGCTAGATGCTCTTGTCCTCCTCAAAAAGGAAGGGGGTTTTTATGCCTTTTATATTATATATCCTCAATTCTTTTTAATGCTTCATCTGCTGGCCCTTCAATTACCTCTCCTTCAATTGAAAAACGTGAACCGTGACAAGGACAATCCCATGTGCAGTCACCGCTATTCCACTCCACTTCGCAACCTAAGTGTGTACAAGTTGTATCGACAATGTGAAGTTTGCCGTCGTCATCTTTATATGCGCCGGCACGTTTTCCGTTTACATTTACAACAGAACCTTCTCCGTTTACGAGATCTTCTGGTTTGCGAAGAGCAAATTCCAGTTTTCCTTCAATTAAATGTTTTGCTACGTCGAGGTTTTGTGTAACAAACGTTTTTAAATCTGGATTCGTATGGAATCGTGATGGTGCGTAAAGTTCTTTATAGGGACTATCGATTTTCATAATGGATGCTTTTAGCAATAAAGCTGCTGCGACTCCATTTGTCATACCCCATTTGCGGTAGCCGGTTGCTACAAAAATATTAGGGTTACTTTCATTAATGTGCCCGACATAAGGAACTTTATCGAGTGTAATTAAGTCTTGTGTTGCCCATCTGTATGGAATTGCCTCTATACCAAAGGTTTCTTCGCCGAATGTTTGCAGCGCTTCGTAATGGTTCATCATGTTAATGCCTTGTCCCGTTTTATGACTTTCACCACCAATTAACACGAGTTTTTCGCCATTCATTGTGGTGTAGCGGAGGGATCGTTTTGGGTTATCGACGCTTATATACATTCCTCCTGGATACTCTTGCTTTGTTTTTACGCCAAGGACATACGAGCGTTCTGCGTACATTCTAGCGAAGAAGAAGCTGTTTGCATCATAAAAAGGAAAGTGAGAGCAAGAAATAATGTAACTACAAGTGATTCGATGTCCAGCTTTTGTAATCACTTGCTGATAAGATCCTTTTTCTACATCAATTGCAGTTGTATTTTCATATATAACGCCGCCATGTTCAATGAACTGTTCGACAAGCGCTGCTAAGTAGCGAAGCGGGTGGAACTGAGCTTGATTCTTTATAACAAGTGCCGCCTTTATAGGAATGGGAAGTGGGATACTTTCTACGTATTCGCCAGGAATATCAAGCTTTTTGTATGCCTCTAATTCTGTTGTTAATTTGTGTAGATTATCGGTTTCGTTTGTATATAGATAAGCATCTTCTTCCGTGAAATCACATTGGATATTGTGCTGCTGAATGGTATCTTTTATAAATTGCAGTGCTTCATTGTTTGCCTCGTAATACAATTTTGCTTTTTCTTCTCCAAAGTGATCAATGAGTTCATTGTAAATAAGATCATGCTGCGTTGTAATCTTTGCGGTTGTATGTCCGGTAGTTCCGTTTAAAATGTTGCCTGCATCAATTAAAGCAACTTTGATTCCTTCTTTTGCGAGCAGGTAGGCTGTTGTGATGCCGGTGATGCCTGCTCCGACAATGGCAACTTCAGTTTTTATGCTCTCTGTTAGTTTTGGGAAGGTAGGCAAGTGAATAGAATCACGCCAATATGGTTCTGGAAATTTTGGGAGTTGGTTATATTCCAAGAAAATGCACCTCGTATTCTAATAAGTTTATATTACTTAATTTTTCCAATAACGAGAATTTCATGTGCTAAAAATAAATTATTTTAAAATAGTTTATTAATGGGGTTTTTAGATAGGGATTTCATTTGGGTTTGGCTGACATCATGGCAGATAAATAAGATAGAGTATAGTATTTTTCACAGAATGGAATAGTAAGCGAAGTGAAGATGCTGGAATGATGGGAAGTATAAAAGGTGATAAATAAGCGTTTTTTCTTTAGTAGCATAGGAAGTAATTATGAAAGTATAACCAACTTTTATGACCTAGTAATAAAATCTATTGACAATATAGAAAGCGTACTGATATGATTCAACTTGTGGAAAGGTTGATAAAGGGTAAAAAGAGAAATGTTTTTCAATGAATAATAATTGTAAGAGTGAGTGAGCATAATTTTCTGTGAGAGAGAAAATTTATAATAATAGTATTATCAATCTGGAAACACCAATCGTTATATGCAAAGTGCGTAAGCGCGGCAAGAGAAGGGGGCAAAAGAATGAAGGATCTTCATACGTTTGGCTGGTATGCAGCACGTGTATCACCGCATTTGCCAAAAAAGGCATTTAAACCAGTTCCGGCTCGTTTGTTTGGCGGACTAGCCTACTTATTGATTACGGTAGCAGGTTTTTTGGCAATTGGCTTATTTAATTTGAATGCGTGGGCTAATCTTGGAATTGCAATCGTTTTAGGGTTGTGTTTTGCTTCTATGGGATTTCTTGGACATGAAATTTTGCACGGTACAGTAGTAAGAAAAGCTTGGTTACGAGATTTTCTTGGGGCAATCGCGTTTATGCCATTATCAACTGGACCGAAATTGTGGAGAAAGTGGCATAATTTGACTCACCATGTACATACACAACATGAAGAGCATGATCCAGATGCGTGGCCAACGATGGATAAGTTTAAGAAAAGCAAATTTTTACGATGGGTATATCGCCTTCCGTTACATGTTCGTTCCTTCTTTAGCTTTTTGTCGTTAACACTTCAATTTACAGTGCATTCGTCTCGTATGTTTTTCCTTTTTATCAAGGAATTTAAGCCATCAACTCAAAAATCTGTATGGCTTCAGCTTCTTTTACCATGGACAGTGTGGATTAGTTTATTGTTTATTATGGGTCCTGCAAAATGGTTTTTTGCTTATGTTATTCCATTATTAATTGCAAACGCTATTGTAATGGGATATATCGCAACAAATCACCGTTTGAATCCAATTGTTCCTGTAAACGATCCGCTTGCAAACTGTTTATCGGTAACAGTGCCGCGCTGGGTAGACGTATTACATTTTAACTTTTCATATCATACAGAACATCACTTGTTCCCAGGTATGAGCTCGAAATACTATCCATTAGTAAAAGAGAAAATTAAAGAAATGTGGCCGGAGCGCTATCATGAAATGCCGATGGGGAAAGCATTAGCTGCGCTTTGGAATACACCGCGTGTGTATTATCAAGGTAGTGAGTTAGTTGACCCGCATAAGGCGCATGTATATGGCTCTTTAGGGAATGGGTTAGATCCTGCGAATATTGAATATCGCCAGGAAAAGATAGAAGATTCAAAAGTTGTGAAGAACGGCTAAAATATAAGTTTTAAGTATGATATAAAAGCCCCCTTTTTTAGGAGGACGAGAGCACCTGGCCGTGTTTAGAAGCGGTCAGGTTTTGCTTTGTATTGCAACGATATATAATATAGAACCTTCATGTTTTTTATAGAATGATAAAAGCACGAGCTCGTAGAGAGTTCGTGCTTTTTACATAGGAATCTCTTTTTGTTTCCCGGCTTGTGTGTAATTCGTATTTTTTCGTGCTAATTTTTTTTCAAGAAGATGTACAAAGTACGTGAAGAGAAGGACAAGCGAAAGGTAATAGACGCTGACAATCATATATGTGTCGAGCTGCTGAAAGTTTGCGGCAGCTTCAGAAAGCCCAGTGCCCCATAGTTCTGACATTCCTACATAAGCAACGAGAGAGGAGTCTTTTAAACCAATAATAAACTGATTGCCAAGCGGCGGAAGCGATAAACGGAACGCTTGTGGCAAAATAATTCGCCGCATTGCTAATGGATATGCCATTCCTAAAGAGCGGGCTGCTTCAAGTTGACCGCGGTCCACGGATTGAATAGAGCCTCTAAAAATTTCTGTAATATAAGCACCGTTATGGACAGCAAGAGCAATTGCCCCTGCCCAAAAAGGCGATAATACAATAATAGATGTAATTCCAAAATAGAGGATCATAATTTGTACAACTAGCGGTATCCCGCGAATAATTGCAATGTATACATGGGCGATTCCATTTAAGACTTTACTATTGGAAATACGAAAAAAGGCAAATAATAATCCAATTAAGCATCCAAGTAATAAGGACGTTATGGTTAGTTGCAGTGTAATGACAACTGCTTTTAGGAACGTTGGATATGTAGATATGAAAATATCAATCATCGTTATCACCTCTATATCGTTTTTTTTACTATGGTAACCATGCCCCACTGAAAGATGTGGGGCACTATTTGTAAAAAATCTAGTAACTACTCAGCCATACATTTCATTTAGAAGTTTGGTAAGGGATATGATTCCAGCGAAAATACGTCCTTTATTACTTATAATTGCTGCCATGAAGATAAAAATGGACCTACACCTCGCTGTCTTTCTTTGTTTTAAAGCTTTGCGCGTGGCAGGAAAAGGCACTGACCGCTCCTATACATAGCCAGGCCCTCCTAGACCATTTAAAAAAATGCTTTTCTGCCTTTTTTTCATAGAGTGACTGAGTAGTTATAAGATCTATTTCTCTTTCTCACCTAAAATGTTACGGCCAAACCACTTTTTACTGATTTTTTCATAGGTGCCGTCTTGAATGATTTCATCCAGTGCTTTATTTAATTTCTGTAGTAATTCTTTGTCGTCTTTCCGAACAGCAATGGCCATTTCATCAAGGGATAATGGTTTTCCAGCGTCTTTTATATTTGCTTTTCCTTCTTTCATCATGCGAAGACCTACCATTTGATCTGTTACAACAGCATCAATTCGTCCTGGTTCTAAGTCCATAAGAGCGGTAATATCACTATCGTATTCGGTAATTTGGTCTGTTTGTTTGGCAATAAGTGTTTTGAATGTACTTGCTTTCACAACACCTACTTTTTTTCCTTTTAAATCTTCAGCGGAGGAGATGGATTTGTTCGTTTTTGTAACGAAAATTTGGGCGCCGGAACGATAATACGGATTTGTAAAGTTAACTGCTTTTAGACGATCTTCTGTGATGGCCATACTTCCTAAAATCACGTCATATTTTTTTGCTTGCAATCCTTGGATTAATGTTTCCCAAGGATTTGTGACAGGAACAGCCTTCATGTTCATTTTCTTAGCAAGAGCTTCACCGATTTCGACGTCAAAACCGACAAGCTTACTATTTTCTTTATAGTTAAATGGTTTATACAAGCCGCTCATTGCGTAGCGAAATTCTTTCTTTCCATCAGTTGATGAAGTACTACTTTCTTTACTACAGGCTCCTAATAATAAAGAAGCGCATAATGTAATCGCCGCGATCATTTTAAACATATTTCGCTTCATAAAAGCACCTCCATTTTTTATAAAATGTTTCGTAAAAATTGCTTCGCACGCGGATTTGACGGAGCGGTGAAAAATTGTTCTGGGGCTGCATCCTCTACGATTTGTCCGTCATCCATAAAAATAATGCGGTCAGCTACTTCACGGGCAAATCCCATTTCATGCGTGACGATAATCATCGTCATACCTTCTTTGGCGAGGTCTTTCATAACTTGTAGTACTTCTCCGACGAGTTCAGGATCGAGGGCTGAGGTAGGTTCATCGAATAACATAATTTTTGGATTCATTGCGAGTGCTCTTGCAATAGCAATTCGCTGTTTTTGACCACCAGATAAAAGATCGGGTGTTACATTCGCTTTATCTTTCAATCCAACCTTTTCTAGTAATTCGTAGGCAATGTTTGTTGCTTTTATTTTATCTAACTTTTTGACGTGAATAGGAGCTTCAATGATGTTTTCTAATGAGGTCATATGAGGAAATAAGTTGAAATGTTGAAAAACCATACCGACATTTTCACGGACTTTGTTTAAGTTTGTATGTTTCAGATGAATTTGTTCTCCCTGTATCGAAACTTCTCCATTATCATACACTTCCAGGAAGTTTAAACAGCGGAGTAATGTACTTTTCCCTGAACCACTCGCACCGATTAAGACAACAACTTCCTTTTCTTCTACGTGTAAATTGACGTTTTTTAATACGTGTAAAGACCCAAAGGATTTTGTAAGATTTTGAACTTGTATCATGCATCCCCCTCCAACGAAATATAGATGTATAAAAATAACTTATTTCTGTTAATTAGTCATAAATTGTCAAATTCCTTTATTTTTGTAAAAAAATCAAAAGGCTATCGGTTGTCGCATATAAATAGAAAACAGGAAAATTTGTTATTTTTGAAAGTAGAAGTGAAGAATAACTCGACTAATAGTATTTATATAGAAAGTTTAGATGTGATGAGGATGAAAAGAAAAATGAGGAATTAAAACGAAGAAGAAAAAGCGATTAAATTGTCAAATTTAGAGAGCATATGTGAAGCCCTAGAATGTTAACCAGGTGACATTCTAGATTATAAGAACTTAAATCGAGGGGAATATATCACGATGCCCTCTCAAGCTAAGAACGTAATAAAACAGCCTTTTCAAAAAGGGTGATGACATAAGCCTCAAAAGCACAAGTCAACATAAAGTAATGAATTAAAGTTTATATACGTAAAAGGCTTTCGGTTATTAAAAAACAATTTCATTAATTATCGTAATGCCTCTTATCAGCAGCCAAGGTGTGCAACAACTAAAAAAGGTCCCTTAGACGCGTTATAAAGGGACCTTTTTTAGTTTTCATAGTTGTTTATAAAAATTCATCTCATGTTTTGTGAAATTCTAAGTTGATGAGCATGATGCGAACCTTAGATTGTTATTTCAATTTGATTTCCTTCTGGATCACTTACTACACTTTCATAGTATCCATCGCCAGTAAAACGAGGTTCACTTAATATAGGATAGCCAGCTTCTCTTAATGTTCCCGTTAATTGATTTACGTTATTCTTGTTTCCGGCAGAAAAAGCTAAATGAGCATATCCAGTAACTTCATTTTTCGGTTTATTCTTTACTCCTTTCTTTCGCATAATTTCTATACGTGCCCCCGTTTCAAATGTAATAAAATAAGATTCAAATTGTTTTGTTTCATTACGATATAAATTATTAGCTTTACCTTTAAAATATTTAGTATAAAATGAGCGCATTAATTCTAAATCATTTACCCAAATAGCTATATGTTCAATCTTCATTATCTTCACCTTTCAATTCAAAGTCTTATTTTGATTTTCTTATAAAAGAAGGAAATCAAAAAATGCCATAAGTGGAAAATTAAATTTTTAATCCAAAAAAATTGTTCGTTTTTTTACACTTGGGGGCAAGGGATTTTCTCAAGTTGATGGGCATGATAATTAAGGGAGTAATTCTTTTATTTCGATACTAATCACGTATATCTCTTAAGAATTTACTCGCAGGGACTTTTATTTTCTTTTTATTTATTAAAGCCATATTTAAGATTATAAAACTTAATTAAGACTAATAAACAAATTTTATATGTTTAACCTTTATGGTTTTGGTCTAATTCTTTAATAAAGGATAATTGCTTAGTTCCTAATAATTGTATACCAATTATTAGCATTAGCATTATGAACATGATGCTGGCAAAAAACCAAAAAGAAATATGGACAGGATAAGTATCCATGCTGTGTCCAATCATAACAGGGATTACGGATCCGCCAAATCCGTTCATAGCTAATAATATACTAGTTGTTTTTTCTGTCTGACCTGGAAAATATTTATTGGTAATAATTAAAGCAATAGCAAACATTGCTGCCATACATAAACCTAGTAAGAAGCAAAGAAAGAAGCCAATCCAAATATTGTTATTTAATCCGAAGGCTATAAGAACTAATAAGCCCCCAATATTTATAAATAGTAAGAAAGAATTATAGGTAAATTTTTCTGAAATGCTCCCCGTTAATGCACGTCCTATTACCATTGCTAGCCAATAAATTGTTACAGTCACGGTGGCCAGTGAATTTGAAATACCCCATTCCTCTCTAAATATTGAAGGTAAAAAATGAACAATAGATACCTCACTCCCACCATAACAAAAGAAATAGATGGCTGAAAATATAATAATGGGAACGGTCTTTTTTGTGTAAGAACTGATCTTCTGATTAATGGGGGAGGCATCCTTTTTATTTTTAATAAGATACCCATTAATTGTGCCAAAAGATGCGAGTTTCCAACCAAGCATAACAAGAAAAGAAGAAATACCTAAGAGGAAGAATGCATATTCCCAGATACCGTTACTTATTAGAAAGCTAGAAAAAAGAGGCATGAATAGTGCTCCCAGTCCAAATGCAACTTCTAGTTTTCCCATTGCCATAGCTTGTTTTTCTTGGAATGTTACTAAAATAATAGTACCGATACAAGATTCGGCTAATCCAGCACCATATCCTGCTAATGCAACGAGAGGGAAGAGCAAATGCCAATCTGGTAAAAAAAATATAAATAATTCAAGGCTAATTAGAAATAATCCAATGACTACAACATGCTTCCTCCCTAGTTTCTGAACTAAAAAGGGCATGCTAATTACCCCAAGCAGAAAACCAATGAATTGACTAAAAATAAGTACACCGCCATTACTATAGTTTTGTTTATAGTGAGTTAATATTTCAGGTAGCAGTGCACCAATGACAACTAAAGTAAATGCAATTATCATGTAAGAAAAAAAGCTAATCCATAACAAACGATTTTTCAATTATACCGCCTCCTTAGTAACAAGCATATTTTGATAAGATTGTGAAACTAATACGGTTAATTATTTAACAATTTCTAATTATACTAAAAAATAACAAAATATTTTAATTATTTTATCGATTGTAACTTTCTCAATATGTTTACGTTATTTTAACTTGTGATGGAATAATTTACAGTATATTATAATTTTGTTATTTAATAACATTTTTAAAGTTGTAGCACTTATGAGATGCAATCATACTCAACTATTGGTTCGTTAGGAGGGCCCCCTAACGTAATGAGTGTGCTCATGATTATTATTTTGACATTAATAAAATAATAGGAGTGTTGTAAAGATGAATGGAAAAGTTAAAAATCCAACAAGTCCTGATAGCCTTTACTATAAAGTTGATGATGTTGTTATGGAGAGAGGCGAAGGAATCTATCTTTATGATCAGGATGGGAATAAATATTTTGACTGTGCATCAGCTACATTTAACTTAAATTTGGGCTATAGCAACAAAGAGGTAATTGATGTAGTGAAAAATCAAATGGATAATCTTATACACGTTACTTCTTCGTATCAGACAGATGCTGTAAACACATTAGCACAAAAACTTGTTGAAATCGCTCCTAGTAATCTAACAAGGGTACACCCAAAGGTTAGCAGTGGTTCAGCAGCGAATGAGGGTGCTATTAAAATGGCACAATATAATACTGGTAAACGTGACGTTATATCTTTATTTCGAAGTCATTTGGGACAAACTTACATGATGTCAGCACTTTCAGGTAATGCTTTTCGAAGAGAACCGTTTCCACCTCAATTTTCATTTGGGTTACAAGTTCCAGACCCTTATTGCTTACGTTGTTTTTATAATCAAAAATCAGATTCTTGTGGCATGTTATGTGTTGAAAGAATTAACGATTTTATTGAATATGCCAGCACAGGAAATGTTGCTGCAATTATAGTTGAACCGATATCCGGTAATGGCGGGAATATAGTTCCTCCTAAAGGCTATTTTCAAGCACTGAAAAAGTTATGCGAAGAGCGTGATATTGCATTAATTTTTGATGAGATACAAACTGGATTTGGCAGAACAGGTAAAATGTTTGCTGCTGATTACTTTGATGTCCAGCCAAATATGATGACTGTAGCAAAAGGGTTAGGTGGAACCGGATTCCAAGTAGCGGCAATTCTTACTGAGGAAAAGTATGGAGGTATGCCTGGACATCATCACTCATTTACGTATGGTTCGAATGTAATGGCCTCTGCAGCAGCATGTACTACAATTGAAATTCTACAAAGACCTGGTTTCTTAGAAAATGTAACTGTGGTGGGGAATTATATCATGGGGCGTTTAGAGGGAATGAAAGAGAAATTTAAGTTTATTGGAGATGTAAGAGGAGTCGGGTTAATGATTGGGGTTGAAATTGTGAAAGATAACAATGAACCTGATGTTGAGCTGACTAATCATATTGCCAAACGTGCTATGGATCACGGCATAATTATTAGAACATCAAGATATGGCTATGGAAATGTATTTAAAGTTCGTCCACCTCTTACTATTACTTTGAGTGAAGCAGAAGAACTATGCTATAGATTAGATAGACTACTGGAGGAAATAAAATGAAAAACTACATTATTGAGTTGGGGAAATACGTATACAATCAAATAAAAAATCAAAAGGGAACTTTAAAGAACCGCATAGTAAATGGGTACTCACCGGGTGGAGATGCCCAATTTAATATTGACGAAGCAGCAGAAAAAGCAGTTCTTGATTATATATTAGAAAAAAAAGAGCCTGTTGTATTTTATACCGAGGATGGTGGATTGAAAACTTTTGGGGAGAATCCAGAATACATCCTAATTATAGATCCAATTGATGGTACTCGTCCTGCAGCAGCAGGTTTGGAAATGTCATGTATATCAATTGCATTAGCGAAGTACAAAGATAATGCGAAAATTAAAGATATTGAATATGCTTTTTTAATGGAACTTAAAACAGGAAATTATATGTACGGTGATATTTTTTCGAATTCGATAGAATTTGAAGGATATAATAGCCAATTACCAAATTTAAGCCAAGACAAAGAAATTAAAAATATGTTTTGGAGTTTTGAGTTTAACGGTCATCCTACTAAATTAATGATAGAATCCTATGGTCATTTAATTGATGAATCTGCAAACAATGGCGGAGTATTTATATTTAATAGCGCGTCATATTCTATTTCAAGGATTATTACAGGACAGATGGATGCATATGTTGATATTGGAAACAGACTGCTTAAAGATTCCCCAGAATTATTAGATGATTTCCAAAGAGTAGGAAATGGTCAGGTATTACATTTATTTCCATATGATATAGCCGCAAGCGTATTTTTAGCAAAAAAGGCAGGAGTAATGATTACTGATGCATATGGGAAATCTTTAGATGAAACATTGTTAACAGACCTTAGTTATAGTAATCAACAGTCATGTATAGCGGCTTCTACCAAAGAATTACACCAAAATCTATTGGAACAAATTAATTGGAAACGGAGCGAAAAAAAATATGAAGGCATTGGTATGGACTGAAAATAAACAATTAGAATATAAGGAAGTAGAAGAGCCAAAAATACAAAAAAATAATGACGTAAAGGTCAAAATATATGGGACTGGAATATGTGGAACTGATCTAAATGTATTAAAGGGAAAAATGTATGCTGCACCAAACATGGTTATGGGGCATGAATCAGTTGGTGTAGTAGTTGAAGTAGGAGAAAACGTAAAAAATGTAAAGGTAGGGGATCGCGTAGTAATTGATCCTACTCAATTTTGCGGAAAATGTTATTTTTGTAGAAAAGGATTAACATGTTATTGCGAAGAATTTGATGATTGGCAATTGGGAATTGGTTCTCATGGAACATTTGGAGAATATTATGTTGGAGAAGATAGATTTATTTATAAATTGCCTGAATCAATGGAATGGGAAAGAGCAACTCTAATTGAACCTCTTGCTTGTGTTCTTAGTGTTATAGAAAAAGCAAACATAAAGCCCCATGAATCAGTTTTAGTCTTAGGATCAGGACCAATAGGGTTGTTAGTTCAATTAATTGTGCGAAAGCTTGCTAGAATTACAGTCGCAACAGAAATTGGTCATTTTAGAGCAGAGGCAGCAAAAAAAATAACTAAATATGTGTATCATCCTCAAGACCTGTCTTTAGAAGAGGTTCTTCGTATTAACCAGGGAAGAAAATTTGATGTAATTTTTGATGCGATAGGCAATCAACTTGAATGGGCATATCCACTGATTGAAAAGGGCGGGAGACTGATACCTATGGGGTTTGATGACACTTATGAGTTTACAGTCAAACCTTTTGAACTCTTATCAAAAGGCATTACAATTATAGGGACAGGGGAAGCTCATCACATGATGGAAAAAGCTTTGTCATGTGCAATAGATTTACCTGAATTATCAAGTTTAATTACAGATAAAGTACTACTTGAAGATTTTAATAGCGCTATTGGAGATCTAATAGGTATTGATCCAATTACTAATGAAAGAAAAGATATTCAGTCTATAAAGACTATCTTAGTCTCCGAACCTGGTGTTATATAACCGGTTAGAATAAAAATAGTAAAAAGAACCTAGCAAAAGGTTCTTTTTTTAGGTTTCTTTCATGGTAGTTGAACTGTATTTTATCTTTGATTGGTATAGCTTTGGAGCAATCCATATAATTAGTTGGTTCTTAATGAACTTTATAATTAACTAACAAAACGAGGGTAAGCAACGGAGCTTACTTTGAAAGAAGCGACAGAAAATATTATGGAAGTAGCAATCTCTGAAGAAATCCCAGCAAGAACACAGGAATTTGTTTGTGTAATGATGAAACAATCTGAAAATATGATATGATCAGCTATCAAGAGATTTAGAGAAACGCGCAGTAGAATTAAAAAAGACAATTGCGCAGTTTATGGTATAGGGAAGAATGAGGATTGTTCTTCCTTTTTATTTTGTTGGAGGTGTATCAAATTTTGATACATTATATAGAAAAGTAAAAATATGAACGTTTCCGTAACATTTACCTCTATCCCTTTTAGATGGAAATTATAGCAAGATATAATAAAGCTATAATATTAGAAGGAGTGTCTTTCATGAAAAAAGAGAAAAGACAACAACTAATTAAACAATTGGTGAGAGAGAATGAAATAGATAGACAAGAAAAATTGGTAGAGTTGTTAGAGGAACGGGGGGTATCTGTTACACAAGCAACGATTTCTCGAGATATTCATGAATTAAATGTAGTAAAGGGATCTTCGGCAAAAGGACAAGTTATATATAAGATTTTTACAGACGAGAAGAGGAGGGCAGATATACAGTTAAAGAAAAAGTTAAAAGAAGTTGTTATACAAATCGATTATATAGAACAGATGACTATTATTAAAACTTTGCCTGGGAATGCTCATGTTATTGGGGCCTTATTAGATGAACTAGATTGGAAAGAAAAAATAGGATGTGTATGTGGGAATGATACATGTCTTGTAATTTCTGGATCAAAAGTAGAAAGGGAGATTTTAAAAGATAGATTGAATTTGATTATGTAGGTACAAATTAAAAAACCAACATAAAACCATTCTTTTTAGGTGGACGAGCGTATCTGGCCGTGCATAGAAGCGATTAAGACCTGTTTCTGCCACATGCGAAGTAAAAACAAAGGAAGAAAGCGAGTATAGGATCATTTTTTTCTACATAGCAGCAATCTATATGTCGAAAAATCAAAATATATTTATACATATAAATGAGAAGGCTGTTTCTAATGAAAATTAGAACAGTCTTTTTTAATTTATATATACAAGTTGAAAAACGATATAAAACCTAGGGGGAGGCGAGAGCATTTGGTTGCGCATCGAAATGACTTATATGTCCAAGAACGAAAATGAATGTATACATAAGGTTTAAGCAACAATCAGAAGGGGTGTTTGTATCTTTACTGACGGAAAGCTCTCATCAATCGGGATGTTTCTAATATATTTCTTATATGAGATAAAAAATTTCAACTTCAAATAGGCGGCCATTATACAGCTAATATGCGTGATATTTCACCTTATTAGTTAATTATGAAGTGAAATATCTTATAAAAATACAATTACATATCGTTTTTAAAAAATAATTTGTGAAATATTCCACTTAGTAATGTTAGCGTTTTCACAAATCTGTATATGCATTCCGTTTATTATGTATTTGTAGACAACAAACAAATTTAAAAGGAGGTACAACAAATGAAACATCCGATCCATGTTACTTCAGAAATTGGAGAATTAGAAACGGTTTTACTAAAGCGTCCTGGTAAAGAAGTGGAGAACTTAACGCCAGATTATTTGCAACAATTATTATTTGACGATATTCCATATTTACCAATTATTCAAAAAGAGCATGATTATTTTGCGCAAACGTTACGCAATCGGGGTGTTGAAGTTCTTTATTTAGAAACACTAGCAGCTGAGGCGTTAGCTGATAAAAAACTTCGTGAAGAATTTGTTGATCGTATTTTAAAAGAAGGACAAGCTGATGTAAACGGTGCGTATCATAATTTAAAAGAATATTTACTTTCCTTTTCAAATGAAGAAATGATTCAGAAGATTATGGGGGGCGTACGGAAAAACGAAATTGAAGCTAGTAAAAAGACCCACCTGTATGAATTTATGGAAGATCATTATCCATTTTATTTAGATCCAATGCCAAATCTATATTTTACTCGTGACCCAGCAGCTAGTATAGGTGGCGGTTTAACAATTAACAAAATGAGAGAACCAGCACGGAGACGTGAATCATTGTTTATGGAATATATCATTAAACATCATCCACGCTTTGCGAGTCACAATGTACCAGTTTGGTTAGATCGCGATTATCAGTTTCCAATTGAAGGCGGCGATGAGCTGATCTTAAATGAAGAAACAATTGCGATTGGCGTATCGGCTAGAACATCGGCTAAAGCGATTGAACGTTTAGCGAAAAATTTATTTAGTCGTCAAAATAAAATTAAGAAAGTACTAGCAATAGAGATTCCAAAATGTCGTGCATTTATGCATTTAGATACAGTATTTACAATGGTTGATTATGATAAATTTACAATTCATCCAGCTATTCAAGGTCCAGAAGGAAATATGAATATTTATATTCTGGAAAAAGGAGAGAGTGAAGAAGTTCTTAAAATTTCACATCGTACTTCTTTAACTGAGGCTTTAAAAGAAGCATTAGGTTTGAGTGAATTGGTACTTATTCCTTGCGGAGGAGGAGATGCGATTGCTTCTGCTCGTGAACAATGGAACGACGGATCTAACACACTAGCAATCGCACCGGGCGTAGTTGTTACATATGATCGTAACTATGTATCCAATGCTTTATTACGAGAGCATGGTATTGAGGTTGTGGAAGTATTAAGCTCAGAATTGTCTCGCGGCCGTGGGGGTCCACGTTGTATGAGTATGCCGATTGTTCGAAAAGATATTTAATTTAAATAGAGAAGAAAGTAGGGATGAGTGATGATGATGACAAAACCAAACTTAAAAGGAAGAAGTTTTCTTGCTGAAAAAGATTTTACAGAGGAAGAATTATTATATCTTATTGATTTAGCGGCAGAATTAAAAGAGAAAAAGAAAAATGGTATCCCGCATCATTATTTAGAAGGTAAAAATGTTGCCCTACTATTTGAAAAAACCTCAACTCGTACCCGTTGTGCATTTACAGTAGCATGTACAGATTTAGGGGCAAGTCCTGAATACTTAGGTAAAAATGATATTCAGCTAGGAAAGAAAGAATCTGTTGAAGATACAGCAAAAGTGTTAGGACGTATGTTTGACGGTATTGAATTCCGTGGATTCTCCCATGCAACAGTAGAATCACTAGCGAACAATTCAGGTGTACCAGTATGGAACGGCTTAACAGACATGTGGCATCCGACACAAACACTTGCTGATTTGTTAACAATAAAAGAGCACCTCGGAGAATTAAAGGATAAGAAGCTCGTCTATGTCGGCGACGGACGTAATAATGTCGCAAATAGCTTGTTAGTTGGCGGCTCAATGGTCGGAATGGAAGTGCACATTTGTACCCCAGAATCATTATTCCCAGCACAGGAAATCGTTGATATCGCGAAACAATATAGTGACCGGGTAATGGTAACGAGCAACGTAGAAGAAGCTGTTGCAGGTGCTGATGTTATTTATACAGATGTATGGGTATCTATGGGCGAAGAAGATAAATTTGCTGAACGTATTGAACTTCTTACTCCATATCAAGTGAACATGGAAATGATTAAAAAGACCGGAAATGAAAATATGATTTTCTTACATTGTTTGCCTGCATTTCATGATGTAGAAACATTGTATGGAGAGGAAATATATGAAAAATATGGCATAAAAGAAATGGAGGTAAGTGACGAAGTATTCCGCAGTAAGCATTCAAAAGTATTTGATCAAGCGGAAAATAGAATGCATACAATTAAAGCGGTTATGGCAGCTACTTTAGGAAATATGGAATAAAGAAGGAGGAGATTCCTCCTTCTTTATCCCTCTATTGGTAAAAGTTTCACTGTATTCCTATCTGATAAAAGAGAGGTGAGTGTAGTGGGGGACGAAAAAAAATTAGGACTGTTTACTTTGACCGCTCTTGTTGTAGGCTCGATGATTGGTGGCGGAGCATTTAACTTAGCGAGTGATATGGCAAAGGGTGCAGGTGCAGGGGCAATTATTATTGGATGGATTATAACAGGTATCGGAATGGTTTCTCTTGGATTATCATTTCAAAATTTAACAGTGAAAAGACCGGATTTAGATGGTGGAATTTTTAGTTATGCAAAAGCTGGGTTTGGTAATTTTATGGGGTTTAATAGTGCCTGGGGATACTGGTTATCCGCTTGGCTCGGAAATGTAGCTTACGGTACGCTGTTATTTTCCTCAATAGGTTATTTCATTCCTGCCTTTGAAGGGGGACAAAATGTAGCATCCATTATTGGAGCAAGTGTATTACTTTGGTGTGTTCATATGATGATTTTACGGGGTGTACACTCAGCAGCACTTGTAAATTTAGTCACAACAATTGCAAAGTTAGTACCTGTCTTTGTATTTATTATTGTCGGGATATTTGCTTTTCATATTGATATTTTCGTAGATGGATTTTGGGGGCAAGGTGCTACTTTCTCTTGGGCGGATGTAGGAAGTCAAGTAAAAAGTACAATGCTTGTCACACTTTGGGTATTTATTGGGGTAGAAGGAGCTGTCGTCTTATCAAGTCGTGCAAAAAGTCGAAGTGATGTTGGGAAAGCAACTGTTATTGGATTAATAGGAACTCTCATTATATACATTCTTCTGACATTATTATCATTAGGAATTATGAAGCAGGCGGACGTTGCGAATTTGAAAAATCCAGCAATGGCCTATTTATTTGAAAGCGTTGTCGGAAAATGGGGGGCTATCTTTATTAACTTAGGTTTAATCATTTCTGTATTAGGTGCTTGGTTAGGCTGGACGTTGCTAGCATCTGAAATTCCTTATTTAGCTGCAAAAGACGGCGTATTTCCAA
Source organism: Bacillus sp. 491mf (assembly GCF_900112415.1). GTDB lineage: Bacteria > Bacillota > Bacilli > Bacillales > Bacillaceae_G > Bacillus_A. The sequence continues at coordinate 21,253 of NZ_FOLV01000022.1, forward strand.
AATGGTTTGGGAAGGAAAATAAAAATAAGGCTCCTGTCAATGCATTATGGTTAACAAATGGTCTGATTCAAGTTTTCTTATTGACATTTGTTGTTTCAGATCAAGCTTACCATTTTGCATTTTCACTCGCTTCTTCGGCGATTTTAATTCCTTATGCTTTTTCAGCATTCTATCAATTTAAGTATAGTTTGCAGTCCGGGGAGAAAGATCGTACAAGAAATATTGTCATTGGTTTAGTTGCGAGTATGTATGGGATTTGGTTAATTTATGCAGCAGGTTTAAATTATTTATTGCTGACTATGACATTATATGCACCAGGAATTTTTATCTTTTATAAAGTTCAAAAGCAAACAAATCAAAAACAAATCTTTACTCGTGTCGAGCTTATTTCTTCGGTAATTATCGGAATTTTAGCGCTGTTTGCAATTTATCAATTGGCTACAGGCGGTATTACTCTTTAAAAAAACTCTTTTGAAAAGAAATAGGAGGGTTACAAGATGACAAGAAGAAAAATCGTCGTTGCATTGGGCGGAAATGCAATCCAATCTGGAGATGCTACTGCACAGGCACAACAAGAAGCGTTAGAAAGAACGGCAGAACAATTGGTTAAAATCATGGAAAATAATGTAGACGTTGTCATTGCACACGGGAATGGTCCACAAGTAGGTAACATCTTATTGCAGCAAAAAGCAGCGGAAACGGACAAAACACCTGCTATGCCACTAGATACTTGCGGGGCAATGAGCCAAGGAATGATTGGGTATTGGATGGAAAATGCAATTGAAAAGGCTTTGAAAAAACGGGGTATCGAAAAAGATGTAGTAACGGTGATCACGCGGGTTGAGGTGGATAAGGATGATGAGGCATTCGAAAATCCAACAAAACCAATTGGTCCCTTTTATACAGAAGAAGAAGCACGAAAGTTAATGGAGACAACAAAAGCTACGTTTAAAGAAGATGCAGGACGTGGCTGGCGGCGTGTTGTACCATCGCCAAAACCGGTAAGTATTCACGAGCATAAAGTGATTAATGCATTAGTGGAGGACGGTGATATTGTCATTGCTGTTGGAGGCGGAGGCATCCCTGTTATTGACTCGAAAGATGGATTAGTAGGAACGGAGGCTGTTATTGATAAAGATTTTGCTGCTCAAAAATTAGCTGAATTAGTAGATGCTGATATTCTCGTCATTTTAACTGCAGTTGATTATGTGTATGTAAACTTCAATACGCCAACTGAGAAAAAATTAGAGAATGTTACAGTTGCTGAACTAGAGAAATATATACAAGAAAATCAATTTGCACCTGGAAGTATGCTTCCGAAAATTGAAGCAGCTATTAACTTTGTGAATACAGATCCAAAACGAAAAACGATTATTACTTCATTAGAAAAAGTATATGAAGCGTTAGAAGAAAATGCGGGAACCATTATTTCAAAGTAAGAGTTATAAATATTTGAACAGAAAGGGAATGAAGTGACAGGCTTCATTCTTTTTCTGTTCAAGTAAGTTCATAAAGTATTCATGATAAAGGAAAAAAATTAACGCTTTATTATGATAAGATAATTTTGAAAACGCTTTCCTTATACTACATAACAATTACAGACCCTCACCTCAAGATGAAAAGAGAAGCAAAAAAAAATAGGCGGAGGATGAAGAATCCTAAGCTGATGGAAGTTTCACTTTATAGAAAGAGAGAGGACATTTCATGCAAAAACGTAATATAGTTGAAGATTTAAGGAAATTTGAATTATTTGCTGACTTAACAGATACGAAATTAAAAAGTCTAGCACAGTTTGTGTATTGGCGAACCTATAAAAAGGGTCAATATTTATTTTTAGAAGGTGATTCAAGAGAAAGAATTTACTTTATGTTAGATGGATTTGTCAAATTAGAGCGAGTGAATCAAAGCGGAAATTTCTTATATGAAGATTACGTAAAGCGTTTTTCCATTTTTCCTTATTGTGGTATGTTTACAGATGCGTCATATAATTATACGGCTATAGCAATGACGGACGTTGATGTGTACTATATTCCCACTTCTATTTTTGAGGATATGGTGAAATCGAATCGACAGCAGCTCATGCATATTGTTCAGGAACTGTCTTCTATACTGAAAATAAATGAAAAGCGTGTCCAAAATATTACTACTCCAAATGCACAAGACCGCGTTATACAAACATTAGGTTACTTGATGAACGATTTAGGAGAAGAAGCGGGAAAAGAAATTTTAATTTCATGTCCTCTCACAACCATTGAAATTTCTAAAATATCCGGGACATCTCGCGAGACTGTTAGCGGGGTATTAAAGCAACTAAAAAATGATTGTATTGTTACAATTCTAGATAAAAAAATCACAATACATAATCCGGCTTATTTTGAAGAAAGTGCGATGTGAAAAATTAGATAGTAGGGAAATGAGTAATAATATTAATGAAGTTAATTATTAACTATATAGTCTATTGAAGTTCTTTATATGTGTATAAAGAACTTTTTTCACGTTATCCAATATAAGGATTTTAAGTTGGAAGCAGCAAATTATAACCGCTATTTGGATAAAATTTTCACTTTGTTTCAGACTAATCATACACATATATTTAGTACGAATGTAAAAATTTATCGTTGCAAACTCTGTATATTTTGATATGATAGTGTTACGAAAACGTTTGCATAACAAAATTGTGCAAAAGGAGAGATGAGATTATGAACAAAACGTGGTGGAAAGAAGCTGTAGCTTATCAAATTTATCCGCGCAGTTTTATGGATTCAAACGGTGATGGTATCGGTGATTTACAAGGTATGATTTCAAAGTTAGACTATTTGAAAGATCTAGGCATTGATGTAATTTGGATTTGCCCAATGTATAAATCACCAAATGATGATAACGGTTATGATATTAGTGATTATCAAGATATTATGGACGAATTTGGTACGATGGCTGATTTTGATGAACTATTAGCAGAAGTGCATAAACGTGATATGAAGCTAATTATTGATTTAGTTATTAATCATACAAGTGATGAGCATCCGTGGTTTATTGAATCGCGTTCTTCTAAAGATAATCCAAAGCGTGATTGGTATATTTGGCAGGATGGAAAAAATGGGAAAGAACCGAATAACTGGGAAAGTATTTTTAACGGATCTGCTTGGGAGTACGATGAAACAACGGACCAATATTACTTACATCTGTTCTCACGTAAGCAACCAGATTTAAACTGGCAAAATGAAGAAGTGCGCGAGACTTTATATAGTACGGTGAATTGGTGGCTTGATAAAGGAATTGATGGCTTCCGTGTTGATGCGATTAGTCACATTAAGAAGGAAGAAGGATTTAAGGATATGCCGAATCCGAAAGGGTTAAAGTATGTGCCTTCTTTCGATAAACATATGAATGTAAATGGCATTCAGCCACTTTTAGAAGAGTTAAAAACAAACACGTTTGCCAAGTATGATATTATGACTGTCGGCGAAGCAAATGGTGTGAAAATTGAAGATGCTGAGCTTTGGGTTGGAGAAGAGCAAGGGAAGTTTAATATGGTATTTCAATTTGAGCATTTAAGCTTATGGGATGCAGAAAAGAAAAAAGATCTCGATGTTGTAGGGCTTAAAAAAGTGTTAACAAAGTGGCAAAAAGGGTTAGAAAATAAAGGTTGGAATGCGCTATATATTGAAAATCATGATAAACCTCGTATTGTTTCTACTTGGGGTGATGACAAACAATATTGGCACGAAAGTGCAACAGCTTTAGGAGCAATGTATTTCTTTATGCAAGGTACGCCGTTCATTTATCAAGGACAAGAAATCGGGATGACGAATGTTCAGTTCCCGCGTATTGAAGACTATGATGATGTGGCGATTAAGAACTTATATCGTCAAAAGATTGAAGAGGGAGTACCTCATCAAGAAATTATGGAGATTATTTGGGCATCTTGCCGCGATAACTCACGTACACCGATGCAGTGGAGTAACGAAGAAAATGCTGGTTTTACAACAGGTACACCTTGGTTTGGAATGAATCCAAATTATAAAGAAATTAATGTAGACGCGCAGCAAACAGACGCAAATTCTATTTTAAATTTCTATAAAAAGATGATTGTGCTGAAAAAAGAACATGAAGTGTTTACGTATGGCACGTACGATTTACTGTTAGAAGATCATCCGCAAATTTATGCGTATACACGTACGTTACATGATGAAAAAGTTGTTGTAATGAGCAATGTATCAAAGAGTGAAGCTGTATATGATGAGACTGCGTTCGAGCTAAAATGCAATCGTTTGCTTTTAAATAACTATGAAGTAGAAGAGCATGATGCAGTGACAACAATTAATTTAAAACCATATGAAACAAGGATTTATCGTGTTTATTAATAAAAAAAGATGCTTATATAGCATCTTTTTTTATATAAAAATTGTATTTTTAATAAAATTGTTATTGCAATATGAAAACGCTTTTATTAAAATAAATTTATGAAAACGATTGCGTAAAACGTTTTCGCGAGGGGAAATGCAATTATTATTTATACATGAGGGATTGTAATTTAGAAAAAGGAGGAACAAAAAAATGAAAAAACTTGCATCTTTTGATTTTTGGCAAAAGTTCGGAAAAGCTTTATTAGTAGTAGTAGCGGTTATGCCAGCTGCTGGTTTAATGATTTCCATCGGTAAATTAATTGGTATGTCTGCGGGCGATGTATCTGCCGTGCAAATAATTGCTAGAGTTATGGAAGATATCGGTTGGGCAATTATTGTAAACTTAAACATTTTATTCGCTGTAGCAATTGGGGGATCTTGGGCAAAAGATCGTGCGGGTGGTGCATTTGCAGCATTGCTAGCATTCGTATTAACGAACCGAATTACAGGAGCAATTTTTGGTGTAAACGCTGTAATGTTAGCGAGTTCAAAAGCAAAAGTATCTTCCTTATTAGCGGGAGATTTACTTGTAAAAGATTATTTCACTTCTGTTCTTGGTGCACCAGCACTTAACATGGGAGTTTTCGTAGGTATTATTTCAGGTTTCTTAGGAGCTACGCTATACAATAAATATTATAACTATAATAAATTACCACAAGCATTAGCTTTCTTTAACGGAAAACGTTTCGTACCATTTGTAGTAATTGTTGGTTCTACAATCACTGCTATTATTTTATCGTTCGTATGGCCATTCATTCAAAGTGGATTAAACGAATTTGGACGCTGGATTGCAGCTTCAAAGGATAGCGCACCAATTGTTGCGCCGTTTGTATATGGAACATTAGAACGTTTATTATTACCATTTGGATTGCATCATATGTTAACGATTCCGATGAACTACACAGCGCTTGGCGGATCGTACACAATCTTAACAGGTGCTAAGGCAGGACAAATTGTAGCGGGACAAGATCCATTATGGCTTGCATGGATTACAGACTTAAATAGCTTAATAACGAAAGGTGATATGAAAGCATATCACGATTTATTAAATAATGTTGTTCCAGCACGTTTCAAAGTAGGACAAGTTATCGGTTCAACTGCATCATTAATTGGTATCGCATTTGCGATGTACCGTAACGTAGATGTAGACAAGCGTCATAAATATAAACCAATGTTCTTCTCAGCAGCATTAGCAGTATTTTTAACTGGGGTTACAGAGCCGATTGAATTTATGTTTATGTTTATTGCCCCAGTATTATATGTTGTGTATGCGATTATCACTGGTGTAGCATTCGCATTAGCAGATTTAATTAATTTACGTATCCATGCATTTGGTTTTATTGAGTTATTAACTCGTACACCAATGATCGTAAAGGCTGGATTAACAAGAGATCTTATTAACTTCTTTGTTGTATCAGCTATCTTCTTTGGATTAAACTTTACAATCTTCAACTTCTTAATTAAAAAGTTCAATTTACCAACACCAGGACGTGCTGGTAACTACATTGAGAATGAAGATGGTGCTGAAGAAGCAGCAGTTAATGTGAAAGAAGGTTCATTAGCGACAGTGGTTATCGCGCTGTTAGGCGGGAAAAACAACATTGCAGATGTAGATGCTTGTATGACACGTTTACGTGTGACAGTAAAAGACTTAGATATCGTTGCAAAAGAAGCGGATTGGAAGAAGAACGGAGCGCTTGGCTTAATTGTAAAAGATAAAGGTGTACAAGCTGTGTATGGTCCAAAAGCTGACGTATTAAAGTCTGATATTCAAGATATTTTAGGGATATAAGAAATGAAATTATTAACGCTAAATTGTCATTCGTGGCAAGAAGATGAGCAACTTGCAAAGATTCATTATTTAGCAAAAATGATTCAAGAAAATGACTATGACGTCATCGCATTGCAAGAGGTAAGTCAGTCAATTACGGCTCAAAATATATCCGGTAACATGAAAGAAGATAATTTTGTCCGCTTATTACAAGTAGAACTAGAAAAGCTTGGCGCGGCAAAATATGACGCTGTATGGGACTTTGCTCATATCGGGTACGATGTGTATGAAGAAGGTTTAGCCATTTTAACAAAACATGCAATTCAAAAGAGTGATTCCTTTTTCGTATCAAACAGTACAGATACAACATACTGGAAAACAAGAAAAATTGTCAGTATAACTGTTTCTTATTACAACCAGCCGGTGACATTATATTCTTGTCATCTTGGCTGGTGGAATGACGAAGAAGAACCATTTCAAAATCAAGTCGATCATTTACTGCATCGTGTAGATAAAGATGAATTGTCGCTCTTAATGGGTGACTTCAATAACAATGCACGTTTGCAAAATGAAGGCTATGATTATCTCATGCAAAAGGGTTTATATGACACGTATCAATTAGCAAAGCAAAAAGATGAAGGAACAACTGTACAAGGAAAGATTGCTGGATGGGATGAGAATAAACAAAATTTACGTATCGACCTTATTTTAAGCAATCAACCTGTACAAGTTACTTCTTCCAAAGTAATTTTTAATGGGATAAACCGAGAAGTAATATCGGACCATTTTGGCGTTGAAGTTCAAATTAACATGTAATGAAAAGGCAACCACCGTGCAAAATACGGAATGGTTGCCTTTTTTATTACATTTCATATATAATCTTCAATATTGAACGTAAAACTAAAACGGTCAATTTGTTTGTATATTTCATGAAAAGTATCATATAATGATGTATACAGTTTTCAGGAGTGATAGGTCATTTCAGTTAAATTTTTCAAAAAACAATGTTATAATGGCGAAATGCATGTATGAATTCGGACGAAAGAAAAAACATATGATTAGGTGATTAATAAAATGAAACAAATATGGCGTATTTATACGACAGACATACGGAATGTAGCAAGGCACTGGGCTGCAATTGTTATCATCATAGGGCTTACGATTTTACCATCGCTCTATGCATGGTTTAATATTGAGGCCTCGTGGGACCCTTATGGAAGTACGAAAGATGTTCCTATCGCAATATCTAATGAAGACAAAGGTTCAAATTTACGAGGGAAAGACATTAATATAGGGGAAGAAGTCGTGAATTCCCTAAAAAACAATAAAAACCTCGGTTGGAAGTTTGTTGATAAAAAGGAAGCAATACATGGCGTGAAGCATGGCGAATATTATGCAAGTATTACCATTCCGAAAGACTTCTCAGAAAAAATTGCAACGGTATTAGATGATAATCCGCAAAAACCAGAAATTCAATATTATGTGAATGAAAAGGTAAATGCCATTGCACCAAAGATTACTTCAAAAGGCGCGTCCGGTATTGTTGAGGAAATAGGCAAAAACTTTGTCAAAACCGCAAATGGTGAGATTTTTAAAATCTTTAATGAACTTGGAATTGATCTAGAAACAAACTTACCAAGTATCGAAAAAGTAAAGGATCTCGTTTTCAAATTAGAAACGCAAATGCCAGAAATCAATAAAGTGGTAGATACAGCATTAACGGATGCTGGCACGGCGCAAGATCTTGTCAAAACAGCACAAGATACGATGCCAAAGGTTGAAAGTATCATTCATGATAGCCAGCAACTAACGAAAGATTTAGATTCGTTCTTTGCCGCAAATGATCAAACGCTGGATGAGGCACCAGCAGCTATTAAGAGAGACTTAACGTATGCGAAAAAAGCTGCTGATGGTACGGCGCAGATTACGGATTTATTAAAAGATCCGTTGAAAAATGTAAACAAGGAAACGCTTAAGGATCAGATAAAATCTTTACAAAATACAGCAAATACAGTAAAGGAAGTTTCGCAAAAGATTCCTGGTTATACAGATAAAGCAAGAGAAGTTTTAAATAAAGCACCAACTGCTGAAGAACTCAAACCGATTGCTGAAGGAATAGAGCAATTATCTACAGGAGCTATTGACCGGATTGATATAGAAATTAAAAGCTTACAGGATTCTAATCAACCTGATAAAGATGTGCGTATTAAAGAATTAGAACAATTAAAAGAATCATTAAATGCAATCAAGAAAAAGTCAAAAGCAATAACAGAAGCAGCGAACGATCTCAATAAGAATAAGCAGTCCATTGAAAATTTATTAAATCAAATCGATAGTTTAGCAAAAGATGTTGAAAAAGGCTCAAATAATTTTATTAATGTTACGAATGATTTAATAAATAAAGTTGATAATGGTATAGGTGGTAACGTAAATCTAGAACCGGTCAAACAAGGACTATACGACGTTCAATCGCAGCTTCAAAAGGGCATTAATATGATAGATGATATTATTCCAGTGTTAAATGATGTAGATAAGCTTGCTGGTCATGCAGGGAAAACAACAAATATTCCTGAAAAAGTAGCGCAGTTAAATGATGCAAAAGGAAAGATGCAAGAGGGCATAGATGTAGCGAACAAAGGCATTGATATGATCAATAAAGGAGAACGACCTGCAAAAGATATTGTAGAAAGTTTAAACTCCCTATCTAAAGATGCATCCAACGTATTAGGTGATATTTTAGCACGATATGACTCTGAAATTGTCCCAAGTTTCAACGATGCAATTGCTAAAACGAAAAAAATAAACAAAGATGCAGCGGATGTTTTAAATACAGCGAATCAAAGTCTACCTAATGTCAAAAAACTACTAGAAGATGCATCAAAAGGATTAACTGTTGGCAAAGAAGAAGCTGAAAAAATAAAAGCAGAGCTTCCTGAAGCTGAGAAGAAAATTAAAGAAATTGCTAATAAAATTCGCGAATTTGAATCAGAAGAAGATTTAAAAGACATCATTCGTCTATTAAAGCATGATGTAGAAAAACAAAGTGATTATTTCGCAAATCCAGTAAACTTAAAAGAGAATAAATTATACCCACTTCCAAACTACGGTTCAGCAATGTCACCGTTCTACACAGTGTTAGCATTATGGGTAGGGGCATTGCTCATGGTGTCATTATTAACAGTAGAAGTACATGAGGAAGATGCGGAATATAAAAGTTATCACATTTACTTCGGCCGTTTCTTAACATTCTTAACGATCGGTCTTGCGCAGGCATTTATCGTAGCGATGGGAGATATATTCTTATTAGGCACGTATGTGGTTGATAAATTCTGGTTTGTCCTGTTTAGCATGTTAATTGCTGGAGTGTTCGTTTGTATCGTATACTCACTTGTTTCTGTATTTGGAAACATCGGTAAATCCATGGCAATCGTGTTACTTGTATTACAAGTTGCTGGTTCAGGTGGAACATTCCCAATTCAAATGACACCGAAGTTCTTCCAAATGCTATATCCATTCCTGCCGTTCACGTATGCAATTCGTATTATTCGTGAGACAGTAGGCGGTATGCTTTGGGATATTGTCTGGAAAGATCTTCTCGTATTATGTTTATGGGTAGGTGTAATGCTTATTATTGCACTAGTATTGAAAAAGCCAATTAATAAGTCGAGCGAAAAGTTTGTAGAAAATGCAAAAGGAAGTAAGATAATTCATTAATAATAAAGGTTCCTGCCGGTGGGTAGGAACCTTTTGTTTATGAGGAGCGTTGAGTATGTCGAACATCGTCGAAGAGTCTTTATATCATGTCGAAGCGCTGATATATTATAAAAAGTGGTCGATATATTATAAAAAGCGCCGATATATTGTAAAAGTCGCTGATATATTGAAAAAAGCGCCGATATATTAGCAGGCATGAAAAAAAAGAGTTGGTAAACCAACTCCTTTAATCAAACTTCAATTTCTTTAATGCTTCTGCTAATGCATTATTCAGAGGTTCTTCCTGCTGTTGTTGCTGTTTCATGTATTTTTGAACAGCACGTTTATCTGCTTTGTTACCTGATTCTTTTTTACGACGGTCTTGGAATGAAGAAAGTTTCTCGCGATAGCCGCATTTACATGCGAAGATTTGGCCTTCTCCTTCACCGCGAAGTTCTAGTTTTTTCTTACATTGCGGGCAGCGTGCGTTTGTCGCGCGGGATACATTTTTGCGATGACCACATTCACGATCTTGGCATACAAGCATTTTTCCTTTTTTGCCGTTTACTTCTAGCATTGGTTTGCCGCAGTCTGGGCAAGTTTTTGTGGAAATGTTGTCGTGCTTATATTTTTTATCGCTCGATTTAATTTCAGAAACAATTTCTTTTGTGTAGTTTTTCATTTCAGAAATAAATACTTCTTTTTTCAACTTGCCTTTCGCGATAGCCTCAAGTTTTTGTTCCCACTCAGCAGTTAGCGTAGGTGATTTTAATTCTTCTGGTACTAAATCTAGTAATTGACGGCCTTTTGATGTAATGTGAATGTCTTTGCCGCGTTTTTCAATTAAGAATGAATTGAACAATTTATCAATAATGTCGGCGCGTGTCGCAACTGTACCTAGTCCGCCCGTTGACTTTAATGTATCAGCAAGCTGTTTGTTTTGCGTATCCATATACTTTGTTGGATTTTCCATAGCCGAAAGTAATGTTGCTTCATTAAAACGCGCAGGTGGCTTTGTTTGACCAGATGTCCCTGCAATTAGTTTCACGTTTAATGTATCGCCTTTTTCGATGCGAGGTAAGATTTGTTCTTTTAAATCGTCCACTGCATCGTCATCTTCAAAGCGATTTTCATAAACTTCTTTCCAGCCAGAATTCATAATTGTTTTGCCGCGTGCGACAAAGTTTTCATCACCGATTTTAGCGCGTAACGTTAGTTGCTCGTATTCAAAAGCAGGGAATAAAACTGCTAAGAAACGTTTGACAACTAAATCATAAATTTTGCGCTCTTTATCTGTGAAAGCTGAGAAGTTTACATAGCTTTCTGTTGGAATGATTGCATGGTGATCACTTACTTTACTATCATCAACAAAAGATTTGGAAGCTTTGATTGGTTTCGTTAAAACTTTATTAGCTAAAGAACGATACTCACCTATTCCGCAAGCTTTCAGACGTTCTGGAAGTGTTCCAACGATGTCAGATGAGATATAACGTGAATCTGTCCGCGGATATGTTAATACTTTGTGCTGTTCATACAGTTTTTGCATAATATTTAACGTTTCTTTTGCGGAATAACCAAAGATTTTATTTGCATCACGTTGTAATTCTGTTAAGTCGTAAAGACCAGGAGCAAATGACTTCTTAGCTTTTTTCTCAATTTCAACTACAGTCGCATTTTGGTTTCCTAATTTTTTTACAATCGCATCAATTTTTTCTTTATCAAAGCTGCGGCTATTGCCTTTCGCATCTTGCCAAGTGAGCTTTAATCTCTCTGTTGTTTGTGCTTCAATGCCATAGTATGTTTGTGCTTTGAAGTTTTTAATTTCATCTTCACGTCCTGCGATAATTGCTACAGTAGGTGTTTGAACACGACCGCAATTTAATTGTGCATTGAATCTTGTAGTTAATGCACGTGTTGCGTTAAGACCGATATACCAGTCAGCTTCCGAACGGGCAACAGCTGAAGCATATAAATTGTCGTATGCTTTACCAGGTTTCAAGTTTGCAAAACCATCTTTAATCGCTTTATCGGTAACAGATGAAATCCATAGACGTTTAATCGGTTTATTAATTCTCACTTTATCAATAATCCAACGAGCTACTAATTCTCCTTCGCGACCAGCGTCTGTAGCTACGATGATTTCATTTACATCATTTCTAGTCAATTGACTTTTCACAGCATTAAATTGCTTGCCAGTTTGCTTAATCACCGTTAATTTTAAACGTTCCGGAAGCATTGGAAGATCTTCAAGATTCCACTTTTTATACTTCACATCATAACTTTCAGGATCTGCTAATGTAACGAGATGCCCTAAAGCCCATGTAACAATATATTTACTTCCTTCAATGTAACCATTTCCTTTTTTATCGCACTTCAATACACGCGCAATATCACGTGCAACAGAAGGTTTTTCAGCAATTACAACACTTTTTGCCATATTTCAAACATCCTTTCAATTTCCGTAAGTTAACTATAGCATACATCCCTTTCGGATTCAGTTATTCCGAAGATTCGTATCCGTTGTTATGAAATATAAGTGTTCCATTTTTAACTAGCTTCAGAAATGCCTTAAACACCGCCTGTGACCGCTCTAATACATGGCCAGTTACTCTCGCCATCCTAAAAAAAGGGGTCTTTTATGTTTTTTCTTTATGTAAAATTTCGGCAAGGAAAATAAAATATACCCAGCACTCGCTGTCTCCCTTTGTTTTAAACGTTGCCGTGGTAGGAACAGGTCCTGACCGCTCAAATACACGGCCAGTTGCTCTCGCCCATCTAAAAAAGGGGTTTTTACATCTTTTTTCAACTTGTTATTTCAACAGAATCAGAGTAGACTCTGAAGTAAATGAATAAGAAAACACATGGGAGTTTGCGGATGCAAACTGAGAGTACGGCTACTCCGTCGTTGACCATTTGAACCTGTTGGATAATGCCAGCGTAGGGAGAGTGTAAGAGCACATTATGAAGACACTTTGCATGCGCAAAAGTGTCTTTTTTGCTATATCTCCCATTATAAAAAAGGAGAGATACATATGAAAATGAAAGAAATTGCCCAAGTAGTTGAGACAGTACGAGAAAGAAATCCGCTCGTTCATAATATTACAAATGTCGTCGTGACAAATTTTACTGCCAATGGATTACTGGCATTAGGTGCATCGCCTGTGATGGCATACGCAAAAGAAGAAGTAGCTGAAATGGCAAGTATTGCGGGAGCACTCGTTTTAAATATGGGGACACTTCGCCAAGAAGAAGTAGAGGCGATGCTTATTGCTGGAAAGTCAGCAAATAATCATAATGTACCAATTATATTTGATCCCGTCGGTGCTGGGGCAACTTCGTATCGAACAGAAGTGGCAAGGTATATTCCAAGTGAAGTAAAGCTAGCAATCATCCGTGGCAATGCAGCAGAGGTTGCAAATGTTATTGATGAGAGTTGGGAGATTAAAGGGGTTGATGCAGGGGGAGGAAATGGTGATGTTGTTTCCGTTGCGAAACAAGCAGCAAGGCAGCTACGTAACATTATCGTTATTACTGGAAAAGAAGATGTTATAACTGATGGGGAAAGAACGTTTATTCTTCGTAATGGTCATCCTATTTTAACGAAAGTAACAGGAACAGGGTGTTTATTAACATCTGTTATCGGAGCGTTTACGGCAGTTGAAAAAGATTACGTAAAAGCAGCTGTTGCGGCGGTAGCATTTTACGGTGTAGCGGCAGAAATTGCGGCAAGTAAAACAGCTAAGCAAGGACCGGGAAGTTTCCAAATTGAATTTCTAAATCAGTTAGCAAACGTTACTGCAGAAGACGTTGAACGATATGGAAATGTTGAAGAGGTTTGATAAGGAAGGATGAGAGAAATGGCACGGATTGATAAACAACGTATGTCTGAGTTACTACAAGTGTATTTTATTATGGGAAGTAATAATTGCAGCAAAGATCCATTACAAGTTATGAAAGAAGCTCTTGATGGCGGAGTTACCCTTTTTCAGTATCGTGAAAAAGGTGACGGAGCATTAACGGAAGAAAACCAGTATACATTTGCAGGGCAGCTACAATCATTATGTAAAAAGTATCATGTTCCATTCATCGTAAATGATGATGTGGAATTAGCAATAGCGTTAGATGCAGATGGTGTTCATGTTGGGCAAGATGATGAAAACATTCAGATCGTACGTGGAAAAATGGGCGATAAAATCATTGGTGTATCCGCTCATACAATAGAAGAAGCTCGTTTTGCGATTGAAAATGGTGCCGATTATTTAGGAGTAGGACCGATTTTTCAAACAAACACGAAAAAAGATGCAAAAGCGGTACAAGGAACGGCAGGATTGCGTTTTTTCCGTGAAAGTGGCATTGGAATTCCGATTGTCGGTATTGGTGGGATTACAATTGAAAATGCTGCTTCTGTCGTTGAAGCAGGGGCAGATGGTGTTTCGGTGATTTCAGCGATTAGTTTAGCGGAGTCTCCTTATAATAGTGCGAAGAAATTGGCTGAGCAAGTGAAAAAAATTTAAACAAACGTTTGATTAAAAAGAGCTAGTCCTTGTAAAGACTAGCTCTTTCTTCATTAAAACATCAGTGAAACGAGAAGCATCCCTATTCCAATTGATGTAATTGTTGCGACCAGACCTGGGATCATAAAGCTATGATTTAACACATATTTACCGATACGAGTTGTACCTGTACGGTCAAAGTTAATTGCCGCGACGATTGTTCCGTAGTTTGGAATAAAGAAATATCCGTTTACAGCTGGGAACATTGCGATCAATAGTACCGGTGAAATGCCAAGTGTTAATCCAAGTGGTATTAATGCACGTACTGTTGCAGCTTGGCTATATAACAAGATTGATAGCACGAATAGTGCAATTGCAAATAACCACGGTGCACTCGTTACGAGTCCTTGGATAGAACCTTGAATTATTTGTAAGTTACCGTTAAAGAACGTATCTCCCATCCAGGCGATACCGAAAATTGCAACAACTGCTGTTGCTCCTGCTTTAAAGACGTTACCAGATACGATGCTTTCCACATTTGGTTTACAAAAAATAATAATAAGTGCTGCGATTGTTAGCATAACCATTTCAATGGTGTTTGGCATCGAAAGACGTACAAGTTTTCCGTCTATCATCCAGCCAGGACGTAATGCTTCAAAAGATCCAAGAAGAACAACTAAAACTGTTGCCAATAAAAAGAGGATAACAGACAGTTTTGCACCTTTTGGAACAATAAATTCTTTCTTTTCTTCTAGTTTTGGAATTACGCCTTCTTGTAATCGCTTTAAATATTCTTCATCTTCGTTTAGCTCTTTCCCCATTTTGCTTGCTACGAAAGCAGCTAACATACAAGCGATAAAGGTAGATGGAATACTAATTTTTAAAATATCTAATAGTGTAATCTTATAGTCAGCAAGCATAGCGAGAAGTGCAACGGTTGCTGCTGAGATTGGACTGGCCGTAATCGCTTGCTGCGATGCAATAACAGCAATTGACATTGGACGCTCTGGTCGAATTCCTGATTCACGCGATACTTCAGCAATGACAGGAAGAACTGAATAGGCAACGTGTCCTGTTCCTGCGCAAAACGTAAATAAATAAGTGACGATAGGGGCAAAGAACGTAATCCATTTCGGATTTTTACGAAGCGCCTTTTCTGCAATATGAACAAGATATTCCATTCCCCCAGCAGCTTGCAACGCTCCAGCAGCAGTAATAACTGCTAAAATCATAAGCATAACATCAATTGGGGGAGAGGTTGGTTGTAAATGGAAGAAGAAGACAAAGATTGCCATCCCAACACCACCCATTACGCCAAGGCCAACACCTCCAAGACGTGCACCGACGAAAATGCAGAGTAATAAGATGGTAAACTGTAGCCAGAACATAGTATGCA
Source organism: Bacillus sp. 491mf (assembly GCF_900112415.1). Taxonomy (GTDB): domain Bacteria; phylum Bacillota; class Bacilli; order Bacillales; family Bacillaceae_G; genus Bacillus_A. Next base: position 37,012 of record NZ_FOLV01000022.1, read on the forward strand.
CCTCCGAGATAATAATTAATTGCTATTATCAAATAATTTACCCTGTTTCATGATTCGAAAGTTGAATCCTAAAATGAATCTATAAAAATGGCTTTTTTTAATTATATAACACATCAAAAACATGACCCGCTCTGTTTGTTAAAATTATGTTACAAAAGGGTTATTTTGGTATTTTTATATTTGTATGTATAAATAAATGGTTAATCAAATTGGATGTTGTAATCTGTGGAAACATAAGGTTGTAAATAAAACTGCACTAGAAATTTCACCTTTTCTAGTGCAGTTCTTTTTCGAATGTTTTAATACCCTTCTCGATGACTATGATACCATTTCCATTCTGTAGCGATAATATCCTTAATAGAAATATATTTTGGTTTCTAACCAAGAACTTCCTTGGCCTTCAAACTTGATGCAATTAACGCATCTGAATCATCTGGTTGAGGCGCATCGATTCGTGCTTTGTAATTCTTTGATAAAGCGATCAAACCCTGCCTTGCCATCTTTATTCATCTTATAGACACCAGCATCTTCTAAGACACGTTCAAATTTTTGGGCAACTTCAGTTTGAAGAAATCTTTGGATGGTCTCTTCTGTATAGCCGCCCTTGGCTTTTAATTCATCTGCCCATTTTTTATGGATTTCAGGAACAGTGGCTTCCTTATCTAATAAGTACAGTTCAACTTCATGGAGCTCCTCAATCAAACGTGGAGGGAGAATCGCAAGGCCCATGACTTCAATAAGCCCGATATTTTCTTTCTTAATATGCTGTACATCTGGATGTGGGTGAAAAATTCCATCAGGGTATTCCTCACTCACATTATTATCACGCAGGACAAGATCAATTTCATACTTTTCTTCATGGCGCCGCACAATTGGTGTAATCGTATGATGATTTATGCCATCTTTTGATTCTGCACGAATTTGTAAAGATTCATCTGAATAGTTCTTCCAACTTTCATGGATATAGGCGCTGGCATGAATTAGTTCTTCTTTGTTTAAAGAAGAGAGGCGAATTACACTCATTGGCCAGTTGACAATACCGCAAGAAATATTCGGGTAGTCAGATAGTTCGAATGTTTTAAGAACTTTAGCCTTTGCCATTGGAAAGTTATGGCGTCCAGATTGATAGTGATCATGACTTAGAATCGATCCTCCTACAATAGGTAAATCGGCATTTGAACCAATGAAATAGTGTGGCATGATTTCTACAAAACTGAGTAAACGAGAGAATGCCTCACGAGAAATTTTCATTGGCCGATGCTTCTTAGATAATACGATGGAGTGTTCGTTAAAGTATGCATATGGTGAATATTGAAAACCCCATTCTTCTCCATCTAGCTTGAGGTCAATGATTCGGTGATTGCTTCTGCCTGGATGGTTTAAGCGACCGAAATATCCTTCATTTTCAATACAAAGCAAACATTTTGGATAATTGCCCCTCGGTGCATTTTTAGCCGCCATGATCTCTTTTGGATCTTTCTCTGGTTTGGACAAATTAATAGTAATCTCAAGTTCACCATATTTTGATTCTGCTAAATAATGAATATTTTTTGCAATCGCACAGGTCTTTATATAATCATTTCGTTTACTTAGTTCAAAGAAATAATCCGTTGCTTGTTCGGGGCTTTTGCGATATGCCTTCAGGAAATTTGCATTGACCTTGGAGGGAAGTGGGGTAATTACATTCATTAAAAGCGCTTCGAACATATCATGATTGGCCCCGTGTTTAGAGATCATAAGATTTTCCGTCGCTTTATCCATAAGCGTATCCAACAGCATATGTGGGTCTGTTTCAACTCCGCTGGTAATCTCTCCCATTTCCGATTCGCCAATCAAACGTAATAGCTGATTGTGCATATAAATTCGGTCACTTTCCTCAATGGCTCCATTCTCAATTGCAAGTGTAGTAAAATCGTAAATTGCTTGACATGTGTTCATCGTTTCCACCTCACTCATCATCCAATCACTGTAGTTCCACTACCAATGTGTGCTACATAAAAGATAGGTGCATATCCCACAACTTTGATATATTCATCATAAACATTGTTTTTAAAAGTGTTGGTTTCACTCTCTTTTACTAATGCGATGGCGCATCCCCCAAATCCTGCTCCAGTCATCCGGGCTCCAAGTGCACCCTTTTGTTTTTGCGCAGCGGCCACCAATGTATCTAATTCAAGTCCGGTTACTTCATAATCATCTCTTAAAGATGCATGAGAAGCATTTAATAGCTTTCCGAACTCTTCTAAATCACCTGCAGTAAGAGCTGCTTTGGCTTTTTTTGTACGTTCATTTTCGTAAACTGCATGCTTCGCGCGTTTCATTAGGATTTCATCCCCAATAAGACTTTGATTTGCATCAAATTCTGTTTTGCTTAGTTCTCCAAGCGCATGAATCTCTAGCTTCGTTTGAAGACGTGCGAGTGCTTCTTCACATTCAGCACGGCGCTCATTATATTTTGAATCTGCTAGTTCACGACGTTTATTCGTATTCATAATTACAATAGCATAGTCGTCCAAAACAACTGGAACCATTTCATACTCTAACGTATTGGTATCAAGGAGAATCGCTTTGTCTTCCTCACCAAATCCAATAGCAAATTGATCCATAATACCAGAATTTACACCAATGAATTCATTTTCAACTTTTTTACCCATTTTCACTAATTCAAGTCGCGTTACGTCTAAGTTAAACAAGTCTTCTAATACTACGCCTACAAGTAATTCAAGTGAAGCACTACTGGAAAGTCCCGCTCCATTTGGAATCGTTCCTTCAACTAATAACTCAAAACCACAATCTATTTTATGACCTGCTTCTTTCAGTGTTAAGATAACTCCTTTTATATAATTTGCCCAATTCGCATGTTTATCGTAATCTAGTTCATTCAATGTGAAACTTATTACTCCAAGTTCTTCAAAGTTCGTTGAGTAAACGAATACTCTATCATCCTCACGACGTCTAGCTACTCCGTAAGTTCCATAAGTAATAGAAGCGGGGAATACATAGCCACCATTGTAGTCTGTATGTTCTCCAATTAAGTTGATACGTCCTGGAGAAAAGTATTGAGTTGTTTCTTGAACGCCAAATACCTCAGCAAATTTTAAAACTAGCTCACGTTTCTTTTCCATAAGTATAAGCCTCCCTTTTGCATTCATTTCAAATAAATTCTGATAGCAGTACATATTTCATATTTAAAGAGACTATCCGAAATGACTCTCAAATAATATGAAATTCTGTCATCGTATAATAAGTTGAATCTGCTCTAAGAACGATATCCCCAAAATCGGGATACTGTTCAGCACCCGGAGAAACCTGTGTTTCAAAGGTAATTCCGCCATGGTTTGCAAGTTGCTTTTCATGCATGAGAGGGGTATTCTCACCAAAATTTGCCGTAAAGATGACGACGCTTGGTTCTTTTGTGGCTATTTCAATAGTAACCACTTCATCCGGGCTAATGAGTTTCACTGAACGATTTGATAGTTCAGGTCGGTTCAAGAAAAATGGGTGATCAATTCCATCCACTAATTCTTTTTGATCAAAAGTACTATTGAAGGTTTCCTTAAGTTTAACTGGCTTTCGAAAATCAAACGCAGTTCCTTCTACAGGCAACTTTTCACCAATTGGAATACTTTTAGGGTCAAGTGGTGCAAATCTATCACTATCCACCCATAATGTGTGTTCATTTACAGGCTGCGTTACATCACCAGTTAAGTTGAAGTACACGTGATTTGTTGGATTAAACAAAGTATCTTTGTCACTTGTCGCCCTAGTTTCTACTTTCCAAACATTCGTGTTTGTTAACGTGTAACGTATCTCAACATCAAGATTCCCCGGAAAACCATTTTCACCATCTGGACTCACCGTGTGAAATATGACTGAAGCCTCATCATTATTATCGATAACTTGATATTGCCACTTTTTACTTTCGAATCCTGGGGTACCGCCATGTAAGGTGTTGCCGGTTGTCTCATCAATTTGTACTTTATAGATATCCTTATCAATTTGAAAAGTTCCATTTTGAATTCGTCCAGCTACTCGTCCAATTGAGGCACCAATATATAAATCTTTTTCAAAATATTCCTTTGCTGTATCAAAACCAAGCACGAGCTCACGTAGACCATTCGTTGTCGGTACCTTTAAACTCGTAATGCGAGCACCTAAATCTGAAACAGTTAATTGCAAGCCGTTCAGATTGTTAATCGTGATCATCGTATAACCTGCACCGAAATCTTTTGTTGTAATATTCATTTTGACTCTCCTCTACTCCTTTATTTAGAATGAGCAAGTGCAGCACCTTCAGTTGCTTCCTCGCCATGATTTAGCTTTGCTTCTAGTTCTTTGACGATTTGAGCATGTTTTTTCTCAGTTAATGTAATCTTCCATACGAAAATGATAGCAGAGAAAATCATGAGTGCTGCTGGGAGGTAGAACGCATACAGATGAAACGTTGAAATACCGTCTGCAGTAATGTCTGCTGCTGTGGCATTGCCAGTCATCCCAGAAGCAACAGCTACAAACCCAACGATTCCGTTTGATAAAGCTCCGGCAATTTTATCGAGTAATGGACGAATTGATAAAGTCACAGCTTCGTTTCGGGTACCATTTTTCCATTGTCCATATTCAACTGAGTCGGTAATAGTCATCAAAGCTGAAAGAAAAATGAGCTGCTGAGGGAAGTAGAAGAGCACCAATCCCACAATAACCATTGGTAGACTTGTACCAGCTAAGCCAAAACATACGTATGCCAAAAGCATCATTACAATCCCGCCAATATAGACAAAACGTCTTGAAATTAATTTCGTGAGCGTTGGGAAAAGTGGAACGGCAATTAAGCCTAATACAGCTGCAATTAATCCCACAATCCAGAACTCACCTGAATTTCCTAGAATATATTTGAAGAAGTAGAATAACACAGCAGTAGTTGCAACATTGGCAATCGCATATGCAATATATGAAAGTGCTAACCACATCAACTGATCGTTTTTAGCGATGGCTTTGAAAATATCTTTAATGCCTGCCTTTTCTTGTTGTTGACGAATTACGCTATCATTTTCTTTTGTACCAAGTGCTGTAATAATTGCTGTTCCACCAGAAATAACAGCAGCAATCACGCCAAACCAAAACCAACCAGAAGCCCCCTGAGAATGTTCACCAGTCATCAAGAAAGTAAAGAACGTAACGATTGGTACAACTGCTAGTGTAGTCCCATTTGCCCCAAGTGATGATCCAAGTCGCGCAAATGTTGCCAATTTTTCTCGTTCCTTAGTTTCAGTGCTTAACGCTGGAATCATCGACCAAAAAGCAATGTCCTTAAATGAATAAAAACTATCGAGCAAGATATAAACAATTGCAAATAAAATGATGAACAGTGTAGTATTATGAATTGCAAGACCGAAGAAATTAGTAAATATACATACAAGAAGGATAGAACTAACTAAACCACCAATGACTAACCAAGGCTTAAATTTCCCGAATCTCGTTTTTGTGTTGTCAATTATTCCTCCAATAATCGGATCAAAAATAATTTCTACCAATCGGATTACTACGACTAAACTCGTAATAATTCCAATCATTTTTGCAGTCGTTGCTTTATCAGCTCCAGTGAACATCGCACTCGTAACAAAGACCATAAAATAGGTGCTCAAAGTTACATAAAATATGTCATGACCAAATGCACCTAAGGCATAGGAAACACGTTGTTTTAATTGTCCATTCATTTTTATTCCCCTCTTTTTGAAAAAAAATTTTAACAACAATTAAGAAAGCGCTTGCAAAGTTAAGTGTAAAAAACTAACGAACTCCATTCATGTCCTTTCGGTGGTTTTCTTTTTCATGTATAGTTTAACAAGAAAACGCTTTCCGTTTTATATCGTTTTGTGACCTTGATTTAACCTTTTGTTGCATTTCTTCCTTCAAAAGGCAGCTTAGGTTATAGTAATCACGAAGAGGGGGAGAAGCTCATGGAACAAGCAATCTTTATTAAAAAAGAACAGCATCACTTCTCAGGCGAACTTTATTTTGATTTTTGTGGTTTTTCAAAAACACTGCCTTTTCATACTTTTGGACCAGCTGTACGTAACAGCTACATTATTCATGTCGTGTTGGATGGAAAAGGAACGTACTATATAAAAGATGAAAAATATTCATTGCAGAAAGGAAATATTTTTCTCATTCCTCCAGGGGAGTCGACCTTTTATCGCTCGGATGGAGAAGAACCATGGTTATACGCGTGGCTGTCATTTGGCGGGAAGGTCGCAGAGGAAATTATTCATTATTCGAGTTTTAAAGAAGATAACTACTCTGTTACCGCAACTAACATTCAACAATATTCGGATATTATCTTGGAGTGTATGAATTACTCCCAGGGTACATTAGAAGATGAATTAAAGTTGAATGAGCTGACCTATCGTTTTTTAAGATTATTACTTACAGATGGCGGCGAATTCTCACCATCTGTAAAACAAAAATTTTCACGACTCGCGATTGAAGCGATGACATATATTGGAGAACACTATGTAGAGGAAATTACAGTAAGTGATGTGGCAAATCATCTTGCGGTCAATCGAAGCCATCTTTCGCGGGTCTTTCACAGTCATTTCGGGATGAGCATGAAGGACTGGCTTTTAAGGGTGCGCATTAATCACGCAGCGTATTTACTTTCAATGACAAATGAATCGGTAGAAAACATTTCTTATCAGGTGGGTTTTCGCAGTTTAGTAGTCTTTAGCCGCATATTTAAAAAAGTGACTGGAGAAACACCTACGCATTATCGAAAACGTATGTCGAAAGAGAATTTCCAAACAATCTCTTTATCAAGCTTGAAGTTCTTACTTGATGAACAAGAAATTATTTCACGGGCCACTTAGGAAAAATAAATTTGTTTGTTCATAAAAATAATCCATGCTACAATGAAAACGAATTGAAACAGGGGAGCCTATGTGGCTGAGAGGATGTAACAATACATCGACCCTTAACCTGATCTGGATAATGCCAGCGTAGGGAGTTGTATCAAGAATCGTAGCAATTGTTATTCTATGATAACTTGTATATAAAGCTTTCCTGCTTTGCGGCAGGAAAGCTTTTTCTTTTTGTATGAAATTTATTTAATATGGGGAGGAATTTAGTATGTCACAGCAAGTTACAGTTTCATTTTCAGTTGTACCACAAGCGAAGCATAAAGATGTATATGCGGTTGTAGATAAAGCGATTGAAGTTGTTCAGCAGTCAGGTGTGCGCTATGAAGTTGGCGCGATGGAAACGACAATGGAAGGGGATTTAAACGAGCTTCTTGATATTATTAAACGTGCGCAGCAAGCTTGCATCGATGATGGGGCAGAAGAAGTGGTTACTTCTATTAAAATCCATTATCGCCCAAGCACAGGCGTAACGATTGATGAAAAAGTATGGAAGTATCGTGAAGAATATGAAAAAACAGAAGAAATCTAATATAGCAATTACGACAATTTGGCTGTTCCTTCTCATCGCAATATGGGAAGGAGCAGTTTCGATATTCCATATTGAACCGTGGATTTTGCCGAAGCCGTCTGCAATTGTACATGAACTTATCGACATGAAAGATTTACTACTTCCCAATACAGTGCAGACTTTGCAAGAAGTACTTATCGGGTTATTTTTTGCCATTATACTTGGAACGAGCATTGCAATTATTATGGATGTGATTCCGTTATTCCGTGTGTTAATCAATCCGCTATTAGTAATTTCACAAACAGTTCCGATTGTTGTACTTGCACCTTTATTTATTATTTGGTTTGGCTACGGAATGCTGCCAAAAGTAATGGTTGTTATTCTCGTATGCTTCTTTCCCGTTACACTTAGTATTTTAGAAGGTTTTCAAACGGTAGATCAATCCATGCTAAAGCTGCTGCAAACCATGAGGGCAAGTAAGTGGCAAGTCTATCAAAAAGTAAAATTTCCAGCAGTATTGCCATACTTTTTTTCGGGATTAAAAATTGCTGTTACATATAGCGTAATGGGAGCCATTATTGGGGAATGGCTTGGTGCAAGTGAAGGTCTAGGTGTTATGCTGACAAGGGCAACAAAATCCTTTTTAACAGCTCGTGTGTTTGGAATTGCTGCTGTTATTGTCTGCGTGACGCTACTGTTGTATTTTATTGTTGAATTTATGGCAAGACTAACAGCACCGTGGGTTTACAGAAAGGATGGGAGAAAATGAAAAAAGGGTTAAAAGTGTTATTAGCAGCTTCGTTATTATTTACATTTGCAGGCTGCTCAGCAGGCAAGAAAGAAGAAAGTAAAGAGAAAAAAGTAACAGTAGTATTGGATTGGTTTCCAAATACAAATCATACTGGTTTATATGTAGCAAAGACGAAAGAGTATTATAAAAAACAAGGGTTAGATGTAGAAATTATTCAGCCAGGTGAAAATACGTCTGCTGAACAAATGGTAGCATCAGGTAAAGCTGATTTTGGTGTAAGTTATCAAGAGAACGTAACAACAGCAAGGGTTGAAGATATTCCAGTTGTATCAATTGGTGCGGTTATTCAACATAATACATCTGCATTTGCATCTTTAAAAAAGGATAACATCACATCTCCAAAAGCATTTGAAGGAAAACGATATGGCGGTTGGGGAGCACCGGCTGAAGAAGCGACATTAAAAACAGTTATGGATAAGCATCAAGCAGACTATAATAAAGTGCAAAAAGTTGTGCTTGGACAAACAGATTTCTTTAAATCGATTGGCCGTGATGCTGATTTTGAGTGGATCTATTATGGCTGGGATGGTATTGAAGCGAAGAGAAAAGGCATTGAGCTGAACACGATTATGTTAAAAGATTTAAATCCAGCATTAGATTATTATAGTCCTGTTATTATTACTAGTGAAAAACATGTAAAACAAGATAAAGACTTTGTGAAGAAGTTTATGAACGCAACAACAGATGGCTATAACTTTGCAATTAAAGAACCGAAAGAAGCAGCGGATATTTTAATTAAAAATGTACCGGACATTAATAAAGAGCTTGTACAAGAAAGCCAAAAATGGTTAAGTACGAAATATCAAGATGATGCGAAAGCGTGGGGAGTACAGAAGGAAGAAGTATGGACGAATTATATGAATTTCTTATATGACAATAAAGTCATTAAAAAGAAAATTGATGTGAAAGCGGCCTTTACGAACGAATTCCTTCCGAATGAAAAATGAGCGGACTACAAGTAAAAGACGTTACGAAAACATTTGATGAGAAAACAGTGCTAGAGCATATGAACGTTGTGGTTCAAGAGGGTGAATTCGTTTCTTTTGTTGGACCAAGTGGTTGCGGAAAAAGTACGTTATTAAACATTATAGCTGGCATTGAACAAGCAAATGATGGAGATGTGATTTACGAAAACCAATCCGTTATGAATCGAAACATTGTGAGCTATATGCCGCAGCAAGATCTCTTGCTTCCATGGCGTTCAGCCCTTCATAATATTGTATTACCGTTAGAAATTGAAGGACAATCGAAAAGAAAGCGATTAGAAATTGGTATGGAAGCATTACGGCAATTTGGACTTGATGAATATGCAGATCATTATCCAGACGCGTTATCAGGTGGAATGCGGCAACGTGTTAGCTTCTTACGGACGTATTTATGTGATAAACCGATTATGCTTCTTGATGAACCCTTTGGAAAACTAGATGCATTTACAAAAATGGAAGTGCATAGCTGGTTATTAGAGTCATGGCAAAAAGGGAAACAAACGATCATAATGGTTACGCATGACCTAGACGAAGCGATTTTGTTATCAGATCGCGTCTTCATTCTGTCACAGCAACCTTCAACAATTGTCGGCGAAGTGAAAGTGAACTTGCCGCGCCCTAGAACGATGGACATGTTAACGTCAGAAGAATTAAAAGAAGATAAAACAGAGATATTGAAAATACTAGCTCCTTATATGAGGAAATAAAGCATTACCCCTTAACGGTTTTTGATACTATTAACTGTTAAGTGGTTTTTTGTTAGATTCTAAGCAGGAATTTTAACAAATTTGCAGAATTTAGCATATGATAGAATAAATGTATGATTTTTGTTTATTCTATATACAAATAATAATTTCTAAAGAGGTGAAAGGATAAGATGACTTTATCAACTGTTCTTCAAATGGTTTTGGCTTGATAAGGGAGTAGTCTGCCCATTTTTTGAGTAAAAGCCAACCGAAAGACAGTAGATAAAGAACCTTATTCCTTTTTTACGATAATAATTTGTAATGGATAAGGTGTGTTTACCTTATCCATTTTTACGTTTAGCGAATTGAATATTGTTTTTTTGTACTGTTCTCTCGTTTGGCTTTAGATGTAAAGCGAAAAGGAGAGAGTAAAATGAGTATGTTATCAGTTGAAAATCTTACCCATATGTATGGGGATAAAATAATCTTTCAAAATATTGGTTTTCGATTACTTCGAGGTGAGCATGTTGGTCTTGTAGGGAGCAACGGAGCGGGAAAATCAACGTTACTGCGTATATTAGCAGGAGAGTTACTTCCTGATAAGGGAGCGATTGAATGGTTTCCTCAGATGAAGATCGGTTTTTTACAGCAACATATAGATTTGCAGGCTGGCACAACGATTATGCAGTATTTACAAAGTGCCTTTGCTCACTTGTATGATATCGAGAATAAGATGCTGCAAATCGCAGAGAAAATGGCAACATGTGATAACCTGGAACAATTGTTAGTGAAATACGGAGAATTACAAAGTGTACTTGAGCATTCTGATTTTTATCATGTTGAGGAAAAAATCGAAATGATTGCTACGGGATTAGGAATTTTAGAACTTGGTATGGATCGCGATGTGGCACAACTAAGCGGCGGCCAACGCACAAAACTGTTATTAGGAAAATTATTATTAGAAGAGCCGCACGTTTTATTACTCGATGAACCAACAAACTATCTTGATAACGTGCATATTGAATGGCTTATGGGTTATTTGAAACATTATGAACACGCTTATATTGTCGTTTCGCATGATGAAAGGTTTTTAAATGAAATTACGAATGTCATTTATCATTTAGAACATAAAGGACTGAAACGCTATATCGGCAATTATCAATCATTCATAACAAACTATGAGCAACATAAACAGCAATTACAAGTCGCGTATGATAGGCAACAAAAAGAGATGGAAAGACTAAAGAACTTTATTCAAAAGAATAAAATTCGTAAAGCGAAACAAGCAAAGAGCCGTGAGAAAGTATTAGCAAAAATAAATCAAATCGGAAAACCAACTTCTGCACTGCAACCGCGCTTTATGTTTCAGGTGCACTTGGATCCAGTTAGCCGAATTTTAGAGACTAAAGATATGCAGATTGGTTATAAAGAGCCTTTATTCAGCCCCATTGATTTACAAATAAAGCGCGGTGAAAAAATTGCAATCGTCGGCTATAACGGGATTGGGAAAACAACAATGTTAAAAACAATGCTTGGGTATTTGCAGCCGTTAAGTGGCACGGTGCAAATAGGAGAGCGAGTAAACCCGGCGTATTTTGCACAAGAGGAATTTGCTACGGAGCAAACACCGCTTGAGGAAGTATGGTCACTGCGGCCAGATATGACGCAAAAACAAATTCGGCAATCATTAGCAAGATGCGGCTTAACAGAAGAGCACATTTTACAGCCGCTTTGTTCTTTAAGCGGCGGAGAACAAACGAAAGTACGTTTATGTGAGTTAATGTTAACAGAAAGTAATGTACTTGTTTTAGATGAACCGACGAATCATTTAGATGTTCGGGCAAAAGAAGCACTGAAGCAAGCTCTTATGGAATATGAAGGCACAGTGCTACTCGTTTCTCATGAACCAGATTTTTATGAAGAATGGGTGACGCAGGTTTGGATTGTGCAGGACTGGTGCAACCGCACTTAATAGTGAGGAAAGTGTTTCTTGTTAGTTGAACCAATCGGGCTTTTACAGGCAGTTATACCCCCACCTATCTTCTTTGCTTCTCTTCCAATCTTGAGGTGGGGGTCTTACTGCCCGTTAATGCGGGATAAACTGTAAATAAGGGGAGGGGGTGGTGTTATGGATATTTTTTCGATTCTTGCGGAGGAACGTATTCGGCAAGCGCTGAAAAATGGTGAATTTGAAGACCTGCCAGGGAAAGGGAAACCTCTTGAGTTAGAAGATTTATCGATGATCCCAGAAGAACTTCGCATGAGTTACAAAATTTTAAAAAATGCTGGTATGATCCCTGAAGAAATGCAGTTACAAAAAGAGATGTTAAAAATAGAAGATCTAATTGCTTGTTGTCATGATGAGGAAGAGAGACAACAATTACAAGAAGAATTAACGGCGAAATCACTTCGTTTTCAACAACTGATCGAAGAGCGAAAAATGAAAGGAACAGCTTCATTTGGTATATACCGCGATAAGATATTTCGAAAACTTTTGTAAGGAAGATCGTATGATTTTGAAGTAAATAAGAGAGAACGATTGTTATCTGTACAATTATCTCGAAAATCATCCTAATTTAGGTAAAAATGTAATTTTATTAAAGGATATGAAGAGAGTTTTGTCGAAATATTTAGTTGTGACTGCTTTCCCTGAAAAATATAAATTGCACTCTAGTTGAGGAGTGAAAGGGGGATTTTAGGATGGAAATGGAAATGATAGTAGGCGTTATGTTTTTTATTTTACTGTTTGCAATTATTGTAAAAGTAAGTGCATCGAGCGGAAGAAAAAAGGGACGAAAACGATACAATTCCGATTCAACGGATAGTACAGGATATAGTGCACCAATATTTTTTGCAGACTCTAGTGACAGCTCAGGAGATTGTGGAAGTTCTTTTGGCGGAGATGGTGGCAGTTGTGGCGGTGGAGATGGCGGCGGAGGTGGAGATTAACACAGAAATGCGCCTGAAGTGGCGCATTTTTTATTGTTTTGAAATTTAAACAAACGTTTGATTAGTTGGGGGGAAGCCTTGGAAAATGTATTAAACAAACGTTTGATTAGTTGAGGGGAAGGCTTGTGAAATCTATTAAACAAACGTTTGATTAATGGGAGAAAAGCGCTATTAGAAACTGAAAGATAGGCATAAAAAGCTCTTTTTTTAAGGGGGGCGAGAGCATCTGGCTGTGCATGGAAACGGTCAGTTCCTTTTCCTGCCACGTGCAAGATTTAAAACAGAGGGAACAAGCAAGTAGCTGGCATGCTGTATTCTACATAGCAGCGACTTATGTGTTGGAAAATCAAAATATATTCATATAAATAAACACCTGATTAATAAAGAGATAAAGAGGGAATATGGAATGGAAAAAAAGCCGAAATTGAAAAACAAAGGGAAAATGATTGCATTTGCTGTAGTGGGGGGTGGGTTTGTTTTATTTAAGATTGCGTTAAAACTTTGGAAAGTGTATGCGATTCATAACTGGATTGATAAGATGTTTTCATAAATAAGGAAATTTCCTCTTGTAAGAAAGAGGAAATTTTTGTTAAAATTAGACTGAACGGTCGGTTTAGTGAGGTGCAATAATGAGAAAGAGTGCTGAAGAAATTAAAAGAGAAATTGCTTATAAAGCAAAAGAGCTATTTTCAAAAACAGGGTATGCAGCAACATCTATGGAAGACATTTGTGAAGTTACTGAGCGGAGTAAGGGCAGTATTTATTATCACTTTAAAAGTAAAGAAGAATTGTTTTTATTTGTAGTGAAGCAGCATACGTACGATTGGCTGGAAAAATGGGCCGAAAAAGAAAAGCAGTATCAGACAAGTACAGAAAAGCTGTATGGTCTTGCTGAATATTTTGTGGACGATGTCCAAAACCCAATTTCTAGTACAATTGAGGAATTTTTAACGAGTCAAGTTGTAAGGAAAGATATAATGGATGAAATGATTGCCTTAACTCGTGAAACGTATGGGATTTTCAAGAAGCTAGTCGAAGAAGGAATGGCATCAGGTGAATTTCGCCAAGATGATGTAAATGATCTCATGTACGTTGTGAACGGTCTATTAGCTGGACTTGGTCCACTATATTATGAAATGAATGTAGAAGAAATGAAACGGATTTATAAGAAAGCAATTGATGTTTTATTACAGGGAATGGCAGCTGGATCGTAATGTCAGCGCTTTTCTTTTGAAACTAATTAGACTGAACGGTCGGTTTAGAAAAGAGGAGATACGATGAATGCTTTGTTAAAAAATCGAGTGTTTCTGCTTGTAATTGCTTCTGATATTTTACAACAATTTGCGATTTGGATCCGAAATATGGCGCTTTTGTTTTTTGTTATGGAACAGACAAATAATGATCCCGTTTCTGTTTCTATATTGTCTGTCATGGAATATGCTCCTATATTTATCTTTTCGTTTGTTGGAGGTGCCTTGGCTGATCGGTGGAATCCAAAGCGCACAATGATTACAGGGGATATATTAAGTGCACTATCTATCGTTATGATTGTATCATTGTTAAATGTTGGGTATTGGCAAGCGTTATTTGCTGCAACATTTGTGTCAGCAGTCGTCAGCCAATTTTCACAGCCAGCAACTTCGCGCGTTTTTAAACATCATGTCGAAGAGGAACATGTTAGTGCAGCCATTGCAATATCTCAAAGTTTACAAGCATTATTCCTTATCTTTGGTCCAGTTGTCGGAACATTTGTATATACGCAGCTCGGTTTATCCGTATCATTGTACAGCTTAATCATTCTTTTTGCTTTATCAGCCCTTTGTCTTTCATTGCTGCCAAGGTGGGAGAAAGCGGTAGAGATGACGCAATCTTCATTATGGAATGATATAAAAGAAGGTTGGTTGTATGTGTTACGTTCGAATCCTCTGCTAATGTTGACTGCTGCTTTTTCAATCATTGGTTTAGCATCGGGGTTAGTACAACCGCTTGAAATCTTTCTCGTTGTGGAGCGGTTAGGAATGGAGAAAGAAGCTGTCCAATATTTAACTGCAGCTGATGGCATTGGAATGTTAATTGGGGGCGGCATAGCAGCTATGGTTGCTACAAAAGTAAAGCAGAAACATTTGCTCGTTTTTGGGATGCTCGTTTTAGCCGTCTCATTTGTTGTAGAAGGATTTTCGACTTCGTTTTGGATTACAGTGTGCATGCGTTTTATAACAGGAATTTGTTTAGCTTGTGTAAATATCGTAATCGGAACGTTTATGATTCAACTTGTAGATGAAAACATGATTGGCCGGGTAAACGGAACGGTATTACCGCTATTTATGAGTACATTGTTAATCGGTGTTTCACTAGGAGGAGTATTGAAGGAGACAACTTCGCTCGTAATCGTATTTAGTATAGCGGCAGTATTAGGTTTAGCAGCTGTTTTACCGATACTTCGAATGAAAATGACACAAAAACAAGAAGGATAAAAGATAAAAACGGAGCTGACTTGGAAAAGGACGAATGTCAGCTCCTTTTCGGGCATTTAGAATGTTGAACATTGTCGGATCGTCTTTAAATCGTGTCGAATCGCCGATATATCGAAAAAATCGCCGATATATTGCAAAAAACGGTCGATATATTTGAAAAATCGCCGATATATCAGTGTACATATAATAAGGAGCTGGTTCAAAAGACATTTACATCTCTTTTGAGTCAGCTCCGTTTCATTATAACGTCTCTGGTTTTTGAGAAGGCTCTGTTACAGAAGTCGAAGAACTTTCTGGTACACGTGTTAATAGAAATCCGCCGATTATAAATAGTACGATAATACTTAACACACCAGCGTTTGTTTTACCAGTTAACTGCGTTGTGACACCGACGAGAACCGGACCCATAATGGCTGCGAATTTACCAAATATGTTATAAAAGCCGAAGAATTCGTTTGCGGATTCTTTCGGAATAAGCTTTGCAAAATAGGAGCGGCTTAACGCTTGAATACCACCTTGTGAAGTAGCAACGAGCATCGCTAAAATCCAGAAATCTAACGTTGTTTTTATGAAGTAAGCGTACGTACAAATAATAATATAAATAATAATACCAACATATAGCATTTTCTTTCCGGTAAATGTTTCAGATAACTTGCCATATAATAGTGCAAATGGACAGGCGACAATTTGTGTAACGAATAAAATAATGATTAAATTTGTTGCGCTAATGCCAAGGTCTGTTCCATATGCTGTTGACATTGTAATGATTGTGTCGACTCCATCAATATAGAAGAAATAAGCAAGGAGGAAGAAAAAAACGGTTCGATATTGACGGATATTTTTAAATGTATAAGCAAGACGTTTAAAGCTTGTCACAACAGGATTTGGATCACGTTCGATAAAATAGTGTTGTTCAACATTTTTTAACATAGGGATTGTAAAGAGTCCCCACCAAAGCGCTGTAATTGCGAATGAAATTTGGCTTGTCACGCCGACTGATAGTGGGATGACACCTTTTTGTGAAAGAATAATAAGAGCCATGCAGCCGATAAATGGAATCGTGCTCCCGATATAGCCAAGAGCAAAGCCGCGCGTTGAAATACGGTTCATTCGGTCCTCTGTCGTCACATCTATTAAAAACGCATCGTAAAAAATATTGGCTCCTGCAAATCCAATTAAAGCAAACATATAACAGCCAAGTAAAAGAATCCACTGCGAAGTTGGTACTGCTGCCAACATCCCTGTAAAAGTAATGCCTAATAGGAAAAAGAATGTGAAGAACCGTTTCTTAAATCCTTTATAATCAGCAATTGTACCGAGAATGGGAGCAAGTATAGACACCATAAGTGTCGCAAAGGAATTGGCATACCCCCAATATGCAGTTGATGTTGTACCTGCAAGTCCAGCTTCTTTAGCGGCTGCTTTAAAGTAGATTGGAAATATAGCAGTTGTAATCACGAGTGAATATACCGAGTTTGCCCAGTCATATAATATCCAGCTTTTTTCTTGCCTGGACATTTTTTTCATATACGTTCCTCCTCTAACTAATGTAATGTTATTGTACATAAAGACGTACGTAAAAAAGAGAAACTAACTGAATATTTACATATTTTTTACGGAACTTTACAATTCTAATAAATCTTCAATAACTTTCCCGTCTGTTTCACCAAGGTGTAACCCAAGTAATCTTGCAATTGTAGGACCTTCATCAATCAGTCGCATGTGCGGAATAACCGCGCCTTGACGAATTCCCTTACCAGCTGCCATGAAAATCGTTTCATAATTTGGTTTTGACGGGGAATAGCCGTGAGTACCAAACGTATATTTTTTATTAGATGTTACATCTTTTCTTGTAATCTCTCTTATAAAGTCTCCAGTATGATTTTCTAAAAAGTAATAGCCTTCTCTTGCTTCTAGCATAAAGAGGCAATTTCCGTCGGCTCCTAAATCTTTTGCTTCCTCATCGGTTAATAGAAATTCTATGCCGCTTTGTTTATCTTGTATGAGCTCTTGCAATAAACGGTGTAAGTCTCCAATTGTTTCTGTATCATTTTTATCTT
Source organism: Bacillus sp. 491mf (assembly GCF_900112415.1). Lineage (GTDB taxonomy): Bacteria > Bacillota > Bacilli > Bacillales > Bacillaceae_G > Bacillus_A. The sequence goes on from NZ_FOLV01000022.1 coordinate 54,400, forward strand.
TTACGTATATATATGCTGAGCCGTCACAGCTTTGACAATATGCTTTCCAATTTGTTACTTCCCCTTTTTGATTCACGTTAAGAAAGCCTTTTTCACGCAATAAGACGTTTAATTGAATAGCCTTATTCTCATCTAATGCGCTATGATCTCCAAGTGCAATGATTGTCGCCCTGTCATACATACCGCTTTCGCGGAGTGCATCGACAATTGCACCTAGACGCTTGTCATGGCGATGAATCGCAGCGACTGTTTCCTCAGAAGAAAATCCATGGTAATGGCGCTGCGTATCTAAGTCAGTAAAATGAACAAACATAAGATTTGGCTTTTTCGTTTGAATTGTATGTACTGCAGAAGCAAGGACAAAATCATCAAGCTCCGGTTGTGACAAACCATTTCGAATGTGACCAAAACGCTGATTTAACTCTAGTTGATACAATGGGCTCCCACTGAATAAGGAGACGAGCACTTGATTTTGCCAGGGACGATTTGGAAAAATCTCCGGCATGTTGTAGTCAATTTTTGCTCTTCCTGTTACAGGCCATAGAAGTGAAGCTGTTTTTAAGTTTGCTTTTCGCGCTTCATCATAAAGGGTTGTTCCTTGAATCGAGCGGCGGTACCAGTGCCAATCCGGTGATTCCTTCCCAGGTTGTAGCAGTGTATTGCTTACAACCCCATGCTTCGCAGGATAATTTCCTGTCACAATCGTTGTATGAGATGGGTATGTAACAGATGGATAAATACCTTCAACTTTTTCAGCGTATGCACCGCGTTCTAGTAAAGAACGAAAGTGCGGAAGGTTTTGTAATATAGGAAAATCTAAAGCTGATAAACAATCAAAAGATAAGATAATGACATGTTTTGTAGCAGGTTTGTTCATAGAATAATACCTCCAAAAGTTCTACAACTTATTTTTATACATTACTATTAATACTTGGTAATAAAAATACTGATAAAATGAAAGTTTTTTTAGAATTTTTAGTTTATAATATAATTAAGGGAGTGAAAAGAATGGAATTTTTTCTAATAAGCAGCATAATCACAATGATTCTTGTTTTTTTGATTTCGTTCACATTACGCAAAATTTTCCCAAATCGTTCGCTTGATATTACGTTCGGACTTATTATGATTATCATTTTCTTGGGTTGCATTATTTGTACGTTATTTTTCAGAGATGGATGGGAAGGCATGGCATATGGTTTTCTCTGTTTTTTTATATTAATTGGAACAGTTACTGGGATGTTACTTCATCAAATCGTGAAATTTTTTCGAAAGAAATATATGTAATACGAGTATAAAACAAAGTAAATTGAAAAGAATATATAAAAATCAAAAAATTCCCTATTGCGTTATAATTGAGTGTGTATTATGATAATCAACAAATTTATATTGTTATGACGATGAAAAAGGATTAGTACATATTCAATCTTTTCGCAGAGAGAGAATCCAGTGGCTGAGAGATTCTTAAAAGAAAATATGGAACCTACCTTTGAGTTCTGCATATGCAGCGGGATAGTCCCGTTATAAAGCAAGAGAGCATATACATGTTGTATATGAATCAGGGTGGTAACGCCGGCAAAAAGCTCGGTCCCTATTTTAGGGATGCGGGCTTTTTTTATTTTGAGAAGGAGGAAAAGAAAATGAAAAAAGAACAAGTACAAGCCATTACAAAAATGGAAGAAGATTTCGCACAGTGGTATACGGATATCGTAAAAAAAGCGGAACTTGTTGACTATTCAAGTGTAAAAGGATGTATGATTTTGCGCCCTTATGGTTACGCCCTTTGGGAAAATATTCAAAAATTAATGGATGAAAAGTTAAAAGAAACAGGTCATGAAAATGTATATATGCCAATGTTTATTCCAGAAAGTTTACTTCAAAAAGAGAAAGACCATGTAGAAGGTTTTGCGCCAGAAGTAGCGTGGGTAACGCACGGCGGGGATGAGGAATTAGCTGAGCGTCTCTGCATTCGTCCAACATCTGAAACGTTATTTTGTGAGCATTTCTCAAAAATTGTACAGTCGTACAATGATTTACCAAAGCTATATAATCAGTGGTGCTCTGTTGTCCGTTGGGAAAAAACAACACGTCCATTTTTACGCACAACTGAATTTTTATGGCAAGAAGGTCATACGATTCATGAAACAGCGGAAGAATCACAGCAAGAAACGCTTAACATCTTAAATATATATGCGTCGTTTTGTGAGGAGTATTTAGCGATTCCAGTTATAAAAGGACAGAAGACGGAAAAAGAAAAATTTGCAGGGGCAAAAGCGACGTACACAATTGAAAGCTTAATGCATGATGGAAAGGCATTACAAACGGGTACATCGCATAATTTTGGCACGAACTTCACGGAAGCGTTTGATATTAAGTTTCTCGATCGAAATGGGAAGTGGCAATATGCGCACCAAACATCTTGGGGCGTATCAACGAGAATGATCGGCGGTCTTATTATGGTGCATAGTGATGATAATGGACTTGTATTACCACCAAAGATTGCACCAACGCAGGTGATGATTGTACCAATTGCTCAGCATAAAGAGGGCGTGTTAGAAAAAGCAGCTGAATTGCAATCTCGTATTCAAAAAGTTGCGCGCGTGAAAATGGATGCAAGCAACAAAACACCAGGCTGGAAGTTTAATGAATATGAGATGAAAGGTATACCAGTTCGTTTAGAAGTAGGGCCGAAAGATATTGAAAAAAATCAAGCTGTCCTTGTACGCCGTGACACGAAAGAAAAAGAATTTGTAGCTATAAATGAATTAGAAGAACGCATTACAAAGTTACTTGAGGATATTCAGCAGTCTCTATTTGAAAAAGCAAAAACTTTGCGTGAAGAAAAAACGTATGTAGCTACTACTTTTGAAGAGATGAAGCAAGTATCAGCAGAAAAGCAAGGATTCATTAAAGCAATGTGGTGTGGAAGCCTTGAATGCGAAGAAAAGTTAAAAGAAGAAGCGGGCGTTACATCACGTTGTATGCCATTTGAACAAGAAGAATTAGCTACGCATTGTGTGTGCTGTGAGAAAGATGCGAAGCATATGGTGTATTGGGGTAAGGCGTACTAAGAATGAGAAGGAGCTGATTGATCAGCTCCTTTTTGTGCATTTAGATTATTGAACATTGCCGAATCGCCGATATATAGAAAAAGCACCGATATATTAGTCGACATATAAATCTGTATATGTACATGATCGCATGAATTCTTGACAATCCTCAAACAAGGGAAGCGATGGCAATTATGTTATAATATGAGATAAGAAAATAAGGGAAGGAAGTGACTTGGGAATATAGACATCTTTATATTCTAGTGAGCTATGAAACGAACAACAAAGCAAATAATAGCTGGTACATTTTTAGCGACGGTAGCATCTCTTACTTCTACAAATGCTTTTGCACAAGAAGAAACCACAGCTACAGTAAATGCCACAAATTTAAATATACGTCAACAACCAACAACACAAAGTAAAATTGTCGGAAAAGTGAAACAAGGAACAACTGTAAAGGTATTAGAAATACAAAAAGACTGGGCAAAAATTTCTTACGATGGTAAAGAAGGCTATGTTTCACTGCAGTTTTTAAAGATAGCAGGAGCAACGCCTACAATAGAATCGAAGCAACAACCAAGTATTAATAGCGGACAACATGAAACAGGTGTTGTAACAGCAACACGTTTGAATGTTCGTAATAATCCTGGTGTAGGTAGCACTCTTCTTGGAAGTGTTCAAAAAGGAGAGACAGTTACTATTATAGGAAAAGCAAATGGCTGGGCGAAAATTTCGTACAAAGGAAAAGAAGGCTACGTTTCGCTAGAGTTTGTGAAATTAGGGGATAAGGCAACAGAACAGATTGAGTCAGGCCCGCAAGAAACA
>NZ_FOLV01000019.1 GCF_900112415.1 Bacillus sp. 491mf
TAGTAACCGAGGAATCTTACACATCAAAAGCAAGTTTTCTAGATCATGACTTTATTCCAACGTATGGAACAAATGACCAAAATGCAACTTTTTCAGGCAAACGAATGAAGCGTGGTATGTATCGTTCTGCAAAAGGAATCGAAATCAACGCAGATGTAAATGCTGCGGCTAATATTTTACGAAAAGTAGTCCCGAATGCATGGACAAACGGGATAGAGGGGTTAGGCGTGGAACAGCTCGCTAGTGTGTTAACTCCACTGACGTTAATCGTCCGTTAGGTCGAAACGTTAGAAACTCCCACTTTAAGCTTTGCTAAGTGGGGGAGTATTCATTCTAAATCCCTTTCCTACTTGCATATACTTTCAATTTTTCTTTTGAATATAAGTAAAACACGAACGTTGTAATGCGATGGGTAAAAAACATTCGATTATTTATTGACATATTGAAATGACACCTGTTAATATAACGTTAGAAGCAATATTATATCGTACCTCATATAATCGCGGGGATATGGCCTGCAAGTCTCTACCTAACGACCGTTAATCGTTGGACTATGAGGGAAAGTCACTCGGTATTTTTCTATTCACATGAGATACTTATGCCTGAGTAGAGCACTTTCTCTCATAGTAAAAGGGGAAATGTTCTATATCAGGCTTTTTTTATTTGAATCGGGGGGATTCTAATATGAAACCACTAGTTGGAATCATTATGGGAAGCACGTCAGACTGGGAAACAATGAAGTATGCTTGTGAAATATTAGAAGAATTACGTATTCCGTATGAGAAGAAAGTTGTATCTGCTCATCGGACTCCAGATTATATGTTTGAATATGCAGAAACAGCTCGTGAACGTGGATTAAAAGTTATTATCGCTGGAGCAGGCGGAGCCGCTCATTTACCAGGAATGGTTGCTGCAAAGACAAATATTCCTGTTATTGGTGTTCCTGTTCAGTCGAAAGCGTTAAACGGTTTGGATTCATTACTATCTATTGTTCAAATGCCAGGAGGTGTACCAGTTGCGACTGTTGCAATTGGAAAAGCCGGGGCGACCAATGCAGGTTTACTTGCCGCACAAATATTAGGATCGTCTCACGATGATATATACGATGCATTAGAACTAAGACGAGAAGCAATTGAAAAAAATGTGCGAGAAGGTAGTGAACTGGAGTGATAAAAACGATCTTACCTGGACAAATAATTGGTATTATTGGCGGAGGACAGCTTGGCAGAATGATGGCAATTGCAGCAAAAGAGATGGGATATAAAATTGCTGTATTAGATCCAGTAAAGTCTTCGCCGTGTGCGCAAGTTGCTGACATTGAAATTGTGGCACCGTACGATGATTTGAAAGCGATTCAGCATTTAGCAGAGATAAGCGATGTTGTAACGTATGAATTTGAGAATATTGATTATAACTGCTTACAATGGCTTGAAAAACATGCATATTTACCGCAGGGTAGTCAGTTATTATATACAACACAAAACCGTTATACAGAGAAAAACGCAATCGTGAAAGCGGGTTTACCAGTAGCGCCGTACAGACTCGTTCAGAAGCAAGAAGACCTTTTAGATGCAATTGAAGAATTTTCCTTTCCTTGTGTGTTGAAGACGACAACAGGAGGCTATGATGGAAAAGGGCAAGTTGTACTAAAAAGTGAAGCTGATGCTCTGAAAGCGATGGAACTTGTCGATCAAGCTGAATGCATTTTAGAGAAGTGGGTTTTATTTGAAAAAGAAATTTCCGTCATTGTTACACGTAGTGTAAATGGTGAAACGAAAGTATTCCCAGTAGCCGAAAACATTCATGTAAATAACATTTTACACGAATCAATCGTACCGGCTCGTATTTCACATGTATTATCACAAAAAGGTATTCAATATGCAGAAAGATTAGCGGATGAATTAAAACTGGTGGGGACACTAGCGGTAGAGATGTTTGCTACAGCAGATGGTGACATTTATATCAATGAGTTAGCACCGAGACCGCATAATTCTGGGCACTATACAATTGATGCTTGTGAAATCAGTCAATTCGGACAACATATCCGAGCAATCTGTAATTTACCTCTTGGAGAAACATTTTTGTTAAAACCAGTTGTCATGGTAAACATTTTAGGCGAACATATAGAAGGAGTCCTAAAGCAAGTGAATAGATTAACCGGGTGTTACTTGCATTTATATGGTAAAGAAGAAGCAAAGCCGCAGCGTAAAATGGGGCACGTTAATATTTTAAATGATAAGATTGACGTTGCTTTAGAAAAAGCGCGGACGTTGCATATTTGGGACCATCAAGAACAACTGTTGGAGGGAAAAAGATGATTAGTCGTTATACACGCCCTGAAATGGGTGCGATTTGGACGGAAGAAAACAAATTTAAAGCATGGTTAGAAGTGGAAATCTTAGCTTGTGAAGCATGGGCTGAGCTTGGCGATATTCCGAAAGAAGATGTGAAAAAGCTTCGTGAACATGCATCTTTCGATATTGATCGTATTTATGAAATTGAACAAGAAACGCGTCATGATGTTGTAGCATTTACGCGTGCAGTATCTGAAACACCAACACTCGGTGAAGAACGTAAATGGGTACATTACGGTTTAACATCTACAGACGTAGTAGATACAGCTTTATCTTATATCTTAAAACAAGCAAATGAAATTCTACTAAACGACTTAGAAAATTTCATTACTATTTTAGCTAACAAAGCAAAAGAACATAAATACACAATTATGATGGGAAGAACGCACGGTGTTCATGCAGAACCAACAACATTTGGTTTAAAACTTGGTCTTTGGTATGAAGAAATGAAACGTAACTTAGAACGTTTTAAACAAGCAGCTGATACAGTTCGCGTTGGTAAATTGTCTGGTGCAGTTGGTACATTCGCGAACATTAATCCATTCGTAGAAAAATATGTTTGTGAAAACTTAGGGTTAGAAGCAGCGCCGATTTCAACACAAACATTGCAACGTGATCGTCATGCACATTACATGTCAACACTTGCATTAATCGCAACATCTATTGAGAAAATGGCAGTTGAAATTCGCGGCCTGCAAAAGAGTGAAACACGTGAAGTGGAAGAGTCTTTTGCGAAAGGACAAAAAGGTTCGTCTGCAATGCCACATAAACGTAATCCGATTGGATCTGAAAATATGACTGGTTTGGCTCGAGTTATCCGTGGTTACATGATGACTGCTTACGAGAATGTTCCATTATGGCATGAGCGTGATATTTCACATTCATCTGCGGAACGTATTATTTTACCAGATGCAACAATCGCATTAAATTACATGTTAAATCGCTTTGGTAATATCGTGAAAAACTTAACGGTATTCCCAGAAAACATGAAACGCAATATGACACGAACATATGGTTTAATTTACTCTCAGCGCGTAATGCTTACGTTAATCGACAAAGGTATGGTACGTGAAGAAGCTTATGATATCGTACAGCCTAAAGCGATGGAAGCATGGGAAACGCAAGTACAATTTAAAGAACTCGTAGAAGCTGACGAGCGTATTACAAGCAAGTTAACACAAGAAGAAATCAATGAATGTTTCAACTATGAACATCACATGCAACATGTTGATACAATTTTTGAACGTCTTGGATTGAACTAAGCTGATAATTTTATATGGCACAGAATCGTTTCGTTCTGTGCCATTCTTTATAAATATATTATTCACATTTTTCAAACTACAGGGGGCTTGCGAAATGCAAAAGCTAGAATTGCTGTATGAAGGTAAAGCAAAAAGAATTTATCGTACAGAAGCAGCAGATATGGTTTGGGTAGAGTACAAAGATAGTGCTACTGCTTTCAATGGGGAGAAAAAAGCGACGATTACAGGAAAAGGTCGTCTGAACAACGAGATTACAACTCTTTTATTCAGAAAGTTACAAGAAGTGGGAATTAAAACACACTTTGTTGAGAAAATATCAGAAACAGAACAAATCGTAAAAAAAGTAAGTATCGTTCCATTAGAAGTTGTCACAAGAAATGTGATTGCGGGTAGTCTTTCAAAACGATTAGGAATGGAAGAAGGTACTGTACTTACAGCACCAATCGTCGAACTTTACTACAAAGATGATGATTTAGGGGATCCTCTTGTAACAGAAGATCATATTCGTGTGTTAAACGTTGCAACGCCAGAGCAAGTAAGTATATTACGAGAAAAAGCTCTACAAATCAATCAAGTATTGATTGAGCATTTCGCAAGCTGTCGTGTAAGATTGATAGATTTTAAATTAGAGTTCGGTGTAACAGAAGAGGGAGAAATTTTATTAGCGGACGAGATTTCACCAGATACATGTCGTTTATGGGATGAAACGAGCAATGAAAAATTTGATAAAGATGTATTTCGCCGCGATCTTGGTAATTTAACAGATGCTTATGAAGAGATTTTAAAACGATTAGGGGGAGCTTCACATGTATAAAGTAAAGGTATATGTCACGTTAAGAGAAAGTGTATTAGATCCACAAGGAACAGCGGTAAAAGGAGCACTTCATAGTCTTTCCTTTACAGAAGTACAAGATGTTCGTATTGGTAAATATATGGAACTAGCAATTGATCAATCAGTTACAGATATTGATGCAATGGTAAAAGAAATGTGCGAAAAATTATTAACGAACGTAGTGATTGAAGACTATCGCTATGAAGTTGAGGAGGTTGTCGCGCAGTGAAATTTGCCGTAATCGTTTTTCCAGGTTCGAACTGTGACGTAGATATGTTTCATGCAATTAAAGATGAGCTTGGCCAAGATGTAGACTACGTTTGGCATAGTGAAGAAAACTTAGATCAGTACGATGCAATTTTACTACCAGGTGGTTTCTCTTACGGCGATTACCTTCGCTGCGGCGCGATTTCTCGTTTTGCAAATGCAATGAAAGGTGTACAAAAAGCAGCTGAAGCAGGAAAACCAATCTTAGGCGTATGTAACGGATTTCAAGTTTTAGTAGAGGCCGGCCTATTGCCTGGTGCATTAATTCGCAATAAAAACTTAAAATTCATGTGCCGTACTGCTGCGCTTCGTGTTGAAAATAATACAACGATGTTTACATCGCAATATGAGAAAGATGAAGTAATCGATATTCCGATTGCTCATGGTGAAGGAAACTACTATTGTGATGAAGCGACATTGAAACAGTTAGAAGAAAATAATCAAATTGTCTTTCGTTATGTAGAGAATCCAAACGGAAGCGTTTCAGATATTGCAGGGATTGTAAATGAGCAAGGAAATGTACTTGGTATGATGCCGCATCCAGAGCGTGCTGTTGATGATTTACTTGGAGGAGCGGATGGTCTAAAAGTATTTCAATCTATTTTGAAACATTGGAGGGAAACATATGTCGTTACTGCTTGAACCAAATCCAACTCAAATTAAAGAAGAACGCATTTATGCGGAAATGGGATTAACAGACGAAGAGTTTGCCATGGTTGAAAAGATTTTAGGCCGTCTGCCAAACTATACAGAAACAGGATTGTTCTCTGTTATGTGGTCGGAGCATTGTAGCTATAAAAATTCAAAGCCAGTTCTTCGTAAGTTTCCAACGACTGGTGAACGTGTATTGCAGGGACCTGGTGAAGGCGCTGGAATCGTAGATATCGGTGATAATCAAGCGGTAGTATTTAAAATGGAAAGTCATAACCATCCATCTGCAATTGAACCATATCAAGGTGCAGCGACAGGGGTTGGCGGTATTATCCGTGATGTGTTTTCTATGGGAGCACGCCCAATTGCTATGTTAAATTCACTTCGCTTCGGTGAACTACAATCACCACGCGTAAAATATTTATTTGAAGAAGTTGTAGCGGGTATTGCAGGATACGGTAATTGCATCGGTATTCCAACTGTTGGCGGAGAAGTACAGTTCGACCCATGCTATGAAGGAAATCCGCTTGTAAACGCAATGTGCGTTGGGTTAATTAACCATGAAGATATTAAAAAAGGGCAAGCGCACGGTGCTGGTAATACAGTTATGTATGTTGGTGCATCAACAGGACGCGATGGTATTCACGGAGCAACGTTTGCATCAGAGGAGCTATCTGAGGATTCCGATGCAAAACGCCCAGCGGTGCAAGTAGGCGATCCGTTTATGGAGAAGTTGTTAATTGAAGCATGTTTAGAGCTAATTCAATCTGATGCACTTGTCGGTATTCAAGATATGGGAGCAGCAGGTTTAACATCATCTTCTGCAGAGATGGCAAGTAAAGCAGGTATGGGTATTGAAATGTATTTAGACGATGTACCGCAGCGTGAAACAGGCATGACACCATACGAGATGATGCTTTCTGAATCACAAGAACGTATGTTAATCGTCGTGAAAAAAGGTAGAGAACAAGAGATTGTAGAGCTATTTGAAAAATATGATCTTGCAGCAGTGGTAATGGGAAAAGTAACAGAAGATAAAATGCTTCGTTTATTCCATAAAGGAGCAATGGTTGCAGAAGTGCCAGCTGATGCATTAGCAGAAGAAGCACCTGTTTATCATAAGCCTTCAAAAGAAGCAGCGTATTTTGCAGAGTTCCAACAAATGAAGATGGAAGCGCCAAAAGTCGAGAATTATAAAGAAACGTTACTATCTTTATTGCAACAACCAACGATTGCAAGTAAAGAGTGGGTATATGATCAATACGATTACCAAGTACGCACAAGCACAATTGTTACACCAGGGTCTGACGCAGCGGTTGTTCGTGTACGCGGAACAAATAAAGCATTAGCAATGACAACGGATTGTAACTCTCGCTACATTTATTTAGACCCAGAAGTAGGCGGGAAAATTGCTGTAGCAGAAGCAGCTCGTAATATTGTATGTTCTGGCGGTGAGCCACTTGCAATTACAGATTGCTTAAACTTCGGTAACCCTGAAAAGCCAGAAATCTTCTGGCAAATTGAGAAATCAGTAGATGGTATGAGTGAAGCGTGCCGCACGTTACATACACCTGTTATTGGTGGGAACGTATCAATGTACAATGAACGCAGCGGTGAAGCAGTATACCCAACACCAACTGTTGGTATGGTTGGGCTTGTACATGATGTAAAGCATGTAACAACGCAAGAGTTTAAGCAAGCTGGTGATCTCGTTTATGTAATCGGTGAAACGAAAGCTGAGTTTGGTGGTAGTGAATTGCAAAAGATGGTGCATGGAAAAATTTTCGGTCAGGCACCAAGTATCGATTTAGAAGTAGAAGAAAAACGTCAAAAGCAATTGTTAGCAGCGATTCAAGAAGGAATTGTACAATCAGCGCATGACGTTGCAGAAGGCGGCTTAGCAGTTGCGTTTGCAGAAAGTGCAATGGGAGCAAAGGGACTCGGCGCAGATGTGAAGTTAGCTGGAGAAGCGACAGCGATGTTATTTGCAGAATCACAATCTCGCTTTGTTGTTACAGTAAAACGCGAGCAAAAAGAAGCGTTTGAAAATATGGTAGACGCACTTTATGTTGGGGAAGTAACAACTACAAATCAATTAACAATTTGCAATGAAGAAAATGAAGTGTTGCTTACAGCGGATGTTGATGAAATGAGAACGGCTTGGAAAGGGGCTATTCCATGCTTAATGAAATAAAGGGGCTAAATGAAGAATGCGGCGTTTTCGGAATTTGGGGGCATGAAAATGCAGCACAAGTTACGTATTATGGATTGCATAGCTTACAGCACCGTGGGCAAGAAGGCGCGGGCATTGTTGTAAATAATGAGGAGAAAATCGTTGGTCATAGAGGGCTTGGTTTAATATCAGAAGTGTTTTCACGCGGTGAGTTAGATGGTTTAAACGGGAAATCGGCGATTGGACACGTTCGTTATGCGACAGCAGGCGGAGCTGAAGTTGCGAATGTTCAACCATTGTTGTTCCGCTTTTCGGATCATAGTATGGCATTAGCGCATAACGGTAATTTAATTAATGCGAAAATGCTTCGCCGTGAATTAGAGGCAGAGGGAAGTATTTTTCAAACAAGTTCGGATACAGAAGTATTACTTCATTTAATTAAACGCAATACAAAAGGTACATTAATTGAAAGTGTAAAAGATGCATTAAATAAAGTAAAAGGTGCGTTTGCCTATTTATTATTAACAGGAAACGAAATGATTGTTGCATTGGATCCAAATGGATTCCGTCCGCTTTCGATTGGAAAGATGGGAGATGCATACGTTGTCGCATCTGAAACATGTGCCTTTGATGTTGTTGGAGCAACATACATCCGTGATGTAGAGCCGGGAGAATTACTTATCATTAATGATGAAGGAATTCAGGTAGATCGTTTTACAAATGATGTAGAACATGCCATTTGCAGCATGGAGTACATTTACTTTGCTCGCCCTGATTCAAACATTGCTGGTGTTAACGTCCATGCAGCACGTAAAAATATGGGGAAATTGTTAGCAAAGGAAGCACCGGTTGAAGCAGATGTCGTAACAGGTGTACCTGATTCTAGTATTTCAGCGGCTATCGGTTATGCAGAAGCAACTGGAATTCCTTATGAGTTAGGGTTAATTAAAAATCGTTACGTTGGACGTACGTTTATTCAACCTTCTCAAGAACTGCGTGAACAAGGGGTAAAAATGAAACTTTCAGCAGTACGCGGTGTTGTTGAAGGAAAACGTGTTGTTATGATTGACGACTCGATTGTGCGTGGTACAACAAGCAAGCGAATTGTTCGTATGCTGCGCGAGGCTGGGGCAACAGAAGTGCACGTAAGAATTGCTTCGCCGCCTCTTAAGTATCCGTGCTTCTATGGAATTGACATTCAAACAAGAAAAGAATTAATCGCAGCAAATCATTCAATAGAAGAAATCCGTGAAATCATTGGAGCAGATTCTTTAACATTTTTAAGTGAAGAGAGCTTAATTGATGCAATTGGCCGCCCGTATGAAGGGAAATATGGCGGTTTATGTATGGCTTATTTTAATGGGGATTATCCGACGGCGCTTTATGATTATGAGCAAGAGCTTTTAGCAAGTATGAAATAAAGAAAAATATAGCAGCTTCTACTATAGGCTGTGTAGGAGCTCGCTTTTTCTTACAGTCACTGCCCTGTAGACGGGAGAAATTCTTTCAGTATAAAAAGACGAGGTGTATAGAAACGATGGCGAATGCATATAAGCAAGCAGGAGTAGATATTGAAGCTGGATATGAAGCGGTATCTCGCATGAAAAAACACGTGCAAACAACGATGAGAAAAGAAGTGTTAGGCGGGTTAGGCGGTTTTGGAGGGATGTTTGATCTTTCAAAATTTGCATTAGAAGAGCCGGTATTAGTATCTGGAACAGATGGTGTAGGGACAAAATTAATGCTCGCTTTCATGATGGATAAGCATCACACAATTGGTATCGATGCAGTGGCAATGTGTGTAAATGACATTGTTGTGCAAGGGGCAGAGCCGCTCTTTTTCCTTGATTATATTGCTTGTGGTAAAGCGGAACCTAGTAAAATTGAAAACATCGTCAAAGGAATTGCAGAAGGATGCCGTCAGGCTGGTTGTTCTTTAATCGGCGGGGAAACAGCTGAAATGCCAGGGATGTATTCTGAGGAAGAATACGATTTAGCTGGTTTTACAGTTGGTATTGTTGATAAAAAGAAGATTGTTACGGGACAATCTATCGAAGAGAATCAAGTATTAATCGGGCTTGCTTCTAGCGGAATTCATAGTAATGGTTATTCTCTTGTTCGTAAAGTGCTATTAGAAGATGGGAAGCTTTCACTTGATCGTATTTATGGTCGTTTAGAACTACCACTTGGTGAAGAGTTATTAAAACCAACAAAAATTTACGTCAAACCTATTTTAGAACTATTGAAGAAATATAACGTAACTGGTATGGCTCACGTTACTGGCGGCGGGTTTATTGAAAATATTCCGCGTATGTTGCCAGAAGGTATCGGAGCACAAATTGAACTTGGTTCTTGGTCAGTTCACCCAATTTTTGATTTACTGCAAGAAGTTGGTCAATTAAAGAAAGAAGAAATGTTCAATATTTTTAACATGGGTATTGGTATGGTAGTAGCGGTCAAAGAAGAAGATGCAGAAGGTGCTATGAAGCTTTTAGAAGAACAAGGGGAGACAGCTCGTATCATCGGACGCACTGTGAAAGGTTCAGGTGTTACTTTTGCTGGAGGAGCAGCATTATGAGCCGATTAGCAATTTTTGCTTCAGGAAGCGGTTCTAATTTCCAGGCGCTTGCGGATGCAGTAGAAGCTGGAAGATTAGATGCACAGCTTAGTTTGCTTGTATGTGATCAGCCGGGTGCACGTGTTATCGAGCGCGCAAATAATCATCATGTTCCGTGCTTTTCCTTTTCAGCGAAAGCGTATGAATCAAAGGAAGCATTCGAACAAGAAATAGTAAAGAAACTGCAAGAATACGAGATTGATTGGATTATTTTAGCGGGGTATATGCGTTTAATTGGTCCGACATTACTAACTGCTTATGAAGGGAGAATTGTTAATATTCATCCGTCATTATTGCCAAGCTTTCCTGGGAAAGATGCAGTTGGACAAGCAATTGAGGCTGGTGTGAAAGTAACCGGTGTAACGATCCATTACGTTGATGCAGGAATGGACACTGGACCAATTATTGCACAAGAGGCAGTAGCAGTTTCGGAAGATGATACGCGAGAAAGTTTACAAAAGAAAATTCAACTTGTCGAACATAGATTGTACGTGGATACGGTGAAATCTTTATTACATTCTAAAGTAAAGTCATAAGAGCAGCAATTCAATACAACTAGGGGTGGAGAATAAATGAAAAAGCGTGCATTAGTAAGTGTTTCAAATAAAGCTGGAGTTGTAGAGTTCGTAAAAGGATTACTTGAGCAAGGTATTGAGGTTATTTCAACAGGCGGAACAAAAAAATTACTAGAAGAAAACGGCTTACAAGTAATTGGTATTTCTGAAGTAACAGGTTTTCCGGAAATTATGGACGGTCGTGTGAAAACATTACATCCAAACATTCACGGTGGACTTCTTGCTGTACGTGATAACGCAGTGCATATGTCCCAAATGAATGAACTTGGCATTCAGCCGATTGATTTTGTTGTTGTAAACTTATATCCATTTAAAGAAACAATTGCAAAGCCAGATGTGACATTTATTGATGCAATTGAAAATATTGATATCGGCGGCCCGACAATGATTCGATCTGCTGCGAAAAACCATGAGTTCGTAACAGTTATTGTGGATCCAACAGATTACAATGTTGTATTAGGAGAGTTAAAGGAAAGCGGAGAAGTTTTAAAAGAAACAAAACGTAAATTAGCAGCGAAAGTATTCCGCCATACAGCGGCATATGATGCATTAATCTCAAACTATTTAACAGAGCAAACAGGAGAAGAGAGCCCTGAAACGTTAACGGTTACGTTTGAGAAAAAACAAGACTTACGTTACGGCGAAAATCCGCATCAAAAAGCAACATTTTATAAAGCGCCATTTGCAGCAGTTTCTTCTGTTGCTTATGCAAAACAACTACATGGAAAAGAATTATCTTATAACAATATCAATGACGCAGATGCAGCTCTTAGCATCGTGAAAGAATTTACAGAACCAGCAGTTGTAGCGATAAAACATATGAACCCGTGCGGCGTTGGTGTTGGTACGGATATTCATGAAGCATACACACGTGCTTACGAAGCGGATCCAGTATCAATTTTTGGCGGCATTATTGCGGCAAATCGTGAAATTGATAAAGCTACTGCAGAAAAACTGCATGAAATTTTCTTAGAGATCATTATTGCACCTTCTTTCTCAGAAGAAGCTTTAGAAGTGCTGCAAAGTAAGAAAAATTTACGTCTGTTAACTGTTGATATCGCGAAAGCAGAATCAGCAAGTAAAAAACTAACATCAGTACAAGGTGGTTTACTTGTACAAGAAGAAGATACATTATCATTAGATGAAGATGCAGTAACAATTCCGACAAAACGTGAACCAACAGAGCAAGAATGGAACGATTTAAAACTAGCTTGGAAAGTTGTAAAACACGTAAAATCAAATGCAATTGTTCTAGCAAAAGATAATATGACAATCGGTGTTGGTGCAGGGCAAATGAACCGCGTTGGCTCAGCGAAAATTGCCATTACACAAGCGGACGAGAAAGCACAAGGTAGCGCACTTGCATCTGATGCATTCTTCCCAATGCCAGATACAGTAGAAGAAGCGGCTAAAGCTGGCATTACAGCAATCATTCAACCAGGCGGATCCATTCGTGATGAAGAATCCATTCAAAAAGCAGACGAGTATGGCATTACGATGGTGTTCACTGGTGTACGTCATTTCAAACATTAATTGAGAAAGAAAGGAGATGACCAAAAGTCCACTTTTGGGTCATCTTCTTCTACTTTTGAATAGGGTCCAGCTCGTGTCGAAGCGCCGGTATATGTTAAAAAACGGTCGATATATTGTGAAAGCCGCCGATAAATGCACTATTTCCGCCGATATATCGCGAGGGGACAGGATATTAACTTGAATAATGGAGGATGAAATATGAATGTTTTAGTAATCGGCCGCGGTGGACGTGAGCACGCGTTAGCATGGAAATTCGCAGGGTCAAAGCAAGTAGAAACTGTATATGTAGCGCCGGGAAATGAAGGGATGAAAGATGTCGCAACACCTGTAGCAATCGATGAAAATGATTTTGACGCGCTTATTGCTTTTGCGAAAGAAAATAACGTTGGTTTAACGTTTGTTGGTCCAGAAATTCCGCTTATGAACGGAATTGTTGATCGTTTTGAAGAAGAAGGTCTTCGCGTTTTTGGTCCGAATAAAGCGGCAGCTGTGATTGAGGGAAGTAAAGCTTTTACGAAAGAGCTTATGAAAAAATATGATATTCCAACAGCGGCATATGAGACATTTACAAATTATGAAGAAGCGGTAGCATACATTGAAAAAGTCGGCGCCCCAATCGTTATTAAAGCGGACGGTTTAGCCGCTGGTAAAGGTGTAACAGTTGCTATGACGCTAGAAGAAGCATTGCAAGCTGTAAAAGAGATGCTGCAAGACGTGAAGTTTGGAGAAGCGAGCAAAAAAGTGGTTATTGAAGAGTTTTTAGATGGACAAGAGTTTTCGCTTATGGCATTTGTTAACGGAACAACTGTATACCCAATGGTTATTGCGCAAGATCATAAACGTGCTTTTGATGGGGATAAAGGACCAAATACAGGAGGAATGGGTGCTTATTCTCCAGTACCGCAAATTCCAGAATCAGCGGTAGAACAAGCAATTGATACAATTTTACATCCAACTGCGGAGGCAATGATACAAGAAGGACGTTCATTCACAGGTATTTTATATGCTGGGCTCATTTTAACAAACGAGGGACCAAAAGTAATTGAATTCAATGCGCGCTTTGGCGACCCAGAAACAGAAGTAATCTTACCTCGTTTAGAGAGTGATTTAGTTGATGTATGTAACCACGTATTAGATGGAAAAGAGCTTGTTTTAGAGTGGTCTGAAGAAGCAGTAATTGGTGTTGTACTAGCTTCAAAAGGGTATCCAGAAAGCTACGAAAAAGGCGCAGTCATTAAAGGCTTAGAAACGTTAGAAGATGTAATTATATTTCATGCCGGAACAGATGTGTTGGATGGAGAATTTGTAACAAATGGCGGTCGTGTGTTGTTTGTTGCTTGTAAGGCGAAAGATTTACAAGAGGCGCAAGATAAGGTGTATAAAGAAATCACGAAAATTGAGAGTGATGGTTTATTTTATCGAAGTGATATAGGGTACCGCGCAATTGCGAAAGTAGATTGCTAGAAGAGGATGTCCCAAAAAGTTTCATTTTTCGGTATGATTCAGCTCAGCGGATCGACTGATTGTATGTCGAATATCGTCGAGGGGTCTTTATATCGTGTCGAAGCGCCGATATATTGTGAAAAGCGCCGATATATTGCAAAGAACGGTCGATAACGGGATTTTTAACATGGATTGGAATCGCGATTTGTCATTATAGATTTCGTAAAGCATATGTGGCACAAGGGAGAGACTTAAATGAACTGAAATTTAAGGCGAAATGGTATCCGTTTGGCCCGCTGTTTACATTAGTATTATGCGTCATCGTTATTATTGGACAAGGAAGTGAATTAGTTTCTGGGGGTACGATTAACTGGTATGGACTGCTCGTATCTTACATTAGTGTGCCAGTGTTTATTATTCTTTGGTTAGGTTATAAATTTATTAAAAAGACGAAGGTTGTTCCGCTACAAGAGTGTGACTTTAGTCGAGATGATTTGTGAGATAAAGCTTAGAAAGGAAAAAGAGTCCTACTCATAAAAAGTTAGGACTCTTTCTCTTTTTTTATTTTCCCTTTTTGCTTTGCCATCTCGCGAAGTAAATACTCAATATGAGCATTTACACTTCGAAATTCGTCGTTTGCCCATTTTTCAATAACTGCGTACAATTCGGGATCGATTCGTAGTGGAAAGCTTTTCTTTTTAGCCATGATTACCTACAACCTTAGTAGAGACTTCCTGTATTAATAACTGGTTGCGCCCCTTTATCGGAAACAATTGCAACTAGTAAGTTATTGACCATATTTGCTTTTCTTTCGTCATCTAACTCAAGTACACCTTCTTCATCTAGCTTTTGAATCGAGTCTTTCGCCATTTGTACGGCACCTTCGACAATTTCTTTTCTTGCAGCTAATACTGCTTTTGCTTGTTGACGTTGAAGCATTGCATGGGCAATTTCTGTTGCATAAGCTAAGTGCGTTAAACGAGTTTCGATTACTTCTACTCCTGCAATTTCTAAACGTGCTTCCAATTCCCGTTTTAATTCTTCGGAAATTTCTTCAGAGTTTCCACGCAGTGTAACGATGTTGTCATCTTGGAAATTATCATATGGATATTTCGTTGCCACGTGGCGAATGGCTGTTTCGCTTTGAATTTCCACGAAGGCATCATAATGTTCGACACCAAAGATTGCTTTTGCGGAATCAACGACCTTGTATACAACGACAGCTGCGATTTCAATTGGATTCCCCTCTACATCATTGACTTTTAATTTCTTACTATTAAAGTTTTCTACGCGTAGGGAAACGGTTTGACGAAATGCGAACGGAATTGTTAAAAACAGGCCATTTTCACGAATGGTTCCTAAATAGTTACCGAAAAATGTAATTACTTTTGCTTGGTTTGGCTGAACAATGCCAATGCCACTTGCGAGGATTGCTGCTAATAAAAAAGAGGGAATGCCAACAACAAATAGTTCATTAATAAGACTTAATAAACCAACCCCAACTAAAACTAGAACTGCAAGTAGTCCTAAAAATCCATTGACATGAAATACTTGTTTTTCTTTCATGATCTCGCCTCCTCTTGATATAAAAATGATATCACTTTTATATCAAAGATGGCAATGGGATTTTGTTATAATTTTCGAAAAAAATAAAAATTACACAAATAGAACATTAGTTCTTATTTGTGGTAAAATAAAAGAAAACTTAGCCGCCCACTGCAGCAGCTAAGTTTCTTTGAGAGCATCTTGCATGTTGACAAATGATTCAAAGCGGTTTGGACAGAAGAGCTTTTTCAAGCTCAGCCTCGATTTCCTTATCAGAAGCATCATAACTTCCATGGCTTGTCGCCTCACCTTTGTGAGAAGTATGAGGTGCTTCTTGTTTATTAGACTGTCCATTCTTCATAAAATCCATGCCTGGCATTTTTAAATTAGAGATGTTCATATATTTACTGAGCTTGCATGCTTCTACAATAGGACAGAAACGAATGATGCCTTCTGCGATTCTCATTGCCCCAACCCAAAGCATAATTTTTGACCAAATACACCGTGGTTTTCTTACAAGCTTTGCAGTGCTGCAGCTAAGCAGAACAAAACCAATTGTAATGCGAATAAGAGCATTTATTATGCCGATGTTTTGCTTGACCAAGACATTCACTCCTTTTCATCAGCTTTGAAATAGATTATCCATTTCAAGAGTTATTTTTCCTTGGTTGCTTTTTCTATATACAATCCAACATTTGACGTAAAAAAGATGTTGCATGGAACGTGTGTCAGCACCTTATTTTTTGTTATAATGAAAGAATGTGCAAAGACGATTAGAGAAAAGAAAGGGTGTTTTCATGTACGAGATTTCACAGTGGAAACATGTATTTAAACTTGATCCGAATAAGGAGTTAAGTGATGAACATTTAGAGCTTATTTGTGAATCAGGAACGGACGCTGTTATTGTTGGCGGAAGTGACGGAGTTACAATTGATAATGTATTACAAATGCTAGTAAGCATTCGTAGATATGCAGTTCCTTGTGTATTAGAAGTTTCAACGCTGGATTCGATTACACCAGGATTCGATTTTTATTACATCCCAAGTGTGTTAAATAGTCAAAAGGTAGAATGGGTAACAGGCCTTCACCATGCGGCATTGAAAGAATTTGGGGATATTATGAACTGGGATGAAATTTTCATGCAAGGATATTGTGTGTTAAACCAAGAAGCGAAAGTAGCAAAGTTAACGGAAGCAAATTGTGAACTATCAGAAGACGATGTGATTGCATATGCGCGTATGGCGGATAAACTTCTTCATTTACCAATCTTCTATTTAGAATACAGCGGTACGTATGGAGATGCGCAGCTTGTAAGAAAAGTGAAAGCTGAGCTGCAAAGTGCAACATTATATTATGGCGGCGGAATTGCAAATGCAGACCAAGCGAAGGAAATGGCACAATATGCGGATACAGTTGTCGTTGGAAATTTAGTTTATGAAGATATAAAGAAAGCTTTAGCAACAGTAAAAGCTGTAAAAGGAGAGTAGGTGACCGAATACATGAGTAAAACAGAAAAATTATTAACAGGATTAAATCCGCAGCAACAAAAAGCTGTGCAAGCAACGTCTGGTCCATTGTTACTTATGGCGGGAGCAGGTAGTGGTAAGACGCGTGTGTTAACGCACCGCATTGCTTATTTACTTGGCGAAAAAGGTGTTGCACCGTGGAATATACTTGCGATTACGTTTACAAATAAAGCGGCGCGTGAAATGCGTGAGCGTATTGATAAACTTGTTGGTCCTGAAGCAGAGGATATTTGGATTTCAACCTTCCACTCTATGTGTGTGCGTATTTTACGACGAGATATTGATCGCATTGGTATTAATCGTAACTTTACGATTTTAGATGCAAGTGATCAATTAACAGTTGTGAAAAAAATTATGAAAGAGCGCAACATTGATCCGAAGAAATTTGAACCGCGTTCTATTCTTGCGGGAATTAGCAATGCGAAAAATGAATTGTTATCTCCAGAAAAATATGCGAAAAAAATTACAATTGCAGATCCATATGAAAAGCTGACGAGCGATGTATATACAGAATACCAAAAGCGTCTTCTTAAAAATAATGCACTTGATTTTGATGATTTAATTATGACGACTATTCAATTATTTGAACGTGTGCCAGAAGTGCTTGAGTTTTATCAGCGTAAATTCCAATATATTCATGTTGATGAGTATCAAGATACAAACCGTGCTCAGTACATTCTTGTTAATCAATTAGCAGCACGTTTTAAAAATCTTTGTGTAGTTGGTGACTCGGATCAATCGATTTATCGTTGGCGCGGAGCGGATATTTCAAATATCTTGTCATTTGAAAAGGATTATGACAATGCACAGGTTATTTTATTAGAACAAAACTACCGTTCATCAAAAAATATTTTACATGCGGCGAATGCGGTTATTGAAAATAATGCAAATCGTAAACCGAAGAAGTTATGGACGGATAATCAAGTGGGAAGTAAAATTTCTTATTACCGCGCTGCAACTGAAAAAGATGAAGCATTTTTTATTGCGAAAAAGATTCGTGATGAAATTCAAATGGGAAATCGAAAGTATACAGATTTTGCAGTACTATATCGTACGAATGCCCAGTCCCGTATGGTCGAGGAGATTTTCTTGAAATCAAATATTCCATACAAAATCGTTGGCGGTATTAAGTTCTATGACCGCAAAGAGATTAAAGATATGTTGGCGTATTTGCGTTTAATTGCAAACCCGGACGATGAAATTAGCTTTGCACGTATTATTAATGTGCCAAAACGTGGTGTCGGAGCAACATCTATTGATAAAATTATTAATTATGGTGTGCAAAATGGTCTTTCATTAACAGCTGTATTAGACGAAATTGAGCATGTCGGTGTAAGTGCAAAAATTGCAAAGACAGTAGCAGAATTTGCAAAACAGCTTCATAATTGGGTAAACATGCAAGAATATTTATCGGTAACAGAACTTGTAGAAGAAGTGCTAGAAAAAACAGGTTACCGTGATGCGCTGAAAAATGAACGTACGTTAGAATCAGAGGGTCGTTTAGAAAACTTAGATGAATTTTTATCTGTTACACAAACGTTTGAATCACAAAGTGAAGACAAGAGTCTTGTTGCGTTCTTAACCGATTTAGCACTTGTTGCTGACATTGATCGTGTAGATGAAGATCCAACTGCTGGTGAAGAAGTCATTTTAATGACGATGCACTCTGCAAAAGGATTAGAATTCCCTGTCGTTTTCATTTTGGGATTAGAAGAAGGGATTTTCCCGCATAATCGTTCTTTAATGGAAGAGGATGAAATGCAAGAAGAACGTCGTTTAGCCTATGTAGGGATCACTCGTGCCGAAGAAGAGCTGTACGTAACGAATGCTCAAATGCGAACGATATTTGGTAGAACGAGCATGAATAAAGAATCACGCTTCATCTCGGAAATTCCTGAGGAGCTTATTGAAATACTTCATGAAGTAAAACCAAAGCGCGAAACTTTTAGTGCAAAATCTAAGCCTACAACTCCAACAACAGTTCGTGCCCGTTCAGCGGTTATTCGTCCAGCTACGAAAACAACAGGCGGTGAGCAAATTGGCTGGTCAGTTGGCGATAAAGCATCCCATCAAAAATGGGGGATTGGCACTGTTGTGAGTGTGAAAGGTGAAGGCGATGGAAAAGAATTAGACATCGCGTTCCCAAGTCCAATTGGCATTAAACGATTAATGGCTAAATTTGCGCCAGTGACGAAAGTGTAAGAAAGGAATGAGGTCATGTCGAAAGAAGCAGCACAAAAGCGTATTGAAGAGCTTCGTGACATTTTAAATAAACTTAATTATGAGTATCACGTGCTAGATCAGCCATCTGTATCAGATGCAGAGTATGATCGTCATATGCAAGAGTTAATTAAATTAGAAACAGAACATCCGGAATTTTTTACAGAAGACTCGCCAACCGTTCGTGTTGGCGGAGAGATTCTTGATATTTTTGAGAAAGTAACACATAAATCCCCGATGTTAAGTTTAGGGAATGCTTTTAATGAAGGTGATTTACGTGATTTTGATCGCAAGGTACGTCAAGGAATTGACGATCAAAATGTAAGATATGTGTGCGAATTAAAAATTGACGGACTGGCGGTTTCCCTTCATTATGAAAAAGGACGCTTCATTCAAGGAGCAACTCGTGGTGATGGTACAACGGGTGAGGATATTACGCAAAATTTAAAAACGATTAAAGCGATTCCCCTGCGTTTAACAGAAGAAATGACGCTAGAAGCGCGCGGAGAAGCGTACATGCCGAAACGTTCATTTGTGAAATTAAATGAAGAAAAAGAGCAGAACGGAGAAGCAGTCTTTGCGAATCCACGAAATGCAGCTGCGGGTTCATTGCGTCAATTAGATCCAAAAATTGCAGCGAAGCGTAATTTATCTTTATTTGTATATGGGCTTACTGATTTAGAAGGAAAGACGATCGCATCGCATAGTGAATCGTTAAACCTTTTAGGAGAGCTTGGATTTAAAACAAACCCGAATCGCCGAGTTTGCGAAACAATTGATGAAGTCATTGATTACGTGCAAGAGTGGCAAGAAAAACGTCCGCATCTTGATTACGAAATTGATGGTATTGTTATTAAAGTAGACGATGTATCACTTCAAGAAAGCTTAGGAACAACAGCAAAAAGTCCAAGATGGGCCATTGCATATAAATTCCCAGCTGAAGAAGTTGTTACAAAACTGACGGGTATTGAACTAAGCGTTGGACGTACAGGTGTTGTAACTCCAACTGCTGAGTTAGAACCAGTACGCGTGGCAGGAACGATTGTCCGCCGTGCTTCCTTACACAACGAAGATTTAATTCGTGAAAAGGATATTCGCATCGGTGATTATGTTGTTGTAAAGAAAGCGGGAGACATCATTCCTGAAGTTGTAAATGTGATTGTAGACCGCCGTACAGGTGAAGAAGAAGAATTTTATATGCCAACGCATTGCCCAGCATGTGAGAGTGAACTTGTTCGTTTAGAAGAAGAGGTTGCTCTTCGGTGTATTAATCCAGCATGTCCTGCACAAATTCGAGAAGGATTAATTCACTTTGTATCACGTAATGCAATGAATATTGACGGATTAGGCGAACGGGTAATTACGCAGTTGTTTGATGCAGATTATATTCGTACATTTGCAGATCTTTATACATTAACGAAAGAACAGTTATTACAACTAGAACGTTTTGGAGAAAAATCTGCTTCAAATTTAGTACAAGCGATTGAAGCTTCCAAAGATAATTCATTAGAGCGTTTATTGTTCGGTCTTGGTATTCGTCACGTTGGAGCAAAGGCCGCTCGTACGTTAGCGGAACATTATGAAACGATGGATCACATCGTGAACGCTACAGAAGAAGAGCTGACAACTATTAATGAGATTGGTGAAAAAATGACGCAATCGATCGTTACGTATTTTGATAATGAAGATGTACAAGAACTATTACAACAATTTAAGTCATATGGTGTAAACATGACTTATAAAGGGATAAAACGAGCAGATTTAGAAAACATCGAGTCTTATTTTGCAGGAAAAACGGTTGTGTTAACAGGAAAGCTAGAAGTGATGGGCCGAAGTGAAGCGAAAAAGAAAATTGAGGCGCTTGGCGGGAAAGTCACAGGCAGTGTAAGTAAAAGTACAGACTTAGTCGTTGCAGGAGAAGCTGCTGGTTCTAAGTTAGCGCAAGCACAAAAACATAACGTTGAGATTTGGGATGAAGCGAGGTTCTTACAAGAGCTCAATAATTAAGAGGTGCAAAGTTACCATGAAAAAAGTGATATTAGCAGCGTTAAGCCTTGGATTACTTCTTAGTGGATGTAGTATAGGGCCAAAAAAAGAACAAAAAATTGTAGAAAAAGGGAATTCGAAAGATAAATCAATTATTTCGAAATACTCGATTTCTGATGATTATTATAAAACGGCAGTTCCATTTGAAAAAGGATCGGCACGAGGGTTAGCTGTGAAAGGACTAAATAGCCGTTTAGATGTTGATGAATTTGAAACAGGATTAATGCGCATTGCGCAAGAATCATATAGTACGAAAGATTATATATTTCAAGGTGGAAAGTATTTAGATAAAGATACGATACAAGCATTGATTGAGAGAAAACGTACACCTGAGCAGCAAAGTAATTTAGAAAAAGTGTTGAAGAAGAGGTTACCGAATGGTTTAAATCCAGAACTACCACCAGGAGAACCGGAAACACTAGAAGCAAGAAATCAAAAGAGTCCAATGTATTTATCGCAAATTTTAGAACAAGATTACTTGAAAATAAAAGATGAGAATCAAGCAGAATTAGGCGGAATTGTTATTGGTCTTGCGATGAATTCCGTTCATTATTTTACAGAACAACACGGCTATCCGCGTGAACAAAAAATTGATGATAAAACATTGCTAGAAGAAGGGAAAAAAATGGCGCAAGAAATCCTGCCACTTCTACGCAAGAAAGATGAATTGAAAAATGTTCCAATTACTTTTGCAATCTACAAGCAGGAATCGAAATCTTCACTTGTACCAGGTTCTTTCTTATCGTATTCAAAAGTTGATAAAGGCAGCGATAAAGTAGACGATTGGAAAGCGTTAGACGAAAAGTATTATTTATTCCCTTCTAATGACGCAGAAACGAATTATCGTGATGATGCAACAAATGTAAAGAACTTCAATGCGAAAATAGCGGAGTATTTTACAGGTGATTATACTGCAGTTGTAGGCAGAGGATTTTATAAAGACGGTCAATTAAAAGAATTGAAGCTTGAAATTCCAGTTCAGTTTAGTGGAAAGGCAGAGGTCATTGGATTTACACAATACGTAACTGGGGCCGTTATGGATTTCCCTAATTATATTAAAGTACAAGTTACAATTAAATCTGTAGACCGTCCAGAAGCAATTATTATTCGCGACGTGAAACAAGATAAGCCATTTGTTCAAGTGTTAGATTAAGAAAAGTCGTTCCTTTTATGAGGAACGGCTTTTTGTCTATAAATCCATTGTATATAAGTCACTGCTATGTAAAACATAACGTGATTTGCGCTCGCTTTTTAAACATGGCATGTGGCAGAAAATAGGCCCTAACCGCTTCTATACATGGCCAGCCGCTCTCGCCCACCTAAAAGAAAGGTGTTTTTATTATTTGTATAGTGAAAATTTTGTTATAATTTTTAATGTTGTTATATAAAAAGGGGATCGAGGGAAAGTACAGATGGAAGATTTAAGTTTGCAGGTCATTATACTACTTATTGCTTTTGGTTTTTTAGCATCATTTATTGATTCTATTGTTGGAGGAGGCGGCTTAATTTCGCTTCCGGCACTTATGTTTATAGGTTTACCGCCAGCTTCAGCAATCGCAACAAATAAGTTGGCGGCAACAATGGGTTCATTTACGAGTACAATGTATTTTATTCGTTCTAAAAAAGTAGATTTTCGCATTGTAGGGAAACTCATTCCATTCACAATCGTTGGGGCAGTTGCAGGTGCATTTGTTGTAAAGTTCATTCCACCGGATGTGATGCGTCCTCTTGTATTAGTTTTACTCGTATTAATTGCTATTTATATTATTGTAAAAAAAGATTGGGGTAGTGTATCTACTTATAAAAAAATGACGAAGGGAAAAACATTTTTATTTTATCTAGTCATTTTGATTATTGGATTTTATGATGGTTTTTTTGGACCAGGCACAGGTTCATTTTTAATTTTTGCATTTTTATTAATTGGTTTGGATTTTATCCGCGCGGCTGCCGCAGGTCGAATTTTAAATTTTGTTAGCAATATTGTATCGTTGATTACATTTTTATTTTTAGGTGCAATTCAATTTAAATATGGCTTAATTATGGGTGTATCTATGGTTGCAGGTGCATATTTCGGTTCGAGATTTGCTGTTGAAAAGGGTGTAGGATATGTGCGTATTTTATTTTTGGCAGTAACAATTTTATTAATTGGAAAGAATTTTTGGGAATATATCCATATTTCATAACATGATGCATATGCATCATGTTGTTTTTTTATTTATTATATTTAAAAAATTTTTTAATTTTAAAAATATAAGTCTAAGAATATTTGAACAAATCGAAATTATCGTGTAGAATAATATTGTATTTAATGTAAACGTTTTTTTCTAAGGGGAGGCTAAAATAATGGTAGTAGCATACAAACATGAGCCATTTACAGATTTTACAGTAGAGGCAAATAAAGTTGCATTTGAAGAAGGTTTAAAGAAAGTAGAATCTTATCTTGGACAAGACTATCCATTAATTATTGGGGGAGAAAAGATCACTACAGACGATAAAATCGTTTCTGTAAATCCTGCAAATAAAGAAGAAGTCGTTGGCCGCGTTTCAAAAGCAAGTCGTGAATTAGCAGAGAAAGCAATGCAAGTAGCGGATGAAACATTCCAAACTTGGAGAAAAACGAAACCAGAAATGCGCGCAGACATTTTATTCCGCGCAGCTGCAATCGTTCGCCGCAGAAAACATGAGTTTTCCGCAATTCTTGTAAAAGAAGCAGGTAAGCCATGGAATGAGGCAGATGCTGATACAGCAGAAGCAATTGACTTCATGGAGTACTATGGTCGTCAAATGTTGAAATTAAAAGATGGCATTCCGGTAGAAAGCCGTCCAATTGAATATAATCGTTTTTCTTACATTCCATTAGGAGTAGGTGTTATTATTTCTCCTTGGAACTTCCCATTCGCTATTATGGCTGGTATGACAACAGCTGCATTAGTGTCTGGTAACACTGTATTATTAAAACCAGCTAGTACAACACCTGTAGTAGCGGCGAAGTTTATGGAAGTATTAGAAGAAGCTGGCTTACCAGCAGGCGTAGTAAACTTCATTCCTGGTAACGGTTCTGAAGTTGGTGACTACTTAGTAGATCATCCTCGTACACGCTTCATCAGCTTCACTGGATCACGCGATGTTGGTATTCGTATTTACGAACGCGCAGCAAAAGTAAATCCAGGACAAATTTGGTTAAAACGCGTTATCGCTGAAATGGGCGGTAAAGATACAATTGTTGTTGATAAAGAAGCAGATCTTGAATTAGCAGCAAAATCTATCGTTGCATCTGCATTTGGATTCTCAGGACAAAAATGTTCTGCATGTTCTCGCGCAGTAATCCATGAAGATGTATACGATCACGTATTAAACCGTGCAATTGAATTAACAAATGAATTAACAGTAGGAAACCCAGCTGAAAAAGGCATAAACATGGGACCTGTTAACGACCAAGCTGCATTTGATAAAGTAATGAGCTACGTTGCGATTGGTAAAGAAGAAGGTAAACTTGTAGCAGGCGGTGAAGGTGATGATTCTCAAGGTTGGTTCATTAAACCAACAATCATTGCTGACGTTGCAGAAGATGCTCGTCTTATGAAAGAAGAAATCTTCGGACCAGTTGTAGCATTCTGCAAAGCAAAAGACTTTGATCATGCACTTGCAATTGCAAACAATACAGAATACGGTTTAACAGGAGCAGTTGTTACGAATAACCGTGAACATATTGAAAAAGCACGTGAAGACTTCCACGTTGGTAACTTATACTTCAACCGTGGATGTACTGGTGCAATCGTAGGTTACCAACCATTCGGTGGCTTTAACATGTCTGGTACAGACTCTAAAGCTGGTGGCCCTGACTACTTAGCACTTCACATGCAAGCAAAAACTACTTCTGAAACCCTATAAGAAGTATAGGAAAGACCTTCTCGCTAGCGAGAAGGTCTTTAATTATTTTATATACAAAAGGATATAAAAAACCCTTTTCTTTTTATGGGAGGGAGAGAGCGTCTGGCCGCGCATAGTAGCGGTCAGTGCCTGTTTCTGCCACGCCAAGCGTTTTCAAATAAAGAAGGGCAACAATCTGCATTGCCATTTTGATCTGCATGGCAGCAATTTATATGCTGGAAAAAGAAAAATGAAATGTATGGCTGAGTAGTTACCTTTTTTATGGGAGGGAGAAAGCGTCTGGCCATCATGCATAGTAGCGGTCAATGCCTTTTCCTGCCACATGCTAAGTTTTAAACAAAAGGAGCAGGCCAGTAGCGAGCGCATTGTATTCTGCATAGCAGCGACTTATGTGTTGAAAGATCAGAATCGGTCAGAGAGTGAGTGTAGGTCTTTTTTTGCTCGGCGCGTTAGAATTGACTGTATTCAACTGGAATTCGTATAGGTAAATGAACTGATATCAGCGCTTTTTCAAATATATCGGCGGAAATGCCTCGTTTATCGGCGCTTTTTCGGATATATCAGCGCTTCGACACAAGATAAAGACCGTTCGGCAGTATTCGACATGCGCGCGCAGAAAGGAACTAACCCCCTAGGTTAGTTCCTATTCTTATTTAGAAGTGGACATTTCTCTTGCATTGTTTTCATAAATAAATCGGGGTCTTTTGGCAGCGATATAAGAGCTATATCATAGTTGCTATAAGTAATTTCTACGCGCTTAAACGTCCAGGCAGGTGCAGAAAGTAAGTTGTAAGTGTATCTGATGCTCGTTATTTCATGGAGCGGAATCATAATTTTAAAGAAACCAAATACAGCAATGAAATGTGTATGTGTAATCTCGTGATAAGAATGAAATAGTGCCCATAGAAGCATAAGTATAATGAGCAGCATAATGATTCCACCTATAATGGAGCCTGTATCAGCTTCTTTTGCAAAAAAGAGAATAAAAGGTATGGGACATAATGCAATAATGAGTAGAGACAGCAGTGGATTGCGTTGAATTGAAAATTTCATGAGTTACACATCCTTATTTTGGATTGTTACGCTTAATTTTAAATAAAAACAAACAAAATAACTAGAAAGTTTTACCCGTTCGTCATATTTCTCTGTATAAATTTTATAAGTTTCCTGTATAATACAATTTGAAGGAAAATCTATGATTAGACAAGAAGACACCGCTTTCAGTTTGCTCGCTGAAAGCGGTGTTTTTTTATATATACTTTAAGAAAAATAGAAACAATTTCTTTGATTAAGTCTGAAGGGATTGTTCGCGTTGTAAAAATTCTGCCTCGCTGATTACCTCAGCATATACGCCGTTTAAAGCAGCTAGAATGGTATTGTGAATGTATACAGCCGGAATCGAAACGTTTTTAAAGATTAAATCTTTCGTTGCACACGCATCATGCACCACTGTGCATGTAAAACCAAAATCAAAGGCAGCTCGTACTGTAGCGTCGATGCACATATGGGTCATCATGCCGCATACAACGACGTGTTCAATTTGAAAATTTTGTAATTTTTCTAATAGCGGTGTTTCTCGAAAACTATTAGGAAAATGCTTCAATATGACCGTTTCCTGTTGAAAAGGACGAACTCTTTCATGGATATGTACGCCTTCTGTATTCGGAAGAAGAAACGTTGCATTTTCCTGCATGGAAACATGTTGAATATGAAAAATAGGCTGGTTTGTATCACGGAAATGTTGTAGTATGCGCTGTGCATATTCGCTTGCTTCATCGGCGTTGCGTAGTTCCATCTTTCCATCTGGAAAATAATCATTTTGGATATCTACGAGTAAAAGAGCAGTTTTCATTTCTGTTACAGCCCCCCGTTTTCAATTTTGTATTCGTTTAATTATTCCATTACTTTAGAGAGTTTTCCTTTTATAGGGTGAAGAAATTTACATAAATTTAAAACTGAATTGTTTTCGTTTTTAATTAAACGGTTTAGAAATGGATTTTCCTATTTTGAATAGAATGGGGATTAAACTTATTAATACTCCTGCTACTATAAGTGTGGATAAAAATAACTCTCTAAAAGTTAATTCGTTGTTTTTAAAAAATTGATAAAGAATGAAACTATTAATAGGAATATTCAATAACATGCCAGTTAAGAGGCCTGGTGCATATCTTTTTAACACGATACTTGCGAGTAAATGGGGAAAAATGACGTTGATAATCATTGAACTAATGAAGCCAATAAGAATATATTTAGCCAGACTTGAATTTGGAGAAAATAAATAATAAAAAGTTGAAAGGTAAGCTAAAGAAGTAATAACGATAACTGCAAAATAAAATTCGTTTTTCCCTACAGGTTTGTGGAATTTTGAGGCGTGATTTGACCACTCTGGTAACCATACTGCTTCTTCTAAATTATGTAATGTAATAGCAAATAAAAATAAAATAACCAATTCTCCCAATGGAAAAACCTCCTCTGTCCAATTTGGTTCTATTAAATAATTATTGTGTATTGCGACGTTAATGCAGTATTTTTTCAAAAATCTACCCTACAATGGAAGTCTTAATTTTGCATGAGATTAAAACTAAGAAATTTAAGTGGAGGAGACCAGGATTTTCCCTGGTCTTTTCCTATATCATTATTCAATTGTCACACGTTTTAAAGAAGTTTCCGCAGGTTGCTTCTGTTCCTTTATATAAGAAGTGAGTTCTTCCTGAAATATGTTTAATAACCCTTTTGCTCGCTGCTGAAGCGGGGCAGGTAATTCGTTTATCATATACGACCCAACCTCAATTTTCGTCCGAATCATTTTTCGTAGTAAGTCTTCACGCATGAACGACACCTCCAAATCGAATGTTGAGGACATCACCTTCAAATTTTGCACCTTGAATGGATAAATGCGTTAATGTTTTTGGTAATGTAATGTTTCGCTTTACGGAACCAGCACGGATAATCAATTCGTCACCTTTTTGATTTAAAGAGAGTTCACTTTTATCAGAGAATGGGATGGATAGCACAAAGATATATTCATCGCCGTTTTTTGTGACATACTGCGTTCGGCCGTTAAACTTTACCGCAGTTGGATCAGGATCGTGTTTAAATAAAGCATCACCGACACGTTCTAACATAGATAAGCCAACTACTTCTTGTTCAAACATAGGTGCCTCGTAAATAGGAAGCGGCTGAAAACTATCTTGAATTAATGCTTTATATTTCTTTTGCGCATCTTTCCATGCTTG
The DNA here is from genome assembly GCF_900112415.1 of Bacillus sp. 491mf. GTDB lineage: Bacteria > Bacillota > Bacilli > Bacillales > Bacillaceae_G > Bacillus_A. Next base: position 28,172 of record NZ_FOLV01000019.1, read on the forward strand.
AAAATATGAATCTGTTACAGTATCAGGAATGATACGATTAATCATGATGGCATCAACGTTGTAGTCATATAAATTTAAATATGTGAAGCTGCGCTGTGCTTCTTTAATCACCATTTTTTCCGGATTGACAACAACGCGAACGCTTGTTACTTCTCGGTTGGATAAAATATCTCTCATTTCACCGAGTTGTTCGAGCGTATTTGTTAATTCTTCCATAGTATCGTCGGTAGGAAGGGGGAATCCGATAAGTGGCTGTGCAACAGGACGGACAACTTTTAATACTTTACGTTTAATTGGAAATAGTTTTTCCATCCACCAGCCGAGCATATCAGGAAAGCTTAACATTGCTAATGTTTCGCCAGTTGGAGCACAATCAATAATGATGACATCATATGTTTTTTGTTTATAGTAATCTAATACACGCAATAAACTAATTAAATCTTCCATACCTGGGAACATCGTAAGTTCCTCTGTCGTAATATCGTCAGCTGCTTTTGATGTAAATAGCAATGTAATATATTTTTGCAGTTTACCCCAGCCCTTTTCCATTTCATAGATTGTATTAATCTCTTGCGCCCATAGGTTTTCACAAATTTCTTGAGGTTCTGATGAAAGTTTCATACCAAAGGAATCTCCTAAGCTATGTGCAGGATCGGTGCTCATGACTAACGTTTTTAATCCTTGTTTTGCACTTTGCATTGCTGTTGCTGCTGAAATACTTGTTTTTCCTACGCCGCCTTTACCTGTGTACAAAATAATTCTCATCATTCATATCCCCTTTGTTTCGATAGTCGAATATTACGAGAGTCGAAATATATTTTTGAATAAAAACCCGCAGAGGGGTCTATTCAATCGGAATGTTTTTAATCTTAGCTGAAGTAAGCTTTTCTTCTGGTTTTTGTGGTGATGTAGCAATATGATTCATGATCTTTTGGAAGATCTGTAGTAAAAATGCCTTTTCTTCTTCTGATAGCGCTTCTGTTACAAGGCTAAAGTAATAAGCAGCATTTTGTTTTACTTCTCCTACAAGCTCTAGACCAGCTTCCGTTAAACGAATCAATACAATGCGACGATCACTTTCACTTCGATAGCGCTCAATATATCCTTTTTTTACGAGACGGTTGACTACACCTGTTGTCGTACTCATTGGAATATCGAGAAGCTCCGCAATTTTACTCATTGTAATGTCTGTATTTCGCTCCATCCAAAGCAAGCAAAATACTTCTGTTTTTGAAAGTGATAAATCAAGGCTTACCCATTCTTCAGGATAGAAAAGCTTCTTGGCGTTATCAAGCAGTAAGTCTAAAAAATGTTCGTATTGCAGCAATTATTTCCACTCCCGTATATTTCGAGGTTCGTAATATATTTTTCATTCTATGCTCAATTGTAATAAATGTCAATTGTTTTTAAATTTTCAGACTAAATCTATTTTATTCTTTATAAAGAACTATATATATGCTAGAGTAATACAAAAGATAGGCTATTTTACATATTCCTTCATAATATGGATAATAATGCACTATCTAATAGTGAGTTGAGCAATGATAAGGGGGATAATAATGAGAAGGAGAAATACTCAAGCGTTCACATTTTTAGCATGGACTTCTTTCGTTTGTGCGCTTTCTGGTATGCTAATTGGTATTTATACGTTAGATGAAACACTTAGTGTAAAAGGCTATTATTTAATTGGTACATTATTTTTAACAATGTCTAGTTTTGTGCTGCAAAAAACAATTCGTGATAATGAGGAAGATAATGAACACCTTCCGAAGAAAGAACCAATTGAAAAGTAATAAAATGACAGGGAAGGCGAAAGCCTTTCTTTTTTTGTCCAAAAATGAGTGAAGTACGCTGTGTTGACTTGCTTGAACTACTGAAAATTTGGTATCATCAATAGTATTGTAGATTGTACGATATATTATGGAGGTGGCCTAGCCGTGTCAAGAATTTCCGTTGAGAATGTAAAGCACGTTGCCCATTTAGCGCGTCTTGCAATTACTGATCAAGAAGCAGAAAAATTTCAAAAACAACTCGATGCAATTGTTACATTTGCAGAGCAGTTAAATGAATTAGATACAACAAACGTAAAACCAACAACTCACGTATTAGATATGAAGAATATTATGCGTGAAGACGTACCTGAAAAAGGTTTACCAGTTGAAGAAGTATTAAAAAATGCACCGGATCACAAAGAGAATCAAATCCGTGTTCCAGCAGTTTTAGAATAGAGGAGGGGAATTTCGATGTCATTATTTGATCATTCTGTATCAGAGTTACATAAGAAGTTAAACAGCAAAGAAATTTCCGTTACGGATTTAGTAGAGGAATCTTACAAACGTATTGCGGATGTTGAAGATAACGTAAAAGCTTTTCTTACATTAGATGAAGAAAATGCACGTGCGAAAGCGAAGGAATTAGATGCGAAGTTAGGCGCTGAAGATAACGGTTTACTATTTGGTATGCCAATTGGCGTGAAAGATAACATCGTAACAAAAGGTCTTCGTACAACATGTGCGAGCAAAATATTAGCAAACTTTGACCCAATTTATGATGCAACAGTTGTGCAAAAGCTAAACGCTGCTGACACAATTACAATTGGTAAATTAAACATGGATGAGTTTGCGATGGGTTCTTCTAACGAAAACTCTGGTTTTTATGCAACAAAGAATCCATGGAATTTAGATTATGTTCCAGGTGGATCTAGTGGTGGTTCTGCAGCAGCAGTAGCAGCAGGAGAAGTATTATTCTCTTTAGGTTCTGATACAGGTGGTTCCATCCGTCAACCAGCAGCATATTGCGGTGTTGTTGGTTTAAAACCAACATATGGTCGTGTATCTCGCTATGGTTTAGTTGCGTTTGCATCTTCTCTTGACCAAATCGGACCGATTACGCGTACAGTAGAAGACAATGCATACTTACTACAAGCGATTTCTGGTGTGGACCGTATGGATACAACTTCTGCAAACATTGAAGTTGGAAATTACTTAGCTGGTTTAACTGGTGACGTAAAAGGCTTACGCATCGCTGTGCCAAAAGAATATTTAGGTGAAGGTGTTGGCGAAGAAGCTCGTGAATCTGTACTAGCTGCGTTAAAAGTGTTAGAAGGCATGGGCGCAACTTGGGAAGAAGTATCGCTTCCACACTCTAAATACGCATTAGCAGCATACTACTTAATCTCTTCTTCTGAAGCGTCTGCAAACCTTTCACGCTTTGATGGCGTACGTTACGGCGTTCGTTCTGATAATGTGAATAACTTAATGGACCTTTACAAGAATACGCGTAGCGAAGGCTTCGGTGACGAAGTAAAACGTCGTATTATGCTTGGTACATTTGCACTTAGCTCTGGTTACTATGATGCATATTACAAAAAAGCACAACAAGTACGTACATTAATTAAAAATGATTTTGAAAATGTATTTGCAAACTATGATGTTATTATTGGACCAACAACGCCAACTCCAGCGTTTAAAGTGGGCGAAAAAGTCGATGATCCAATGACAATGTATGCAAATGATATTTTAACAATTCCAGTAAACTTAGCAGGTGTTCCGGCAATTTCTGTTCCGTGTGGATTCGGTGCAAACAACATGCCACTTGGACTACAAATTATCGGTAAACACTTCGATGAAGCAACAATTTATCGCGTTGCACATGCGTTCGAGCAAGCAACAGATTATCATACAAAAAAAGCAAGTCTGTAAGGAGGCGAGCATAGATGAATTTTGAAACAATTATCGGTTTAGAGGTTCACGTTGAGTTAAAAACGAATTCGAAAATTTTCTCTGCGAGTCCAACAGAATTTGGAGCGGATCCAAATACACAAACAAGTGTAATTGACTTAGGATATCCTGGGGTGCTTCCAACTCTAAATAAAGAGGCAGTTAACTTTGCAATGAAAGCTGCAATGGCATTAAACTGTGAAATCGCAACAGAAACAAAATTTGACCGTAAAAACTATTTCTATCCAGATAACCCGAAAGCATACCAAATTTCTCAATATGATAAACCAATTGGGGAAAATGGTTGGATTGAAATTGAAGTAGACGGTAAAAAGAAACGTATCGGTATTACACGTCTTCATTTAGAAGAAGATGCAGGTAAATCAACGCATACAAGCGAAGGCTACTCATTAGTAGACTATAACCGTCAAGGTATGCCGTTAATCGAAATCGTATCTGAGCCAGATATGCGTACGCCAGAAGAAGCATATGCATACTTAGAAAAATTAAAGTCTATCATTCAATATACAGGCGTATCTGATTGTAAGATGGAAGAGGGTTCCCTTCGTTGTGATGCGAACATTTCCCTTCGTCCAGTTGGACAAGAGAAATTCGGTACAAAAGCGGAATTGAAAAACTTAAACTCTTTCACTTACGTACAAAAAGGTCTTGAATTTGAACAAGTGCGTCAAGAAAAAGAGCTATTATCAGGTGGTATCATCCAACAAGAAACACGCCGCTATGATGAAGCGACAAAGAAAACAATCTTAATGCGTGTGAAAGAAGGATCTGACGATTACCGTTACTTCCCAGAGCCAGACTTAGTAGAGCTTTACATCGACGATGAGTGGAAAGAGCGCGTTCGCGCTTCTATTCCTGAGCTTCCAGATGCTCGTAAAGTACGTTATGTAGAAGAGCTTGGCTTACCAGCTTATGATGCACACGTATTAACATTAACGAAAGAGATGTCTGATTTCTTCGAAGCAACAGTTGTAGACGGTGCAGACGCGAAATTAACATCAAACTGGTTAATGGGTGAAGTATTAGCATACTTAAACAAACAACAAAAAGAATTACAAGACGTAGCACTAACACCAGCTGGTTTATCTAAAATGATTCAATTAATTGAAAAAGGTACAATTTCGTCTAAAATTGCGAAAAAAGTATTTAACGAATTAATTGAAAACGGTGGAGACCCAGAAGAAATTGTAAAAGCAAAAGGTCTTGTTCAAATTTCTGACGAAGGAGCACTTCGCAAAATCGTAACAGAAATTCTTGATAATAATGAACAATCTATTGAAGATTTCAAAAACGGTAAAGACCGTGCAATTGGCTTCTTAGTTGGTCAAATTATGAAAGCTACAAAAGGACAAGCAAATCCGCCACTTGTTAATAAAATCTTACTTGAAGAGATTAACAAGCGATAATAAAGAAAAGCGGAGGTGGATGGTTCTAGCCACCAAAGTTAGACAGTAGCAGCAAAGATTAATCAGAAAAAACACCCATAAATGGGTGTTTTTCTGGGTTAATCAAACGTTTGTTTAAATGGTATTTCGTTTAAACAAACGTTTGATTAACTGACAAAGATAAGGGAAATGCTGTCATGTTAAGTTTGGTAAGATAGTTGCAAAAAGCTTCTAATAATGATAAATCTAAATTTAGAGAGAATTTTTTCATCATATGAAATAAATAGCACCTTAATGTGAAAAATGAAGTTATATAGCTTCGTGAGAGTGAAAAATGGAAGGAGGGTATGCATAGGAATGCTAAGTAAATACTTAGCGGCTATTCCTTTCCCTTTTTTGATGAATGAGGGTTTTCCTGTGCTAATATTATATGAAACGAGCAAGAATTATTTATAATCCAACTTCTGGTCGTGAGTTGTTTAAGAAAAACTTACCGGAAGTACTGCAAAAATTAGAACAAGCAGGATATGAAACATCATGTCATGCGACAACAGGTCCTGGAGATGCAACTGTGGCAGCGAGACAAGCGGCAGAGCGTAAGTTTGATGTTGTTATCGCAGCAGGCGGCGACGGTACATTAAATGAAGTTGTAAATGGGTTAGTTGGAAATGACCATCGTCCAAAATTCGGAATTATTCCAGTTGGAACAACAAATGACTTTGCTAGGGCGATTGGTGTACCTCGTACAATTGAAGAAGCCGTTGATATCATTTGTGCTGGTCAAACGGTACCTCTTGATCTTGGAAGAGCAAATGATACATACTTTATTAATATTGCAGGCGGTGGCCGCATAACTGAATTAACATACGAAGTACCAAGTAAATTAAAAACAGTACTTGGACAACTTGCTTATTATTTAAAAGGTATTGAAATGTTACCATCTTTACATCCAACATATGTAGAAATTGAGTATGATGGAAAAATATTACGAGAAGAAATTACAATGTTTTTAATTACAAATACACGATCAGTCGGTGGCTTTGAAAAAGTAGCGCCGTATGCTTCTATTAATGATGGTTTATTTGATTTGTTAATATTAAAAAAAGGATCGATTGCAGACTTAATTAAAGCAGCGACACAAGCGCAGCGCGGCGAGCATATCAATAATCCGAAAGTGCTATATACACAAGCAAATCGAATTAAAGTACATTCAACAGAAAAATTAATGATTAATTTAGATGGTGAATATGGCGGAGATGCACCGATGGAGTTTGAAAATATGTATCACTGTTTGGAATTATTTGTTCCAGAACAGCAGGAAACTACCTTGTAAGAGGTAGTTTTTTTTGTGAAGAATGGGAAACCGCCTTTTTTAGATGGGTGAGAGCGTTTGGCCGCACGTGGAAGCGGTCAGTGCCCTTTTCTACTTAAAACAAAAGGAGGAAACAAATAGCGTCCATGATGTATTTGCATAGTAAGTATATTGAAAAATTAAAAGGACTCGAAAACGCTTTGTAATCGTTTACATATCATGGTACTATTAAATTGTAATAATAATAAATTATTACGATAATTTATTATTATTACAATTTAATACAGGTGGTATTGGAGAATGAAACATTATTACAGCAATACTATCCGTTCGTTACATTTCTTTCGAAGGTAGTGGAAGAAAATTGTAAAGTGGCCAAAAATGTTATAAATATCTGAACCAACTATATACCGTTATTTATAGAAGATTAAAGATGAAAACAATTAATTGTTTGCGAAAACTTGTTCATTATTTTACATAATGAGTAGTTGAAAGACAGGAGGGGTAATTTGTGAACAAGAATAGTATGTTACGTGTGTTAGAGAAAGAATTAGTCGTTGCTTTAGGGTGTACAGAACCAGTGTCGATTGCGTTAGCCGCAGCTACTGCAAGAGATTATATGAAGGGTGACATACAGTCCATCGAAGTATTTGCAAGTACAAATGTTATTAAAAATGCAATGGCGGTTGGTATACCAGGAATGAAGGCTACGGGAATTGACTTTGTTGCTGCTTTAGGTGTGTTAGCCGGAGATAGTAAAAAAGGTTTAGAAGTGTTAGCTGGAGTTTCAGAAGAAGATGAAGAACAAGCAATCTCTTTAGTAGAAGCGGGGCAGGTGTCTGTAGAATTAGCAGATACGTCTAAAAAGCTATACATTGAAGTGAAGCTTACGACTGACGCGGGATATACAAGAGTTATTATTTATGATAATCACACATTTATCGCATTAGTAGAAGCGAATGGAGAGCTTGTTTATAAGAATGGATGTGGAAATACAAACTTTTCCACTTCTGAAGAAGAACGTGATGAACTAACGATTCCGGAAATATATGAATTTGTTACGACTGTAGATGTAATGGAATTGGCACTTGTAAAAAAGAGTATTGAACTGAATCGTAATGTGGCATTAGATGGTCTGTCGAATGAATATGGCTTACAAGTTGGAAAAACATTAAAGGCAAATGTATTAAAAGGAATTCTATCAGATGATTTAACAACTCATGCGATGGCGTTAGCAGCTGCTGGTTCAGATGCGCGTATGGCGGGTTCGACAATGCCAGTAATGGCTAACTCAGGAAGCGGTAATCAAGGGATTGCCGTAACGATGCCTGTAGTAGCTGCAGGTGAGAAATTGAATGCTTCTGAAGAAGAGTTAATTCGTGCTGTTACGTTAAGCCATTTATTAGCGATTTACATTAAAAATCAATTTGGGCGTTTGTCTGCACTTTGCGGTGTAACAGTTGCTGGTGCAAGTGCATCGGCTGCTATTACGTATTTATTAGGCGGAGATATTGAAAAGATAAAGTATGCCATCCAAAATACACTTGGAAATGTAACAGGGATGCTTTGTGACGGAGCAAAAGCAGGATGTGCGATGAAAGTAGCAACTTGTTCAAGCGCAGCTGTACAATCTGCACTGTTAGCCTCACAAGGAATGTGTATCTCTGCTACAGATGGATTTATCGAAACAGATGTTGATAAAACAATCGAGAACTTTTGCCGATTAGGAAATGAAGGTTCACCGAATATGGATAAGATCATGCTAGAGATGATGATTAATAAAAGAAAATAGTAGTGATGTATCACCGTGGATGTTATTCATAATCAAATGAAGAAAAACGCCATTCTTTCTATAGAATTATAGGAAAGGATGGCGTTTTTGTATGTAATTGCTCAAGTTTTTCCATAACCATCTAAAATTATTTTTCGGTTCATACATTTCACTTCCAGTTTTCTTTATTCCCAGCGTTAATGAATATTTGCGGAGGTGAACTTAAAAATTGAAATATCAAATCATTAAAATCTGGAGGTAGCTGAGTAGTTATGAAAACGGATGAATTGACAAAGATTTATATGTAGGATTACACTCAAACTATTCAATTAATTAATTGAATAGTTCGGGGGATTTTACATGCTTAATGAACGAAGTTTAAAAGATTTATAATATCAAGAGTTTGCAAGAGTAGGAAAAAGTTTATCTAGCCCAAAGCGGTTGGAAATTACGTTATTTACGAACTAGCTGATATAGCTGTTACGTTTTAATCAGCAAGATGTAAAGAAGGTGTTCATAAATGTTCGATAAAGCACAAGATTCAATCGAGAGTTACATAACTTCTCCAGAAAAGCTAAAAAAATTATATAGAAGAGTGTTATTCGTTGTGAGCCTATCACAGATTTTCGGCGGGGCTGGTTTAGCGGCGGGAATTACTGTAGGTGCCCTGTTAGCACAACAAATGCTTGGAACTGATGCCTATGCAGGAGTTCCAGCAGCTTTATATACTTTAGGTTCAGCATGCGCAGCTTTAATTGTAGGAAGACTTTCTCAACGTTATGGACGTCGGACAGGTCTCGCAACCGGTTTTATTGTCGGCGGACTCGGTGCAATTGGAGTTGTGATTGCAGCCATGATGAATAATATAATTCTATTATTTGCTTCTCTATTGATTTATGGTTCAGGTACAGCAACAAATTTACAAGCTCGTTATGCTGGGACTGACTTAGCGAATAAAAAACAACGAGCAACTGCTATTAGTGTTACGATGGTTATGACAACATTTGGAGCTGTTGCAGGGCCAAATTTAGTGAATATTATGGGAGATTTTGCTCTTTTTATTGGAGTTCCAGCACTTGCAGGTCCATTCATTTTATCAGCTACAGCATTTATCTTAGCAGGTATTGTACTGTTTATTATGCTTCGCCCAGATCCATTAGATATTTCCAAAAAGATATTAGCTTATAAAAAGGAATTTGAGTATGAAAATGATTCAAATCCCGTTGATAAAGCAGTAAATAAAAGAGGTCTTGCGGTCGGTGCCACAATTATGGTTCTTACGCAAATTGTAATGGTTGCAATTATGACTATGACACCGGTTCATATGAAACATCATGGTCATGGTTTAACTGAAATCGGAATTGTGATTGCGTTTCATGTAGGTTCTATGTATTTCCCCTCACTTGTCACAGGTGTTCTTGTAGATAAAATAGGTCGAACAGTCATGAGCATAGCTGCTGGTACTACATTGTTATTTGCTGGTTTATTAGCAGCATTCGCGCCGATGGATTCAATGGTTCTATTAGTACTTGCTCTTTCTTTACTTGGATTGGGCTGGAATTTTGGTTTAATCAGTGGTACAGCTCTAATCGTTGATTCTACGGATCCTTCAACACGTGCAAAAACGCAAGGAACACTCGATGTTTTTATTGCACTAGCAGGGGCTTCTGGCGGTGCTCTTTCAGGAATAATAGTAGCGAATACAAGTTATGCTACATTAGCTTTGAGCGGAGGGTTTTTATCTTTAATTCTCATACCTGTTGTGATTTGGTCCCATAAAGGCAGAGAACAATAGGGTTTTAGGATAAAGTGAAACTTTAATCAGTAGGGGGGGTTCTTCATCCCCTACTGATTATTAGTTGAACCAATCGGCTTTTACGGGCAGTTATTCCCCAGCTATCTTCCTTAGAAAAGCGGAAGCGGCTCGCTCAGAATCGCAGGACGTTGGAGCCCAAGACGGAGAGGCGCTTTTTGCCTCGTCCGAGGGGGCGAAACGACCGGAGATTCTAGCCGCTAGAGCTGGACAACGATTCTCTCTCAATCTTGAGGTGGGGGTAGTTCAATCTTAAAATATTAGTAGTTTAAAAACTTAGCCTGATGGGCGTGTAACGGTACCACATATAGATAGAAATCTTTTTGGTAAGTCATTAAAGACTTGAAATAAGTCTTTAATGACTTATTTTTGTGTCAAAACGTACGAAAACATAAGAGAATCGTACATTTATAAGTTGGCACACATCTTGCATTATAAAAAGCAAATGACTAAAAGAGGTGGAAGATATTATGAAAACAAATTTTGCGAAAGTAAATCAAAATATTCCGGGTTCAAAAGCAGCTTCATTATTTGAACGCCGTCAAAATATTGTCCCAAGAGGAGTAAGTAATGGCATTCAAACATTTGTTCAATCGGCTCAAGGGGCACTTGTGACAGATGTAGATGGAAATCAATTTATCGACTTTGCGGGGGCAATCGGTACAATTAACGTCGGACATTGTCACCCGGCCGTTACAGAAGCTCTTCATAAGCAAATCGATCAATATATCCATACAGGTTTTAACGTAATGATGTATGAGTCGTATATTGAATTGGCAGAAAAGCTAGCTACGCTCGCACCGGGTAACTTTGATAAGCAAGTTTTGTTTTTAAATAGCGGGGCTGAAGCGGTTGAAAATGCAGTGAAAATTGCTCGTAAGTATACGAAACGAACAGGGATTATTGCCTTTACAAAAGGATTTCACGGCCGCACATTAATGACGATGACAATGACAAGTAAAGTAAAGCCATATAAAAATGGATTTGGTCCATTTGCACCAGAAGTTTATAAAGCGCCATTCCCTTACGAATATCGCCGTCCAGCTGGATTAACAGAAGAACAATATGAAGATTTCATTATTGAAGAATTTAAAAACTTCTTAATCACAGAAGTTGCACCAGAAAGTATTGCTGCTGTTGTGATGGAGCCTGTACAAGGAGAAGGCGGTTTTATCGTTCCTGGTAAAAAGTTTGTAAAAGAAGTACACCGTTTATGTGCTGAAAATGGTATTTTGTTCGTTGCTGATGAAATTCAAACAGGATTTGGCCGTACGGGTAAATATTTTGCGATTGACCATTACGATGTCGTACCGGATTTAATTACGGTATCGAAATCGCTAGGGGCGGGTGTACCAATTAGCGGTGTAATTGGCCGAAAAGAAGTAATGAATGAGGCTGCGCCAGGTGAACTAGGCGGAACGTATGCTGGAAGTCCATTAGGATGCAGTGCTGCATTAGCGGTTCTTGAAGTAATGGAGAAAGAAAATTTAAATGAAAGAGCTGTGCATATTGGAAAAGTAGTGATGGATCGTTTTCAGCAAATGGCTGAAAAATATGAATGCATTGGTGATGTTCGCGGACTAGGGGCGATGTGTGCCTTTGAATTAGTGAAAGACAAAATGACGAAAGAACCGAATAAAGAACTAGCTACTAATCTTATTGCAGAAACAAATAAGAGAGGTTTGCTGCTATTGACGGCAGGTGCGTATGGAAATGTCGTGCGCGTTTTAATGCCGCTTGTGATTACGGATGAGCAGCTTGAAGAAGGGCTTATGATTTTAGAGGAGTCGCTTCAGTCTTGTTATGGGAAAGTAGATAAAGCACACGTGTAAAAACTTCTTTCTTTTAGGTGGGCGAGAGGGTCTGGCCGCGCGTAGTAGCGGTCATGGCTTGTTTCTGCCGCATGCCATGTTTAAAACATAAGGATGAAGCGAGTGAGGGTTATGTAGTGTTCTGCGAGGCCACACTTGAAGCTGTTTAAATTGCGATTTAAAAACTTGTTTGCCACTGTTCCTATGCTCCCTGTTATATAATGATAAGAAAGCATTATATAAATTGGACGTGTTTGCATATTATGCCTATTAAAAGGTAAACCCTGCGGTGTTTTGAGACAGGGTTATGAAACTTTTAAAATATTTAAACCTCAGGGAGTGACTGGGATGGTGGCGGAAAAGGAACGAGCGTTTATGGATTTGAAAGATGTATTTGAATACGCTTTTGATGAAATTTTTGTAACTGATGAGAAAGGGATTGTCGTTCGTGTAAACAGCATGTGTGAAAGACATTACCAGTTACCGGCGGAACAATTAATTGGTAAGAGTGTAAAAGAGCTGCAAAAGGACGGGATTTTTTATCCGTCAGCAACTCTTGAAGTGATTGAAAAACAGAAGCCGGTGGAAATTGTGCAAACGACAAAATCGGGAGAGTATTTACATGTTCGAACGCGACCAGTTTTTGATGATCAGGGCAATTTACGAAGGGTCATTAGCTACTCACGTGATTTAACAGAGCTTTATCAATTGCGTCAACAGGTAGAGGCGATGACTGATCAATTAAAAACGTATAAAAAAGAATTACGAGAAACATATGAACATGAAGGACTTATTTTTAAAAGTGCGGCTATGGAGAGAATAGTTGGAACAATAAAAAAGGTATCTGTAGTCGATAGTACAGTTCTTGTTTTAGGAGAGACCGGAGTTGGAAAAAGTCGATTGGTACGCCATTTACATGAACTGAGCCATCGGAAAAATGAAATGTTTTATGAAACCAATTGTGCAGCATTGCCAACGAATTTAATTGAGTCCGAATTATTCGGATATGCAGGCGGTTCTTTTACAGGCGCGCATCGTGAAGGGAAAAAAGGGATTTTAGAACTGGCCGATAAAGGAACGCTCTTTTTAGATGAAATTGGTGAAATGCCTCTTGAAATTCAAGCAAAGCTTTTACAAGTATTACAGGAAAAAACGTTTCGCTCAGTAGGCGGCAGAGAATTAAAGAAAGTAGATGTTCGCATTGTAGCTGCAACGAATAGAAATTTGCAAGAGATGGTGAAGCAGGGGACGTTTCGAAAGGATTTGTATTATCGCCTAAACGTTATTCCTATTTACATTCCTCCTTTACGTGAGAGGCAGGAAGACATTTTACCGCTCGTTTCTTATTATTTGCAGCATTTTAATGAGAAGTATGGACGCAGCGTGACATTATCTCCGCATGTGTTGCATGCATTTTTAGAATACCCGTGGGAAGGAAACAACCGCGAAATAGAAAATGTAATGGAACGTGTTGTCATTACTGCAGATGAGCTTGTGACAATGGAGGATTTACCATTATCTATGCAAAAGTCGACGATTGAGCAATCGGGGAAAAGTTTGTATGAAATGTTAGAAGATGTAGAGCGCAGTATTATTTTAAAGGCGTATAAAGTGCATGGATCAAGTTATAGAGTAGCAGAGGCGCTAAAGATTAGTCAGTCTGCGGCGACGAGGAAAATTAAGAGGTTTATTGAAGAGGAAGAAGGGTCGATGAAGCCGATTTGAGAAGACCAACATAAAAAACCTTTCTTTTTTGGGGTGGTCGAGAGCGGGTTTATGTAGTGTTTTGCGAGGCTGCGAGCATCTTGTTTTTTAGGTTACATAAAAAGGTATATCATAGTAACTATAAAGGAGGAAGAACGAAGTGGATAAAAAGGCAATGTTAGATAAGAAAGCGATGTACGTAAATGGAGAGTGGATTCATTTGCATGAGCAAATTGAAATTAACAATCCTGCTACGCAAGAGGTGTTTGCGACTGTTCCGAAGGGCGGAGTAACGGAGGCGAAGCAAGCAGTGGATGCGGCGCATGAGGCGTTTAAGACTTGGTCGAAGTTAACGGCAGCAGAGCGCGCGAACAAGTTGAAAAAGTGGTTTACGTTAATTGATGAGCATAAAGAAGAAATCGCTGCTATTATGACAAAAGAACAAGGAAAACCGTTTCCAGAAGCGCTTGGTGAAGTAAATTATGCAAATAGTTTTGTAGAATGGTATGCGGAAGAAGGAAAGCGTGTATATGGCGAAATGATTCCGGCTTCTCACCCGAATAAGCGAATCCTTGTAACAAAACAACCTGTTGGTGTCATAGCAGCAATTACGCCGTGGAACTTCCCGGCAGCGATGATTACAAGAAAAGTAGCACCTGCATTAGCGGCTGGTTGTACGGCAGTTGTGAAACCAGCAAGTCAAACGCCATTAACAGCGTTAAAATTAGCTGAACTTGCGCATGAAGCGGATATTCCTAAAGGTGTTTTAAATATTGTAACAGGAAGCGCGAAAGCAATTGCTGATACATGGATGAATGATGGACGTGTGAGAAAGGTATCCTTTACGGGATCAACGGAAATTGGCAAAGAATTAATGCGTGGTGCTGCAGAAACAGTGAAAAAAGTTTCTCTAGAATTAGGTGGTCATGCACCATTTATTGTAATGAATGATGCGGATTTAGATAAAGCTGTTGAAGCGGTAATTGGTTCGAAATTCCGTAATGCTGGCCAAACGTGTATTTGTACAAATCGCGTGTTTGTTCAAGAAGATGTATATGAAAACTTCGTAGAGAAGTTCCAAAAAGCTGTCGGAGAGTTACAGGTAGGTGACGGTTTTGCAGAAGGCACAACTGTTGGGCCACTTATTGATCAATCAGCTGTTGAAAAAGTACAAGAACATATTGAAGATGCCATTCAAAAGGGCGGAAAGGTACTGAACGGAGGCCAAAAGGTTGCGGAATTAAACGGTCACTTTGTTCAGCCAACTGTAATCGGCGAAGCGAATGATGATATGTTATGTATGACAGAAGAAACATTTGGGCCGCTTGCACCTGTTGCAAAATTTAAAACAGCTGAAGAAGTAATTGAGCGCGCGAATAACACGCCGTACGGCCTAGCAGCGTATGTCTTTACAACAAATATTAGTCAAGCATTCCAAATTAGCGAAGCGCTGGAATACGGAATTATCGGTTTAAATGACGGTCTTCCATCGGTTGCCCAAGCGCCATTTGGTGGATTTAAAGAAAGTGGTATCGGCCGTGAAGGTGGTCACTTTGGAATTGAAGAGTATGTAGAAATTAAATATATTTCATTAGGGCTATAAAAAAAATCGCATCAACGAAACCGTTGATGCGATTCTTTATGGGTATTAAAACGCCCAATTCCCTTTACGGAAGATTGGTTCATGTGTATCGTCTGCTGTAATACCATCAATATCTAGTTCGCCAGAGCCAATCATAAAGTCTACGTGTGTAATACTAGAGTTTGCACCGTTTGCTTCAAGCTCTTCTTTTGACATTGTTTTACCACCGTCTAAGTTGAAGGCATAAGCGTTACCGATTGCTAAATGGCAAGATGCATTTTCATCAAACAATGTGTTATAGAACAAAATATTTGTATTCGAAATAGGTGAATTGTGCGGTACTAATGCAATCTCTCCTAAGAATCGAGCACCTTCATCTGATTCAATTAAATGTTTCAATGTTTCTTCTCCAACTTCAGCTTTACAGTCTACAATGCGTCCATTTTCAAATGTAAGCGTAAAGTTATCAATTACATTTCCAGCGTACACTAATGGCTTTGTACTTGCTACATATCCATTTACGCCTGTTTTTAATGGCATTGTAAATACTTCTTCAGTTGGAATGTTTGCCATGAATGGGACATTTTTTTCGTTAATGCTGCCAGCACCTACCCATAAATGTTTTTCAGGAAGTTCGATTGTTAAATCTGTTCCTGGTCCTTTGTAGGATAGTGCTTTATAGTGTTTATCGTTTAAATAGTGTACTTTCGTATGTAAGTTATCGTCATGTTCTTTCCACGCTTCAACTGGATTTTCTAAGTTCGCACGAGTAGCTTGGAAAATTGCATCCCATAATTTTGCCACTTGTTCTTCTTCTGGTACATCTGGGAATACCTTCGCTGCCCATTCCACTGTTGGAACAGAAATTACACACCAGCTTACTTTGTCAGCTTGCATATATTCGCGAACTGTTTTCATCGCTTCTCCAGCTGCCCGGTTTGCGCTCGCAATGCGCTTTGGATCCACACCTTTTAATAAATCTGGATTTTCTGCGTAAATAGACATAAATGCTGCGCCTTCTTTTGCTAGTTCTTCACGTGCACGTGCTTTCCAAGCAGGGAATTCAGAAAAGGCTTCTTCTGGTGCTAAATCAAATTTTAAGCGTGATAATTGCTCATCTACAAAGTCAACGTATACATGTTTTGCTCCAGATTCATAAGCTTTTTTTGTAACAAGACGAACGAACGGAGCAGCTTCAATTGGTGCGCCAATACTTAACGTTTGTCCAGGTTGAATATTTACTCCGATATTTACCGCGAGTGAAGCATATTTTTCTAACGTTTGCTCAAATGACATATGCATTCTCCTTTATTCAAATATTTCTTATATACATAATACAGGAAAATTCTGAAATTATAAATAGAACCCGATTGCAATCGGGTTCTATTTTCTTATTTAATTGCTAACGCAAACTGTTCTACAGTCGTATTGTTATGAATACGGACACGCTTCATGCGTAATAACTCATCTGATTCACCTTTTGTAATGAATTGTCCAGGCTTTGTTGTTGTCGCAAATTGATAATATTTTTTCGTTTCTGCCACAACTTGATCATTTACATGGCCAAATGGATAAGCAATCGCAATAACAGGTTTTCCGGTAACTTTTTCGAGTTTCTCCTTCGAACCTTTTAGCTCTGCTTCATAGTTTGTGATTTTCGGTAAATCTGCATGTGTCGCGGTATGAGATTGAACAGAAAAAATTCCGGAGTTTACCATTTCTTTTATGTCAGCTGTCGATAGAGAACCTTCTGTATCGATGGAATCGGTAATCATATACTCTGTTGCAGTTGGTTTGAATTTATTATCTTTTAGTTTTTGTAAAATATGAAAAGCGTTTAAATTATTTTTCATCCCATCATCAAATGTAACGAAAATCGGCTTGTTCACTTTGTTAATATCGTCCCAGCGTTCAAATGTTAAAAGTGTATAGCCATTATCTTTTAAGTGCTTCATTTGCGCTTCAAAGTTGGCAGGGGAAACAAATAGGTCTTTAATACCGCTTCCTTCTTTATAATCATCAATCGCATGATACATTAAAATAGGTGCGTGTTGTTGAAAGACAATTGCTGATTTTGTAAGGGGAATAGTTTTTCCATCTTCTTTTACACCATTTGCCTCAATTTGATATTCTCCGCGTTTTCCTTCAAATTCTTTTAAATCGAACGGTAAAGAAAAATGATTTTCTTTTTCTTTAGAAGAAAATGTTTTGCCACTTTCCTTCCCGTCAGCGGTGCGCCAAATTTTGTATTGCACTTCTGTCAGAGGATCTTTTACATCTTTTGTATTGATAACGGTGTTTGTTGATTCATGTGTAATTGGATTCCACGAAATGGATCCTTGCGGTTGTATTTTCTCTTCTGTTTTCTTAGCTGGTTGCTGCTTTGAAATAGCTGCTTCTTTTTTCGGTTCTGTTTGAGTCGTATTACTACAGCCAGTGATGAACAGAGTAGAGAGTAGTATCGTAGAAATATATTTTTTCATAGTATAAGCGTCCTTTAATTAAATTGTATAAGAAGAGGCTGCCTTGTTCATAAAACAGCCTCACGATATATAAATTCATTTTTCCACATATAAGTCGCTGTTATGCAGTAGGAATGTGTATGTAGATCATTAATTGCGCTCTCTTACCAATGCTGTAAATTCACCGATTGTTGTTTTAGGTCCGACAAAATGGCGTTTAATTAAATATTGCTCGTTTGGTGTACCTTTTGTAAGGTGATTGCCATGATCTGTTGTTACGGCAAATTCGTAATGTTTTTTCGTTTCTGCAACAGCTTGGTCGTTATAAGAACCTACTGGATATGCAAGGGCGATGATTTTCTTACCAGTGACACCTTCGATTTTTTCTTTTGAAACGCGTAGTTCTTCATCATAATTGTTAGAAAAAGCCATCATCGCATGAGTAGATGTGTGCGATTGGATAGAGAAAATACCGGAACCTGCCATCTCTTTAATCTCATCTTTTGAAAGACGGTTTGGTGCATCCATATCATTGGCAACAATAAACTCTGTTGCTGCTGGTTGGAATTTATCATCTTTTAAACCTTGTAAAATTCTAAGGGCATTCATATTATTTTTTCGTCCATCATCTAACGTGATAAAGACAGGTTTATTGACACGATTTATATCATTCCAGCGTTCAAAAGTCAGTAGTGTATACCCATTATCTTTTAAATATTTCATATGTAACTCGAATTGTTCTGGCGGTACATACAAACCTAACTCACCGTCACCTGGTCCAGAGTATTTTTCAATTGCATGATACATGAGAATTGGTACAGACTGTTGGAATGTAATTGTAGATTTCGCAAGAGGTACTTGTGTGCCATCTTCTTTTAATCCTGTTGTTTCAATTTGATATTCTCCGCGTTTCAAATTGAAAGCTTTTAAGTGGAATGGGAAAGCAAAGTTACGTTCTTTTTCATGTGATGAAAATGTTTGTTTGCTTTCAGGGCCATCAGCAGTGCGCCAAACGTGGTATTGTACTTCCTTAAACGCATCTTTTAAATTGTTCATATAGAGCACAGTGTTTTTCGCATCAGGTGCAAAAGGTTCCCATGTTATATTCCCTTGTGTTAAGGGAACGTCGACTGTTTTCGCTTCAACTTTCTTCGTTTCCTGTTGCTTCTCGGCAGCTGCATCTTTTTTCTGTTTATCACTAGTCGCACTAGTATTGCAGCCTACGAGAATAGTAGAAGAAAGTAAAGCTAGTAGTGCATATTTCTTCATCATATCCATCCTTCTATTGTGTATTATACCCTTGTTAATCATATCACTCTCAAATGAAGAGGGGAATATACTTTTTTGGATAATTACGACAAAGATACTGAATTTTTGCAAATAATTATGAAGATGTATGTTTATTAGAAAAAGGTGATGTAAAAAAACTTTTTTTAAGGGGGACGAGAGGATCTGGCAGCGCATAGAAACGTTCAGGGCTTTTTTCTGTTCTTTAATAATAAGTAAGAGACCAAATATTCATCCCGCTATTCGTGGGCAGTAAGACCCCCACCTCAAGATTGAGAGAGAATCGAAGAAGATAGGTGGGGGATAACTGCCCGTAAAAGCCCGATTGGTGAGGGCTGATAATCAGTGGGGGATGAAGAAAGCCCCCACTGATTAAAGTTTCACTTTATCTGGTCTCTTGCTTATTATTTCTTTGGTTTAATATAAGGGACAATTTGCGCAGTAGCCCCTACAGAAGCGCCGCGAATAAAGTCTTGATTTTCTAAGGCTTTAAAGTTTTGGGTTTGACCAGTCAACATTACTCCTAAAATTTTTACTTCATCAAACTGTTTATTTTTATTTGATTTTAAAAACTTTTGAATTGTTTCTTCATCACCATCCGCGTCATACTTTTTAAGCGCATCAATAAAGCTATTGTATGCTTTTTTCGGTGAATCAGATGGATCGAATCCATAAACAGGCATACCAGCAGGTCCCTTACTTTCATCTGCAATTGGTGATGTCATATACAACCATACGACGTTTAAATTATCAGGAATCTTTGCTTGGACTTCTTGTAATGTATAAGGTCGATCAAAAGAAATCGCAACTTCCGCAACGTGATTTTCCATTTGTGAAATTGCCCCTAGTTCATTTTGCACACCATGGTAGTACTTTTGAATAGATGGGTGATAAAATTTTGCAACTTTCTTCTTAGTTTGTTTATCATACTCATAGGACCAATTGGATCCTGGTATTAACTCATTGTGATCAAGATTAACGCGAAGCCAATCATACGAACTTGTCAGTGTGCTCCATTGTACTAAATAACCATTAATATTTTTAGAACGATTCGTTACAATATTACCCCCAAACATAGAGGAATTACTCGTAACTTGAGAATTGGTTTGAATATTAGGCTCGGCAATTTCATTATGTAAAAAGAGTCGCTCGTGAAGTTTTGTAGAATTTTTCGCCGCAAAGAAATTACCAGCTTTATAAAAAATTAGTAATAGAATAGGTACAACGATAATTGAAGTAATGACGATTTTTAGTAGTTGTTTTCGTTTAGCTTTTTTTAAAGCCCCTTTTAATGAAGTGTCCATTAATGTTTTCCCTCCATTTTTGAGTGAACAAATTTACGTGCACGATATAATTTTTGCTTTACGCTACTTACTTTAATATCCAAAATAGTCGCAATTTCTTCATATGAAAAATCATAGTAATACTTTAGGAAGAAGACTTCTTTGTATTCATTTTTGATGTCTTTTAATAAATAGAAAATCTCATCTTTATTTAAAATGGCGTCAAATTCGCGGTCTGTATATTGTAGCTTTGAATAAATTCCCTCGGTTAAGTAGATGTTTTGCTGCTCTTTTTTTCTTTTTAAATCAATATATTCATTGAGTGCGACTCTAAAAAACCACGGACGTATATTGCTCTCAGTTAGATCATCCAACAGCGTGTACACTTTGTAAAAAGTGTTTTGAATGATATCTTCAGCATCTTCTTTTTTTGCTCCTTTCGCTAGTAATAGATTGAGCACTTCCTCTCCTAAATTGATAAGATAGGAGGCGAGTGTATCTTCTTTTTTCATCAGTTATCCTCCCTATACTTATACAACGAATAAATAACAATAAATGTATACACTTATAATGAATCAATTTTATAAAGAAAATAAAAAAATAGCTTCCTATTTTAAAAATAGGAAGCTATCTGCTAGTTAAATAAATAATCCTGCGATTGTCGCAGATAAAATAGAAGCTAATGTTGAAGCGCAAAGGAGTTTCCAACCAAAATGTGATACAATGCGCCCTTGTTTTTCAGATAGAGCACGAATTGTACCAACGATTGCGCCGATTTGGCTAATGCTTGCGAAGCTAATTAAGAATACCGTAACAATCCCAACTGTGCGCGGAGATAATGTTGTCATGATTTTCTTTAAATCTAAAATTGCAACGAATTCGTTTAATGCAATCTTCGTTCCCATAATACCACCAGCAGAAATAACATCATGTGCTGGAATTCCCATTAAGAAAGCAAATGGTGAAAGAATGTAACCGAAAATTTGTTGTAGTGTAATTTTATAACCAATTGCACCTGAAGCAGAAGAAATTACGAAGTTTACAACTTCCATTACACCGATAAAAGCAATCATTAATGCCGCAACAATTCCAGCTACTTTTAAACCGTCTAATGCACCGTTAATCATTGCATCAATTAAGCTGTTACCAAACATATTTTTATCGAACTTTTGGAGCTTTTCATCCTCTTGTGCTGTATCAACTGGTGTTAATAATGAACAAACGATAAGACTAGAGAATAAGTTTAGCGGCAAGGCTACTAATACGTATTTTGTATCTAACATCATCACATAAGATGCTGTGACAGAAGCTGATACAGAGCTCATTGCCGAACAGCAAATGATAAACATACGGTTTGCATTAAAATGCTGCAGGTCATTTTTAATAACAAGTAATGCTTCACTTGATCCAAAGAAGACCGAGTTTACAGCGTGGAACGATTCCACACGCGGCAGACCTGTAATTTTTGAAATCGCACCGCCAGCAACGCGAACGATAAAAGGTAAAATGCCAAGATAACTAAAAATAGAAAGTAGTGCAGAGAAAAAGACGATAATTAATAATACATTAAAGAAAAAGACAAAATCTTTATGAATGCCGTTAAATAAAAAGTCCACACCGGTCGTACCAAGTTTAATTAATTTATTGAAGACTTGACCGATAAAAACGATGATTTGCTGACCAACTTTTGTTCCAAATACAAACCAACCAATTAAAATTTGGAAAACAAGCATAATAATAATAGCGCGGAAATTTACTTTTGCTCTGTTGGTAGAGAAAGCAAAACAAATTCCTAATACGGCAAGAATACCGATAATACTCATTACATAGTGCACAAAATTTTCTCCTTTCAGATGTTTAATTAAATAGAAGAGTAAACCTCAAAGGTTTCAAGTCATACGTATGATGTCTGACCTTTAAAATAGAAATAAAAAAAGACCCATACAGATCGACTTTCTTCTATGCGAGAAAGCTAATCAATATGAGTCTTTATATACGAAAAAAAAGCTAATATTCATTAGTTTTCCCCATAGTCCAGCAATTTCCGGTTGCCAGGTAGAGACTCTCGATCCATATCATCAAGTATATATGAGGTAACATCATCCGTATGCAATTAAGTAGTAGCGTAACATTAATAAAGAATTGTCGTCAATAGAATTTTTCTTCCAATGGCTAAAGAGCGAGCGAATATGGTAAAATGTAACGCAGTGTTATGAAAAAAGAGAGGTCGGAAAATGAGTAATAAAATGACGCCACCAGTTGAAAAAACCGAGTTTATAGATGTAGTGTTTGAAGATTTAACACATGACGGTGCCGGTGTTGCGAAAGTAGAAGGCTATCCTATTTTCGTCAAAAACGGATTACCAGGTGAAGAAGCGCAAATTAAAATTATTAAAGTGAAAAAGAACTTTGCTTTTGGTCGTTTAATGAAGCTTCATAAAGAAAGCCCATATCGTAAAGATGCGGAATGTCCAGTATACAATCAGTGCGGCGGTTGTCAGCTGCAGCATCTAACATACGAAGGACAACTACAAGCAAAAGAAAAACAAGTACGCGACGTAATGCAGCGCATCGGCGGACTACATGATGTACCGGTTCACCCTGTCCTTGGCATGGAAAATCCATGGGTATATCGAAACAAAGCACAAGTACCAATCGGCGAACGTGAAGGCGGACTTGTCGCTGGCTTTTACCGCCAAGGAACGCATGACATCATTAATATGGAAACATGCTTAATCCAAGCAGAAGAAAACGATACATTAATTCAAGAAGTAAAACGCATTTGTGAAAAGCACGGCATAACAGCGTATAACGAAGAACGCCACAAAGGCACACTTCGTCACGTCATGGCTCGCTACGGACAAGTTACAGGGGAAATCATGCTTGTCTTTATCACGCGTACCGCAGAACTTCCAAACAAACAGGCAATCATCGAAGACATCACAGCGAAGTTCCCAAGCGTAAAATCGATCGTCCAAAACGTAAACAACAAACGCACAAACGTCATTTTCGGCAACGCAACAACAGTCCTATACGGATCAGAATATATTTATGACTTTATCGGAGACATTAAATTTGCGATCTCAGCACGTTCTTTCTATCAAGTAAACCCAGAACAAACGAAAGTACTTTACGATAAAGCACTAGAGTACGCAAAACTAGATGGAAATGAAACGGTCATCGACGCATACTGCGGAATCGGATCAATCTCGTTATTCCTAGCGCAAAAGGCGAAAAAAGTATACGGCGTTGAAATCGTCCCAGAAGCAATCGAAGACGCAAACCGAAACGCAGAACTAAACAACATGACAAACGTCGAATTTGGCGTAGGTGAAGCAGAAGTAGTCATCCCAAACTGGTACAAACAAGGCATCATCGCCGACACAATCGTCGTCGACCCGCCTCGTAAAGGGTGCGATGAAGCGCTATTAAACACAATCATCGACATGAAGCCAAAGCGTGTTGTGTATGTATCATGTAATCCAGCGACACTTGCTCGTGATTTGAAGGTGCTTGAGGAAGGTGGATATAAGACGCAGGAGGTTCAGCCTGTGGATATGTTCCCGCATACTACGCATGTGGAGTGTGTGGCTTGGTTGGAGTTGATATAATAGAAAAGCAGTTGATATAGAAAAATCTATACCATCTGCTTTTTTGTTTCTAAAAATACCATTCAGGATCGATTTTAGTTAAAATAAATATTGTCGATTTTAACAAATTATAAATGCCCAAATGTACTTGTATTTGATAATAATTTATTAAGCATGATATAAGTGTAAAAGAAGTGGAACACTTGGCTTTATATTTTTTGACCGAGAGTTTGAAGTTGTATCCATAGTGAGAGGATTTGAGTTAGAAATGATAGATAATTTTTGGCGTGATTTACCACGACCATTTTTTGTACTTGCACCAATGGAAGATGTGACAGATGTTGTTTTTCGTCACGTAGTAAGTGAAGCCGGTCGACCGGATGTATTTTTCACAGAGTTTACAAACTCGGATAGCTATTGTCATCCAGAGGGTATGAAAAGTGTGCGTGGCCGTTTGATTTTTACAGAAGATGAACAGCCAATGGTGGCACATATTTGGGGGGATAATCCCGAATATTTCCGTCAAATGAGTATTGGCGTGGCAGAGCTAGGATTTAAAGGCATCGATATTAATATGGGTTGCCCTGTCCCGAATGTGGCATCGAGAGGGAAAGGTAGTGGTCTTATTCTGCGTCCAGACGTTGCGGCAGAACTTATTCAAGCAGCAAAAGCGGGCGGACTGCCTGTCAGCGTGAAAACACGACTTGGCTTTAAGGAGCTAAATGAGTGGGAGGAGTGGTTAACGCATATTTTCAAACAGGATATTGCGAACCTTTCTATTCATTTACGTACAAGAAAGGAAATGAGTGAAGTAGATGCGCATTGGGAGCTAATTCCGGAAATCAAAAAATTACGTGACCGTATCGCACCAAATACGCTGCTAACAATCAATGGAGACATTCCTAACCGTCAGATTGGGCTGCAGCTTGCCCAGCAATATGGTATTGATGGCGTTATGATCGGACGAGGTATTTTTAAAAATCCTTTTGCTTTTGAAAAAGAACCAAAAGAGCATAGCAGTAAAGAACATCTTGATCTTTTAAGACTTCAGCTTGATCTTCAAGATCAATATGCGGAAGTACTGCCACGTTCAATCACAGGGCTTCATCGCTTTTTCAAAATTTATGTAAAAGGATTCCATGGAGCTGCTGAATTAAGAAATCGATTAATGAGCACGAAATCAACAGATGAAGTGCGTGCATTGCTTGATAAATTTGAAAAGAGTGTTGATGAGGCAGGGGACAGTGAAATGATGTAACTCCCAAAAGTTAGAGGGAAATGAATTACATCAACTTACGTGTATTTATTTTGTTTAGTTTCGAGTTCCTTTGCAGACGGCAACTTTTGTTTTGATAAAGTCTGTTTTCTGAAAGAAAAGGTCTTAAGAATGTAATCAACTTAACAGCACCCTTGTGTTGCCGCATACACTCAGTACATGTGGAGTGTTTGGCTTGGCTGAGTTTAAAATAAGCGTAGAGCTGGAAAAGAACAGTGTATTTGAGAAATCAAAGCACTGTTTTTTCTTTTAGTTAATGTTATGAGGGGAATCTTTTTATAAGCAGACAACAAACACGTAAGAGATCTATAGATACAATGATGGAGAAAAGTTCGGGTAAGACTATAAAACCTATCTTTAAAATGTTAAAGTATTAATTTAGCGGATAGTAGCTTAAAAGTTATACTTAACATAATAATTTAAAGCATGTTAGAGGATACACTGTGACTGCTGAATAAATAATCAACACTTTAGGAGGACTAACAATGGCAATGAGCAATAATGATATATTAAAAAGAGTAAGATATGCTATGGATATAAAAGACATAGATATGGTAGAGATATTTAAACTTGGTGGTATTGAAGTAACGAAAGAAGAAGTAGTTGATATGCTTACAAAAGTAAAGAAAAGTCCCCAACATGAAGCTGAAAATGCTGATGTAGTCGAAGATGATTACGTATTAACATGCGATATGATGATGTTAGAGTCATTTTTAAATGGATTTATTACTTTAAAAAGAGGAAAGCAAGATCCGAAACCAGGGCAACCGGCTGGACAAGCGATGCCTTTACAGAGTAATGAGAGTGCCAATAACCTTCTTCTAAAGAAAATGAAAATAGCACTTTCATTAACGAGTGAAGATGTGCTTGATATATTAGACAGCGTAGGAGTTAAGGTGACAAAAGGAGAGTTAGGCGCTCTATTAAGAAAGAAAGGTCATAAGAATTACAAAGAGTGCGGCGATAGATACGCAAGGAATTTCGTAAAGGGATTAGCTGTAAAGTATAGAGGATAAGGAATAAGCGTTGTGACATTTATGTTGAAACAGTAAATGATATAATAGATAGAGTAGGACGTTTGTAGCCTACTCTTTTTTATTTGTAAAAATAACATGAACGAATACTTTAGGTGATGAAATGATACATACATATTTAGGTGAGACAATTAATTTTCATATAAATTATAAGAAGAAAAAATCTGTACGTCTTTATGTAGATTCTTACGGGAATGTGGAAGTGCAAGCTCCGAAAGGTACACCTGCTGAATATATAATCCAGTTGTTAGAGGAGAAATGGGATTGGATTCAGAAAACACGTAAGGAAATGCAGGAGAGAGCGCGTGGTCCACAGGAAAAGGCTTATGACCAAGGAGAGGGCTTTCTGTATTTAGGAAACACGTATCCGATACAGGTTTCTCAAGATGCAACTATTGAGCAAGACAATGCAGTGTTTGAAGGAAATAAGCTACACATCTATGTGAAAGAGCTTAAGAATGAGAAAATTCAACAAGCTTTAAAGCGGTTTTACTATAAGCAGTGTAAGACGTTAGTGGAGAAGAGTATTAAAGCGCATCAAAGTAACTTTAAAACAAAACCAAGGTCCATTCGTATTACAGACAGTAGTCGTACGTGGGGAACTTGTGATTCAAATTTGCAGTTAACATTTAATTGGAAGCTGGCAATGGCACCGCCGAGGGTAATCGACTATGTAGTCGTTCACGAAATGTGCCATATGGTCCATCTAAATCATGATCGATCCTTTTGGCGCCTTGTTGGGAAGATAATGCCTGATTATAAGGAAATGGAAGACTGGTTAGCATTATCAAGCTGGAAAATGACGGTTTAGTAGTGACATTGTTGGAGAGATTGCTGTTGCACTACAGTTTTCGTTTATAATTGCTTTTTTTCTTATAACTGAACTCACAAATACCTCATGTGTTGCCACATACACTCTGCACATGTGGAGTGCGTAGCAACATTAGTACTAAGCCTACTTTCTTCCAAGAAGTGGGCTTCTCTTCATATCTACAGAAATATAAACCCATTCCACTTAAAATAACTCCAAAGACAATTCACCAACATAAAGTAAATTTCAAAACATACTTATAGTAAGTACCTGCATGCCACTACAAACGAAGTAGATTTTTGTCAGAAAAACACTTCCAAATTTTGTTATTATTCAATGTGAAAATGTTATTCTATTTGAGTGGATAGGATTGAAAAAATGGGGAATGAAGGGAGAGCATAATGGAAAAGAACAAAAGAATGCCCTTTGTAATATTAGCCATGGCATTAGGACTTTTTATGTCATCTCTGGATAACACCATTGTTTCAGCGAGCATTAGTCAAGTTATTAAGGATATTGGCGGGTTCGATAAAATGAGCTGGGTTTTTACGGCTTATATGCTTGCGGCAACAAGTACGATGCTTGTGTTTGGGAAAATGAGCGATTTATTTGGAAGAAAACTGTTTTATTTACTCGGGATCAGTTTATTTCTAATTGGCTCGGCATTATGCGGAACTGCTCAAAATATAGACCAGTTGATCGCGTATCGTGTTATTCAGGGGATAGGTTCAGGGGCTATTTTTCCGATTTCATTCACAATCATTTATTCAATTTCTACAGATCCTAAGCAAGCTGCGAAAATGTCTGGTGTGTTTGCGGGGATATTTGGTATATCCTCAGTTCTTGGACCGCAGATCGGCACTTGGATTTCCGAAGCCTCTTGGTTAGGGTGGAGATGGTGCTTTTATGTAAATGTACCTTTTGGCATTTTATCGGTTATTACTTTATTGTTTTCTTTAAAAGAATCTAAGTCAGAACATAAACCAAAAGTGGATTATCTTGGAACGATTTTATTAATTGCTTCAACTGTGTTGCTTCTTCTCGGTTTAGAATGGGGCGGGAAGGATTATGCCTGGGACTCCGTTCAAATCATTGGAATGTTTAGTGCAGCTGCTATATCGATTGTGTTGTTTATATTAGTGGAAAGAAAGGCCAGTGAACCGATTTTACCTCTTTCCATTTTTAAAAATAAAATGGTGCTTGGCACAAGTATTATTGTATTTTGTCAGGGAGCAATCATGTTCTCTGCGATTACGTATCTTCCCATTCTCTCAGTAGCTATTATTGGGAATGAAAATTCAAATAGTGTGTTAACGCCAATGATGTTTCCGATTATGATTGGTGCGATTTTAGGTGGTTTCCTTTGTACGAAAGTTCCTTTCCGTACCATTATGGTCATTTCCATGGCATTTGGAATATTTGAGGCTTACATGCTTAGTACCATCACACATGATACATCAAAATTAACAGTAACACTTGTCATGATCACAATGGGGCTGATTGTTCTTGGGCCACTTATGAGTGTTGCGCAAAATGCCGTCGCTCAATCCGTCGATATGAAATATATGGGGATTGCGTCATCGGTTGTGGGATTTTGGAGAAGTATTGGTGGTGTGATGGGAGCTGCAATTACAGCAACCATTGTGAACAATGATTTAAAAGAAAAGATGGTGGATTTTGCAGTGTCTTCTAGAATGCCGGCTGATCAAATTGAAAAATTAGCAAAACCAGAAATCTTGATGCAAAATCACACACAGATTCCTCCTCAGCTAGTAGAATTCATGAGGACGGCATTAGAAACAGCGTTGCACCGCGGTTTTATATTGGCGATAGTAGCTGGTATTATTGGATTGCTTGTTTCCTTATTTGTAGGTGGAGATCGTTATAAGGTTGAGCCAAAGGACAAGAAGGAAAAATCTGGAACAGAGGGGTTTGTTAGAGGTTAATAAGTAAATCAAAAGTGCCCCTTACGAAGAGGGCACTTTTGATTTTGGTGAACACTTCATTTGATAATAAAAAACTTTATAATATGCTCGTGCCATAAGCCGTTATATATACTTTTGTTCCCTTTCCAATTTCAGAATGTACTTCTAAGGTCGCTCCATGGAGAGTAGCAATTTGCTTAGCGATACTCATACCAAGGCCGACTCCTTCTATTTGTTCATCGGTGTTTGTTCCGCGGTAATAGCGTTCAAATAACTGTCCCATCGTTTCTTCATCCATGCCGACGCCGTTATCTTCAATACAGATTTGTAGTCCTTTTGGAGATTCAGAGACTCCAATGGTGATAGTTGTTCCGCTAGGATTATGTTTAATGGCATTAAAGATTAAGTTATCCATCATTCGCTCAAACCATTTTCTATCTGCTTCAATTTCTACTTGTTTATGAATAGGCTTAAAGTGAAAACAATAGTCTTGCAATGTTCGATCATCGGAAAATTTATTAATAATTGTTTCAAGGAGATCATTCAATTGATATGTTTCTTTAGAAAGAAGGAGATTATTATTTTTAAGCTGGAAGGTGAGTGAAAAATCCTCAATTAGGTGAAGCATGTAATCTCCTTTTTCACGAATCGTTTTTCCTATTTCCTCCAGTTCTTCTGCTGACCAATCATAATGACCACTTTCTAATAAATGTCCATATCCTTGGATGGAAGACAGAGGAGTACGAAGGTCATGAGAGATACCGGTCATCCATTCTTCCCGTGTTTTTTCTAGCTTTGCTCGTTCTTTTACCGATGCATCTAATTTTTCTGCCATTTTGTAGAAAGCATTGATGACCTCTTTATATAAGCGGTAGCGCATTCTTACTTTTCCGTTTTTTCGGTAGATTTTTTTTCTTTCTTTTTCGGTTAACACTTCATCATAACTGCCTTGTTCCATTCTTTCCAACCAACTTGTAAAAAGAAATAGCGGCCTGCCATAACGGAAACCGTTCCAAGAAGAAAGGGTAATCGTTATTAACAACACGATGGCACCTACGATACCAAAACCTATAAGATATTCTTCCATGATAGACAGTGTTTGATTTTTATCTTTCTTTTTTGGTGTATGTAAAATCCAAATCTTATCGGAAGAAGGATCCTTATAAACAGACATCTTTGTTGAATGAATGCCGGGTGCTGTTTCTCTTGAAACAATATCTAAAGGATCGTATTTTTTTAGATTCATTGGCTTTCCGATATTCTCGATAATATCCCCTTGTTTGTTAATAATATGAAGTGTGCCGTTTATTTTTTCGAGCTGTTCTTCAAGTTCAGCTTTATTTGTTTCAGAAATCTGACTATTTAAGTTGTAGGTTTTAGCAAACTCTTTCAAAATATCCTGTTGTTTATCTTTATATCCAACCATAAAAATATGGTCTTTTTTATATGTATTATCAACTTTAGTTAAAACGGTAAATTCACTAAAATGTTTCGTTTCTTTTATTTCTAAAATGTCGCCTACAGAATAGTGTTTAGGCAGGGAGGAAGGTGCATTACTCGATGTAATCACATGTCCTTGATCATTGACAATTTGTGCCCACATTTGTCTTTCACGAAGCAATTTTTCCCATTTCTTATCAATCTTTGCCTCGCCATTTTCGATTATCGTATCGGTCGTAATACAATCTAGTATCCCGGCTTGAAAGTTCCGTCTTAATTCTTGGCTACTAATTTGTTGAATCAATAAAAAAAACAGAGCAAAAACTAATAAAATCATCCCAATTGATAAGGTAATAAATTGAAGAGAGAAGTGAAAAATTAACCTTCTTCGTAATGGTTTCATATTATTTCTCCTGAACCAGCTTGTATCCGAGGCCACGGACCGTTAATAAAAATTGCGGTTGACTTGGATCTTCTTCAATTCGTTCTCGAATTCGTCTTACATGGACAGATACGGTATTATCATCTACGTAATGGGTAAATCCCCAAACGGCTTCTAGAAGTTCGGATTTTGAGAATACTTTGTTTGGGTGTTTGCACAAATACAATAAAAGTAAATATACTTGGGTCGGGCAAGAAACTGGCTGACCGTTCACAAATAATTCTCCTTTGTCTTCATCTATTAAAAACCTTCCGAAGTTATATTGCTTCTTCTTGTTAAGGATTCGTGAAGTTTCTACGGATGAAGTTCTACGAAAATGTGCTTTAATTCTCGCTGCAATCTCGAGTGGGTTAAATGGCTTTGTGACGTAATCATCTCCACCAATCGCAAATCCAGTTAAGACGTCAAGATCCGATACTTTAGCTGTTAAAAATAAAATATAGGCATTTGAAATTGCACGGATTTTGGGGCATAATTCAAATCCACTATAATCAGGAAGCATAACATCTAGCACAATCATATCAATTGAATTTTTTTCTAGAATTGCTAAAGCATCTGTAGCTGTATGTGCAGTATAAATATGGTTGAATCCTTCTTTTCTTAACACCATTTCAATCATTTTTACAATAGCTTTTTCGTCGTCTACAAGCAAAATACTTTTGTTTTCCATCCTTATCCACCTCGGTAACTATATTAGCATACGAACATTACGAGAACTTGAACGGAAGTAAAAAAGGTTTATGAAATGGTAATCTCTTGTTTCGCTAATGGAAAGGTTAAAATTGTAAATTAAAAGTAGCAAAAACATGTAAGGGGATAAAAAATGGATAAATATCGAGTTTCTACAGTTGATGGTATAAGGGGATTTAGTTTATTAGGTATACTGTTGGCTAATATGTTGATTTTTCAGTACGGAATATTTGGTAAGGATGAAATTAATTTTTATTCATTATCTGCGACAGATTTAGGAGCTTATAAAGCTGTAAAGGTTCTAATAGAAGGTAGTTTCATGCCTATTTTTACATTTTTATTTGGTTATTCAATGATCAAAATGAAGGAGAGTCTTGAACGAAAAGGGGTAAAAGTAAAACGATATTTTGTAAGACGCTTTTTCTTTCTTTTTGCTCTTGGATTGTTACACGCTCATTTTTTATGGGAAGGAGACATTCTTTCCTTTTACGGATTGATGGGTTTTTTCCTATTGTTATTTTTAAATCGCAAGAAAAAAACATTGATAGTTTGGGGAATTATTTTATTAGTGCTTACTTCACTTATGGGATATGGACATATGGAAGAGACGGCCAAGGAAAAAGAAAAGATGTCCCATTATATTGAAAAAACGAAGAAAGTTTATGGAAGTGGAAGTTATGCAGAAATTAAAGACCATCGACTCAATGAAGATCCGTTAGATTTGCCGGATGCGTTTTACTTATTTGCTTTATTGTTTTTACCATTTATGTCTGCACCATTGTTTTTATTCGGGATGTATGCGGCAAAGGTAAATTGGTTCGCGAATCCGATAAAGGAGCGATCGTTGTATAGGAAAGGGATTTTTATATTTCTCCCAATCGGTCTTGTTTTAAAACTGATGCCTTATCTTGCGCCTGAAAATGATTGGATAGGTGTAGGTGATATGCTCGGAAAGAATTTGTTGTCACTTGGGTATATTTTTCTGTTTGCCTATTTTTATACAAAATTACCTAAACGGATGCTTCGAGGAGCCTTTGAAAATATCGGAAAACTGTCGCTGACGAACTATTTAATGCAAACAGTTATTTGTACATCTATTTTTTATGGATATGGTCTGGGGCAATTTGGTAAGATGGGTATGATTTTGAGCGTTATTTTAGCAATTGCTATTTATGCTACTCAAGCAGTTGCTAGTCATTATTACTTGAGAAGATTTAATAGAGGGCCAGTAGAAACATTGTTAAGAATGTGGACGAATTTTTCGTGGAATGGTCATGCTCAGGGGAAAGAAGTGTTAACTGTAAAAGAAGGCTCTCGTAAAGTTGAAGGGATATAATAATCCGTATATGTTCCACGTTAGAGTTTAGGATATATTCACTAGGATGTTATAATTTAGTAAAAATAGCGTGATGTTATTAATGTAAATGTTTCTATACACTAATTAAAAGTAGTATTGAATATTTTTCAGCAAAGGAGAGTAGTATGCTACATAAGATTAAGTTTTATGTAATTGGATGTCTAGCGAGTGTAATTATTGGAGCGATTATGACTGGATTCAATATATTGTTTGGGACTATTTACCGAATAATAAAGGGGAAAGAGTTACATGTTAACATGACATCTGCTCTTATCATTTTTAGTATCGTTTCTATTATTGGTTTTGTAAGTATTTTAAAAAAAGGTCCTAGCATTCTCGAAAAATAGGATATTAAATTTTTTACTCGTCAGAGCGTGCCGCAAAACGTATCCTTTATACAAACAATGTGCATAAAAAAGCTTGCTTTCTTACGTTTGATAATAGACATAATTCAATCCTAGGAAGGAAGACAAACTATCATTATGATTTCTTATATTACGTATGCACTACAAGCAGTTTTTAGATCATGACTATGAGTCGTTCATCTACGAATGCACCGATCATGAGTCCATTTCCGCTTAATATATTTTGAAACTCTTCTAATGTAAGAGGCTGTAAGTTTTCTTTGTTTTCTAGTGCTTCAATGACATCATCTTGTACGGATAAGAGTTGCTCGGTGTGCTCTGAAGATAATGATGTAACTTTGAATGGTTGCCCGATTTGTTTCAATGTTCCTTCATAAAGAATGTTCATGCTGGGTCTCCTTTAGTGGATGACGTCTTGAAAAACAGTTAATTCATTGAGTACCTCTTCATCAATATCAACACCTAGTCCAGGTTTTTCTGCTAGGCGAATAAACGGTACGTCGTAAGATAGATTTCCAATGTCTTTTGTGAATTTTAATGGTCCTGTTAGTTCGACGCTTGTAATGATCTTTTTAGAAAAAGCGACATGGAATCCTGCGGAAGAGGCAACAGAGGATTCGACCATAGAACCAATTTGACACTCTATTTCAGCTAGTTCTGCTTGATGGGCTAGTTTGACAGCTGGGTAGATGCCGCCGCATTTCATTAGTTTAATGTTTACTTTATCAGCTGCTTGTTTTTGAATAATTTGGCGCATTTCCCGTGGTCCTTTTAATCCTTCGTCGATCATAAGCGAAAGATCTGTTTTTGAGCGAATGTAAGCCATCGCGTCAATATCGTCAGCGATAACAGGCTGTTCAATCCAGTCGATGTCTAAATGTTTCAGAGAACGTAATGCAGTTAGCGTTGTAGCACTGTTTTTCCAGCCTTGGTTTACGTCGATGCGAATGGCGATATCATTTCCGACTCGTTCACGTACAGCTTCAATTCTTTCCACATCTTCTTTCACATCTGTGCCGACTTTCATTTTAAAAGAGCGGTATCCTTTGTTCAGCATAGAATTTGCTTCTTCTGCCATATGTTCCGGCGTATCAATGCTTAATACATGCGTAATGGGGAATTCTTCATGATAGCGACCGCCAATGAGTTGATAGACAGGTTGTCCAAGTTTTTTACCCATTATGTCAAAGCAAGCGATATCAAGTGCAGCTTTGGCAGTAGGTACACCGTAAATAGTTTGGTTCATGGTGTCATGTATTTTCTCGATATTCATTGGATTCTTACCCAATAAAGTAGGAGCTAATGTGTGTTTTACAATATGAAAGGTGCTTTCCCACGTTTCACCTGTAACATGCTCGTCAGCGACTCCTTCTCCGTAACCGACAATGCCTTCATCTGTTTCGAGTTTGACAATAATAGAAGGCATATCTGGATAGGTGCCATAGCTGACAATAAACGGATTTTGAAGTGGTAAACGAATGGCGTAAATATGAATGGCTGTTATTTTCATTGAAAAGACCCCTTTCTGTTTACAATGTTTTTATGAATTTAGGGTAGCTGATGTAATTTTCTTTTTCGGTGTCTTCTCATAATTATATTTTAAAATAAATATATGGACAATTACGAATTATCAGTGTTTCCCTCTTGACATTTACAAGAATATTGAATATGTTTTTGGGAAACATGATTGTTATGAATAATAAGGCCTTTTAGCATTTTATACATCTTAAGAGAGTGGCTGCGATGTGAGAAGGGAGAGCACAACAGTGAAAAAAGTAGATTTGCAGGATCGGTTAAGCGGAATTTTTCAACATTTACATGAGAATCCTGAAGTGAGCTGGAAAGAGTATAATACGACTGCCTACATTGCGAAATTCTTAGAGGGAGAAGGCATTTCCTATAAAACGTTTGATGATTGTCCTGGTGTAATTGCAGAAATGGGAAGCGGGAAACCGATTGTCGCGGTTCGAGGTGATATGGACGCGTTATGGCAAGAAGTAGATGGAGAGTTTAAAGCAAATCATTCATGCGGTCATGATGCGCATATGACGGTTGTGATGGGGCTCATTTTACAGTTAAAACAGGCAAATTGGCAGACAGGAACAGTTCGCTTTATTTTCCAGCCTGCAGAAGAAAAGGGAAGCGGAGCTCTGAAAATGGTGGAGAAAGGCGTTGTAGATGACGTTGATTTCTTATTTGGCATTCACTTACGACCAATAGAGGAATTATCATTGAAGCAGGCAGCCCCATCAATTCGGCACGGAGCAGCTGACTTTTTAGAAGCTCATATTGCTGGAACGGACGCTCACGGCGCACGGCCACATCAAGGTACGAACGCAATTGATGTCATTACGATGATTAATATAGGATTAAAAAATATATGGTTTTCGCCGCAATATTCTTATTCCGTTAAAATGACGCGATGCCAAGCAGGCGGTGAGAGTTTAAATATCATTCCTGGGAATGCCCATTTTGCCTTGGATGTAAGGGCAGAAAATAATGGATTGTTGGAAGATCTAAAGAAAAAGATAGAACAAGTAATTCAATCAGCCGAATCAATGGGTATAAAGATTTCTTACGATTGGGTCGATTATGTACCTGGAGCAGTAGTATCAGAAGAAGCGGAACAGTTTCTTCGTAAGGGAATTTTGCAGACATATGGAGTAGAGGGCTGCACCGCACCGCTTCGCACAGCGGGAAGTGATGATTTTCATTATTATACGGTGAAAAAGCCTCATTTAAAGGCAGTTATGCTAGGATTAGGTGCGAATTTAAAGCCGGGATTACACCATCCCCACATGACGTTTGACCGATCTTGTATATTAGATGGCGTAGAAATTTTGAAGCATACGGTATTGGAAGTTTTGAAATAGTATTGTTTTTATTTTTACCTTTATGGTTTTAAGTGTGATTGTGAATGAAAGCTGATTCTTCCTTAACTTGGGGAAAATCGGCTTTTTTCGGGCGAAGAGACTTAATTGTTAAGCATTTTGAGTGTAGCAGCTGATTTATATTTATCCAAAACGTAGATTTGTTTTTTATCCATACAAGTTCACCATTGTTCCTCTAGTTATAACAATACTAGTATTGGCCCTTAGCGTGTTTAAAAAAAATACTGATAATACCTCTCTATGACCAAATAAACAAGGAAGAGAATTTAAATACATTTTAATATGTATTATTGCATATTAAAATGTATTGATAAAAATGTAAGCGCTTACTATAATAAGAGTATAAAGATGAACAACATCTTAACAACAAAAAAGAGGAGGAAGTCAAATGGCAATCGCAATGGCAGTTTTAAAATTCTTAGGTGGAATCCTTCCATTCGTACAAGAGCTTCTAAAAGCAGTAATGTAAG
>NZ_FOLV01000040.1 GCF_900112415.1 Bacillus sp. 491mf
GCGTCGCTCTGCTTATCGGCGTCGCTCTGCTTATCAGCTTCATTCTGCTTATCAGCGTCGTTCTGCTTATCAGCTTCATTCTGCTTTTTAGCTTCTTCCTGCTTTTTAGCTTCTTCCTGCTTTTCAGCTTCTTCCCGCTTTTCAGCTTCTTCCCGCTTTTCGGCTTCCAGCTTTTCGGCTTCCAGCTCTTTGGCTTCCAGCTCTTTAGCTTCCAGCTCTTTGGCTTCCAGCTCTTCGGCTTTCAGCTTTTCGGCTTTCAGCTTTTCGGCTTCCCACTTTTCGGTTTCTAGCCTTTCAGCTTCTTCTTGCTTTCTAGCTTCTTCTTGCTTTCTAGCTTCTTCTTGCTTTCTAGCTTCTTCCTGCTTTTTAGCTTCTTCTTGCTTTTTAGCGTCGTTCTGCTTATCAGCTTCATTCTGCTTATCAGCTTCATTCTGCTTTCTAGCTTCTTCCTGCTTTCTAGCTTCTTCCTGCTTTCTAGCTTCTTCTTGCTTTTTAGCTTCTTCTTGCTTTTCAGCTTCCTGCTTTTCAGCTTCCTGCTTTTCAGCTTCGCGCTTTTCGGCTTCCAGCTTATTAGCTTCGTCTAGCTTTTCTTTTTCCTGTGCCTCACTAACTTCTGCTGGTTGTATTAAATTATTCATGTTGTTTAAATCGCGATTGTTGTCCGTTTGTTCTAGCTTAACGAAAGTAGATTCCTTCTGTACTTCGGTAGAAAAAACTTCTTCATCTGAATCGCTATCGTCCTCATTTTGAGGTGAATCACTAGTGTGATCTGTCTCAATTGATTGTTTCGGAATATTACTTTCATTTTCTGAATTCGGAGGATTCTCATTTTGTGATTGGTTAGAAATATTATTTTTAACGTCTACTTTAGAAGAATCACTCTTGCTTGATTGTTCAGAATCTTTATTCTCATGTACATCCGCTACATCATCATGAGACTTTTTCGAACTTGTTTTCTTGTTTTGACAACTAACGCATAGGAATACTGCAACCAACACAACAGTTAGCAAGAATATTAAGCGTTTTTGTTGTTTATTTACTGACATAAACTACTCCCAACACTCAAATTTGAGCTTTCCTTTTTGTGCACAATATTTAACATAATAAAATCGTCAAAAAAAGTCTAGCATTTTCAAGAAGAAAGGAAAACTTACGTGATTTCACTAAAAATAAAGTGAAACTTTAATCAGTAAAGGTCTTGCTTCCCGCGAATTAAGAAAGAAATATGTATATAAATGTAATTTCAGTTCTTTTCAAAAAAGAAAACTTTCCACCAAGGTCTTTTCTTTGATTTTGCTATTTCTCTTTTTACATTTTGCATCTCTCTAAGTAATTGTGTTAATGTACGATCTCTTTCTGCTATTGCGATACGTTCTTTTTGTGCTAGATGTTCATTTAATTTTTGCTGTAGCTTACTTATCTCGTTGCTTTGTTTTTGAAGCATCCTCATAAGATCTTGATGAGCATTATTTTCTTTTTTTAAATTTTGGTGTATTTCTAATAATAGAGGGTCATCATTACATGTATTCCTCTTAACTACCATTGTCGTGGGATTGCTATAAGCTTTGGTCAAAATCATTTTGATTTCTTCTTTATTCTTTCCTTTTTTATACCATTGTCTAATCTCTTGTAGTGTAGAAATACATGTTTCATGAAAAAGATAAACTTCTTCTTCTTTACGCATAATTAAACATGATTGATAATCCTCTACATAGCGTTTTACCGTTTGAATAGGTATAGATGTATTTCGAGCAATTTCTCGAAGTGTAAGCCATTTCTCCATGCCTTCTCACCTTTTCAATTAATTTATTACATAACATAAATATAGATTATATCATTTATTCATAATGTTAGTAATAAACGAATGGGGAGTTCCAGCACTCTCTATAAAATATGTGAAAAAAGTTTCTTCGGTGAGAAGGAACTTTTTTCTTTAGAAGAGGAAATTTTCATTTTCTTTCCAATATATATAGGAAATATATGGGAGGGGGAAGTGATGTGGATCGTAGAACGTTTCAAGGACTTTCAATGCCATGCGCATTTCTTAATGAAGATGCATTAGAGAGAAATATTCAATCTATTATTCAGCTTCATAAAGGAAAACGTATTAGAATTGCGAGCAAATCATTACGTTCTGTTTCAGTGATGAAGAAAATTTTACAATCACATTCTTGTTTTCAAGGAATTATGTGTTACTCACCAGCGGAGGTTCTGTTTTTAATTGAACAGGGATTTGATGATTTATTGCTCGGATATCCAGTTTGGGATGAAGAGGCTTTGAAGAAAATAAGTATACTTACAAAACAAGGGTACAAGATTACTTGCATGGTAGATTGCGAAGAGCATATTTTGTATTTGGAGCATATTGCTTTGCAAGTAGAAGGAACGTTTCGTATTTGTTTTGATATTGATATGAGCAGTCGTTTTCTTGGCTTTCATTTTGGAGTAAAACGGTCTCCGTTGCGCATTGCAGAACAAGTATTACAAGTGGCTAATAGAGTTTTACAATCATCCTGTTTGAAAATAGATGGTGTTATGGGTTATGAAGCACAGATAGCAGGTGTAGGGGATCATGTACCAAAACAAACATTACAAAACAAAGTGGTTTCTTATTTAAAAAGACGGTCTGTAAGAGAAGTTACAAAAAGACGAGGGTTCATTGTACAAGCATTAGAGCAAAAAGGAATTTCATTACGCTTTGTAAATGGCGGGGGAACAGGGAGTATAAAGACAACCGTTCAAGATGAGTCTGTTACGGAAATTACGGTTGGGTCTGCTTTTTATTCTCCAGTGCTTTTTGATTATTATAAAGACATTGCATTTGAGCCAGCAGTTGGATTTGTATTACCGATTGTCCGCCAGCCAGAACCTCATGTTTATACCTGTTTAGGTGGAGGGTATATTGCATCGGGAATGACTGGAAAGGATAAGCAACCGCAGCCGTATATGCCAAACGGAGCAAAATTACTTCCATTAGAAGGAGCAGGTGAAGTGCAAACACCGGTTTACTATGAAGGAACAGAACAATTAAGAATTGGCGAGGGGATTGTATTTCGGCATAGTAAAGCAGGAGAGCTATGTGAAAGGTTTTCTTCTTTATATCGTATTTCTGATGGTGAAGTAGTAGGAGAATATCAAACATATCGGGGGGACGGACAATGCTTTCTATAAGGGGCCAGAAGTGGCGGAATTGGACAGGGAATGTACAAGGAGTGCCGCAGTATACGATGTATCCGAAAAGCATTGAAGAGGTTGCTGAGGCTGTGAAGTTTGCAAAAGAAGTTGGAAAGCGTATTCGTGTGGTTGGTTCAGGCCATTCATTCACATCACTTGTTCAGACAGATGAGATTTTAATTTCTTTGGATGAATTACAAGGGATAATCGAGATTAATTCACAGACATTAATCGTAGAAGTGTGGGCAGGTACAAAGTTGTATCAGTTAGGTGAAATATTACAAGAGAACGGATATGCACAAGAGAATTTAGGGGATATTGATGCACAGTCTATTGCTGGGGCAATTAGTACAGGAACGCATGGAACGGGGATTTCATTTGGCAATTTAGCAACACAGGTTGTGGAAGTAACAGCTGTCCTTGCATCAGGAGAAGTGATTACGTGTTCTGAAAAAGAATATCCACAATATTGGAAGGGGTTTCAATTGTCACTTGGCATGCTGGGGATTATTGTGAAAGTTAAACTAAAAGTCATTCCAGCATATTCACTTGCTTATGAAAGTAAAAAAGAATCATTTGCTACTGTTATGAGTAAATTGGAAGAATATAAGAAAAATCGTCATTTTGAGTTTTTTATCTTTCCGTATGCTGACGATGTTCAAGTGAAAATTACAAACGTAACGGAGGAAATAGGAGGAGAACTAAAGTGGCATAAACTCAAAACAGCTTTAATAGAAAATATGGCTTTTTCATTGTTATCAGAGAGTTGCCGCTTTTTTCCTTCTATTAGTAAGAGTGTTAGTCAATTATCCGCAAAGGGAGTACCCAATACGAAAATCATAGGTCCGAGTTATAAGGTGTTTGCAACTGCTCGCAATGTCCGTTTCTATGAGATGGAGTATAGTATTCCGGCAGAATCTATGAAAGAGGCAGTAGAAGAAATTTATAATCTCATTTACGAAAAAAATTTTCAAGTACATTTTCCCATTGAATGTCGCTATGCAAAAGAAGATGATATTTGGCTGAGTCCGTCATACGGAAGAAATTCTGCGTATATTGCAGTTCATATGTACAGAGGGATGCAGTACACATCTTATTTTCAAGAAGTCGAACGTATTTTTCAAAAGTATGAAGGGCGTCCGCATTGGGGGAAAATGCATACAATGACATATGATATGTTGCAACAAGTATATCCTAAATTGC
Source organism: Bacillus sp. 491mf (assembly GCF_900112415.1). Taxonomy (GTDB): domain Bacteria; phylum Bacillota; class Bacilli; order Bacillales; family Bacillaceae_G; genus Bacillus_A. The sequence continues at coordinate 4,378 of NZ_FOLV01000040.1, forward strand.
ATCATTTTTTAGAGGCGAGGCAAACAGTAGATCCTACAGCAATGTTTTTAAATCCGTATTTAGCGAAAGTATTTTCGTTACATATGGAATAAAGCCATACAAACTCCTTTCTTTTAGGGGAGAAGAGAGCATCTGACCGCGTATAGAAACGGTCAGGTTTTTTTTTCGCCTTAAAATAAAAGGAGAAGGCATATATAAATGGTTTAATAATGTAGCTGAGCTGCATTGGATTTGGAAGAAAGAATATACGGTTGAATTTGCTGCTGCCATGTAATTGCAGTAGCTTTCTTTTTATAAGTTAGCCATTCCTGGTAGTCCTCTTGCGTTTTCCATAACGTGCGAATGAAGAATTCTGTATGATCTCTATCATGTTTTGTATAGGAGACTTCTATATTAATAAAACCTAGCGTATTAGGCGATGGGTAATATTGTTGTAATGCTGTAAGTACTTGTTTTTCACAATTTCTTTTTATATAAAGCATGTTTGTCACAATAAACATAGCGGCCACCTCTTTTTTAAGATAATAAAGTAATAAGGTAAGTATCGTTTTTCTTTAGTCATAACATCTTAAAGATTCCCCCCTAGTAAGTCATTGCTTACATGAATGGCTCCTCCGTTCCAAATGGATTCAACAAAAAGTGTTTATATAAAATATAATACTATTCAGAAAAGTTTGCGTAAATGTAAGGAAGACGACAATTTTTTACAAAAAATAAATAGGGATGCAAAATGATAAAAAATATGAACTTATCAATTCAGTTTTTTTATATTAAAAGTAAAACACTATTTTTAAATATATTAATAAAAAATGGAATATCTAATATATTTATTACAAGTTTTCCGTTAATAGTAATATTTTTCCACTAAAAATAAACTGTATTTAATACGTTTGTAAACAAACTGTAAAATAAATCATGTATAAATGTAAGAGAAGGGAGTCGGATTATGAACTATTTTAAGCGTATCAGTAGTCTTGTATTAGCTGGATTTATTTGTTTCACTAGTACAGTTGCTGTAAAAGCTGAGTCAAACGACGAGAAATTAAACAACATGCAGCAGCAATTGCAAAATAATAACAATGACATTCAGCAAAAGGAACAAGAAAAACAGGCTGTAATGAAAGACATTGAAGGAATTCAAAAAGAATTATCAGATTTAAATAATACAATTACAAAAAATAAACAAGAACAAGATGCGATTCAGCGTAAAATTGATGAAACGCATAAACAAATTGAGCAAAAAGTGAAAGAGATTATTAGTTTAGAAAACAAAGTACTTATGCGTAAAGATATTATGAGAAAGCGTATAATCTCTGTTCAAGACAGCCCAAATGTAAGTTTAGTAGTAGAAGTAATTGTAGATTCAAAGAACATTGCAGATTTCTTGCAACGTATGACTGCAGTTTCTACAATTATGGATGCAGATAAAGAGATTCTTCGTTTACAAGAACAAGATCTTCGTCAAATTGAAGCCGATAAAAAGATAGTTGATGAAAAAGAAAAATCTTTAGAAGGCGATAAACAAAAATTAGCAAAAGTACAAGCTGATTTACAAGACAATTTAAAGAAACGTCAAGAACACCTACAATCTGTACAAGCGAAGTATAATCAAATTTCTAGTCAGCTTACACTTGCTGCACAAGAAAAAGCAAAGATTGAAGCAGATATGAAGGGTGTACAAGATACAATTGCTCGTGAACAACAAGCAGCTGCAGAGCGTGAAAGAGCTGCAAAAGAAGCACAAGCATCGCAAGCACCACAAGCACCACAAGTAAGTGACAAGCCTTCAGATAGACGAGATACACCAGATGTGCCTACTAAAGGCGGTCGTGAAATTTTTGTAGAGGCTACGGCTTACACAAATGACCCAAGTGAAAATGGGGCAAAGCCAGGAGATCATGTATACACTAGATGGGGGCATTATGATTTAACTGCTAATCCAAATTTAAAAGTAATTGCTGTTGATCCAAAGGTTATTCCATTAGGCTCACGTGTATGGGTTCAAGGATATGGAGAAGCTATTGCTGCGGATACTGGTGGTGCAATTCAAGGATATCGTATTGATGTTTTCGTACCGGATAAAGGGGCTTCTAGCGCTTGGGGTAGAAGACAAGTTCGTGTTACTATTTTAGATTAAAGTAAAAATCTACTTTGCAAAAGCAAAGTAGATTTTTTTTATAATTAAATGTTAAGTTAGTTTTACATTTTGTAAAGCTTAGCATACAATAATGGTAAGAGGTGGTAAAAATGACCATTTACAATCGAGTAAAAGAATTACGAGCCCGTTTTCATTTTTCACAAAGTATATTGGCTGAAAAGGTGGGGGTAACGAGGCAAACGATCGCTGCTATTGAAAAGGGGGATTATGTCCCGTCATTATTATTAGCGCTTATGATTTGCGATGTATTTGGTATGCAGATGGAAGAGGTATTTGTACTGCAAAAGGGGGCGGAAGAAAATGAATAGAATTGGTCTTTCTTATGTAATAAATATGGGTATACTTGTTCTAGTGGGTTGGTGGGGAATTGAATATTTCCATATGGCTACCGGCTTTGCAAACTCTATACGTAACGAAAAGCAAACGTTGAATGTGGTGATGGATCTAACGCCCACTGTATTAATCTGCATTGTGGGGATAGGATTATTAATTGGTTACAAAATACAAAAAAAGAAATATAAGAAATTATCATTTTGGACATTTCCGTTATTAGTTCCAAGTGAAGATGAGAGAGAAGAATTATTGACTGCAAAAGCGTGTCTCAATACACTTCTTTCATTATGGTGTATTATACCTTTCGCAGTTGTCGCGTTAGCTTTTTATCCACTATTCAATCAAAACATTCCAGAATATCCACTATACGTATTATTTTTCATTTCGCTAATTACAACTACAGTATTTCATATTTCTTTATATCGTAATAAGGTTGTGTAAAAGGTGTGCCAAAGAGCACATCTTTTTTTTGAGAATATAGGGGATTTTTCTGTGTTTTTACAAAAGTTTAATGAAATGCTATAGGGAGAGTTTACAAATCCTTTTTACAATAGAAGAAGTATTGAAATTGGGGGGATTAGAGAATGAGAAAGGCTTTGCTCTGTGGAGGAATTATAGCAAGTGTATTATGGACAGGCAATCATGTAAACGCAGAAAAAATCAATCAAGAAACGAAACAATTTGCCGATAAAATAGAAAGTTTACCAAAAGGGAGTATTTCAAATCCAGCATTTCGTGGGCAAATAGAGGAAATGGTAAATAAATTTATTCGTAATAAGCATAAGAATACAAAAATAGAAAGAACGGCTATTTTTTCAATGCCAAGCAAAAAAGCAGAAATCGCGGTATCTTCACCAGATGGTAAGACGTTAGTTGTAACAGAAGCAGACTTAGGACAAATTAGCATCCTTTCAATTGAAAATTTACAAGATATTCAACTGAAAGGGACAGTGAGTTTGAAAGGAATTCATTCCGAAGCAGAGGTGACGAGTACAACAGTTACACCAGATGGTAAGTATGCATTCGTTGCTTTTCGTACCGGGGATAACTTGTATAATGCGCATAGAGGAAAGATAGCAGTTATAGAATTATCATCCAAAAATATTGTGAAAATATACGAGGTGGGTGTAGGGCCAGATTCTATTGCTTTATCAAAAGATGGGACAAAGCTTGTAGTTTGTAATGAGGATGAAGAAGGAGATCCAAATGACGGAAATGAAGTCAATATGAAAAAAACAAAGCGACCGGGTACAATTTCTATCATCACGTTCCCTAATGGAGATGTATTGAAAGGAATTCACCATGAGCTATCAATTGATATAAGTCAGATTGGAAATGGAACAGTGTACAAGCATGATCCGCAGCCAGAGTATGTGGCAATTAGTCCAAATGGAGAAAAAGCGGCTGTTACATTACAGGAAAATAATGCAGTTGCTATTGTTAATTTGCAAGGACAAAACATTGAAACGATATTTGGCCTTGGAACAACAAAGCATAAAGCAGATTTGCAAAATGATGGTGTTGTTTCTTTTCAAGATGAACTGATTGCAAGACCAGAACCAGATGGTATAACGTGGGATCAATCGGGGCGTTTTGTAATTACTGCTAATGAAGGAGACCTAGGGAAAAATGAATTTAAAGATGGTGTGAAATCAGGTGGACGCAATATATCTGTATGGAGTCAAAACGGTTCGCTTGTATATGATAGTATGAATCTTATTGATGAAAAAGTGGCAGCTAAAGGTTTGTATTCAGATAGTCGTAGTAATAGCCGAGGTAGTGAAGTAGAAAATGTTGCGACAGGAATAATACAAGAAAGTCCGATTATGGCTGTGGCTGCTGAAAGGGCAAATGCAGTACTCTTTTTTGATATAACAATCCCGATGTTCCCTGTTTATATTGGTCTTGTTCCTTCAGGAGGAAAAGCACCGGAAGGGATTCATAAGATTAGCAACCGTAATATATTTGTAAGTGCAGATGAAGCAGATGGAACATTGAGCTTTTATTGTTTGCAAAAATGATAATCATGGCACTTCCTAATAAGGAGTGCCATTTCCTTTGTCTTGTACATGTCACTTGTATATCTAGCATTCTTACTTTATCATTTTATATAAGGAAAATTTTGTGAAGGAAAGGAACTGGAGTATGAATAAGAAAAAGATTTATAGTATATTAGCACTTCTTTTATTTATTGTGGGTGGCGTTTTAATTGCCAAACCATTTTATGATGGTTACAAAGCTGGAAAGATGCAAGACGAAAACATACAAGCTATTAAGAAAATGAAGTATGAAAAACAAGAAACAAAATTTGTTGATGCTTCTAAAATAAATCAACCGGACTTAGCGGATGTGGCAAATGCTACATTAGATAAGAAACAAGTGATTGGGCGTATGTCGATTCCGAGTATTGGATTAGAACTACCAATTTTAAATGGTTCAACAGAGAGAAATTTATTATCAGGCGCAACAACAGTAAAAGAGAAACAAGAGATGGGAAAAGGGAACTATGCATTAGCAGGACATAACATGTCGAAAAAAGGTGTGTTATTTAGCGATATTTCGAAACTGAAAAAGAATGATAAAGTATATTTATATGATAGTGAAAATGAATATGAATATGCGGTAGAACAAGTAACGGAAGTCACACCGGATAAATGGGAAGTCGTTGAAGATCAAGGGAAAAATGAGGTAACCCTTATTACATGTACATCTGTACTTGATAATTCCAAGCGATATGTAGTATCTGGGAACTTGGTGCAAACGAAAAAAAATAAATAATTAAAAAAAGATGAGGGGCATCCCCTCATCTTTTTTAGTCCATCCATTTTGCTAATTTTTTGGAAAGTAATAGTAAGATACATCCTAAGAAAATAGCGACAGCTCCAATAATAGCAAATACTTCTGAATAACCTAATGAAGTTGTAAAGTTTGCTAACTGTCCACCTAAAATATTCGCGACACCTGTACTTGCTAACCAAACGCCCATTAATAAAGATGCGAGTTTGATAGGAGCAAGTGCACTTACCATTGAAAGTCCGACTGGAGATAAGAATAATTCCCCTAATGTATGGAATAGGTAAGTAAAGACGATAAAGAGTAAGTTTGCTTTTTCTGTAATTTGTTGTTCATTACTTCCTGTTTTTAACGTAGCAACAACAAGAACCATATAACCAATTCCAAGTAAGATCATCCCAAGAGCCATTTTTGTTGGGACTTTTAAATCACCACGTTTTGTAGAAGCAAGCTTTGTCCAAAATGCAGAAACAATCGGTGCTAATAAAATAATGAACAATGGGTTTACAGACTGAAACCAAGATGTTGGAATTTCCCAACCGAATATAGAACGGTCTACAAAGCTATTTGTATATAATGTTAAAGAACTACCAGCTTGTTCAAATCCAGCCCAGAAGAAAACAACAAAACACGTTATAATGATAATCACAGCTGTATGCTGTTTCTCTTTTTTCGTTAATGGTGTATTGCCAGCTGTTTTGTTTCCTGTTCCTGTTTGTAACGCTGCTGTCGGTTTTTTACCAATATCACCAAGAAAACGATTTGATAATGTTACAAATAAAATTTGTCCGATAATCATCCCGATAGATGCAGCCAAAAATCCATAGCGGAAACCGTAATGCATAACGCCATCTACTGTTGTTTTAAACAAATCTTCTGATAAATATCCGCAAACGAGTGGAGCGAGGAATGAACCGACGTTAATTCCCATATAGAAAATTGTAAAAGCACCATCGCGGCGCGAATCGTTTTCTGCATATAATTCTCCGACAAGAGTGGAGATATTTGGTTTGAAGAAACCGTTCCCGATAATAATGAACGCTAATCCGAGGTATAGTCCTAATTGGCTTTGCAGTGCAAATAACGTAATGTTACCAATTGCAATTGTTATACCGCCAAGTGTAATCGCTAATCGTCTACCAAGATAACGATCGGTTAAAAATCCGCCAATTAATGGGGTGAAATAACAAGCCCCTGTATAAAATCCGTAAATTGTAAGTGCCCAGCTCTTACTAAAACCAAGCCCACCGTTTATTAAGGCAGTTGTTAAATATAATGTTAATAATCCTCGTAATCCGTAATAGCTAAATCGTTCCCACATTTCTGTGAAAAAGAGTAAGTACAAACCTGGAGGATGCTTCTTTTTTGGCTGTTGTTTTTTATCTAACTGTAGCGCATATTCCATATGTAATTCCTCCTAACATAAAAAACAAAGTAAATAGTTTTAGATGATTAATAGTTTACTTTATTAACTTTTTAAAGTCAATAAAGGTCTATTTTTTGTAAAAAATTATTCACAGATAATGTGGGGGAGAATAAACTTTGAAACAGTGCTTTCTTCCGTTATCGCCCGTTCTTTGCAATATATCGGCGATTCGACACAATTTAAAGACAATTCGACAATAATTAACATACAAGTAGTCGATCTACTGAGCTGAATCATACTAAAAAATGAAAGGAGCTATCCAAAAAGTTTCACTTTTTGGATAGCTCCTTAATATATAAGAATAATACTTTTGGGCAGCCCTATTCTTTTTATTTAATAGCAGATGTTCCAACTACAACCGTTTCACTTGCTTTTACAGTCGTGTTTTGACGAAGGCGTAATGTAGCTTGCCCTGTTGTATAAGGAGCAATTTGTACATTTACTACCTTTTCAGCGACACCTTGGCTATTTGTCGTAAAGGAAAATGCATTACTATAACCGTAAGAAGAAGGCCATAGGCCGTTTTCGTTTTGAACTTTTGCTACTTGTGTGCCACCACTTGTATAAATACCTAAAGAGTAATTATTGTAAGTAGTGTTTGGTAATAAATGATTTGCTTGTATTTTTATTTGAAATACACCGCTGTTTGGAAGAATGCTAGGGTGAATAAAGTTATAATCTTTTGTTGAGACGTTTCCATCATTATTATTATTGCTATTATTATAGCCGTAAGAGCCAGACTTAAATGTACTTGAATTAAACCATTGATATCCTTGGTTAGGGGCACCCCATGGTTCTGGTTGCGGCTCAGTTGATGCACTTGGTTGTTCAAATGTTTTTAATGCTGTTGGTGTGTCTAGTTGTAATCCGCTTACTTGGTTTAAACTAGTATATGTTTCTTTTGTAGAGAGCCATTTTACAACATTTGTTAATAAAGTAGCGTCGCTTTCTTCTTTATATCCATCATATGTTTTTTTAGACTGTCCCGTATCTTCACGAACATATTTTGGCGTTGCATCTTCAACTGGCGAAGAGTCACCGATAAAGGCTGCTTTTCCTAAACCAACTTTTGCGACTGCAACGAAAGGACCTTCAGCGATGCCGCCGCCGTTATATACACCGCTATCAACAGCGTTATTCCACTTAGGTAAACTTTCTGGTAAGTAGACAATTCCTTTTGCTACATTTGGGTTTACAATTGCAATTGTAGATCCCGCATGCATGGCAACAGATGAAACACCTGTAGTAATTCCGAATGATTGATCAGGTGCTACAATTTTATTTGCAGAAACATCACCAATTGCATTGTAGCGAAAGCGTACGCCAAAGTTGTTTGCTAGCCAGTCAGAACTTTCTACACCTTGCATAGCTTGTGAAGATGTTTCTTCAGAAGACATCCCTTTTGCTGGATTTTCCCATGCTCCGCGGCGATACCCGTTGAAAACTTCTGAGGAATCCCAGCGATTTTTATTGCGGTCTGCATTATAATGATCGGCTATAAAAAAGATACTTCCGCCATTTTTCACATATTGCAGCATCGCATCTTGTTCTGATTTTTTATACGGAATATTTGCTTCTGGAACGATAAATACGTTGTAATCTTTTAAGTCATCATACGTAATAGGTGTTGATTTACGTAGCTCCTTTACAAAGTAGCCTTTGTTTGCAATGCCATTTCCGAAATCAGAAAATCCGCCATCAATAACCCAATCAGCTGTTCCTGCCGTTTGAGCATGTGTATTATCAAATAATACTTTTTTCCCAGCGTTTTCGTTCACAATTTTTGCAGCAATTTGCGGAGCTGGATCTAAAGCGCTTTCAGCAAAAGTCGTCGAACTAAATACGGTAGCCATACTTAATGTCAATCCTGTTGCGAGTGTGAGTTTCAGCCATTTTTCTTTCTTCATAATGAATCCCCCTAAAGTAAGTTAGTTTAAGTAAGAATGCGATTCGTTCAGCTAACTATCAGCTAATCATACGGATAAAAATGCCCCCTATATTAATTTAACGGAATATAACGAAAGAAAAAAGAGGGAATTAATAAATTTTTGTAAACTTATCGTGAATTTTGTTGAGAAATATTTTTACATACAGAAATAGAGGAAAAAAATCCCTCCCTCAGATGAGGAAGGGATCAACATTATCCAATTTGCGAAGATGATTTCGATGATTTATCTGTTGTATGAAATCCTTTTGCATAATAAACAACTACTAAAGCGATGAGCCAAATTGGTCCAACAATTAATGCGATACGTGTATCAGTAGAATATGCCATAATGCCTAATACTAAAGCAAGGAAAGCGAGCGTCACATAGGAGCTAAGTGGATACAATGGCATTTTATAAGTTAATTTATTTTGCGCTTCCTGTGATAATCCTTTGCGGAAACGAAGCTGCGCAACTACAATGACACCCCAAGTCCAAATTGCTCCGAACGTGGAAATACTCGTTAACCATGTAAATACTTTTGCAGGAACAACGTAGTTTAATACAACGCCTATTAACAATACGAAAGCTGTTGCTAAAATTCCTTTACTTGGGATTCCATTTTTATTTAACTGACCAAATTTTTCTGGTGCTTGTTTTTGCTGCGCTAATGTAAATAGCATACGGCCTGTACTAAAGAGACCACCATTACAAGAAGAAAGAGCAGCTGTTAAGACAACAAAGTTAATAATTCCTGCTGCTTTCGCAATACCGATTTGTTCAAACGTTAGTACAAATGGACTTCCTTTTTCACCAATTTCATTCCATGGATAGATTGCCATCATAACGAATAAGGCACCTACATAGAAGATTAAAATGCGCCAAAAAACGTTATCAATCGCTTTAGACAATGTTTTTTTCGGATTTTCTGCTTCACCGGCTGTTACACCAATTAGCTCTACTCCTAAGTAAGCAAATAGTACCATTTGTAATGATAGAAGCAGGCCAGAAAAACCATTTGGAAACCAACCGCCGTGTGACCAAAGGTTTGAAATTCCAGTCGCTACGCCGCCGTTTCCAAAACCGAATAAAATAATGCCAGCGCCAATTATTATCATACAGATAATTGTGACAATTTTAATTAAAGCAAACCAAAACTCAAGTTCTCCATACACTTTAACCGATAAAAAGTTTAATGCGCTCATTAATACAAGAGCAATTAACGCCCAAACCCAACGTTCCGTATTTGGGAACCAATATTGCATATAAATGCCTGCCGCTGTAATTTCAGCCATACAAGTTACAACCCATAAGAACCAATAGTTCCAACCAGTGATATAACCTGCTAGTGGGCCTAAATAGTCATGTGCATATTTACTGAATGAACCAGCAACAGGTTGTTCAATTGCCATTTCTCCAAGCGCCCGCATAATGAAAAAGATCGCAAGGCCAGCAATGATATAACCGAATAAAATGGACGGTCCTGCTAGTTTAATAGCGGAAGCTGATCCTAAAAATAGTCCAACTCCAATAGCAGACCCAAGTGACATAAGGGTAATATGACGTTGTTTTAATCCGCGGTTTAAATTATCTGCTTTGTTTGTGTGCTGCATAATAAACCTCCTGTATTTAGTAAGAAAAATATTGTATCCGCTTACAAATTTATTTAACTATTTAAAATTATAAAACATTTCTATCTGTTATGCTACAAAAATAGACAATGTTTTCTGTACTATAAAAATTGGTTTTCGTATTTTGATATCTAAGTCACTGTTACGAAAAAAACACAATGCCCAGCACTCGCTCACTCCTTGTGTTTTAAAAACATAAAAAGTGGCAGAAAAGGGCCCTGAGCGCTTCCGTAGATTTGAAATAAAGTCATACGGTTGTATCTCTTTTTATTCTACTATCACGTTTAAAAGTATTTAGTTGCAATAAAAATTTAATCGTGTTAGTGTCTTTATGGGTTAAAACCTATACATCTACAAAGGAGTTAATCTCATGATCATTCAATTCATTCGATATAGATAGTGATAGGTATAGACTACTTTAAAATCCGACTCATATTTTTTTGAAAATATGATGAGGGTTTATTTGTCTATGCCTTTTTCATTTATCTAAAAATGAATGAGGTGGCTTCTTTGTATAAAATGAACAAAAGAATGCAGAGCGCAGAATATTTAAGTAAATTTGAACATATTTTCAAGTGTCCTATTTGCGACTCAACAATGAAGGTTTTTGAGTTAAAGAGTTTAATCTGCTCAAATAACCATACATTTGATTTTACTAAACAAGGATATATCAACTTGACAACTCAACTAGTAAAAACTAAATACACTAAGGAACTTTTTGAAGCGCGAAGAAAAATTATTGCAGAGGATGGTTTTTTTGCACTATTAAGTCAGGTAATTGTTGAAAGCATAAATAAGCATGTCGCTGTTAAAAAAGAATCAATATCTGTAATTGATATGGGATGTGGCGAAGGTTCTCAACTAACTAGCATTTGTGAAATCGCTAGTTCTGCTTATAAAAAAATAGTTACAGGAGTAGGGATTGATCTTTCTAAAGAAGGTGTTTTGGTAGCCGCTAAGAACTACACTAATAAGATTTGGACTGTTGCCGACCTAGCAAATACACCATTTCAAGATAAGCAATTTGATATTATTCTGAATATCTTATCACCTTCCAATTATGCAGAATTTAATAGATTGTTAAAAGCTGATGGTTTAGTAATTAAAGTCGTTCCTGGAAGTGAATACTTAAAAGAATTAAGAGAAATTATATTCGATGGATCTGAAAAACAATCTTATTCTAATGTTGATACTGTTGAACGATTTAATGAGAACTTCCAATTGATAGATAGTTCAAGATTATGTTATACCGTGACACTTGATAATCTATCAATGCAATCGTTAGTTCAAATGACTCCTTTATTATGGGCGACCACAAAAAAACAAGTTAAATCATTCTTGGAAGGGAGTTCAGCTCAAATCACTGTTGATTTAGAAATATTAATCGGTAAGAACTAACTTTATAAAAATTTCATCCTTAACTAAAAAGAAAAACTCCATTTTGATCAATCTTTTTTTCAAAATGGAGTTTTTATATTTGTTGTTAAATAATGATTGAAGGGAAAGTTCTATTCAAACTTTATTCTCACCCTACATCTACACATGGCCAGACGCTCTTGACATCCCGAAAAGAAAGAGGGACGTCTATATATATAAATTCATTTTCATGTTTCAACATCCAAATCGTTGCTACGAAAAATATCCCATGCCTAGCACTCGCTTACTCCTTTTGTTTTAAAACATGGCAAGTAGCAGAAAAGGGCCCTGACCGCATCTACGCATGGCCAGTTTATCTCGCTCTCCCCAAAAAAAGAAAGGTTTTTGATCTTATATATATTGTCCAATAAAAAACAAAAAGCTATCAAAATCGATAGCTTTCTTTCCATCATTACAAAATAGTAATAGCTTGTTTTCCCATTTGCTCCCATGCTTTTTCAAATTGAGAGCGCGGAATACTTTTACGCGGTTTACTTGCTAGTGGATCATTTACATATACAAAGTTTTGATCATAACCAGTAATAACTACACTATGTTCAAAATATGTAATCTTTAATTCTCCGGCATTTGTATTCCAACTTTCAAAGCTATCCGCAGCTAGCGGCTGAAAAGTTGTATTAGCAATAATCCATACTGGCGAACCAGCGCTAAGTACTTTATATATATCTTTGATTTCTCTTCCTGATAAATCAATCGTTTTATCAGGAACATATTTTTGTGCTAATTTATAAATTGGTTGATGGTATACACCGTAGCCTCGTTCAGACTTTGTGTAAATATTTCCAACAAATCCTTCGTGTGGATTTCCCTTCACACCGTTTGATTCAAATGGGACACGAGTAATTTCATTCGCAAGCGTCATTTTGTCCACTTTAATTCCTTTATATTGCAACAACATTGCTAAACTAGTCACTTCACAGCCGCGCTCTAATTCAGGAAGCTGTTTAATAAATGGAACATTTTCAATCATCGCTTGCTCTTTCATTTTGAATGAAAAGTCTACACGTAGTTCTTGCGTTTTTTGAAAGATTTTATTTTTTCCTGTTTCAATTACGCCCATAACTTCTTTATTGCATGCCACGCAAACAATAACGCAAATACTTAAAATACATATGTATTTGATGCTTCTAAACATATCTCTAACTCCATTACATAATTATTTTCCTACATTTTGAAAAGGATACTCTCTTCATTGTACCTTTGTTTGTACTAGTTTACTAGAACGATTCTATAGATTGTTATTCCAACATTCAGATCTAAAAATTCTTACTTTTTTAAATAGAAAGAAAAATAAATATACAATTTTAGAATATTTTGTTAAAATAAAAACATGTTTAACTTGGTTAAGTTTATTTGATGAGGGAAAATTGAATTGGCGGTTCACTAATGCTTTCTAAACATTATAAAAATATGAGGTGAGGGGTATATGATACAAGAAGAGAAGCAGCAAAATGAGCTAAAACGTACGATGCAAAGCAGACACCTCTTCATGATTGCTCTTGGGGGAGTTATCGGAACTGGATTATTTATGGGATCTGGACAAACTGTTCACAATGCTGGACCAGGAGGAGCCATTCTTGCCTATTTAGTTGGCGGATTTGTTATGTATTTAACGATGCTTTGTCTCGGGGAGCTGACGGTAGCAATGCCTGAATCAGGTTCTTTTCAAAGTTATGCTAGCAAATATATTTCACCTGGTTTTGGATTTGTGGTGGGTTGGATGTATTGGCTAAACTGGGCTGTAACCGTCGGAGTTGAATTAACGACTGTCAGCATTTTAATGAAGCGCTGGTTTCCAGATGTTTCATCTTGGATATGGTGTGTTTTATTTGCTGCCATACTCTTTATTGTAAACGCTTCCTCTGCGCGTGCATATGCAGAAGCTGAATTTTGGTTTGCAAGTGTTAAAGTAATAACAATTATTCTTTTTATTTTACTCGGCGGCGCTGTTATGTTTGGTGTATTAGACTTTAGTGGTAAGCCGGCACCAATGTTCCATAACTTCACAGAAAATGGCGGGTTATTTCCAAACGGGTTGCTAGCTGTTCTTCTTACAATGATTACCGTTAACTATGCGTTCCAAGGAACAGAATTAATTGGTATTGCTTCGGGTGAAAGTAAGCAGCCGGAAATAACAATACCGCGTGCTATAAAAAGTACAATTTGGCGAACACTTTTCTTTTTTGTTCTTGCCATTTCAGTGGTTGTAGGGTTACTACCGTGGAAAGAAGCGAATCTTGTGGAAAGCCCATTCGTACTCGTTTTTGACACAGTTGGAATCCCGTATGCAGCAGACATTATGAACTTTGTTATTATTACAGCTGTATTATCCGTAGCAAACTCTGGTTTGTATGCAAACTCCCGTATGCTGTGGGCGATGGCAAAACAAGGGATGGGAAGTCAGCGCTTTACAAAATTAACGAAAAAAGGGGTACCGATCAATGCCTTAATTTTCAGCTTAATCTTTGCTGGACTTTCTCTTTTAACAAGTGTATTTGCCGCTGATACCGTCTTTTTAGTATTAACATCTATTGCGGCTATGGCAGCTGTTGTTGTTTGGATGTCGATTGCTGCATCTCAATTTTTCTTTAGAAGAGAATTTATTAAGAACGGCGGGGATATACGAGATTTAAAATATCGTGCACCGCTTTATCCACTTGTTCCTATTGCAGCGTTCTCTTTAAACTTTATTACATTTATAAGCTTAGCATTTATTCCAGAGCAACGAATTGCTTTATATTGCGGCATACCATTCATGATTATTTGTTACATTTTTTATAAATTAAAATATAAAAAAGTTGTCACATTTGACAAGCAAAAAAACGTCTCTTGAAAATAAACTAAATATACAAAATATTCAGCTGTCTTATCATAAGATAGCTTTTTTCTATTTATTGGATATCCTGGTATAACTTTATTTATCTTAAAATTCCAAAAAACAAAACATGCTTCTAAAAATGGTTTACAATATATTCAAGTTGCAAATGGTTTTGAGTGTAAAAACCGTGTATTTGTGTCTATTTTTTAACAATATCTCAAAAACTATTGCTATCTATAAATTAATAGGTTTATATTGTTTTATTGGCATAGTTTCAATCCAAGGAGAAAGGAGATTTTCAATCGTGCAACTGAAAAAAAAATTTTGGAAGTTGGCTTCTCTTCTTCCACTATCATTACTCTTGTTCCTCGGTGGATGCGAAAAAATCGCTGTATTAAATCCACAAGGGCCTGTTGCAAAATCGCAGTATGACTTAATTATTTGGTCGCTCATTCTGATGTCCGTAATAATTGTAGTTGTATTTGTCCTATTTACAATCATTTTAATTCGTTACCGTGAAAAACCAGAAAACATGGATTATGAGCCACCTGATATACACGGTAATACTCTTTTAGAAGTTATTTGGACTATTTTCCCTATTATCATCGTGGTTGCGTTAGCAATTCCCACAGTGAAAGCAACATATGCATCGGAAAAACCACCAGAGCAAACGAAAGATATTAAACCTGTTGAAATTTACGTTACATCTGCTAACTGGAAATGGTTATTCAGTTATCCTGAGGAAGGAATTGAAACCGTTAACTATTTAAATGTACCAGCAGGTGTACCAATTCAATTTAAGTTAACTTCTGTTGGTCCAATGAATGCTTTCTGGGTTCCAGAACTTGGTGGAATGAAGTATACAATGGATGGCATGATTATGGATTTATATTTACAAGCTGATAAGCCAGGCTCTTACACTGGACGTAGTGCAAACTTCTCCGGTGAAGGATTTACTCACATGGAATTTGAACTTGAAGCGAAAACAAAAGAAGAATATAACAAGTGGGTAAAAGAAGCAAAAGGTGCTCCTAATTTATCAGAAAACAAATATAAAGAAATCATTCAACCGGGTGTAGTAGGGCGTATGACATTCTCTAATACACATTTAAAATATGTAGATCCAAAATCACTTGAATATTGTGATTACAACTACTACAAAAACAAAAAGTAATAACGAATATTCCAACAGATTGGAGTGAATATAGTGAAGCTTGATGAATTTTTTGTCACAGGCGATCCGATTATCTACGGAGCGGATGCATCTATTGTTCTTGTGACGTTAGGAATCATTTTTGTGCTGACAAAGTACAAAAAGTGGAGATGGCTTTGGGATGAGTGGTTAACTTCTGTTGACCATAAGAAAATTGGTTTGATGTATATCATTTCAGCAATTGTTATGATGTTCCGCGGCGGTATGGACGGATTAATGATTCGTGCTCAGTTGACGTTCCCTGACACAACATATTTAAACGCTGAACACTATAACGGAATCTTTACAACACACGGTACAGTTATGATTCTCTTCATGGCAATGCCGTTTGTTATGGGACTTATGAACGTTGTTGTTCCTCTTCAAATTGGAGCACGTGACGTTGCATATCCTTTCTTAAATGCATTAAGTTTTTGGTTATTCTTCGTAGGTGCTATGTTATTTAACATCGCCTTCGTTATCGGTGGTTCTCCAGACGCT
This sequence comes from Bacillus sp. 491mf, assembly GCF_900112415.1. Lineage (GTDB taxonomy): Bacteria > Bacillota > Bacilli > Bacillales > Bacillaceae_G > Bacillus_A. Next base: position 20,592 of record NZ_FOLV01000040.1, read on the forward strand.
GGGTGGACATCATACTTCCCAATGGCTGGTACAGAATTTAGCCCTGGGGTAGGAAATAACTACTATGCAATTGCAGTGCAGATTTCAGGTCTCGGGACGCTGATGACAGGGATTAACTTCCTTGTAACAATCTTGAAAATGCGTGCACCAGGCATGAAATTAATGCAAATGCCAATGTTTACTTGGTCTATTTTAATTACATGTCTTATCATCATCTTTGCATTCCCAGTATTAACAGTTGCTCTTGCATTAATGTCATTTGACCGTTTATTCGATGCTCACTTCTTTACGATGGCGAGCGGCGGTATGCCAATGCTTTGGGCGAACTTGTTCTGGGTATGGGGTCACCCTGAAGTATATATCGTTATTTTACCGGCATTTGGTATTTTCTCTGAAATCGTAAGTACGTTCTCACGTAAACGATTATTTGGATATACAGCAATGGTTTACTCAATGGTTGCAATCGCAACTTTAAGTGGTCTTGTATGGCTGCATCACTTCTTTACAATGGGTGCAGGTCCAGCAGTTAACTCATTCTTCTCGATTTCGACAATGGCGATTTCGATTCCAACTGGTGTTAAGATCTTTAACTGGTTGTTTACGCTTTATAAAGGACGTATTCGTTTTACAGTTCCAATGCTTTGGTCATTGGCGTTTATTCCAAACTTCGTAATTGGTGGGGTTACGGGGGTTATGCTTGCGATGGCAGCAGCTGATTATCAATACCATAACAGCTACTTCCTAATCGCTCACTTCCACTACGTATTAATCGCAGGTACAGTATTCGCGATGCTTGCTGGATTTACATTCTGGTATCCAAAGATGACTGGTCATATGCTAAATGAACGTCTTGGTAAATGGACATTCTGGATCTTTATGATCGGATTTAACATCTGTTTCTTCCCAATGTATTTCCTAGGTTTAGACGGTATGACTCGTCGTATGTACACTTACTCTGCAAACCTTGGATGGGGCGGATTAAACTTAATCGCATCTGTCGGTGCAGTAATGATGGCAGTCGGCTTCGCTATATTATGCTACAACGTAATTTATAGCATTCGTCATGGTGAGCGCGATGTAACTGGAGATCCTTGGGATGCTCGTACACTTGAATGGGCGACACAATCTCCTGTACAACATTACAACTTCGCAAAATTACCAGAAATTAAGTCTAGTGATGTATTCTGGGAAATGAAGAAAAATGGTGAGTCTATTATACCAAAACCTGAAGAATTAAAACCGATTCATATGCCGAGCAATTCAGGTGTTCCAATTATTATGTCTTGCTTTATCGGTCTTGCAGGTTTTGCGTTAGTATTTAGCTGGTTCGGGTTAGCAATTGTCGGTGGTATTGGTATGTTAGGTTGTATGATCTGGCGCTCGTTTGATTACGACGACGGATACTACGTTAGCGTAGATGAAATTAAAAAGACAGAACATGTTGCATGAGAGGTGAAACGAAATGGCGGCTTTAGATAAAAGCTTACCTCTAGAATATCAATCCGAACAAAGCAGATTGAATATTTTAGGGTTTTGGGTTTTCCTTGGGGCTGAAATCGTGCTGTTTGCAACGCTTTTCGCCTCTTACCTAGTATTAGCTGGTCGTACGGCGGACGGTCCAACACCAGCACAGATTTTCGAAATAAAACCTGTTATGATTGAAACACTTTTACTTTTAACAAGTAGTTTTACATGCGGGATTGCAATTCATGAAATGCGTAAAGAAAACAAAAATGGTATGCTTCTATGGTTTATCATTACGTTACTATTAGGTGCTGGCTTCCTTTACATGGAGATTGAAGAGTTTATGATGTATGTGGGCCAAGGTGCTACACTACAAACAAGCGGATTCTTATCTGGATTCTTCGTTCTTCTTGGAACGCACGGTGCCCACGTAACAGGTGGTATCATTTGGGCAACTTGTGTTATTATCCAAATTTTAAAACGAGGACTGACACCAGTTACAGCTCGTAAAGTATTTATTATCAGCTTATACTGGCATTTCCTTGATGTTGTTTGGATCTTCATTTACACACTAGTTTACTTGAACGGGATGGTGGCGTAATAATGGGACAAAACAATACAAATGCTCATAGCGGATTTCCATGGTCACACGTTTTTGGATTTATTTTATCGCTTGCATTAACGTTCCTTGCTTTATACGTAACGTTAGAGACAAGCTTGCCACTTTCAACAATCTTAACAAGCATTCTTGTAATGGCAGTGGCACAAGCAGCATTGCAATTAGTTATGTTTATGCACATGACGGAAGGAGAGGGACTAATACAAACAATGACAATCGTATTCCACTTTTTCATTGCGGCAGTAACGGTTGTTGGTACAGTTTGGATTTTCTTCTCTATGTAATATATTTAAAAACCTGTTGGGACATTGTCTTAGCAGGTTTTTTTATAAGCAAATTGTTCTGGTAAATACACAAAGAAACGTATGTTAAAATGAGCCTTCATTGTATAAGAAATTCGTAACTACTCAGCGATACATTTCATTTAGAAGTTTGGTAAGAGGTATTATTTCAGTGAAAATATGCTTACCTATAGAAAGTTATTTTCATTTTTCAGCATATAGCTTGCTGCCTTTCTTTGTTTTAAATCTTTGCACGTAGCAGTATACATAGCTAGTCCCTCCTGGAACATTAAAAAAGTGCTTTTCTGCTTATTTTTCATAGAGTGACTAAGTAGTTACAGAAATCCATAATATTCCTTAAGATTCACCTCTTTGTATGGTAAAATATTACTATTATATAAACAAGGAAGTGTCAATACATGTCAATCTCAACTTTAGCTCTTTTGTTACTTGGGGAAGTGCTTGTTGCAATTATACTAATTGGCTTAAGCATTGAAATTTGGAGTTATGGGTGGAAAAAAACAAATGCAGTAAAATATTCTTGTATCTTATTTTCTCTTATTATGGGAACGAGTAGTGTATTAGGGCTTTGTGTCGCACCCGCTTATTTCTTTTTACAGCTTATAGATAAGGCGAATATTTGAGTATATCGCTATTGATCAAGAGTTAGAGATTATATACAAGTTAAAAAACTTTTCATTTTAAGTGGAGACAAGAGCATCATAAAGAACAGGCTATCATGTCTAAGAGGCAGAGCTAGACATGATAGCCTTAAAATGAACATATAATAACTTTAATTATCAGAATAGTTTTTGTTTTCAGGTGTACAAGTTATAATAACAGTTAATGCAATGAAGAAAGGATGATTGTATATGGACTTGATCCAAAAGACATCTATTTCAAAAGAACAGCTTATTCAATGGAGAAGACACTTTCATATGTACCCAGAGATTTCTTATTCTGAAGAAAAAACATCTCAAATGGTTTATGATATACTGCAAACATTTCCTCATTTAGAAGTTTCACGTCCGGCGCGTTATAGTGTAATGGCACGATTAATTGGGAAGCGACCTGGACGAACAATTGCGCTTCGTGCCGATATGGATGCACTACCTATTGAAGAGGAAAACAAGTTTGAGTTTGTTTCCCGTAATAAAGGAGTTATGCATGCATGCGGACATGATGGACATATGGCGATGTTACTGGGAACGGCATATACACTTTCGGAAAAATATGATCAAATTGAAGGGGAAATTCGCTTTTTATTTCAACACGCTGAGGAAAACTTTCCAGGCGGTGCACAGGAAATGGTTGATGCGGGTGTTATGGAAGGCGTTGATTGTATTATTGGCGCACATCTTTGGTCACCGCTTGAAGTTGGGAAAGTCGGCGTTATATATGGTCCGGCAATGGCTGCTCCAGATGCATTTTCGATTACGATTATTGGGAAAGGTGGACATGCTGGTATTCCGCATGAAACCATTGATAGTATTGCAATTGGTACACAAGTTGTTTCGCAATTACAACAAATTGTCTCAAGGCTCACGAATCCGTTAGATTCATTGGTGTTATCGGTAACGCAGTTCCATGCAGGGACAGCTCATAATGTAATTCCTGATAGTGCGACAATTGGTGGGACGGTGAGAAGTTTACGAAATGAGCTTCGAAAACAAACAGCAGAGCGCATTGAGAAAATTGTAAAAAGTATTACGGAGGCATACGGTGCATCTTATACATTTACATACGAATATGGATATCGCCCAGTTGTAAATGAAGAAGCTGTAACAAGACATGTAGAAAGTACGGCATTGCAACTTTTAGGAAAAGAATGTGTTATTCGTTTACAACCAACAATGGCTGGCGAAGATTTTTCAGCATTTTTACAAAAAGCTCCAGGTACATTTTTCTTTATAGGGGCTGGAAATGAAGAGAAAGGGATTATATATCCCCATCATCATCCGCGATTTACAATTGATGAGGATGCTTTGCCAATTGGCGTAAGCATATTTGTTTCGTCAGTTTTGGATTTCATGAAAGGCCTAGAATAACATTATGTTTCGCTCAAGTTATCCTGTTGGTAAAAGATAACTTTTTTAAATATCTTGCAAGTAATGGAAGGAACTGAAAAAGTCCGTTTCAATATAAAAAAGAAGATAACCATTTATTTCTCTGTTGGTTATCTTCTTTTTGTTCTATATATATGGACGGGATTTTCAATCGGTACTATACGAGTCCTAACCAGTTTACTAATTGCGCGGACAGGAATGTAACAACAATGGCAATTACAGTTGGAATTGCGAAGGAAAGAAAAGTCCATTTTGCACTTTTTGTTTCTTTATATATATTCACTAACGTTGTTCCACACGGGAAATGAAGAAGAGAAAACAGCATCATATTTAATGCAGTTAGCCAAGTCCAGCCGTGATCGAGAAACAACTGTTTAATTTGTGTTAAATCATCTAACTCAGTTAATGAACCTGTTGATAAATAAGCCATTAATAAAATTGGAACAACAATTTCGTTTGCTGGTAAGCCGAGAATAAAGGCTGCTAAAATATATCCGTCAAGCCCGAGTAATTTTGCAAACGGATCTAAAAAATTCACGACATACATAAGAAGACTTGTGTCTCCAATAAATACATTTGCTAATATCCACGTTAATGCCGCTGCAGGTGCTGCGACGATAATGGCACGCTTTAGAACGTATACTGATTTATCAAGTGTTGCACGTACGATCGTATCCAAAATTTTAGGCTTTCGATAAGGTGGTAATTCTAGCGTGTAGTGGGTTGGGACACCTTTTAAAGCTGTTTTTGAGAGTACCCATGATACAGTTAAAGTCATGATAATACCAATTACAACCATACCGACTACAACCCCAGATGTTACAAATGTTTGCATTCCCCCTGTATATCCAGCAGCCATAAATAAAGATGCTAATAGAATAAGTGTTGGCCATCTTCCATTACAAGGAACAAAGTTATTTGTTAAGATTGCTAGCATACGTTCACGTGGTGATTCGATAATACGCGTTGACATAATGGCAGCTGCATTACATCCAAACCCCATCGCCATCGTTAATGATTGTTTTCCATGTGCTCCAGCGCGTTTAAAGAGGCGATCCATGTTAAAAGCAACACGTGGCAAGTACCCATAGTTTTCTAATAAAGCAAACATTGGGAAGAAAATAGCCATTGGCGGCAACATAACACTAATAACAGCCCCTATTCCGCGGAATAAACCGAGAATGAGAATGCCATGTAGCCACTTTGGAGCATTTATTGCTTGGAACCACGTTGTTAAATGCCCCTCTGCCCATCCGAAAAATTCAGCAATCATATCAGAAGGGATGTTAGCCCCTGCAATTGTAAGATAGAAAACAATAGATAAAATGGCAAGCATAATAGGGAAGCCGAATATAGGAGAAGTGAAGATTTTATCAAGCTTCTCTGAACGATATAATTTATTTTTATCTGTATATTGAACTGAATCTTTACAAATAGTAGCTGAGGCACGGTAAATATCACCGACAATTTCATCACGAATATCCTCTTTTACAAGCGTTCGCGCATGCTGAACGATATAGTCTAATGGAAGAGCTTTACTGGTTGAATGAGATTCCATTCATTACGACCTCCCTTACAAGTGGTTCTTCATGATGCTTTTGAAGAGATTCTAAGAAATTTTTGTCCCCATCTAACATGCGAAGTGCGATCCAGCGAGTAGGATAAGTGTCTCCGAACATTTTATATATTTGCGGCTCGAGCTCCTGAATCATCTTTTCTATTTTCTCGTTATAAGTAATTTGGAAAGGTGTAGGAATTAATTTTCTATTCGCTACTTTTTCGATTTTGTTTAGCAACTGATCAATTCCGAATTTATTGCGGGCAGAAATTTTTACAACGGGAACTCCAAGCGATTTCGCTAATTTTTTCTCATCGATTAGAATGCCCTTTTTTTCAGCCTCATCAATTAAATTCACACATATAATTACTTCTTTTGTCATTTCCATTACTTGCAAGGCTAAATTCAAATTTCTTTCCATTGCAGTGGCATCAACAACAACAACTGTTACGTCTGGTTTTTCAAAAATAATATAGTCACGTGCTACTTCTTCATCAGCAGAATTTGAGTATAAGGAATATGTTCCTGGCAAATCGATTACAGTATAGAGGTTTCCGTGATGCTCGTATTCACCTTCAGCTTTTAATACCGTTTTTCCTGTCCAGTTTCCAGTATGCTGTTTTAATCCGGTTAACGTATTAAATAGTGTACTTTTTCCTGTGTTTGGATTCCCAGCTAATGCAATGCGATGTTTCTTCATTGTGAATCATCTCCTGTCAAGCTTCCTAATATGAGAGAACTCTCTTCACTTCGAAGCGCGATTGTTGTATTGCTTACTTGATATGCAATGGGATCACCAAGCGGGCTCTTTTGTAACACTTTAATTGTTGCACCTGGAATGAATCCTAAATCTAGCAGGCGACGTTTCATCGTTCCTTCTAAGTTGATTTTTTCAATTTGTACGAGCTGACCTGTTTTAAAAGTAGAAAGTGGTTGAGTTTTAACCGATGTCATAAGAGTTACCTCACCTCTATTTTTTTAGTGCGAGTTTAAAAAGTTTCCCTAAGGAAACTTTTTGTTACTATCATACTAGATGATAGTGAATGATGTTGTCAATTGTTAATTTAGAAATATTCAATTATTTATTTAATTGTTCCAATTTATCCCGCATTAACTGGCCGTAAAGCCTCTCCTTATGGAAGTTTCACCCCAAGTAAAAAACGATATAAAAATTTTAGGGAGGGACGAGAGCATCCATATGTAAAGTTTAAAACGAAACTAAAAGGAAAGAGCGAGTAGAGGTCATGTTGTTTTCTGCATGGCAGCGATTTATATGTAAATGTTAATCCGTTGTGCGCTGAGTTTTTAGTTGTTTTAACAGGATAAACGTAAAATTATATATCGAAATTTACATTCAATTTACATTATTAAAATTAAATTTACAATGTGTGCGGTTTCTTGAGATTTTTTACTTCCTTTGTAGAGAAACAGTGAATATATACAGCCTTTTCTAAGAATTTACTGTCTTTACTTAAAATTTAAAAACGCTTAACACTGGCATAATATTATTGTTCTACAATGAATTTGTATTAAGAGTTATACACATAAAAACGTGGGAATGCAAAGTGATAATAAAATGGGGGTACAAAACATGGGTATGAAAAAAGGTTTGAAATTTTCTTTAGCAGCATTAGTAGTTGCTGGTGCTTTAGTAGGGTGTGGGAAATCAGAAGGCGCAAAGGAAACTGCTAAAGGTACTAATGAAACGAAGCAAGAATTATCGGGTACAATTACAGCGGCTGGTTCTACAGCGCTTCAACCACTGGCTGATGAGGCAGCTAAAGAATTTATGGACAAAAATTCAAAAGTATCAATTACAGTTCAAGGCGGCGGTAGTGGTACTGGAATTAACCAAGTAGCTTCTGGTGCTGTACAAGTTGGTAATTCTGATGTTCCTGCTGCGGATAAAATAAAAGAAGCAGATAAAGCGAAAGAATTAGTGGATAACAAAGTTGCAGGTATCGCATTTGCATTAGTGGTAAATAAAGATGTAAAAGTTGATAACTTAACATTAAAACAAGTACAAGATATTTTCTCTGGTAAAGTTACAAACTGGAAAGATGTTGGCGGAAAAGATGAAAAAATCAATATCGTTAATCGTCCAGCAGCTTCTGGTACACGTGCTACATTTGAAAAAACAGTTATGAAAGACGTAAAAATTAACGATTCTACAGGTACAACACAAGATTCAAATGGTGCAGTTGAGCAAGCGATTAACTCTACACCAGGATCTGTTAGCTACTTAGCTATGTCCTACATGACTGGTGACAAAAAAGGCTCATTAAAAACATTAAAAATTGATGGTGTAGAACCAAAAACTGAAAATATTTCTGCTGGTAAATATCCGTTCTGGTCTTATGAATACATGATTACAAAAGGCGAAGCAAAAGATGCAACAAAAGGCTACATTGATTATGTAAAAGGTAAAGACTTTGAAAAGAAAGTAGAAGAGATGGGTTACATCCCAATGTCTAAATTAAAGCAATAAAATAATATAAAGCGGGGCTGGCTGTTTAGCCAGTCCTGTTCATTTCAATATATGAAGTGAGGTTGTGGTCTTGTGATGAAGGGGAAAAAACAAATTAACTACGTAAAAAGTGAATATATTGGAAGAACACTTGTAACGATTTGTGGTTTATTAATTGTTGCTATTACATTAGCTATTATCGCATTCATTTGTGCAAAAGGAATTCAATCATTTACACAAAGTAATATTTCGATTTCAGAAGTGTTTACATCAACAAAATGGGCTCCGAATGAAGGGAATGGAAGCTTTGGAGCTGTTATTTTCATCGTTGGATCTACTTTAGTGTCTCTTGGGGCAGTAATTATTAGTGCACCCATTGCAATTGCACTCGCAGTGTTTATGAATTTAATTTCTCCGAAGTTTGGAAACAGGGTGTTAAAACCAGTTTTAGAATTGTTGGTAGGGATTCCATCTGTTGTATATGGTTTACTAGGTGTTACGATTTTAATTCCGATTTTACGAGATTCATTTGGTGGTGTAGGATTTAGTTTAATTGCCGGTGTTATTGTATTAAGTATTATGATTTTGCCAACGATTGCAAGTATTGCTTCTGATGCAATTCGTTCGGTTCCTTTTGATTATTTAGAAGCCTCTTATGGTTTAGGATCGACGAAATGGCAAGCAATTAGTCGTGTTATTGTTCCGGCTGCAAAAAAAGGTATTTTAACAGGGGTTGTTCTTGGAGTAGCTCGAGCTTTCGGGGAAGCGCTAGCGGTGCAAATGGTAATAGGAAATACAATAAAATTACCAGAAGGAATATATAGTCCAACTTCAACTTTAACGGGTATTTTGACAATGGATATGACAAATACGTTAAATGGAACAGCCTGGAATAATGCGCTATGGACGTTAGCGATGATACTACTTTTGATTTCGTTCTTATTTATTGTAATAATTCGAGCGATTGGCCAAAGAGGTGAAAGATAACGATGAATGCTAGAACAGTTAATAAGATATGGACAGGTATTTTATATGCAGTTGCCTTCTTTATAGTCACTTTACTTGTTTTTCTTGTATATGAAATTTTACAAAAAGGTTGGGGATTTTGGGATCCGAGTTTTTTATTTGGAGAACCGAGTAATACAAGAGCAGGAGGGGGAATTGGACCTCAATTATTTAACTCTTTTTACATGCTTGTTATTACATTGATTATCTCAATTCCTTTAGGTCTCGGTGCAGGGATTTACTTGGCGGAATATGCAAAACAAGGTCGTTTTTTAAATTTTGTTCGCTTATGCATTGAAACAATGGCGTCCTTACCTTCTATTGTAGTTGGTCTATTTGGATTGCTTGTGTTCGTTACAACAGCGGGTTGGGGATATACTGTCATGGGCGGAGCTTTAGCCTTAACAATTTTAAATTTACCAGGTTTAACGCGCGTTTGTGAAAATGCAATGACAGAAATTCCAACGAATGTGAAAGAAGCAAGTCTTGGGTTAGGTGCAACGAAGTGGCAAACAATTGTAAGAAGTATGCTTCCATCTGCATTGCCGCAAATTATTACAGGTGTAATTCTAGCAGCTGGACGTATTTTTGGTGAAGCAGCGGCACTCATTTATACAGCTGGATTAACGTCACCAATTTTAAACTCAGCAGCGGATTTTTCAAGCCCTTCACATCCATTAAATCCATTTCGACCAGCAGAAACATTAGCGGTGCATATTTGGAAGTTGAATTCTGAGGGAATTATCCCTGATGCAAAACTAATTGCAACAAAGTCAGCAGCAGTATTAATTATTATGGTATTACTATTTAATATTATTGCTCGTTTTACTGCGTCTGTACTTCATAAGCGTTTTACTGGTACGAAAAAGTCACGTAAAAGTAGTAAGGTAAAAGCAGCATAGCTTTTATAAACAAAGTGAATAAAAAACTCCTTTTTTTAGGTGGGCGAGAGGATCTGGCCGTGCATAGAAGCGGTCAGGTCCTTTTTCTGCCATGTGCAAGGTTTAAACCAAAGGGAGAAAGCGAGTGGGGATTACTTTTTGTTTTGTATAGCTACGATTTGTATATAAGGGAATGCTGTTAGATTGTTCTATACAGCATTCCCTCATATTATTTTTTATAACAATTAATTGCTTCTATATAAATACAAGTTGAAAAGCAGAGATAAAAGAACTTTCTTTTAGATGGGTGAGAGGGTCTGGCCGTGCGTAGAAGCGGTCAGGTCCTTTTTTCTGCCTCTTGCCAAAGGAGTGAGCGAGTTCTACACAATTTTGAGAGAAAAAACAACAGCCGTATTCAGAAGTCTGAATACGGCTGTTGTAACGTTAAGATTTAGGAACATCTGTATAAGGTTCGTGTCGGTTTTTGCGATGCTTTTTACTACCGATTTTATCTAGCAATTCGTACATAACGGGTACGACAACTAGTGTTAGTAATGTAGAAACTAGTAAACCGCCAATGACTACAACAGCTAAGCTTTTTGATACCATACTTCCGGCCTGTGCATCACCGAATAATAGAGGAAGCATTGCGAAGATGGTTGTAATAGCTGTCATAATAATTGGGCGCAATCGTACAGAACCAGCTTCTAATAGTGCTTCTCTTGTTGCCATTCCTTTTTCGCGATTTTGTTGTACACGTTCTATTAAGACAATGGCATTCGTTACAACAATTCCGATTAGCATTAAAGCTCCGATCAGAGAGTTTAAATCGACAGGTGTTTGTGAAATTATTAAACCTAAAATTCCGCCAACAGCTGCTAATGGCAGAGAGAACAAAATTGCAAATGGTGCGCGTGCTTGCCCGAAAGTAATAACCATAATTAAGTAAACGACACCGATTGCGATTCCCATAACCTTAAATAAATCAGTGAAATTTTCTTGCATCGATTCTGTTGCTCCGGCAATGTTAACTTTTGCCCCATCAGGCAATTTTAAATCTGCAATAGCTGTATTTACTTCTGCGCTTACTTTGCTTAAATCTTCATCTTTTGCTTCTGCTGTAACTTGAATTGTTTCTTTTCCATCTTTGTGGAATATTTCAGTTTGTATTTGTTTTTCAGAAATCGTTGCAACATCTTTTAATGCGATTAAGCCAGTAATTGGTGATAGGATGTTTGAGTTTAAAATCGTATCTTTATTAGGTGTCTCTGTTTTTTTGTGTTCTAACATAAGAGTTGTCTTTTCGTTGTCTAGTGTGATTTGGCCAATTGGTGATTTTTTCATTAAAAATGCAACTTGTTGTCCGATGACTTCGGAATTTAAGCCTGCCTTTTCTGCTTTTGTTTGATCGACGTTAACAACCCATTCGTTTTTCTCTTCCTCTGTATTGGTTTTTACTTTTGAAAGACTATTTAAGCTTTTTAATTTTGTAGTAACAAGGTCAGAAGCTTGTTTTAAATCTTTATTATTGTTTGCAGTGATATTAAATTGTAATGCGTTTCCACCGCCGAAACTTGAAAAGCTTACTTTTATATAATCAAATGTCGCTGGTTGAAATTGATTCTGTTCTTTTTTTAGTTTATTAATGTACGGTTCAAGGTCAATGCCCTTTTTAAAATCTATAAATATACTTGCAAGATTGTTTTTTCTCGTTTGTCCCCATTGTGCATCTTCTGCAGCGGAACCCATTTGTAATATAACGTTTTTTACATTTGGATCTGCAAGTAATTTTTTCTCAAATTCAAAAGCCTGCTGCTTCCCTTTCTCTAAATCGTAATTAGCAGGGAATGTCATATTAATAGAAAGCATGGTGTTATCATCAGATTTAATGTTCGCTTTTGGGAGTAGAATGTAAGCTGCAATTGAACCGACAAATAATAAAAAAGCGGTAAATAAAATGATAAATTTATGTGATAACGACCATTTTAAAATGGCTGTATAACGTTTCGTTTCTTTTTGCTCTGTATGTGTTGTTTTCCTTAAAAGTAGAAAAGCCATGAGTGGCACAACTGTCAAAGCCACTAATAGAGATGAAAGAATTGAATAAACAACTGCTAATACCATAGGCAACATAAATTCACCGATTCCGCCTGATACAAGACCGATTGGTAAAAATACGGCGACGGTTGTTAAGGTAGAAGACGTAATTGCGATTGCTACTTCTTTCGTAGCGTCAATAATTAAGTCTTTCGAGAAAGAATCTTTTTGTAAACGACGGAAGATGTTTTCAATTACAACGATGCTATCATCGACGAGACGTCCGACAGCAACTGCCAATCCACCTAAAGTTAAAATGTTTAAAGTGATATTAGACTGATTAAGTAAAAAGAGTGTAAGAAGTATGGATAATGGGATACTAACAATCGAAATTAGAGTAGTACGAATGTTACGCAAGAAAATTAAAATGATGAATGTAGCGGCAATCGCGCCAAGCACAACTTCTTTCCCCATACTTGTAACAGCATTTTGGACTTGTTCGTGTGTAGACATAAGTGTTTTTATAGTGAAAGTTTCTTTATATTTCTTATTTATATCATCAACCTTTTTCTCGATTTCTTTTCCGATTGTAACGGCATTTTTGCTCGGTTCTTTCGCAACGACTAGTACAGCGCCGTCATCGCCGTTAATGTGAGAAATAGCATCATGATGTTGTTTTAATTCAACTTTTGCGATGTCGCGTAACTTTAGTTCAGGTGTTAGTGTAACATTCTGTATATCATCAACGCTTTTTATTTCTCCAATTACGCGAAGTAGGTAATTTTCATTATTTATAGATATTTGCCCAGCTGGTATAGAAGCTTCTTTTCCTTGCAGGGCGGATACGATTTGTGATGTTGCGATGTTTTTATCTTTCATTTTAGCGGGATCTAATACAATAGATAACTCAGATGTTGATTTCCCATAAAACATAACATTAGAAACGCCATCGATACTTTCAAGTTGTGGGACGATTTCTTTTTCAATTTGTTTCTCGTCAGCTTTTGTGAAGCCATTTTTCTTTTGGACTGTAATTTGTGCGAGTGGGATCATAGAAGTATTTAGTTGGCTGATAACAGGTTTCATGACGTCTTTTGGAAGTGTGATTCCGTTTGTGAGTTTTTCGACTTCACGCGCTGCATCTTTCATATTCGTCTTTGCTTTATACATAATTTCAATTTTTGATAAGCCTTCACTTGTTGACGATGTAATGGTATCGACATGTGCAAGGTTTCGGAATTGCTTTTCGAGAGGGTCTGTCACTTCTTTCGTCATTGCTTCAGCATCTAGCCCCTCAGATAAAGTGGTAATTGTTATAGTTGGTTGATCCAGGCTTGGTAAAAATTCCATCGGTAATTTAGAGCCGGAATAAATACCTAATACAGAGATGAGAAAAACCATGATGATAATGGCGGCCCTATTTTTCAATGAAAACTTCGTCAATCTTTCCATAAATGAATTCCTCCATAATAGTGTTTTGATGGTTTACTGTTTTACTATATAACAAATGCCAGGGAATTACGGTTAAGAACATGTAAAAATTTTCTAAAAAAATTCTTAAGTAAGGTATTTCTTGTATGGTTAGCTAAAGGTTTATAAAAGAATTGAATGGATAGCATAAAAAACTTCATATTTTTTTAAAAAATGCTTGTTTTTATAAAAAGCAGATGATATATTAATAAACGTCGCTGCTGCACGAAAGCAGAAAGCGAAATGAAAAAAGAAGTAAAAAACAATGTTGACATCGAAAAACAAAGATGTTAACATGAGAAAGTCGCAAATGAGCGACGGACAAGTTCTTTGAAAACTGAACGAAACAAACAACGTGAAACGTCAATTTTTATTTATGATGCTAGACAAACACTTTATTGGAGAGTTTGATCCTGGCTCAGGATGAACGCTGGCGGCGTGCCTAATACATGCAAGTCGAGCGAACTAATTAAGAGCTTGCTCTTAAGAAGTTAGCGGCGGACGGGTGAGTAACACGTGGGTAACCTGCCTATAAGACTGGGATAACTCCGGGAAACCGGGGCTAATACCGGATAACATTTTGCACCGCATGGTGC
>NZ_FOLV01000016.1 GCF_900112415.1 Bacillus sp. 491mf
CCTAACTTCTTAAGAAAAGCGGAAGCGGCTCGCTCAGAATCGCAGGACGCCCACGCCCCTGACAAAGAGGCGCTTTTTGCCTCGTCCGAGGGGGCGAAACGGCCGGAGATTCTAGCCGCTAGAGCTGGACAATGCTTTTACTGAATTTTGAGGCGGGAGTATTACTGCCCACGAATAGCGGGATAAAATTATAAAAAAACAGAGGCAATCCTCTGTTTTTTTATTTTTACTATTTCATAAATTACACAACAATAGTATAATTATTCATAATTCTCTATCTTCAACCGATCATAAAGAGTTATCCTTCTACTCTTCAGCAGTGTTTCACTTTATTATCCGTAATATTAGGTGTCGTACACCTTTAATATTTTGATTATTCTAAATCCAAACAGAGGGGGATTAGCGAATGCCAGATACGACAAATAAATGGACACCATCTTTATTTCGAAATTATGCAAATGCAGAACATGACGCGTGTGGAATCGTTTCCGTAATGGAGAAACGAAACATTCCGACGAAAGAAAACATCGATCTTTGTATACAGTCTCTTGTGAAAATGAATCACCGTGCTGGATTTATTAATAACGAAGGCGATGGAATCGGAATTCATATCGATCTTCCGAAAGCACTTTGGAAAGAGAAATTAATGAAAAATGGTTATAATCCAACATTAGTGGACCATCCTCACTTTATCGTTGGACATTTTTTTCTCCAGCAAAAACAAAGCACCCATGCCCTGCAAAATGAAATCCGCTCCTTACTACAAAAAGAGAATTTAGCGATTCTATTTGAAACTAGCGCCGTAACTAACTCTGATGCCCTCGGACCTCTTGGTAAACAAGAAGAACCGCTATTTTGGCAAATTGCCGTTATCCCAGAAAATCAACATGAAAAGATTGACCAATTATTATTCTCCCTAACGATTGAAATCGAAAAAAATGAAGCAATTCATGTTGCGTCATTCAGTTCGGATTATGTTATTTATAAGGTACTCGGAGCTGGCGATACACTTGTATCCTATTATGATGATCTGCGTCATCCACTCATCGCATCTACAATGACACTTGGACATAACCGTTATTCTACGAATACATTATCTAACTTTTTTCGCGTGCAACCATTTAGCATCCTTGGACATAATGGAGAAATTAATACGATTGCTAAGCTGCGAGATCAAGCTGAAATGATTGATGTGCCGCTTACAGATGGCGGCAGTGACTCGCAAGACTTAAACCGGACGCTAGAAACACTCCTCACCAATTACAACTATAACTTATTCGAAGCAATGGATATATTATTTCCACCAATCGTTAATGAAATAAAATTATACGAGCCACATATGCAAGATTTATATACGTATATCCGTGAAGCATGGGGGCATTTTGCGCAAGGGCCAGCTGGAATTATTTCACGCCATAAAGATGAGGCTGTTTTTAGCGTAGACTCCCTTGGTTTACGCCCCGTTTGGAAAGTAGAAACGGAAAGCTCTTATATTTTTTCCTCTGAACCAGGTGTTATTTCTCCAGCTGAATATGTTGCAGAACCAAAATCACTTGCTCCAGGGGAAAAAATAGGACTAAAGCGAGACCTAGAAGGTGATCTTGTCTTATACGAATACGATGCATACCAAAAAGAAGTATATGCACGTATGAAACAACGAATGGAATGTACCGGCTATCGCAATCATCTATATGTTCCGCCAACAGGTGAATTAGATAACCTTGTTTCCATTACCGAAGTAAAAACGGAGCAATACGCGGCTTTCGGCTGGGACCGCGAACATATTCAGCTTCTCGAACAAATGGCTGAAAAAGGCGCTGAACCAATTCGTTCCCTTGGGCATGATGCTCCTCTTGCAGCACTCGATTCCAGGAGACGAAATGTTGCTGACTTTATAAAGGAAAGCGTTGCTGTTGTAACAAATCCTGCAATTGATCGAGACCGGGAAGTAGAACACTTTTCGACGCGTACAATTGTAGGAAAACGGCCAAATCTATATGCGGCAAATGAACAACCATTTATTGTAGAACTTCCAAGCCCTATCATTTTAGAAGGAGCATTGGGTCAACAAGCTTCCGGGCAGCAGAGCACAGTATCTTACGAACAACTCATCCGTCTATTTTCTCTGCACAGCACTGTTTATAAATTATCCGGAACGTTTACAGAGGATGAAACTTTAAGTGCCGCACTGCATCGTCTTGGTGCAGAAGCTACACTAGCAATAAAAAAAGGCACATCGCTTCTTATCATTGATGATGCAAAAGCTCATCAAAACAACCAATTATGGATTGATCCGCACTTACTTACAGCCAAAATTCATCGAGAACTCGTCAAACATAACCTACGCCGTGATTGTGCAATTATCGTACGTTCCGGAGCAATTCGGTCTTTACACGACATTGTAACTTTATATGGTTTAGGAGCAGATGTTATCAATCCATACCTTACATTTGCAACAGTAAACGATGGAACAGAAACGCCTCTTCTCAATTTATATAACGCATTGAATAAGGGAATTGAAAAAGTGATTTCGACACTTGGAATCCATGAATTACGCGGCTATGGTCGCCTCTTCTCTTCTATTGGTCTACACGAAGAAATTGCACAAATATTGGATATTACAAATTTCCTTGGATCTAGTGGGTTGGCTTTTTCGCTACAAGCACTAGCGGAAGATGCAAAAGCTAGGGCACTCGATTATACAAATGAAAAAGCAAACATCCGAAAAACGTTTCATTTATTTCCGCGCATTTGGAAAGCGATTGGAGATATCGCCAAAGGAAATGCATACGATGACTACCGTGAAAAACTGGATGAATTAGAAGAAAAAAATCCAACGGCAATTCGTCATCTTATCAAAACAAAAGAAACAGACGATAAAATGCCAATTGAGAAGGTTTCAATTGCGGTAAACAATCATAGCTTACCATTTATTGTTAGTTCGATGTCATTTGGATCACAAAATGAAATTGCCTTCCGTGCTTATGCTGAGGCTGCTGACCGATTAAATATGATTAGTTTAAACGGTGAAGGCGGCGAGATTAAAGATATGATTGGTAAATATCCACATACACGCGGGCAACAAATCGCATCAGGACGTTTTGGGGTCAACGCTGAACTCCTGAATTCATCTAATTTAATTGAAATTAAAATTGGGCAAGGAGCAAAACCTGGAGAAGGCGGACATTTACCAGGGTCAAAAGTAACAGCAAAAATTGCAGAAGCGCGAAATGCAACAATTGGTTCGGATTTAATCTCCCCTTCCAATAATCATGACATTTATTCAATTGAAGATTTAGCGCAAATTATTACTGAAATTAAGACTGCCAACCAACATGCAAAAGTCGCTGTTAAAGTTCCTGTTGTCCCTAATATCGGAACTATAGCAGTAGGCATCGCCAAAGCGGGTGCTGACTTTATTAACATTAGCGGTTTTGACGGCGGGACAGGTGCAGCACGTATTCATGCCCTGCAGCACGTTGGTCTTCCTGTTGAAATTGGTGTAAAAGCTGCTCATAATGCCCTGTTAGAAGCAGGAATGAGAGGGTGTGTAGAAATTTGGGCTGACGGTGGCATCAAGAGTGCTGCAGATGTATTAAAAATTATGCTGCTTGGTGCAAACCGCATTGGCTTCGGGACACTGTCTATGATTGCGATTGGCTGTACAACATGCCGCGGCTGTCATTTAGATACTTGTCATGTTGGGATTGCAACGCAAATTGAATCAGAAGTACAAGCGAAAGAACACGGCCTGCGCCGCTTCGTACCGCGAAATTTTGAAAGTGCTGTAGAAGGATTGTTACATTTATTCACAGCTTTTGGAACAGAACTAAAGCGATTAACGGCGCAGCTTGGTTATAGCAACTTACAAGAAATTGTCGGCCGTTCTGATTTATTAGAACAAACGCAAGGACAGCATTTGCTAAATTTACATTACTTATTACAACCATTAGAAGATGTAGCGTGCAATACCGTGCAAACAGCAGTTCCTCAAGAATGTAGCAATGCTCATTATTCCATTACATCTAAAGAACTTATTCATGTTGGCGTCGATCAACGTGTAATGGGCGGTATGGAATCTTGCTATCGCACTCGCAGCAAACTGTATGAAAACCGTGTATTAGAACCACTCACATTAAAATATACAAACGGTTCTGTTCCTGGAAATGGACTAGGCGCCTATAATAGCGAAAACCTTTTTATTCATGTGAACGGCGGCGCACAAGATGGCATCGGAAAAACAGCTTTTGGCGGTGGGATTTATATTACAAAAACAAAAGGAAGGGATGAAAAATACTATAACGGTTCTGTTGGAAAAGGATTCGGATACGGCGCACAAAAAGGATCATTATATGTACAAGGAAACGCTGACGCTAGAGCAGGCATTCGTCTCTCAGGAGCTGATATGATTATTGGCGGAAGAATGACAAAACCACTCCCGAAAGAAGAGCATGGAAATATCGGTGTTCACGCTAATATAAAAGGATTTGCCTTTGAATATATGACAAACGGCCGCGCGCTCGTCCTCGGTGACCCCGGCCCGTGGATTTGTGCCGGAATGACGGGCGGAGTTGTCTACTTACGTCATCATCCTGATTTTGGCTTAACAGAACAATCATTAAAACGACGAATTGCAAAAGGAGCGAATGTTACGCTTCGCCCACTCAGCAAAATAGGAGAATCTGATGTGAAAGAGTTATTATTAGATTATCTTCGTATATTAAATGAGCATGAACAATACAAAGAGGTTGCTCTTCTCTCACTTTTGTTATCCAATCTACATGCTCATTTCTACGAAGTAATTCCAACGAGAGAGCAAGCTGATCCATCTGTTTCAACAGAGTAAAGCAAAAGAATAACCGCTTTTTCATTGATGACCTTTCATTCTCATAGTACTGTATAACAAATCAAAAAAACCTGCTGAAATTCAGCAGGTTTTTTCATTAAAATACTACTTGCTAACATAAGTTAATGAATGTATAGTATCATATTGTACATTCATTCTGACAAGAAAGAAAGGATATAAAAGAAAAGTATGAAACTTGGTGCTCGCGTTTTAAAAACGGGTATTGCCATTACACTTGCTTTATTTGCATGTTTGCTGCTTGAATTACCGAGCCCTGTATTTGCGGGAATCTCAGCAATTTTTGCTGTACAACCTTCTGTGTACCGCTCGTATTTAACAGCGCTAGAACAAATTCAAGCAAATGTGATGGGGGCAATTTTTGCCATTGTCTTTGTGTTTGCTTTTGGAAGTAATCCTTTTATTATTGGATTAACGTGCATACTAGTTATTGCACTTGCCTTAAAACTACATCTAGAAAATACAATCTCCATTGCGCTCGTAACGGTGATTGCCATTATGGAATATCAAGGAGCAAATTTCTTTGATTTTGCCCTATTACGATTCGCAACAATTATGGTTGGAATTATTGCGGCATCTCTTGTAAATTTAATCTTTATGCCGCCAAAATACGAAACAAAACTCTATTACAAAATCGTGGATAATACAGAAGAAATTATAAAATGGATTCGAATGAGCAGTAGGCAAGCATCTGATTTCACAACATTGAAAGCAGATATTGATCGTATGAAAGAGAAAATGATTCGTCTCAATCATTACTACTTGTTGTATAAAGAAGAAAGAAGTTATACAAAAAAAGTACAACTTGCTAAAATTCGTAAACTAGTCCTATTTAGACAAATGTTAGCAACAACAAGTCGTGCTTTAAGTACATTAAAGGCGCTCCACAAAGCAGAGAACGAGTTACGATATATGCCAGAATCATTTCAAGAATCGATTCAAAATGAGCTGGATTCATTAACTCATTATCATGAGCAAGTATTACTCAAATTTATTGGGAAAGCAAAGAAACAGCAATCAGTTGAAATTCTTGACGAAGTTTCTATTGGTAAACAACAACTTATTGATATATTTATGAACTATCAAAATAAAGATGATGAAGAAAGCTATCGAATATGGCTTCACCTGTTTCCTCTCGTGTCAGCTATCATTAATTATAGCGAGGAAGTAGAACATTTAGATTTACTTGTAGACAGTTTCTATACGTATCATAACCCAGAAAATGAACTAAAAATTCAAGATAAACAAGAAGATGAATAAAAAACGACCCTTTCTTATTACGAAGGGGTCGTTTCTTTTATATGTTGAATTTGATATAAATTATAATAATAACCGCACTTTTGCATTAATTGCTGATGCGAACCCTGTTCTTTTATTTCGCCATCTTCTAAATAAATGATTGTATCTACGTGTGTAATTGTTGATAATCGATGCGCAATAATAATTGTAGTTCGATCAGCAGCTAACGTTTGCAGAGCCTCTTGAATATAACGTTCATTTTCTAAATCTAGCGCAGATGTAGCTTCGTCTAAAATAAGCAGTGAAGGATTTTTCAAAAATACACGTGCAATTGCGATGCGCTGCCTTTGCCCACCGGACAATTTCACACCTCTTTCCCCGACCACCGTTTCATATCTATCAGGCAAACTCATAATAAAATCATGAATATGTGCAGCTTTAGCTGCTTCTACTACTTCTTCTTCTGTTGCCTCAGGTCTTCCATATAAAATATTCGCTCCAACTGTATCGCTAAATAAAATGTTATCTTGCAAAACAAGACCGATATGACTACGTAAATTCCGCACATTATAATTTCTAACATCAATCTCATCTACATAAATTGATCCTCTAGAAACATCATAAAAGCGAGGAATTAAACTTGCAAGCGAAGACTTCCCACCCCCGCTTAAACCGACAAGTGCTACTTTTTCACCTGGTGAAATAGACAAAGAAATATTTCGAAGCACATCTTGCTCATGCTCGTTATAACGGAATGAAACATTTTCAAATGTAATTTCACCGCGAAGTGACTTCTTAGTAATCGCATTTGGCGGATCAACAATATCATACTCTTCATCTAATAATTCAAACACACGGTCCATAGAGGCAAAAGCTTGTGTAAGTGTTGTCGAAGAGTTCACAAGGCGACGAAGCGGACTATATAAACTATCCATATATCCAATAAAAGCGACCATTGTGCCAAGTGTTAACGATCCATGAATAACTTCGTAAGCAGAAAAAGCAATTACGATCAAAGGTCCAAGATCCGTCAATGTGTTTACAGTAGAAAATGTCCTTGCTGTCCAGCTCGTATGCGTTAATGCCTTTGTTAAGAATGCACTGTTCTTCTCTTGAAATTTCTCTTTTTCATACTCCTCTAACGCAAAGCTCCGCGTCACTTGCATACCTTGAATACGCTCATGTAAATAGCCTTGCATCGTTGCCAGCGCTTGTGAACGCTCACGTGTTAATGTTCGAAGGCGACTGAAAAAATACTTAACTGTAACTACGTAAACAGGCAGTACAAGTAAGGAAACGAGCGTTAATTTCACATTCATCGAAAACATAACTGTAATCGCAATAAAAATCGTTGCCGTATCAAGCCACACATTCATTAATCCCGTAATCACAAAATCTTTCGTCTGCTCAACATCATTGATTACACGAGATATAATTTCCCCCGTCTTTGTATTGGAGTAATAACGTAAGCTTAATTTTTGTAAATGCGCAAAAATATGCTTTCTCAAATCATACAACACCGAGTTTCCAATACGCTGCGCAAAGTACTGACGATAATATTCAATCGGCGGACGTAATACTGAAAAAATAAACAATGCAATCCCGATAACCACAAATAATTGCGATGTTTTCTGTTCTAGTGAACTCCCGCCTTGAATAATATCATCAATAATATACTTTAATAGCCACGGCATAATAAGCGGAATCCCAAATTTAATGAGACCGATTACGATCGTAATCGTAATGAGACACCGATACGGCTTTACAAATTGGACATACCGTTTTATCCCTTTCATTTCTCTCCCTCCAATCATGTTAAAAGGATAAAACCTGCTGGATACCCTAGCAGGTTTTTCTTTAATCTCTATACATTAAATATCGTTCATACCACATATCAATAAAATCAGGTGCAAACGGACCTTTTCGTTGATGAATCCATTGTGTTAAATACTCAACATTTCGTTTTAAAATCGTATCAATAACAGCTGGATAATTCATAAGCTCACGATGGTTTTCGTACTCATCTTCATCCAACAAAGTATACGTCATATCAGGATACACTTTAATATCTAAATCATAGTCAATATATTTTAATGCTTCATAGTCATAGGCAAATGGCGAACTTAAATTACAATAGTAATACACACCTTCCTGCCTTAACATCCCAATAATATTAAACCAATAATTTGAATGAAAATAACAAACAGCTGGTTCACGAGTAATCCACGTTCGTCCATCAGATTCTGTGACGACCGTGCGATCATTTGCCCCAATAACAACACTTTGTGTCCCTTTTAAAACCGTTGTCTCTTCCCATATTCTATGAATGAAACCATTATGTTTATAACTATGTATTTGTATTTTTTCTCCTTCTTTGGGAAACCCCATACTTTCTCCCTTCTTTCGCCGTGAATGCTCTTCTAAGGTTGTTATTTGTGACACCGTTTGTTTTTTTTACCTCTTTTTCAAACATATTGAGCCGAATTCACTTTTCTTTTTATTATAACGGTTCTGTCGAAATTTTAAAACAAAAGAGCCGATTCATGAAATCGTCTCTTCGTTTGGAAGTATCTTCTCGTTTTCAAAAGCATGAATTACCGCCGTTGTTTGCTGCTCAAATTTCAATTGTAAACTTTTTAATGTTCTTCCTGTTCTTTGAATTTCTTGACGAATAAAATGGAGTTCTTTCGCATCTTGCTCATTCATTTCAAGATGTTGATATCTTTCTAAATGAACTTGTAACTTTAACAATTCATCCATCGTCCGCAATTGCTCTCCAACCAATTCATCAAACTGTTTCATTAAATCCCTCCTAAAAATCCTATTACATATTTTCGAATAAAACCATTCCATCTCCTTTGACTATATTTGTTGACTTATTAGAAGTTATGTCGGCTCACACAAACAAAAAACACTCCTCTTACAAGAGAAGTGTTTTTTGTTATTAATTCATACTAAGATTTTTTTGCAGCTGATTTTGCGTTTTGTTGTTTTACTGCTTGTACATTTGTTTCAGTTGCAAACTCTGTACCATAGCTAGCACCTGCACTTTGAGCGTTAGCGCTAGAAGCTTGAGATTTTTTAGCTTCTGCTTGTGCATTTTGTTGTCTTACTTCTTGTGCATTTGTTTCAGAAGCAAATTCTGTTCCAAAACCTGCGCTTTGAACGCTAGCACCAGAAGTTGTTTTACCAAAACCTTGTGATTTTTTGTTCATCTTTCTCACCTCCACAACAAATAATGTAACCATCCTTAGCTGAATCTATCCGTTAAAAACTTAAAAAGAAAAATATTTTTTACGTATACAGACAAAAACGTTCATTCAAACTAATGATGATGGAGGTGCTGCATGATGTATGTTGGACGTGATATGACAGAGTTATCCATGACTCCAAAAGATCAATGGAATCAAGAAGAACTCGCTTATTTTCATCATTCCTTACAACAAATGATGCCTTATTTAAATGTCGAAGGACAAACGGTTTATAAAGAGATTGTAAAAGAGATTGAATCACGTGGTGGTTTACAAAAAAACGAAGCTAGTTGGACCCATAGCACAAACATTTCTTACGATTAAGAGAAACGTGTTCCCTAACTTGGGAACACGTTCCATCTCCTACCTTTATTACCTGTTGTAAAGGACCAAATTGGTGAAGTCACTTGACCACCATATCGGTCTTCGACTTTCATATACCAGTAATACGTCGTATTTTCCTTTAAATTCTCCAATTTCACTTTTGCGTTGCGCCAATTTGACACAAAATTATCTTTACCTATTACTTCGTTCGTGTACACGTTTACTTCTACATAATCTGTTGCAACTTGTTTTATCGCAGGTTTCAAATCAACGTCTAATTCAAATTCATCTTTTCCTGGATACTCTTCTGGTTTATAAAAATTATATTCATTTAAATATGGAGAGTACGTTTTGACATACATTTTATTCGCGGTTGTATCAAATTGCAAAAGACGCATATAACCTTGTCCACCCTCTGGGCCACCTTGATAATCCGCTAACATTTGATATACTTTACGATCTGCGATTCCGTCCTCATTATCATCAATTTCATCAACTAATGTCTCACTATCATGATAATGTCCGCTCAACACAGCTAACACATTTTTATTCGGTTTAACTACTTCATTAAAAATTTTGTCGCCAATCGGACTACGATTACCTGATACAAGTAAATATTCATGGAGCGATAAAATTGCTTTTCGATTTGGATATTTCTCCAATACTTCCTTCATCCATTGGATATCCTCATCTGTAACGCCCCATCCCATATACAGCATAATAAAATCGTTACCTTTTGCTGAAATCAAATCATAGTGTCCACGGTTATCCTTATAACTTTCACCGTAAAATGACTTATCTTTAAAGCGCCAGTCCCCAAAATATTTCGCGTATGCTGTATAGTCCTCATCTTTATGATTTACATCATGATTCCCAGCCAACACACCATACGGTACTTTCGCATTTTCAAGTACTTTCATATATTCATCTGCACGCTGCCATTGAAATTCTTGATACGACTTATCAACAAGATCTCCTGTATGGAATACATATTTAATATTCAATGCATCTTTTTGCGCAGCAATCCAGTCAACCTGGCTTTTATAAATATGTGGATAACTTTCAGAATAATACTGTGTATCCGACATCCATACAAATGTGTAATCAAATTTATTTGGTGAACTTGGAATCTGATCTTGCACGATCACACTTACTTTTTGATCTTTTACATATTCTTTTGCTAATACAGCGCCTTTTAATTCAAAATCCTTATCTCCAGCAATTTTCGATGTAAGCTCTGTCCACTTATTTGTCGTATAGTTCCAAGCATACATCGTAACTTTTCTTCCTTCTAGAGAACGTCCAAACCACTTTACTTCTACCGTATCATCGTTTTTCACATCAGCAGCAACTGTTACATCAAAGCGATGGTACGGGAATTTCTCTGTTGATTCCGTCTTATAATATTTCCCGTCCTTTTTACTAACTTTACTTAGCTGTTCTTGGTCAAAGCTTTTCTCACCATTTACAGCAAAAGCTTGTGGTGGTTCTTGTTCTATTGTATTTTCGGTAATTTTCATACGATCCGTTTGATTCGGCTTATACACATACCCTTTATAAAATGTTGCCTTCATTGCATCATTTGTTGGATCAGTTACTTTTGCTTCAAGTGTCGGACTCGTACTCACATTTTCCTCTCCATCTTTAGGTGCAATCGGAGTAGGATCTGTTGGATTTTCTGCCCAGGTTTCAAACATAACTGTCTTTTCTTGACGATTTCCTACTTGATCTTCCGCCTCCACATGTAGTTCATGCTTTCCTGCTACTAATTGTGCAGATGACGTTTCGTATGGAGTTATAATCTCTTTACCGTCCAATATAACTTTTTTATTTTTCACTCCTGCTATATCGTCCGTAACTGTTACATCGATTGGAATTTTCCCTTTGTACTTCTTTTCATTCTGTACTGTAGTAGAAATTTGTGGCGGTGTGTTATCAACTTTTACATTCGAGGCGACTTCTTTATTCACACCATCTTGCACTGCAATTCGATGATTTCCATCCTTTTCTTGTTTTGTATCCCATAAATACGCATTTGAAATAAATTTGTCTTCTGGAACTCGGAATCCGAACGTAAATACTGGTGTTGATGTATCTCCATCACCAACTGATAACTCCTGATTTGGATTTGCAAAGTTCGGATCATATAAAGTCGTTCCATCTGCTAATACAAGGCGAACATTTTTTAAATAAAAGTCATCTTTGTTCTCTTCAACTCGATCATCAAATGGAGACGTTTTTGTGCCAGATCGAATGTCAATTTTGAACGGTTCATTATATTTAATTTTTGATTGATCAATTTTTACAGTTAATGTGACATAATCACTATACGTATCATCAAATACACGCAATACTTCATTTCCAATTGTAACTGCGTTTTTAAAATACAAGTCAGTTTGCTTCACATCGAAAGCAAAATAGGCAGGCTTCTCTAAAGCGCGATATGTATTCGTCTCTACTTTCTTTCCGTCCACTAAAAGAGAAAGTTGTTCAGACCCGGCCGACGAAGAGGTTCCTTTTAATAAAACTTGATTTGCGACCACTTCATCATCTTTTACATTAAGACGAAGAGGGCCCTTATCTTTCTCACCAGCTATTTGCACTGCGTACATATTACTTTTTACTACATGTAAACCATCAGAAGCTTCCAAGTAATATGTTATTTTCTCTTTCCCAATTAATTCAGGTGAGTAAATGGTATAATGATATTTTTTATCTACACGATTCTCTACTAAATTTTCAACTTTATATTCTGCATTAGGATTCGTTTTGTAATATAATTTCACACTTTTAACTTGTTCATTATCAAGAACAGAAAAACTCAATTTATGGTCCTGAAATTCAGAAATTAGCCCCTCTGCCTGTTCATGTGAAATTGTCGGCGGAATTGCATCTGCCTTCAAAGCAACTCGTTCAGCCGGTACTTGCCCTTCGAATACAGTTCCAGGAGATGCATTATGCTCTGCACTACTAATCTTTTGCATCATTTGTGAGCCATCTTGAGGGTAGCGATATAAAATTCCCTTATTCGCTTTCACATCAGCTTGGTTTGCTTGATCATTGTAGTAGGCAGCTGCAATTTCTTTCCCCGTCTTTGTTGCAACGACAATGCCACGTGCACTTCCATTCGCCATTCCATTTGAGTATATTCTAACAATATTTTTATTTTCTACTAAGTTCACTCCAAATTGTTTATTAAAATCAGCTACATTCTTCTCATTATTTTCACCATTTATAATCCAAAATACGAGCGACTGCCCTGCTGGAATTACAACATCATCTGGAGTGGATCCCCAGATAAGATCCCCCTCTGCTCCTTCAGATGGATAACGATAGCGAATTGTATAATCCTTAAAATTAAGATCCTTCTCGCTATTGTTATACACTTCAATAAATTCGTATCCATCTGCTTTCCCAACATTCGTCGTGTCTGGCGTCACTTCGGTAATTAAAAATGGCGGTACGCCTTGCGGATCTATTTTTTTATGTTCTACTTTTGTTTCATAGGATTTTTCAATCGTTTCTTGATTACCTTGCACGACAATTTTATAGAATAATGACTTCCCCCACAGCTCTTTTTGAGGAATTGTCACCTTATAAATATCGCTATTTCCTTCTTTATTCATCTGCAATTTTTTGTGCGTCAATTTGCCATCTTGCGTATACAAAATGGCTACATTTTCCCCGCCTTTAATCGTTGCAGTAATAGTTAGATCCTCTGCCTCTGTATGGGTAGGTGATGCTGTATGCTCGATCGTAACGCCAACTTGATCTGATTGTTTTACTGGCTCTGACGGTACTTGAAACGGCTTTTCTTTTTGATTATTATCTTTTTGTGCAGGCTCTAGCTGTTTGGAGTCTTCTTTTTGTGTGGATTCTGTAGTTTCAAATGTAGTATAAGTCCCAGGGGATGGTCTTTCATTTTTTATTTCTTTCTTTGTTTCATTCCAAAAAGAATGAATTGATATATCTTTAGTCTCTTTTCTTGTTTCAATGACATCTAACATTTTATTTTTCTCATTCGCTACCTCAATCTTAATTTTTTCATCACTTAAATCCTCAGTAGCAAATAAAACTTGATCTTCTTTTATTTCTGTCTTATAGCGCTCATTCAGCTCATTAACGGTTTTATTTCCAAATAAGATTAACTTCGTTTCTTTCGGTTGTACAAATTGCCTTTCATTTTTATCTTTAAGTTTTAGTACTTTTCCATTGACCTTCAGTTGAACATTTTTCATATCCATAACTTTCGCCGATGAGTTATACAACTCGATATAGCGTAGATCATCTGTATAATGAACTTCTGAAATGAGAGCTTGCTGATTTTGTTCCTTCTCCTCAGCAAAAGTGACATAACCTGTCCCAGCCAATGTTTGAAACAAGAAAGTCGCTACAATTGCTGAACGGATTGCTTTTTTAAACATTTTCTATCCCCCTTTACATTTTTCATTACAACTTTCATTGTATTTGTCATTTGTTAAGGGAATATGAAATATTTGTAAGAGATTGTTATCTTTATGTCGAAAAAACTCCAACCGTTATGGTTGGAGTTTTTTGACACATTCTTCATAAATCGTTCGATGTGATTTCGAAATGGGTAATTGTTCAAACTCTTCGGTAGTAATAATTTTTAAATGGTCCGTTTCAACAATTGGTTGCAGCGCAGTGCCATAAAACACAAATATATCCCACGTCCGATGAGTAAACGTATGTTGCACATTTATTGCATAGTCATCGATGGAAATAGACATCGCAAATTTCTCTTTCATATAATCAGTAAGCTGTTGTTTCTGATTTCGAATTCCTTCGCTAATTTCAACGTTCGGAAATTCCCACATGTTAGCAAGTAATCCGGTACTCGGTCTTTTATTAACAACATATTTTCCATCTTCCGTACGCAGGACACTGGCAACAAGCGGAACCATTTTCGGGGCTTTTGCTTTACTTTTCACTGGTAATTCCTTTTGTACTCCTTCAGCAAACGCGCGGCAATGCTCCCGAACAGGACAGAGAAGACAAGATGGATTTTTCGGAACACAAATAAGTGCCCCTAGTTCCATCAGCCCTTGGTTAAAATAAGATGGATTTTCTTTTGAGATGATTTGGCGAACAACATCTTCAAATACTTTACGTGTTTTCGGTTTTGCGATATCATCCCAAATTGACAAAACACGTGATAATACGCGCATTACATTTCCATCAACAGCCGGCTCTGGAATCCCGTAAGCAATACTCAAAATGGCCCCTTTTGTATAAGGTCCTACACCTTTTAACTTTTCAATTTGTTTTACATCACTAGGAACTTTTCCGCCGTATTGTTCTTTTACTTCTTTTACGGCAGCATGTAAGTTACGTGCTCTTGAATAATAACCAAGACCTTCCCACGCCTTTAACACTTCTTCATCTTCTGCATCAGCTAATGCTTCTAATGTTGGAAACTTTCCCATAAAGTTTGCGTAATATGGTTTTACAGCTTCAACCCGGGTTTGCTGAAGCATAATTTCCGAAACCCAAACGCGATATGGGTCTTTATTGATGCGCCATGGCAAATCACGCTGCTCTGCTTCAAACCAACTAATTAAATCATGTTGGAATTTTTCTATGTTAAAGTCATCTAATATTTCAAGCTTCAAACTTGGTCCCCCTCATTTTTTTGCATATACGTACTATTATAAAGAATTTAGGAGAAAATTTAAGTAAGATGATGTAAGAAATAAAAGGCAAATGCCTTGTGATATAGAATAAAAAGAGTTACATTAATAAAAAACGGAGGTGGTTTTCATGGACACAGCCACTCATCTTGTCATGGGCGTTACATTAGGAAGCTTAGCAACACTAGATCCAGCGCTCAGTCAAAGTGACTTCGGGCCACAAGCTGTGATGTTTGCAACAATTGTCGGTTCTAATGTTCCTGATATTGATACTGTTTTAAAATTAAGAAACAATGCAAAATATATTCGAAATCATCGCGGGATTACTCACTCCATCCCAGCTGTTATCCTTTGGTCATTTTTGGTTAGTGGGATTACTTTTGCAGTATTTCAAAGCCCGCCCTATCTTCACCTTCTTCTATGGTCATTTATCGCTGTATTTCTTCATGTCTTCGTTGATATTTTCAATGCATACGGTACACAAGCACTGCGGCCCTTTACTAGGAAATGGGTGGCACTAGGCGTCATTAACACATTTGATGCCGTCATTTTCTTCATTCATACATTAGCGATTGCATGTATGCTTGTCGGTGCAAATAAAGGTTATGCTGGAGTAGCTGCTTATATGTTAATGACCGTTTATTATATCGGCCGAATTATGATGCGCCAAAATGTAAAAGGTGTCGTAAAGAAACGATTTCGTGACGTTGAACAAGTCATCATTTCACCATCATATCGCTTTTATCATTATCACTTAGCTATCGTTACAAAAGACCACTATTTTGTTGCCCGTTGGCATCGCGGTAGTATTATGGTTCATGATAAATTCGAGCGCATTCCATTACCTGATAACGATGTCATTCGTGCCGCTCAAAAAGATGAAAACATTTCAGCGTTCTTATCATTTTCTCCTGTCTATCGCTGGGATATTTTTGAATACAACGACTATTATGAAGTTAGATTTATAGATCTACGCTATCGCAGTAAAGATTATTATCCGTTTGTCGCAATTGTTCAGCTGAATAAAGAACTTGATATTATGAGTTCCTACACAGGATGGATTTTCAGCGAAGAAAAACTGCGCAAAAAATTAGAACTAATTCCGCATTAAAAAAACGACCACAATTGGTCGTTTTTTTAATGTTTAACATGATCGTCTTTATTAATTAAATGACTATACTTTGGATTATTCGTTTGAATTTCATGCAAACGCGCCCCTTGGTTATTAATCCACGCTCGTACCACTTTCTCTGTCATTTCAGTCCCTTGATACGTTCCTACTTTTGCATATGTCGCACCAAAATCCTCCCATAACAACTCAATCCAAGTACGCGCTTGAGAATAAGAAAGAGAAGGATTTTTTTCAAGAAGTTCTTTCGTTAATTTTTCAAAAATATCGTTCATACTATGTCTCCTTTAATCGATTCATTTATTTTTTAACATATAAATCACAGCTATGCAAAACAAAACATGACCTGCACTTGCTCTCTCCCTTTGTTTTAAATATTGCACGTGGCAGAAAAAGGCACTGACCGCTCCTACACATGGCCAGTTGCTCTCGTCCCCCCCAAAAAAGAAAAAGGTTTTCAAGCCATTTTTTGTTTGTATTCCTCTAGAATATTTCCTCTCACATTGCACAATCTATAAGTGATACTTCATGTATCAAACTGTAACGAGGGGGGAGTTCCTCTTGGGCAAACAATCGGAAATTTGGTCTGAATCCAAAAACGACAGCAAAATCAACGGTCCTACAAAAGCAAAAGCTCGCTTTGCTTCAAAACGCCCTAACGGCACTATTAACACGCATCCACAAGAGCGAATGCGTGCCGCGAATCAAGAAGAAGCATAACAACTGTTTATCGATAACTTCTTATACGAGGTGATAAAATGAGCTACCGCAATCATTTAGACCGTCGTTCTGAATTATTTAATCCCACGTGGGCTCGTCCAAAGCACGCAAAAGCACAAGTAAATGGACAAACGCAGCAAACGCAGTCTCTCATTATTTTGGCAAATGAAATGAAAAAACGCCAATTTTAAGCGCCTACCTCCTTTAACAATTACAAAAAGTGAAAACTAGAGCAGCCAAGGCTCTCTAGTCTTCACTTTTTTTGCAATAATGAAATAGGAATACCAATTTCCTCTGTTTCATTTTGTTTATGTCCCCAAGCAAATACCCCGTTAAAATACGTAATGGTAAACGATGCACCTGGCTCTTCTACAAGTTCATATGTTTCGCCAATCTGAAATTCATTTATATCTGTCATATAAGCACGTGCCATCGCAATTTTCCTCATTAAAACATCAAATTCATTTACAATGCCAAGTTGTTCTGCTTTTACTGCCTGTTCTTTTAAAACGCCTATTTCTTCTCGCAATTCATGTGGTGTCATCTCACTATAGCGCTTTGGCATGTTTCTCATTTTTTTCTCCCTCATCCCTCTTCACGTTTCATTTGAATAAACACTTCTATTTCATCAATCGAAAAACCCTTTCGATATAATGCTTGCTTTATCTTATTTTCATACGTCCAACCATCATATTTCTTATACTTTTCATGATATTTATTCCCATGATAGATAAGGGCTTCTTCTTGCTTTTTATCATCCTTTTCATCTTTTAGTTCTTCTAAACAAATTTGAATGATATTACGCCCATATCCTTTCCGCACTAACATCTCTTCTAGTTTTTGTTTCATTTGTAGAAAAGAATGTTTTTGATAAGACTTTTTCTTTTTTTCTATAAGCACAAGAGCATTTTCAATTTGCTTCTCCTCGGGATACTCCTGTAAACTATGGGTAATCATTACATCCGTAATCCCTTTACTTAACAGTTCACGTCTAATGACAATTGGTCCTTTTTGGCTCACATTACTATGCGTACGGACATATGCAATCGCATACTCTTTATCATTAATATAACGGTCATGTAATAGTTTTGAAACCACTTCAGAGATGATGGCTTGTCCAATTTCCTTTTTCCGTAATTGCTCTTCTACTTCTTGCTTCGTTCTCATTTGATGCGATAAGTAAGTAATTGCATATAAATATGCCTTTTGTACTTCTTCATCATATAAAACGTTTGCTAATTCAACATCATCAAATTCCAAGCCTTTTTGAAGCCCATGTTTGATTAAAGTCACTTGATCAACACTAAAACCATATTCTTCTCCATGACCTTTATCAATGTAAATGTTAAATCTTTCGTTCGTTCGTTTTTGTACTTCTATTTTCGTAATGACAGCCATACATTTCACCTCAACATCATTTTAACATACTATGAAACAAATTTGAGTTTCTTGAATATACATAATGAGGAGGGGTTTCTTTTGGAAATCGCTATTTCTGGAGGAACAGGTTTTATTGGAAAAGCACTCACTTTATATTTAGCAAGTAAAGGACATATCGTATACATCCTGACACGTCAAGTAAGAGAAAATCATTCCCCTGCAAATATACACTATATACATTGGGATGCTGGCGCCTCAAAATTCCCACTCTCTTCCATTGATGTCATTATTAATCTTGCCGGAGAATCGATTAATAATGGTCGCTGGACGAAAAAACAGCAAGAAAAAATTATAAATAGTCGTTTACACACGACAAAAGGCTTAATTAAGCAACTCCAAACGTTACACACATACCCAAGCACATTTATAAATGCCAGTGCGATTGGCTATTATGGTACATCAGAAATAGACACATTTACAGAAGAGCATCCTAAGAAAGGGAATGATTTTCTAGCCACTACCGTACAATTATGGGAAGAAGAAGCGAGTAAAGCAGCTGATCTTGGCATTCGAACGATTTATACGCGCTTCGGTATTGTTCTTGGAAAAAATGGAGGAGCACTGCCGAAAATGTTGCTTCCCTATCAATTGTTCATGGGAGGAACAATCGGCTCAGGAAATCAATTGTTGTCTTGGGTTCACCTTGAAGATGTTGTTCGAATGATTGATTTTGCAATTCACACAAAAGAAGTAAGTGGCGCTTTCAATATTACAGCTCCTCATCCTGTAACAATGACGGAATTTGGAAGAACAATCGCGAAAGTGCTGCATCGACCACATTGGTTGCCAGTACCTGCGTTTGCGCTCAAAACTCTTCTCGGTGAAAAGAGCATCCTTGTGCTAGAAGGACAAAGAGTATTACCTCAAAAAGCAATACAACACGGATATACACATTCCTATGCTACTTTAGAACATGCGCTTCAAAATATTGAATCGTACTCATAACTACTAAGCTCTTAAAAAATGACATAAAAACCCCTTCTTTTTTAAAGAGGAGACGAGAGCATCTGGCCGCGCATAGAAACGGTCATGCTGTATTCTTCTTAGCAGCGATTTATATGTTAAAAAATCAAAATGGATTTATATAAAACAAAGAGGTTCTTATGAAAACATTATTTAAGCAAGCGACTGTTTACCCTATTACTTCCTCTAAATTTAAGGGGGATGTATTAGTAGAAAACAACAAAATTGTTGCATTAGAACGATTTATTGAGTCTAGCAAGGATATGACCATTATTGATGCACGAGGTCTTCATCTTCTTCCAGGCTTTATTGATGTGCATACACATCTCGGTTTATATGATGAAGGAACTGGATGGGCTGGAAATGATGCAAATGAAACAGCAGAAGTCCTAACCCCTCATATTCGTTCTTTAGACGGCATTCATCCTTTTGATGTTGCTTTTCAAGATGCCCGGCAAAGCGGTATTACAACCGTACATGTCATGCCTGGAAGCCAAAATGTAATTGGCGGAACAACATGCGTCCTCAAAACAGCAGGAACTAGTATCGATCATATGGTCATTCAAGAACCTGCTGGTTTAAAAATTGCGTTTGGAGAAAATCCAAAACGTATGCATAGCAACGGAAACAAAGAATCTATTACCCGTATGGGGATTATGGGAATGCTTCGAGAAGCATTTTATGAAGCAAAACACTATGGGAATGATACCGACTTTCGAATGATTCCTATTATACAAGCGCTTCGCCGTGAAATTCCTATACGCGCCCACGCTCACCGTGCCGATGATATTTTAAGCGCTCTTCGCTTTGCTAAAGAATTTAATCTCGATTTACGTATTGAACATTGCACAGAAGGACACCTTATTGCTGATAAATTAGCAGGTCACGATTTAAAAGTATCTGTCGGACCCACATTAACACGCCGTTCAAAGATTGAAATTAAAAACAAATCTTGGCAAACATATCATACTTTATCTACTCACGGGATTGAAGTTTCTATTACGACAGACCACCCCTATACACCCATTCAATATTTAAATATTTGCGCGGCTATCGCCGTCCGAGAAGGATTAGATGAACATAAAGCTCTAGAAGGAATTACAATTATACCAGCTCGCAATATACGACTAGAAAAGAAAATCGGTAGCATAGAGCCTGAAAAAGACGCTGATCTTGTCCTATGGACTCACCATCCTTTTCACTATTTAGCCAAGCCTGTATTAACAATGATAGATGGAAAAATTATCTACACAAAAAATTCATAAAAACTAGTTTATTTTTTTGACTAGATGAAGTATTATACGATTATAAACTGAATGAAACCATAATCAATTTGTGTCGTGTTGAGTAATTTCAAATTGATGAATGGGGAAGGCAAATGGTGCGCCACCAGCATTATAGACTGGTTCTAGTGGGTTCGATTCCCACCCCGAAATTTTTTAAAGTTTTATATAAAAATTTCGAGGGTGGGGTGTTTTTTGTTGTCATGCTGCCCTCTTTTTAGGAGGAGATAGTATGTTAAAAAAACGTGACCTACATGACAGCCACGTTCTATATGATTTGATGATTCACCCTGATGTCTTCCCCTTTGTGCGTCAAAAGGCGTCTTCTTATGACGAATTTTTGTTTTTGACAAAACAAACCGTTGAAGCGGAAGAGCGTGGAGAGTTAATTTCACGAACAATTGTTGATGAGTGGGGAAATCCAATCGGAACAATAACCCTATTTGATATTCAAGAAAAAGCAGGCTTCCTTGGCACATGGCTTGGTAAACCATATCATGGAAAAGGTTATAATAAACCTGCAAAAGACGCTTTCTTTAGTGAACTTTTCTTTGAATTAGATATTGAGACTATTTTCATGCGAATTCGCAAATTAAATACTCGCTCTATTAAAGCTGCCGAAAAACTACCATACGTCAATCTAGCAAATGAAACACGTAGATGTGTATACGATCAAATTAACGCAAACGATGAAGTGTATAACTTATATGAAATTCCGAAAGATCAATACACACTACACACAATGCGCGAAGCAACATTCCAAGACGCTCACCATTTAAAAGAAGCGTAATCTATGTATATCTCCCTCTGTCATTGGTAACGATAGGTAATGACTTTATGACACGAGGTGAACTGGAATGGATAAGAGAAGACGTGAAAAAACGAAAAGTAAATTATCTAGCACACAAGAAGTTCTCTATCAACGTGAATTTAAAAGAGCAGATCGTGCAGCTGGGTATAAGCCAAAAGGGATTTTTTAACATAAAGCTACCTCTTGTTCAGAAGAGGTAGCTTTTTTTGTGGAAAACTTTATCCACAAAACCGTTGGAAATGTGTATAAATTCGAATATCTTTTCTATAAAAGAGGAATTTAACCACAGTGAGTTTGTTTGAATTGTGGATATATTCACTGAATTTTGTGGATATTGTGGATAGTTTTGTTAATATTTTAAGTTTACTGTATATTGAAAGCGGATTCGTTTGTGGATAAATTAATATTCTACAAGCAATTTCCCTTCCCTATACCATCTATAATATATAAAACCCCTTTAGCATCTGGCTGTGGATAGTAGCGGTCAGTTCCTGTTTCTACCACAGGTAATGTTTAAAACAATAGGAGCATGCTTGTGGAGAGCACGTTGGGGTTTTTGATAGCGGCGATTTATATGTGGAAACCGGTGTAAAAGACCTCTTTCTTTTTTGGACGACGAGAGCATCTGGCTGTGGATAAAAGCGGTCAGTCCCTATTTCTACCACGGGCTATGTTTAAAACAATAGGAGCATGCTTGTGGAGAGCACGTTGGGGTTTTTGGTAGCGGCGATTTATATGTGGGAACCGACATATAAGCCTCTTTCGTTTTAAACGAAATAACGAAAAAAACCTCCTTCTACAGTTAGAAAAGAGGTTCTTATATTAAGTAAAAGACTGTACAAGGGCTGGTGAACGTACCGGCGAATGTACCCGCACATGATTTTCCTCCAAAATAGAATCCACAATATGAAACGCTGGTTCCGGACGATAAATGCGTTTCATCGCTTCTCTCATTTGCAATAACTTCATGTCATCTTGCAATAATTCTTTCGTTTTTGGAAAAATTTCATGATCTTCACGAATAACAACTGCTGCACCTTGCTTTTCAAAATACTTCGCATTTTCATTTTCTTGTCCTGGTACTGGTTTATATAAAACGACAGGTACTTGCAAAGCTGCTGCTTCACTTAATGTAATTCCTCCTGGTTTCGTGATCATACAAGAGGTAATACGGAACAGTTCATCAATATTCTCTACATAACCGAATACTCTTAATACATCTGGATTGCTTTCTTGTAATTGTAGCAAATCCTCTTGCAATGCTTTATTTTTCCCACAAACTACAGCTATCTGCAGATTAGGAACTGATAGAAAGGACTGACATAACTCTTTTACACTTCCTAACACCCCATGTGCCCCTGCCACTATAAGTAAAGTCTTTTTGTCGCGTGACAAATTATACTTATCATACAAGGATTCCACATTAACAGATGCTTCAAAGCTTTTCCGAATTGGAATTCCAGTCTCTACAATTTGCTCAGCAGGTACTCCTACTTCTATCATAATGTTCTTCACATAATCTGTTGCAACAAAATAACGATCCACTTCTCGGTGAATCCATATTTTATGCAAGCAAAAATCAGTAAGTACATTATAAACAGGAATAGAAATATCTGTTTGTTTTTTTAACTCCGGCACCGCAATGATTGGAAATGTATTAATAACAATATCGGGTTTTTCAGCTTGTAATATCGCTTTTAGACGTTTTCGTCCAAAATTGGCATACCATGATGCGATTTTTTTATCGTAAATCTTCTCAACACCATAATAAAATAAGCGGTATAGCTCTTTCCCAATTGTATAGCTTTTTAAATATAAATATTTTGTAATGTCTGTTATGACAGGATGTGATTCACTAAAAAGATCGCATACAATTACATCCTTAAGTCCTCTTTGACGAAATGTTTGTTCTAATGTTTTTGCCACTTGGACATGACCGTTACCGTAATGTGCTGTTAATATTAAAACCTTGGGGTTTTTAATCAAACAAATCCACTCCTAGCTTTTTCGGTCCTTTATATTGCATCTGTCACAATATAAAAAACAATTTCCTTATAATTTTGCAAGTTTGTATCCCAACGGTTTACCGCTGGATATGTACCTGTCGTGGATATACAAAGCATATGTTATTGACCCCTTAATCCCATCTGCTCATATCTTAACATTATACTTTCCCATAACTGCTTTCGCAATAACTTGACGTGTCTCTATACTTCATGATACGCACTACACTATTTCTTAATTCTTTCTATTGTTTCGTTTTCCCTTTACATTTTCGTAAATTTATCCATATCATTTCTTTACAAAAATAGTCATTATATAATATAAGTATACTCTTTTCCTTATCTTTGCTCTACTATTTATCGAAAGAAAGAAAAAAGCCTAATCCACAATTGGATTAGACTGCTCCTAAAATATTCTTTGCTTTTTGAACGCTTTCTTCCGTTGGAGGCTCTACTCCTTCAAGAGGATACTTGTGACCTAGTGCCTCCCATTTATAAACCCCTAACTTATGGTATGGCAATACTTCTACCTTTTCCACATTACCAAGAGTTTGAATAAAGGCCGCCAATTTCTCTAGGTCTTCTGTACTATCAGTAACTCCAGGTACAAGTACATGACGCACCCAAATTGGTTTCTTTTTATCTGATAAATAACGAGCAAATTGTAAAATATGTTCGTTCGGTTTGCCCGTTAATTTGCGATGTCTTTTTGAATCAATATGTTTTAAGTCAAGTAATACCAAATCTGTATATTCCATCAAAATATCTAGTTTTCTTTGGAATTCTTCATCTTCAGAATAACATCCTCCGGAAGAATCAATTGTCGTATGAATGCCGACCTCTTTACATTTCTTAAACAGTTCAATCAAAAAGTCTAACTGTAATAGCGGCTCACCGCCACTTACAGTAATACCACCGCCGGAAGCTTCCATAAAAGGAGTGTAACATGTAACATCCTGCATCACTTCTTCGACTGTTATTTCTTTCCCTTTACCAATTTCCCACGTATCCGCATTATGACAATATTGACAACGTAGTAAACACCCTTGCGTAAAGATGATATAACGAATCCCTGGGCCATCAACAGTACCACAAGACTCAACAGAATGAATTCTTCCTTTTACCATGTTACTTCCTCCTCTATTAAAACAGCTCCCCTCTGCCCTGATGAAAAACAGAGGGAAACTTTTTTACTTACATGCTTTCGTGCATTGTACGGTTAATAACGTCAATTTGTTGTTCACGAGTTAACTTAATGAAGTTAACAGCGTAACCAGATACACGAATTGTTAATTGTGGATATTTTTCAGGATGTTCCATTGCATCCATTAATGTTTCACGGTTAAATACGTTAATATTTAAGTGATGTCCTTCTTTTATAGCATACCCATCTAACATAGATACTAAGTTGCGAATCTGTACATCTTCTTCTTTTCCAAGCGCTTTTGGAATAATAGAGAATGTGTTAGAAATACCATCTCTTGCCTCTTCATATGGTAATTTCGCAACAGATAATAATGATGCTAGTGCACCTTTTGTATCACGGCCATGCATTGGGTTTGCACCTGGTGCAAACGGTTCGCCGGCACGACGGCCATCTGGTGTGTTACCAGTTTTCTTACCGTATACAACGTTAGATGTGATTGTTAAGATTGACATTGTATGAACAGAGTTACGATATGTTTTATGTTTACGAAGCTTGTTCATAAATGTTTTTACAAGGTTTACTGCCATTTCATCTACACGGTCATCGTTGTTACCGTATTTAGGGAAATCTCCTTCAATTTCAAAATCAACAGCAAGACCATTTTCATCACGAATTGGTTTTACTTTCGCATATTTAATTGCACTTAAAGAGTCAGCTACTACAGATAATCCTGCGATACCTGTTGCCATTGTACGAATAATCTCTGTATCATGAAGTGCCATTTCGATACGCTCATAGCTATATTTATCATGCATGTAATGAATTACATTTAATGTATTTAAGTAAAGACCTGCTAACCATTCCATTGTCACATCGAATTTACGCATAACTTCTTCATAATCTAATACTTCAGAAGTAATTGGTGCATATTCAGGTGCAACTTGTGCTTTTGATTTTTCGTCTTTACCACCGTTGATCGCATATAATAATGCTTTCGCTAAGTTTGCACGTGCTCCGAAGAATTGCATTTGTTTACCAATTCTCATTGCAGATACACAGCAAGCAATACCGTAGTCATCACCGTATTCTGGGCGCATAATGTCATCATTTTCATATTGAATTGCAGATGTTTTGATAGACATTTTCGCACAGTAGTTTTTAAAGCCCTCTGGTAATTGTTTAGACCAAAGAACTGTTAAGTTTGGTTCTGGAGCTGGTCCTAAGTTATCTAATGTATGCAAGAAACGGAATGAGTTTTTCGTTACTAATGGACGACCATCAAGTGAAATACCACCGATAGATTCTGTTACCCAAGTTGGGTCACCAGAGAATAATTCATTATAATCAGGTGTTCTTGCGAATTTCACAAGACGTAATTTCATAATGAAGTGGTCAACAATTTCTTGTGCTGCTTCTTCTGTTAATGTACCGTTTGCTAAATCTCTTTCAACATAGATATCTAAGAAAGTAGATGTACGGCCAAGGCTCATTGCTGCACCATTTTGCTCTTTAATTGCTGCAAGATAACCAAAATATAACCATTGGAATGCTTCTTGTGCATTTGTTGCTGGTTTAGAAATATCAAAACCATGAGAAGCTGCCATTTGTTTTAATTCTTGAAGGGCACGCATTTGCTCAGATAACTCTTCGCGTAAACGAATTGTCTCTTCGCTCATTACACTGCTCGTTAAGTTTAAATCTGCTTTTTTCATTTCGATTAAACGATCAATACCGTATAATGCAACGCGGCGATAGTCACCAATAATACGACCACGGCCATATGCATCTGGAAGACCTGTAATAACGCCTGATTTACGAGCTGCTCTCATTTCTGGAGTATAAGCATCGAATACACCTTGGTTATGCGTTTTACGATAGTCTCTGAAAATACGGCTTA
The DNA here is from genome assembly GCF_900112415.1 of Bacillus sp. 491mf. Classification (GTDB taxonomy): domain Bacteria; phylum Bacillota; class Bacilli; order Bacillales; family Bacillaceae_G; genus Bacillus_A. The sequence continues at coordinate 26,723 of NZ_FOLV01000016.1, forward strand.
GTTCTTTGTCCATTTCGTATCCGTAAGCTTCACAAGATAGCTCTGCCATACGAACACCACCGAATGGTTGTAATGAACGTTTGAATGGTTTGTCAGTTTGGAAACCAACTACTTTTTCAATATCTTTATTTAAATATCCTGGACCATGTGATGTAATAGTAGAAACAATTTCTGTATCCATGTCAAGGACGCCGCCATTGTCACGTTCTTGTGTTGTTAAATCCATTACTTGATCCCAAAGTTGTTTCGTCGCTTCTGTTGCTTCAGCTAAGAAGGTATCATCACCTTCATAAACGTTTATGTTATTTAAAATGAAGTCGCGAACATCAATCTCTGCTCTCCACTTTTCACCTTTAAAGTTTTCCCATGCGTTTTTTACATTTTCTAATACTTCAGTCATCCTAATCTCCTCCATTTTATGATTAGTACAGGACTAAGAATTTTTATATAACAGCTTACGTATTTAGGATACTACTTTTTTGAAAACATGAACGTTTAAGTTGTGACATGTTTGTGAATAATTGAGCATATCACTGCAATCGTAGTGGAAACTCTGTTGAAAACTTTGGTAAATCAACCTCTCTTTTCATAATTTCATCTTTTTGGCATCTTAATCAGGAAATGTTTTCCTGTAACATAAAAGTCGTACCTATCACAAACTGTAATACTAATTCCTTATATTCTGTTATAGTTTTTTTGGAACAGAATTAAAAAAGTTATACCTGTTTCGATACAACTTCTCCATTATGAAAACCACGTTCTTCTATATACATAGGACTATATCCAAAAACAACACTTTTAACAGTAAATAATACAAATTACATACGTATACATGAAGTACACCTACAAGTGCAACATATTAAAATGAAGCTTCTATAAATAGGAGGAATTTGATATGCGAAAAACAAAAATTGTCTGCACAATTGGACCTGCATGTGAACAATACGAAACACTGCTCTCTTTACTAAAGTCTGGAATGAATGTGGCTCGGTTAAATTTCTCTCATGGAACGCACGAAGAACATCAAGTTCGGATCAACACAATTCGAAAAGCTGCCACAGCCTCTCAAAATAACATTGCGCTCTTACAAGATATTAAAGGACCTAAAATTCGCACAGATGAATTTGAAGGTGGCCAAGCAGAATTACGGGAAGGAGAAACGGTTATTGTTTCCATGAAAAAAGTGCTCGGAACATCTCAACGTTTTTCTGTCACTTATGAAGGTCTATATGATGATGTAGAAATAGGATCGCATCTATTACTCGATGATGGATTATTAGAGCTAGAGGTAACAAAGAAAGATAATGGCGAATTACAAACGAAAGTTATACATGGTGGAATCATTAAAGATCATAAAGGTGTAAACGTACCAAATGTAAAAATCCGCCTGCCAGGTATTACTGAAAAAGATAAACAAGATATTCTTTTTGGCATAGGGCAACAGGTTGATTACATCGCAGTCTCTTTTGTACGTAAAGCTACCGACATTTTAGAAGTACGCGATATATTAGCAGCGTATAACGCCTCGCATATTCGTATCATCGCAAAAATTGAAAACCAAGAGGGAATTGAGAATATAAAAGAAATTGTCGAAGTTACAGATGGGATTATGGTTGCACGCGGTGATATGGGGATCGAAATTCCGGCAGAATATGTACCAATCATTCAAAAACAATTGATTCATACTTGCAATACGCTAGGAAAACCAGTCATTACAGCAACACAAATGCTCGATTCTATGCAAAGAAATCCAAGACCAACAAGAGCGGAAGCATCCGATGTAGCAAACGCCATCTTTGACGGAACAGATGCGATTATGCTTTCTGGAGAGACAGCTGCCGGTGAATATCCAGTAGAAGCTGTACAAATGATGGATAAAATTGCTCTGCAAGTAGAAGAATCTTCTTTATTTCAAAACCAAAAGCAGTCTCTTCACAATGACCATAAACAAATAACAGAAACAATTGGAGCTGCTGCTGTCCAAGCAGCTTATTCTTTACAAGCAAAGGCAATTTTAACACCAACAAAAAGCGGTTATACAGCACAAATGATTTCAAAATACCGTCCGAATACACCAATTATCGCAACAACATCTGAACAATCTGTTATGCAGCAACTCGCACTCGTCTGGGGCATATATCCACTTTTCACTCCCCAAAAACAAACGACAGATGAAGTAATTGAACAAGCAATAAGTAAAGCTAAAGAACGACAGCTTGTCTCTATGCAAGATATCATTATCGTAACAGCAGGTGTCCCTGTTAACGAACGTGGCACAACAAATCTACTGAAAATTGAGGTTGTGAAGTAATAAAAAACGATAAATTCTTTTCTTTTTAAAGGGGCGAGAGAAGCAGACAGGACCTGTTCCCTGTTTTAAAACAAAGGTAGAAAACAAGAGCAGGTCTTGTTGCATTTTGCATAACCGCAATTTCTATGGTGAAAAACTTAAATGGATTCATATATAAGATATTTCCCTACCCGCTAGTAAAGTAAAAAAGAGGATGTCCCAAAAGTTTCACCTTTCGGTACGATTCAGCTCAGTGAATCGACTGTTTATATGTCGAATATAGTCGAGAAGTCTTTAAATCGTGTCGAAGCGCCGATATATTGCAAAGAAAGGTCGATAACGTGAAAAAGGAATGACCCAAAAAGTGCTTATATGTTTTTTGGGTCAGCTCCTCCACCATATCTAATTATTTTTCAACGTTAATATTGCGGCTACCGCATAATATAAAGCTTTCTCATACTTCGCATGTTCCACAACTGATAAATTAACAAGCGAGCCACCACTAGCCGAAAAATACTCAATTGCTTCTACTGGAATCGCATCTTCTTTTACTTCAATAGCACTACCATCATTCCATTGTCCCTTTTGGATATTCGCATACAAATCTCCAGTAATCTCACCAATTTCTTCATCATGCTCAGACAGTAAGAACCACTTCAACTTTTTTAAGCTCAACATTTGTTTCAACCCAGCGATCTTATTCCCTGCCAAGTCATAAAACGTATATGAAAAAGACATGCCTGCTTTTTGTTTTACAATCAGCATCGCCTCGCCCAATTCGTTATACAAAACAAAACGTTTTTCAATCAATGCGCTCAAAAAAAACGATACGAAAATCTTCCATAGCCTTTGCAGTTTTGTTTCATATTCTTCTCTTAAAATCCCCATTGTATTTCCATCCATCGAAAAGTATGTAACTGTAGTCACGTAAGATACTTCTCTTCGCACAACGAATCGCTGGTGTTGTAGCATCGACGCGGCCCCTTCGATCCGAATTGTTGCGCCAATTTTCTTCGCTCTCCCTCTTTCTACAAAACTATAAATCATAAACAGGCAGGCTGTTACTATCATGCTAACAAAGGGCATTGTATCTTTGTTCCACTGGAAATGCGGCGTTCGAACATACTCAAGGATAAACGCTATAATAGCAAGTAAAAATATAAAAATAGAAAAAAGAAAAAACCGTTTTCCATTCCTGGCATGATGCTCATGGATCCCCATATTTATCTCCTTATTTTTTACATTTTTTATCATTATCTCATGCTTTTCCAAAGATTTAAATTTATTTTAATTTCCCAACATAGAAGTCGAGGCTATGCAGACCTGTTCTCGCTTCCTCCCTTTGTTTCAAACCTCGCACGTGGCAGAAACAGGCACTGACCGCTTCTATACATGGCCAGGCATAGAAAAGTTTTTTAGGTTTTGTTTTTCACAAAAATCCCCATATAAAACTACAAAAAAAGCTATCTCGTAAGATAGCTTTCTAACCTTCCTCATGCCGTACCATCGTATAAATATCATTACTTACAACGCCAAACGACTTAATATTATTTTGAATATTTGATAATAACACAACATATGTATTTCCATCTTTACTAAAACTATTTAAACAATTCCATCCTGGCATAACACCATGATTTGAATAACTGCCAGGGTTCACATACCAACCAAAACCATACTCCTTTTTAACTGCGGTAAACATTTGTTGATAACTATCGCTTGAAATCAGCTTTCCTGTAAACAAAGCTTGATCAAATAAATATAAATCATATGCAGTCGTGTATATATCACCGCAGCCAAATAATTGCGACATACTCGGTACAGCTGGTGTTGTCATTTTATTGTCTACTATTTTATAACCAGTAGATGGATATTTTCCTTGTTGAAACTGATCACCAAATCCGGAATGTTTCATACCGACAACTTCAAAGATATTCTTTTGAATATAATCTTGAAGGGATTGTCCACTCACTTTCTCGGCAATATACGCAAGCACGGAATAGTTAGAATCGGAGTATTTCCATTGTGATCCGGGCGGGAATGCCAACTTTTGCTTTCCTATTCTTCTAATTAATTCCTCATGGGTGATGCTCTCTGATCCCTCGCTGTACTCCGGGATCCCTGATGTATGTGTAAGAAGATGCACTAATTTAATCTCTCCACCTCTTGGAAAATCAGGAATATATTTCGCGACCGTATCTTGTATGTTTAATTTATTTTGTTCTTTCAATTGCATAATTGAAGTTGCGACAAAAGCTTTTGTAATAGAACCAATATAGTAGGATGTCTCTGAATTATTAGCAACTTTTTTTTCTTGATTGGCAAGTCCATACCCTTTGTTTAAAAGAACCTCTCCATTTTTCACAACAACCGCTGTGCCGCTAAAGTTTTTACTCTTCATATACTCATCTAATTGAGCATGATTATTAATTTCTTGCGGAGGTTGCTCAGCTACCACTTCTTCTTTCTTTACTTCTTCTTTCTTTACTTCTTCTTTCTTTACTTCTTTTTTCACTTCTTTTTCTTCTTCTTTCATCGCTTGCAAAGTTGCCTTTTCTTTATCATGGGAAGTAATTTTCGCATACCCCCAATATACCAAGGCAAACAACAGACTAAGAATAATCGTTCGTTTTACATATACAATTGGTTCGCGAGTTTTCATAACAATAAAAACCTGCCTTTTCACATAGTTGCTCATTTCACATCTTACTTTATCACGCAACCAATGTTTTACCAATGCTATGTACAAAAAAATAAAAATGAGCACCCAAAATGCAAGATAGCCGTTACATTTGTAATGAAAAAACGAAGCTGACTTCTGTTATCGACCGTTCTTTGCAATATATCGGCGCTTCGACACAATATAAAGTGAAACTTCCATCAGTGACGCCTTTCTTACTGATGGAAAGCTCTCACCAATCGGGCTTTTACGGGCAGTTTTCTTCCTTGCCCTTCCCCACCTTTTACTGCCCGTTAATGCGGGATAAAGACCATTCGATGATATTCGACATACAAGTAGTCGCCCCCGCTGTGCTGAATCATACCAAAAAGTGAAAGGCTCTGACTAATAAGTGGACTTTTTAGTCAGAGCCTTCATATTCCTTATACGTGCTTCTTCATATCATCAGCAACAGACTCAACGTTTGTTCCAACGATAACTTGTACACTTGTATCACTTAATTTCATAACACCTTTTGCGCCGGCACGTTTTAATGCTTGTTCATTTATTAAACTTGCATCTTTCACTTGTAGACGAAGACGAGTAGCACAGTTGTCAATAACAGCTAAATTGTCTTTTCCGCCTAACGCTGCGACATAAGCTTCACCGATAGAACCAGATTCACCTACTGCAATTGTTCCCTCTTCTAATAACTCATCATCTTCACGACCAGGCGTTTTTAAGTTTAACTTCTTAATTAAGAAATAGAATACAAAGAAGTAAATTGCGGCATAAACTAAGCCTACACCTGCTAATAATACTGGCTTTGTTGCAATACCGAAGTTAATACCGTAGTCAATTGCACCTGCACTAAATGAAAAACCATCGTGAATGCCAAGCTTTGTTGTTATAAATAAAGAAAGACCTGTTAATATAGCATGAATCCCATATAATACTGGAGATAAGAACATAAATGAGAATTCAATTGGTTCTGTAATACCAGTTAAAAATGAAGTTAACGCAAGACCAATTAACATACCTGTAACTGCTTTACGCTTTTCTGGCTTTGCTGCTGCGATCATCGCAAAACATGCTGCTGGTAAACCAAACATCATGATTGGGAAGAAACCTGTCATAAACATACCTGCACTTGGATCTCCTGCAAAGAAACGAGCAATATCGCCATTTACAACCGCTCCTGCTGTGTTTGTAAATTCACCAAATACAAACCAGAAGTACGTATTCATTACATGGTGTAAACCAATCGGGATCAATAAACGGTTTAATAAACCGAAAAGCCCTGCACCAATTGCTCCTAAGTTAACGATACCATGTGCTACCGCATCGATACCGCTTTGAATTGTTGGCCAAATTTCTCCAAATACTAAACCTAACAGAAGCATCACTACAGATGTAATAATTGGAACGAAACGTTTACCAGCAAAGAATCCTAACCATTCTGGTAATTTAATTTTATAGAATTTGTTATATAGTAATCCCGCAACAATACCAGCGATGATACCACCTAAAATGGCCATATTAATTTTTGGTGCTAACGTCGCCGCTTTAGAAATCTTTCCTAACGTATCTGCTACTTTAGATGGATCTACAGAACCCACTAAATCTTGAACACTTTTCAACTTATCGTTTAACTCTGCCGCTGAATACCCTTTACTTAAAGTATCAGTCGTATTTTTCAAAATAAGATAACCAATCGCACCGGCCAAACCTGCGGCACCGCTGCCATCAACAGACAAACCAACTGCAACACCAATTGCAAAAATAAGTGCTAAGTTATCAAAAATTGCTGCACCGGCTTGTGCCATAACAGGAATATTAAATACGTCAGGTTGCCCTAAACGAAGCAATAGACCGGCTGCTGGTAGTACCGCAATTGGGAGCATTAACGCTTTACCAATACGTTGTAAAAACTGCAACATCTGAATTCCCCCTATCCTAATTATGAAATCGTTACCAAATACAAATATGTTTTAGAAAACGCTTTCTATTACAGGAACATAATAACATATAGTTGTATAGATGTGTAGTTATTATGATTGGTTTTTTTATAAATTTATGCTCGTTTATTTAATTCTATGTATATTCATTTAAATTTTCCGACACATAAGCCGCTGCTATACAGAAAAAAAGATGACCTGCACTGGATTTAAAACCTCGCACGTGGCACAAACAGGCACTGACCGCTCCTATGCACAGCCAGACACTCTCGACCACCCTAAAAGAAAAAGGTTTTTTTGGCATTTTTTCATTTTACATACCCAAGAAGTAAATAGAAGTTGCATTTCATCATTCCTCGATTTCATGTTATTATTTACTTCCACACTTGCCTCGCAAGTTAAGCTTAATCACTAATACAACTAGGGGTGTTTATTATGCAGTGTATCGAGACGAACAACTTACAACAATTATTAGATCGAGTTCAGCCCTATACGAAACAAGGTAAGCTTGCAACGTATATTCCTGAGTTAGGAAATGCAGATCCTAATGATTTAGGAATTGCGATTTTTCATAAAGACGACCATTACGTTCATGCTGGAAAATCCCAGACACTCTTTACACTTCAAAGTATTTCGAAGGTAATTACACTTGCACTCGCACTTTTAGATTGCGGTGAGGAGTACGTATTTTCGAAAGTTGGCATGGAACCAACTGGTGATCCTTTTAATTCTATTATTAAGCTAGAGACAACAAGCCCATCTAAACCATTAAATCCAATGATTAATGCCGGGGCATTAGCGATTACGAGTATGATTGCCGGAAATTCTAATGAAGAGAAAATGGAGCGTATCCTTCACTTTGTGCGTGAAATTACAGCTAATCCTTCCATTAACTATTCTTCTAAAGTGGCCATCTCTGAATTAGAAACAGCTTATTTAAATCGTTCTCTTTGCTACTATATGAAGCAAAACAACATCATTGATGGGGATATCGAAGAGTTAATGGACCTATACACACGTCAATGCGCAATCGAAGTAAACTGCATCGACTTAGCTCGTATTGGACTTATCTTTGCAATGGATGGTTATGATCCATATTATAAAAAGCAAATTATCCCAAAACACATTACGAAAATTTGTAAAACCTTTATGGTCACATGTGGTATGTACAACGAATCTGGAGAATTTGCAATTCGCGTTGGGATTCCAGCGAAAAGTGGTGTAGCTGGCGGAATTTTAGGATGTGTAAAAGGTGAAATGGGTATTGGTATTTTTGGTCCTGCACTAGATGAAAACGGAAATAGCATTGCTGGATTTAAAATATTAGAATTACTTTCTGAACAAGAAGGTTGGAGCATTTTCTAAAAAGCGTCTGAAACGACGCTTTTTTCAATATAATTGTGCATATTCACCATGTACCCTTGAATAGTATAGTACAAGTACAGCCTAGGTTTTATAAAAGGAAACTTCAGTTTAGAGAATACATTTCGCTCTAAATGGTTAACTAATCAACTCTTACAGACGGTAAGCCGTTGAGGAAGATGGAGGTGCTCATGAAACTCATCCTTCAAACAGAAGATCAGGCAGTTCTTGAGAAGACGATCCTTCTTTTTGTATTAAGTATCGTTGAAAGTTTAAAATTAAAAGTTGTTTCCCTTGATGAAGCCTATCGATACATATTTAATCTAGATGTTCTGGAATTGTTAATGGATCGAAGTATTGATGACAAAGTATTAGAAATCGTCCATTTTGGCATCGAATTAGAAGACATTCAAAATCTAATCCCTGAAGACTTAGAACAAAATATCGAAGAGCTAAAATGGCGCTGTATTCAAGTACTAAGCGACTATGAAATGTATGAAGAAACGGAACAATTATTTGAAGACATTCGGTAAAGTGAAACGTCCATTACATGTAGAAAAAGCACCTCTTTAGGTGCTTTTTAATGTTTTTTCAAACTATTTTTATACGTTTCAATATTTACTGGTAATTCTTCCTCTTCTAACGTATGTTCATTTACATCTTTATGAATATACGCACCTTTTGGAGGTTGATGATCATGACCTTTTTTCTTATGATCAAAGGATTTACCGCGTCCCATACTAACACCTTCCTTTACCTAAATTCTATGTTAGTATAAATAAAATGTCGTCGACATATGCAATGGTTTGTTGTATTTCCGAGGAAATGCTAGAAATTTGTTTTTCTCTATACTTACTGCTACGCAGAATACATCATGACCGCTACTTGCTTTCTCCTTTTGTTTTCATTCTCGCACGTGGCAGGAATAGGCCCTGGTCGCCTCTATGCACAGCCAGACGCTCTCGCCCTCTCTAATTTTATATCTTTCACAAAACTTGATTAACTGCAATGATAATAAGCAAAGCTCCAGCAATGATCGTTGCCCATTTCCCTAAATACAGCGCTAAGTATTTTTTACCGATATAAGAACAGAACCTCACACATAAGAAGCTAAAGCAGCCCGAAATAATAGCGGTCATCCACAAATTCAAATTTGTCACACCTGCATCAAAACCACCCGCAATGTTATTAATGGATAATGCAACGCCAAGCACAATTGCTTCTGAAAAGCCAATTGTTTTAGACTCATCAAAATCGGCGGCTTCTGGATTACGTAAAATACGCATCAATACATTACCTTGCTTTCTCTCATCTACCGCTTTACTAAGCATCGGCTGGCATAATACCAATACGCCAATACTCCCCAATACGATAGCACCAATCACATTAGCTGTAACATCTGAAATAAACAAAGAAATCCAATTCCCGAAAAATCCTGCCAACAGTGTAAAGAAAAAGCCGAAGAAAGCTATGATAAAATTATTGGACCATGAGATATGGATCTTCCGAATTCCATAAGCAATACCTACACCTGCATTATCTAAATTTGAAGCTACCCCAATAAAAAGAATGGAAAGAAAACTTGTTATATACATCAATAAGCACTCCCTTATTGCTTTTTTTATTGCATCGTATGCAAATATTGAGCAATTGTGCCTGTCTGTTTCATATACTTTTAATAAAATATCAACATTTCAGAAACAAAAAGGAGCGCCTAAACCTATGTCTATTCAGAATATAAATCATCAACTCGGTACGGTATTAAAGGAATTGTTACAAGAGCGTTCACTATCGATGCGACAATTTGGAACGCTAACCAATATTGACCCTTCCACCATTTCACGAATTATTAATGGAAAGCAACAAGCGAAGAAAAAGCACCTTCAAAAATTTGCAGAATGTCTCCAAATTCCTATACAGTTCTTATATGATGCAACGTACGCCAAACAGCCTCACCAAACTACTGAACCCCAGACTGAAATATATACATCAATTGATGCCATTCAAAACATATTACAATCCTCTAACGTATTTGATTACAAGTACACAACAACTCGTGTAAAACAAGAGCTTGAAAATTACGAACGCTATGCGAAAACAACAGAAGGCACACGCCTTATTCATGAAGGATTCCTAGCAAAATTGCAACAGCTTGATAGTACAGGTCCTTTCATTGATCAACTCACAGATATGTATCATCAATTTTGCAACGAAACGATTACATCGCAAGAACGAGCAATTATCGGAAGTGCCTTGCTTTATTTCGTTTTATCAACAGATATTATTCCAGATTACATATTTCCCATTGGATACTTAGATGATGCAATTGCGGTAGAATTAGTAAAGGAAAAATTAATTGCGATGAAAAACAAATCAGCGAAAGAAGAATAGCGCATTCCACATAAAAAACAAAGAAAATCGGCGCAGCATGCACCGATTTTCCTTGTTTTCATTATAAGCTATGTACTTCTTTTGCATTTGTTTCTTCAGTCTGTTTCATTTTTTTATTCTTAGAAAAATGATAAAACAGTAAGCAAGCAAGCAGAAACGGAATACCACAATACAATGCCATACGTTGATCTGGAATAAAAGCCATGCTCACAATTACAGCCATATTCAATCCGAAACAAAGGAGTGGCACAACGGGATACAACGGCGTTTTAAATTTCAGATCCTTAATATCCCCGCCTTGCTTTATGTACGTTCTTCTACTAAGAAGATTGGATAAACCAATCGATGCCCAGACTAGTATTCCACCGAATCCTGCAATAGAAAGAAGCCATAAATAAACTGTATCCTCTGCATATATACCAGATAATAAAGAAAGACAACCAAAAATCATACTTGTAATTAATGCATAAATAGGAACACCCTTTTTAGATAACTTCCCAAAAATTGGACTAATCATCCCTTGATTCGACATAGACCAAAGCATACGAGAAGTTGCATATAAGCCCGAATTTGCTACTGATAACACCGCTGTAATAATAACAAAGTTCATAATATCTGCAGCATATGGAATCCCAATTTTATCAAATACAACTACGAATGGACTTTCTACTAATCCCGCTTTTTCCCACGGGAATAACCCAGCGAGTATGAACATAGAAAGTATAAAGAAAACCAATATACGCCAAGCTGTATTTTTAATTGCTTGCGGAATGGCTTTCTCCGGATTTTCACTCTCACCGGCCGCAATCCCAACAATTTCGGTCCCCTGAAAGGAGAAATTAACGGCAATCATTGTAATTAGAACCGCTGTCAGTCCATTCGGGAACAGTCCCCCGTGATCAGTAAAGTTTGAAAGTATCGGTGCTGCTTCATTTCCTTTCATATGTAAAAATCCGAACATCGCTGCCCCGCCTAAAATAATAAATGCAATAATCGTAATGACTTTAATGCCCGCAACCCAAAACTCAACTTCCGCAAAACTCCGTGATGATAATGCATTAATCGAAAAAAGAAGGACTGCAAACACGACGCACCATATCCAAGATGGTACATGAGGAAACCAGCGCTTCATTAAAATGCTTACTGCAATCAACTCAATCCCTATCGTAGCAGCCCAGTTTAACCATGACATCCAACCAACTACATAACCTACCGCAGGCGAAATATTCTTTGCAGCATACATTTGATAAGATCCTGCATTCGGCATAGCAACTGCTAATTCGCCAAGGCAGAGCATCGTTAAATACATAACAAAGCCCCCAACAAGATACGCAACAAGTGCACCGCCTGGTCCGGCTTCATGAATTGTATAGCCAGATCCTAAGAAAAGCCCTGTACCGATAACCCCTCCAAGTGCAATCATAAATATGTGCCGACTTTTTAGCTCTCGCTTTAACTCCTGGTTTTGCTTTTCCATATGAATCCCCCTTGCCCAAAGATGTAAACGCCTTAAAAATAATGTAAAAAAATAAAAGTGCATTCTCATTATTACTATAAATTTGTAACAGGAGGGAGATGTTTCAAAAGAAACTCTCCCAATCCAAGGAAATACCGATAACCCGATAGATAGTTGCTACGAAAATTTCTTTATCATTTACTACAATTGTTTAAAAGACTCTTAGAAAACGGTACATTATCTAGAAAGACTGTATTAATCACTTCCTGTGATCAATAAATCATCTCTAACTGATATTAATAATGTTTCATTCGTGATAGCTTGTCCTTCTTCTACTTCTAGCAATTCCACATAGCCGCTAATTCCCACTTTTACTTCTACTTTCCGCTCATCCATCGTTTCAATTAAAGCTAATTTCTCCCACTCATAAACATAGGAGCTTTCGTTAATAAATAATTTCGCAACTTTGCCATAACAAGGACTGTACACGTTTTCTATCACTGTTTTCATCTTTTAAACCTCTCTCTCTTATGAATTGCGCATGTAACCCCTTTAACCCACCTCCAAATTGCTAGAATTCAACTATTATTTATGCAAGATGTATACCAACCTAATTTTTTTACTTGGATTTAAGAGTTCGTACTGAAAACATCTGCATTTTACACAAACTCTTTCTTCTCTTTGACAAATTTTTAAGGTTAAAAACGCAAATTTTTTTTGCATACTTGCAAAAATTTTATTAAAATTAAGAAAAATCAGTCTTCATAGAGTATAACGAGGAGAAGATGAAACATGCATACAGAAGAAATCAATTTCAAAAAATTAGTTGAAATGAATTCGTTATATGAAACTTTACTGAATGAAATTGATATTGGGATTCACATGATTAACGAAGAAGGCAAAACGATCATCTATAATCGTAAAATGATGGAAATTGAATCGATGGATCATAAAGATGTACTCTATAAAAATCTTTTAGAAGTATTTGCATTTGAAGAAAATCAAAACAGTACTCTTATCGAGGCGTTAACACTTGGAAAAGCAAAGAAAAATATCAAACAAACGTATTTTAATAATAAAGGACAAGAGATTACAACGATTAATGATACCTTTCCGATCGTGAAGAACGGAAAAATCAAGGGCGCTGTTGAAATCGTAAAAGAGTTTCCTCCATTAAAACAAATGAGTAAAGGAAACGCCATGCGAGTGCATCATACGAAATTTACCTTCGATCATATAATAGGGAATTCTAGCGCTATTCAATCGGTTATTACAGAAGCGAAAAGAGTAACACGGACCTCTTCCTCTGTACTGATCGTCGGAGAAACAGGAACCGGAAAAGAATTATTTGCACAAAGTATTCATCATGAAAGCCAGCGTGCCGGAAAGCCTTTTATCTCGCAAAATTGTGCAGCCATTCCTGAAACTTTAATGGAAAGCTTATTATTCGGTACAAACAAAGGAGCTTTTACAGGAGCAATCGATAAACCTGGTTTATTTGAGGAAGCGCATGGAGGAACTTTATTATTAGATGAAATTAACTCATTAAGTCCAGCACTGCAAGCTAAATTATTGCGTGCCATCCAAGATAAAACAATCCGAAGAATCGGCGGAACACAAGAAAAAGAAGTAGACGTTCGCATCATAGCTACAATTAATGAAGATCCAATTGAAGCTATCACGCACAATCGCTTACGAAAAGATTTATATTACAGATTAAGCGTCGTTACTTTATTTCTCCCATCTTTACGGCAGCGTAAAGATGACATTTTACCGCTTCTTCATCGTTTTATTGAAAAATATAATATGCAGTTTGGCTTACAAGTACAAGGTGTGGATGACAACGTAATCGACTTTTTCTATCAACACGATTGGCCCGGAAATATTCGCGAGTTAGAGCACATCATTGAAGGTTCTATGAACTTAATTGAAGATGAGGAAATGATTACAACATCCCATATCCCAACCCGTCTTTATGAGCTAACAAAAAATGAATGCTCTATTCAACCTCCCCTGGCTAGATGGGAAAGCAATCAATCGAAAACTTTAAAGAACACAATGAAAGACATGGAAAAAGAATATATCATTGAAATTCTTAGCGAGCATAATGGAAATATCTCGCAAGCCGCGAAGTATTTAGGATTAAGTAGGCAAAACTTGCAATATCGGTTGAAAAAGTATGGGTTGAACTAGTAGCCTTATATGTATTCTAGAGACCTTTGCTTATATTCGATGTTTATAGATAGGTGGTTTGCAAATGGATAAGCTGGAACAAGTCATAGAAAAATTCAAACTACACGTATTAATAATTGAAGATGTTCCTCAATCTTTTAGTTCAACAGTTTATAAAATCAAGTTAATCAATCAACGTACAGTTTATGTTAAGATTCCTTCTTCTAAAGTAAAACTTGAACGTGAATATACCATACTTGATCGATTACCCCATGAGTTATCCGTACCACAAGTATTAGATTATTGGGGAGGAAATGAGGAATGTAGCGGTGCATTGTTATTATCCGCAATCAACGGTGTACCGGCTACAGAGAAGGTAGATGCCAAATTAGCTTATGATATCGGAGTGCAACACGCTACGTTGCATGCAATTATTCCGAATGAGCAAGACTTCAAAAGTTCCATTCCCAATGTGTATAATCAATGGTCTGCGTTTATTCAGCAATTTTTTTATTCCTTTACAAAATATGCAAAAGAAGTAATCGACCCACATTTATACGAACAAAGCTTGCAATATTTTGAACATCATTTGAAATTACTTCCGTCTCCAGACGGACCTAGTTTTATACATATGGATTTTCGCCCTGGTAATATTTTAGTTTATGAAAATCAAGTAGCGGGTATCATTGACTTTGAAGGTACCCGCATCGGAGCAACCGAAATAGATTTCACAAAAATCAATCGTGATATCTTTATAAAATATCCCGGCACAATGGAAGCTTATCAACAAGGCTACGAGTCCGTTCGCCCTCTTATTAATTTACAGGAAGTTTTACCATTTTATCGCTTTATGGATGCATTTAACTCAATTGGTTGGTGTAAAAAAAGAGGCATTGAAAAACATCAAACCTTTTTACAGGAGAATTTAGCAATTCTAAACACGTTTTTTTCAAACGTGCGATAAATTTGCCCCCAATTCAAAGCTAATGTGTTTTGAAACGGGGGCTTGTTTAAATTAAAAATCAACTTTCTCCAAATACAATCCACTTGCCTCCGCAAGACAATTGATTTGATTTCGTTGTTTTCCCTCTAAAATTTGTGGTATTGCTTCAGCGTCTAACTGGCCTAATCCGACTTCTATTAACGCTCCAACAATTTTTCTCACCATATTGTGAAGAAATCCGTTTCCGCTTACTCTAACTTGAACGAAGCCATCCTGTTCCATTACATCTAATGAATAGATTTCACGAACCATTGATTTTTTCTTCGACTTCGCATTAGAGAAAGCTGTAAAATCATGCGAACCGATAAAATATTGAGCTGCTTTTCTCATGCTTTCAATATTCAACTTTTTTCCAACATGCATGCTATACTTTCGCATAAACGGATTCGTATGTTCTTCATTCCAAATCTTATATAAATACGTTTTCGCTTTCGAATTGTAGCGAGCATGGAAACGCTCCGAAACTAATTCCACATCAGTAATACTAATATCATTTGGTAAGTATTGATTTAAACTTTTTTTCACTTTATGCTCCGTCAAATTCTCATCAATCTTAAAGTTAGCTACTTGATTCAAAGCATGCACACCCGCATCTGTTCTGCTGCAGCCGATAATTTCAATTTCTTTTCCGAACATTTCAGATAATACATTTTCTATTTTTCCTTGAATGGTATTCTCGCTATTACCAAGACGCTGCCAGCCTTTATAGCGGCCGCCGTCATATTGAATTGTTAGTTTGTAGTTGTTCATTATTTTCTGCTACTAAAGTTATTCTGTTTTAGTAACAGACTCACCGCCTTTCTTTTACCTGTACCTAAATATACACCTTCATATGAAAAAATACCACGCTACAGGGTACCGTGGTAGATTATGAATACAAAATCGGTCTCTTGTATTCGGTATTATAGGAGTAATCACAGGGTCTTGTTGTAGACCGCAAAGTAATTATTCATATCTAAAAATATAGAAGTCAATTCACAGGAAAGGGTTCAACCAATAACCTTGTTTAGACCGGATATCCACCTGTTGGCGGTGGCCAAGCACTAAATAATCTGCGAATCAGTACAATTTCTCCTAAATGGTAGGAGTTGTGAGATGCAATATTGCGTAGCACACCGCCTCGGGTTTCACCAGGCCAGCTCTCCAATGGTTCGTCCAATTGAGCAGTTTGGGCAATCATGCATGCCTGCTCAATCCCCTGAAGAAAATACTGAATCGTCTGTTTCCACTCTTCCTCACTGCCAGGACATTCTCCTTCAGGCCAGCTCTCTCTTACATGAGCAGGCAGTGCAGGTTTTTCCCCCTGAGCAGCTAATAAGAGAAAGTCTTGCCAGTAGGTCATGTGTTTCACTAATTGATAAATAGAATAAGGTAGTTCCTCTCTGCGTTTTCCCGCAAGAGCCACGTCTATATCCGACAAAGCATTCTTGATGGGAAGATGTCCTCGTTCTCCCCTTAACGATTTTACTAATGCCTCGCTAAACGCTTTATTTGATTGCTCCATAATAATCGACTCACATCCTGTTTTATTTTCTAATTTGCTAATTTTATTGTTCTGTTTCTTTTATGAACATTACAAGAAACAAAATATCAAGAATCATCGACTTTTTAACGTACAGGAAATCGGTGATTTTTATTTAAATGGTACCTTAACATACAATTTTCTTGTTTTGTTCGTATCAGAACTATATTTCAAATTATTCTACTGTTTGGAATGGCTTTGTTTGAGTTACTTTCATCATTTTCATACGAGCAAATCGCTCATCTAAATTATTTTCAAGTACCCATTCATGATGTGTTTCCGCAACCATCGGTTTATCATCAACAGAAATACCTTCCCATTCAAAATCTACGGAAACATTTATCGTGTTATCCGCATTTTCTGTAACTGAGAAATTTTTCGGATAATGTCCGCTTTGTTTCACTTGATTTGAAATGGTTGCCAACCATTCGTTAAATCCTTTTAATGTATCGATTTTAGAACCTGTACTTAAATTCAATTCAAATTGTTCCGCTAGTAGTTCTTTGAATTTATCACCGTCCACAGATACCGTTTCCATTAAATATAACCAGTAATGCATAAATGATTTTGCTCTATTGTCTGCATAGGCCGATGTAAATTGCGGATTTTCTACATTACCGATTGGTTTTAAATGAACCTTTGTAAAAAGAGGCAAGTCATTCTCTCTAAGTGTCAAAATTGTTGAATAATGAATTTTGTAGCTGTATCTACTATTATCTGGGCGTATATTTTGATAAAGAATATCTGCTTCTAATGAAAGTTCCTCATCGTTCAACTGTTTGATTGATGTGTTTTCAACATGATGTGCATTTTGCCATCCTTCAAACATTTTTAATTTATCTTCTATACCCATTTTCCCTTTCGTTGTTCCAATTTGCGATGAAATGTCGATTTCTTCCGCTAAAATATCTAACTGATTGTCAATACGTGCTTTGTTAAATGGAGCTTCATATACTTGATACCAACGATGATATTGTGTTAATACTAAATGATTATTTTGAATGTCTTTAAATTTGTTCATGTTTTTTTGCTCCTTTATGATCTAACATTTCAAATTGGGTACACAAAATCATTTTATTATTTATATTTATATATAGATAAAACATATTTATTAATTCGAAGTCATACGTTTCTCTATTTGATTTTTCATATGATTATCAATCTTAATATCGATTACCAATCGTACCGCCAATTGGCGCAATCGTGTTTAAATATGCTAGTTCTTCTTCTGTTAAAGTTACTTCAAGAGCTGCTACATTTTGTTCTAAATACTTCACTCGCTTTGTACCCGGAATTGGCACGATTCCTTCGCCTTGGGCAACAACCCAAGCAAGTGCTAATTGTGCAGGCGTGCATTCTTTCTTTAGCGCAAGCTGCTTAATTCCTTCGACAATTTTCATATTCGAAGCAAACGCTTCTTCTGAAAAACGTGGATTATAATATCTCCAATCATCAGGTGTTAATTGATCACGACTTGTTAAATTTCCTGTTAAAAATCCGCGGCCAAGTGGACTATACGGAACGAATCCAACGCCTAATTCACGGCAAACTGGTAAAATATCTTTCTCTGGATCGCGTGACCAAAGAGAATATTCTGTTTGAACAGCTGAAATTGGATGAATTGCATGAGCTGTTTTTAATTGCTCACCTGTTACTTCAGACAGTCCAATATAACGTACTTTTCCTTCTTGCACTAACTTTGCCATTGCCCCTACAGTTTCTTCAATTGGTGTATTTGGATCAACTCGATGTAAATAATATAAGTCAATGTAGTCTGTTCCTAATCTTCTTAAACTTGCTTCACATGCTTCCTTCACATATTGAGGAGAACCGTTATATCCTAGTGATTTTGTTTCATTTCGCAACGCTCCGAACTTCGTTGCAATTTTCACATCATACCGAACCTTTTGTAACGCTTTCCCTACTAGTTTTTCATTTGTTCCCATTCCCTCTTCATCATATCCATAAATATCCGCTGTATCGAACATTGTAATTCCAAGTTCAAAAGCACGATGAATTGTTTTTGTCGCCTCTATCTCATCTGTTTGACCATAAAATTCAGACATCCCCATACAACCTAATCCGATTTCCGCTACTTCTAAACCTTGTGAACCTAGTTTCTTCTTTTTCATAAGTTCCCCTTCTTTCGAAAAGATAATGTAAAAAGAGAATAACACACAAAAAATAACAAGTAAACTGTTTTTGTGTTTTTAGTTCAATTAGTTTAATTTGTATAAATCCATAAACTAGCCTATAATAAAATGAATGCAAGGAGGGTTGTTATGTTAAATAACAATATCGATAATCAAGCAGAAATGAGAAAAAAGCTCATTTTTAAATTATTACCGATTGTAAAAAAACAAGGTATAAGCCCATTACGAACAGATGATATTGCTCGTTATATGGATATTAGCAAAGCAACTATGTACAAGTATTTCTCATCAAAAGATGAGATTATCCAATACATCGTCAAGATTTATGCCGAATATATTACTAGTATCGATCAAACCATTTTTGAAGAAACAGTCCCGTTCGGAGAGCGTTTTCAAAAAACATTTGAGCAGTCATTACTCATTGCTTTTTATATATCTGATACTTTTATATTAGATTTAAAGCATAGTGCTCCTGTACTATACGAGCAAATCGTACAAGCTCAAAACGAACGAAATAATAAATTAAAAAAATTCTATGAAAAACATATAAAAACAGAAGTGTTCAACACGATAAACCCTGCACTCATCCTTATCCAAGACGATATACTACTGCGGAAGCTCTTTGAACCTACAATCTTAATTCAAAACAATATGACTTTATATCAAGCACTTTTTGATTATTACATTCTTAAAAAGCAACAAGTCATTCATCATAAATATAAGGACGAGATAGATGATTCGAAAATGGAATCCACAATACAGTATATTGTTCAAAAAGTATCGAATTATATATAGACAGGTTACCAACTAACACTTGTTTCACATTTATTTCTTTCAACATTTAAAGACCTTATAGGGGGCACGATATTTCCATCAAGCTAATCCCCCTAAAATGAACAATACGCTATCCTTTCCATAGAATCATAAGAAAGGATAGTGTTTTTGTATGTCAATTTCTATATCTGATGAATTACAATTATTTGCTCAAAAGACTTAAAGCTTTTCATCTCTAAATACTTACAAAACTTAGGAGAGATATAGACCGTTAAAGTTAATCTCCAAAACTTAACCACAATTCCATCGCCGAATCTAGTTCATGATTTAATTCAAGTTTCCTACCATATAGCTGATTGAGTTCCTCATACTCGATAGGATCAGCAGCCATAGCTATATCTAGCTGTCTTATTTCCTCTTCAAGCCTTTCAATCTTCACTAGTGCCTTAGTCTTTACTGCTTCCCCCTTTATATCGTCCGCATCATTTCTTTGTTTCTTCACCTTCACGCTCTTTTTAACCGGTTCCTTCACATTCTTCAGGCTTAACTCCTCTTTTACGCTTTTATAATAATCGTAATTTCCAAGATAGCTTTTACAGGAGTGATCCTCAATATCAATTACTCTTTCACCGATTTTATTAATAAAATATCTGTCGTGAGAGATAAAAAATATAGTTCCCTTAAAATCCTCTAAAGCTTCCTCAAGAGTCTCTATCGAATCAATATCCAGATGATTGGTCGGCTCATCCAGTATTAATAAATTTACATCTTGATATAACAACATACCAAGTTTGAGTCTAATTCTTTCCCCACCTGATAAATGCTTTACTTTTTTGAAGACGCTATTTTTATAAAACATAAACTTTGATAAATATTCCCGTGCTTTTCCCTCCAGTATCGAGATATCCTCTCTAAAGCATTCCAGTACCGTAAGTTCTTCACTTTTAAAAGTAATTTTCTGCGGTAAATATGCCGCCATTACATTAGCACCTAATTCCACTACACCTTGATCCGGCTGCTCTTCCCCTAAAAGCATCTTTAAAAACGTGGTTTTCCCGCTGCCATTAGAGCCGATTAGCCCCACTCTTTCCCCGTAATGAACCATTACATCAGCATCCTTAAAAATTACTTTATCTCCATAGCTTTTAGAAAGTCCTACTGCTTTAATGGTTTCATTTCCGGATCTTTGCGCAGCCTTTACATGTAGCTTCATATTTTGTCTCTCAAACACCGGCTTTTCAATCCGCTCCATTTTATCGAGCTTTTTTTGTATACTAGCAGCTCTTCTAAAGAACTTGTTATTATCGGCTCTCATAGCCCAATCTCTCAAATCCGTTACGGTCTTTTCCATGGAATTAATCTTTTTTTGCTGCTCTCTAAAATGCTCATACTGAATGCGTAAATTCTCTTCCTTTTGATTCACATAAGATGAATAGTTCCCCTTGTAGGTGATAGACTCCATATCCTCTATTTCTACAATTTTTGTGACTACATTGTCTAAAAAATATCGATCATGGGATACGATAATGACAACTCCCTTATAGCTCTTCAAATAGCCCTCGAGCCATTCAACGGAATCCATATCTAAATGATTGGTCGGCTCATCAAGCAACAATATGTCTGGATCATGAATCAGTAGTTTCCCAAGTACAACGGTCGTTTTTTCACCGCCGCTCAATAAATCAAAATCCTTGTTTAAAAAGCTCTCATCAAATTTCAGCCCTGTGCAAACCTTGCCTAATTTTTCTTCTATATCATATCCGCCCTTCGCTTCATATAATTGAACTAAATCACTATACTTTTGCAGGGCTTTTTCTAACGCGGCATCTTCTAACGTCTTCATTTGCCCTTCTAATACACGCATTTCTTTCTCTATACAATGAACTTCCTCAAAAGCCATGTTTAAAACATCAATCACCTTTAAACCTTGTGGATACGAAGGCGTTTGCTCGAGATATGCACAAGTTGCCCCTCTCGGAAAGTGAATAAGACCTTCATCATATCCAGAGCTTGAGGTTTGTGGATAACCTGGATAATAATGCATAGGCTCTATCCCCGCAATTAACTTTAGGATCGTGCTCTTTCCGCTGCCATTTGCGCCAACAACCCCAACCTTCTCTCCTGCATAAACCTCAAAACTTATATTTTTAAGAACAAGTGTAGCATCCATATATTTCTTAATACCATTTAACGTTAATTCAAACATGCAATTCCCTTCTTTCATCCATAATACAAGTTACGCATTTTATGGACAGGACAAAGAAGACCTTCATTACTATTTTATTGTTAAAAATAAAAAGACCATAAGAAGATGATCTCTTCTTACAGTCTAAATAATCTGTGTAATATAATTTATGAAACTGTATACAAGCAGAAAATGTGTACGTCAAAAACACATTGTTATGCCTATACACTTCGCCTACTAAACAGAGGCGAACAATTTCAAAACAACTTTTGAAATATGTTATAAATTATAATCTCGATTTTAGTAAAGTAAGTTACCTTCTACATTGCCTTGATTCCATAAAGAGCATAACCAAATAAACCTAGTAAAATTAGGAAAATTAATACTCATTATAAAATCCCTATTAATTTTAATTTAAAATCAATATTAGCAATTAGTTGGTGTCATAACTTACTTTCCCCCTTCGGAATTTTCTTTATTATCTCACTTTTCGATATTTTTGTAAATACAATTAATGGAATTTCCAGTTCGCGGATGCCAACCATGTTCCTGCAAGAACTTCTGCAATTCTTCTTCAGACGGTACATTTTTCTCCCACTCTTCGCACTCCTTTAGAAACTCCTCAGTCTCATGAACGACAGAAGGTTCCTTCTTCCGAAACCGTACTGCTGCTTCCTCTACTTCACTAAGCTTCGTATATCCTCTCTCATGCCAGTCCCGTAAAATGCCTTTCACATAAGCAAGCGTATGCTTGTTATTTTCATGGGCAATCTGGAGTGCTTTCCATACAAGTTCATCTGACAAATCATTCATCCACGTATTCAGTTCCTCCTTCGTATACGGTGACAAGCTGCCAAAGTTTTGTTCATAAAACGTGAATACATCGCTATCTGGAGTCATTCCTTCATCTGCTTCACAGCTTTCAGCATCGGCTTGAGAATCCTTAACTGGTACGCCAAAATGCTCTAATAATAATGGAATATTCATCTCTTCCTCCAAACATTTTTCCAAAAACATGTGTACAAACTTTTTGCTTTTCACAGTCTTTAACTCACGCAACACACATTTTTCGATGTTCGTATTCGTAACCGGGTTATAGCGTAACCAATTTTTGATGTATAACTCCTTCGTTTCTGCATCATATACTATTTTTCCATAGTCGATGAACCGCTGCAGCAGCTTCTCAACAGTCTCTCGGTTATAACCTGTTTCCATCTCCGCTAAACGCTTCGGCAAGGAATAAATGCCGCATTGCGTCGTTTTAGAACATGTCAGCAAGTATATGTAAAAGTATCGTTCCTCTGGCGTTAACTCCAATACAAAATCATCCTGCCAAAAATCCACCTGTACATTTCGGTATACCGCCATATTAATTCCTCCCATCTTTGATGACACATATGAGATTTCCGTCTCCTTAATAGATATAAGGACAAAAGAGGAGATTTGGTAATTTGATTTTCAAAAAAATGACTACTACGGTTTTAGTTCTTTCGGGGGTGATTCTTGTAGTAGTAGTTTTTTATTTTGTTTTTTTAATGATTTATTACTTATAAGGGGCTTTTAAGGGGCTTTTAAGGGGCTTGCAAGGGGGTTATAATGGGCTATTCAGTGTCATTCTATTTAAAAAAATCCAAATTTGTCCAATTTAGAACAATAAAATCTAGTCAAAAGTAATGAAAATTTAAGAAGAATAAGGTACACTAATCAATGGTTTTAGTTTAAAATCGATTGACGTTGATATATACGGAGGAATAGTTTATGAACAACAACACAATAAATGAATCAGTTGAAGAAGTTGATAAAAAACGGTCAAGATCAAGCAAACGCTCTACAAATTGGAAACTTATCACAGCGGGCGGCGTTGGTATTATCGCGCTTCTTATTGGGGGAGTGAGTTATTATCAGACAACCCACTTCAATTCACAGATTACGATTAATGACACAAAAGTCGGTGGTATGACTGCTGATCAGGCAATCCAGAAATTAAAAGTATCTGGATTAGAAAACAAGGTCTATGTCGGAGAGAAACAAATTTTAGATGAAAAAAATACACAAACGGAACTTACAGAAAAAGATTTGCCTAAAGTTAAGGAACTATTAAAAAGCCAGTGGACATTTTTCCCTTCTTCAAAGGGAAAAAATTATTCACTGCTACCGAAAAATGCGGATCAGTATCGAAGCGAAACGCTGAAAAAACTTGTAGAAGAAAAGCTCATCTCTATGAATGAAGATTTAAAAGCGCCTCAAGATGCTATGGCGAAACTCGAACAAGGTAAAGTTGTTATTTCAAAAAGCGTTGACGGAAAACAGTATGACGTTGCTAGTCTATTAAAAGATTACGACAAGCAGAAGTATAAAAGTGAAATTCATTTGAAAACTGTATACATAAAGCCTATTAAAGAAAACGATTCGATTGTTAAAAAAGAAGAACAAGCACTACAGAATCTTCTTCAACAAACCATTGATTATAAGGTACAAAATAAAGTGCACTCTTTAAAAGCTAAAGATTTAATTAAAAACGCCTCTATGTCAAAAGATATGAAGGTTACAATCGACGCAAGTGACATTAAGAACAAGATTGCTGAAATTAATAATTCTCAATCAACATTAACTAAAAACTTCACATTTAAAACCCATTCTGGTTCGGTCATATCAGTAAGAGGACAAGGCTATGGCTGGGCAATAGATATTGAAAAAGAAGCAAAACGCGTCAAAGAAGCCTTCGAAAAAGGGGAAAAATCGCTTTCTGCTTCTCATATTTACGGAAATGGCTGGAATAATGAAGGCATCGGTTATGAAACAACAGCGAATAACGGCATTGGAGACACGTATGCGGAAGTGTCAATTGCTGAACAGCAAATTTGGATTTACAAAGATGGACAATTGGTAGTCACAACGAATGTAGTAACTGGTAAACATAGCACGAGTGAAGATACATCACCAGGTGTATGGTATATCCTTTATAAACGAACACCGTACACACTAAAAGGCAGTGCAGTAGGTAAACCCGATTATTCCGTTAATGTGGATTACTGGGCTCCATTTACAAACGGCGGACAAGGATTCCACGATGCCGGCTGGCGAACAAACTGGGCAAATAATGCCTATTTAACTGGAGGTTCGGGCGGATGTGTTAACCTCCCTCCTAGTATTGCGAAAACTGTGTATGATAATCTTAGTACTAATGAACCGGTTGTTGTGTACTAACAATATTTTCTTTATAAAAACAAAGAAGCAGGAAATCTTAAGTGATTGTCTGCTTCTTTGTTTTTTATTATTTATGCCATGTACTTATGGTACGGTTCAGCGTAATTCATTTACTTTTCTTTTCTAACAAGCCTAACAACATTCTCCACATGCGCCGTATGCGGGAACATATCAACTGGCTGTACATACTCCACGTCATAACTCTTCATTAACGTTTTCACATCACGCGCTAATGATGACGGGTTACAAGATACGTACACAACCGTTTCCGGTTTTACTTTTAAAATCGTTTCAAGTAGTTTATCATCACAACCAGTGCGCGGCGGATCCACAACGATGACATCTGGACGCCAGCCTTCTTTTACCCATTTTGGCAGCCATTGTTCCGCTTTTCCAGCCTCGTACTTTGTATTTGTGAAACCGTGACGCTTTGCATTTTTCTTCGCATCTTCAATCGCTTCTGGAATAACATCCATACCGCGCACTTCTGCTGCATCTTTTGCAAGCCACAGTCCGATTGTTCCAACGCCGCAATAAGCATCTACAACTTTTTCAGTTCCTGTTAAAGCAGCTGCTTTTTTCGCCTCGTTATATAACACAACGGTTTGCTCAGGATTTAACTGGAAGAATGCGCGTGCAGATAATTCAAATGATAAATCCCCGAGTGTTTCTTGAATTACTTCTTTTCCAGCTAAGCGGAATGTTTTATCGCCGAAGATGACTGATGTTTTACGCCAGTTCACATTTTGCATAATCGATTTTACAGACGGCATTTGTTTTTGCACTTCTGCAATAAACTGTTCTTTATTTGGCAATTCTTCTTTTGTCGTAATTAATGTAACTTGCACTTCCCCTGTTTGCACTGCAGCACGCGTTACAATTGTACGTACAAGACCTTTTTGTTTTCTTTCATTGTAAATAGAAATGTTCAGTTTTTCTAATATACGTCTTACAACTTTTGTTGCTTCGTTCGTTGCTTTATGTTGAATCATACAATGCGAGATATCAATTAAGCGATGTGAGTTTTGTTCGTATAATCCTGTGATGACCTTTTCATCTTTACGTCCGACTTGCAGTTGGCTTTTGTTACGATAATGCCATGGGTCTTCCATACCAAGCGTCTGACGAATCTTATCTTCCATACTGCCGTTCATATACTTCTCAAATGCTTGTACAACGATGTCACGTTTTTGATTTAATTGTTCTTGATAATCTAAATGCTGAAGCTGACAACCGCCGCATTTCTCATAAACAGCACATGGCGGCTTCAAGCGATGCGGGGAAGCTTTACGAATTTTTTTCACTTTTGCTTCTGCAAAGCCACGCTGAATTTTCGTTGTTTCTGCAACAACTTCTTCTCCTGGTAGTGCTCCTGGAATGAAGACAACCTGGCGCTTAAAGTAACCTACGCCCTCTCCGTTAATCCCAAGACGCTTAATTGTCACAGGAAATGTTTGACCAACTTCTAACTTACTCTCATGTTGTTTTTGTATCATTGTTACACCTCTACTCTATACTTTTCCATAAATATAATGATGCATAACTGCAATATGGTTCACACTCTTGTTTCATTCGTTCTAAAAATACGTCATCTGGCTTTTGTTCTAATTGAAATAGCTGTTGAAGTGCACGTTGAATCCCAATATCAGCTTTTGGAAACATATTTTGACGTCCAAGAGCAAATAGTAAGAAATTTTGTACAGTCCATGCCCCAATACCTCGCACTGGTAATAGCACCGCTGCAACTTCTTCGTCTGTTTTCTCCTCTAACTCTTCTAAGTTTAGCTTTCCGTCCACAATATGTTGTGCAAGTCCAATGATATACTCTGCTTTACGCTGACTAAATTTTTGATTTCTTAATTCTTCTACTGTAATATTTGCTACTTGTTCAGGCGTCGGAAAAAAGAAAACGCCTTTTCTTTCTGTTCCATATGTTTTTACAAATTGTTCTGTCAGTGCTGTCGCAAATTTCAGGTGAACTTGTTGATGAATAATACAGCGAAGAAGACAAGCAAAATAATCGAACTCTAAAATAATTGGAGTATATGCAAATGTTTCAAAAAGCGGCCGTAACGATGTGTTTAAAAAATGATGCTGAATCTCATGAAAAGGTTGATTCCATTGAAAAATAGAAGAAATACGCTTCATAATTTCATCTTGTTTATCGCTTTGGCTAGAAATCCAAAATTGCGGTGCTCCAGTTGTCCCCTTCCCTTGTACACGGACAATAACTTGCTTTCCATCTAGGGTAAGTGGGACATGAATGGTTTTATCTTCTAAATGAATGATATTTAACGGGTCAAAAGATAAACGTTTTAATACTTCTTCAAAACGATACGGATAATCTAACGTAATTTGTTCACTCCACATGCATTCCTCATCCTTTTTACACATCATTATAGCATGAGAAAACCGCAAGCATACATGCTTACGGTTGATTGCCTTTTACTAAATCATCTAAGCTTTTAAAATGATACCCCTTCTCGCGTAAATCATCAATGATTTTCGCAAGTGCTTCTGTGTTATCTTTCGAAATAGCGTGCAGCAAAATAACTGCTCCAGGGTGAATCATATTCATTACATTATTATGAGCATATTGCCATCCTCTTTGCTCGTCTACTTTCCAATCGAGAAAAGCAAGTGACCAAAAGACATTATAGTAGCCCATATCTTTTGCAAGCGCTAATGTACGTTCACTAAAAATACCGCGCGGTGGCCTTACATATCGTACTTCTTTTTGTCCTGTCACCTTTTTAATTTCGTCTGTTACAATTTGCAATTCCACGCGAAGCTTTGCATCATGTACCGTTGTAAAATCGGGATGACTCTGTGAGTGATTTCCAACAATATGTCCTTCATTCACCATTCGTTTTAATAAATCTGGTTGCGTTTTAATATAGTGTCCTGTCACAAAAAACGTTGCTGGGACTTTCTTTTCTTTTAACACATCAAGAATTTTTCCGGTAAAGCCATTTTCATATCCATTATCAAACGTTAAATAAATATCTTTTTTCTTTGTATCCCCTAAATAAAATCCTCCGTTTTTCTGCAGCAGCTCTGTAAATTTTTGACCAGCATCCGGGGGAGTTTCATTTTTCGCGCGTGGAATTCCCCAATGATTTGGTGTATTCACATAAGCAAGCACAGAAGTCGGAACAAGTACCATCATAATTGAAAAGATAATACCAATGTATAACCAATTACGCTTCATTGTATAAGCTCCTTTTCCTATATAATCGTACTTGTAGTTTCTGTGTCTATAATTTTTTCATGCCGAACACGTTTTTCCATTTATACCAATACAAAGAAACCAATATATCGGCTCTTTTTTTACGTTCGACGCACCGAACGCAAAAAAAAGAGCCGACAAACGTCAGCTCCTCATTCTTATTTAAAAACTGGTTCTTTAAACGATGCTAACTTCTCTAAAGATGATTTATCTACATCAGCATGTAAGCTATTACCGTGAGAATCCATCGTTACAACCGCTTTAAATCCTTCTATACGTAAATGCCACATTGCTTCTGGAATACCAAATTGTAAGAAATCAACGTCTTTTACTTCTTTAATGCACTCTGCGTAGTACTGTGCTGCACCGCCGATTGCATTTAAGTATACGCCGCCATGTTCATTTAATGCCGCCAATGTTTTCGCACCCATACCACCTTTACCGATAACAGCGCGAATACCAAATTTCTTCATAATATCGCCTTGGTACGGTTCTTCACGAATACTTGTTGTCGGTCCTGCCGCTTTAATTTTCCAATTGTCGTTTTCATCTTTTACAACAACTGGTCCGCAGTGATAAATAACTTGTCCATTTAAATCAACTGGGCAATCGTTATCCATTAAATGTTTATGAATTGCATCGCGGCCTGTATACATCATACCGTTGATCGTTACAACGTCACCAACGCGAAGTTCGCGAATTTGTTCCTCAGTAATTGGCGCCTGTAAGACGATTTCACGTTGTGTATTTGCTTCTTCGTTTGCTTCCTCGTGTTTTAACGTGTCTTCACCTTCTTGGTATAACCAGTCAATAATTTCACCTGATTCTGGGTGAATCGTTACACCTAGGCGGCGATATGCCCAACAGTTATACGCAACAGAAACATAGAAGCTAGCTGGAAGACGGTTGTATACACCGATTTTGCAGCCAAGTAATGTTGTTTCGCCGCCAAATCCCATCGTTCCAATACCAAGCTTATTGGCATTTTCCATAATATAATCTTCAAGTTGCTTCAATTCTGGAATTGAATTTTCATCATCTAATGAACGGAACAATTGGTTTTTCGCAAGTTCATAACCTGACGTGCGATCTCCTCCGATACCAACGCCAATTACGCCGGCGCTGCATCCTTGCCCTTGTGCTTGATATACCGCATGAAGAAGGCATTTACGAATTCCTTCTAAATCACGGCCAGCTCGGCCTAGTCCTTCAATTTCACAAGGTAAGCTGTATTGAATATTTTTATTTTCACAGCCACCGCCTTTTAAAATAAGGCGTGCATCAATATAATCTTTTTCCCATTGCTCAAACTTAATGACAGGTGTTCCTGGTCCTAAGTTATTTCCGCTGTTATCACCAAACAGAGAATCTACAGAGTTCGGGCGAAGCTTCCCGTCTTTCGTTGCTTGTTCGATTGCTTTGTAAATTGCTTCTTTAATTTGCAGTTGGTTTACACCAACTGGTGTGTACACTTTAAAAGTTGGCATCCCTGTATCTTGGCAAATTGGCGAAATATTATCATCAGCCATTTTAATGTTATTTGTAATTGTGCCAAGTGCCATCGCAGAACGAGTTCCTGCATTTTCTCGTTCCTTCGCTTGTTGAATTACACGCCTTACATCTTTCGGTAAATTCGTTGACGTTTCAACAATTAGTTGATACATGCTTTCTTGAAGCTTTTTCATAATTACTTCCCCCTCAATTGTGAACGCTACCAAAACGCATTTCAAAATTTCACAATATGATTATACTCTTTTTTTTCCATTCCTTCTATTTTCAATAGCGTCTTAATGAGATTATATTTTTTTGTATCTTTTTAAATATGCTTGTACATCATCATATGCACCGCTTTCATTTGCATATTTAATATAATTTTTAATTGTACGGAACCACTCTAACGTAGATGGCTTTGTTTCTACTATGGCATCGGTTAAATCCTTCATTGTAATCATTCGCTCTATGCCCGTTGTCATAATTTCTTCTAAAACATTTTCTAAAGCTAGCTCCACTACATTCTCAATATCAGCACCAGAATAGAGTTCTGTTTCTTTCGCTAGCAAATCGTAATCTATTGTTGAAATCGGTTTGCCTGCCAACTTAATTTTAAAAATACTGCTCCGTGCTTCTAAATCGGGCGGTGAAACAAAAATCATTTTGTCAAAGCGACCTGGTCTTTTAAATGCAGGATCAATATCCCACGGCATATTTGTCGCACCAATTAACAATAGTTTATCTGTATTCGTATCAATACCTTCGATTTCTGTTAACAATTGATCTATAACTGTTCTTAGTGTCGGATGCCCTGATGCTTTACTCCGGTTAAATCCAAGCGCATCCATTTCATCTAGAAATAAAATACATGGTTTTTTGGAACGAGCATATTGGAAAATTTCTCGTATGTTTTGTTCACTTACGCCAACATACGGATCAAGAATATCAGTAATACTCATTGTCGTAAAATGCGCTCCACATTCTCCCGCAGTTGCTTTTGCAATATATGTTTTACCGCAACCAGGAGGGCCATATAATAAAATACCGCCACCAACTTTTTTCTTAAACCGTTCAAATAACCCGGGTGAAGTAAAGGGTTTTATAATTTTCATTTGGATCGCTTTTTTCACATCATGCAAACCGCCGACATCCTGAAATGTAATCTGATCTTGTTCATATTTTTGTTTGCTTCTCCCGCCTTGAAGCACATTCATCGGAATCACATTTTCTTCCGCGTTTTCATTTACATAAGCTGTATGTAACTGTTTTTCTTTTTCAGGAGATGGCTCTACTACGTAATGCTCGTTTTTTTCAAAATGGCTCTCTTCTTCAGTTACATGTGGTGCTTCTTTCGGATTTGTAAGCGCCTGTGATAAAGCTGCGAGTTCAGCAGCAATTTTATCCTTCCATTCTTGATCACCATACTGAAGGGCTTTCGATAAAGCTTGCAGCGCATTTGCTATCTCTCCCTGCTCTTTATACTCTACCCCAATCAAATACCAAATCAATCCATTTTCTTCATCTTGTGCTATTACTTGTTTTAACACATCTATTTTATTCACCCTGCGCTCTCCCATCATGATCTTTTTATTTTTTTATATAACTTGTACATCGGTGTAGATAACCAACTCCATATACAAATGATAATATAAAATAAAAGTCCAGCTCTCAGTATAACGTCCGAATGTAACGTAGCTAATAAGCCCATCGTTCCGACACCTATTGCCCAAAAGATAAGCGGACCACCTATTTTATCGATGAGAACATTCGGAAAGAAAATAGGATGAATCAGCTCTTCTGCTTCTTCTAAAATTTCAAGTAAATCTTTATTATTAGGCGCCAACAAGAACGCTTGTCGATAATATTTGTATGCTTCTCTATACCTTTTCTTTGATGATGCATGGAGTCCTAACTTCACTAAAAAATTTACCTCATTATCTGATACATAATAATTATCTTTTAAAGATTCCTCTATTTCTTGTTTCGTTCCTATTGCGAGTAATAAAATAAATTGATAATGAAGAACGGTAGGATGGTTCGGATTAACTTCTACCGCCTCTTTTATGAGTTGCTTAGCTTTTTCAATATGACCTGTTTTTAATAAAATATATGCATATTTCGCCATCGCTTGCGCATTGGAAGGGTCTGAATACAGCACATTCAAAAAACTTTGCTCCGCTTTTTCAAGTTCATTCGTATATGTATATATATGTCCAAGTGTATAGTACACTTCTTCTGGGTCATAACCATGTTGCAAAGCTGATAAGCAAATCTCTTTTGCTTCATCATATTGTTCTAAATCTGCATAACAGCATCCCAAAAAGTACAATGCTCCCGCATGCTGCGGATTATGAGAAAGCAACGTTTCCAATTTCCGCTGTGCTATTTCAATATGACCAATCTCGTAATAATGCAACGCTTCTTGCCACAACATCGTTTCACTGTGTGAAGTTGACATGGAGCATCTCCCCTCCTGCTATCAATGCCGCTTGGGCCATGATACCAACTATTCCAACGATTAAACCGATCCGATGTAATGACTCTACATTTTCATTTACTAAATTATGAATTCGAAACCGTTCCCGCAGCGCATATACATACACACCTGTTACAACTACAGCAGCTATTCGAGAAGCAATCTTTAGCACATATATATCACCAATTAGAGCGGCAAAGATGAACATTGCTAATAAAGTCATTATTCCTATCATAAGAAGTATATATATTTTCTTTTTGGACTCTTTTAACCAAATCGCATTGCAAGTTCCTAAAATCATAATCGGAATAATCCCAAAAATAAGTCCAATAACAAAAAAATTATAAATATTATACGTTTTTGTTTCTCTCGCTTGTTTCCCTTGTAATACAGGTTCCATTAAGTTGCGTGACATATACTTCCTCCTTTTCCATATTTACATTATAAAGTATATTTTCATCCTATTTACAGCGAAAATAAAAAAGTCGACAACATTTGTTGTCGACTTCTGATTACTCACTCTTTTTAAATTGCTCACATTTAAACTCAATATCATCTAACATTTCAAGAAGGCGATCTACATCTTCTAGTTCCACGTCTTCTGGTTCAATTGTATCAATAACCTCTATAAACATATTTAAACGTTCTTTCAAATATACTAATTGTGAATCTTTATCATAAGTAGCATTTCCCATAGGTGCTCTCTCCTTTTTGTGCGAGTTATCTTGATTATTTCTTAAAAGATATAAGTATTCCTACATATTTGCAAAAAATAATACACTTATATAACCCGATTGCTTCGACTCATACTAAGCATACTCATTCGTTTGCTTGTTGAATCTTTATTTTATTATACAGTAAAAATGATTACCACGGACATGAATTTTTGCATTAATTTGAGTAAAATGATATGTTCCGCTATTCCTCCACCTCAAAATTCAAGGAAAATCGCAGAAGGTTCAACTAGATGAATCCATTTTAATTTTTCAATATGTAAATTGCTGCAATGCAGAAAAAGGATCCTTCTCTCGCTTTATTTAAACTTCGCATGTGGCAGAACTTCTATGTATGACCAGATGCTCTCGCCCATCTAAAAAGAATGGTTTTTCTTCAGTGGGGATAACTGTCCGTAAAAGCCCGATTGGGTGGGCTAACCATCAGTAGGGATGAAAAAACTCCCCACTGATGGAAGTTTCACTTTATTAAAAAGCAATCTTCTTCTATCATAGAGGATGGACAAATTGTTATTTCAATAGTCAAAGGAGTATTTCATAAATGAATACATCACAAAAAATGAAGCCGATTACTCCTTCTTATGATCCATGGGAAGCTTATATGGATTTTGAAGAGTATGGCAAATTATTATTAACAAACGTTGAGTTTACAACGACAACATTATGCAATATGCGCTGTGAACATTGTGCTGTTGGTTATACACTGCAGCCAAAAGATCCAAATCCACTTCCGCTTGATTTACTATTACAACGATTAGATGAAGTTCCACATCTACGTTCTTTAAGCATTACAGGCGGTGAGCCGATGC
Organism: Bacillus sp. 491mf; assembly: GCF_900112415.1. Classification (GTDB taxonomy): domain Bacteria; phylum Bacillota; class Bacilli; order Bacillales; family Bacillaceae_G; genus Bacillus_A. The sequence continues at coordinate 60,594 of NZ_FOLV01000016.1, forward strand.
TTTCTAAGAAGTCTGTTGATAACTATGTAACACCGCTCTTAAAATATGCTCACGAACGAGGCGTTCGCACCCAGATCAACTCTAACCTAACTATAGATTTAGCTCGTTATGAACAAATTATTCCTTATCTCGATGTTTTACACATTTCTCATAACTGGGGAACGATTGATGATTTCGTCCAGGGCGGATTTGCGATGATGGAACGCAAGCCGTCATATGAACAACGTGCTAAATTATTTGAACGAATGATTTCAAATAGTAAAGCATTATCAGAGGCAGGCGTTCTTGTTTCTGCTGAAACAATGCTCAATAAGCGTACACTTCCGCATATTGAACATATTCACCGTCAAATTGTTGAAGAGATGGGCTGTAAACGTCATGAAGTACATCCAATGTATCCAAGTGATTTTGCGAGCAATCTTGAAATTTTAACGAAAGATGAAATCCGCAGTGCCATTTCACGCCTTCTTGATATTCGAGATGAAAATGTGTGGATGCTATTTGGAACATTGCCATTCTATGCATGCAGCGATGATGAACGTGATTTAGAAATATTCAAGAAACTGCATGCAAGTAAAAATGTCACAGTACGTAATGACCCAGACGGTCGTTCTCGTTTAAATGTAAATATTTTTGACGGCAGTATTATTGTTACAGATTTCGGTGACATTCCAATGCTCGGAAATGTCCAAACGAATACATTACAAGAAGCCTATGACAAGTGGAGTGCCTCAAAAACAGCAAAAGAATTAAGCTGTCATTGTCCAGCTGTAAAATGTCTTGGGCCAAACATTCTTGTAAAAAATAGTTATTATCCCACAGAAAATTTCTTAACAAAACAAGCAAACATCACATTATAAGAAAAAACGTCAGCGTACTATCATGCTGACGTTTTTTGTATGAACATTTACTTTGGATCAGAAGACGGAATAAACTTAAAAGAGATATGATCTTGAATTGGTATGGATGCTCCAATTCCTTGTGATGTAATATTTTTAATCATCAATTTTCGCTGATTCCCTTTTAAAACAAGATATACCTCACCAAATGTTACTTTTCCTTTTTCGTTAACGGCTGGCGTATACGCATATAAATATCCAAGTTGTTTCGGACTAATATTATATACTCGTTCATGCTGGGTTCCATAACCAATGATTGTTTTAAACGAAAGAGGTAAACGTACTTTTTCCATCGCTTTTAGCAGCATCATCTTCTTCACATCTTCTGCATCCTTAATGTAAGAAGTAAGCCCACCTTCTACTAGTTTTTGTGCCTCTTGTCTATAGCGAAGTGGATAATATCCCTGTCCACCGCGATTATCATGAACATTCCGATTGACTTGCCTGTATTCCCAGTTCATTGTTGTTTCAGTCGATTCATAATTTAAAGGCCATTGTCCTAAATAAATTTTCGCACGGTATCCAACTGCAAGTGGTGCATTAGAAATGGATGTTTCATTAAACATCCGAATTAAATCCGGATTTTCAATCTTTATTGGCGATGTCTCAAGCAACGCTTTTGCTAATTCGCTCGGTTGTAAGCGCGGCAAGTCCTGCGTTGGATTTGGATACGTATTTTCTTTTGAAATGTTTAAAACAGATGGTGGAACCTTTACATTCAATTCTGTCTTCGCAAAGCTACTACAAGGAAATAAAAAGATAAACGAGAACATAATGGTGATATAAATATTGCACACTCGTTTCATCCGTAAAGCTCCTTCCTAATGGGACTATACGGTTATATTCTTTTCCCTGCTCTCTATTGTTATCCAAACTTTTTATAATAAATAAAAACCGATTCCCATAATGAGATATGCGGCAAGTAATGTTAAACCTTCAAACCAGTTCGTATCGCCATCATTTGCTATAGCAATTGTCAAAAATACAGCTGTAATCATTGCGACTAATTCTGGAATCGTAAATACAAGAGGCATATTTACCGCGGAGAACATCGAAATAATGACAAGTACAGGCGCAACAAACATGGCAATTTGTAATGTTGAACCAACTGCAATTTCAACAGCGATATTCACTTTATTTTTATAGGCCATAACTATAGCCGATGCATGCTCTGCTGCGTTTCCAACAATCGCCACAATAATAATCCCGATAAATAATTCACTCCAGCCAAATGTTTTAGCGACAGTTTCAATCGTATGTACAAGTGCCTCTGATACATAAGCAACCGCTATTGTTGCAATTGCCAAAACAAGCAATGCTTTTCCTTTTGACCATTCCGGTTCTTCATCATGCTCTACTACTTCGTCTTTATGCTGGTATACACCGCGATGCGTGACAAGTTTGAAAAACAATGCCGCTAAATATAAAACAATCATAATAATAGAAATGCCGACGCTAAGTTGGAATGTTTTTCCTACGTTCATGCTTTTTGAAAATATTTCAGGAATGACAAAAGCAACGACAACCGCAAAAATTAATAAAGCTGAATTATGGCGCGCGTCATATACATTGAAGCTTTGACGTTTATACTTTAGACCCCCTACAAAGAATGAGAGTCCACCCACTAGTAATAGGTTCCCAAGAACAGAACCTGTTAACGAAGCGAGTACGACTTCTGTTAACCCAGCTTGCAATGCAAAAATTGAAATAATAAGCTCAACTGCATTACCAAATGTTGCGTTTAACAAGCCTCCTATACGAGGTCCTGATACAACCGCCAAACTTTCCGTTGCTCTCCCCATAAAACCGGCCAGTGCGATAATTGTAACGCAATAGACAGCAAACATAATTGTTTGTGGCCAATGCATTACGTTACCAAGAACAGAAAGCGGTACACCAATGACTGCAACAAATAAAAAAATCTTATTAAACATCCTTTTCATCCTTCCATTTCTTTCTCAATCACTCTTTATATTACCATTATTATTCTTCTAATTTACCCAATTTTTATCATAATTACGTTTAAAAAAGAGCATTGTAGAAAAAAGTAAGAGCGAGTAAAAAAATATGAATGTTAAGTATGAGATACTCGAAAGGAGCAGAAACAAATGCATCTAAAAGAAAAAATAGAAAATATTATTCAAAGCAAACGCATTGGTGTCCTAGCAACAATGCGTGACAACAAACCGTATAGCTGTTTTATGATATTTTTTCACGAAGATTTCGTATTGTACGCTGCAACAGATCAGCAATCCAAAAAAATAGCAGATATCAAACAAAATGCGAATGTTCATGTTTTACTTGGTCGCGAGGGAAAAAAATGGGACGAAGAATATCTTGAAATAGAAGGTATTGCTTCTATTGAAGAAGACAGCACGCTAAAAAATAAATTTTGGACAAATAGTTTAAAACGCTGGTTACTTGGTCCTGAAGATCCAAATTACGTGTTAATAAAAATCAATCCTGACACCATTTATTACATTGATCATACTGGTACAGCACAACCAGAATTTTTACGCCTATAACAAATTAAGACGAGACCTCACAAAAGATGAGGTCTCGTTTTGTCGAAAAGTTCTTTTCCAAAAAATATTGAAAAAGCTGGAACTTTCTAAAGATTCTGTTATATAATAGTACTAACTTAAATAAACTGTATTAAAACAGATTGGGAGGAGAAATAATGATGATCAAAAGAGAAGAACGGAAAAACATGATTGAATTTATTGAAAAGAAGAAAGGAATCGAACGTGAAGAACTGATGTATATGACGGACGACGAAGTAGAACATATTTACAATGTGACGTACTTCTTATATGAGGAAATTGCAGAGTAATATAAAAAAACCGCTATCTACATTAGCGGTTTTTCTTAGCGTTTTGTATTCTTACATATGTATAAACAATCAAAGCGATGGCGATTGAAATGATAAAAATCCAAAATCCATATCGATGTAAATTGTACTCTACTTCTCGCCACTTTTCTCCTAATTTCCACCCAAGCCCAATAAAAACGCTCACCCAAACGAGCGCACCACCATACGCATATAAACAAAATTTTCCCCATTTTAAGTCGGACATTCCTGCAAAATAAGCAGTTAAATGTCTAACACCAGGTATAAAATAGCCAATCGCTAATAAAAAAGGGCCATACTTCTCAAATAAAATATGAGTCTTCTCAATTTGGGCTTCTTTAATCCCTACTTTAGAACCATATTTTTTCAATACAGGAAGTCCTAGTTTTAAACCAAGCAGATAACTTAATGTAATCCCAAGTATAGCCCCGGCCATGCCGCTCATAAACGCTTCTGTTCCTGACATATATCCCCTTGAAATATTATATCCGACAAATGTAAGTAGAAATTCATCTGGTATTGGTAATCCAACAATTCCTCCAGCAAGCGCAATAATAATTCCATAATAACCGTAGTGTGCGATTAATTCCCCAATATGTTGTTCCATTCGCACGACACATCCTATACGTTATCGTTATTCCACATTGTACCCTCTTCATCAATAAAGCAAACATGGTATACATATTCACTATACATTGTTTTTATGACGAACTCTACATCCAATGTTACAACTTCAGGTAGAATATTATATCCATATTATGTTATTAAGAAGAATCAATGTTGTTTCAGAAATGAAAGGAAATTGAAAAAAAACTGAAACTTTATCCATGAAAGTTCAATCCTACTCTAAAAATGAAAGGAAAATGAAATTTTTCAAAAGAAAATCTTTGCTAGAATAAAAAGCATCACTTCACGAAGGTGTTGACATATAACGAAAGATGCATTTTTCAAGATATAGTGGGGGGAAATCATGACACTAGAAAAACAATTAATAAAAAAGATATATTTTGAAACATTTTTAATGGAAAATGAAACACATCCGCCTCTTCAAGTACTTGGAGAAGCATATTTAGCTGAGCAAAAAAATGAATTTTCGAATGGATCTTATATTCGTTTTGCACAAGGTGAGTTTTATTATCATCATCAAGATTTTGAATCGGCTATTTTTAAATGGGAGAAAGTCAACAATGAATTAGAACCATGGGCACAAAAGAATATTGCAGATGCTTACTTCGAACTGAATCAATTATCGGCTGCCGAAACTGTTTATACGTCCATTACTACCGATAATAAAATACTTATGACCGAAATTTCATTACAATTACTCTCTCTTTACATAGAACAAAACAAACTTGATTTAGCTTTCAAGGTTATTAAAGAGGCTGTTTCTGTGAATCCCGATTATCCAAACGTTACAACCATTGCTCGTTCCTTTTATGAAGAACAGCAAGATTGGGACAGTGCGGTAGAACTTGCTGTAAATGAAATCATTCGAACAGAGTCCTTCCAATGGTTTGAGATTCTAAAAGAATATATAGATAAAGGATTTACGAAAACCATTTCACCAGATTATTTTTACAAAGTACTCGCTACGTTACATCATGTAGACCTCGTCCAATTTACACAAATTGTTTCATCACTTTGGCACAGTTATAAAGATGAACAAACTTATTTGTTGTGGCTGAAAACAATAAATGACTTTTTCTCGCATATCGAAGTACATTCAGCTGATGATTGGAACGACATTTCTTCTCTTTATGAAGAAACATATTTTGAATTAATTCAAAGCCAGTATATGCTGAAACAATTGCATGATATTGTTCCGAATATTTTGATGAATTGGTTTAAAATGGTCAATCCTTCTCATGCTGTGTTTCCATCTGCAGCAATATTGGCATGGGACGAGATTTTCCCTGCTAAAATAGATACACCAGACGTGAAACATGCAGAAAAATTATTATTACATTCTACCAATTACACTGATGGCTTAGACTATAGTTTACACCTTTTTGATTCTATTACACAGTGGGCACAAAACAATGATTTAGAAATGGGACATCGTTTTAGATGGTTAGTCTATGAGCTTGCAGATTTAAGAACAAATCGTCTTTTAGTAACAGGAACTTCTGGAAACGGAAAATCTTCCTTTATTAACTCTATACTAGGAGAAAATATATTAGAAAGCGCAAGTTCAAGTACAGTTATCTTTAAAGATGACGCTCACACAGAAATTAATGCCTTAACAGATGCGACAATTGTAACGACTCAGAATTTCTCTGATTTCCATAATATGATGTCTATGCACCGCCAAACATTTAGAGAAAAAACATGTATTGAATTTAAATTACCTTGCAAGTTTTTAAGCAAAAACAAACTAGCATTCGCTGTTACACCTAGCTTTACTAGAAACAGCGAGTTGAAAAATGAAACATTCGGCTATTTAGACTCAGTAGACAGTTTGTTATTTGTGTTGAATGCAGATTCACCGTTTACTGACAAAGAACGCGACGTTTTATTAAATATTCAAGAGCATGCACCAAATTTACAAATTCATTTCTTGTTAAATAAAATTGATAACATTTACAGCGAAACAGAAGTAAAACGAGTAATGCACGATACACAAACAAGAATAAAAGCATATTTTCCACATGCGAGAGTTTTACCTTATTCATCGTTATATACAAACAGTCAACAGCTAAACGAGTTAACTGATTTTATTCATTTTAACTTTGAGTATAAAAACCTTGAGCAAGAACGTACGAAAAAAATGTTACTTTTCATTCGAAAAGCAATTCAATACCTGTTAGATAAACGAGTTGAGATGGAAAATAACTTAGTAGATTCAATTAGTTGGAATGAAGATATTTTAATGAGACTAAATGGCTTCATTAATAATCTGAGTGCTTTTGAAAAGGAAAAAATTCATTTCATTACAGATTCCTATCGTACAATGAAACATAAAATTACGAATGACCTTACAGAGCATATTCCAAAGCTACTGCAAAGCTCTTCTGATCTAATTAGTGAAGACAGCGATTTTAGACACATTGATACGGAATTAAATGCAGCAATGAATGAGAGAATTCGAAACTATTTAGAACAAACCGTATTACCTAGCTTCGCTTCATCCATGCAAAGTTGGATTGAAACTTCTAAAAATGAGTTCCTGCAAAGTCAAACATACTTAGAAGAAATAAGTGAAGGGCTTAACTCTTTATGCGGTGAAAATCGAATCCAGTTACAATGCGACTTTAGAGTGCTTGATGATTGGCAACGAGATACGGATCGAATGACGAGCCGAATCCAGATGGAAGAAATAAATATCTTCCGCCGTTTTACGCCCGCACAATTTTTACTAAAAAGCGCAGGGAAATTATTCGGTGCTCTTCCTAAAAATAAGACAATGCTGTATAACAAATACAAACAGTATTTAGAAAATGAAGATTTTACCGATGTAACTACTTCTATTATAAATAAATTTTTCTTACAGTTTGAGCTATTTGAAACTGCACTAGAACGGGATATTACTATGTTCTTTAGAGATTCATTTAGTTCATTGAAACAAGCTGTAGAACACACGCATTTAGAAATACAAGAACATCAAAATACATTGCATAAAATGAAATCAAATCCTGAAGTTTATCGTGATCCTGTCAAACTATTTGAACTCAGATTGCGTCAATATGAAGTCGTCTTAAGTATAGATGAACAAAATATTGATGCAGAGTCACTGTTAGAAACAAACATGGAGCAGACTTTTTAAGATCAAACCAACAAAGCAGCCTATATCGGCTGCTTTGTTACTAACTTCTTATATCCCAAATCACATCATCAACCTTGGCTTCAACACGGATTCGTTCAATAAATTGCTTACGTTCCTTTTCATGACGAAGCAGTTTCTGTACATACCGCCGCTTACTCAACAAATGTAAATAACGCTTATCTGTATGAATGACGTCTCGGCATTTTACATTTTCATATATACCCTTAAACCAATCATGCCCCTTTAACTTTTCCACGTTACGCACAAATCTTCTTTGTCTTCGCTGTTCTCGTCCTTCTAAACTTTCTAGCACTAACTCGACAGTTTCTTCTGCTACAGCTTCTAATGCAACTCTTACAACTCCGACTGTTCCTCGAACGATCACTTTAGTGGCATCTGCCGCTACTTCCGCTAGTGCAACCGCTCCTCGGACGATTCTAGCTAAAATATGGCCGACAATCTCCTCCATACCTTGCCCCCTTCTATTCGATAATCTGAACCCGGTTAAAAGGGTAATAGATTGCAACTAAACTTCCTAATACATCATCTTTATCAATGAATCCTAATCCATTACGACTATCACGACTAACTAATCGATTATCTCCCATGACAAAAATTTTATTTTTCGGGATTTTCATCGGACCAAAATCTTCTGTAAAATTCACCATAATATGCTTTGCATGCTTCTTATTTTTTTCTAAATAAGGTTCCTTTTGCAATTGACTGTTGATATACAATTGATCATTTTTCATTTCGATCGTATCTCCAGGTAAACCGATAATGCGCTTCACATAATAATTATCCGTTTTTACTACAATGACATCGCCATGATCATAATTATCAATTTGCTTTACTACCTTATTTACAATGACCTTATCCCCATTATAAAGAGTAGGCTGCATAGAAGCTCCTTCCACAGTTGTTGGAAAAAAGACAAATACTTTCATGACAAAAGCAAGTACACATGCAATCACAAATACTTCGATACATTCCCGCAAACGACTTTTCTTCTTCATACGCCTCTCCCTTATCCCTCTATTATCTATTATTATAAAATATGATTGTAAATAAATTCTATATTATCAGGAAATTACCTAGACAATTCCCAAAATAAAATCTAACATTTTCTACACAAATTTATATTGTTTAACAACAAAAAAAGAACTGCCCTCAAGCAGTTCTTCTTTCATATTCTATATCCCCACATAAACGATACACATTTGTGCTCCCACATATGTTCCCCAAACTAAAAGAGGATCATATTTTACATTCCGTCCACCGATATCAGTAATTCCAATAATAAAGTCAGAAATGACAAATAAGAAACCACCTAACGCTGGAACCCACCACATTCCTTGATTCAAATAAGCGAGCGCAAACGCAAAGCACGCCATTCCGCCAACCCAAAGTCCGTATACAAGTACTCCGATTGTAAATAATCGATCTTGCTTATGATTTCGAATAAAAAAGAACCAACCAATAATTAAAAACAAACCGTATCCCGCTAAACCAATATATAAGCCATTCCACGAAATACCCGTTTCTAAAAAGGCAGTAACATACAAGCAATGTGCAATTGCAAATGTCACCATTCCACCAATGAGCCGCTGCCCAAATGGAATTAAACCGGCCATAAATAAATCACCAATTGTTGATAAAATCATCCCAATTGCAACCCATTGACGATAAGGCGTTACCGGGTCCTGTACCCACATCCATATCGCCGCTCCCGTTAATGAAAATGTGAGGAGTAACCGAATGAATAAGGGTAATGGTTCATTTTTCTTTGTGTGTTCTGATTGTCTCATTGCATAAATAGTCCCGAACAAAAATAAAACTATTTGTCCAATTAACAGTACGTACATTTCATTCATATTTTTCTCCTTGATGAATTAATATCTGTATTATTCGATATAAAATCATCATTTTCCTTTCTATTATCGATAATTTCCATCAAAAAATTGCTCCAAACTTTATCGTCCTTTCCATATGAAAAAGAGGCTCTCCATGAACCTCTTCACACTACGCTACTTTTGTATTCGTTTTGTTTCTTTCGTTACGTGTACGATTCACAATAATAATTCCGGTCGCTACACATGCTAAACCAAACAATACGAAAGAATGAATTGCTTCTCCTAAAATCAAGCTCGATAAAATTACACCAAATACCGGAATGAAAAACATATACATCGATACTTTTCCAACTTTGTTATATTTCATCACAGTATTCCAAATGCAAAATCCCGCTGCTGATAAGAATGATAAGTATAGTAACATAAGCAGCGTTTGCATATCGAATATAAATGGCATAAATCCAACTTGTACAACCCCGATGAGCAATAAGCCTAGAGAACCGATAATCATCTGATATGCGGTCATATACCCTACATCCATCGTTTTACTTCCTTCTTTCGCCAAAATGTTACCGTATGAGTACAGCATTGCCGCAGCTAACAATAACAATTCACCAATACCAAAGTGAAAATTCATATCTCCTTTTGGTATGTTTACAAGAATAACACCGCAAAAACCGATTGATACGCCAATGATTTTTCTCATATTTAAAGAATCATCTTTATATAGAAAATGGGCGAATACAATTTGAAAAAATGACGATGTTCCCGAAATAACTGCTCCTTCAATCCCAGTACTATAGCTCAAACCGATATAAAAACAAACATATTGTAAAAACGTTTGAAACAGACCAATTTGAACAAGTTGCTTCATTGTTCCTTTTTGAAAAGATAAATTTCTCCCTAACAATTTAAAGAAGAATAAAAGCATCATTCCAGCTAAGAAAAAGCGATAACCCGCAAACAAAATTTGTTCGCCTACTTCATGAGGCTGAATATCTAACTGTATATAACTTAATTTAATAAATGGAAACGCACTGCCCCATAGAAAAGTTGCACTTAACGCTGCAACAAATACACCGATTGGATGTGTAAAAAATCTTTCTGTCTTCACTAGATGTCTTCCTTTCCGTACTTTTTATGACCAATATTCATATATAACAAAGCGGAGTCAAAAAGACAAGTATTTTCACTTCTATCTTGCTTCTGTACTTCCACCACGAATAGCGGAATTAGTAAAATCTTTTCCTAAAAGGAAACATATGTTACAATCTAGAATAGTAATAATAAAGTAAATAACTACACAGAGTGTGTTTTCTAAGAAATGCTGCTATCCGTATGGATGGCAGCTTTCGTCGTTTTATAAGGGTTTCGATGATGATTCTTTTTCTCAAATAGAGAGGAGTGAAACGAGATGAACTCACCAGTAAAAATGTTCGCAATGCAAAAGAACGTTTCAACTTAGAAGAATGCTGCTATCTAGATAGATGGCAGCTTTCGCCATTTTATAAGACTACCGATGATGATTCTTTTTCTCAATCGAAAGGAGCAAAAAAGCTATGAATTCTGAAGCAAAAACATTATCAAAGCAACAAGGAACGCCAAATTCTTCATCTTGGCTTGCAACATTTCAAAAGCATTATGAACTCATTTTCGCGCTTACATCCGGCGTGTTAATTTTAATCGGTTGGTTATTAACAAAGAATGACATGACAACAACCGCAACGACATTTTACGTATTCGCTTATATCATTGGAGGTTATGCAAAAGCAAAAGAAGGTATTGAAGACACAATCGCAGAAAAAGAGCTGAACGTCGAAATGCTCATGCTGTTTGCAGCAATCGGTTCAGCCATTATTGGCTACTGGACAGAGGGTGCTATCTTAATTTTCATCTTCGCTTTAAGCGGCGCGATGGAAGCTTACACAATGAACAAAAGTCAAAAGGAAATTTCAGCACTGCTCGACTTACAACCAGAAGAAGCACTGCGCATCTCACGCGGAATGGAAGAGCGCATTGCAGTTGAACGACTAGAAATCGGTGACATCATTTTAATTAAACCAGGTGAACGCGTTCCTGCAGATGGCATGATTCGCACAGGTGAAACGAATATCGATGAGGCTGCTATTTCAGGTGAGCCGATTCCAAATGAGAAAAAACCTGGTGACGAAGTATTCGCAGGAACTGTTAACTTACGCGGTGCCATTGAAGTAGAAATTACAAAACATAGCGATCAAACATTGTTCCAAAAAATTATTCGTCTCGTACAAAATGCCCAAAGTGAAAAATCACCGTCACAGCTTTTCATTGAAAAATTCGAAGGGACGTATGTAAAAGGAGTCCTTCTCGTTGTATCACTTATGATGTTCGTTCCTCATTATGCGCTTGGCTGGAGCTGGAACGAAACATTTTACCGTGCAATGATTCTACTCGTTGTTGCTTCTCCTTGTGCGCTTGTTGCAGCGATTACGCCAGCTACATTATCGGCGATTTCAAACGGTGCACGCCATGGCATTTTATTTAAAGGCGGTGTTCATTTAGAAAGATTAGCTTCATTAAAAGCAATTGCCTTTGATAAAACAGGGACATTAACACAAGGAAAGCCAACAGTAACAGATGTATATACGCGTGATGGTATAACTGAAAAAGAGCTACTATACATTACAGCATCCATTGAAAGTCATTCTACACATCCTCTAGCGGAATCTATTGTGAACTATGCAAAGCAAGCATATGATATTACGTTAACAAAACCAGAAAACGTAGAAGATGTAACAGGATTTGGCTTAAAGGGGACACTACAAAATAAAGCATATAAAATTGGGAAAGCTGATTTTATCGGAGAAGAAACAAAAACGTTTCATAGCAGCATTTCCATACATTTAGAACAAGAAGGAAAAACAGTTGTATATGTAAGTGATGAAAACGGCATTCTCGGTCTGATCGCCTTAAAAGATACATTGCGCCAAGAAACAATTGCAGCAATTCGCGAACTCCAAAGCCTTGGCATTGAAGCAATTATGATTACAGGTGATAATGAACAAACAGCAAAAGCCATCGCTGCTGAAAGTAATATTAAAGAATATTACGCATCATGCTTACCAGAAACAAAAGTAGAAACGATAAAACAATTGAAAGAGAAGTACGGTACAGTAGCAATGGTTGGTGACGGAATTAATGATGCTCCTGCCTTAGCCACAGCAAGTATTGGCGTTGCAATGGGAGAAGGAACTGATGTTGCGTTAGAAACAGCTGACGTTGTCTTAATGAAAAGTGAACTTTCCCGCTTAGCACAAGCCATTCGCTTATCTAAACGAATGAATCGCATTGTAAAGCAAAATGTGATCTTTTCATTAACTGTCATCATGCTGCTCATTTGTTCAAACTTCCTGCAATTTTTAGCCCTTCCATTAGGTGTCATCGGTCATGAAGGAAGTACGATTCTCGTTATTTTAAATGGATTACGGTTATTAAAAGCAAATAATTAAGAAGCTGATTCAAAAGGCACATAAGTGCCTTTTGAAGTCAGCTTTTTTCCGTTATCGATCGTTCTTTGCAATATATAGGCGCTTCGACACGATTTAAAGTGAAACTTCCATCAGTGACGCCTTTCTCACTGATGGAAAGCTCTCACCAATCGGGCTTTTACTGCCCGTTAATGCGGGATAAAGATCCCTCGACGATATCCGACACACAAGTAGTCGATTCGCTGAAACTGACTCATATCGAAAAGCGAAGAGCTGTCCCAAAAGTAAAACTTTTGGGACAGCTCTTTTTTAATGATAACTATTATGTCCGTTTGCACTGCTGCTCGTTTTATGTTTTGGCTGCGAGCTGCTGCGTTGTTTACGCTGATTTTTGTCATTTTTGCTATTACCAGTCTTATTTTGACCCATGAATAATCCCCCCTATTCCCTTTTAGTATGGGACAGAAGATTATTTTTGATTACGGGAATTATTGTCACTCGTTCGATAACAATTCAAAAGTGCATTAATTTCTCCGCCAAGTAAAATTACCCAGCCAGTTAAATAAAACCATAATATTAAAATAATAATACCACCGAGACTACCGTATGTAGTAGCATAATTCCCAAAGTTATCAACATAGTAAGCAAATGAATACGATACCACAATCCATCCAATTGTAGCAAATATTGCTCCTGTCACCACTTCTCTTCTCTTCACATGACGATTTGGCGCAAATTTATACAAAAAGCAAAATAAACCGAACAATACAAGAAAACTTAGTAGTAATCGAACAATACTCCACACAAACGTAAATTCTTCAGATAAACCTAAAATTTTAAAAATTGCTGCTCCAATTAATTGGCCAAATACAGGTAAAATTAAAGCGAAGACAATCATAAAAATCACTGCTAATGTTAATACAATGGATAATGCCCTTGTTGTAATAAAAGAACGGGTTTCATTAATATCATAGGCGCGATTAAATGCCTTCATCACCGCATTAACACCGTTAGATGCAAACCATAACATGGCAAGTAAACCAAACGATAATAATCCACCATTTTGCTTATTTACTATTGCATGTACATTTCCTTCAATTAAACTCATTGCATCTTCAGGAGCATAATCCTTTAAAAAGGCTAATACATCTTCTGTCTGAATTGGAATATATCCAAGAAGTGTAATTAAAAAGACGAGCGCTGGAAAAAGAGAAAGCAAGAAGAAATAAGCGAGCTGTGCTGCTAAGCCCGCCACGTCATCTCGCATTGTTCGATCATACAGGTCTTTTCCAAATGTGAAAACATGATGAGTTCTTGCTTTTTGTAAAAATGCTTTCATCTTTTTTAAACGCTTTTCTTTTCTTCATTATTTTGTTTTAGTTCGATATACGCTTCTGATTGCTTCTCTTCTGCAATAGGTTCTTCTTCCGCTGCAATTAATTCTTCTTCTACCTTTAATTCTTCTGTTGGGACAACCGCTTGAATCTCAATTGTTTCCGGTTGTTCTTTTACAGTGTTCTTCTTCTTACTAAAAATATCTTTCGTTTCTTTTAAAGTTTCAACAACAGCTGGCGTTAACTTTTTAATTTCCGCTACTTTTGCTTTTACAACATTAAGATCTGCGAATTCGCGCCCTTTATCTGTAACTGTTTGTACTTTTTCTTTCAGCTTTGCATTTTCACCAATTTCAATCATTTTTGTTTTTGCTTTTCCTGCTGTATACTTCACCTTTTCACGATTTTCCTTCTTTAACATAGAAACCGCCACACCTGCTGCCACACCAATTGCAATATTTCGTACAAGGTTTCCCTTCTTTGCCATATTCCTTCACCCTTTCATCTATTTTGTTAGAAATTTATCTCACTCTAATGAACAAGAAAATCTCAAAGGAAAAACTTTGAAATCAACCTCCCCATAAGAGTTTGATGCGCTCAACTCATCATTAACGGGGACACCCATCAATGGAAGCTTTACATTTTACTTTCTGAACTAACATTCTTATATTCCTTGCTCATTTCGAATGAACGCTAACAATTTTGCACATCCTTCTGTTACAAGGTCATATACTTCTTGAAAGTTCCCTGTAAAGTATGGATCCGGAACATCTGTCCAACCACCGTTTGGAACAAAATCGGATAGTCTGCCAATATAGCCGCCAGCTTTGCCTAAAACCTTTAAATCATCTAAATTTTTATTGTCCATTGCAATAATATAATCAAACTTTGTTAAGTCTTCTTTTTCTACTTGACGGGCTTTAATTCCTTCAAAGGACACTTCATTTTCCGTTAAAATTTTTTGCGTACCATGATGAGGTGGATGGCCGATATGCCAATCTCCGGTTCCAGCCGAATCAACAGTAATGACCGTTTCTAATTTTTCTTTTTTGACCTGCTCACGAAAAATCGCCTCTGCCATCGGAGAACGACAAATGTTTCCAAGACAAACAAATAAAACCTGAACCATATTGTTTCTTCCCTTCATCTTGCATCTGTTTATATTTATATACCCAGTTTAATCTTTCGACATAGAAGTCGTTACTATGTAAACTACTTGCCTTCTCCTTTTGCTTTAAACTTTGCATGTGGTAGGAAAAGGTCCTAACCGCTTCTATGCGCGGTCAGATGCTCTAGTCTCCCCCAAAATAGAAAGGGGTTTATGTCGTTTTTTAACTTGTATATTTAGTATAAACAATCAACAATTACTTATAAAGGAAATAGATACTAATTTAATACGATTGCAAACTTCCGTTAACGAAAATGATAAAAAAATGTTAAGATAAGTCTATGTTATTTTAAAGGGGGACACTTCCGTGGATTTATCCGTAAAAACACAAGAGAACGTTGAATATATGGTAGAAGCAATTAAAGAAAAGTTACGTATGGTAAACGCTGGTGCAATGAG
Source organism: Bacillus sp. 491mf (assembly GCF_900112415.1). GTDB lineage: Bacteria > Bacillota > Bacilli > Bacillales > Bacillaceae_G > Bacillus_A. Next base: position 76,328 of record NZ_FOLV01000016.1, read on the forward strand.
AGCTGAAAACTTCAATGAAAACATGTACGAAGACTTACGTGAAATTTATGAGCATGTTATGAAACGCGACACATTTAGCATCAGCGAAATGGAAGCTATTACAGAAGAATTAGGCACACTAATCAAGAAATAAGAAAAAGTGGCTATGACAGCGGATTCCAAAAGTTTGATACATGTCAATCTTTTGAAATCCGTTTCTTTTTATTTCCAACAAATTTATGACAAATCTCCACATTTATTCGCACACCTTCAAAATATTGTAAAATAATAATAACCCACTCATCAGAGACTTCACATCAAATCGAAATTTTCCACACTACAATTGATAACTGTTTTTTACTGGAGGTGCTTTCATATGAGCAATTGGTACAGTAAGACAACAACTCAGACATTGCATGAACTAGAAACAAATGAACAGCAAGGTTTAACCGAAGAAATAGCGGTAGCTCGATTAAACAAATACGGGAAAAACGAGCTCGAAATGAAGAAAAAAAGAACTTTGGGTCAACGTATTTTTGCCCAGATCAATGATATTCTCGTCTATGTTCTTTTAATTGCAGCTCTTATTTCTGCCTTTGTCGGCGAATGGGCTGATGCTAGTATTATTGCTGTTGTAGTCGTTTTAAATGCTGTAATTGGTATCATTCAAGAATCAAAAGCAGAGCAAGCTCTAGAAGCTTTAAAAAAGATGGCGACTCCAAAAGCAATTGTAAAACGAGGTAGTGAATTAAAAGAAATTCCATCCGAAAATGTCGTTCCTGGAGACATTGTTCTGCTTGATGCAGGTCGCTATATTCCTTGTGACTTACGGCTCATCGAAACAGCCAATTTAAAAATTGAAGAATCTGCTTTAACGGGCGAATCCGTTCCTGTAGATAAAGATGCAACGTATACTCCTTCAGGGCAACATCAGAAGAAAGTACCATTAGGTGATCAAAAGAATATGGCCTTTATGTCTACACTTGTTACATATGGTCGCGGTGTTGGCGTAGCTACCCAAACAGGAATGCATTCACAAATAGGGAAAATCGCCACTCTCTTGCATCAAGCTGATGATGATACAACACCTCTTCAAAAAAGCCTAGCGCAAGTTGGAAAATATTTAGGCTTTGTCTCTGTAGGAATATGTATCATCATGTTCTTAATCGGTTTTTTCCAAGGTCGTGATACGTTAGAAATGTTTATGACCGCGATAAGTTTAGCGGTTGCCGCGATTCCAGAAGGCTTACCAGCTATCGTTTCTATCGTTCTCGCAATCGGTGTACAGCGTATGATTAAACAAAATGTCATCATCCGGAAACTACCAGCTGTTGAAGCACTTGGCTCTGTTACGATTATTTGTTCAGATAAGACTGGGACATTAACGCAAAATAAAATGACAGTTACTCACTTTTATAGTGATGGTACATACGATGCATTAGAAAATGTAAACGTAAATAATGATGTTCAGCGTCTACTATTAGAAAATATGGTTTTATGTAACGACGCCTCTTACAATGCTGAATCACAAACTGGAGATCCGACAGAAATTGCTCTTCTTGTTGCGGGATCTACCTTTGATCTTCAAAAAGATATGCTAGAAAAGAAACATAAACGCCTAAATGAGTTTCCTTTTGACTCTGATCGTAAAATGATGTCAACGCTGCATGAATACGAAGACAACTACTTTAGTATGACAAAAGGGGCAATCGATAAACTCTTACCTAGGTGCAAACATATTCTTAAAAATGGCACTGTGCAGCCATTAACTGAAAGTGATCAAAACGAAATAATAGCAGCGGCACAAGCGATGTCACAAAAAGCGTTACGCGTACTTTCATTCGCTTTCAAACAATACAGTGCCGAGCATATTAACATGCAAGAAGCAGAAGAAAATCTTATATTCATTGGTCTTGTAGGGATGATTGACCCGCCTCGCCAAGAAGTGAAAGCAGCTATTAAAGAATGTAAGAAAGCTGGCATTCGCACCGTTATGATTACAGGAGATCATAAAGATACCGCCTTTGCCATTGCAAAAGAACTTGGAATTGCTGCAGAAGAATCCGAAGTAATAATGGGAACACAATTAGACAATCTTTCAGATGAACAACTCGCAAACGAAGTGAATCATTTAAACGTCTTTGCTCGTGTTTCTCCTGAACATAAAGTGAAAATTGTAAAAGCACTACGTGCAAATGGAAATATTGTTTCCATGACTGGAGATGGGGTCAATGATGCACCATCTTTAAAACAAGCAGATGTTGGTGTTGCAATGGGGATTACCGGAACGGATGTCGCAAAAGGTGCTGCTGATATGGTGTTAACAGACGATAATTTCTCGTCTATTGTTAAAGCCGTCGAAGAAGGGAGAAGCATTTATCATAACATTAGAAAGTCTATTCTTTTCTTACTTTCTTGTAACTTCGGAGAAATCATTACACTCTTCTTAGCTATTTTACTCGGCTGGGCTACACCACTTCGTCCCATTCATATTTTGTGGGTGAATTTAATTACAGATACACTTCCAGCATTATCACTTGGCGTAGATCCAGAAGATCCGGACGTTATGAAAGAAAAGCCGCGCCGTGCGACAGACAGCTTATTTAGCGGCAGTGTACCATTTTTAATACTAAACGGGATTGTCATTGGGCTCATCACGTTAATCGCCTTTATTGTTGGCGCAAAATTATATACAGGGGATACGAACCTTTTTCCTCTCTTTCCATCTCAAATTGAAGCAGATGCTTTATTACATGCCCAAACAATGGCCTTTGTCACACTCAGTTTTTCACAGCTCGTTCATTCTTTTAATTTACGATCACGTACAAAATCAATCTTCTCGATTGGGATATTGACAAATAAATACTTAGTTTTCTCTCTTCTGATCGGTGTATGTATACAAGTATGTATTATTTCGATTCCGCCTCTTGCCAGCATATTTGGTGTACATGCTTTAACAGTAAACGATTGGGGATTTGTTTTATTACTTAGTATCATTCCGTTACTAGTAAATGAAATAATAAAGGTATTGAAAAGGCAGTAAGGAAATTCCTCACTGCCTTTTCTATCATTATCCTTGCATTTCCTTCTTAATTCGATCCGTTAATTCTGCCATACGCTTACGGCTTTCTTCACGCTCACGTTTGTTTTGTTCTTCAATTTGTTTTGTTTCTTGAACACCTTTCGAAATAATGTTCCAAGTCTCTTCAAGCGTTTCCATCTTAATACTTGAAGAACCAGTTAGTTTTGCTACTTCGACACTTTGCGTTGCGATATTTTGAGCATTTCTCTTCAACAACTCGTTTGTGCGGCGGTCAAGTTCTGCCATTGAATCGGCAACAAGCTTTTGACGTTTTGCATTCACAGCCTGAATAATACCATTTTTAAAAATAGGAATTGTCGTAATAAACGCTGAATTAATTTTCCCGATTAACTTGTTGTTACCACGTTGAATCATACGAATTTGCGGTGCTGTTAATAGGGCAACCATACGCGCTTTTTCTAAATCGTCAATGCGTTGTTCTAAAATCTCTACAGAGTTCTTTAATGATTCTAGCTCGATTCCTGCAAGTTGATCATTGTTTTGAACGCGCTCTTCATACATTGGAACTAATTCTGTTTGCAGACGCTCAAGTAGCATTTCACCCGCAACAACGTATTTCTCTAAATCTAAATAGTATTTTAAGTTTTGATCATACAAACCATCTAACGTACCGATTGAACGCTTCATTTCATCTTGATATTTCGTGATTTCCACGTACACTTTATCCATTTCGCGGCCCATCGTTTGATACTTATTAAAGATTTGTTCAATCATTTGATTTCCTTTTTTAAATAAACGAGAGAAAAAACCGCTTTTTTCTTCAACGAAATCTTTACTGTCAAACTTGTCCATAATTTTCCCAAGCTGTTTTAATAGCTCACCAGAGTCTTCTACTTTCGATAATGTCATCGTATGTAAAATTTGATCTGCAAACCTTGAAATCTCTAAAGATGGCTCTTTACCTAGCTCAATTAGTTCCAATTGATCTTTAATGTCTACACCATTATATATGCGCTGCACCTCAGAGTCTTGTCTTAACTGCAGGCGAATATCTTTCGACGTTTGTTCATTCAATTCTGTTGTTGGATCTAATACGATCGGATTCATATATGTATCTTCCTTTCTTTATAAAAATGGCCGAAATAACCCCTTTAAAGTGTTTGATAAATTTTTATGAGACGAAGCGCCGTGAAAGGCTACATCAAAGCTCACTTCTTCTAGCCAGTGGGAATCAAATGCGCCCGCTTCAATATACTGCTCGATGTCATTACGTCCTGTCGGATTAAAATGTAACACATCGACACCAATTTGATTTAAAAAGAGCATTACTACCGCATCAGAACGTGTCAGCTCTCCACTTTTCTCATTGTTAAATATAACTACTTTCGGCACTTCTTGCGAATAATCAAATTTCTCAAGCTGCTCAAGTATGTTCGGTGGGATTTGTGAAAGCTGAGCAAACACATATAAAGCAGTGTCTTGCTCTGTTTCAGATCCCACTCTTTTGCAGAGCCCACTTTCACATGTATGAATGATAGCCTCTGCAATGCCATATTGCAGCCCTTCTGGTAAGCGCTTATGCGGCCACCAATGACTTTGAATGATATTCTGTGCATCAAGTTTTCCTGAACGGTTTAACGCATCACGATAATGGAATTGAAAATTCGCTTTCTGTTCCTTCGTAAAAGGAAATTGATTGATTAGCAGACTATTTTCATATGATGTTAACGTTTTTAATCTTTGAAAATACTCTTTCTCATTTTTAGAAACACCAGACACTTTTGCAAATAATGATGGAATATAAATATGCCCTTTTTCTACAAAGAATGTTGGTCTTATAAATGCTTTTTCTTTCGTAATGATAAACAGTTCATCATACGTCGTCTTTAACGTCCGGGCAACTGGTGTATACGCTCTAAATTGCCATGGTTTATACAAGAGTGAATTATCATGATGAAGCACTTGCTCAATCTCTTTTGAGGCTTGATACGCAACAGTTGCAACGCGCTCTCTCTTTTTATCCGGAAATGGTTCTAATGCAATTCGACTCGAATGCGAAATCACAAATGTTCGATTTTCTTCATCGATTGTTTCAAAACCATCTTTTCCTTCTGGATGATAATACAATACATCACATCCGAGCATAATAAGGAAGTGTAAAAAGTAAATTCGACTTTCCGACGCATCACCATACCATATAATTTGCGGCATTTGTGCTTTATAATCCTTTTGTGAAAACCATTTCGAAACGTAATTTTCACTTAACTTAATCATATCAATTAAAAACCGGCGAAAACCTTCTGTTTTTAACGATTGATTATGCTGTTTTTCGTACAGCTTTAAAATTGAAATAAAAGTTGCATGTATGTAGTGTTGTATATCGGGATGATCAACTTCGGGCAATAAACGTTTTCCCGATAAATGGGCAACGAGACGATTGACAGTTAAACCGTTTGCTGCCTGTTGATGCAGTGAAAAAACTTCTTGAATATCACGAAGCTTCTCTGAAGGAATGACTTTATTTAAATTTTGTTCGTGAAGTACAGTGATCTTCTCATTTTGACTATACGCAAATAACTGGTTAAAGTATTCATCCGTATCATTAGGCACGCCAAGAATGCGACAGCCTATATAGCTAAAATGTAGATCATTCTCTGTTACTTCATAATGCGGCCGCTTTGCTAAACCGGTTTCAAACTGTTTTAATACTTCTTCCCCGCCTAGTAACTGTGGGTGAAATGTAAAACGTGAAAACACACTCGTTCACCTCCAAACGAAACGTTTATAAAAAATGGGCGCCCATATGATGAGCAAACCCATTTAATCTATTAACCTATTAATCTTCTTTCTTAGAAGCTGCCACCTCTTCACGAGTTTGGCGAGATGTTTTCATATAATGTAAAATAAATGTCGCACCAAATGCAATAACTAAAATGATGAAGAATAACCAGTGCGGCATTTCAATATGAAATACAGAAAGCAACATTTTCGCAGCAATAATTCCAATTAATATATATGCTGTCGTTTCTAGTTCTGGAATACGTTCTAGTAATCGTAAAAATACGCCGGCAATACCACGCATCATTAAAATACCAAGCATTCCGCCAAGAAGTAAAATCCATACTTCATTTGAAACACCAAATGCCGCAAGAACGCTATCCACAGAGAACGCAATGTCCATTAACTCAACCATTACAACCGTTCCCCAGAACATGCCAAACATTCTAAAGAGAATGCTATCTTGCTTCATACCATGAGCTTCTTCGTCATCTTCATTTCCTTTAGATTTATCAATGAAGTGTTTTGCGGAAAGCCATGCAAGGTAAAGGGCACCAAGTACTTTTACCCATGCTAATTTAATTAAGTACATACCAATTCCGATGGCAATAAAACGAAATGCATACGCACCAATAAGCCCGTAAAATAAAGCTTTTTTACGCTTTTCTTCTGGAAGATGCTTTACCATAACAGCTAATACAAGCGCGTTATCAGCAGATAGCAATCCTTCCAAAATAACAAGCGTTCCAATTAATCCCCAAGATACTGGATCTGTTAATACCTTTACCCACATATCTAAATTAAAAAATTGGGCATACGTATCAAGAATTCCGTGTAAGATCTCCATACAGCTATTGACTCCTATTCTATTTTTAAATTTCTAGAAAGCGGAAAAGAAGGAAACGAAAGTCGCTTCCTTCTTATGCATCCAAGCCGTACGCTCTTACAAGCGCACCTAGTCCACCTTGGAAGCCACTTCCGACAGCATTAAACTTCCACTGTCCATTATGACGATATAATTCACAAAAGACAACCGCTGTTTCAATGGAGAAATCTTCCCCTAAATCATAGCGAAGTACTTCTTCATTTGTTTCTTCATTCGTTAAACGAGCAAATGCATTGGCAACTTGTCCAAAGTTTTGACGGCGGCCCTCTGCATCATAAATAGTAACTGTAATCGCAATACGGTGTACATCAGCTGGGACTTTGCTTAGATCAACAACTAATTGTTCATCATCACCATCACCTTCTCCAGTTCGGTTATCACCTGTATGTGCCACAGAACCACAAGGAGATTGTAAATTGTTATAAAAGATAAAGTCTGTTTCTTTCGTACATTTACCTTCTTGATTTAATAAGAAAGCAGATGCGTCTAAATCATAATCAGATCCGCCGTCATATTGTTTAATATCCCAGCCAAGACCAATAACTGCTCTCGTAAGGCCTGGGCTTGTCTTACCTAAATCAATTTTTTGTCCTTTTTGTAACTGAATAACCATCGCGCTTCACCTCTATTTACATAGATTATTTACCCCGATTGGGCTGGCTTTCCATAAGTGGGGATGAATCCTCCCCACTTATGGAAGAGTCACTTTACTCTACATCTAAACCAAAGTTTTTACATAAAGATGCTAACCCACCTTGGAATCCGCTTCCAATCGCATTAAACTTCCAATCATTGTTATGGCGATATAATTCACCGACTACAACTGCTGTTTCAATTGAGAAGTCCTCGCCTAAGTCATAGCGAATTAGCTCTGTTTTCTTCTCTTCATCTATAATGCGCACAAAGGAGTTAGATACTTGTCCAAAGTTTTGACGGCGACCTTCTCCATCATAAATTGTAATCGTAAAGCAAATGCGTTCAATATGCGCAGGAACATTTTTCATATCAACTTTGATTGTTTCATCGTCCCCGTCGCCTTCTCCTGTACGATTATCACCTAAATGCTGTACAGAACCATTTGCCCCGGTCGGATTATTGTAGAAAACGAAGTCTTCGCCTCCGCCAACCTTACCATTTGCTCCAACTAAGAAAATACTTACGTCTAAATCAAAATCAGCCTGTCCATCATATTTATTTGTATCCCAACCAAGACCAACAATTACTTTTGAAAGACCTGGATTTGTTTTCGTTAAATCTACTTTTTGTCCTTTTTGCAATGAAATAACTGCCATATATAACGCCTCCTTAAAAATTATCCGGCTCTACCGGGCAGTACTCAAAGTGTAGTACTGCCCGTAAGAATCCGGTTGATGAGAGCTTTCCATCAGTGGGAGACGAAGCCCCAAACTGATGGAAGTTTCACTTTATTGATAACTCGTGACGATTTCACTTAAATTTTTAGCTTGCGTTCCTTCTCCAATTGCCGAGAACTTCCATTCATTATCATGACGGTAAATTTCACCAGCAATTAAAGTCATCTTTCCACCGTAGTTATCCGTTAAGTTATAACGTGCTAACTCTTCACCTGTTTGCGGATTTTGAATACGAATATACGCATTACGAATCATCCCAAAGTCTTGACGACGGTTCACGCAATCATAAATATTTACAACAAAGATGAGGCGGTTTATTCTAGATGGAACTTTTGGTAATTCGACAAAAATAGTCTCATCGTCCCCTGCACCTTCACCTGTTAAATTATCACCCGAATGAGTAACACTTCCGCAAGAAGATAATTTATTTCCAAAATAAATGAGATCATGTTTATGTAAAAATCGATCATTCTCAAGCATGATCACAGATGCATCACAATCAATATTTGGCTTACTTCCAAACAATGAAGATAAAAACCCACCTGCTTTTTCCATCGGATCCCATCCTAGGCCAACTTGTAGCTTCGTTAACCCTGGTTTCCCTTTCGTTAAGTCGATCTTCTGTCCTTTTTCTAAAATGATAGGCATGAAGTCTCTTCCTTTCTACAAATCCTTTTCCACCTAGGAAAAAATTGTATTCTTTCTTTAATATTGTAGCATTTTTCATAGATTGAAAAAAAGAATATTTTTTCGATTATATGAAAACATCTATTTGATTTCCCTGCACCGATGTCAGAAGTGAACGACCGCAATATAATATATCGGCGCTTCGACACGATTTAAAGACCCTTCAACAATATCCGACATATAACTAACTTCTATACTTAACATCAACATTATGAATCTAGCTATTTATCAATATGAAGATATAAGTTTTACAGAGCTTGCTTTCACATATACACTATTATACGCTGTGTTGTCAGAAACTAGCTCATAGTATGTTTCACTTGAAGTTTGAATCATAGTCTTAATTGCAACCGTAATATCACGAGGTGCTGCATTTACTTGCGCTCCATCTATCTCTTTAAATAACACAGATCCAGCTTTCAGCATACCTAATCGATATTTATTCAAATCTTTTCCACCGTTCATAGCATCAAGTTTATTCATAAGAGAAGCAATTTGTTGGCCCCAATTTTCATCACTTGCATACATGACGTTCATACCTTGTGATTTATCTCCCAAATTCCCGCCGTTATATGTCCAGCCATTTGGATTTAAATAGTTTTGATCGATATACGAAGCGCAGAAGTTAATGCCTTCTTCCCACGTTTGAAATGACGTTGCACCATTATATGGGTCAGAATCCACCGCTCTAAAACCAAATAAATTTTTCTTATCTCGTGCGATACGACTTTTTCCCCAACCAGATTCCAAAACGGCATGAGATAGTAAGTAACCTGCATTTAAATTATATTTTTGTGCTGCATTCACAAAATATTTTCCAGTTCCAATCAACGGACTATCTGCACTATTTTTTCTTAAGAAATCATCAATATCTTTCGCCGTATAAGTAGATGTAACGCGAATCGGCACATACTCAAAATATTGATAACTATCTTTCCCACCGATCTGCGTTTTATCAAATGCCTCATAACGCTGACCTTCTTGTAAATGAGTCGGTGCATTACCAATTTGATATGCCGCATACGCGCTCGTAGAATTATCATATACATAGTGATAAAGCTTTCCGTTTTTCAATGAATAATATGACGTTGATTCATGAACCATATTAGGATATAAAGTAACATCGTCTATATTGACATATCCTGTTGTACCATCAATTTTCACATGTACACGGTCGCCAGCCACTTTTAGGAACTTTAAATCAGCTCCTCCTCGTACATATGTTAACTTTTTACCAGTTGCAATATCATAAATATTAATCAACTTATTTGCTCGTACAAAGCCTTGTTTCATATTCACAACTTTACCATCACTAACGATATAGCCATCTTCTGGTCTTGTTTGCAGTTCCTTTTCTGCTTCCATTCCATTCGATTTTTGAACTTTTCCTGCTTCTGTGATCACTTCATAAGAAGATGATTGTTTTAACTTTAAGAACTGTAAAGAAACATAAGCTTCCACACCGTTTACTCGAACTTTCGCCCAACCATTTTCCTTGCCTAGTATTACAACTGACTCACCACTTTTCAAGCGTGCTACAATTGCAGTACTTGTTGAAGGACCTTGGCGCACATTTAATAAAGATGTATTTACAATTCCTATTTCTTCTACTTGTCCATTATTTCCATTACTAGCATTCGAACCCGTACTAATTTGTACAAACCGTAACGAAACGTAGCCTTCTTTTCCTTTGTACGAAATCTTCGCCCAGCCATTTGCTTTTCCTAGTACTGTTATTTTCTCGCCTTGCTTTAAGTATCCGAGAATCGTACTATTTGTGTTCGCTGCGCTTCTTATTCGCA
>NZ_FOLV01000004.1 GCF_900112415.1 Bacillus sp. 491mf
CAAAAATGGATTTCAACAATAAATATTTGAACATACGAACGGGCGGCACTGCATTGCGACCGTTATCGAGACAATATTTATTCTTTAATTCCTCTAACACAAAAGAAAAATCAACCATTTCATTAAATTGACGAAGCATATTATCTTTTGGCACGACGATATCGTAAATCGCCATGAATGGGCTAAGGTTAAGAGGTTGTTGTTTTGAAATCATCCGAGACACCACCTAGAGTTAGTACAACCATTATACATAAAAAAAGTGAAAGCTTCCTCGATTTCATCGGGGAAGCTTTCACTTTTTGAACTATGAGGACTTTTTCAGTGGCCTCATCATATAAGCTGAGACCTTTTTTTATCCCGTAAAAGCGCAATTGATTCAATTAACCATCAGCAGGGGATAAAGACTCCCCGCTGATAGAAGTTTCATTTTATGCTACAGGTAATACATAAAATAAAACGCAGAAAAACATCATTGTGCTTCCGCCTAATACAAAGAGATGCCAAATTGCATGGTTAAATGGGAGCTTCTCCCATAGGAAGAAGATAGCACCGACAGAGTATAAAATCCCGCCAATTAATAATAATGAGAAGCCGCTACCAGTTAAGTTTTCATATAGTGGTTTAATAGCAACGATAATGAGCCAGCCCATCAGAATGTAAAATAAAGTAGATAGTTTAATAAAACGACGTACAAAAAATATTTTAAAAATGATTCCTGCTATTGCAAGTGTCCAAATAATCGCAAGTAATGTCCAGCCAAGTGGCCCGCGTAGTGTAACGAGTAAAAACGGTGTATATGTGCCGGCGATTAACAAATAGATGGCAGAGTGATCTAAAATAGTGAATAATTTTTCCACTTTTGGATGATGGATGCTATGTAATAGTGTTGAACATAAATATAGTAAAAACATGCTCACGCCATATACAGTAAATCCTACAATTGCTGATGCAGTTCCATGTTTTGATGCATGAATAATTAAAATAATTAATGCAGGGATACTTAAAATGGCACCGATGCCATGTGTAATTGCATTAGCGATTTCTTCTTTAACAAATTGAGTCATTCGAGTTATTTTTTGAGTCATGTTTCGACTCCTTTCTCACATAGTAAAATGAAGAATATAGTTTCTTTCACAATATCATATACAAATGGAATAGGAAATGAAAATTGTATAAAGGATTTATTTTCTAATTTTTTTGACAAAAGACAACGGATACATTGACGTTTACAGACTTTTTTGACAAAATAAAATTAATTGAGAATAAGGGGGAAGTATCATGCCAAATATTGGGTTTCCAGGATTGATTTTAATTTTAATTTTAGCATTAATTATTTTTGGGCCAAAAAAATTACCGGAAATTGGACGAGCGTTTGGAGAAACCTTAAAAGAATTTAAAAAATCCGCCAAAGGTTTGCATGATGATATAGATGAAAAAAAATGAATTTTGTATCAGTAGGGAGGAGTTCCTGCTTATTATCAGTTGAATCAAACGGATACCTACGTCCGTTTGTGAAGGAAAAAAGATGTAAGACGAGCTTGCATCTTTTTTCCAGTGAACAAGGAAATGGGTGAGAATATGAACGATCATGAAATGAGCATAGTAGATCATCTTGGTGAGTTGCGAAAGCGACTTATTATTACAGCATTGGCATTTTTATTTTTCCTTATTATGGGTTTTTCTTTTACGAAAGAGATTTATAGTTTTATTGTGAAAGATTTACATATGAAATTAACAGTTCTTGGACCGAGCGATATTTTATGGATTTATTTTGTAATTGCGGCTGTGTTTTCAATCGTATGCACTATTCCAATCGCTGCCTTGCAGCTTTGGTTATTTGTCAAGCCAGCATTACTTCCACATGAGCAGAAAATGACGCTTTTATACGTACCAGGACTATTTATATTATTTATTGGTGGACTATGTTTTGGATATTTTATTATTCTACCATTTGTACTAAAGTTTTTGGTTAGTCTTGGTGATGAAATGTTTCAAACAATGTTTACAACAGAGAAGTATTTTTCCTTTGTTATGAACATGACAGTACCATTTGCTGTGATTTTTGAATTACCTGTTGTAACTATGTTCTTAACGAGCATTGGAATTTTAAATCCAGTAGCATTACAAAAGATTAGACGGTATGCGTACTTTATATTAATTGTAATTGCGGTATGTATTACACCACCTGATTTTATTTCAGATTTTTCTGTAGCAATCCCGTTATTAGTTATTTATGAATTAAGTATTACAATGTCAAAAATTGTTTATAAAAGAAAAATAAAGCGAGAATTGCAATCTTCATCGAAAAGTGCCTCTTTATGACAGGCACTTTTTTTATTTCTTTGTTATACTATTGGTGTAAGCGTATACAATATGAAAAAGAAAAAAATTAATGCTTCTCCAAAATTTAGACAAACTTTTTGTCTTTGTCGGTTTATACTAAAATTATAAATCCAAAAAAAAAGAGGATTGATATCGTGATTATGAAGAGTTTTTATTTTACTCATCCAACAGGAAAGTGCGTAAAGGTGGTTGAAATTCCAGTACTACAAACACAGCATCCATTAGCGTTTCAAATTCAGTCGCGTCTTCAGCTCTTTATTTCTAAAATTCAAAAACAAAAACAACCAAGGTTTTCGTACTCATTTCGAGAATATTTGCAAGGTTGCTTGCAATGGAATGATTATTCAAATGTATATGAAATAAATACGTTAGAAAAAAATGCATAGGAAAAAATCGCGGCAGAGCAAAGGTGCTCTGCTGCTTTCTTTTTAGATATAAAAAATAAGAATTTCATGGGAAAATTACCTTAAACTGTTGAAAGCAGTGGGAATACTAGTATAATAACAGGGAGAGCGTAGTGGAAAGGGAAGAAATCAAACATGCAAAAAATTAAAATTGTCACAGATTCAACGGCGGATTTTTCACAAGATGTGATTGAGAAATACGATATTCATGTTATCCCATTATCAATTTCTGTGAACGGACAAACTTATTTAGATCGTATAGACTTACAACCAGATAAGTTTATTGAAGAAATGGAAAAGGCAGAAGAGCTACCAAAAACATCTCAACCAGCAGTTGGTTCATTTGTAGAATTGTATGATCGTTTAGGAGAGGACGGTAGCCAAGTTCTTTCGATTCATTTAACAAATGGACTAAGTGGTTCAGTTGCAACAGCAGGTACTGCAGCAACAATGACAAATACAAAAGTAACTGTAGTAGATTCTTTATTCACTACTCATGCTTTAGGATATCAAGTGATTGAGGCAGCGAAAATGGCGCAAGCAGGACGTTCTTTAGAAGATATTTTAAAACGTATTGAAGAAGTTAGAAAAAATACACGCCTATTTGTTGTCGTTGATACGTTAGATAACCTTGTAAAAGGTGGCCGTATTGGTAAAGGAAAAGCAATGCTTGGATCTTTGTTAAATATTAAGCCAATTGCTAGTATTGAAGACGGAGTCTACAACCCGATTACTAAGGTACGTAGTCAAGGGCAAATTGTAAAAACATTAGCGAAAATATTTGAAGAAGATATAGCTGGAAAAACAGTGAAAGCAGTCGCGATTCCACATGCAAAAGCATTACCGTTAGCACAGAAGATGAAAGAGGCAGTTGAAAAGATTAGTGGATTCACACAATCAGAAATTTTCTATACGACACCGGTTATTAGTACACATACAGGTGTTGGGGCGATTGGATTCTCTTATTTTGCAGAATAGAAAAGAGCTACTTGATGATATTCAAGTAGCTTTTTTTCGTACTGAATAAAGTGAAACTTTAATCAGTGGGAGGGTTTTTTCATCCCTCACTAATTATTAGCCCTCACCAATTGGGCTTTGATGGGCAGTTTATCTCCCACTTAACTTCTTAAGAAAAGCGGAAGCGGCTCGTTCAGAATCGCAGGACGCCCACGCCCAAGGCGGAGAGGCGCTTTTTGCCTCGTCCGAGGGGGCGAAACGGCCGGAGATTCTAGCCGTTAGAGCTTGACAACAAAGAAATGTGGAACTGGACAATGCTTTTGCTGAATTTTGAGGTGGGAGTATTACTGCCCACGAATAGCGGGATAAATAGATTTTGTATGCTATAAATGAGTATTTCTCTCTCTACTTCTTTTTTTGGACAGGAGGGGGAAGGTGTAATATATGTTTACCAAAGAAATAAAACATGCAATCATGCCTATGGAAGCATTCGGAAATTTATTGAAAACCAAGAAAGAAGTAAGTAAAATTGACTAAGTATTAAAAAAGTGTAAAAATTCAATAGGATACGATTTGAATAGTAAGAAAGGGTGCTCAAATGAATAAAGACGAAGTGGTATTAATAATTGCGAAAAAAATGAAGTTAATTAGAACTGAATATAATTATACACAAGAAGAAATGGCAGAAATTTTAGGGCTTTCTAAAAAGACACTTGTTCAAATTGAAAAAGAGCGCATCTTACCTTCGTGGACGACCGTTATTGCGGTATGTGCGCTGTTTCAAAACAGCGAAGTATTGCAGTCTGCATTTGGGGGAGCTGTTCTTGAAGTTGTCCAAACAATTGCTCGTCATCAAATGGAATATAAAAAAGAAAAAACGATGGGCGGACATATATGGTGGAAAGAAATTGAGAAAAAAGGAGAGTTCCGTTTACAACAAAATATTGTTAGTCAACATTATCGGATTTTAGACGGTGAAAATTATAGGTGGTTTAGCACATTACATAAAGAAGAAGCAATTGGAAAATTAGTACGATTTAGTGAACAAGTGAAGTAAACGGTTTTCTCATGGTGTTTACCTTTGTTACAATAAAGTGAAACTACGGTTAGCAGGAGCGTTATACTGCTCGTTAGTATAGGATAGAAGAAATGTAATTTTTAAAGGAGAGAAAGGTGTTTTAATAATGAAGCGATATCAAAAGTGGGTTGGACTTCTTACTGTTTTTTGCATACTGCTTTTAGCTGGATGCAGTTCAGGATCGAAACTTCGAAAACCGCTAAATTGGGATGTTGAAAGTTTTCAATACATAAATCAAAATGGTGAAAAATTTGGTACAAAAGATTTAAAAGGAAAAGTATGGGTAGCGGATCTCGTATTTACAAATTGTCAAACAGTATGTCCGCCGATGACAGCAAATTTGGCGAAATTACAAAAAATGGCAAAAGAAGAAAAGTTAGATGTTCAATTTGTATCATTTAGTGTTGATCCAGAGGTAGATACGCCTGAAAAGTTAAAAGCATTTGTACAAAAATTTACTGATGATACGAAGAATTGGAACTTATTAACGGGTTATTCGCAAAATGACATTAAAAAATTTGCGGAAAAAAATTTTAAAACGTTAGCTGATAAACCTGATAATTCAGATCAAGTCATGCATGGAACACAATTTTACTTAGTGGATCAAAACGGAAAAGTGATGAAAGAATACAGCGGTATTAAGAATACACCATATGATGATATATTGCGTGATATTAAGCGTTTAACACGATAATAATACTATTTGTTTATTCCTTTTGAATAAACAGTAAAAAAGAGTCCAATTACTCTGTAAAATAAATAAGTGACAATATCTATCGTTCCTTGTAAGGATAAGAGGATGGATATAATGTTGCACATTATATATGTATTGGTACATTGCTCAATAAGAGTGATGTACTTTTTTTATTATACAGATCTCTTTACGACCTCATATACAACAACATTAGTGTGGTTACACTAAACAGGAATGTATGTTTCTATTTTAAATAACCGTTTATTTTTGAGGTGCTTACATGAACATGTATACAGTAAAAGAATTGGCGTTAGCTTTACAGAAGCATGAAGAAACAATTAAACGATGGCTACGGTCTGGAAAGTTCCCAAACGCATTTCGCAATAGTGATAAAGAAGGATGGAGAATTCCTGAAAATGACCTTGTACAGCGATTGATTTTGGCAGAACAATATATTGCAGAAAATAATTCAAAATGGGTGGCAAATTATTTTGAAATGTTTAAGTAGTAGCCTCCCTACTCCTTATTCAACTAAATGGCAGTATAGTTGAACAAGGATTATTGATTAACTCTGTCGAATATGTCCTTTAGCATTTCTTCCTGGCCCACAACAAGATTGCGAAAAATTGCCTAAAAGGGTGCTTAATTAAACAAGAGCATCATTTCGATGGTTTATTTTTATGTACAGAACATCAAGTAGATTTCGGCGATTCAGTGTGAAATGTTTAAAACGACAAAAAACTTGGAAGTAAGCAAATTATCAATTGGTATTCTACAGATTTCTTTTGGAGTGGTTTCAGCTGAAGTTACAAAATAAAAAACGGTAAGGTTCGCAAAATATATAATAATCAAATTATTATGGAAATATTGATAGTGTGAAGCTTATAATTGAACTGGGTGATTAAAAGTGACTATACAAAATAAAAAGATAATTGATATCTGTGATAACCGCAGACTATTAAATAAATATTCACGTAACAGTATTCCAAGCGTAATCTTCATAGCAGGGTTAGGCGATAGCTATGAGACATGGAAAAAAGTCCAAGACCGAATATCGCAAAAAACATCAACCTTTTCCTATAACAGGTCGGGTATTGGCAGGAGTCAAGTCGCATCCGTCCCGACGACTTGCTATGATCTAGTCGAGGAGCTCAACGAATTGTTGCTAGCGCTTGAAGTGGAGAAGCCCTATATATTGGTGGGACATTCTTTTGGTGGTTTGGTCGCTAGATTATATGCCAGCCTTTATCCACTGAACATCTGTGGTATGGTTTTGGTTGACGCTGCACCGGAATATAAAGAACTTGCCTATGAAAAGGTTCTACCTGAAAATCTGCTTGCAGGAAATAGGGAATATTACGAGAATCCTATGTTGAATAGTGAGAAGATTGATAAAATACAAAGCTATAAGCAAGTCGTTGATCATTCAAAGCAAAGTAACCTCCCTCTCGCAATTATTACAAGAGGTTTACCTGACAATGGTGAAGAGGGATGGCCATCTCAAGAAATATTGGAAATTGAGCAAAGACTCCAAGCAGAATTCCAATGGCTGTCAACGTCAAGCAAGTACCGGATTGCTAGTCGAAGTGGACATTATATTCAACATGATGAGCCAGAAATTGTTATAGAGGAGATTATGTTAATGTTGAAGGAGATAGGAAAATGAGCGATACAAGGACTAAATTGATGATGGATTTGCAAAGAATTGAGAAGGATAAGTATCAGTTACGCGAAGGTGAGCGGCATCAAGATTTCTTACCTTTGTTACTTCAATATATTGGCGATCCTCAGCCAGAATTACGGGATAACCTGATTTATCCAATGTTTTATATGTGGATTAAGGAAGAAAATAGATTCAGTGGAGAGGAGTTGCGTAGCCTCTTAACTGTTCTGACTGATGAGAACCATTTGTTCTATAATATTGGCAGCGAGGATGATCAGTCAGTTTTTACAAGGACGTTCTCTGCCTTGACTATCGCTTTGATTGTGCAACACCACAGACAGAATCCATTTTTCAATCAAGCGGAAATTGAGCAATTAATGCATGCAATGCTCCGTTATTATAAAGAGGAGAAGGATCTGCGAGGTTACCTTTCAGTAGGAGGCTGGGCTCATAGCGCGTCTCACGGTGCGGATGTTTTTGTCGAGCTGGTGCAGTGCGAGGAGAGCAGCGTCGCACTGCTACGTGAGGTTCTTGTCGCTATTTCTAACATGCTTCATAATGGTAGACACATTTTTAGCGATGAGGATGATGAACGCTTGGTCAGCATCGTGGATACGATGATGGACAAAGAGTTACTTCCACATTTAGAAATCGCTGATTGGATTAGCGACTTAGCGCAATGCTGCAATTTGCCGAGAAGTCGCAGTCAGGTGATTGCTCGTGTGAACAGCAAGAATTTTTTACGCAGTCTCTATTTCAGAAGGGGACAAGATAGCCGAGGGAATGAGCTTAACACTGTCATGCTTGGTACTGAGGCAAAATTGAACAAGTTTTCTATCAGTTAAAGGATTAGAGGGGCCGTCCCAAAAGCCGTGGAAAATTGGCTGAGGGATTTTGCCCCTTTTTATGTCAAGAAAAACAAAAAGAAACCATCCATTGGTAAAATGGAAGTACCACCCACCACGCACAAAAGGAGAGGCAAGGGCTGCAATTAAGGCAGTTTTTTCTCATTGAACTAACGCATGCGTTAGTTCAATAAGGTCCAAAAATGTTGTTGTAGTAAATGAAGTCATTTGTAGTACAAAGAAGGATAGAAATAGCAGTTTCCACTTCTGCTTTCCTATCCTTCTTTTTTCACTATATAATGTGTGACAGTATATAAAAACCTCCACTTACAAATAAATTTAATTATTTGCTTGACTTTTAATAAAATGGTATGATGGACTCTTTTTTGTTTATCACGCTATTCGCGGACAGTAAGACCCCCACCTCAAGATAGAAGTGCATCCCAATTGTTAGACACAGTCTAACAATTGGAGTGCACTTCTTTATCTAGAGGGGATTTTGAGATTGTTTTCTATTTGGAGTGGATACGATTAGCTTAGCATTCTTTTCTTATTCAATTGATAAAATATCATGTTGCTGCGGAAGCTTTGGTGCACGAATTTCTAAAATGCCGTTTTGGTAAGAAGCTTTTGCTTGTTTTTTGTTAATGGGATACGGTAATTTAATAACGCGAGAAGCTTCTGACATTGTACACTCACGGCGATAATAATTATATGATTCGTTCATTTCTTCGCCTAAAACGTCGTCTTTTACGGAAATTTTTAAGTATTCACCTTGTATTTCAATTTGAATCTGTTGTTTTTGAATTCCAGGAAGTTCAGCTTTTATAACAAGGTCATTTTCCACTTCAAATAAATCAACTGGAAATGTTACTAAACGGTTTCCTTTTTGGAAAAAGTGGTTCATATCTGCAATCACATCACGAAGTGGAGTTTGTTCGAAAAAGTCATCAATTTGTTTTAAGTAACCTCGAAATTGTGGACGTGTAGGTTTTTTTTCATCGCTCATCATTTCTCCTCCTAAAAATAAATCTGAAATATCATATGACAAAAAAGCCTAAATGTGAGTGTGGTTTTTTAGGTAAGTAAAAAATTGAAAATTGATGAAGGATAAGAATAGAATCGTTTTATATAATTGCAAATTGAAAAAGCAACAGAAAACATCTTTTTTAGGTGAGTGGGAGCAGCTGGATATATTTAGGGGCAGTCAAAGCTTTTTTAAAGGAAAGAGGGAAAACTGAGAAAAGTATGTTTTATTTTGCATAGCAGTGATGAATATGTTGAAAAAACATAATGGATTTATGTACTTTTTGTCGCCATATTGCTATGATTATGCTAGTATAAATAGGGTTGATATAGTAGTATAGAAAAAGAATGAAAACCGAAAGAGGGTAAGAAAGTATGTGTGGTTTTGTAGGATGTTTATGTGAAAACCCTAGAGGGTTTTCGGCAGAAGAAAAACATCAATTTGAAAATATGAATACGATTATCTTTCACCGTGGTCCAGACGATGAAGGGTACTTCCGTGATGAACATGTACAATTTGGCTTCCGCCGTTTAAGCATTATTGACTTAGAGGCAGGACATCAGCCGTTAACGTATGAAAATGATCGTTATGTAATTATTTTTAATGGTGAAATTTATAACTATGTAGAGCTTCGCGAAATGCTTCTTGAAAAAGGTGCAACATTCGCTACACAATCTGATACAGAAGTAATCATTGCATTATATGCTCATATGAAAGAAAAATGTGTAGATTACCTTCGTGGTATGTTTGCATTTATGATTTGGGATCGCGAAGAGAAAAAACTATTCGGTGCACGTGATCATTTCGGTATTAAGCCACTTTATGTTGCGCAGCACGAGGATACAACATTCTTTGCATCTGAAAAGAAAAGTATATTACATGTGATGGAAGATAAAGGAGTAAATCCAACTTCCTTGCAACACTACTTTACGTATCAATATGCTCCTGAGCCTGAAACGTTAACAGTAGATATTAACAAAATTGAGCCAGGTCACTACTTTGTAAAAGAACTTGGTAAAGAAATGGAAATCCGTCGTTATTGGCAACCATATTTCAATGCATCTGATGCGACGAAAGAAGAGCATATTCAAGCAATTCGTGACGTATTATACGATTCTGTGAAAATGCATATGCGCAGTGATGTACCAGTAGGTTCATTCTTATCTGGTGGTATCGATTCGTCGATTATCGCGTCTATCGCAAAAGAAATGAATCCAAACTTATTAACTTTCTCTGTAGGCTTTGAACGTCGTGGTTTTAGTGAGGTTGACGTAGCGAAAGAAACAGCGGAAAAACTAGGTGTAAAAAACTATAGCGTATTCGTAACACCACAAGAATTCATGGATGAATTTCCAAAAATCATGTGGCACATGGATGATCCATTAGCGGATCCAGCAGCTGTACCATTGTACTTCGTTGCGAAAGAAGCACGTAAACATGTAACAGTTGTTCTTTCTGGTGAAGGTTCAGACGAGCTATTTGGCGGATATAACATTTATCGTGAGCCAAATTCTTTGAAAATGTTCTCTTACATCCCTAGCCCAGGAAAACGCGTATTAAAAGCGTTAAGTGGTGCATTAAAAGAAGGGTTTAAAGGGAAAAGTTTCTTAGAGCGCGGATGTACATCGATTGAAGAGCGTTACTATGGAAATGCGAAAATCTTCCGTGAAGAAGAAAAAGCAGCACTTATGAAGCACTACGATGAGAGTGTGAATTACATGGATATTACGAAGCCGTTGTATGATGATATCAAGAATTATGACGATGTAAGCAAAATGCAATACATTGATATGTTCACATGGCTGCGCGGCGACATTTTATTAAAAGCTGATAAAATGACAATGGCACATTCATTAGAACTTCGTGTACCATTTTTAGATAAAGAAGTATTTGATGTGGCATCTAAAATTCCAACAGAATTAAAGATTGCAAACGGCACAACAAAAGCTATTTTACGTGAAGCAGTACGTGGTATTGTACCAGATCACGTATTAGATCGTAAGAAGTTAGGCTTCCCAGTGCCAATCCGTCACTGGTTAAAAGATGAAATGCATGATTGGGCTGTAAATATTATTAAAGAAAGCAAAACAGAGCATTTAATCGATAAGCAGTACGTATTAGACTTGTTAGAAGCACATTGTGCAGACAAAGGTGATTATAGCCGTAAAATTTGGACAGTACTTGCATTTATGGTGTGGCATCAAATTTTTGTTGAACATAAATATGATACAAATGCATTTCATGAAGAAACAAAGCGCGCTTATAGCTTAGTTTAAGGAGAAAACCTTAAGATAGCATTGCTATCTTAAGGTTTTTTTTCATAAATACTTGTCCTGTTTGATACAATAATAAGGAGTGGAATAAATATGTTAACGTTCGAAAAAGTAACAGACGAAACAAAGCTGGTAGTAAAAGAAATGTTTTCTTCTCATGATTTACTAGTTCAAGATGTAGCATATTGTATAAAAGCAGATGATACATATATAGGTATTGTTGACTATACTGTGAAACAAGAGAAAGCGATATTATCGTATCTTCTTATTCATCACGATTATGAGGGATACGGATATGGAACGAATGCTTATTATACGTTTGAGGAGATTGTAAAAAGAGAGCATGTGAAAGAGATTCAAATCACATTTATAAATAAAAATGAAAGAATAGAATCATTTTTTGAACAACTTGGTTTTCAACAAAGTAATCATGTTTACATAAAGAAAGTGTAATGGGGGAGACGAAGAAATGGAAATTCGCAGCGCATATAAAAGAGACGTAAAATCTATTTTACATATATATAATGATGCGATTATTCATACAACTGCTACATTTGATTTGCAAGAAAAGACATTAACAGAGATGAATATGTGGTTTGATGCGCATAATGAGATGTATCCAGTCATCGTTGCTGAAGAAGATGGTATCGTACTTGGGTATTGCTCTTTATCACCATTCCGTGAAAAAGAGGCATATAAGCAAACAGTAGAGATTTCAGTTTATGTGGATAAACAAGCGCGCGGGAAAGGTGTAGCGAAGAAATTGATAGGACACATACTTCAATTGGCAGAAGAGGCAGCGCATCATACTATTATTGCTGGAATTACAAGGGGAAACGATATAAGTGTGAAGCTGCATGAACAGATGGGATTTACATATGTAGGGTGTTTTCAAGAAGTAGGTTATAAGTTTGATGAGTGGCAAGATGTGTTGTTTTATCCCGCATTAACGGGCAGTAATACTCCCGCCTCAAAATTCAGCGGAAGCAAAGAAGTTAGGCGGGAGATAAACTGCCCGTAAAAGCCCGATTGGTTCAACTAATAATCAGTGGGGGATGAAGAAAACCCCCACTGATTAAAGTTTCACTTTATCAGTACATTATAAAATAAGGTGGGAAGTGTATGGGGATGACACTAGCACTTATTGTAATTCTGGGCTGCTTTTTGTTTGCAGAGCTTTTTCAATTATTAGTAAGAAATATATTAAGTAAGAGACGTAAACCATATGAATTACAGTATTTTCCTTTATTTTTAATGTTATTTCTTTTGCTATATATTTTGCAAAAAGTCACTCTTTTCCCACCAACGATTGCGATTTTTTTGAAATTAGGGTTAATATATAGCTGCATCGGAATGGGAATTCTTTGTTGTTTACTTTGTCTGAGATATGTCCACTATCAAACTTATATTTTGATTATAAATTGGCTGAAGCGAGATGATGGAAACCGTCTTTTATAAGATGATTTTTGTCTATCATCAACACGGTCTATTCGTTCTATTGATAAAGTGAAACCTCCATCACAGGACGTGATGGAGGTGTAGTTAGAGTGAATAACCCCTCCATATCCACAATTGTGGATATGGAGGGGAACCCTTAAGTTTGCTAATAGCGCGAAACGTTAAAATAACTAGGTTCTTTTGTATTTCATCGAGAACGCAAGATGTTTTTCTTGAACTTCTCCATCACGGTAAACGCTTGAGATAATGATGTCTTTTTGTATTCATTCGTAGTATGTGGCGTTGTTTTCTGTGAAATTGTCGTTTCCATCTTTGGCTGTAAGAGTGAATGGAACGTACAATTAGAGGAGAAAACGCTCCGCTAAAATTGTTGTATCCTTCCAAAAAACCCAAGTTATTACCCCCTTTTTGCAGAAGATGAAAAATGAGAATAAACAAGTTTAAGTCTAATATTTTATGTTTTTATATACAATATGAGCAAGTCCTTTCGAAAAATCTAGGTTCTTTCGGCATGTCTTCAAATGGGAATGATTTATATATCGCGTTTCTAAGAATGATAAGTAGAGAGAATATTTTGTTTTTAAATAGATCGAAAATTATTTATTTTTAATTAATTCAGGTTGTACAATAGAAGTATGTATGAAGAGGAGGCGGAATGGTATGAAAAATAATCATAAAGATTGGATTTTATTTAATGGAAGCATCGTGAATACGAAAGAGAAAGAACCAATGATTTCATTAGAAGAGCGAGGATTACAGTTTGGAGATGGAGTATATGAAGTATTTCGTTTATATGATGGGAAGCCTCATTTATTAGATCTTCATTTAGAGCGTTTTTTCCAATCTATGAAAGAAATTGAATTAGAACCGCCTTTTACAAAAGAAGAACTTATTTATCAGTTGGAGCAATTGGTTGAGAAAAATCAATTTCAAGAGGATGGAAATGTATATATTCAAATTTCAAGAGGTGTACAGCCTAGAAACCACTTGTTCGAGTCCGATCTTCAGCCCACATACTATGCAAATATCGTACCATTTCCAAGGCCAAATACTTTGATGGAAAACGGAATTACGGCAACAATTGCTGAGGATATACGTTGGCATTATTGTCATATAAAATCACTTAATTTACTTCCTAATATTATGATTAAAAATAAAATTGCAAAAGGTGGTTATTACGAAGCAATTTTAGTTCGAAATGGCATTGTAACAGAAGGGTGTCATTCTAATTTCTTTATTGTTAAAAACGGAACTTTGATTACACACCCTGCAAACCAATATATTTTGTATGGGATTACACGTCATCATGTCATTTCCTTAGCAAAGAAGTTAAACATTCCTGTTGAAGAACGACAATTTTCTCTTCAAGAAGTATTTGGCGCGGATGAGTGTTTCTTTACAGCTACACCCATTGAAATTGTACCAGTAAAGCAAATTGGAGAAGAGTGGTATCAAACGGGAGACCAACCAATTATAAGAATGCTGCAGGCGGCGTATAAGGCGAGTGTGTATAGTGGGAATGTCACTTACCCCCACCTTAACCGCGGACGATAGGTGAGGGATGAATCGCTTTTTTTTATTATATGTTATAATCAGTCAGGTAGAGGTTTTGAAAACGTTATAAAAGGGGATTTTGAATCGTATGGATTATCAAGCATTTAAAGATATTATTCACGGTCGTCGCAGTGTTCGTAAATATACAGAGCAAGATGTTTCTATGGAAGATATTGAAGAAATTATTGATTGTGCGAGATATGCACCGAGTGATACAAATTCGCAAACGTGGGAATTTGTCGTTATTATGAACCGTGATAAAATTAAAGACATAGAAGAAATGACATGGAACGCATTACATAAAAGAGCAGAAGAGGCAACAGAAAAAGGAGAAGAAAAAGCAGGAAAGTTATTGACTCGTTCTTTTGGACCATACGCAACAGCTTTTTCAGATGCACCGGTATTAATTATTTGTTTAGCAACACCATATCAATCTAAATTCCGGGAAAAGATTTTTGATCCGATTGAGTTTGTTCCAAATTCTATTTGGGAAGAAGAAGGCATCAAAAGTAGTTGCTTAGCTTCACAAAATTTAATGCTTGCGGCTCATGCTAGGGGTCTTGGTACATGCCCAATGACGGGACCGGTGTTATTAGCGCAGGATGAGCTAAGAGACTACTTAGAAATTGAATCTGATAAACAAATTAATATGGTGATTGCATTAGGACATCCAAAGGACCAGCCGAAAAAGTTAGCTCGAAAAGAGGTTGCGGAAATTACGAAGTTTATCCGATAAAGTGAAATTTCAATTGATAGTGAGAAAGTTTGAAATAATCTTAGCTGAAAGAGCTAAGATTATTTTTCGTGTAGAAAGAAATACAGGGAAAATAGGTTGAGAAGAATGCTGAAAAGGATTTACAAAAATTTCTTGAAGAAATAATGATGATAATAAGTTGATAAGTGTGGTACAGTTAGTTGTGTAGGTACGATAGTATGTTTACGAAAGTGATTCAAATGGGTGTATATATAAAATATTTTTATTAAATAAATTAGGTATTAAGATACAGGGGGAATGGATTTTGAAAAAATTCATAATCACTGGATTATCTGTTATGTTGTTAGTGGGCTGTGGAGTAACAAAGGAAAAGAATGTGAAGAAAGAAACGCAACAAGAACAAACAATTAATGCGCAGCAAGAAAGCAAGTACTCATTTCCTGAAGGAGTAACTTCAGTTGGTGAAGGAAAAGTGAAAGTTATTACACCTGATGGTACATCAGAAAATGGGAATGTACCTGTCGTATTTATTAAAAAAGATACGATTATTCAACAAGTAGAAATCGAACTTGCAAATTTCCAAGGGGATAAAGAAACATTTGTATACGTTGATAAACGATTTGAAGAAACGCATCAAGCAAATGAACTAACCCAAACGACAATCGCATTAAAAAAAGAAACACTACAACCAGGTATTCATACCGTAACAGTAATCCAGTATGAAAATAATGATCCAAATGGAAAAGTAATTAACTTTGCCGAGGCGAAGTTTGAAAATAAACCAGCACTGTAAGAAGAAATCTGCTTTATAAGCAGGTTTCTTTTGTTTTTATAGGGATTTTCACTATACATGTCGAATTTATCATAACGTGTCAAAATAACGCGTTTTCTATTGTTTACTATGAAACGAAAGGAATAGAAAAGATGAAACAAGCACTTATTAACATTGATTATACATATGATTTAGTAGCGGAAGACTAGGACAAGTAATAGAAAAGGTTGGAGTGGCGATCCAGGATTTTGGAGTTGAACTCGTTGGAAGTTATATTGATTTGGGTAGTCTGTAAAAACAGTTAATAAATGTGGCTGAATATATAAAAAGTATTGAAAGAATATATTTAAAATCTATTCGATAATGGGAGATGAACAAATATGGGAAAAGAAGCTTTATTAATTGTAGATATGAGTAATGATTTTGTGGCAGATAAGGGAGCTTTGACTGCTGGTAAACCAGCACAGGAAATTGTACCGTATATTAAAGAATTAGCAACCCAATTTTTAGAGGAGGGAAATATTGTTGTAGTTACAATGGATGCACACCAAGCTGATGATCCGCACTTTAAGTTATGGACACCACATAATATTGTGAATACAGAAGGACAACAATTATACGGCGAATTATACGAATGGCATCAAGAAAATAGTAGAAACCAAAATTTAATTTATGTCCCAAAAACAAATTATAATGCTTTCTTTCAAACAGATTTGGCTACCACTTTAAAAAAATTAGGAGTTGAAAAAGTTCATACTGTCGGAGTTTGTACGGATATTTGTGATTTTTTGACAATAGCTGGAGCAGATGCAGAAGGTTTCAAAACGGCAATACACAAACGAGGCGTAGCGACATTTACTGATCTTGGAGAAATGATGATTAATCATATGCAGCTTTGTTTTCATACTGAAATCATTGAATAAAGTGAAACTTTAATCAGTGGGGGTTTTCTTCATCCCCCACTGATTATTAGTTGAACCAATCGGGCTTTTACGGGTAGTTTATCTCCCGCCTAACTTCTTTGCTTTCGCCGAATTTTGAGGTGGGAGTATTACTGCCCGTTAATGCGGGATAAAAAAGTGCATATCAGCCATATGCCAGTTTCAGGACGTGAGAAGTCTTGGGGATCTGAAAACGAAAAGGAACTCGTTTGGAAAAATATCGTGTCATTGTGTAATAATTTTTTAGACGCAAAGTATGACGTTATAATTGATTGGATCGCATTTTGGGATGATGTTAAGAAGTACACGACTATTGGATTAAACAAGGGATAGAAGTGCGTTGTGGGCAAACCAGGAAATTCACTTGAAACGTGACCTTCAAAGACCAACTGATGCACAAATGAGGGAAAGAGTCATAATTCTTCGGAAAGAGTTTCTGCAGTCTGATACTCTTTCTTATTTTTTTATTGATAATACATCAGTTAATCTAGCATATTCAAGAGAAGGGTCAGTTTTTACTAGTTTAATATTGGTAAAATGGGAGGGGAATAATGAGAATTGCGACTTTTAATATTTGGAATAATCAAACTTTGTGGGGTGAACGGCTAGCAGCAATCTGTGAAGTAATCAAAAATGTTAATCCTGAGG
This sequence comes from Bacillus sp. 491mf, assembly GCF_900112415.1. GTDB lineage: Bacteria > Bacillota > Bacilli > Bacillales > Bacillaceae_G > Bacillus_A. Next base: position 17,373 of record NZ_FOLV01000004.1, read on the forward strand.
TTCTTGCTATTCAGGAAGTCAGGAGCACTATTGATGGTGAAAAAGGGATAAATGTTGCACAATACATTGCGAATCAAACAGGTTATCCATTTTGTATTTTCAAAGAATATCCAGATTCTCCAGATGAAGGACTTGCATTTTTAAGTAAAGTCCCAATTTGTACTGAAGATGTTATTTGGAACAAAAATACTAAAGAATCAAATTACTGTGCCATTAGAATCACTTTCAAATATGGAAATTATGAATTTGGCATAACAAATGTTCATTTGAATTGGAAATCCACTTTCATAAGAAATGAACAAATTAGAGCAGTACATGATTGGATTTTTACAGAAAATAAGGCTAGAACATGCGAAATTCTTTGTGGAGATTTTAATGACGACCCTTATTCGAGTATTCATCAATACCTAACTGATAATCAGTGGATAGATGTAGCACAGTTTAAAGAAGAACACAATGATATTAAACCTCAACCAACTCTAGACTTTATAAATAATTTAAACATAAAAAATGAATCAAGTTTAAAATTACAAGCTCGATATGATTGGATTTTAATTAACAAAAATAATAAATTGAATATTTCATCCATAGACAACGTGGAAGTCTTTGGGGATTATCCAGTTACTAAAGAAGCGATATTACCGAGTGATCATTATGGGGTGCTGATGGATATCACATAGATGTATGTTTAATATAAATAACTAAAGAAGAAAACTAAAAGCATACTTTCTTCTTAAATTGGAGAAAATGATATTTTATAAATATCTTAAAATCGATTTTTATATTAAAACGCTGGTAGTATTTCAGAACTTCTTAACGTTTATTAGCAATACATTAAAACTTATTAATTATGTACTATTTTAATTATGCACACTTTTAAAAGTATTGATATATAAGGGTTTTTGTAGAGGATTATAAATATGCATATGGTAAATTCAAAGATAATGTACGGACATTTGTGTGTTACATACAGCAATTGATGCCTATAATAAAGGATTCCGCATTCTCGTGTATGAAAAAGCAGTTGCATCATTAAATGAACAAGGGCATAAGTTCGCCCTGCAGCATGTAAAGTCTTGTCTACAAGCTAAAGTAGAGTAAGAAGAAAAAACCGCCAGAAAAATAGAAATTTTGGCGGTTTTGTTATTTTCTTACAAAAATACAAATTGATCCCCTATATTCATGGAATATCACGTTGTTATATCCCGTTTCTTTTAGCAATTTTTCTATGTCTGTTTTCGTTTTGAATTTTGTCATATGATACTTTATTTTATAGTGCTCAGCGACAATGAGAAAATATCCATTTGGTTTTAATACTCGAAATACTTCTGTTACATCATTCTCTAAATTAGGCCAAAAATAATGGGTTTGAAAAGCAGTAATCATATCAAAAAAGTCATTTAAAAAAGGTATAGCCGATACGCTTGCTTGTTTGATAAGCACTTTTCCTGAATCCACATCTTTTTTATTCATTTTGATAGAGTTTTCTACGGCTTGTTTGGAATAATCTATACCATATATTTTTCCGTCCAGATTCATTTTAGAGAGAATATGTATTGATTTTCCACCGCCGCACCCTATATCAAGCATGATTGCACGCTCACTAATTTTCACCTTACTTAAAGCCCATTTTGTCATACTAGTATGAGCGACATTCATGATGCATAACATAGATGAGCCGACAAAACCTTGTGGATTTTTAGCTTGTTTAATTAATTTATTCAAAACACTCAATTTTTTATCACCTTTCTTTTTTATTTTAATGTAAAAAATTGTTTCTTTTAGAACTTCTTTCTGTATATTTTTCTTTATCCTCTTTTCGAATTCCTTTCTTATGGAAGAGGGAGATAGAAAAGAGTAAAGTCGACTTTGAAAAGGATATGTTAACAATTCAAGTGACGCAAAATGATGAAATAGAAGAAAAAAGTGAAAGTGGCACATATATTCGAAAAGATACAGGATCGGTTATTCGCCGGCAATAAGATTCCTAGAAAAAGAGAGATGCAGACATTCGAACAATTATATATGTCCATTTTAATTTTTCGACATCTTTGTCTAGCTCTGCCTCCTAGGCCCTCCTGTCTAAGAACCTTCCACACAAGAAGGTAAAAAACACCTTCTGTGTGAAAGAACCTTAGCCAACGAGCCTAAACAGTCGGCTCCGCTTTTCTTTATAAGTCGCTACTATGCAGAATACAATTATGATCAGTACTCGATTGCTCCTTTTGTTTTAAACCTTGCATGTGGCAGAAAAAGGCCTGACCGCTTTTATGCATGGCTAGATGCTCTTGCTTGCCTAAAAAGAAAGAGGGTTTTTATGTCGATTTTTTCATTTGTATTTATATAGTGATATAAGTTTTGTTTCATTTATAGTATTTAGAAATTTCTTAATGTTATAATAGGAAATGGTGATGAACATGAATGAAAATGAAAAACAAATGCATCGATTGCAAGCGTTAAAAGAAATTGCGGAGTTATTAAATGAAGCGACTGATTTGCAGAAAATGTTAGAAAAAGTATTGCATACGCTCTTGCAAGTCATGAATTTACAAACAGGGTGGATTTTTTTTATTGATGAAAAAGGAACACATCGAATGCTCGTTGATACAAATTTACCACCAGCACTTACATGGGAAGAAAAGAAACCAATGTGCGAAGGTGATTGTTGGTGTATTGATCGATTTGTTGCGGGGCGTTTGCAAAAAGCAACAAATATTATTGAATGTAAGCGTATAGAAGATGCGATTGAATATGAATGGGGAGAAACAGAGAGTATTACGCATCATGCGACGATTCCACTTCAGGCAGGAGGGGAGAGGTTTGGATTATTAAATGTTGCTTCTCCTCATAAAACGCACTTTGCAGAAGAAGAATTAGCTTTATTAGAAGCGATTGCTTTTCAAATTGGGACAACGATTCAACGGATTAGGCTAGTTGAGAAGGAACGGAAATATGTAGTCGTTGCCGAAAGAAATCGCCTAGCACGTGATTTACATGATTCTGTTAAACAGCTTCTTTTTTCAATTATGTTAACAGCTCGAGGAACAATGGATATGACGAAGAATACAGAATTAAAGGAGATGTTAACGTATATAGGAGAGTTATCACAAGAGGCACTGCAAGAGATGACATTATTAATTTGGCAGTTACGGCCTGAGGGTTTAGAAAAAGGTCTTGCTGAAGCAATTCGAAATTATGGAAAGCTCCTTGGTATTCATGTAATTATGCGAATTGATGGAGTTATTTCGATAGACGATGAAATAGAAGAAATGTTATGGCGTGTTAGTCAAGAAGCGCTTCATAATTGTAAAAAACATGCTTCTTGCGAAAACGTATTTGTACATTTAAAAATAGAAAATAATATGTTGAAGTTTCAAATTGAGGATAACGGAATAGGGTTTATGAAAGAAAAAGTAAGAGATTCTGCGCTTGGTTTAAAAAATATGAAGGAACGCATTGAGTTGTTGAAAGGAAAGTTTCATATTCAAACGAAACTAGGTGAAGGAACGAAGATTGAGATTCAGTTACCGGTATAAAGGGGAGACAAATATTGAAAATTAAATTACTGCTTGTAGAAGATCATCATATTGTCCGAAGGGGACTTGTTTTCTTTTTAAAGACAAAAGAAGAATTTGACATTATTGGTGAAGTGGGAGATGGAGAAGAGGCATTACAATTTATTCAAACAGAACGACCTGATGTTGTATTAATGGATGTGTCGATGCCGAAAATGGACGGAATTGAAGCAACGAAGCGTATAAAACAATATGACTCATCTATTAAAATACTAATGTTAAGCAGTTTTTCAGAACAAGATTATGTTCTTCCAGCAATAGAAGCAGGTGCAGATGGATATCAATTAAAAGAAGTGCAACCGGATCAACTTGTAGCTTCTATTATTGCGGTTTATCAAGGGAATGCGAATTTTCATCCAAAAGTAACACCTGCCTTATTAGGTCGTCCTGCGGCAATGGAGATCAAGCAAGATCATTTATCTATGTTAACGAAGCGAGAAAAAGAAGTGTTGCGTGAAATCGCCAAAGGAAGAAGTAATAAAGAAATTGCAGTAGAGTTACATATTACAGAACAAACTGTGAAAACACATGTTTCCAATGTCCTAGCTAAATTACATGTAGATGATCGAACGCAAGCAGCCTTGTATGCGGTGAAACATGGTGTTGTATAGGAAGCGTAATGACAGAAACTCATACGAAAGTATGAGTTTCTGTTTTTGCTTATTCATACTATTTTCTCAAATGGTTTCCATCTTTCTTACGGTTTATAAGAGGGAATTTTCTGATAAGATAAATATACAAATTCAAACAAGGGAGAGAAATAAGTATGAAACTAGTTGTTATTAATGGTACACCACGTAAATCCGGTAAAACTCGCGTCATTGCAAAGCATATTGCACAGACTTTTAACGGAGAATTATATGATTTAGCTGTTGAGGCACTTCCATTATATAACGGAGAAAATTCTCAATATGAATTACAGGCAGTAGCAAAATTAAAGAAACTTGTAAAAGAGGCAGATGGTGTTGTACTATGCACGCCGGAATATCATAATGCGATGAGCGGTGCACTAAAAAATGCATTTGATTTTCTTGGAAGCAGTGAGTTTATGCATAAGCCGGTTGGTCTTCTTGCAGTTGCAGGCGGCGGTAAAGGCGGTATAAATGCATTAAATAGTATGCGCATCGTGGCAAGAGGAGTATATGCAAATGTGATTCCGAAACAAGTTGTTATTGATAGTCTTCATGTGCAAAACGGAGAATTAGGAGAAGATGCGAAACCGCTAATTGCGGATTTGTTAAAAGAACTGAAAGGATACATGAGCATTTTTCCAGAACTGAAAAAACAGTTAGGAGCTGATTAATATGTCATCTCTTTACCGTGATTCTCGGTTGTACTATATTCTTGGAGCCAATAGCCTATCAGCGATTGGCTCTGGGATTACAATGATTACGATTTCGTGGCTGCTTGTATCGTCGCCAGGTGGAAATACAACGTTCGGTTATATTTCAATTATGTCTACACTTTTTATGTTTTTGTGTACACCGTTTATCGGACATTGTATTGATCGTTTTTCTCGTAAAACGTTGCTCTTAGTGAATGAAGCCATTGGAGCAATCGCTGCCTTAGCTATGGTATGTTGGGGATTTACAGGTCACTCCTATGAAACAATCCATTACATTGTGCTGTATATAACAGGTTCATTTTATTACTTAGTGTTTTATCCGAACATTTTCGCATTTAACCAAGAAGTGTTTGCACCGGAGCATTATAAATCATTAAGTGGAACGATGGAAATACAGGGACAGTTAACACAAGTCATCGCAGGTGCTGTTGCAAGTCTTATGATTGCAATTGTCGATGTGAAATGGATTTTATTGATCAATATGATATCTTATGTAGGAGCATTTATTTTATTATCGTTTATTCCGTATACAAAACAGAGAACAAAAGTGGGAAAACAACCATTCGTAAAACAAATTTTTGAAGGTGTTCATTTTATGAAGCAAAGAAAGCGATTATTTTGGTTTTTATTTGCGACATATATGCCGTTTATCGGTGTGATGATGACAAATTATTTAATGCCTGTATATATTTCAGACGTACTAAAGGCAAATGGATCGGTATATGGTACAGAAGGAATGATGTACGGTATTGGTGCGATGCTTGCGGGAATTGGCATTCCAATTCTTATGAAATATGTAAAAACAGAAGTATCTATTGTATTCACGATGCTCATATATACAATTTCAATTACCGTAATGATTATACAACCATCCGTTTACTTATTATACGGCCTTGCTATTTTTAAGGCGATGGGAAATGCAGGAACACGTGTTGCGCGAAGTGTGCTTATGATGGAAGAGGTTCCAAATGAAATAGTTGGGCGTGTTGATAGTCTATTTCGATTTGTTGGTACAGGTGTACGAGTTATTCTTCTTATTGCCTTTACAACGTTTGTGTCTCAAATCGGTGTCATGGTGCCGTTTTATGCACTGAGCCTATTATTAATTAGCGCAACATGTATTGCGTTTTCATATGTGAAAATGCAGCGGCAAGAACGAATTCATATTACCAAAAAAACGGTTGTATAGTAACGAATCTAAAACACATCCTATAGATGTAATATTTAAAAAAGGTGTGAATTGATATGGGAAAAACAAAAGCATTAGGTTCAGCGAAGCATAAAGGTAATCAAACGCAAGATCATACGTCTTCAAAGAAAGCACGCAATGCTCAAAATGCAGGACAGCGTCAAGGGTAGGGAAGGTGGCGAGGATTGACTCCTCGCTATTTTTTTGAAATTTAATAAATGTAGGTAAAATACTTCTGTAGCATCTTTTTCTTTTATATAATATAAAAAAGGGAGAGAACTGCTATATGAATAAATGGTTATTATTACTGTTGTTAATGCCGCCAGTATACGTTGTGTATATCACATATCGCATGAAGAGAATTGCTAATGAGAAAGTAAGTCATACAGCACCGTATGTTTTAATTTTAGGTGCGAAACTATTTGGTGATAAACCATCGTTATCACTACAAAATCGATTAGATGTAGCGCTAGGCTATTTACATTCGCATCCAAAAGTAAAGGTAGTTGTATCTGGTGGACAAGGAGACGATGAAGATATTTCAGAGGCGCTTAGTATGAGCCGCTATTTAATGGAAAACGGTATTGGAAAAGAAAGAATTTTACTTGAAGATCGTTCTACGAGTACATATGAAAATATAAAGTTTTCTAAGGATTTATATGAGATAAAGCATGCGGTTGTAGTCAGTAACACCTACCATTTATACCGAGCAAAAATTATTGCAGACCGCTTAGGTATGAAGATGGAAGCACTTGCTGCACCGACGCCAAAGCGTTCGAGAAAAAAGGCATATATACGTGAATATGCGGCAATCATAAAGACAATTTTAAACGATTATTAGAGCTCAAAATAGAGCTCTTTTTATTTTGAGAAGGCAAATCATTTGAAAATAGCTCAAAATTCCGTAAGAATAGAGGAAAGAATGAAAAAGGAGTTGTATTTGTGATTCGATTTGAACGCGTTTCAAAAACGTTTGATGATAAAACGAAGGCTGTAGATTCGTTGCAGCTAGAGATCCGTAAAGGAGAATTTTTTGTTTTAATCGGCCCGAGTGGATGTGGAAAAACTACGACAATGAAAATGATCAATCGATTGATTGAAACAACAGAAGGTTCAATTTTTATTGATGGGAAAAATATTCGGGATTATAACATTCATGAATTACGATGGGATATTGGATATGTATTACAACAAATTGCGCTATTTCCGCATATGACAATTGCAGAAAACATTGCGGTTGTTCCAGAAATGCGCAAATGGAGTAAAGCGAAAATTCAAGAGCGTGTTGATGAGTTATTAGAAATGGTAGGGTTAGATCCTGATATATATAGGGATCGTATGCCAGATGAATTATCTGGCGGTCAAAAGCAGCGTGTCGGCGTTGTGCGAGCACTTGCTGCTAATCCGAAAATAGTTTTAATGGATGAACCGTTTAGTGCGCTAGATCCTTTAAGCCGTGAGCAGCTGCAGCGTGATTTGGTAGACTTGCAAAAAAAGATTCAAAAAACAATTGTTTTCGTAACTCATGATATGCAAGAAGCGTTAGCGCTTGGTGATCGTATTTGTATAATGAAAGATGGGAAAGTTGTCCAACTTGATACGCCGGAAGCAATTATACAAAATCCCGCAAATAAATTTGTAGAAGAATTTATTGGGAGACCACGATTATCCTGGTATGATCATAAAAAAGTAGAAGATATAGTATCAATATTAGCACAAGAAGGGAAACAAGGTGATGGTTATCCACTTTCGACTAAAGTTTCCCTACATGATGCTTTACTTCGTTTAGAACACGAAAAAGAAATACCCGTCGAAGAAAATGGTACATATATTGGTACTTTAACAAGTCAGCATATCGTTCAGTACATAGTAGAGCAAATGAAAGTGAGGGCATAGAAAGTGACAACCATTTTACAAACGATGCAAGAGCGTAAACAAGAATTGTTAAGTGCCCTTTTAGAACATTTGCAAATTTCGTTGATTTCCTTATTTTTTGCAATTCTTATTGCAGTTCCACTTGGAATTTTGTTAACTAGAAAAGAGCGTATTGCTGAATGGGTAATTGGTACTTCTGCTGTGATGCAAACGATTCCTTCTTTGGCCCTTCTTGGATTGTTAATTCCATTAGTTGGTATCGGGAAGTTCCCAGCTATAATTGCCCTTGTGATTTATGCACTGCTTCCTATTTTAAGAAATACATACACAGGGATTCGTGAACTAGATCCATCGCTTATTGAGGCAGCAGAAGCAATGGGAATGAACGGTTGGAGACGGTTATGGAAGATAGAAATACCACTTGCTTGGCCTATTATTATGGCAGGGATTCGGACCGCAATGGTACTAATTGTTGGTACAGCGACATTAGCTGCTTTAATTGGAGCAGGAGGGTTAGGGAAGCTTATTCTACTTGGAATTGATCGGAATGACCATGCTCTAATTTTATTAGGTGCTATTCCGGCTGCATTATTAGCATTATTTTTTGATGGTGTGCTGCGCATGATCTTGCATGTAAGACGTTCACCAAAACGAATAATTGTTACAATTGCCGTTGTAGTTGGAATCATCATCACACCATTTCTTTGGAGTACACAAAAGAAAGACATTATAATCGCTGGTAAACTTGGTTCAGAGCCGGAAATTTTAATTCAGATGTATAAACAATTAATCGAACAAGATACGGATTTAAATGTAGAAGTAAAACCTGGGTTTGGAAAAACATCATTTGTATTTGAGGCATTAAAATCTAAAGAAATCGATATTTATCCAGAGTTTTCAGGAACGGCTTTATCAACGTTCGTAAAAGAAGAACCCAAAAATAAAGATCGTCAAGAAGTATATGAGCAGGCACGAAATGGGATGGAGAAGAAATTTAATATGAGGCTATTAAAGCCAATGCAATATAATAACACGTACGCATTAGCAGTCCCAAAACAAATAGCGACGCAGTATAACATTAAGACAATTTCTGACTTAAAAAATGTTTCTTCTCATATGAAAGCTGGATTTACGCTTGAATTTGCAGATCGTGAAGATGGATATAAAGGAATACAAACACTTTATAATATACAGTTTCCTAATTTAAAAACAATGGAACCAAAGCTGCGGTATAGTGCTATTCAATCTGGCGATGTGAATCTCATTGATGCCTATTCAACAGACAGTGAATTACAGCAATACGGTATGCAAGTACTAGAAGATGATAAAGGGCTGTTTCCGCCATATCAAGGAGCGCCATTATTGCGTGAAGAAACGTTAAAGAAATATCCGGAAATTGAAAAATCATTAAATAAACTTGCAGGGGAAATTACTGATGAAGAAATGCGTAAAATGAATTATGAAGTGAACGTAAAAGGGAAAGCAGCGGAGAATGTAGCAAAAGATTTTTTACGAAAAGAAGGATTATTAAAATAGAATTAATTTACAAATGCATAAAAAAAGGTCGTTTATATAAAAATAAACGACCTTTTTTATGCATACTTATACTTTTTTTCGAAAAAGTATTCCATTTTTGCTCGTTTTCTTTTAGAATAAGTAATGTTTTTCTGAAAGAATATAAAGTGAAACAGTTCGTTATTTTCGAGGTACGTATTTTATATAAATAACTCATATTATGGATGCCTGATAGAACGGAATGAGCACAACAAGAAATTACAGATGGGGTGATACCAATAGAAAAGAAATTAGGATTTTTTCCATTAATCGCACTTGTAGTAGGAACAATGGTTGGAGGCGGTGTATTTAGTTTACCGCACGATTTAGCAGCAGGAGCAAACAGCGGTGCGACCTTAATTGGTTGGTGTATTACAGGACTAGGAATGATTCCGCTTACTCTCGTATATCAATCGTTGGCATATCGAAAGCCTGAACTTGAGGGTGGTATTTATAGCTACGCACGCGCTGGATTTGGGGAATATATTGGATTTAACAGTGCATGGGGATATTGGATTGCTGGAATATTAGGCAACGTTGCAACAATTATGATGCTATTTAACTCATTAGCATATTTTTTCCCGATTTTTAAAGGTGGTAATAATGTTCCATCTATTGTCGGTGCATCACTTTTATTGTGGACACTTCATTTTCTTATATTAGTTGGAATTCGTGAAGCTTCGATTATGAATTTTATTGCGACAATTGGTAAGCTTGTCCCAATTGTATTATTTATTGTGATTATGGTTATTGCATTTCGCTGGGATACATTTACGCATGATTTTTGGGGAAAAGGTACGGTCTCATTATCTTCTGTATTTGGACAAGTGAAGAACACGATGCTCGTTACGCTTTGGGTATTTATTGGGGTAGAAGGAGCCGTCGTTTTATCAGGACGAGCAAAACATAGCCGTGATGTCGGAAAAGCAACTGTATTCGGTTTACTGCTAGTAATGAGCATTTATATTTTAATTTCTGTTTTATCACTAGGGGTAATGTCACGAGAGGAATTAGCGGCACTTGAAACACCATCAATGGGACATGTATTAGAACATGTCGTTGGTTCATGGGGAGCATATGTGATTAACTTAGGATTAATTGCTTCGCTTATTGGTACATTAATTGGTTGGTTTTTACTTGTTTCGGAAATTTCTCACGTTGCTGGAAAAGACGGCGTATTTCCGAAGGTATTTACGAAAACAAACAAAAAAGATACACCGCATATGGCATTATGGATTTCAAACTGTGTTGCCCAAACATTATTTATTATTGTGTTATTTTCAGCATCCACATATCAGATCATGTATTTTATTGCATCAACATCAATCTTACTCCCATATGTATTTTCAGCACTATATCAGTTGAAATTAGTGATTACAAAAGCATATGAAGGAAACAGATGGAAAGATGGGATACTTGCTTCTATGGCATCTTTATATGGGATTTGGCTTGTATATGCAGCAGGATTAAAAAATTTATTACTTGTTTCTTTAGTATATGGCATCGGACTTATCGTATATGTTGCTGCAAGAAAAGAACAAGGAAATCGCTGTTTTACTCGCGCTGAACGGTATGTGATGATAATCATTTTACTTGCAGCAGTAGTTTCTATTTATATGCTCGTTGCTGGCAAGATTGGAATGTAAAAATATCAATATACAAAAAGGGTAGGGCCAGCAAAGCTGTCACCACCCGTAAAAAGGAAGTGTTAAGATTACAACAAGTTGTTTAAGTTTAATACTTCCAACACACATACCCCCGTCCTGGTTTGGATGGGGGTAAAATATCCTTAAAAAGGATGTCTTAGCAATACAGTCATTTAAAATTATTAATTTTTTCAATAAGGGGTCTTAACGCATGCCCATTAAACGTTTACTTTTATCCTTCATGATAATGCCTTTCTTCTTTTCGCGTATCGCTTGGTTTTTCAGACGTGTTTGCGTTTGATCATCGGTTAAACGATATTTAATGCTTGTTACGGGATTTTTTTTGGTAATGAGTTTCGGAACTGGTTTTTGACCATCTTTCTGTTAGTTTCGTTAGAACTCAATAAAGTTCCTTAAACGGCCGTTTTTGGCTCATTTTGTTAAATCCTTGTTATATGTAAACGACAAATAGACCTAAAGAAATAATAAAATTGATTTTTTAGCTCTTTTTTCTTTTCGGTAAGTCAGGAGCCTTCTTCATTGTGTCAATAACATGCATGACCGCGAAATATGGATGTTTTAAAATCATTTTCGGTCCGCTCTTCTTCATAACATCCTTAACGAAATTTTTCATATCTGGTTTATAACAATGAATTTTACAATTTTGACATGCTGGCTTCTTCTCTTGAAATGGACATTTTGATAAACGAAAATAAGCATACTCTTTTAACTTCTGACATTCTTCACATATAGTATCTTGTTCATGTTCGTTTTTACAATACATATCAATCATAATGCTAATTGTTTTCTCTTCACGTTCAATTCGATTCATGGCTAGTGCCTCCCGTTCCAAAGTCTCTCTGCTTTGATTGTAAGATTTTTTTAGAGGGTTTACATGAATTTTCATTGACAATTTTTCTAATATTTATCTCTTTCCTACGAATTATTAATGGAGAATGGCCCTACCAATCATAACCAACAATAAAAACGAGCATAATGCACAAAATTTTTGTTTTGGGGAATTTTAAAATCTTAAGTTGATGGGCATAGGGTCTTAACGATAAAACGCGGATATTATACGCTAAGATATTTTAGAAATCAGGTTTTTTTATCTTATATATTGTTTGTTTTCAAAAAAAATTTCATTCTTTTCATGAATAACTAAAACAACTGAACCAATGATGTTGTATGAATTGTTATCGTAATCGTCGCTAATTGAAATCCAGTAGAATCACTAAAAACATTTATTATAAGATCTGTATCAAAAATGCCACATATACTATCAACAACAAATTGAGATAAAGGACAACATCCATTACTCGCAGAATTACACATATATATATAACTCTTCTTCTTTATAAAGTTATAGTATATAAAATGACAAATAAGGAAAAGTGTTTGTACAAATAATCTATTTGATTTATTTTATAAGCTATAACTTTTATAGTACTTATGAAATTATGGTTTCGTAGGAGACAAGTAAGATTTTTGAGCAAACAACACTTAAAAATTTCCATCTTTATAATAAAAAAATTGGATCATTGATTCCCATCTTAAGGCTAACGCCTTTTTAGTGGGTGAATAAGGTTTCTTACGTGTTAATTTTAAAAATTGGCAGGAATTTTTAAGGATAAACAGAATATATAGTTTTAATAATGTGTAGGAGGGGATTGTTATGGAAGAAAAGGAAAAATTGATGCGGATTGTAGAGTTAGCTAAAGATATTCAGAAATTATTAGTGCAAGAAGCGTTCTTTAATCGACATCCCGAACTGCGCGGAGCGGTAGAAAATTTAGCTTGTTCTGTAGAAGTTTTAGCCAATATGCATGTACATGAAGATATGAATGCAGAAGATACATTACGTTATGTTTTAGCGAAAATGAAGATTGCTCACAATGCAATTTCACAAGAAAAAGAAGGCTTACATTTGAACTGACAATTAGTGTCAGTTTTTTTTATTTCTAGTTTGCTCTTATTATTCATACAATGATAAAGTGAAACTTTAATCAGTGGGGGGTTACGGGTAGTTTATCTCCTACCTAACTTCTTAAGAAAAGCGGAAGCAGCTTGCTCAGAATCGCAGGACGCCCACGCATAAGGCAGAGTGGTGCTTTTTGCCTCGTCCGAGGGGGCGAAATGACCGGAGATTCTAAGCCGCTAGAGCTGGACAACAAAGAAATGTGGAAGTGGCTCGTCCAGAATGTGAGGTGGGAGCATTACTGCCCGCGACTAACGGGATAAAAGCATTGAAAAAAGAAGGTGAGCGAGATGAAACTTGAGAAAGCTCTTCACCCAAGCTTTGTAAAGAGATTACAGCATATGCGTTTTATTGGGAAATTTGTAGAAGAGAAAAAGAAGAAGAAAGGGTCATTTTTTGTCGTTTGTCTTTCGCCAATCCCAAACATAATTGAAGCGGCTTTTGGAGAAGATTCACATATATTTGAGGGTTTATATAAAAGTAAACAAAATGAAAAATTCTTTGCCAGTATAAAAGAAGGAAGACGAGAAAAACAATTGTTGCTATTCCAACTTTCTTATATGGAGAACATTTTATATGCAGAATTAATAGCTGCTGAAGAAAGAGAAATTGCAAGCTCCTATAAAATGATTCCTTCTCCTAAACTATCAGTCCCAAAAGCGAGAGAAGTATTTGAAAGAAAACTTGGGAAAGGATATGTTTCATTTCTAGTGCCCAAATTCCCGCATGATTTTGGTACGCCAGAGTTGCTATGGCATGAAGGGCGGATATATGGAAATGTATCTTTAAAACCTTCTATTAGTACCATTACATATCGAGAACTGAGGCGTGATGTTCGTTACCTCGATATGGATGATTGGATGCAGTATGTCGATATGAATGTAGAGAATAGTTTGTTTTTTGTTCGAGCAGAAGTATATGAACAATTAGAAAAACAAATAAAAGAGAATGGAAAACAAATTGAAATCAGCGATACACGTAAACAAGAAAAGAGAAATGAATGGAATGAACGTGAGTATTCTTTTATACAATACGTAAAGAAAATTATCACAGAAAAAGAATTATATATTGATGAAATCGATATTTACAATTTTCATATTTGTGTAAAGACAAATTTATTAACAATAGTAGGTGGTATGCCTGGAATCGGAAAATCACAGTTTGTGCAAGCCTATGCAGAAGCGCTCGGATTAACGTTTGGGAAAGATTTCATTTGGATTCCTGTGTCACCATCGTATCAAGAACCGCATGACGTATTAGGTTATCTTCATTCAAATGGAACGTATATGGAAAGTGAAACTAAACTTGTTCGAACACTGTTAGATGCCGCTAAAAATCCAAATCAATTATATATGATTGTATTTGATGAAATGAACTTGTCATATATTGAACATTGGTTTACTCCTTTTCTATCACTCTTGCAGCTAAATCGGAAAAATCGTATTTTAACTTTATATGCAGCTAGTAATGAAAAAGAACAGGATGTACCACCGCAAATAGAAATTGGTGATAATGTCATATTTATTGGTACAGTTAATTTTGATGAAACAACAAAGGAGCTATCTGACCGTTTATTAGACCGTGTAAATGTCGTATTCCTTCAAAAAATCCCATTTTGTGAGATGAGTATAGTGGAGAGAAAGATGATAAATATTCCGTGTGCATTATCTGTTTCAGCATTAGAATTTCGAATGAATTGGGTTCACCACAAGGTAATGCTTGACGTGTTTACAGATGAAGAGTTGGAGTTATTAGATAAAGTGCATCAACTGTTATTTCTTCACGATGCTTCAAAAGGAATTTCTTTTCGCGTTGCATCGGCAATTGCATCTTATTTACAAAATATTCCGTATGATGAAGGAGAATCTTTGTTAATAAGTCGTGAAGAAGCATTTGATTTACAAATAAAACAACGTATTTTAACGAAGTTACGTGGCACAGAAGCGACAATAGGGGCATTGCTTCGTGAAGAGGGGAAAAAAGAGATGTCTCTTGTACAATTATTACAGTCATCACTTGCAAATCGTGTTTCAACCTTTGAACACTCACTGCTGTATATGAAACAAAAACAGCGAGAGTTGGAGCTGTACGGATATGTTAAATGAAAGTCCGTATGAGACAGAGATTATAGAGACAGGGGAGAGGCTTCCTTTCGTATTGAAAGTGATAGTAGGAGCAGGAGAGAAGGGGGAACATATTGTTTTAAATAAACTTTGTGTTTCACCAGTTACAATTTCTTCATGTGTGTACAAAGTACAAGAATTAAAACCGCTTCGGTTACATATACAATCACAATATCCTATTAAAGTTACGTTTATTTGGAATAAAGTATATGAAGGCCAAAAGCACCATATGGAATGGAAATATGAACTGCATGAAAAACAGCGTACCGTTTTACTGTATGAGCACGGAAAAACGGATTATACATATCCATGGCGCTGCGGTATATATCACTTTGAAGTGCAGATTGGAGAAGAGCTGTTTTACGGAGCATTTCAAATCGTTCCGAAAAATTTTTTTGACGATCAACTAGAGTTAATTCAGCAATATGTAAAGTCTATACTAGGTGGAGTCATTTTAGATCGGGGATATTATAAAAAGACATTTGTTACGTTTGCAGAGATTGAAGATTATTCATATATGCGTATGCTACGTGTGTTGCCGCAAAAAATGAAAAAAGTAAAGCAGTTATATTATGAAGTGCAGCATAAGAAATTTTTTGAACAAGAATATATATGGGAAATAAAAGAGAGAAAGCCCACAAGAAAGAGCATCATTTCACATGAGAAAAAGCCGTATGCAAAAAGATTTAATCGCCGATTTACAGAGCAAAAGCACTGTAATGAAAATGGCTATGTAAAATATAAAACGAAGTTGTTTTATAATAAGCTATTAGAAATTGATTTGTTTTTACGTGAAACGATTCAGAAATTAGAGAGGGCACAGCAAACGCGAAGAGAAGAGAAAAAAGCAGTGCATACCATTATGCAAATGATTGAGCGAAATGGCTCTGTAACTGAGCGAGACAAACAAAAATATAGTAATATTCATTTGTTAAAAGACACTGATTTGCGCAAAATTGCGATGAAAATTCAAGAATATAAAGTGCTATATTCCATTTTGCAAAGTATACTTACGTATTTTTCACATCTTTTATACACACCATTTTGGAGAGGTGTTCGGGAAGAAGCTACGCTTACAACACATACACTCCCCCCTGTTTATCATCAGTTATTACGTCAGCTTGAATTTTTACCGCAGCACAATGAAATAGAACCATCATTTTTATTTGTTTATAAGCCGACATTTTTAATTTATGAGTACTATGCATATTTTACTGTTGTGGCAATTTTACAGGAGATTGGCTTTAACGATGTTCCGTCAATTGCAGAACAAATTCAATCGTATTTCTATTTAGACGGTTTACAAGATGGTACAATAATCGTGTTAGAAAACGAAGAGTTGCAGCTGCATGTGGCATTCAATGATTTAATTGAAACCCATCCACTTATTGCACTTAGTAAACAGAGCCATTTTTATAATGGAGAAGATACAAAAAAACCGGATATTCGTATCGATTGTTATAAGCGAGGGGAAACTGCTTATGAATATCAATCATCAATTATTATTGAAGTAAAATATAGTCCGATGTATAACATTTTTCAGCCAGTTGGAAATACGAAAGCAACCGAGCAGATGTACAAATATTGGTCAATTAAATACGTAGAAGAGCAGGATGGAAAACGATTATTTCACCGCCGTGCAATTTATGAAGTTATATGTGTATATCCAGGCAGTCATTTGCATGCCAAAAAAATTGAAGCAGGTTGCGGTGTATTTTTACAATTGTATCCGTATAAAACAAAAAAAGGAGAAGAGAGGCTAGCGGGGAAGAAAGAATTAGTGAACATTTTTCAGAGATGGCTGGCGGGGATAAGGGAATAATGTTACACTTTATCCCCTGATTGGTCAGTTTTTCTTTTGAAATTTGAGATGTGTAGGGCCTTCTCAAGATGTAACATGTTTTTCAGGGGATTTTTGTATAAATTTAAAAATAATTTAGGAACCATTATTTTTAAATGAAAAATATTTTTTCTTGCATAGCAAGTTACCTTTTTATATGATAGATTGTGAAAGCGCTAACAAAAGTAAATAGCGATGGGAAAGGCGGGGAAGTATGTTCCAACGTGTTCAAACAAAGGAAGAACATTTTTGGTTCGAACAATTATGGGGAGATTTTTGTGAAGAACGAAACTTAATGTTTGTAGAACGAAATTTAACACCTTCAAGATTTTTATTGATAGAGGACAATCATTATATCGGAACCATTGAATGCATAAATTATACAACACCTGAACAATCGAATTCCGAGTTTTTTTATCCGTTTTCTGAAAATGAATATATAAAAGGGTTAAAAAACTTGTACGAAGTTGGAAAGTTAAGTATTGCAAAAACATCTCGCGGTCGTGGGCAATTTAAACAACTTGCGACGATTTTATTTATACATGCATTAGAAGTTAAAGCAGAGTGGTATATTGCGGTTGTAACAAAGCGTATGTATATGTACTTACGTTCATTAGGGTTTCCAATAGAACCAATTGATGATGCATTTCCTGTTAATGATGAGATACAAGGTGTACCAGTTTGTATTCATGTTTTGAAAGGATTAACACATATGTACTCCTTGAAAGAATTTCGTGACGTGATTCAAGGAAATGAACATGCACAAGCACTAATTAAAGAAAACAGTAAAAAAATTATGTTAACAAGGTAATTATTGTCACATAATTGCATTATTCCATGTGATTCTCATCACATCTTTCGATAGTGATTTGTATTACGCTTACACTATAAAGATTGCTAGAGAGGGGATGGGAATGATGTTTTGTCATCAATGTGAACAAACGTCTACCGGAGGATGTAAAATTATCGGAGTTTGTGGAAAAGATGAAACCATTGCAAGTTTACAAGATATTATCGTCTTTGCATTAAAAGGAATTGCTGCATATCGTACCCACGCAGCGCAGCTTGGGTACACAGACCCATTTGTAGATGCAGTAGTAAATGAAGCATTATATATGACGTTAACAAATTCAAACTTTAATGAACAAGAACATTTAGATATGGCAATGAAAGTTGGGAAAGCTGCAATTCATGTGATGGAATTACTTGATAAGGCACATATTGATCATTTCGGAGTGCCAGAACCAGTACAAATTACACAAAATCGCGCCTATGGAAAAGCGATTGTTGTTACAGGACATAATTTGTTCGCGTTAGAAGAGTTATTAAAGCAAACAGAAGGAACAGGTATCAATATTTATACACATTCTGAAATGCTGCCAGCACATGGCTATCCGCAGTTGAAAAAATATACGCATTTAAAGGGGAATATCGGAAAGGCTTGGTATGATCAGCGTCGTTTATTTGAAAAATTTTCAGGAGCTATATTAGCAACGACAAATTGTGTCATGCCAATTAAAGGAACATATGCAAACCGTTTCTTTTCCTATGATGTTGCAGGATTAGAAGGAGTACGTAGGATTGAAAATAATGATTTTACATCGCTTATTGAAACGGCGTTGGAGCTTCCAGATGTCCAAATGGAGTCAGAAGAACAGTTAACAACGGGATTTCACCATGAAACTGTATTATCCCTTGCACCAGAAATAATTGATGCGGTGAAAGCTGGTAAAATTCAACGTTTCTTCGTCATTGCTGGCTGTGATGCACCTGGCAAAGGCGGAGAATATTACCGGGAATTAGCAACATCCTTACCAGCAGAAACAGTTATTTTAACGACATCTTGCGGGAAATTCCGCTTTAATGACGTAGATTATGGTGTTGTACCAGGAACGAATATACCGCGTTATATTGATCTCGGACAATGTAATAATTCGATTTCAACAGTAAAAATTGCAGCCGCTTTAGCAGAAGCATTTCAATGTGAAGTGAATGAATTGCCAGTTAGCATTGTATTATCTTGGTTTGAGCAAAAGGCTGTAGCCATTTTACTCGGATTATTTAGCCTTGGTATTCAAGATATTCGTATCGGCCCGAAAGCACCGGAGTTTATATCACCAAGTGTACTACAAGTGTTACAGGACGCATTTCGTTTAAAACTCATTACAACGGCAGAAGAAGATATGAAAGTGATGTTATCATAATGAAAAAGGTGATGTTCAATGAACGTCACCTTTTTCATTACGTGTATTAAAATCCAAAAATACTTAAAAGCATTTTCCGACGTTTTGGTTTTTCTTCTTGTTTTGACGCTGCGACTTCCTGTGTAATATAGATAGATTCTTTTTGTTTAAGTGCTGCTTCTAATTGGTTAATTTTTGCATACATTTCTTCCATTTCATTTCGGTGTTGTAACAACTGATAACTTACGACATCATCTGCTTTATTGTGTAATTTTTCTTCTAGCCGATCTAATCGTAAGGATAGATGTTTTAATTCTTTTATAAACTGTTCCATTTCATTTGACGGTGCTGCTTCAGCAGCATGATAGGAAGATGGTTCATGATTTTGACTTGGTGCAGATCGCTGGAAATCAAGCATTTGTTGTAAATCTTTTTCGAAAAAAACATAGTGGCCAAATTTATTCTTTTTTAACTCTAATCCCATTTGCTGTGCAAGGCGGATAACAGCTTTTGGACTAATCCCTAACGTTTTGGCAATCATCGGCGTTTTATACTCCACAATAACCCCTCCTATATTTCATTAATTAGAAGGTTTCGTGATAACTTGTTTGTTCCCTGCATAGCTGACAAAAGAAGCGAGGAATCGGCAAAGAAAGTGCTTTTTGACAAAAATAAATTTTTTTAGGATAGAAACATCTCGAAAATGAAAAAAATGTCTATATATATCTAGTTTGATTTTTCGACATATAAGTCACTTCTATGCAAAATACAATATGACCGCTACTTGCTTTTTTTTGTTTTAAACCTTACCAGGCATAGAATAAGAACCTGGCCGCTTCTATGCCTGACAAGCTGCTCTCGCCATCCCGGAAAGAAAGAGTGTTTTTTTTATGTCGATTTTTTAATTTGTATGTATATAATTTCAGTTGTTTCTCTTATTTGACGGAGAGTATAAGTTTCGTTATCATAAACGTAAATATCCTTATCATGTATGCATATAATGTATAAAAGGGAATTACTAGTGTAGAAACTTGTAAGATTGTTAGAGTAGTCTTTTCTTTAGAATAAAACAATTAGGAGGTGGCTTCCTTACTTACAAAGTGAGTAAGGAAACGTATTTGGACATATTTAGTATAAGTATGGTGATTGTTTTAATTGCCTTAACTGCTTTCTTTGTTGCAGCTGAATTTGCAATTGTCAAGGTTAGGAGCTCACGTATCGATTATTTAATTGGAGAAGGAAATAAACGTGCAATTGCAGCGAAAACAGTCATTACAAACTTAGACGAGTATTTATCAGCATGTCAGTTAGGGATTACAGTGACAGCACTCGGCCTTGGTTGGCTAGGAGAACCGACAGTGAAACGTATGCTGGAACCGATTTTTACAAAATTGGAAGTGCCTCCCTCGGCGACATCTATATTATCTGTTTTTCTAGCTTTTATGTTCATTACCTTTCTTCATGTTGTTGTAGGCGAACTAGCTCCGAAAACATTGGCGATTCAGAAGGCAGAAGGAATTAGCTTATCAGTTGCAAGACCGCTTATCTTCTTCTATCGACTTGCGTATCCTTTTATTTGGACATTGAATGGTTCAGCGCGTATAGTTACAAGAATGTTTGGTATAATGCCAATGCAAAAGCATGAAGCAGCACATTCAGAAGAAGAGTTACGTATGCTTGTATCAGAAAGTTATAAAAATGGTGAAATTAATCAATCAGAATATAAATATGTGAATAAAATTTTTGAATTTGACGATCGAATAGCGAAAGAAATAATGGTTCCACGAACAGAAATGGTCATTTTAGAGAAAGAGCAATCTGTTATGGAAGCAATGAAAATGATGTCAAATGAGAAATATACGAGATATCCTGTCATTGACGGTGACAAAGATCATGTTATTGGCTTTGTAAACTTTAAAGATATTTTCAAAGATTTTGTGAAACATAATGGCACAAATAATAAAGAAACTGTTGCGCAGTATGCTCGTCCAATTATTCAAATTATTGAATCCATCGCTATTCATGATTTATTTGTGAAAATGCAACGGGAACGCACGCATATGGCAATTTTAGTGGATGAGTACGGCGGGACATCGGGAATTGTAACAGTTGAAGATATATTAGAAGAAATTGTTGGCGACATACAGGATGAATTTGATACAGATGAAAAGCCAGAAATTCAGCGCATTAGCGAAACAAGATTAATTTTAGAAGGAAAGGTACTTGTTAGTGAAGTGAATGTATTGTTAGGACTTGCGATCGACGATGAAGATGTTGATACAATTGGAGGCTGGATTTTAACAGAACATCTTGAAATTGAACAAGGTGATAGTATCGATATTGAAAATTATAAGTTTCGTATTGTTGAATTAGATGGATATTACATTAAACAAATTGAAGTGACAAAGCAACTTACAGTTCAGTCTGCAGAGGTAGTAGAACAGCCCGTTTCATTTCAAGAACAAGTCAGTTCATAACCTTTACCTTTAAGGTGAGGTTTTTTATTTATCCCGCTATTCGTGGGCAGTAAGACCCCCACCTCAAGATTCAGAGAGAAGCAAAGAAGATAGGTGGGGGATAACTGCCCGTAAAAGCCCGATTGGTTCAACTAACCGTCAGTGGGGGATGAAGAAAACCCCCACTGACGGAAGTTTCACTTTATCGTACAAAATACGCCCGTTTAGAGGCCGGGCGTATTTTGTCAGTTCATTTCTTGCTTGTATATTTCATCTTCTACATAAATCTGTTCTTTTTCAATTGCTGTATTATGTGCGAGAACAAGTCCAATTGGTGTATTTGCATCTTTATTTTGTACAATTGTAAAAGGCACTTGTTTTTCATTTGCTAATGTAATGTATTTAGATAAATGTGGATAAGTGATGTTACCGTTCACATACAATGTTAATCCTTTAGAAGAACTAATACGATCTTTAATCTCTGGATATACGCTTTTTTGCATCACTTGTCCGATCGTTAATGCTATTTCTACACGTTCACGCAATGTGCTTAAAAACATGTTACGCTCTTCAGGTTTGTTTTGTTTTTGGCCGTGAATGCCTTCTTGAAGATAGTCTTCCACATTTTTATTTATCATTTTTTTCACACCTTTCCTGTTTATATTGTATGAAAAAAATGAAAAGGATGCAAAAAAAATAATTTCACATACTATATTGAAAAATTTTATCAACATGAAATAACAAAATGTGACAATAGTGTCTTAACGAAAAATGTTTTTTGTGTTAATATTCAAAATATATATATAGGGTATTTTTCGTATGGAGATGGAGGGAATGGGGGTTTTTCCGATCGAGGATATTAGTAAAATGTTTTGTACGTACTTAAAAATTAATAATCAGCAATTCGTAGAGAAATGGAAAAACAAAATTATTATTTCAGAAAATGATCCTTTTAAACAAGAAATCGTTGAGAACGGAGAAGAAATATTATCATTAATGATTGAGCTTATTATGAGTGAGAAAGATATTGAGCTTATTAGACCATTATGTGAGAAAATTGCCATTGAACGTGCGAAGGCAGACGCAAATATTGGCGATTTTGTCTATAATGCAAATGTAGGGCGGAATGAATTATTTGAAGCGATGTGTGAATTGGATGTGAACGCTCGTGAATTGAAACCAATCATGGGTAAGATACATATTTGTTTTGATCGTTTAATTTATTATACAGTTCTGAAATATTCGGAGATTATTTCGAAAAATTTGGAAGAAAAGCAAAAATTTATTAATGAAACACATAAAGAGAGATTGACAATATTAGGGCAAATGTCAGCGAGTTTCGTTCATGAATTTCGTAATCCATTAACATCTATTATGGGATTTGTAAAATTGTTAAAATCAGATCAACCGAATCTTCCGTATTTAGATATAATTTCACATGAGCTTGATCAATTAAATTTTAGAATTTCTCAATTTTTACTTGTATCAAAAAAAGAAATATGGAATGAAGCAGAAAGATTTTGGCTGAATGACTTATTTCATGATATTATTCATTTCTTATATCCGAGTTTAGTGAATGCAAATGTTTCTATTGAGAAAAATTTGCCGTATCCAATACCATTTACAGGGTATCGAAGCGAAGTTAGACAAGTGTTTTTAAATATTTTAATGAACTCTATTGACGCTCTTGAAGGAATAGATGAAAGCAAGAGAATTGTTATTGAAATTTGTGAAGATGAAGAATTAATACATATTTTTATTAAAAACAACGGACCGATGATTCCAATAGAAAATATAGAAACAATATTTGAACCATTTGTAACTACAAAGAAGTTAGGAACTGGAATTGGTTTATTTGTTTGTAAACAAATTGTGGAGAAACATAAAGGGTACATTACGTGTAAGTCAACAAAAGAGTGGACAGAATTTCATATTTCGTTTGAAAAAGCAATATAACGGCAGAGCGAGCGGTCAGTCTATAAACGTATCGATTATAGACCACATATAACGGTCTTTTTTAAGAGGCGCAGAGCATTTGGCTGTGCATGGCAGCAATTTGTATGTCGAAAAATTAAAATGGATTTATATATTTTTTAATAGGTACTAAAGTGTGGTACATTGTACATTTAAAAACACACCGTTCTCATTTTGAACGGTGTGTTTTTGTTGAAAGAAAAGTTGATATATTTTTATGTTTTGAAACAAAAAATTAAAATGCCCAATTACCATTTCTAAAGATAGGCTCAAATTTTCCATCTAATGTTTCACCATCAATATCGAGGTTGGCAGATCCAACCATAAAATCAACATGTGTAATACTATCGTTTAATCCATTGTTTTGCAGATCTTCTTTACTCATATGAATACCGTCTTTGATACACATAGGGAGTGCACTGCCTAATGCAAGATGACAGGATGCATTTTCATCAAACAATGTGTTGAAAAAGATAACGTTTGTATTAGAGATAGGTGAATCGTACGGAACGAGCGCAACTTCTCCTAAGTGCAAGGCGCCTTCATCTGTTTCTAATAATTTTTTCAAAGTTTCATAACCAGTTTCGGCTGAAAAATCAACAACTTTTCCTTCACGGAAAGTAAGAGAAAAATTATTGATTAATGTACCGCCATAATTTAAGGGCTTTGTACTTCCTACTACACCGTTTACACCAGTTTTTAATGGGACAGTAAATACTTCTTCTGTAGGCATGTTCGGTATAAACGGAGTATGTATTTTATTTTGAAATTGTGCACTTAACCATTTGTGAGTATCCGGAAGTTCTATCGTTAAATCAGTTTTATCAGATTTATAGTGCAGCTTTTTATACTTTTTCTCATTTAAATGATGTGCTTTACTATTTAATAATTGAATATGATTTTGCCATGCCTGTATTGGATTATCATCAGTTACTCTTGTAGTTGTAAAGATAAGCTCCCATAATTTATTGACACCTTCTTCAGCACTAAGTTCAGGAAAGATTTGCGACGCCCATTCGGTGGTTGGAAAAGAGATAATAGACCAACTACATTGACTATTAACTCGGTATTCGGTCAGTTCCTTCATACCAGCTGCACTTGTTTTCATCGCAATTGCAAGTCGTTCTGCATCAATATCTTGAAGAAGAGTAGGGTTAGATGCATCAACATACAAAAAGGCAGCGTTGTTTTTCGCTAATTCAACAAGTCCTTTTGCTTTCCAGTGAGGGAATTCCTTCAAACCTTCTAGTGGTGAATGTAAGTATTTAATTAACGTTAAATCTTCATCCGAGTATTCGACATGGACATTTTTTGCTCCAGATTTATAGGCTTGCTTTGATAGTTCACGAACTAAGCGTGAAGATGTAATAGGGGCATGGATAACGAGAGTTTGTCCTTCTTGAATATTAATCCCAATTTGTATAACTAATTGCGCGTACTTTTTTAAATTTTCTTCAAAATGAGTCATGTTCAACCTCCTGGAAATATATATTTATTTACAATTATAAATAAAATTCAATATTTTTTCTATTCTGTTTTTTTGTTAGTCGCATGTTTATGGAAAACTAATTTGTCAAAAATAAACTCTCCAGTTTTGGGGATTTATTTACATAACCAAGTGTAACAATCGTATAAATTTTATTTGCCTCAATTTTCACCTCAGGTATTGTTAAAATAACGTTTTTTGTTTCTGCAGCACTTATTTCAATATCTGCGACTCCAGGGCTCACTTGTAAATAATCTGTTGCTTGTTTAAATATAACCTTTTCAAACAGGCTTTCCCCATCTTTTAAAGCCACATCTACTTGAGGTGCATCAGGAGATAAATGAACGAATCGTATTTTGGCTTGTCCATATGGAAGAGGTGTATTATCAGTTAAATGTAGAAGTTGCAGTTTATTGGAATTTCCAGCTGCCGCAAAAGTATATGCATGATTTCCCATTACAGGAGCGAGCGTTGAAAAGATGGGGGTTTCTTCGCCAGTAGGTACGATATCAACGCGGTATTGTCCTTGGATAAGTGAAAGATATGGACTATATTGCTTAAATGAAATGTTTTTTACTACTTTTTGTCCATTCATGACAATATCAATAGCAGATAAATCAGGAGAAGCGTGTAGGATTCGAACGTAAGAGGGTAATGATTGCTCACTTGAAAATGGTAGTGATACACGATTCTTCTCATAAGCTTGTACGAATTGTTTCATCACCTCATAGTGTCTTAAGTATACTTCCATATATTTTTGGGGATTTGTATATTTGTAATAACGAGCAAGTTGCTCATACATCGAAGCTTGCTGCGCGTATTTTTCTCCTTCAAATGAATTCATTGATATGCCTCCCTCTTTTCTCATTATTACAACTATATGCATGTACAAGGAGAAGATATGCAAAAAAAGCCTTAAGTGGATGAAATCTCTATCTGAACTGGAGATTTTTTTAATTTCTAGGCAAACACACATACAAAATAATGTTTGTCCTACATATTTTGTAAATGTAAACTATTTTAAATGGATGTAAGGAGTGAAAAATTATGTGGGGCTATGGTGGAGGATATCCAGGCTATGGCAGTGGTTATGGCTGCGGTGGTGCTGGAGGCTGTGGTTTTGGCTTTGCAATCGTGGTCGTGTTGTTTATTTTATTAATTATAATTGGAGCTACTTGCGTACGTTTCTAATTATGCAGAAAGAGCGTCATGGTGAACCGATTAAAAATAAAGTGAAACTTCCATCAGTGGGAGTCTTTTCGCCTCACTGATGAAAAGTTTGCCCAATTGGGTTTATACAGGCAGTTATCCTCCACCTAGCTTTATTGCCTCTTTTAAATGTGAGGTGGGGGTCTTACTCTCCAGTGATGCAGAAATGATTAATCGGTTCTTTCTTGTTTTGGATGCTATTTTTATTTGTTTACATAAAAAAACGTGATTTTTCACGAACATTTAAACATTTTTATTAATAATCGTTCGTTAAATCTGTTGACTTTCCAAATGGGACATGATACCTTTAGTAAGGGTTTTCTTAGGAATGCAATGGGGGAATGAATATATGAATACGAACTATGATGTAATTGTTGTAGGTGCAGGTCCTGCGGGGATTTTTACTTGCTATGAAACAACTGGTAAAATGCCAGATGCAAAGGTGCTATTAATCGATAAAGGACATGATATATATCGACGTAATTGTCCGATTCTTCAAAAGAAAATAACGAAATGTCCGCCTGCTGTTGGAAAGAAAGAGTATGCAGGATGTTTACCAGCATGCTCTATCACAAATGGATTCGGCGGGGCAGGAGCATATTCAGATGGGAAATTTAACATTACAAGTGAATTCGGTGGTTGGATGACAGATTATTTATCGCCATCGACAGTAATGGACTTAATCAAATATGTAGATAAAATTAACTTAGCACACGGCGCAACTACTTCAATTACAGATCCATTAACGGATGAAGTTCGTGATATTGAAAAACGTGCTTATGCAGCGGGGTTAAAACTATTACGTGCGCAAGTTCGTCACTTAGGTACAGAACAAAACTTAGAAATTTTAAAAAGCATTTTCGAATATTTAAAAGAGAAAATTGACATGAAATTTAAAGTGGAAGTGGACGATATCGTAACTGAAAAGGCAGAGAATGAACATACCGTTCGTGGAATTGTTTTAAAAGATGGAACAATATTATCTGCAAAAAAAGTAGTCATTGTACCAGGTCGTGATGGATCTGCTTGGCTTACTAAAATTATGAAAAAACGCCGTTTAAAAATGAACACGAACCAAGTAGACATCGGTGTTCGCGTTGAAACTTCAAATATTGTGATGGAAGAAATAAATAGGCATCTCTATGAAGGAAAATTCGTATTCAACACATCTGTAGGAACGCGAGTACGCACATTCTGTAGTAATCCATCTGGTCACGTCGTTGTTGAAAATCATTCTGGTATTATGACAGCGAATGGTCACGCGTACAAAGATTCTGCGCTAGGTAGTGATAATACGAACTTTGCGCTCTTAGTATCACATCAATTTTCTGAGCCATTCGATCAGCCGAACGAATATGCACATGAAGTTTCACGCTTAGCAAATCGCATTTCAATGGGCGGGGTTACGATACAAAAATATGGAGATATCTTAAAAGGTCGCCGTTCTACACCGAAGCGTATTCAAGAAGGGTTTCTTGAGCCAACATTAAAAGAAGCGGTACCAGGAGACTTAGGTCTTGTATTGCCATACAATACAATGAAGAGCTTAATTGAAATGACTGAGGCATTAAACCATGTCACACCAGGCATTGCCTCTGAACATACATTATTTTACGGTGTAGAAGCGAAATTCTACTCTGCAAGACCAAAACTTAATAAACACTTTGAATCAGAAATTTCCGGTTTATACTTAGGCGGAGACGGTGCTGGCGTAACACGGGGATTAGCACAAGCAAGTGCATGTGGTGTTCATATTGCTCGTAATATCGTAGAATATTTAACTAGCAAGACAGAAAAAAGAGAAGAAGTTGTAGTGGGATAATATACAGTAGGAGAACCTCGTCTTATCATAGGACGAGGTTCTTTTTGTGAAAATTTTGTCTAAATTTGTTTGAAAGTATATGGAATAAAATGAAGAAGTAAGAAGGAAATTTACTAGAGGGTTGTCGAAGTTTACATATTAGCAACATGTTTTCGCTTAAAATGATAGTTTAGAAGAGAGGAGTACGTGGTTTTTAATTGATGTTTTCGTTTGGATAGGGAGGGATGTAGAGAAAACGTTGTTGATTTATAGGTTTTTATTTCTGAAATTTCTTTCTATTTTATTTTTATGCATTTATTTTTATATTCTATAATATTGGCTTTTTAATAGATTCACTGCTTAAGCAGAGAGTTCTTTTTTTTATGAAAGAAGAATTGATTTTCTACATATTTATATATGAGTTGAAGAAACGGGGGGAACGTCATGCGTGATTACTTAATTAAGCCACTTGTTGGTCAACCGTATCCGATGATTTCACACGGGAAAGGTGTTTATTTATATGATCAAAATGGAAATAAATATTTTGATGGTTCGTCAGGAGCGATTACAGCAAGCATTGGTCATGGTGTAACAGAGATTGCAGAGGTTATTAAACAGCAAGCAGAAGAAATTGCTTTTGTATATCGTTCACAGTTTACGAGTGAGCCAGCAGAGAAGCTAGCGAAGAAGCTAAGCGATTTAAATATGGGCGATTTAAATTGGAGCTTTTTCGTGAATAGCGGTACAGAAGCAAATGAAACGGCTATGAAGATTGCGATTCAACATTTTCAAGAGCGCGGTATTCAAGGAAAGAATAAAATTTTGTCACGCTGGATGAGTTATCACGGAATTACGATGGGAGCATTATCATTGTCTGGGCATCCATTGCGTAGACAACGTTTTGTTTCCATTTTGGAAGATTACCCGACATTACCAGCACCGTATTGTTTCCGTTGCCCTGTACAAAAGGTGTACCCAACATGTCAACTTTCGTGTGCGACAGAGTTAGAGCGATCCATTGAACGTATTGGCGCAGAGCATATTGCAGCGTTTATTGCGGAGCCAATTATTGGTGCAGCTGGGGGAGCTGTAGTACCACCGAAAGATTATTATAAGGTGATTAAAGAGATTTGTGAGCATTATGATATTTTATTTATTGCTGATGAAGTTATGACAGGACTAGGCCGCACAGGAGCATGGTTTGCGATGGAGCATTGGGATGTCCAGCCGGATATTATGACGCTCGGAAAAGGATTAGCAGCTGGTTATGCGCCAATTGCTGCCACGATGGTAAGTGATCGTGTGATGGAACCGATTTTACGAGGGTCTCGTTCTGTGATGAGCGGACATACATTGAGTGCAAATCCACTATCTGCGGCGACAGCTTTAGCGGTAATTGAATATACAGAGAAGCACCGTTTACCAGAAGAAACTGCTGAAAAAGGGAAATATTTAATGGCAGGTTTGCAAAAGGTGCAGCAACAATCGACAATCATTGCTGATGTACGCGGGAAAGGATTGTTAATCGGGGTAGAATTGCAACCGTTTACAAAGGCGTCTGAACTTATTTCTGTTGCGGCGAAAAACGGTCTTCTTTTATACCAAGCTGTATCGGGACAAGCGGGTAAGGAAGATAGTGCATTATTAGTTGCACCGCCGCTTACGACTACATATGCAGAGCTTGATGAACTACTTCATATTTTTGCGAAAAGCGTAGAAGAAATGACGCAAAAAGGAGGGCATAGTATCGTATGACAACTATTACAAATACATTTGGAAAGATAAAAACAATACAAGATGTTATGCCATATTTTCATGATGAGATGACGCTTATGTTTGGAGGATTTGGAGGGATTGGTTCTCCTCCCTCTTTAATTCAAGCAATCTTAGATAAAGGAATTCGTGATTTACATTTAATTGGAAATGATACAGGTTTTCCTGATGTAGGCATTGGCCGTCTTGTAACAAATAAGCGTGTAAAATCGTTAATTACATCACATATCGGTTCAAATCCAAATGCAGGACGGCAGTTAAATGAAGGGAGATTACAAATTGAATTCTCTCCTCAAGGCACATTAGCAGAACGAATTCGAGCTGGAGGAGTAGGACTAGGTGGTGTTCTTGTTGATGTTGGGATGGATACAATTGTAGAAGAAGGAAAACGAACGGTTGAAATAAATGGGAAGACATATTTGATTGAAACGGCCCTAACTGCAGAAGTATCTATCGTGTTTGCGAAACAAGCAGACCCGTTTGGAAACCTAGTGTTTGATAAAAGCGCGCGCAATATGAATCCACATGTCGCGATGGCCGGTGATATTACGATCGTCGAGGCTGAAGAAATTGTTCCACTTGGAGAACTCGATCCAGAAGAAATTATCACGCCTGGTGTATTTGTTGATTATATCGTTCCATCGGAAGGAGTGAACTGGAAATGGGCATGGGAGTAGATGTTCGCAACAAAATTGCAAAACGTGCGGCAAAGGAAATTCAAAACGGGATGATTGTGAATTTAGGAATCGGCATCCCATCTCTTATTCCGAATCATTTGCCAGATGATATGCATGTTATGTTTCATGCGGAAAATGGCATTGTAGGTATGGGGCCAACACCGGTAAAAGGCGAAGAGGATGAAAATTTATGTAATGCGGCTGGCTTGCCAACATCAATTATTGCCGGAGCTAGTTATTTTGATAGCAGCACAGCATTTGGAATGATTCGAAAAGGATTACTTGATGTTACCATTCTAGGGTCACTACAAGTAAGTGAAAAAGGTGACTTAGCAAATTGGATTGTACCTGGAAAGCGTGTACCAGGAATAGGTGGTGCCATGGATTTAGCACAAAAGGCAAAACGTGTTGTCGTTGTAATGAGTCATGTCGATAAATACGGAAAATCCAAAATTGTTTCAGAATGTACACTTCCGCTTACGTCAAAACGATGTGTAGACGTCATTATTACAGATATGGCTGTAATGGAAGTAACACCGAAAGGATTAGTATTGCAAGAATTAATGAGTCCGTACACAGTAGAAGATATTAAAAAATGTACAGAAGCTGCTTTTCATGTAAGTCCATCTTTACTAGTGATTGACTGAAAGGAGAGGTAACAATTGGAGCAATATAAAAAACAAGTGTGTGAATATATTGAAAGTCATGAAAATATGAGTGTGAAATTATTAAAACGTTTAATTCAAGAAAAAAGCACGAGCGGAGATGAAAGCGGTGCGCAGGCAGTAGTAATTGAAAAGCTGCGTGAGCTTGGTTTAGATTTGGATATTTGGGAGCCGTCGTTTACGAAAATGAAAGATCATCCGTATTTTGTTTCACCGCGTACAAGTTTTAATGATAGTCCTAATATTGTAGCAACATTAAAGGGGAGCGGCGGCGGAAAGTCGATGATTTTAAATGGTCATATTGATGTGGTGCCTGAAGGAGATTTGAAGCAGTGGGAGCATCATCCGTATGCAGGAGAAAAAATTGGGAATCGTATATACGGTCGCGGCACTACTGATATGAAAGGTGGTAATGTATCGCTCATGCTGGCGATAGAAGCCATTGTAGCAACAGGCATTTTTCTAAAGGGAGATGTATATTTTCAAAGTGTAATAGAAGAAGAGAGCGGCGGCGCAGGTACGCTTGCGACACTTTTACGAGGTTACGAGGCAGATGGCGTAATTATTCCAGAACCAACGAATATGAAATTTTTCTCGAAACAACAAGGTTCAATGTGGTTTCGTTTATTCGTAAAGGGGAAAGCTGCGCATGGTGGGACACGTTATGAAGGTGTAAGTGCTATTGAGAAAAGTATGCTTGTTGTTGAGCATATGAGGAAGCTAGAAGAAAAACGAAATGAGCGGATTACGGATCCTTTATATAAAGGAATTCCGATTCCAATCCCGATTAATATTGGGAAAATTGAAGGTGGCAGTTGGCCAAGTTCTGTACCTGATTTTCTTACTTTAGAAGGCAGATACGGCGTAGCGCCAAATGAAAGTATGGAAGATGCAAAAATAGAATTTGAAAATTGGGTAGGACAGTTAAATCAGGTAGATTCATGGTTTACAGAACATCCAGTAGAGGTAGAATGGTTTGGCGCACGATGGGTTCCGGGGGAATTGGAAGAAAACCATCCGCTTATCACGACACTAAAAGATAATTTTTTACATATTGAAGGCACAGAGCCAATTGTTGAGGCATCACCTTGGGGAACAGATGGAGGGTTATTTACACAAATCGCAAATATTCCAACGATCGTATTTGGTCCAGGGGAAACGAAAGTCGCACATTATCCAAATGAATATATTGAAATTGATAAAATGATTGCAGCGGCAAAGATTATTGCATGTACACTGCTGGATTGGTGCGAGGTGGACCAATGAAATATTACGAAGAATTTGTAGAACAGACGAAGTACTATACTTTAGAAGGCACGTTAGATTATTTTAATAAACGTATTCGAGTTGACCATTATAAGGGAAATGTTGAAAAAGTAATGCATAGAGTTGAAGAACTCGCAAACTCTCATTCTTTCACGAAATTAATTATTAAAGGAAAGGGAGAGCACATTTCTGAGTGGCTCTCTCTTGGCTTTGCGCTAGAAGCAAATATTCCTCAATACTTCCAGGGGCATGATGCATATTTTATGGTAAAGTATCGGGATGATGAGCGCCGTAATAGCGTGCAGTGGGTGAAGGAAGATGAAATTTTAAGTGGTGTAATTGCTAAGAAAGTAATAGAAAAAGAAATACAAGTACAGTTTATATTACGAAAAGCGACAGAAGAAGATGCACAGCAGCTTGCGGATGTATTTGGAAAAGTATTTGAGATTTATCCAACACCTTTAAATGAAGTCGATTATATTGTGAAAACGATGAAGGAAGATACAATTTATTACGTGTATGAAACGGATGGAAAGATTATAAGCACCGCTTCAGCAGAAATAAACGTAAAAGAAGGAAATGCAGAATTAACAAATTGTGCAACATTACCAGAGTATCGAAAACACGGTTTTATGAAAAGTTTACTGATGAAGTTAGAAGAGGAACTGCAAGAGAGAGGTATTTTTTGTTCGTATACAATCGCGCGGGCACTTTCATTTGGTATGAACGCAGCATTTTATCAGCTTGGATATACGTATACAGGCCGACTTGCGAATAACTGTTATATTTTCGATAAGTTAGAGGATATGAACGTTTGGGTAAAGGATTTATCTCGTATTTCGTAGATAACAGTTCATAAAGAATCAACTTACTTAACTTCCATAAGCGTAGAAGAAAATATCTTCGCTGATGGGAGTTTCATCTTAGTGATTGATGCTCAAAATTTGGCACCATAATTGCTGATTTTTGAGCAAAGGAGGGAAGTACGTTGCTGGCGATTTCAACACAAGAAGTGATTGAAGCGATTTTAAGTAGCATTGATGAAGCTATTCATGCAGTAGATGAAAATGGGGTTACGATTTTTTATAACACTGTGGCAGCAAAACATGATGGATCGAATGTAGAAGATGTACTTGGTAAATATTTATTAGAAGCATTTCCCTCGTTAACGCCAGAAACGAGTACACTGTTAAAGGTATTGCAAATGAAAAAGCCAATCCTACACCAAGTGCAACGATATCAAAATCAAAGGGGAGAAGATGTATACACGGTGAATACAACGCTTCCTATTTTTATAGAAGGACGCATAGCAGGCGCTGTTGAAATTGCAAAAGATTATTCTACGATTCAAAAGTTAACGGAAAAAATTGCTGACCTGCAGTCGAAAATGAAACGGTCATCACCGAAAAAAGCACCATACAGGCATGTAGCATTCGATACGATTATAACGAATGATAAGCGCTTTTCACAGGCGAAACAATTGGCGCAAAAGGTTGCAACTACAAATGCAAACGTGCTGATTTACGGTGAAACAGGGACGGGAAAAGAGTTATTTGTACAAGCGATACACGAAGCATCGAAACGAAGAAATAACGCGTTTATTGCTCAAAACTGTGCTGCTTTGCCAGAATCATTACTTGAAAGCTTACTGTTTGGAACGACAAAAGGAAGCTATACAGGTGCCATAGAGCGCGCCGGCTTATTTGAACTTGCGGACGGTGGTACCTTATTTTTAGATGAACTGAATTCGATGCCGTTAGATTTACAAGCAAAAATGCTTCGTGTACTAGAAGATGGTGTTATTCGCCGCATCGGTGATAATAAAACAAGAAAAGTTGATGTGCGTGTAATTACAGCGATGAATCAACCTCCAGATGAGTGTCTTCGTGAAAATAAAATTCGTACAGATTTGTATTATCGGTTAAATGTGTTTTCCTTATTTATTCCGCCGCTTCGTGAGCGAAAGGAAGATATTTTATTGTTAGCTCCGCACTTTTTGAAAGCTTATAATAAGGAATATAAAAAGAATGTAGTTGGAATAGATGAAGATGCAAAGCAGCACTTACTTCAATACAATTGGCCAGGTAATGTACGTGAATTAAAGCATATGATTGAACATGCGGTCATTGTAGCAGAAGGGAAAATGCTAACATTATCTTGTTTACCACGTTCGTTTCGACAAACACCGCATCTGCCGAAAAAGTCGATATTACCACTTCGAGAGGCACTTCATCAAACGGAAAAAGACTTGATTGAACAAGCAATGTTAGAATCGAAAGGAAACGTTTTACAGGCTGCAAAGTTGTTAGGCATTCCAAGACAAACGTTGCAGTATAAATTAAATAAATATGCGAAATATGCCGAATAATTGGCAGCTTTTTGTGCATTTGCACCAATAAATGAGTGCTTACATATATAAAAGTAAAGAAAATTCTGTTTCTTTTAAGGGGTATTTATTTTTTGTTTTCGTATAAAACGATATTTTTATAGTAAGAAAGCTTGTAATAGTTAAGGTTGTACTAGTAAAAGCGAATCAAAATCTAGATGTAACCGATAAAGTTGGCATGATTATTGCTTTAATAAGTAGTGAGCGTTTAAAAAGGGGGAATGGCAATGTTACAAGACGTATATAAACCACAACGTCATTGGAAAGATATTGAATTATGGAAAGATGTTACAGAGGAACAATGGAATGATTGGATTTGGCAGTTAACAAATACAATTAAAACATTAGATGATTTAAAGAAAGTTATTAATTTAACACCGGAAGAAGAAGAAGGTGTTAAAATTTCAACAAAAACAATCCCATTAAACATTACACCATACTATGCATCCCTTATGAATCCAGATGATCCACGTTGTCCAATTCGTATGCAATCTGTTCCGATTACAGAGGAATTATATAAAACGAAGTATGATTTAGAAGACCCGCTTCATGAAGATGAAGATTCACCAGTTCCAGGATTAACTCATCGTTATCCAGACCGTGTTCTTTTCCTAGTTACAAATCAATGTTCGATGTATTGTCGCTATTGTACACGTCGTCGTTTTAGTGGACAAATTGGGATGGGTGTACCAAAGAAACAATTAGACGAAGCGATTGCTTATATTCGTGAAACACCGCAAGTTCGTGACGTATTAATCTCTGGCGGTGACGGACTTCTTATTAACGATAACATTTTAGAGTATATTTTAAAGAACTTACGTGCAATTCCGCATGTGGAAATTATCCGTATTGGAACAAGGGCTCCCGTTGTGTTTCCGCAGCGTATTACGGAAAATCTTTGCAATATCATTAAGAAATATCATCCAGTTTGGTTAAATACACATTTTAATACGTCTATTGAAATTACAGAAGAATCTAAACTTGCTTGTGAAATGCTGGCAAATGCAGGTGTACCACTTGGAAACCAAGCTGTTATTTTAGCAGGAATTAATGATAGCGTACCAATTATGAAAAAACTGATGCACGATTTAGTAAAAATTCGCGTACGTCCTTACTATATTTATCAATGTGACTTATCAGAAGGAATTGGTCATTTCCGTGCGCCGGTATCAAAAGGTCTTGAAATTATTGAAGGATTACGCGGACATACATCTGGTTATGCGGTACCAACATTTGTTGTAGATGCACCGGGCGGCGGTGGTAAAATTGCCGTTCAGCCAAACTACATTATTTCACAAAGTGCTGATAAAGTTGTTCTTCGTAACTTTGAAGGTGTTATTACAACGTATCCAGAGCCAGAAAATTATGTAGCAGGCAGAGCAGAAGGATATTTCAAAGAAATTTATCCTACTTACGAAGAAAAGCGCTCTGATGTTGGTATAGCAGCGCTAATGAGTGATAAGAAATTTAATCTTGTACCTGAAGGCTTGCAGCGTATGAATCGCCGTAAAGATTATGAAACAAATAATACACATGCTTCATTAAAAGATAAACGTGAAAAGCGTGATCAATTGAAAGATAAAAAATTTAAAGCGCAAATGGCAAAAGTAGATGAGGATACAAAAACTGAAGGAGATGCAGTATGAGATGTATGTGGTGTGGAGGTGAAGAAGCAATTGAAAGCGTAAACACCGTATACTGGGAATTACCAGATGGAACACAAACAGTTACAATTGAAGAAACACCTTGTATCGCATGTTCAAATTGCGGAATGCATTATCAGTCAGATACGATTGTGAAAGAAATTGAAGATCAACTCTTTTTGATTTATACGAAAGATTTGCCAAAACAAATCAAATTTACAGAGCTTATGGAGCGTCCACGTTTATTAAAGCGAAATTATTTTGATTTTTAACCGGCATTTTTTATGCTGGTTTTTTTCTTGTTTGCCTTGTATAATGTAGCCAAGTTAGAAAGGTAGGGAATATTGTTGAAAAAGTCATTTTATCATTATATGATGAAGCACCGTGCTTCCTTATTGAAAGATGAACTATCCGACTTGGCAGAAACAATGTATGAAGATCATAGTTTTCCAAAGCAATCTGAGGATTATGATGAAATTAGTTCATACCTAGAGTTAAGTGGTTCATTAGAAAGCATGAGCATTTTTGATCGTGCCTGGGAATTATATATGCAAGAGCGGTAGAGTGAAACGACTATTTGTAGATTGTTTTACTACGAATCATTTTTCAATTTGTATTAAGTACACTCCGATAGTGGAGTGTATTTTTTATGAAAAATATTCAATTATACAACCTCATGTTATAAGCGTTTTCGGAGTGGGGCGCATATACTGTTATCGTCACATACTTAAAATCACGACTACAAAAGGAGAGAGAAACATGACGAGAAAAAAACAGCCCAAATACAATATAGGAGATATAGTCGTGATTACGTTATATGGTACAGTTGGTAAAATCACGAACATTAAAATGCTCGATGGCGTTCATGTATATGAAGTAAACAATCACGATGGATTTTATGTAGAACATACACTGCAGCTTGTGACGGACCAAGAAATGAAGGATGGCGAATTAGAGTGGATTGAACTTCGTTATAAATTTACTTTTGGTGATCTCGTTCAAGTAACAGGCTATGAAAAAGATGTGTTTCGTGTTGTTGGTTACCGGACGGAAGTATGGCGTTATAAAAATGATGCTTGGGAAGATACAATTTATGAATTATCTCGTATTACAGATGGGGAATGGCTCGAAGCGGATGAATCCGATTTGACCCTTATTGTGAATGCACAAACAGCAAATGTAATTTTAAAGAAAATGAAACAAGATAAGGCAGGTATGAATAAGCTAGATCTAGGAAAATTAAAGTCTATTAATAATTCGAAAAAAGTAAGTATAAAAACGAATCGAAAAGAGATTATTGATGGTTTACTAGATATTTTTAATGATTACAGAACATTGTATGAAACATTTCAAGATGAAGAATATAAAATTGTGATGGATGTTGTACGTAATTATTTAATCAAATTATCCGAGAAAAAATAACTTAAAAAGAGAAAAGGAACTGAAAGAAAATATAAGTTGTATATGGTATGCCTATAATTGTTAAAAAGATAATAAATATAGAAACGAGCTTGTCCACCCACACATCTTCATGTACGAAACCGTCTTCTGTATGTATGATTTCTTGTTTATATTTCATTGTGTTTTCCTCCTTTATATAGCTTGTACTACATCCTATGCAAAAACTTTTTTTATATAACCTATTTATCTAGCAAAAAAAGAAAAATGTTTTCTATTGTTATACATAATTTCTATTTTTCTTCATAAAACAGAATTAAAGGGGTGATGCTCATGAAGGAAATAGAAGTCGTGATTGATACGGAAGAAATTGCGGAATTTTTTTATGAGCAATTAATTGTAAGAGGCTATGTACCAAAGCACGAAGAAATTGAAGATCTTGCAGATATTGCATTTGATTATTTGTTAGAAAAATGTATGATTGATGAGGTATTTGACGAAGATGATGAAGGAAAGTAACGACGGGATAGACTCGTCGTTTTTTGCACCGTATAAATAAAAACTAATATCACTATCTCGTGTTGTATTTGGTATAATAAAAGTGAAAATTTTTTGAAGAGGTGAAGAGATGTTCAAAAAAATTATTGATTCTTTGCTTGGGAATAAACATAAGCACCGCTCTTACTCCAGTAGTGATTATCGACATCGACATCGTTCGTATTCTAGCAGTGATTATCATAAGCATCATCCATCCCATGGGTATGGACATCATCATTATAAAAGAAAACATAAAAGTCACAGCTTTTTCTCTAGTAGCTGATGAATTTTCAAAAAATATTGGCGTGGATTGATCGACCGTTATCTATCAATACTGTCGTTGCACAGCGATATCAAATTCATCAAATTCTCGGTATGGGAAGTTATGGTTTTACGTATCTTGTTTCGGATCTATTGTCCGGTGAGAAAAGAGTTTTAAAACAACTTCGAAAAAGTAAACAGTGCTACGCATCAGGTAGGAAATCGTTTACATATGAGCAAACGATTTTACAGCAGTTAGAGCATCATGCAATTCCTCGTTTCTTTCATAGTTTTACATGGAGAAAAGGTTCTTTTTTTGTAATGGAGGAAATGAGGGGAAAGACATTTGAAGATTTTATTTTTGATTATAGAGAAATTTATACAGAGAAAGAAGTTTTTCTTATTTTATATAAAGTACTTCAAGTTGTTTCTTATTTTCATAGTCATGGTATTGTGCATCGCGATTTACGAATTCCTAATATATTAATGAATGATGATGAAATATCTGTCATTGATTTTGGATTAGCTCGTTTTATTGGTGAAAATGATGAACGAGCTCAATCTTATAAAGGGGAACAAGCGCATATGCGTGAAATCCATTATCGGAGTGATTTTTATGCTCTTGGACATTTTGTTTTGTTTTTGCTGTATTCTAGTTATGAATCTTCAAAAGAAGAACGGCCTTGGTACGAAGAATTAACATTATCAGCAAATAGTAGTGATGTAATTATGCGGATGCTACAAATGAAAGAGCCATATTATGAAAATGTACAAGAATTACTTGAAGATGTGCGCTGTATAATAGAAAGGGTGGGAAATACATGTTCCAAAAGTTTTTAGCAAGCGTTGGGATTGGCAGTGCAAAAGTTGATACTGTATTAACACAAGAAGAATGGTTTATCGGTGAAGAAATTACAGGGGTTGTACATATTACTGGTGGATCAGTAGCGCAAGAAATTGATTGTATTTATTTAACGTTGTCTACGACGTATATTCGCGAAGTAGATGATAAGAAAATGAGTTCAACATATGATTTAAAGAAAGTTCGTTTAACAACTCCTATTACTATCGGGATAAATGAAAAACGAGAAATTCCATTTTCTTTCCCGATGCCGATTGAAGCGCCGTTAACATTTGGAATGAATACCGTTTGGGTACAGACTGGGCTTGATATTAAACGCAGTGTTGACCCAAGTGACCGTGATTACATTCAAATACTTCCCAACCTGTTATTAAAAAGTGTACTAGATGCAGTCCAAAACCTTGGATTTCGTCTTCGTCAAGCCGAATGTGAAGAACTTCCGTATCGTTTGCGCGATCATGTACCATTCGCACAAGAGTTTGAATTTGTTCCTGTATCAGGTCAATATTATGGAAAGCTCGATGAATTAGAACTTTTAATTATTCCGCGTTCGTATGATAGTTTAGAAATTGTAATGGAAGTAGATCGAAAAGCAAGAGGAATTGCTGGACTATTATCGGAAGCTTTAGATATGGATGAGAGAATTTCACGTTTCACAGTGAAACGTGAAGACATTCCAACAATGCAGCAAAAAATTAGCAGTTATATTTCTTGATGATTCATGCATAAAAAAGAAATGGAGAGGGAAAATAAAACACCCGCTCCATTTTTGTATAGTGAGGTTATGCAGATGAAGAGATATCGACATTTATATATGCTACTTATTGTTTTACTCGTTTGTTTTGTCGTACTATCTTTTTCTTATGAAACATCTTGTATCGATCAATTTGATCATGTAATAAGTAATTATATACAAAGTTTTCGTAACGAATATTTTACTGCTTATTTTGTATGGATGTCTTACATTGGCTCAAAAAAGGTATATTTTCCTGTAATGTTTATCCTGTTTACGTATTTCTTGATTCGAAGACGATATATGACAGCGATTTTGTTAATGATAAATTTTTATGGTTCGCGCTATTTGAACTACATATTAAAGGCATGGTATGAACGAACAAGGCCCGATATATCACAACTTGTTACTGCGACAGGTTACAGTTTTCCGAGCGGGCATGCGATGAATGCTGTTGCATTTCTTGGGTTTATTGCATATATTACAATTACCGAACATCGCCTGCAATTGTATCAAAAATTATTGCTAATTGTAATTGCCTGCTTTCTCATCTTTTCCATTTCTATTAGTCGTATATATTTAGGGGTACATTATCCGTCTGATATTTTAGCGGGCTGGGCTGCTGGTGGAAGTTGGCTTATTTTATGTATCATGTTTCATCAAACATTTCTCTCGCATGCAGCCGACAATAAATCTTCTGTATCAAGTTAAACAATGATTTGTTATAGGATGACTTCGATCCATTTTATTATATAAAAAGAACCTATAGACCTTTATCAAGATCTAAATTATAAAAATCCTTTAAAATAAAGAAGAGCACATATTAGTCATGTATAATATGCGCCCTTCTTTTATTCAATTAAAGCGTCCGATTGTAGAATATTGAAAAATACGATGACTGTAAAATAACTCCACAGTCATTTTGCTAAAGCCCCTTTTAGTTTAATAAGGAAATTTTAAGAACCAATTTCCTAGTCCCAATCCATATAAAAACTCACCTTTAGCTTTTCTTGCCCACAATCTGGACAATCTAGAACATCACTTTGATTAATATCGACTAAAGGCTTTGACGGCATTTGAGTATTACATCGAGGACAAGTATGAGTGTTCGTGTAATATTGGGTTCCTGACTTCATATGTAAATGTACTTTATTTAATAGGTAACAACACTTCTGACAAACATATAGACCGTCGTAGCATTCAAAAGACGTTTCCTTGTTATTAATAAACTCTCTGATGTATTGCCGACCTTCTTTTTCCTCATACCATTCTAAAATCGAACTCAAGTTTATATACCTAAATCCAATTCCTAAAAAAACATTTTGATTGTAAGAGCAATGTCCGCAGTTCAAATTACAAGCTACTCCCATAAACCTCAAATACCTCTCTTGTCCAGTTTAGATGGAAAACACTACAGAGAAATTTTAACACAAATATCCAGATTTTAAAGGTGTTATTCCATAAAATGGCCCGTTAGTGAAGTAACTTTATTGCTACTCAACAGTTCCTTAATCTGCCTTTCAGTTCAGATTTTCTTTTCACTATAAAAACACCCCTTTAGATAAACAGATCCAAAGGGAAAAACGTCGCGACTTTTTTATAAACACCGTGACTTTATTTAAAAGCGACATATTCAACTAATGAGGAGCTCAGTGGAATAACATATGATAATTTGTTGCGGTAAAAATCTTGAAACGTGTAGTGTTTGCAAATGAATGTATGCTTCACTAACAAGACGTAAAAAATACCTCTAGATACATTAAAATTGTGCTAGTTCTAAAGTAGCAGCTGGTGAAAATAAATTTGATTGGAGATTAAATTATGAAAAGAAAGATAACCATTCTAGTCTGTTTCAGTTTTCTACTCTACGACTTTTTTTCATTTTGTGAATACAAATTCACTTTAGCTTGATAGAGATGTGGCAATACCTCAAATATCCCCAATATTTCTCAATAACCATCTTATGTAAAATATTAATTTGTAAAAATAAGGAGGGATGTATGGAAAGAAATGCCCAACTATAGAATTATTGGTGAAGATAGACACAGTTTTCAGATTTGTCATGTTTAATTAGAGATGTGGTATCGTGTTTAAAAAATGATTTAACCTAAAATTCTTAAAGTGAAGATTGTTATTGATAAAGTTTATAAGAATTACATATTTGTTTATCTTCTACTTTATTCATACCACTCTAAATTTCTTTAACTATTGTATTTTATTCAATTAAATTAAATTGACTTGTTAAGAATTATTCTTTTGTGAAGAGAAAGGTATGATTTGAACTATCTTTCCGAAATGAGGGAATGTATGCGATTAATGTCGAGTTTTAAATGATTTCAAGAAACGAGGCGATAAAATGGCGCG
Source organism: Bacillus sp. 491mf (assembly GCF_900112415.1). Classification (GTDB taxonomy): domain Bacteria; phylum Bacillota; class Bacilli; order Bacillales; family Bacillaceae_G; genus Bacillus_A. The sequence continues at coordinate 60,172 of NZ_FOLV01000004.1, forward strand.
GAGGAGCCTATTGTACAAAAAAACTAGGGAACGTTTTAAACAAATTGTAGTATTCTTCATGATGTTTTTATTAGCATTTAGCGGCATGCTGCCTAGCGGTTTGCCGATGCTAAAAGTGAAAGCTGAAGATAATACTAATACAGCAGGTACGTGCTCACAACAACAGAAGCAAGTAGTGTTGATTAATGGTGATTTTGAAACTCCAACTGCAGGAGAACCAGTTTCATTTTTTGATGCTAAAGATGTTCCGGGATGGAATACTACGGATGTATTTGGACAAATAGAGATTTGGAGAGATCAGAATCCAGCATCTGGACATCAACATGCAGAATTAAATGCATCGAGCGTTGGAATGCTGTATCAAGATGTAGAGACAACACCAGGACAAACAATACATTGGAGACTAGCCCATAAGGGAAGACTAGGGACTGACACTATGAGACTTCGAATTGGTGCAGTAACTGCAAATCCTCTAGAGACTCCAGAAGTGCAACAAATGACTGATGGAGACGAAACATGGGGACACTATGAGGGAACATACATTGTTCCACCAGAACAAACGGTAACACGATTTGGTTTTGAGTCTGTGTCTGCTGCCGGTGGGGACATAGGAATAGGGAATTTCTTAGATGATATTTTTCTTGGTTCAGGACCTTGTGTCTCAGCGACCAAATCTGTTGATAAAGACGGAGCCGTATATTTAGGAGATGAATTAACATATAAAGTGAATGCCAAAAACTATGGTGGTGACATTGCTTCTGACTCTGTTTTCATAGATACGATTCCTGATGGAACGGAATATGTTCCGGGGTCAATCAAAGTGACGAAAAATGGAACAATAACAGGTATAACGGATGCGATAGATGGTGATGAAGGAGATTTCCAAAATAATAAAGTTACTGTTAAATTAGGAAATTTACCTAACATAAAAGATACGCCAGAAGGATTTACCGTACAATTTAAGGTGAAAGTTAAATCAAGTAATATTGGTAAAACAATAACGAATAAGGCGCAGATACAATATCAAGATTTATTAGTAAAACAACAAAAACAAACTGAAACGAACAAAGTTGTTAATGATGTTACCCTAAGAGATTCAAAATTAGAATCGGAAAAAATAGCGAAAAACCTCCAAAATAAAAGTACAGAAGTTGGAGACGAAATCGAGTATACGATTCGAACACGTAGTACAATTTCGGATAGCTTAGCTAAAAATGTAGTGATTGAAGATACATTACCGGAAGGCTTAGATTATGTGCCAGGCACATTACAAGTAGACGGAAAAGCTGTAACAGATGCAACTGACACAGACAAAGGTCAATTTGAAACAGGAAAAGTAACTGGAAAACTGGGAGATGTGACAGATACTGAGTGGCATGCGGTAAAGTTCCACGCAAAAGTAAAAACGGGCCAAGCGGGTAAAGACATTCAAAACAAAGCGAAAGTAATAGGAGAGAATGTAACGTCACAAGAGCCACAGGTAAAAGTGAAAGTATATCCAAGAGATTCGAAGTTAGAATCAGAAAAAACAGCGAAAAACCTCCAAAATAAAAATACAGAAGTAGGCGATGAAATCGAGTATACGATCAAAACACGTAATACGGTTTCCGATAGCCTAGTAAAAAATCTAGTAATTGCGGATACATTACCAGAAGGATTGGAATATGTACCAGGTACATTACAAGTAGATGGAAAAGATGTGACAGATGCAGCTGACACAGACAAAGGTCAATTTGAAACAGGAAAAGTAACTGGAAAACTGGGAGATGTGACAGATACAGAGTGGCATACAGTGGTATTTCACGCGAAAATCAAGTCAGGTCAATTTGGAAAAACGATTACGAACACAGCGGAAGTAACAGGAGAGGGTATATCAATACAAACTCCGAAAACGGACGTATCAGTGGATCCAGAAAAAACAGATGACAAGCCAGCGATTGATCCAATCAAAGATACAGATAAAGAGATTACGGGTACAGGAACTCCTGGAGACGAAATTATTGTCAAAGATTCAACAGGAAAAGAGATCGGTAAAACAACTGTAGATAAAGATGGAAAATGGAAGTTAGATGTTCCGGAAGGAACAAAATTAACCAAAGGTGATGAAATCACCGCTGTAGCGAAGAAACCTGGAAGCGAGAAAGAAAGCGAACCAGCAAAAACAGTAGTTACAAGTGAAGAGAAAACAGTGGATCCAACAAAACCGATAGATCCGATGAAACTGTTACCAAGTACAGGTGGTCAATTTTCAATAGCACCATATGCAGGTGGATTACTTCTTGTAATTGGTTTACTGTTCTTAATGAGAAGTAAAAGAAAATATAACTAAGAAGTAGTTAAACTATACCCATTATACAACGGAAGGTTTCATAGAAAGACTTTAGAATTTAAGCAGATGGTTTCGGTAGTGCACCGAAACCATCTTTTTTTAGCATCTAGGCCCAGTACCAGCATTATTGTAAACAGGGGCAAAGTAAATATTTTAAACAGTAGAGTTCTGGCTTCCAGAATTCTTTTTATATGGCGTGCCCAGCTAAGCTGGAGAAAGTCCGGTCTAGGTAAGAACCAAGTCGCCTAGTAGCTGACAGGCAGCTAGTGGAGAAATCCTAAGGTTGAAGCCCTGTGACAAAGTAACTACAAATAGAAGTGCGAGCGAATCAGCAGACCGTAACATAAAGTGAACCTTGCGGCCTCGTTAAAAGCAACCTAGTAATAGGACAAAGGGAAGTCGAGCCTGGTGTATATAGGCGAAGACCATGGAAGATGTGAAGAACTTGGAAAAGCAGCATCGAAGAATCCCTCGGGGTACGGAGGACGGTATGTTGAGAAAGCAGTGTCTGGAACTGGGGAGACCCTCCTTTGCCCTTACATAAGTAAGGAAAGAGGAAACCTATAAGCAAATGCGAAAGAGTGGACTGCAAAGAGGGAGTCGGAGGAGGTCATAGTACTGAACACCATAATGACAACACAACGTTATGTAGGGAAGGACCTCTACTTTGTTCATAGGTTGGAAGGAGGTAAGGGTGAGTGAATGCTGGAAAACTAGCTAACTACACCGATGTAAAAGCTCGAGAACTTTGGAAAACTTTATATCTTTGTGCCAAAGAAAGAAGAACATCGGAAAGCCGTATGAGGGAAAACCTCACGTACGGTTTGATGAGGGGAAGCCATCTCTAAAGAAATCTGTTTCAGTTTTCTACTCTACGACCTTGTTACATAGTAAATATTATTGGTATTCTCCAAACACATGAAAAAATCACAATGAAACTCATTGTCACGAGACGTACTATATTCAAAACAGTAAATAAAATATATTGATTTCATGTTGAAAAGACAAATTGAAGTGGCTTAATAAACACAATCTTGACAGGAAAAACTATCTATCCAAATACAAATTCTGTAGAGGTGATAACATGAATTTTCCGATGCGTTTGCTAGTTACGTCCATTCTCATATCAATCCAATTTTAATTCAAACCAAGGAAATTAAATATAATCACAACAGTATTACTGTATCTGAAATTAAAGAGAAAGTAGGATTTAAGGTATATGTTCCAAAATAAGTACCCGATAATTGGACATTGGGGTCCCGCCCCATCACTATCAAGCTAAGAAAACAAAATCCCCCCTAAAATGAAAAAATACGCTATTCTTTCTGTAGAATCATAAGAAAGGATGGCGTCTTTGTATGTCTATTTCTGTATCTGATGAATTGCAACTATTTGCTCAAGAAATTTAAAGCTTCTTATCCCAAAATATCTTACGAGATCTTGCTAAAGATGTTGGTTTTGTGCAACGAACCAGTAAGTACCAAGCTAAGGAATAATCATATGGTTTCTTTTCTTTTTAAATGGTCTCTTTGCTTTTTCGATTTGATTACGTGTTTCATAATGTTCCCCCTTGCCAAATTGCTTTTCTTAATGGTATCATATTTTTTCGTGAATAAAATAAAAACGGTGAAACTCTCGCCTTTCCTGATTCCTTTATATCTGATAATAAAAATAATCTAAATAAACGATAAAATCCTTTTCTTCATCAAGCAAAAGGGAAACGGTGTGACTGGTCGCAAACGGTAGATGTCGTGTGGAATCAATGTTTTGAAAAGAAGCGGCTATTTTATAATTGTAATCGGAAGCGTCGGTAGCTTGTTATGGAGAAGTCCTTATACAACAATTGGAATCGTGACGCTTATGATTCTATGTATGATTACAATCGTTTACAATGTAGAGAAAAAATTAAAAGAAAGGGAGAAATCAGATCCCAACAAACAATCTTAAAACGATTGAGTTGAAATGGTTATATAGAAAGAGGTGAAGTATCGATGATGGTGATGACAGCTCTATTGTTATTGCTTCAAAATAGTTTGCACACAGAAAATGGGAATACCATGAAACCGATTCCGATTACCGCGGTGCATGTTGCAAATAAATACGAAAAATGGGACGGTGCAGAGCGAAACCGTTTCGTGCAAACAAATGGGGTATCCACAAGTAATCCTGTTACCCAAGTAGCGGCAAAAGAAACAAAAGAAACAAAAAAAACAAACGTAGCACTCGGGAATTTACAACATATGATTTACAACAATCAATCTTCTTACGGAGTAGAAGGCACGGCAGAAGCAAATACGCCTGTTCACATTGAAGTGACAGATGCAGATGGAAAACAAGTTTCTGCAGACGTTACAGCAAATAAAGAGGGACTATTTCAAACTTCGATCAACGGAAGCAGGTTGAAAAATGGGAACGTGCAAGTAAAGGCGGCGGCAGGTGAACAAGCTGCCCTCAAAACGGTAGAAAAAGATGGTACTTTCTATGAATTAAACAAAAAAGAGCAAGAAAAATGGCATATTTCAAACGATGGCACGCATCCGATTGAATCGACAAAAGGAATGAACGATGCACTCCAATTCGCAAAAGCAAATGCCCTCAAAACATTCAAGGTTCCAGCAGGAACGTACATGGTAAAAAAAGAAAATCCTGCTTTGTGGAATGACCCTTCCGCGTGTATCAATATGGTTCCGAATATCACATTCTGGTTAGATGAAAATGCTGTGATTCAAAAAGAAACAAACGCAAGTGAAGTATATTCAACTGTATGTGTTGGGTACGGCGCCGACAACGTCACATTAAAAGGCGGGACGTACAAAGGTGATAAAGATACGCATGACTATTCGAAAAAACAAGGACCGAGTTTTCCTGGTACGCATGAAAATGGAATCGGCATTTCTGTATATGCGGCCAAAAACTTGACAATTGACGGCGTTAAAGCAACAAACTTCACAGGTGATGGTGCGGGTATTGGTGGGAAAGGAACGTTATTGCAAGACATCTATCCAGATCATTTTGAATCGGGTTCTCTTGATACAAATGGAAACAAAGTGGCAGATCCCACGAAAATTAGATTGAAAGCACCGATCCCATTCACAAAGGACATCCTTAAAACAGAACCTTATTTTGAAATGCCAAATGCAAAAAATTTGCCGTATCTCTATGATGTCTATTTTTATCAAGCAAATGGTTCCTTCTTATCTAGCTACAGTGTCAATACCAGAAAAGAAGTGGTTCAAATTCCAAAATCTGCAGCGTCCTTTAAAGCGGTGTTTAAAAAAGCAAATACGAGCGGTGTATACGGGGAGTTTTGGAGCAAGGCATTAGCAACGAATGTGACCGTAAAACATTCTGACTTTTCCTTTAATCGGCGTCAAGGCATCACAGTGGGAGGCGCGGACCATGTAACCATCACAGACAGTGTCTTCCATGATATTAAAGGTGTTGCGCCTGAATCTGGCATTGACGTAGAGGGTGGATACGGTGAAAACGGGATGATGAACAAAAACATCTTCATCAAAAACAACAAATTCTACAACAATAACAAATACGATGTCATTTTATATGATGGACATGATGGAGTTGTTGAAGGGAATCACTTCGGATCAAGAGGGAAAATCGGTTTAGCTGTTTCCGAACCATTCACAAATGCATATATTAAGAATAATACATTTGATGCCAATAGTATTTACGCCTATCACGATATCACGTTTGAAGGAAACAGCATAAAGGATGGACTGATGAGCATCACAGGACCTCGCGCGGTGGTAGACGGCATGACATTTGATAAAACGATGTTCAGTCTTTCAAGTCGTGTCCCGTTTGGAATCGAAGCGAAAAACCTTACATTAAACAATATGGATTTAAATGTGTGGGTCAACCCTGTTCATGTAAGTAATGTAACCATAAACGGAGGAAGAGTGGGCGGCCAAGCACCAGACGGAAGTACTTTTGACAACTTGAAAGTGCTCAATCACCCTGGCACTTCATTCGTACGAGGGACCTATAACAATTGCATGTTTGAATCCAGTCCCACTGCGACTGGTGGTACACATGTCGACTATAACGGCACTTACACCTTTCAAAATTGTACATTTAAGGCAGCAAAAGGGACATTTAACGTCGGAAGCAAAGACGCAAATGTTACGATTCAAAACTCTCGATTTGATATCAATGGTGATACAACTGTACTCAATATCCCAATGGGGAAACAAATCAATGTTGTCAATAACACGATTACCTCTGGCTTACTGCCAGGGATGAACAAAGCGGTTATCAAAGTGGGAGACTATTGGAATAAAGACAAACCGTTCCAGGTTGGGCAAGCAAACATCACTGGCAATACCATCACAACAGGTGCAGCGGTTGAAGGCATTAGCACGATTTACGGTGGCGTCAATGCACCAGCTTATCGCGTTCAAAACAACATCTTACACAAGGCATTTTTGAAGGTAAAGCCAAAGGATATTGTAAACGGGAATCAGGAGCATCCGAATTAATTGAAAACACGTGGTGCACCTACACCGCGTGTTTTTTTGTTTCTTCTATATATATAAGTTGGGGTACCGCCACATGCCCATCAACTTAAGGATTTAGGATTACCCCAAAACGAAAAAATGAGCTTTTTTGTTACAAGTTAGCACAAAATTTCGTTCTGGGGGTACTATAAAATTTTAGCTTGATGGGGATGTAGCGAGACCCCTAAAAAAACGCCTTTAAAATAAGTTGTCTTTTTAGTTCAAAACATCTATAAAAATAAAAAAACAAATATAATATGCATAATTACATATATAAAAACCAATAAACTTTCTTTGTTATTCATTTATAATTATCCTTATATACAGAAAATGAAATAAATGGTGATACTAAATGAAAACACAAAAAAACGACCCTGTACTAGATAGAATCCTAATAATTACGGGTGGGATTATGACAAATTTAGCTTTTTTTTCAGATCAACCACTTATGTTGAGATGGTTTCAAGGAATATGCGGATCTATCATCTTTATAGGAAATCTATTATCCTATCTTCGTAATAAAAAAACAAGAAATATAAAATAATAATATCAATATTTTTTAATTAAGGAGGTTATAAAAAGCTGAATATTGTTAAAGTAAACCGTGTGAATATAACTTTTTATGGTAGAGATAAGGTGATTGTATGAGTGATAAATTGAGACCGGCCGAACTAAGAAAGAGCCGCAAATACTATGTTTCTAGTGTTCACGAAATAGCAAGCGGCCGTTTAGAGATATTGGACAGATACATAGGCGAGGATAAACAGGTTTGGCTCAAATATAAAATGATCGATACTGGTGAAATTTCAGAAAATCGAGAAGTCAACATTAACAGCAACATTTATAAATTTTGCAGAAAACAAATGGCACAAGCTTTCGAGGAAGACAACCCGGAATTATTTGATCAGAATGCATCATATAAGCGTGTATTAGAGGAATTGGACAACGTTTCTAAGCAATTGACAACGCTACTATACAACCAAACGTTATTAATGCAGGAAATACAGGAATTGAAAAAAGGTAAGGTGACGATATGAAAAATAAATATGTGATCATCGGCATAGCGTTTTGCGTGGCCGCAGGTTTCGTAATAACAAACATAATTGTAGATAAACACTGTCAGCAGCAGGGCGAACCAACACAAGATGGTTTACACAATTGGCATAAAACAAAAGATCATTATTGTGAATGATTGTTATGGTACCTTATTTTTGGTGATGAGTTTTGGGACTGATTTTTAACTGTATTTCATTCTAATTTAGTAGAAATAAATACAGTTCCACAAACGGTCGTTTTCGGTACTTCTAGAGAAAAATAATTGGATACATATGTTACAGAAAAGGTTATGAAGAAATATAATTTAACTAACAAGGCGGATTAACACCATACTCAGAAAACTGATATAATAATTTAGATTATTATAAAATTTCAGTAAAGGAATGATTCTAGTTGAAGAAATCCCAAAATCCCGAAACAATACATAAACCAGTAGCACCATATGTACATCAAATAGAAGTAACAGGTCCCAATAAATGGCTCACATTATCAGGTCAATTAGGCATGGAAATAGATGGAATGGTTCCAGATGATCCATTGGAGCAGTTACAATTAGCTCTAGATAATATTAGAAGAAATCTTGAGGCTGCTAATATGAACGTAGAAGATTTAACGAAGATGGTATTTTATTTAGTAGGTGATTTTAATGCAGATAAGAGAAGAAAAATTATTGGAGATTTTCTAGGTGAACATCTTCCTTGTACTACTATGATTTATGTAGTGGCATTAGCAGCTCCTGTATTTAAAGTAGAGATAGACGCTTGTGCATGTAAAGAAATTATTTAATGTCTTTTGAAAAAAAATAATGAATTATATGATGAATCTTATTGTATTTTCGGGAGCTTTAGTCGAATAAATCAATCTAAAAAAGTCGAATCCTTAGCGGACGGGAATTCGACTTTTTTAAGTGAAAATTTGCTTGGTGCTACTCCATATAATTCTTCAGCAAATAATTGTAGTTCACTTTGAATCGAAAGATTCATAAAAAACGTCATCCTTCCTGTATATTTCTACAAAAAGAATAACGTTTTTTTGTATTTGAGAGTATTAAAATTTTTTAAGTTGAGGAACGTGTATAGTGAACCCTAATTTGTCGAAATGAGTTTAATCTTTTCAAAGAATGCTTGTAAGCGTATAAATTCTTCTTCATTTCCAAGTGTTGTAAAAATTTCTTGTTCTTGATGAAAAACAGCAATCGCAGGAAACGTTTTAAAAAGCGCAAATACATGCTTCGTTTCTTTTATTTTATTAATTTGATAATAAGGTATTTGTAATGAAATAGGGAGATTTCCAAGTATTTCACTATAAAATAACAACTGTTGTTCAGTGTAAGCTAAAATACCTTTCACAGGAGTAGAATTTGCATTTGCTATTCCTACTAAACCAGATACTCCATTTTGTATTTCATAATAAGTGGTGATCATTCCTTGTATACATTCAGTTGAAGATATTTTCTCTTGAAAGTCTTTCATTGCTTGTTCTTTTAGACCCATGTTTATCACTCCGTTAATTAAAATGTATAATAGATGTTTTACTAGAAAAGAGAAAATAAAAACGAGTATAATCCTTCTTTTTATTCAAATACATCCCTCATCTTATTTCCTAATAATACCAATATATAATATTATTATAATATACAGAAAGGACTGAATACAATATCAACATTACGAAATGAAGCAAAAATCCTACTTCATGAAGAAGGAACGATCCTTTTTTACACACTTCATAAAAAACGTCATCCTTTCTGTATATTTTTACAAAAGAATAACGTTTTTTACACTTGAGGATAGTCATATTTCTTAAGTTGATGGGGATGTGACGTGACCCCACCCATGCCCATCAACTTAAGAATTTAGAATTACCCCAAAACGAAAAAATGAGCTTTTTGTTACAAGTTAGTACAAAATTTCGTTCTGGGGGTACTATAAAATTTTAGCTTGATGGCGATGGGGTCCCGCCCACATTTTAACGAAAATATACGCTAAGCAAATTTCGGCATAAAATGAGCCGATTTTGAGTTTAGAAGTCTATTCGTTAAAAAGAGTATATACAAAGTATTGCCCTATGTAGCCTGCTCCCGCCTTCTTTTATCTCTTCATTTGTTAAATGTCTCTAACCCAAAATAATTCGGTTATGATGTTTTTCTTTTTCAATGGCGTGGTCTTCCACAGGATATACTTTCACTCCAAGTTGTTGGACTTCCGCAAGTAATTCTTTTGTGAATTGAAACTGATTGAATTCAACAATCAGGTGTAACCCTGTAGAATAACCGAAAATATTGATCTTATTCGAGAATGCTGATTTTAATTGATGGATAAGGAAGTCTCTTCGATTTTTATAGATTTTCTTCATCTTCATAATATGCCGTTCCAAATAACCTTCGGCAATAAATTTAGCAAGGACAAGCTGATCTAAAGAAGGGGTATGTAGATCCGAAAACCATTTTAACCTGCGACATTTTTCAATAAGGTGTGAGGGAAGAACTAAATATCCCATTCTAAGGGCCGGTGATAAGATTTTACTTATATCTTAAAATAACTACCATGAACTGTTGTATCAGCAAGGACTTAATCAAATGAAAATTATTGATTACCACAACCTAATATTAGTAATAGGTTGGAATAGTGACCAGACAAAAATGAAAGCAGTGGGCTTTAATGCTTCAACAGGAGAATATATTAAACCATAGTATGTAATTTGTTGTTTCTTCTTCAACAATCGGGCGCGATTGTTGAAAAAGGGTGATACATATTATACATGACTAATATGTATCACCCCTTATTTTTATGAATTTTTGCCATTTAGGTCTTGATAAAAATGTATAGGTTCTTTTTGCATTGGTTCCACATGAATATGTGTATGCCAAATATTGTGTTTTTGTTGTAGCTTTTCTTCAATTTCATCAGTAATACGATGACTTTCACTTACATCCATGTGCGCGTCTACCTCAATAGTAATATCAACATATGTTTGATTCCCGTACATACGTGCTCGAATATCGACAATGTGTTCAACGCCTGCAATAGTTTTAACTGTTTCGGCATATTCCTTCATTTTATTTGGATCAATGCCATCTGTTAACAGATGCGAGGCTTCTTTGAAAATATCCCATGCTGTTTTACAAATAATGATACCGACGATAAGTGCTACAATCGGGTCAAGTAGAGGCATTTGAAACTGTGAACCGAAAATACCAATAACGGTTCCAACACTTACGAGAACATCAGATAAATTATCTTTTGCTGCCGCTTCTAAAGCTTTACTTTTTGTTTCACTGGCAATTTTACGATTATATACGTACACGCTATACATAATAGCAGCGCAAAACAAAGCAACCCAAGCTCCAATTAAATTAGGGGTCGTCTGTTCCTCCTTGAAAAAGGATTGAACAGCATTTACGATAACTTCAAGTCCGACAGTCATCATAATAAAGGATGCAACGAGTGAAGCGATTTGTTCCGCGCGTAAGTGACCATATGGATGATCTGGATCACGAGGTTTCCGGGAAATTTTCAGCCCAATTAATACAGCTAATGATGAGCCAATATCGGTTAAATTGTTAAGACCATCTGCACGCAGTGCACTAGAAACAGCTATGTAACTTATAACAATTTTAACAGTTGATAAAAATATATAAGCAACAATACTTAGGATTGCCCCTTTATCAGCAGCTTTGTTAGAAAGTGATCCCATATCTCTCACTCACCTTTCTCTCAAAGATTCTCTATGTATAAGCGTATCAAATGAAAGTCGTGTGGGTCTATACAAACATTGTTGTGTACTTTTAGCATTTTAAGAAAGGGAGAACATTGTTTCGTAAGGGCAAAAAAGACAAAAAAACACTTAGATATACTTCTAAGTGCTTTAAGTTGTTTATATTAAATTAATATACCTCTAAAAACTCAGTAACTTGCTCTTCTGTTTTTGCATTTGCACTATGTAAATGACCAAGTTTTTCACTGTTTTGATACACTAATAAACTTGGAATTCCCATTACTTGATATTCTTCCGCAATGCTTGGGAATTCATCTTTATTAATGGAATACCACTCAAATTTATTGAACTCTTCCATTACGTCCTCAATAAAATTATCCATACGCACGCAATCTGGGCACCATGTTGTGAAGAACTTAACTACTACTGGATTTTCTTTTGCGATAAGATCGCGGAATTCTTGTTCAGACTTGATTTCTTTCATGTTTTTGACTCCTTTCAATGTTAGACGAATTTGCTAGTATTTTTATGCAAAATCTTCTACTGCTTTTTCTTGTAGGTTTGGAACAACATGTGAGTTGGCGTCTAATATGATGCCTACTCTTTTATGTCCTAATCGTTCACTGACAATCTTAGGATGAATACCTTGTTTCAACATTCATGTTGCATGGGTATGTCTTAGATCGTGGAACCGAATATCAGGAACCCCACTTTTCTTTATAAGCTTTTTCCAAAGCTGTGTCAAACTTTTGAAATTGCAAGGAATTCACAAAAGAACATGGCATGTTCCTCGAAGCTGTCTGGGAGAGGGGGAGTATAAAACTAACAAAAAATATTGTAAGGATTTCATATTAGAATCAATGTGATGATGTGAAAAAAAAGACACTCTTATGAGTGTCGCCATCCATCTTATTGTTTTTGAGGTTTGAAAAGGGAAGTAATGAAAAAGAAACCTTTTTCAATTCAAATGTAACATTTTTGGAATATATAGTGAATTGAGAAATATTATCCAGAAGATTTAGTATAGATACTTTTCACTATTGGTATAGAGGAAATAATCTATTTTTTCAATAGAAAGGGGGGTATATAGCAGAGGCTATTTTGATAAAAAAAGACACTACATGAGTGTCTTTTAATTGAAAGAAAATTCTTTCTATTATATAATTGATTATGGGAAAGGTAATGTTAAAATGTTATTTTTTAATGTTATCTTATTATAAGCCATGAAATCAAATCAATTGATTTTTTGGCTTTTTTTATTATAGTAAACAAATTTTATATTTTTCATATTATATGTTACTTTCTATTTAACAGCGGATGACAGTGCCGGAATAACAAACTAGAAAATAGTCTCCTGTATCTATAATAGTCACCGCGGAAATAAGTCCTTTAAAGCCTTCTGAGGAGTAATAGATTTCTTTAGGGATATTTTCAGCAGATTGATAATTTACTTTTTCATACTTTACATGATGGTGCTTAATTGTTTTTGGCTCAGATATAATGGATTGTTTGGTTATGACATTGGAAGTGTTTGCATTAATAGAATCTTGAGAAGTGATATCTAATCCTGCTGCTTGTACATTCTCCGTTTGTGAAAAAGCACCAATACCACAAAATCCAATACATGTTGCTAAGGTAACCTTTGCGAAATTTTTCATTTTCTTTCTCCCCTTTTCTAATTTTTGGTAATATTGTTCTTACACCTAACAGTCTACATGTAGTGTATACGGACTGTAAATATATATGAAAAGACAAAAAATGAGAAAAACCACCATATTTCTCGTTTTTTTGTATAATAAACCGTCGTTCAGAAAATTGTCAAAAATTGAAAGTTTTTCCTGCGCGAAAAGGAGAACAATTTATGCAAAAAAAGAATAAATATTCATCGTTCAAATGTTTGAATAAAATGTGAACAATTTTTAATAGTTAAAATGGTTTATAGGCATAGAACCTTTTTGCAATTATGTAGGGAATTTCAATTCTATTGAATGGACTGCAGATGTATTGAAAAAAATTTAAGAGACTGTTGTGAAGTTAAAAGCAGTTTATTCAGAGTATGGAATGTGAATTTCACAAGTATGACGAGAAAAGCTGACTTTTATTAGTCAGTTTTTCAATTTTAGGATAGGGCTACATAGAAGTGGTGACTATTGTAAAAGGGTATTTTTGATAAAAAATCTCATAGCCTACAAACAAAAAGAATGATATTCTTTTTGTATGGTTTTTGTAAAAATTCCCTTTTTGTTTTAGAGATATGTACCAAATCTCTTCAAAGTAAGGAGGGAACTAGAATGGGGGCATAAAGTAATGATTCAGTATAAAGATAATTACATAACGATTTTTCAAAGTACTATTTATCAAACAAACGCAGTTGTTGTAGAAACTGATGAATTAGTAATAGTAATAGATCCAACTTGGTTACCGAACGAAGTGAATGAAATTCAGAACTATGTTTATAAAAATAAAAGAGATAAAGAAATTTACTTATTATTTACACATTCTGATTTTGATCATATTTTAGGTTATGGTGCATTTTCGGATGCGAAAGTAATTGCAAGCAAAAAATTAAAAGATTGCCCGGATAAGCAATCAATTATCAATAGTATTCAAGATTTCGATGATTCTTATTACTTAACAAGAGAATATGAAATAAAGTTTCCAAATGTAGATATTTCGATTAGCAAAGAATATGAGGAATTAGAAATAGGAGATGTGAAATTTCATTTTTATCAAGCTCCAGGTCATACTGAAGATGGCATTATTACAGTTCTTGAGCCATTCGGTATTGTAATAGCTGGTGACTATTTATCAAATATAGAGTTTCCTTATATTTATCATAACAGTGATGACTATTTATCTACATTAAAAAAATTCGAATCTATAATAGAGAAATACAATATTAACTTCCTAATACCAGGACATGGAGAGTTTACAAAAGATAAATTAGAGGTGAAAAGGAGAATATCCGAGTCAGTTCATTATATTTTACAAACTAAACAGTTACTTTTAGAAGACAAACAAGAAGAAACATACGATCTCATAAAAAAATATAGTTATCCAAAATCAATGAAAAAATTTCATGATTATAACATTACATTGTTAAAAAAAGAGCTAGAAGTTTAAAAATATTTTTTCGTTCGAAGACATATAAAAAGAAACTCAAAAGTTATCAAGGGTATGATTTGGGGCAATTGTTATCTTAATATCCCCAATATTGAAATGGAATTTGATGTTGTTGGTAATAATAAGGTGAATGCTCAGTGTACTCTTGGTTTTGCTTTTGTATATATTGCGATTTATTTCGAGTTTGACTTGGAATACAACCTTTTGGAGGGCCGGTTACAGTAGTAGATTGAATTGGAGATATCGCTTGTTTCCATTGCTGTTCATCAAGGCAATAAGTATGTGCCATAATAATTGCGGGTGTTAATCGTAAAATATCTGATCCAAAAATAACTTCTGGAGTAGGGATGTATTGTTTAATGTATTTAACTGATTAATCCCCAACACATTAATAAAATTTTGTGCATCCTTTGTAAAAAAAGTTAGTTTTACTTACATCTTGATTGAATTGGATAGTCGGAGAAGTCCTACCTTTCTAATTCGAAGTGAGTTTAGGTATTTGGAATAGGATATGAGTCTATTCTTTTTATTGTGCAGTAGTTTGTATTGAAAGTGTAATTATATTGGGAAATTATTGATGTCATTATTTTTTGTTTAATAAATAAATGACATTAGGCTATATAAGTGGAACTTTTGAATGAGTATAAATCAGTCCCGATTCTCATGTACATAGCATTGGATATTACATAAAATATTACATAACAAAGAAAAAGGGAGTGATTTTTAAATGGAGCATAAAGGACTAAAAATATTCATTCATGCTAGTACTTGGTTTGCACCAGTATTAGTTCCTTTTATTATATTTCTTGTGAGTTCAGATCGAGAAATTAAAAATTTGTCATTACAAGCAGTCATATTTCACTTTGTCATAGGCGTACTAATTGGTATTTCAGCATTTTTCTCTTGGGTATTAATTGGAATTCCATTTTTAATTATTTTTGGACTAATGGCATTAATTACTCCGATTATTGGTATTGTTCGTGCATTGAATGATCGACATTTTCAATATCCGATTGTTGGATCTTGGCTGAAATAAACTTCTATAAAATGTATGTAAAGAATAGCGGATTGCTATTCTTTTTTTTATTAGAAATTATAGTAAGAAAATACTTAGTTTATATATCCAAAGATAAAGAAAATAAAATAAATTGTAATTTTCCAAACAGTCTGATATATTTGAATGGAAAATAAATTGAATGTAAAACGGGCGGAGGTAAATTGTTTGTTTTATCTTCTAAATAAGGGGATGATGAGACTGAATGTTGTCTCGTAACGGTGTTTGTTGTAACCCTTGCTTGTTATACATATCCAAGTCTGCGAGAGAGGAGGTGCTAAATTTACGAGGGTAAGTGTCTCTTCGTGTAGGAACAGTTTTTTTGAAAGTTATTTTTTATTGTCGTAATTATTAACAAAATGAAGCTTATGAGAGATTCTTTGTTTGGAACATTTACGTACTTTCTCAATTTTTTCCAAAGTACGATTATGAACAATCTAAACTTAGAAAAACCTTGTATGCTGCTTGCCTCTAATTCTTTATAAGTAGAGAATGTTGAGGATATATATTTGTGCAATCTTGGAAAGGCTTACAGGAGTGTGAACGAAGATCTATTTGGATTGGAGGAAGACAAAATGGAAGCTGAAAAAAAATATTTTCCAGGGCTTGATGGGGTAGTTGCAGCAGAGACGAAGATTTCTTTTCTTGATACGATAAAAGGGGAAATCGTTATTAAAGGATATGACCTAATTGAATTATCTAAAACAAAAAGCTATTTAGATATTGTTCATCTTTTATTAGAGGAGAGACTTCCGAATTCAGATGAGACAGCAGCGTTGGAAGAAACGTTAAAGTCTGAATATGAGGTTCCGAGTGGAGTTTTTGATGTCTTAAAAGCACTGCCAAAACAAACGCATCCAATGGATGGATTACGTACAGGGATTTCGGCGCTATCTGGTTATGACAATGAAATTGATGACCGCTCATTAGATGTAAATAAAAAGCGTGCTTATAAATTGTTAAGTAAGGTGCCGAATATAGTAGCGAATAGCTATCGAATTTTAAATAATGAAGAACCAATTGAACCGACTCAAGAATTATCTTATAGTGCGAACTTCTTCCGTATGCTTACGGGTAAGAAGCCTTCAGAATTAGAAGAAAAAATATTTGATCGATCACTCGTTCTGTATAGTGAACATGAGATGCCAAACTCTACTTTTACGGCTAGAGTTATTGCGTCGACACAATCAGATTTGTATGGTGCCTTAACCGGAGCAGTTGCTTCTTTAAAAGGTAATTTACATGGAGGCGCAAATGAGGCAGTGATGTATATGCTGCTTGAAGCAGGTACTACTAGGAAATTTGAAGAATTACTGCAAAAGAAGCTATATAACAAAGAAAAAATCATGGGATTTGGACATCGCGTCTACATGAAGAAGATAGATCCAAGGGCGCTTATGATGAAAGAAGCACTAAAACAGTTGTGTGATGTGAAAGGCGATTATACATTATATGAAATGTGTGAAGCTGGAGAAAAGATTATGGAGAAGGAAAAAGGAATCTATCCAAACCTAGATTATTATGCTGCTCCAGTCTATTGGATGTTAGGTATTCCAATTCAGCTATATACACCAATCTTTTTCAGTTCAAGAACGGTAGGCTTATGTGCGCATGTGATTGAGCAACATACAAATAATCGTTTGTTCCGCCCGCGTGTAAATTATATCGGCGAGCGACATGTGCTTAGCAAATAAAAACAACTGGGGAGTTGTTAAGGCCGCCCGCCAGGTGAGTGTTTGACCGACACTCACTCTTAATAATAACGAATTATCGATAGAAAGGGAAGGATAGCGTGATTAAAACAAATGAAATTAAACAAAAAGATGCAATTTTAGAAGAGATTTCGGATTATGTATTAAATAAAGAGATAACGAGCTCAGAAGCATTCAGTACAGCACGCTATGTATTACTTGATACGCTTGGATGTGGGATTTTAGCACTGCAATATCCAGAGTGTACGAAATTACTAGGACCTGTTGTACCAGGAACTGTTGTGCCAAATGGTACACGTGTGCCAGGAACATCATTTGTGCTGGATCCAGTACGCGGTGCCTTTAATATCGGATGTATGATTCGTTGGCTAGATTATAACGATACATGGCTTGCGGCTGAATGGGGACATCCGTCTGATAATTTAGGTGGCATTTTAGCTGTTGCAGATTATGTGAGCCGCGTTCGTATTTCAGAAGGAAAAGAACCATTAAAAGTAAAAGATGTACTTGAAATGATGATTAAAGCACATGAAATCCAAGGTGTACTTGCATTAGAAAATAGTTTAAACCGCGTTGGTCTTGACCATGTGTTATACGTAAAAGTAGCGACAACAGCAGTTGTTACGAAAATGCTTGGTGGTACACGTGAAGAAATCTTTAATGCATTGTCTCATGCATGGATTGATAACTCTAGTCTTCGTACATATCGTCATGCTCCAAATACAGGGTCACGTAAGTCATGGGCAGCTGGGGATGCAACAAGCCGCGGTGTTCATCTTGCCCTTACTGCATTAAAAGGTGAAATGGGTTACCCAACAGCATTATCTGCACCAGGATGGGGATTCCAAGATGTATTGTTTAACAAACAAGAACTAAAATTAGCAAGACCTTTAGATTCTTATGTAATGGAAAATGTATTGTTTAAAGTATCATATCCAGCAGAATTTCATGCTCAAACAGCTGCAGAATGTGCTGTGAAATTACATCCGGAAGTGAAAGAACGATTAGATGAAATTGATCGTATTACAATTACTACACATGAATCAGCAGTTCGTATTATTGATAAAGAGGGTCCATTAAATAACCCAGCTGACCGCGATCACTGCTTGCAATATATTACTGCAATCGGTTTATTAAAAGGTGACATTGTGGCTGATGATTATGAAGATGAAGTAGCGTCTGATCTTCGCGTAGATACATTACGAAATAAGATGGTTGTTGTTGAAAATAAACAATACAGTTTAGATTACCTTGATCCGAACAAGCGCTCAATCGCCAACGCTGTTCAAATACATTTTAAAGATGGTACTGTAACAGAAAATGTAGAATGTGAATATCCATTAGGTCACCGTTTCCGTAGAGACGAAGCGATTCCAAAGGTTGTTCAAAAGTTCTCTGCAAATATGGCTGTTCATTATTCTAATAAACAACAAGAAAAAATTCATGAAGCTTGTTTGAATGAAGAAAAATTAGAAAATATGAATGTAAATGAATTTGTAGATCTTTTCTTAATTTAAGCATAGGGGGGATAAGAATGGCTTGGGTTGTAAATAAACAGTCAACACAAGAAGAACTTGCCAATCGATTCCGGACTTTAGTAGAAGCACCTGAAATCTTGCAAATTCCTGGTGCACATGATGCGATGGTTGCTCTTGTTGCAAAAAACATTGGATTTTCAGCTCTTTATTTATCAGGGGCTGCTTATACAGCAAGTAAGGGTTTACCAGATTTAGGGATTGTCACATCTACTGAGGTGGCTGAAAGAGCAAGAGATCTTGTTAGAGCAACGGATTTACCTCTGCTTGTCGATATTGATACAGGGTTTGGTGGCGTGTTAAATGTAGCAAGAACTGCGGTAGAAATGATGGAAGCAAATGTAGCAGCTGTTCAAATCGAAGATCAGCAACTTCCTAAAAAATGTGGACATCTAAATGGTAAAAAACTTGTTTCTATTGAAGAAATGCAACAAAAAATAAAAGTGATAAAAGAAGTAGCACCATCGATGGTTGTTGTGGCTCGTACGGATGCTCGCGCAGTTGAAGGGTTAGAAGCAGCGATTGAGCGAGCAATTGCTTACATAGAAGCGGGTGCAGATGCGATTTTCCCTGAAGCTTTGCAGTCAGAAGAAGAGTTTCGTTTATTTTCAAAAAAAGTAACGGTACCTTTACTTGCTAATATGACTGAATTTGGGAAAACACCGTACTATACCGCTGAAGAATTTGCTAATATCGGTTATCAAATGGTCATATATCCAGTGACTTCTCTTCGCGTAGCAGCAAAAGCTTATGAGCGTATTTTTCAGCTTATAAAAGAAGAGGGATCGCAAAAAGAAGGACTTGCTGATATGCAAACAAGAAGTGAATTATATGAAACAATTTCTTATCATGACTTTGAGGAGTTAGATAAGGGAATTGCAAAAACAATTTTATCTGATGGACAATAGATGAGAGCAAAAAGCGATGATACACATCTTTAGCAAAAATACCTGCTTGATGTAAGAGAAATCATCGCTTTTTTGTTATCTTAACAAGCTTTTACATTCTATTTCTCACAATATAATATTCATTATCGAGATGTTTTCAATTAAACATTTTATATATTCTTCATAGTTTCTACCGAATATTGGAATGGGAAAGTGTTAATTAATGAAATAGTTAGGAGGATGAGAATGAATAAGGCGGAACCGCAATGGAATGATTTCTTTTTACAATACAATAAAACGAGTGGGGATATTGCTACTCCGGAAGATTTTAATGATGAGGATCAGCTTATATCAAAAACAACTGAACAATTTGTAAAGCAAGAGGTTATTCCACATATGCAATCTATTGAGCAGTATGATTATGAAGTTACACGTAAGTTGTTTGAGAAAGCGGGAGATCTAGGCTTACTCAGCATAGAAGTTCCAGAAGCATACGGTGGACTGGATTTAGGAAAAAAAGTGTCTGGCATTGTTGCAGAAAAGATGGGATTTGGGGGAGCTTTTAGTGTTTCCTTTAATATCCATGCTGGAGTAGGGACATTGCCATATGTCTATTTCGGAACTAAGGAGCAAAAAGAGAAATATTTGCCGAAACTTGCATCAGGAGAGTGGATAGGAGCGTATGCGTTAACAGAACCTAATGCCGGTTCAGATGCGCTTAATGCGAAAACAAGTGCTGTGCAAAATGAAGAAGGAACAGCGTGGTTATTAAATGGAGAAAAACAATGGATTACAAATGCGCATCTTGCCGATGTTTATGTCGTTTTTGCAAAAACAAATAAAGGAATGACAGCGTTTATTATCGAAAGAACATGTAAGGGTGTTACTGTTGGGTTAGAAGAGAAAAAGATGGGGATAAAAGGATCTTCGACTGCAACTCTCATTTTAGAAGATGTATCGGTGCCAAGTACGAATGTATTAGGAGAGGTCGGAAAAGGACATCACGTTGCTTTAAATATATTAAATATGGCACGTTTGAAATTAGCTTTTGCTAATATTGGAACGGCAAAACAAGCGATTCAATTAGCTGTAAATTATGGGAAAGAACGTAAACAATTTGATACAGCATTAGTTGATTTTACAATGATTCAAGAAAAAATTGCAAATATGGTTATTTCTACATATGGAGCAGAAAGTGCTGCGTATCGTACGTCAGGTGAATTAGACGGGGCACTTTTTTCGGAACAAGAACATAATGATATTGTCAAAACGATGTCAAATTATGTGATGGAGTGTGCGATTAATAAAGTAAATTGTTCAGAAGTACTCGGTGAAATTGTCGATGAAGGTGTGCAAATTCATGGTGGATATGGGTATATGCAAGAATATGAAGTAGAACGCTTATATCGTGATGCGAGGATTAGTCGTATTTTTGAAGGGACAAATGAAATCAATCGCTTAACAATCGCCAAAATGGCACTAAAGAAATTTAAACAAAATGAATCTGCGGCGGACGAACAAGCAATAGAAGTAAGCACAGAAAGAAATTCCCGATACATCCAGTTGTCAAAACAGTTATTGAACCAATCTTTGAAAACGCTATCTTATTCTGCTAATCTCAAACTTGACAGGGAACAAGAATATTTACGTATAGTAGCTAACATGCTAAAAGAGTTATATGTGATGGAGTCATCTTTTTTACGTACTCAAAAAGCTATAGTGCGAAATGGCGAAGAAAAAGAATTGATAAAGCAGTTAGTAACAGATGTAATTTGTGAAGAAGGCTATCGTCAAATGGAGTCTGATGCAATCTCTATTCTTTCAAGTGCACAGCAAGATGAAAATGAGAGACGAATCTTATTAGAGGAAATTCGTCATCAATCAATACCTCTTTACACGAATTTGTTTATGAAAAAACGAGAAATTGCTAAAGCCATTACGAAGCGTTCTCGATATTTCGTTTAAATAGGGAGGAAAGCGATATGAAAAAGATTGGTTTAATAGGTTTAGGAAACATGGGTCTACCAATGTCTGAAAATTTAATCACTGCAAACTTCATTGTGTGCGGAGTAGATTTAAATAAAGAAGCTGAAAATTCATTTCAACAAGCAGGCGGAATTATTGGCCTGTCTATTCCTCAATTAGCGGAAAGTTGTGAAATGATTTTAACGAGCTTACCTTCGTCTCGTGCAGTAGAAACAGTTTACTTAGGAGAAGACGGACTTATTAATAATAGTCATCCGGGCATAATTTTAATTGATACAAGTACAGTTGCACCGCAACTTAATATGAAAATTGCGGAAGCAGCTAAGCGTAAAGGAATTGATTTTTTAGCAGCGCCAGTTAGCGGAGGAGTTATTGGAGCGATAAATCGAACACTTACGTTTATGGTTGGTGGCCCGAAAGAAGTATTTGAAAAATCTTTACCAGTATTAGATGTATTGGGAGAAAATATCTTTCATGTGAGTGAAAAAATTGATAGTGGTACGACGGTGAAACTTATAAATAATTTACTGATTGGTTTTTATACAGCGGGAGTTAGTGAAGCGCTTAGTTTGGCTAAACATAGCGATATGGATTTAGAAAAACTATTTGATATATTAAATGTTAGCTATGGACAAAGTCGTATTTATGAACGTAATTATAAAAGTTTTATCGCAACTGAAAACTACGAACCAGGTTTCACGGTTAATCTATTAAAAAAAGACTTAGGGTTTGCATTAGATTTGGCAAACGATAACAACTTACAATTGCCAGTTAGTAAAATGTTACTAGATCTATATGAAGAAGCAGGAAAAGAGGGATTTGGAGAGAAAGATATGGCTGTTCTGTATAAAAAAGTGAACGAACAAAAAATTTCGACTAACGAGTAGAAAGGGTATACTTTTAATATTCGGAATAATTAATCTATTTTTCGAGAGATAGCTATTATACAAGAAAAGGAGAGAATAAAATGATTATAACAGACGTAAAAAAAATGAAAAATCATATTAATGGAGAATGGGTGGATTCTACTGGTACTGAAATTGAAACGGTACCCAATCCCGCAAATGGAAAAGTAATCGCTTATGTTCCACTCTCCACAAAAACCGATGTAGATAAAGCGGTGGAGGCAGCAAAATGCGCTTATGAAACATGGTCACAAGTGCCGGTTCCAAACCGAACAAGATTCTTATATAAATATGTACAGCTTTTACAAGAGCATAAAGACGAGTTAGCTCAAATTATTACATTAGAGAACGGGAAAACATTAAAGGATGCTAGTGGAGAAGTGCAACGCGGAATAGAAGCTGTGGAACTAGCTACTTCTACACCGAACTTAATGATGGGACAAGCACTTCCGAATATTGCAGGGGGAATTGATGGTTCGATTTGGCGTTATCCGCTTGGTGTAGTTGCTGGGATTACACCGTTTAATTTTCCGATGATGATTCCGCTTTGGATGTTCCCACTTGCGATTGCTTGCGGAAATACATTCGTCTTGAAAACATCAGAACGAACGCCTTTATTAGGAGCAAAGCTTGTTGAATTATTTTATGAAGCAGGGTTTCCTAAAGGTGTCCTAAACTTAGTACACGGTGGTAAAGAAGTTGTAAATAGTGTGCTTGAGAATAAGGACATTCAAGCTGTTTCTTTTGTCGGTTCAGAACCAGTTGCTAAATATGTATATCAAACTGGTACAGCTAACGGAAAACGAGTTCAAGCATTGGCAGGTGCGAAAAATCATGCGATTGTTATGCCAGATTGTGATCTTGAAAAAACAGTTCAAGGCGTAGTTGGAGCAGCGTTTGCTAGCAGCGGTGAACGCTGTATGGCTTGTTCTGTTGTTGCGGTAGTAGACGAAATTGCTGATCAATTCATTGATGTACTCGTTTCTGAAACACGCAAGTTAAAAGTAGGAGACGGCCGTTATGAAGAAAACTTTGTTGGACCACTAATTCGTGAAGTTCATAAAGAGCGCGTTATTGGCTATATTAATAGCGGTGTATCCGAAGGTGCTACATTATTAGTAGACGGACGTAATATAAAAGAAGATGTAGAAGAAGGATATTATGTAGGTGCAACGATTTTTGATCATGTACAGCCGGATATGAAAATTTGGCAAGATGAAATATTTGCACCTGTTTTAAGTATTGTGAGAGTAAAAGACCTTGAAGAGGGAATCGAGCTTACAAATAAGTCTAAATTTGCAAATGGTGCAGTCATTTATACTTCAAGTGGGAAACATGCTCAAATTTTCCGCGATAAAATTGATGCTGGCATGATTGGTGTGAATGTTAACGTTCCAGCACCAATGGCATTTTTCGCATTTGCAGGAAATAAAGCTTCTTTCTACGGTGACCTAGGTACAAACGGAAAAGATGGTGTACAATTTTATACACGTAAAAAAGTAGTGACAGAACGCTGGTTTTAAGGGAATGTAAAAAAGTGTCCATTGCATTGGACACTTTTTTATACGTTTTGTGCTGGGAATTTCACTTACTATTATGAATTTCTTTGAAGGTGGAAAAAATTATTTACAACTTCGTCTGAAACTTCTTCCAAATGTTTATATTCATATTGCGGATTTTGGTCCTTATCGATGACAACAGAGCGTATTCCTTCGAAAAAGTCCTTATGTTTCAGAAAGTTTTTAGCGAGTACAAGGTCAGTAGCAAAGCACTCTTCTACAGTTTTTTCTTTCCCATCAATAAATTGTTTTAATGTAATCTTTAAAGAGAATGGTGATTTTGACAGCATTGTTTCTTTTGTTTGAGTTGCAAAAGGGCTCGCATCTTTCTCTAAAGAATGGATAATTTCTTCGACAGTGTGAAAAGAAAAGTGTTTATTAATCTCTGTTTGGAATGACGAAAGTTCACTTTCGTTAACAGGAAGTTCAGAATAATCATTGATTAGCTCTGTTAATGCTGTATGTATATATTTTGTATGCCAATCTATTTGTTCAATGTGATTCAGGAAAGCATTTAAGTTCTCACTTGTTAAATAAAAGTCAGCAGCATTGATATATAGTACATCTGGTGCTTTAATGACAGAAGCAGTTAATGCTAAGTAACGTCCGGTATTGCCCGGCGCTTTATTTAAGAAATAAGCTGATCCGACATCTGGGAAAAAACCGATATTCATTTCTGGCATTGCCCATTTTGTTCGCTCAGTTACAATTCTATGACTAGCTCCGTAAGTGAGTCCAACTCCTCCGCCCATAACAATACCATCTAAACATGCGAGAATTGGTTTGGAGAATTTATAAATGAGTAAATCTAATTGGAACTCATCTTCGAAAAATTGCTCTGCTTTTTGCAAGGCAGAGTCATCTAAACTTGCTTCGTAAAGAGTCTTAATGTCACCGCCGGCACAAAGTCCCTTCGTACCCGCGCCTTTTATAATAACAAGATGAATATGATCATCTATTTCCCATTCTTTCAATTTTTGCGTCATTGGTCCTATCATTTCATAAGAAATGGAGTTTAATGCTTTGGGGCGATTCAACGTAATGGTAGCTACGCCATTTTTGTTAACTGAAAATAGAACTTGATCAGTCATGTATATCCTCCTTTATCATTCTCTGTTTGTTTTTACATGTTGTGTCAGTGCAAATATACGTTTTGTAATAAGACAGAGAAAGTGCGTGTTTATATAAACTTCTTGTTTTTTTTCATTAATCCTGCATAAGGGCATGTCTTTCTTTGTATTAAAATGAAGAGCAACTGAATATACTGTAGAAAATAGACAGGATCTTTACAAATCATGCATTTTTTGGCGAGATATTTTGGAAGGGTTCTATAAAAGAAAAAGGAATATTAATCTTCGTATGATGAATTGATATGTTTTGCAACGGTTGTTATAAAACATATGATTTGTAATTTTTCATAATACAGGCTTTAATAAATAGATATAATGAGTTTTCGATATTGTAGCTTTATTTATTATTAATTATAGAATGTTTTCATTCATGTGCCCAAAGAAAGTAAAGGAAGGGGAGATTGGGATGCCAGGGCCTTTGCTATTATCGGTCATTATTTTGTCTTCTATTATGGTTGGTTTAGCTTTTTATTTCCATCAAGAGGATTCAGAGCAAAATACGATACAAGATAAAGTACGAATGGTATTTCCAATTTTCATTTTAACAATTGCAATTGGCTTTGCATTAACTGAAAATAATTACGTTGCAATTCTTTCGTGGCTGTTTATGACAGTGCTATTATTCATTATTTTGTACGCTGTAATGAAGGATTATTTACAAAAATAAATGTGCTGTAAACGGCACTTTTATTTTAAAGTAATAATTAATTTCACATACCGTAATAAAAAGAAATAAAAACTTAACCGTTTAAAATCTCTTTAGGATTTAAAACAATTAAGTTTCACTTTATATTCTGTTGCTACTTTTCTCATACTACAAATGAATAGTGACAGAAGCCGAGTGAGTTTTTAATAGGGAAGTCATACCATTCTTACTCATTCTCTTGTCAATCAGTAATGCCCGCTATACTATAAAATAGAGACATAAAAAAGGGGTGTTTTTGCATGAAGTTTGAAATGCATACAAAGATTATTGCAAATGAAACCGAGAAACGATTACATACAGAAGATAATATTTTTCAGTTAATGTTAGAAGGCTATCATTTATTTGTCGTAGATGAAATATTACCAGTGTATAAAACAAGGCAAGAACTTGTTGGAAGTGCCGTTGTCAAGAAAGTGGAATGGGCTGAGGGAAGAACAACGCTTTTATATCAACTTGTTTCCCTTCAATCTGTGAATTAATAGAAAAGAAAGGAAGGAAAAGATGAAATTTTTTCATACAGCCGATTGGCATTTAGGAAAGCTTGTACATGGTGTTTATATGACAGAAGATCAGCGCTATGTTTTAGAACAATTTATACAAGCAGTGAAAGAAGAAAAACCAGATGCAGTCATTATTGCAGGAGATTTATACGACCGTGCTATTCCGCCGACAGAGGCGGTTGATTTATTAAATGAAACATTACAAAAAATTGTAATTGAATTACAAACACCAGTACTAGCGATTGCAGGAAATCATGATAGTCCAGATCGTATTCATTTTGGAAGTAGTTTAATGAAGAAACAAGGCTTGCACATTGTCGGACAATTTCAATATCCATATGAACCAGTTGTTATGTATGATGAATATGGAGAAGTACATTTTCATTTAGTCCCATATGTTGATCCAAGCATCGTTCGTCATGTCATGAAAAATGATGACATTCGCAGTCATGACGATGCAATGCGTATTTTTATGAATGAGTTATCGGAAAATATGGATAAAGAGGCGCGTCATGTTTTTGTCGGACATGCTTTTGTAACATCAGCAGGGGAAGCAGAAGAAAATACAAGTGATGCTGAAAGGCCATTATCTATTGGCGGAGCAGAATATGTAAACAGTCATTATTTTGATGCTTTTCATTACACAGCGCTTGGTCATTTGCACCAGGCGCATTACGTACGAAATGAAACAATTCGCTATGCAGGTTCGCCGCTCTCATATTCTATTTCAGAAGAGCATCATAAAAAAGGGTATTACATTGTTGAATTAAATGAAGCAGGGCAAGTAACCCTTGAGAAACGATCGTTAACACCAAAGCGGAAAATGAGAACGGTTGAGGCGAAAATTGATGAGTTGCTGCAACATCCTGTATGCGAAGACTATGTATTTGTAAAATTATTAGATGAAAATCCTGTATTGCAGCCGATGGAAAAGATTCGTTCTGTTTATCCAAATGCAATGCATGTAGAGCGAGTTATACAAAGAAAAGAATTAGTAAATGAAGATATTGCGGTTACTTCACGCCATAAAATGGATGATCTTTCCCTTGTGAAAGCTTTTTATAAAGAAATGAAAGGGACGGAGTTATCAGAAGAAAAAGAACGTCTCTTCATAGAAGTATTAAAAACAGTTCATGAACGAGAGGGGGAGAGAGCATGAGACCAATTAAACTTGTTATGACAGCGTTTGGTCCATATAAACAGCAAGAAACGATTGATTTTGAAGAATTAGGCGAACATCGGATCTTTGCGATTTCTGGGAATACAGGGGCAGGAAAAACAACAATTTTTGATGCAATTTGTTATGCACTGTATGGAGAGGCGAGTGGAGAAGAACGCAATGATACGAGTATGCTTCGTAGTCAGTTTGCTGATGATAGCGTCTATACAAGCGTTGAATTATTATTTCAATTAAAAGAAAAAACTTATTGTATAAAGCGTCAACTTGGTCATAAAAAGCAAGGGAATAAAACGATTACGGGCCACGCGATTGAATTTTATGAAGTTGCTGGTGACGAACAGGTCCCTTGTGTAGATCGCTTCCATGTGACAGATGTAAACAAAAAAGTGGAAGATTTAATTGGCCTTAGTAAGCATCAATTTAGTCAAATTGTGATGCTCCCACAAGGTGAATTTCGTAAACTTTTAACATCTGAAACAGAAAATAAAGAGGAAATTTTACGCCGTATTTTTAAAACGGATCGATATAAATTAATGAGAGAGTTATTAGATCAAAAGCGTAAAGAGTGGAAAGATGTTTTGCAAGAAAAGCAAAAAGAACGTGAATTGTACTTTCGTAATGTTTTCAAGCTTCCCGTGCGAGGTGGTACACTGCTCGAAATATTAACAAATCAAGAACATGTGAATACACATCAAGTAGTAGAAGCACTTCAACAAGAAATGGCTTTTTATGAAAAACAAGCAAAGCAATTAGAACAACAAGAATCCATGCAGTTAAAACAATTAAAAGAGGCGGAAACTGGTTATCATGAAGCGAAAGCTTTGAATGATAGATTACAAGATTTACAAACAAAACAAAATCGTTATGATTCATTAGTGCAGGAACGTTCTTCAATTGAGGTGAAAGAACAACAATTTACACAAGCTGAGCAAGCACACCGGTTATTACCGTTTGAACAGTGGTATGAGGAAGCAGTTCAAAGCGCAGAGCATGCTGAGCAATACATGAAGCAAATGGCTGCCAAACAAGAACAACTAGTATTAGCTTATGAACGTGCGGAGCAGCAGTACGAACAAGAAAAAAACAATGAAACTGTCCGTGAAGAAACGAAGCGAAACATTCAAATATTAGAAGAATTAAAAGAAGTAATTGCAACGTTTGCTGATAAAAAATTAAAATTAGCGGCGGCAGAAAAACAATTGGATCAATTTAAACGTGAGATAAGTAAATTAGAGGAACAGCAAGAATTCAGTAGTGCACAAAAACAACAACTTGCCAATAAGCTAAAACAGATGGAACAAGCACTTGAGCAATATTTAACAAAAGCTGAGCAGTTAAGCCGTATGCGTGAAGATGCAAAAGTATTAAAAGATACTTATCAAGTGTGGCAAGAATTGCAAAAGTATGAGAGTGAAAGAAAGGGTACCACAGGCCAGATGAATGCTGCTCAGCAAGCATATGAAACGTTGGAGAAATCATGGTTAAGCGAGCAAGCTGGTCAATTGGCAATTCATTTACATGATGGAAAACCTTGCCCGGTTTGTGGTAGTACTGCTCATCCGAATAAAGCGACTGAACAAGAAATGTCTGTTGATGAAGAGCAGTTAAATCGTCTTCGTGAACAAAAAACACAAGCTGAAAAGCAATTCGTTCAAATAGAAGAAAAATGTAACTTTTATAAAGGGCAATATGAAGAATTATGTAAAGAAGTACAGAACCGTGGATACGCTGCACTAGAGCTTGGAGATGTGTATCAAACGTTAATCCAGAAAGGAAAACAACTAGCTGCCGAAGTAAATGAGTTAAAAGCAACTGAAGAAGAACGGAAACAATTATCACCACAGCTACAAAAGCTAGACGAACAATTAGAGAAATTGCAGGGAGCTAAACGTGATGTAGAAGAAAAATTACATCGCTCTGAAATGGAATTGATTCAATTGCGAACAGCGTATGAAAATGATAAAGAAAAAATTCCAGCAGATATGCAAACATTAGAAGCGTGGCAACAAGCATATGAAGCAAAAGCTTCTTTACTGCACCGCCTGCAAGGAGCGTGGCAAAGAGCACAAGAGGAATTTCAGCGCAGTGCGAGTGAAAAAATTCGCGTGGAAGAAGCATATAAAGCAGCGCAGCAACAATTTACACAAAGAACAGAAAAAAAAGACGAACAATATGAGCGTTTCATGAAAGAACTTGAAGCAAGCGGCTTTGCAAGTCAGCAAGCATACACAGAAGCTAAACGATCTGATGCAGAGCGAACAGACTTACAACAACACATTCAATCGTATTACGGGGCGCTTGAAGTATTAACAAAACAAATTGAAGAATTAACAGAGACGCTCCGTGGAAAAGAATGGACAGAGTTAACGCAAATAGAAGAACAGCTGAAAGAATTAGAAATCCAGCTTGATATTACAAAAGAACAACGTCAGCGTACGAAAAGTGCGAATGAATATATTTCTGATCTGCATGAAAATATTCGCCGCATCGATGAACAAATTCATGAAGAAGAAACAGCATTCCAAGAGCTTGTTGATTTATATGAAGTGATGAAAGGTGACAATGAAAGTCGCATTTCATTTGAACGTTACATTTTAATAGAATATTTAGAGCAAATTGTCCAAGTAGCCAATGAACGACTTCGAAAACTATCGAATGGACAATTTTTCTTAAAACGAAGTGAACGGGTAGAAAAACGAAATCGACAAAGCGGTTTAGGATTAGATGTCTACGATGCCTATACAGGGCAAACACGTGATGTAAAAACATTATCCGGCGGCGAAAAATTTAACGCATCTCTTTGCCTAGCACTAGGTATGGCCGATATCATCCAATCATACGAAGGCGGTATTTCAATTGAAACGATGTTCATTGACGAAGGCTTCGGTTCATTAGATGAAGAATCATTAACGAAAGCAGTAGATGCTTTAATTGATCTGCAAAAATCAGGGCGATTTATTGGTGTAATCTCGCACGTACAAGAACTGAAGAATGCAATGCCAGCAGTGCTTGAAGTCATGAAGCAGAAAGATGGATGTAGTAAGACGCGGTTTGTGGTGAAATAGATAAAAGTGTTTGGTTTTTCAGGGGCGGCACGTATTGTATCTTCGGAAGAAGGCTTATTCCACCCGTGATTTCTGATAATATTAAATATCTTTATATTTTTCAATTTTGGACTCTGCAAAATTGCAGAGTCTTTTTTTATGGAAAGGATTTACTGTATATTGATGTTGATCTGATTTATGATACATATTTTATAAAAGGGAGGAATGTCAAATGGAATCGGTAAATATTAGTGGGAATATTTATTATATTGAATGTATTCCGTTCGAAGACAAGAGTGAGAAGAACGAGGAAGGGTACTATGAATATTATTACAAAGGGATCTATATATTGTTTCACTCTGACAAAGAAATAATAAAAGCTAGAATTTATGATGGAGAAGAAGAAATGTCTTTTTTAAGAAATCCAATTCTTGCTTTTGGTGAAGATTTTGAAGCGATGAAAGCACATATAATTAAAAAATTCGGTGTGAATAGATTTAAGTTTCTAGGTGGAGAAAAGGGTTATACAGAATTATAGTAAAAATCAATATCATTCTTTAACTTGGTCTAAGCAAAAGAAAAAGACACTCTTTCGAGTGAACTGTACCCCGAGTCATGGACTTTCTTAAGTGTCCACGATTGGGGGTACAGTTCATATTAATTTGTAGGAAGGTTTTTTGTTTGTTGTTGAGTTGCTTATGATGAATAGATTAGCTAGAGATGTGTTTTATATTACTAATAGTGAGAAGTATGCAAGTGTAAAATAATAACAAATCCGACTCGTATCACATTGAGTCGGATTTAATAAATACCTTACATTAGTTGAAATCAAGGTTTTGTAAGTAATTCTCATACTCTTCTAACCATACTAACATCAAGTTCTTTAATTCAATTGTTTCAATTTCGCAAGTATTCTCTTCTTCTTCATAATAACGATGAACAATTTTAGTATAATCTGCTTGTATTTTCAAATCGCAGCTATTTCCACCTATTTCAATATGGTCAACTTCGCCATTTAATACTCTATTAAGATATTGTAGACCATGCTCGCTATGGATATCGTCTTCTAAAAAATCCGAAACTAAAGAAATTTCTTTTGGAAGTTCAATTCTTAAGATATTTAAAGAACATATATAAATTTTATATTCATATTTCATAAACTAACTTCACCTCTTCTGTCAATTAATAAATAAATTGGAAATGCTGATATAATCCTACCAGTTGATTTATCAAGAAACATTTCGATTTGCATTCCGTTTGCCGCTTTACCGATATATGTATTTCTAGTTCCTTTTACAAATTGAGCGTTTAAATTATAGTCGGTGAATAATACCGGCTATTTTTATTAGGGGCGGGGGAGGTTTTCGAGATTTTGGTTCGCCAGGTGTCTGGAAAATCCGTGCTATAGATAGTAGGTGGTATGTGAAGTAATAAATAAGGCTGACTTCATGCAGAAGTCAGCCTTATTTATTATTTTATTCCTGTGTTTTCTCTTTTTTAAACTCTTTTTGTTTGTCCAGCCAAATATTAATTAAATGTACTAATTCAATCGTTTCTATCTCACAAAATTCACCTTTACCATCTTCAGCTAAATTGTCTAGGATAGTAGTTGTATCTCTTCGAATTTCTAAACCACAAATGTTGCCATTTACTTCTTCATAATCTTTTTCCCCGTTTAAAACACTATGTATCTCTTCTAAAATCCAATCTCCAAATGCAGAAACTTCAACATATAAAAAGGTTCCAACAAGTTTAATTTCCTTTGGTACCCTCATGATTAATATTTCATTATCAAGCACTTCAAAAGTATATTTATATTTCATTTCTATTATACTCCCTTATATTAAAAATAGAATTTATTCTTTTGGGAAAGCAGAGATAATTTTCCCGTTGTTATCTATATACATGAGAATTTCTATACCATCTAGACCTACTCTTTTATATGTATTATCGGTTACGTGTCCTGGACAGTATACATGAATTTCGTGGTATGACGAGAGAAGAGGTAACAGTGTTTTTACATCTAAAAGAGGCAGTCTTAGACGATATGGTCGCCGTGTTACTGTAAGAGTAAAATAAAACCGCCTGTGAGGGCGGCTTCTTTTTACGTTATTTCCTTAAAGCTCTATGTTTTCTTATTTTTTCTTTAATATAGACTACGTTTTTTATACCTAGACGAATTGAAGCGATGATAAGATAAATCATTACAAGGGAGTAGATTACAATCCAAATCGTATAAATATATGTATCTTGAAATCCATTTTCACTAAGCCAGTGAGTGACTAACATTCCACCGAAGTAAGCCGGAATTGCTAGTAAACTTAGGTCTCTCGGGTCGGTTGCAAGATAAATCATAAAAAATAGAAAAGCAAGAGCTCCTATTGTATTCGTGTCATCCAAAATCATCATAATAATGCACCTACTTTATAATACTATAGCTACAATTCACTATCGTGATTCAATCAAAGTTAACTTTTTACAGATACTACAAGTGATTTTTCTGTACCTTTACGTACGATTTGCTTCCGCTTACAATTCGGAAAAACTCCCTGTAGTTTACCTACGTTAAGTATAACAAATATTACGGTAAATTTCTCCAATAAAAAGAACGCTTACTCGGCGTCCTTCTCTTTTACGATCTCGAATAATTCTCTAATATCGTCTATTTCAAAATAATCGAGTGGTTTCAATATTTGTTTTTTTCTTATAAGTTTAAGTGGGTTCGCTCTTTTTAATGATGCCCGGATAAAACGAAATGTTAAACTAATCGTTCCTTTAGAGTAGTGATCTTCCTCAATCAATGTATTGGTATAGTGCTGGTATGCATAGTTGTAATCTCTTGCATTCTCAAATGTCCAAGACGTGATATTATATCCAATACAATTAAGTAAATCGTATAAAGAAATTTCTAAAAAAAATCTTGACTCTAACCTTAGGTAATCCTTCATAGTTAGTTTTGAAAGGAGGAAATAATGAAAGTTACAGTTAAAGATTTATCACATATAGCAGGCGTTTCCATCAAGACTCTTTACCACTATCATAAAATTGGCCTGCTTATTCCCAATGAGATTGGTGAAACAGGCTATCGGTATTATGGTGTAGAAGAACTAAATAGATTACAGGAAATTCTTTTTTATAAAGAGTTGGATATCCCGTTGTTAGAAATTAAAAATTTGTTAGACGAAGAATCAAATAGGGTCGGTACTTTAGAAAAACAGATGATGCTTTTTGAAAAGAAAATTGAGAAGTATCATCAGCTAATTAAAACTATAAAATTATCTTTAGAATATACAAAGAAGGGTGAGAATATGGACAATAAGTTAATGTTTAATGGATTTGAAACAGAGGAAGAGTGGAAAAGTGCTCTTGAAAAGCAGAAAACACATTTACAAGAAAAATATAATTTTGACCTTAATACTGACTCCATCAATGTGAATGATATGAATAAGATGGCTATTGAAGCAAAAAATTTCACAGATAGAATGACTGGATTCTTAAGAAATGGAGCTAAGTATAACGATTCAAGTGTACATGATGTCGTTAAACAGCATCTCAAGTTTTTAAATAAAAACGGTCATACAATTAGCAAAGAAGATTACGTGAATCAAACAAAGTTTTTCCTTCAAGATGATTTTCATAGAGAGATGTTAGAAAAACAGCAAATCGGATTATCATATTATTTACTAGCCGTTGCAGAAAATTTATAAATACTTTTTAAGGCAGCAGGAATAGTGCACTTGCTGTCTTTTTTGGGGATAACTCTTTATCAAAGTATATAAATTAAAATGTAAATCCGACTCAATGTGATATGAGTCGGATTTGTTTCGTACAATTTTATTCTTTACTTTTTATAGCTTCTTTTAGTATTTTAAGGGTCTGCTTTAGCCATTCTACAGGTGTTAAGTTTAATGCAGGGAAATAAATATAAGCATTATATTTAATAAATTCCTCTTTTTCACTATCAGTTAAATTACTGCTTAAAAATGAGAGTATATCATTTTTAGTGTTTTCGATACAGATTTTAGTAACTTCCATTATAAATTCATTAAGAGCTTCCTCAGGTGATTCCATGTCTTGGTGAAATGTTCCTGCTAAAAAATCACCTAATTCTTCATAAGGGCTATATGTATCTTCCATATAAGTCCTCCTCTATTTTTCTGGATATCCTGTAATAATAAAACATCTTTGGTTCTCTTTTTTAAAAATAATAATAGATTGGTCGTTAAAACAATAATTTTTATAGTTTTATTTTTTTACTCACAATATTTCGGTTAAATGTAATTAAAAGTCACTTATAAAGAAATATTGAATAGATTGTCACACAAAACTGACAAGTAGATGTTAAGGAAAGGACACAAGTTGGGTTTAAGGAAAAGAACACATATTATCAATGTTTAATATGTGTTCTTTTTTAGTTTTCGGCATTTGTGAATAGAGGCAGTAGAGTAGCTTATGTTTAACGTTAATCAAAGCTATTTTTAGCTAGGAGAGAAATCATATTAAATACCAATGCAATCAGAAAAATTGGTAGTAATACATATAGCGTTACTTTAGTTATGTATGAGTCATAATGAAATAGGTACCAAAACATAGGCATGTCCCTATAAGAAACTCTTAAAACTGCCACGGTATTTTCACCGCTTGTTTCGTTTCTAGTTGTGCCTATAACTTTTCCATATACAGTAAAATCCCCTATGTACGCTGGATCAGCAACATGCTGGAACGGGGTGTCGCCCTTTAATTCAATGTCTCTAGAATCTACATTCGGATATGTATTTTTCACTTTTTCTTTTAGTATAGCTAAATCACTTTCACTAATTTTTTGAGGTGCTCCTGTAGTAGCTTGTGCGTATACGTGTAATTTTATATCATCTCTTTGAATGGCAGTCCTACCTACTATTCTATTCGGAGAAAATATAAGAAATATAATATGAAGGATAAAAAAACATTATAAACACTTTAGAGCATTTTTGTAACTTATTCAAATTTCATCTCTCCGTAAAAAATAATGGGATTAAGTAAAATTCATTTAGGAAAATATAACGCTTGAAACTCGTCTTTCGTAATTCCAAAATAGATTTCATCATAGAATGTCCCGTTTGTATACATCATATTTCTTAAGCGGCCTTCCTCTACAAATTGCAGTTTTCGATGAAGGTTGATAGAAGCCGTATTAAATGAGTAGATTTGAATAGTCGCTTTTTGATATCTAAGCTCGAAGAAGTAATGTTTTAGTATAGTTATAATCATATCTTGCGCGTATCCTTTCCCTCTATGAGAAGGGAATACAGATATGCCGTAGTCAAATGTCCCATTTTTAGAATCGCAATTCGCAACGTCGATTGTACCGATTATGTTTTTGTTGTTATCTTCAGCAATCCAATAAAAATCATCACAGTCAGTAGACGAACCCTTTGATATGTCACCCATCCACTCTTCGATTTGTTCTTTTGTACGTGGGAAAGCAATTGAATCAAGATTTTTGAGTATTCAATCATCTAGATTTTCGAATAAATGGATATCCTCTTTTTGAGGTGCTCTTAATCGTACTTTTTTTCCGCTCCAATATGATATTTTCATTATCTTCACATCTCTTTCTAGTTATATCGTTAAGTTAAATTATACCATTTGTGTAGTTATTTGTATATTGAACACGAATTGTTAAATTTTTTGTTTAATAAATCATTTGTTTTTCTGTCGGTAAGTGATACCGATTGATAGGGGGGAATATAACTCTCATAAATGTTCTTAAATTCTAATCGCTTTACTTTGTTGAAAACATCATTCAGTAGATCAAATAAAAAACAAAAGGATCTGCGTCCGAAACAGGTCCTTTCGTTAGATAATGAAACTCGTTAGGAGCTCACCTATTATGTTAGCAGCTGATAATTGAGCAGTCTATAGGTTAGAGGTTGAGAAAGTTTTTTGTAGGGTGAATGAGCTTCGTTTCAAGATTAGAAGAGGAGAAAGGTAATTGTTCTTTATAAATCTATTTTAATTTCAATATATAAGCTGCTGCTTTGTAGAATAAAACATACTCTGCTCTCGTTTTCTCCTTTTGTTTTAACTTCGCATGTGACAGGAGGCCCTGATCGTTTCTATGCACGGCCAGATGCTCTCGCCCGCCTAAAAAGAAAAAGGTGTTAACGTAGTTGTTTTAGAATTTTAACTTTTCGGATTAATATGATAATATTTTATGATAAAGCTAAAATAAAAAGGATGGTAAACATGCAAAAGAGACCAGAAGCAAATGAATATAATCCGTATTATGCAACATACATAAACTTATTACATGAGGGAGATATCATACAAATTTTAGAAGAGCAAATAAAAGAAACAAACCTCTTATTGAAGGATATTTCTGATAGTGAAGGACATTTTCGGTATGCACCTAATAAATGGAGCATAAAAGAAGTAATCGGGCATATTGCGGATACTGAACGGATTATGGCATATCGACTTCTTTCGATAGCGAGAGGAGAGACGACGTCACTTCCTGGATACAACGATGATATGTATGTTCTTAGGGCTGCATTTGATAAGCAATCTATGGAATACCTTCTTTCGAACTTAACGATTGTTCGTCAAGCTACTGTGCACTTACTAAAAAGCCTAGATGCAGAAGCTTGGTTACAAAGAGGGACTGCAAATAACTCTGAAGTTACTGTTCGGGCATTGGCATACATTATTGCTGGTCATGAGCTTCATCATCGTAAAATTATAAAAGAACGTTATATGAGTACTGCTGATCATCCATCTAGTTGAAATATGAAATTAAAAAGAGATTGATTCGTAAAAATGATGAATCAATCTCTTTTTTTATTTTTGCGGCGTATTAGTGGAATTATAACAATTTTTGTGGCAAAATTAAATTCTCAACGTTTTTAAGGGATATTTGTTTTATTAAGTGTAATATGTAACATTATGTAAGTGGATCATATAAAAGAGGGGGTATATTTTGAAAACGAGAAATGTAGTAAATATTTTTATTCTATTTACTTTATATACGCTGTTAATGATTTACATTGGCTGGAACGGTTGGGTTTGGATTCATACGACTTTTCATATTCAATCTTGGGGATATTATGCGATTCTAGTTGGACTGTTTTCATACGCGTATATTCTAGATCGAATAATCAAGTTTGATTCACCGCTTAGAACAATTGGTTCTTATTGGTTTGCGGTTATCCAATATGCAGTCATACTATTACCACTAGCGGATGTAGTAGTGTTAATTTTAAATTGGTTATCGTTTCCGAAAGAACAATCTATTTTTTGGACTGGTACAATCGTTCTCATTACTTTTGTTTTTATTTTTGTTTATGGAACATTTAATGCGTATAGCCCAGTTGTAAGAAAGTACGAGATTCATGTACCTAAAAAAAATGGTAACCGTAAGACACTTCGAATTGCGATGGCTTCAGATATGCATTTTGGTAATCTGTCTGGCTTGTCCCATCTGAAAAGATTGGTTCATCATGTAAATGATATGAAACCAGATATTATACTTTTACCTGGAGATATTATTGACGATCATCCAGAGTACTTTATAAAAAAGAATATGGGACAAGTGATGAAACAAATGCATGCTCCGCTTGGTGTATATGGTGTGCTAGGAAATCATGAATATTACGGCGGGGCGATTCCTGAATTTTTGCAAGAAATGAATAAAATTGATGTAAATATATTATTAGATGAAGTTGTGAAAATTGAAGATTGTTTTTTTATTGTAGGGAGAAAAGATAAGACGGACCGAGATCGTAAAAGTTTTGAGGAATTAATGAGCACTGTGGATAAGAGTCTTCCTGTCATTGCAATGGATCATCAGCCATTTGAGTTAAAGCAAGCTGAAGCATCAGGTGTTGATGTATTATTGTCCGGACATACGCATAGAGGACAAATGGCACCAAATCATATCATTACAAGAAGAATGTATGAATTAGATTGGGGATATGTACAGAAAGATTTATTTCATGCAATTGTTTCTTCTGGATTTGGTTTTTGGGGACCACCGTTAAGACTTGGCAGCCGATCAGAGATTATTCAAATAGAACTTACATTTGATTAAGTAGCAAGGGGTAAGACACCTTTGCTACTTTTTTTATGTAATAAGTAAATTAGTTTTCATTCGTCACCATGTTGACATATTTTTCGGAAACGTGGTATTCTGTATTTGTCAGCATGGTGACGAAAAATAAAGGGGAGCTATATATGGATATAAATCAATTAATGAAAGAACTGCATGTTATGCAGCAAAGTTACGCAACTTTATTTTCAGTTGTCAATAAGGTTCAAACGCGTGGGGACGAGTATTTAGAGATATTAACTTCCCGGCAACACATGGCTCTTATTGCGATTGCACATTTGCCAATCGAAAGCACTACACTTATTAATATTGCTAAAAAGCTAGGTACAACAAAGCAGACCGCAAATAAGTTAATTACAGGTCTTGTAAAAAAAGGGTTTGTTAAAACCGTGCCGAGTAAAATAGATAAACGTTCGATTAATATCGTGATTACTCCTGAAGGAAAAAAAGCGTTAATTACTTGTTCTGAAAAGTCCACTTATTTCTTAGCGGATATGTTTCATGATTTCACAACAGATGAAATTGAAACGTTTTGGAGATTATTACAAAAGCTATATCGTTTCGACGGGGAAGAACAAGATGGTTTTGAAGAACAGGCAAATCACGAAGTTGATGAGCAGATGCAGTTGAACGATCAAGAAAAAATCTTGGCTAAGTTTTCAAGACGCCGATATGGGGGACGGAATGATGAATAAAGTTTATTTGAGTAATGCCTTATATGAGAAAGCAAAAGAGACTGAAAATAAAATGAAAGAAAAGGTCTATTATGTAAAGAATAAAGCCCAGCAATCTATTTCTCAGGCTAAAGATAAGTTTCACCGTAACAAGAAACGAAACCAGATCGGCTATTGTGTATCCATTGCTACTGCGCTACTCATCATGGCGGCTTCTTGGCTGACCGCAACAAATTGGCTATTTTGGATAGGGGTAGTAAGTATTTTAAGTAATGCTGTATTGTTCAGTATTAGTTATATCAAAAAATAGTTTAATGGATATGTAGCTTTATGAAAAAGATTGATAATTTAAAAAATACTGATAAAAATCACCTAGTGAGATATCGTTATCTTAAGAGGTGATTTTTTTGTCTAAGAGAAAAAGAGTAAACTCTTATAGAAAGAAAAATGAAAGATAGTCGCTTTTCGAGATGTTTTTGATCAAACTTTTTTATAAAGCTACAGGAGTATAAAATTACAAAATATAAATAAAATTAGAAAAATAATGTAATGAATGGTAGAATATGGTTGTGTTGTCCGAATCAATGTTTAGCATACTGAGAAAATAATCAATAAATCTAGTTTTAAAGGGGGAATTAATTTGGAAAGAAGAAGTAATAGAGTTATAAATCATTTTCGAAGTGTATTAGTTTTAAGTCTATGTTTCTTTTTAGTCTTTTTGGGTAGTAATAATGTAAAGGCTGAAACAATTTCTTCTATAGCATTAAATGCTAAAGATGTAGAAGCTTTCACAAATAAAATAATTCCAGAGAAAATGAAAGCTGGAAATGCACCTGGTGTAGCGATTGTAGTTGTCAAAGATGATCAAATTCTATTTCAAAAAGGGTACGGTTTTTCCAATAAAGAACAGAATATTCCCATTGATCCCCAAAAAACAGTTTTTCGATTAGCGTCAGTATCAAAGGTTTTTACTGCCAGTGCTGTAATGCAGTTAGTTGAACAAGGAAAAATCGATTTAAATAGTGATATAGTAAATTATATGGGAGGATTAAAGTACCAAAATAACATGGGTGAACCAGTTACAATGAAACATTTACTCACCCATACAACAGGTTTTGATTACGTGGATCCTAGACCGGAGGATATTCATTTTCAGATTAATGACTATACAAAACTTAAAGATTATGTAGAAGAAAATATGCCCACAGTAGTGAGAAAACCAGGAGATACGTATACATATGATAATTTTGCTTCTATGCTTCAAGGATATATTGTTCAAAACTTGACAAACACACCTTTTTATAAATATATGGCTTCGAATATTTTTTACCCTTTAGAGATGCAAAATAGTAGTTTTGTTATGACTAATTTTATCAAAGATAAGCTTGCAACAGGATACAATAAAAAAGGTGATGCCATCCCATTTTATGAAACAAGACCGACGGACATGCCACAAGGGAGTATGTTTTCTACAGGAAGTGACGTGGCCAATTTTATGATTGCTCAATTGAATGGTGGTAAATTTAAAAATAAACAAATACTAAAAAAAGAAACTGTTCAAGATATGCAAAAAACAAAATTTGCGTTACACCCAAAATATCCAAATATGGCATATGGATTTGAATTCTTTTCACCGCAAAGTCATAATGGTCAATATGTTTTTGGAAAAGGTGGAAATATACCAGGGTTTTCTTCTT
This sequence comes from Bacillus sp. 491mf, assembly GCF_900112415.1. Lineage (GTDB taxonomy): Bacteria > Bacillota > Bacilli > Bacillales > Bacillaceae_G > Bacillus_A. The sequence goes on from NZ_FOLV01000004.1 coordinate 101,563, forward strand.
TAATGTGGTTAATTCCTGAACATAAAATAGGTGTTTTTGTTGTTACGAATAAAGATGGATCATCACTTCCTAATGAATTATTTGATGAATTTATGAATCACTATTTTCCAGACAGAACGAAGCCAGAGTATTTAAAACCTAGCGAAGAAGAGTTAAAGAAATTTGAAGGCGTTTACCGTGATTTGCGGGTGAAACATCTTATTACACATGTAAAAATAAGTGAAGGAAAGTTATTTGTAAGTGATAAAAGATATGGTAAACAGGAATTAAAACAAATAGATCCTTTACTATTTGAAGATGAAAAAGGTAATTATATGGCGTTTAAACTTCATTCAGATGGCACTGTAAAAGAAATGATACACTGGAACTCTGGTAGTTCAGCGGTGAAATTAAGTGAGCCTAAGAGATTTCAAGATGTAGAGGCAAATCATCCATATGCTAAATTTATAGATACTTTACACCAATATGAGATATTAAAAGCAAATAAGGAGGGGAATTTTGTTCCCGAAGCCCCTCTTACACGTGGAGAATTTTCATATTGGTTATCTCAAATTGCTTACTTTACACCACCTTCAAAAAAAGACCCAGTATTTTCTGATGTAAAGGGCCATCAGTATGCATCTCATATTCAAAAGTTATATGAACTTGGTATTTTATACGAAAAAGAAGGGGAACAATTTTATCCAGATCGCGCTATTACTAGACAAGAAGCAGCATGGATTGCTTGGCATTATTTAAAAATGATAGAAGCGCCGCCTGCAGACGCTACTCTAAAGGGAGAAACGGATGATTGGGCAATAGAGTCTGTCAAAAACATTGTAGGGCATCATTTAGTTGGACCTGAGGTTATATATAATGAAGATGGATCAGCAGATTATTTATCGAAACAAGTAATGAAACGACAAGAGGCAGCTGCTTTGTTATTTTATGTTATCTAGTTAATTTGCTTCAAATATAGATTAACTAAAATACTGTAGTCTAGGAGAAAGGCACTTATAAAAAAGTGCCTTTTCTTTATGAAAAATTCCAACGCTAAGTGTAGGCGTTACAAGAGAATGTTAATATACTTCATAAACATAATAAAATGGGGATAACCAGGCTCTTTTTCCGATAATTTCTAAATGTTTTTTTGATAAACCACCAATAGATTTAGCATATTCCATTATATTCTATTGCATATTGTGAAGTTGTTCTGCAGTACATTTTTCAATGTGTAGCTTTGAAGAAAGACTGTATTAGAAGAAATTTTTAAAATCATGGGAAATGATGTGGAAATAGAAGAAAGTTCATTAGGTTATAGAGTTTATCATAAAAAATATAACTGCAAAAGTGCTTGAAAAATGAATCGATAGTGGATTCACTGTGTGGGAAGGCTTATTACATAAAAATGTTTATACTGTATCTAAAATAGTAAAGTAATCAAACTTTATTTCAAAGTAACAAATAAAAAAGAAATGTATTTCCTTTTATAATATTATTTTTCTTGAAATTTTGATATTTCTATTAATTCCCTTTAAAATAAAGGTATATGGCTTTAATGAAGTTTTAACGGAAAATAAGGGGGCAATATGTATGCTAATTAAATCGATTATTTGTAAAGTTAGCGACGAAAAAAAGGAATTATTTTCAGCGGCTCAAGAACAATGGGGCGAGTTGAAGGCTTTGGATGGTTTTTACGGACAAATCGGCGGATGGGATAAATCAGAGGCTTGTATAGTTAGTTTATGGAAAAATATGAAAATGTATCAAAGCTTTATGAATGAATCACACGATAAGATTTTTAATGATAACAGCCAAGAGAGTACGTATACATCATGTGAAACAGAATTATATCAATCTTTATTTGATATGTCAGAGACTCCATTTGTTGAAGCATTAGCACACAGTTCCTTTTTACGAATCGCAATTTGTGATGTGAAACAAGAGAGTGAAAAGCAATTTTTACATATGCAAGAAACGGTTTGGAATCCAGGGGTAGCGAATGCTGACGGAATGATGGGGGGCGTTGTTGGAAGATCTCTTTCTTCAAATCGTTACATTGTATTGTCATTATGGAAAGATGCGGCAGCTCATAATCAGTATGTGAAAGAAATATTACCACAATTACTACATACAGCAAATCCATCACAGCAAGTGTTACATACAGAAGGAAAACAAACAACACTTGTAAGTTCTTGGTCTGTGTTGCCTGTTCATTGTAAGTAGAATGTTAGCAATTTATTTAAAGGAGGAGTAGAGTAGGTATGCCTTATCCGAAACATATTGTATGTGCTGCAACTGTCGTGTTAAATGATAAAAACGAAATTTTACTTTTAAAAAGTCCAAAGCGGGGCTGGGAAATTCCCGGTGGTCAAGTGGAAGAGGGAGAAGCGATTCCAACAGGTGCTATTCGAGAAGCGAAAGAGGAGACTGGCATTGATATTGAAATTGTGAAATACTGCGGAGCGTATCAAAATGTTTCACAGTGTATTTGTAGTCATTTATTTTTAGGGAAGCCAATCGGAGGACAATTTACAACAAGTAGTGAAAGTTTAGAAGTTGGGTATTTTTCAATTGAAGAGGCGCTGCAGATGGTAACATGGAAAAATTTCAAAGAGCGTATTTTACATTGTTTAGATGAAGAGAATCAACCGTTTATGGTGGCTTTTTAAGATAATCGAGAAATTTTATTTTTGGCTACGACAGTAGCTATTAAAGTATACCTACTGTCGTAGCCTTGTGTTTTTATCCCGCATTAACGGGCAGTAATACTCCCGCCTCAAAATTCAGCAAAAGCATTGTCCAGCTCCAGCGGCTAGAATCTCCGGTCGTTTCGCCCCCTCGGACGAGGCAAAAAGCGCCTCTCTGTCAGGGGCTCCAACGCCCTGCGATTCTGAGCGAGCCGCTTCCGCTTTTCTTAAGAAGTTAGGTGGGAGATAAACTGCCCGTAAAAGCCCGATTGGTTCAACTAATAATCAGTGGGGATGAAGAAAACCCCCACTGATTAAAGTTTCACTTTATAAAGGCGGTAAATCAATTTTTCCTTCTTCAAATAGTTCTTTCAGCATGTGTTTTGTGTAACCAGCTGCTTGGGAAAACGTAATTTTTGCAGGCATAGGAGCTTCGTTGACATCAACGAGAACGTCGATAATACATGGCCTGTTTTGTTTTACAGCTTGTTCAAAAGCAGGCATCAATTCTTCGGGTTTTTCAACGCGGTAACCGACTCCACCGCAAATTTCAGCGTATTTCGCGAAATTTGGATTGGTAAGTTCTGTCCCAAATTCAATATTCCCCATTACTTCTTGTTCAAATTTAATCATAGCGATTTTATGGTTATTTAATACGACTACAATAATTGGGAGTTTATATTTTACAGCTGTTACAAAGTCGTTCATCGTCATCCCAAATCCACCATCGCCGCAAATTGCGAAAACTTGTTTATTTGGGTAAGCAATCTGTCCAGCGATTGCTCCAGGAAGACCGCAACCAAGTGTTGCTAACCAGCTTGATAAAATAAAACGTTGATTTGTCATACGAAAATGACGTGCCGTCCAAACCGTTACATTCCCTACATCTACAGATAAAATAGCATCATCATGGGCAACTTGCTGCAGTGCGTGCATTACTCTTTGAGGTTTAATTGGAACAGAAGTGTCGTTTTCTTGATTGTGCAGTTTTTCTTCCCATTTCCTCATTAATTCTTGATGGTGTTGTAAAAATGAGTGATCAGTATGTTTTTCAATATTTTGTGTGAGCCATTTTAAAGTGTTAGCTGCATCACCAGCAAGTCCGATATCTGTTGGATAACGTTTGCCAATTTGTACTGGATCTGTGTCGATATGAAGCGTTTTGGCCTTTTCTGGTAAGAAACCTGTGAATGGGTAAGAGGTACCGACCATAATTAATGTATCAGCATTATGCATTGCTTCATATGCCGGTTTTGTCCCAATTAAACCTAATCCTCCAATACAAAGAGGATGCTCATCTGGAATCACTCCTTTAGCTGGAAGTGTTAATACAATAGGCGCTCCTATGTGCTCGGCAAAAGCAAGTAAAGGTTCCTTCGCATCTCTTGCGCCTTTTCCTGCTAGAATAACAGGTTTTTTTGCTTCATTTAATGCAGATATTGCTTTTTCTAAATCATGCTGCCTAGGGAATAACTCTGGCATCGTAAAAGCAGGTGTTGTAATCCGTGCTTTGGCATCTACTTCAAATTTTTGAATATCATCTGGAATGGTAAGAACGGATACACCTTTTTTAGTATAAGCCATGCGAATTGCTTGATTGACAACAGCGGGAAGTTGTTCCGCTGACATGATTCGTTGGTTATAAACGGCGACATCATCAAACATTCTTTCTAAATTTATTTCTTGAAAAAAACCTGTTCCAATTAAATCTGACTCAATTTGACCAGTAATAGCAAGGACAGGTGCTTGATCTAATTTGGCATCGTATAATCCATTAAGTAAATGTATGGCACCTGGCCCAGCGATTGCCATACATACGCCGAGTTTTCCAGTTAACTTTGCATAAGAAGCAGCGGCTAAAGCGCCAGCTTCTTCGTGACGAACTTGAATAAATTTAATTTTGTCCTGCGCTTTACGGAGCGGCTCGATAATAGAATTTATAGAATCACCAGGCATGCCATATATATGATCAACGCCCCATTCGATTAATAAATCTACCAGTGTTTCGCCAGCGGTTTTTTGAAACATGGAACTTCCTCCTTACATAGTGAGATACGATTATGTTTTGGAGAAAAAGGTAAAATATACAAACCGTAAGGGAAGTTCTTTTTCAATGATGACTTATAAAGGGGATAAACACGATAATAAGTAAACATCCAACAAAAATCCAAGAAAGAAAGGAGAATAATGATAAGTGTTTTTTTGCTTTCCAAAGCATTTCATGGATTGTTACATAGCCTAAAGAACCGATGGCACTTCCCATTATTAAGCCTGGTAAATGAATCGTTTTGCTGTTAATAATCATACCAAACGCAGTGCTTAAACCAAGAATGATTGATAAAAAGAGGATGATTAAGATAAAAGATATATATTTATGCTCTGTAAATAGGAAAGAGATAATTAAGGCAAGGCCCTCGGGAACATGATGAATAATAATGGCTAGTAGAAAAGAAAGAGTTGATTCATGATGCGTTGTAAAAGCAGTTCCTAACGCAAAACCACTGGGCAGATTGTGAATAAAAATTGCGAAGGAAAGAAATAAAAAAGTTTGCCATGTTTGCTGATCGTTATAATGTATCACAAAACGATGACAGGAGTGATCTATTAAACACATCATTAAAATTCCAATAGTAATACCGAGGAGGGGACCGGTTATTTCATAACTCGAAAATGTTTCTGGAATGATGTCTAATAGTAATAATCCAAGTAGAATACCGCCGCAAAGAGCATATAAACGATATGTTTGTTTTTCAATTATCCGTTTAGTTGCAAGGCCAACAATTCCCCCTAATAACAATCCTCCAAATGAAAAAAACGTAACAATTATCGGAAATAACTCCATAAAATCACACTCCATTGTTATCTCTCAAATTTTAAGAGAATCGCTCTTAATTTAAGGTTTTAAAAAAATAATGTGAGGCTAGCTTCTGACAAAGTGTTTGACTGTTCAACTTATAAAAAGTTTACTTTATAACAACTTATTATCATCAAGAAGAGGTTAGTCCCAAAATTGAAGGAGAGGAGTGATTCATATAGATTTGAGGTCAAACATGAAGGCATAAAAAAACCTTGCAGAGAATATTCCGCAAGGTGCTTACAAATATTTTATCCCAATCGAGGCAATAAACGTTCTCCGCTTTTCATTTCACTTCCACATAAAGGGCATTTTGGGTGTTCTTCAAATGCGAAGTTTTTTCGCATCCACCCTAAGCATTCTTCTGACTCACATTCCCATACTGGGATTTCTTCCGGTGCTACTTCTGCAACGTCATTCTTTTTATTACGATACATGAGACCACTCCTTTTATGTGAAATAAGTGTTTATATAATTAAAAAGGTTGTTAACCGTTCGTGTTAACAACCTTTTTATTGTCTAAATTATAGCTTTACAACGTTTTTAGCTTGAGGTCCGCGGTTGCCTTCTTCAACTTCGAAGCTTACTTCTTGACCTTCGTCAAGAGATTTGAAGCCGTCGCCAGTGATAGCTGAGAAGTGAACGAATACGTCGTTTCCGTCTGCAACTTCGATGAATCCGAAACCTTTTTCGCTGTTAAACCATTTTACTTTACCTGTTAATGTCATGGTAAATGCCTCCTAAAAATAAAAAAAATAAATGTAATATGATCCGTCTTATTTCTAAAAAAATAAAAATTCACATATTATCAAAAACCCATAAGGAACGCATATCATCCCTATTGATGCTTGATAATATGTGAAGTGGATTTGCTTGCATATTGCATTCTATGATCTCATTCTACAATGAAATGAGAAATATTGCAAGTGATGGCAACATTTTTGTCTTTGCTAGCATAATGCGCCTCTCCATGCGGAATGAATGAGCTTGGAGAGGCGATGAATTAAAGAGAAGCTACAATGTAAAAACGATGTGCTTTTACTTCAATAAATCCATTTTGTTGAATGTGATTATGGACATGAAGTAATTGTTCTTCATATTTTGATACCGAAAAATCGGGAATTTGCCATGGAATTGCTTTTAAATAATATATAATGCTTCCGATGTCGTAAAAACGTTGATAGGGGAAGCACTCCTGTTGTTTCAAGATTTGAAATCCACAATGTTTTAGCCTTGAGGAGGCATATTCCATATTCCAATAACTATACTCACTACCAGTATATGCATGAAGAAGGTCGTTTAATTCCAAATTATCTAATCCACCAACTTGTTGAGTAATAAAAATACCGTTTGGCTTTAAAACTCTTTTTACTTCTTTTTCGCAGAATGATTCATGTTTGTTAATAATCAAATCAAATTGTTCGTTTGCAAATGGCAAATGTGTATCATCCTCGATTGCATGAACAGAAATACCTAAAGGTTCTAGCCTTTCCTTTGCTAAAGGGATATTGGGAGCGTATCCTTCTGTTGCTGCAGTTCTTGCAGGAAGTGGGGTTAGTAATGATAAAAACTCGCCGCCGCCAGTTCCCATATCAAGCATGCTATCTACGCCATACATATATTGTAATACTATTGATGCGTAGTTCCACGGAAGTGGTTCTGTACTTAGTCTTCCGGTATCTGTTAGAAACGAGAAATTCCATCCTTGAAAAGGTTTATTAGCTTGGTTAACAAATTGATAAAAAGTATCCATCATGGTTATTCCTCCTAAGTTATATTTTTATAGTTGGAATATAAGAGGAGGTCCACGACACGTAATGCAGTTACTATATGTCTGTTACATAGTGATACATATGCATATTCCCTTTCTAAATTAAGTACTGTATAGATTATTTTAAGCAAATATTGCTGGGCAGTAAATGATATTTTAGAAAAAATAGGTTATTCTGATTTTTTTGTCGTTCAAGAAAAAGAGTATGAATTAAATAAACATGTAATGGTAAGAGGAGAACTTCCTGTTGAATTTACTGAGATTAAGTTTCCAATCTTAGCTGCATCTTAATTTCTGTGGTTGGAATTACTAGGAAATACAGAATATAATATCACTTCTAGAATAATGGATATTGTATGCTATGCTAAATCTTACGGTTTCACTAGAACAGTATTTTGCATAATGAAGTAAAAACACTCATCTTTTTATAATTGATGAGTGTTTTCTGTTATAGCAAATTTTTCTTCTATCCAATTTACGATGTTTTCTAGCATCGGTAAACTAATAGAGTGGTTAATGTGCGGATAGAGCGTAAGTGAGAGATGAGAATTTTCGACTTCTCCAGATGCAAGCGCTAGTTCATAAAAAGTTTGCTGCCCAATTGGAGAAATAACTGTATCTTCCTGCCCGTGAAGTAAAAGGATAGGTCTATTTTTTACGTTATGTAGAAAGTTGATAGGGTCTAATTGCGTAATAGCATCAATATCACTATAAGCATCGGAACCTTGTTTTTGAAATATCTCTTCAGAAGTTAACCAGGCTCCGGAACCATTTATATTAATTAAAGCATCTATTTGTTGTTCTTGAACAAAAGCACCAGAAGCAATGAAACCTCCCATAGAACTACCGAGGATAATCAGTTTATGATCAGAAAGGGAAAGGCTTTGAATAAACATTCGTACATCTTCAACAGATTGTATAATCGTTTTCCAAAAATATTGTTCCATAATAGTCTTGGAAAAGTAATTTGACAAGGATTCTCTAGAGTCATGGTATATAATCTCCGGAATTATAACAGTGTAGCCGAAATTTGCTAAAATACTTGCGAAAAAAGTTTGATTGTATATACTCGAACCCCAACCATGATAAATAATAATTGTAACATGCTTATTATTATGTGTAGGCTCAAATAATAAATAATTGATGTTATTGGAATTTATGAGTTGTTTCTTATACATGGTAACACCTCGTTAATTATTTGAAAATTTAAATTTAAATGATTGGTTATAGTGTATCTGCTAAAACGTATTTGTGCAAAATATATTTTGAAAGTATTGTTTTTTTGATTTGTGAGAGGGAATTATAGGACGAATTCATATATACCGAGAATATAAATCTAAGATTTTTCCGGAAATGAACATGAAAATTGGTTTAATTACTTTAGGAAAAGATTTAATTGATAAAAAGTATGAGGTAGTCGCTTTTGATTAAAATGAAAGCCCGGTAAAGGAAATAGAAAGATGCGAGGCTATTTTTACAACTTCATTAATGGAAGGAAGATCTTAGCAAATAGAGAATTATAAAATTAAATTAATGTTAAGGAGGTATTATAAATGCCAAACATTTGTGTGATTTCTATAAACGTAACAAATATAGAACAGGCGAAGGAGTTTTATTGTGAAAAATTAGGGTTTGAAATTTCGAAAGAATACAGTGATTGTATTGTTGGCCTAAAGCACAATGGGGTTCCTATTATTCTAAATAAAGTGGAAAAAATAGCGAATGTGAATTATCCAGAACAAGCTCAAGTTGTTTTAGGTATTGAAACAGATAATTTAATCAAAACGATCGCTTCTTATAAAGAAAAAGGTATCGAAATGATTTATGATACTCCGCAAAAATGTCCTCCAGGTCATTTTAGTGCGTGCAAGGATCCATTTGGAAATGTAATTGAACTTTTAGAATTTAGTAAAGAAGAAGTTATGCAATCTTGAAAAAGCAGGGGAGAATGAGATGGAAGTGCAATTAAAAGCGGTGACGAGAGAGAATTGGCAAGAGGCTTTAAAATTAAAAGTAAAAGATGTTCAAAATCATTTCGTTCCTACCGTAGCGGTATCGCTTGCTAAAGTGTACATTAAACCAGATGGTGATAATGTGAATTATCTGCCCTTTGCCATTTATGAAGAAGGGCAGGGAATGATTGGTTTTGTGATGCATGCTTATGTAGAAAATACAGATGATATGTATTGGATTAATGGATTTATCATTGATGAAAAGCATCAAGGTAAAGGATATGGTAGAGCAGCACTACGCGAGATGGTGAATTGGATTATAAATCAATATCAGCAATGTAAAGAAATTCGCTTAACAGTTCATAAAGAAAATGATGCTGCTCGTCGGTTATATAAAAGGTTTGGTTTTGTGGAAGCGGGCGAATTTGATGAAGAAGAAGATTTATTGCGCTTTATCCTTAATAAGGAAGAATAGAGGATAGACGGAATATAAAAGCTAGGAGGAATAACATGGGGAGAGAAGTGCAATTTGATGATGAAGGTGTAGTTTTGAAATTGAATGGAGTAACTGGTTTATTTGCGGTGAAATTATCGTTAAAAATGCCATATCGTACAATTAAAAGTGTGTTAGTAGACTATTTTGATGCTCCGCAGTGGATGCTTCGCATGCCCGGAATATCTATTTCTGCCCTTAATATTTTTGAGGGAAGTTTTAAATATGCTGATGAATGGTATTTTCTTTCTTATGAAAATAGGGTACCTCTTGTCATGATCGAATTAGAAGGTCATGAAAAATATAAGTATGTTGTTTTTGAAATTGATAATCCTACTAAGGTAGCTGCAGATATTAGGAAACATATGAGAGATTAATATGAGTGTTAGATAAAGGGTGATACAAATTTTAAGGAATTGTATCACCCTTTACATGCGACTCATTCTATAATTTTCGTAGTTTATTAAAGAAAACGTGTGGTTGTGTAATGTTGGCTTAACTGTATGAAAAAAGGTTATTCCTTATGCAATGCTTTATGAATGGCCAACTGTGCTTTAGAAGTATTAGCAAAATTCAACCATTTTGCTTCAAGCTGAATGGTATGAGAATCAATTGTCATTTCAACAATATCTAGGTGTGAAAGAGTTGTCATAATTGACGTTTTATCGCCGTTTATTTTTGCTGAAGTCATATGTATTGCTAGTTCTGCGTTTACTGCAAATGCAAAATCGATAATTGTCGCTCCTTCAGGTAAACGAATAGGCTGTAATTGTGGTGTGAAAACAACGATTGTATCTTGAAAGAGTTCGTAGGAAACTAAATCATAAAAAGTGCGTACATCTTTTGTTAATCTTATATTGTTTATAATTGTGTCATCCATAAGCTGTGCAGATATCTGTTCTACTTCAGAATACGGCATATCGCTTGAAAGTAAAGAAAAAATACCTCCATCATGCCTTCGTTTACTATCTTCAGTTTGAATACAAATAGCCATCTCGTGACTTTCAATTTTGATCTTTGTTTTCAAACATTTATTAAATAAATTGCTATTAATAGCAATCGTATCTTCAAATTGATGTGGGATTGGTTCGTATAATTGATGTACCATTCCGAGAATTTTATAACAATTTAAAATGGATGAAGTTGTAATATTAATTTTTGAAACCATAGATGCATCTTGAGTGACTTGCAGACGAGAATAAGCAGTATAAATAGGACTTATTTCATACTGTAAGTGCCATGAGAATACTTCATCTTGAAAGCTTTGCATGTCGGTAGTAATCGTATCTGTTAGGTGGTGTAATTTTTGATTATAATTTTGTAAAAGTTGTTTCATGCCTTCGTACTTTTGGTTATGAAGATAAAAAAACGCAAGATCTTCTAATTCATATTGTATCGTTTTTAACTGTAGCTTATGGCAAAGTGGAGCGAATATCTTTAACGTTTCGTTTGCGTAAGGAACTTGTTTATGCTTATTTTTTACTTGCAGTGTTCTCATATTATGCAATCGGTCTGTCACTTTTATTATTATCACTCGAATATCTGTTTGTGCTGCCATAAGTAACTTTTTAAAATTAATTGCTTCATATTCCTCTTTATTTAGTACAGACTTCTTATCTACTTTCGTTAATCCATCGACAATATAGGAAACTTCCTTTCCAAAGTGCTTTTGTATATCTTCTAGCGTGTAATTTGTATCTTCTACGACGTCATGTAACAATGCTGAAACTAATGTTACATAGTCAGCTTTGCAGTCAAGTAATATGTCCGTCACTGCAAACGGATGTAGAATATAAGGTTCTCCAGATATGCGAAACTGTCCCTCATGTGCTTGTTCAGCAAACGAGATGGCAAATTGAAACTGCTTTACCTCATTTTTTGTTAAATAAGTAGCTTTTTGTATTAGTTGTTCTTTCACGAATTCACCTTCATTTTTTATTTTTTTAATTAAGGAATAATAGTTCGCCTTCATACAGGAAAAAGCCTTTCTAATAGCATATAATTGTAGGTAGACCTACATAAATATTTTTGACATCATCCAAATACGATATTTTTTGTTTAGCAATGAAAGATATATGTAAGGGGGATTATGTATGAGATTAGAAGTAGAAAAGTTACTCCAAGATCTTGAAGTATTCGGATTAGAACATGATTACACAAAAGAAACGAGAGAAGAAAGATTACGCAACGTGTCTAAAGAAATGGGGCAGTTTTTATCTATTTTGGTGAAAATGCGTGAAGCGAAACACATATTAGAAATTGGAACATCGAATGGATTCTCTACAATATGGCTTGCTAATGCTGCAGAGGAAACAAAGGGAACTGTTACAACAGTTGAACTTTCATCGAAACGAGTGGCGGAGGCAAATGAAAACTTCCAAAAAGCAAATCTCACAAACTATATTCATATCCATAATCAAGAAGCAGGGGCTTTTTTATCCGAACAACAAGACAAGTCGTATGATTTTATTTTTTTAGATGCAGAACGAACACAATATTTATGGTGGTGGGAAGACATAAAACGCATTTTAATGCCACAAGGAATTATCGTAGTTGATAATGCTACTTCGCATGCGGAAGAATTGCAGAATTTTTTTGATTTAGTTGAAGAGGAGAAAAACTTTGAAACAGTGTTATTACCTTTTAAAATGGGTGCCTATGTAATGCGGAAAAATAGCTGAAAAGAACACACAAGAAGAATATAAATAGTAGAATCCGCCTTAAGAATGGATGTTTCTCAGCCTTAAGTCTGAGGACAATTAAAAATACAATAGGTATACTTATAATATGAAACGGGGAATGAATGCAATATAGACCGTTTAGAGATATGGTCACCTAACTATAATTATAAGTGTATGTATATAAAGGAGCGATTTTGTTGACGGAATTGCAAAAGAAGGAAAATTTATCAGTAGAGAACAATATAGAAGTGGTCGTAGATTCAGTCATTAAAGATGAGGAATTAGTTGAACTAAATAAAGAAGCAGATCTATATGTGCAAAAGTTAAATAGTGAACATAATGCAGACCTTTCGAAAGTATTGGCGCAACTAGCTGATTTAGGAGATAAAGAACAACGTGATGCAGGACAGACCTTAACGGCATTAAAACGTCCAGTAACGGCGATGATGAATGGGAAAAATGAAGATATTCCTAAAACATTGCTTGATTTACGTAAAGTTGTTTCAGAATTAGATCCGAATTCATTGCAGGCAACTGGTATGAAACGAATTATGTTCAAAGTATTTAAGAAAAACCCGATGGAAACGTATGTTCATAAATATCAATCCATTGATAAACAAATTGAAGAGATAATAAAAGCACTATTAGTCGGTCGTGATAATTTACGAGAAGACAGCATCGGCTTAGAAATGTTAAAAGAACAATCCGAGCAAAAGATTCATGCGCTTGATAAACAAGTATATTTAGGAAAGAAGCTTGCGGATATGTTAGAAGTAGAAAAACAAAATCCAGAGCGTCAAAAAGATGTTCCATTAATTAACGATGCGCTAGAAAAGATTCTTGTGCGTACACGTAACATGCAGCAAGCGAAGAGTGTGTTACTACAATCTATTGCCTCTGTTGATATTATTAAGAAAAATAATGAAAAGTTAACAGAAGCGATTCGCAACGCCATTACAATGACGCAAAACGTTGTCACAGTATCAGCAGCTATTCAATTGGCGTTAACGAATCAAAGGAAGACAATTGATGCTGTAAATGCAACAAACGAAGCGATCGAATCGATGATTTTAAGTAATTCACAGGCGTTAAAACAAAACACAGAGGAAACGACAAAGTTGTTAGAAAATCCAGCGATTGGCATGGAGAAACTTCGCGAATCATTCCAAAATGTCTTTGCGGCAATTGAAGCGTCTGAAAAATCAACAGAACGCATTATTGAATCGAGTAAAATGTTTGTAAAAGAACTAGATACGTTTAACGATGAAATGAAAAAGAAGCTCATTCAGCGTCCAACTAAATAGAATGCAATAGAGGAGGTGAAAATATGGGTTTCTTTGAATTTATTTTGCTCATTATAGGTATAGTTCTTTTGTTAGGACTTACAGCAGTAATTTTACTTGCCTATTTTGGCCGGAAATTTTATTTATCGTGGACAAAACCGTATAAACGAGCGACAGACTCAATGGAGCGTTTATCACATAGCACTGTACCATTCTTACAAGAATTCACACAGCATCCGCTGTTTTACCGTTGGATTCGCACAGAGGGAAGCAGTAGTCAAAAAGCGTTTACTGTTCTATTTTGCACAGCTAACGAGGGTACAAAAGAACATGTTTTTTCAATGTTGCCGAAGGAAAAAAAGAAAAAACTTCATTACACCGTAAAAACAACAAAGCAAGTTACAAGTGAAGATATAGAAATGACAACGATGAAAGTAAAAGAATTCTTGAAGCGAGAAGTACAACAGCCATCAAAGCCACAAGACTTCTCGTTTTACAAGTTATACTTTTATGACCGTTATCCTGAAGCATTAAAACATATTGAAATGTACAAACGTTCCGTAAATCCAACATTGCAAAGATGTATTGATGATGTGACGATCTCTGCATTGCAAGCTATTCCGTACTATCAAGAAAATCGTATGTTTGAACAGCAACATAAACTTGAGGCTTTCTTAATGAAAGATTTAGTAGATATGTTGTCACTCATCGCGCAAATTCCACCAGCGCAGCGTTCAGAGAAAGAAGAAGAACTTACGACCTATCTAAAAGGATTTCAAAAAGAGATGGAAGCAGTAGAACGAAACATTCGTAACGCTGTCGATCACGATTTACAAGTGAAGATGCGTGCGGCTAAAGAGAAATTTAAGAACTAAAGAAGCGAGCATTGAAATATCAATGCTCGCTTCTTTAGTTTAGGAGTGAAAATAATAAAAATTTCATTTACCGTAATGATAATAAATATAACTTTAACAACTTAAAAAAATTATAATAAACCACTTTTTGTATGATTACAAATGAATAACAAACGTTGTTCAACGGAAAGGACAGTTTCTAAAAGAAATAGTTAAATGTACATCAATTATATGAATTATAATATAATCAATATAATTGAAAGGTGAGTTCGTACCGCAAAAAAGATTTAAATATTAGTTTCTAGTAATCAAAATACTAAGCTACGAAATTTTTTGGATGGTAATTCTTACACAGTCATAAATGGGGGCGATAGTTATGCAGCAAATTAAAAAAATAGGACATTCATTTTGGTATATGACACCTGTTTCTGAAACAGATAGACCTATATTAGGAATGGTAGTTGGAAAAGAAAAGACTTTGATGATAGATGCAGGTAATTCAGAAGCACATGCACATTTGTTTTTAGAAATGCTAAAGGAACAGGACATTTCAAATCCTGATTTCGTTGCATTAACACACTGGCATTGGGATCATATTTTTGGATTACCTGTCTTAAAAAATGCTTTGTCAATCGCATATAGTGAAACAAAAAAAGAGATGAATACACTCGTTTCTTATGAATGGACAGATGAGGCCCTAGATACACGCGTAAAAGAAGGTACAGAAATTGAATTTTGTGCTACTTGTATAAAAAAAGAATTCAGTGAACAACCTAGAAATATTCAAATTGTCTTACCGTCATTAACGTTTCAGAAACAACTTGAATTAGACCTTGGTGATGTGACATGTGTATTAAAGCATGTGGGAGGTGACCATTCACATGACTCCGTTGTCATTTATATTAAAGAAGAAAAGATATTGTTTTTAGGAGATTGTCTCTATGCAGATATTTTTTCTTCGAAGTGGAATTATACAACGAAACGAACGTTTGAATTAATACAAGAGTTAGAGAAATTTGATGCTGAGACCTATATTCTTTCACACGGGAAAGCAATTGATAGAAATGAGTTTTTGCAAGAGATTCGTTTGCTACAAACAGTAGCTACCTACACGGAAACACATAAAGGCGATGCCGAAAAAATAAAAACAGCGTATAAACAAGAACTTGATAGAGAATTAAACGAAAATGAGTTAGAAACAATAGAGTACTTTGTAAATGGTTATGAAATGGTTAACTTGTAACATCAGATATTAAATACACAAAAATAGGGCGCGGCTGAGAAATCTACGCTGATGGTAAGGTATCATCTTCGTAAACGTCAAGAACTCCAAAACAAACTATAGGGATTGCTTTTAGAGTTGCTTGACGTTTACTACAAAACTATTCATCTTACATTTGCTTAGTTATTACCAATAAACTGTACTACCTTAATAGATACAATGAAATTTCTCAAAACAGTATGCAGAGAAGAACTAACTTGTATCTTTTTTATCACTATCTTTTTTTAATACTTCTAAGAGATTGTGATGATGATGTAATCTATAAATCACATATGCCCAAACATACCAGTCTAAATTTTGTTTTATATTTGCTAACTCGTTAAATCCATCCATAAAACTACCTTTATCTAAGCAAAAAGAAAGAATAACAATTATGGCTGTTGTTACCCAAAATTCAGCACTAATCAAAAAACGAATCACTTACAGTTTCACCTGCCTTTCATAATTTGTTTATTTATATATTTCATTAATAAAGGGAGTAGGTTGTGAAAATAGATTCCTATGATAGATTATGTAAGGGAATAGAAGGGGCTTGTACGATTCTCTAAAACAAAGAGGATTAGTTGGATCATTGGGATGAAAATTCAGAATGATTTATATTTCTAAACAATTTATCCCGCATTAACGGGCAGTAATACTCCCACCTCAAAATTCAGCGAAAGCAAAGAAGTTAGGCGGGAGATAAACTGCCCGTAAAAGCCCGATTGGTTCAACTAATAATCAGTGGGGGATGAAGAAAACCCCCACTGATTAAAGTTTCACTTTATTTGTATCTATTATCATTATGGAATTGGATACTTAAATATAGTTTAAGTATTCGAATGATTTAAAACACTCGGGTAAAATACAGTTAATATTTGGTATAATGTTATGTTATGGTATCCATAATTTATAGGAGGGGAAATTCACTCATGAAAAATGAAACTTTACATAGTATGGATGATGTGATTACAATGTTAGACTCTCTATTAAGGTCGCCAGAACCATTTTGGAATCAATTCTATTCTGACCGCGATAAAGAAGTCCCTTTCTTTGCTAATGTACCGGATGAAAATTTAGTTTCTTATTTTGATAGAAATATGATTCAGAAAGGAAAAGTATTGGAGCTAGGTTGTGGGCCTGGTCGAAATGCTTTGTATTTAGCAAAAACAGGATGTAAGGTAGATGCAGTCGATTTATCAGAAGAAGGGATAAAATGGGCGGAAGAAAGAGCAGCTGAGCAAGATGTGTCTGTTCATTTTATCTGTAAGTCTATTTTCGATTTACAAGCCCATAACCAATATGATTTCGTATATGATTCGGGTTGTTTACATCATATACCGCCTCACCGAAGATTCCATTATGTGGAGTTAGTCAAACAAGCATTAAAGCCAAACGGGTATTTCGGCTTAACTTGTTTTGCTGCGGGAGAATTAGATGAAAAAAATGGTTCGGAAATATCAGATTGGGATGTATATCGAGGCTGGAGTTTACAGGGAGGAATTGCGTATTCAGAAAAAAAACTACGCAATGTTTTTCAAGATTTTGAGGTTATTGAACTGCGTAAAATGAAAGAAATTAAGCAGCCGAATGAAGTGTTTGGAGAAGCATTTCTTTGGACAGCTTTATTTAGAAAGAGCTTGTAGTTATGATGCAAAGAACAATTTCATGTACCTTTACTTAATTTTGTACATATAGTATAATAATTCCATAATTTAGATTTCAATGAGAATAAAAAATAAATTAGACGAGGTGCTTTTTGTGAGTGGAGTAGTTTCTAAATAGGAAAAATTTAATGAAATAAATCTAATGACGAAGGGTATTTTTATATCAAAATATACCCTGTATTTGGTCATGGATTTATTTAAGTTACCTATGAAGATACCTACAACACTTTATAAAGCATGTAGCGGTGTTTATTATTAAAGATCCAGACCTTTATTTCAAAAAGGTTTGTTTCATAATAAATATTAGTTTCTACACATGTCTTGTAAATGTATGTAAAGCTGTGGTATCCCCGCAGCTTTTTTATTTTTTTCACGACTTTTGGATAGGAAGAGTTCTTCCGTATAAATGGGAAGCGATTCTCTCTAAGAGAAGTTTTCTTTATATAAGCTTATTGAAATCTTATTATTAGGTATCTTCATACATGATTCAATTATTAAATCATAGTGAGGAGAACAAAAATGAATACAATGACTTTTGAAAAGTTGCAGTATAACGAATTAAAGGAAGTCGTAAAATCATATTGTGTAAGTGGATTAGGAAAACAGTTACTAGATAAATTACAACCAAGTTCCAATATAAAAGTAGTTAAGAATCGCTTAAATGAAACAACTGAAGCGAAAGCGATATTAAATACTGAAAGTCATGTTCCATTAGTTGGGATTTCTAATATAGAAAGTATAATTGGAAAGCTTGAAAAAGGGATGATTTTGGAACCAACTGAATTAGTGAGTGTATCAGATTTTTTAAGAGGATGTAGAAAAATTAAGGGATTTATGTTAAGTAAAGCATTTTTTGCGCCTGTGTTAAGTTCTTACGCATATTCTATGGCAGAGTTCAAAAATATTGAGGAAGAGATTCATTTTTCGATTAAAGGGAATCGAGTTGATTCTGCGGCGAGTAAGGAGCTCAAGCGAACTCGAAATCAAATCGAAGCAACAGAAGAAAAGATTGGAGATCGCTTAAATAAATTTTTAAAAAGTAGTGCAAATAAGGAGTATATTCAAGAATTCTTTATTAGTAAAAAAGATGATCGATATACAATTCCTATTAAGGCTTCTTATAAAAATCAAGTTGCTGGAACAATTGTAGAAGTTTCTTCTAAAGGTTCAACAGTATTTATGGAACCGGCTGCTATTTCAAAATTAAGCGGGGAGTTAGCGAGTTTAAAAGCGGAAGAGGCGATAGAAGAGTATCAAATATTAGCGACTTTATCAGGAATGATTTTTGAGAATGTTTGTGATATCAAAATTAATATTGAGCTTATAAGTCAATACGATTTGATTTTCGCGAAAGCTAAATTTAGTAAGAATATAGGTGGTATAGCACCGAAATTAAATAGTCATGGATATATAAAACTTGTTGAATGTAAACATCCTCTTTTAAAAGGTAAGATTGTTCCATTAAATTTTGAGATAGGAAAGGAATATCGTAGTTTAGTCATTACGGGACCAAATGCTGGAGGGAAAACAATTGTCTTGAAAACAATTGGATTACTAACTTTAGCAACGATGTCAGGGTTTCATATTCATGGTAATGAAGAGACTGAAATTGCCCTTTTCGATTCTATTTTTGTAGATATAGGTGATAATCAAAGTATCGAAAATGCTTTAAGTACTTTTTCTTCACATATGAAAAACATTTCAGAAATTATGAGAATATCTACCAATAATACACTGCTGTTATTTGATGAAATTGGTAGTGGAACAGAGCCAAATGAAGGTGCTGCACTTGCGATTGCCATTTTAGAAGAATTTTATCATATGGGCTGTATAACAGTTGCGACGACTCATTATGGTGAAATTAAACGTTTCTCAGAAATTCACAGTGACTTCATGAATGCGGCTATGCAATTTCATAATGAAACATTAGAGCCAATGTATCAGTTAATGATTGGGGAATCTGGAGATAGTAATGCACTTTGGATCTCAAGAAAGATGAATTTACGGGAACGTGTTTTGGAGCGCGCGCAGTCTTATATGGAAAATAAAGATTATAGCTTAGAGCTAGTAAAAGAAAATAAAATAAAGAAGCCTGAAGTAAGTGAACTGAAAACGAAAGACACTTATGATTATGAAGTTGGAGACAAAGTGAAGTTATTAGATCACAATGATTCGGCTATTGTATACAAGAAAAAAGATAGCTTCAATAATATTGTCGTACTATACAATGAAGAGTTTATTGAAGTGTATTATAAGCGTGTTATTTTGGAATTGAAAGCAGCCGAGTTGTACCCAGAAGGCTATGATTTAAATACTTTGTTTGTAAGTTATAAAGAAAGAAAGCTGCAACATGATATAGATCGAGGCTCTAAAAAAGCATTAAAACAAATAGAAAAAGAAATGAGAAAAAATAAACAAAAATAGGATTCAATTGCCGGTAACCCCTCACTTAAACGTAAGTACGTATGAAGTGAGGGGTTATTTTAAATATGGAAAACAGAATAATTGTTATCTTCTTTTTCATATTTAGCAAAATAAATGGTACAATCAATATTTGAAATGAAAAATAGTGAAAAGAAGTGATCGATTTGAAAGGTTTTTTAGAATTAGGAATTAGCACTACGTTAAATGATACATTAAGAGGAAATGGCATTGCAGAATCGACGCCGATTCAAGAAAAAGCGATTCCGGTAGTTCTAGCGGGAAAAGATATTATTGGACAAGCGAAGACTGGAACAGGAAAAACATTAGCATTTATTTTACCGATAATAGAAAAAATAAATCCGCAGTCTAATCATGTACAGGCGTTAATTGTAGCGCCAACGCGAGAATTAGCACTGCAAATCACAAACGAAATTGAAAAAATGACTGTGCATGTAAAAGATATTCATGTGCTTGCGGTTTATGGTGGGCAAGATGTTTCGCAGCAAATGAAAAAATTACAAGGAAATACACATATTGTTGTCGCGACACCTGGTCGATTATTAGATCATTTACGCCGCGGGACAATTGAATTATCACATGTATCTATGCTCGTTTTAGATGAAGCGGATCAAATGCTGCATTTCGGTTTTTTACCAGAGGTAGAAGAAATTATTGAACAAACACCTGTTGAAAGACAAACGATGTTATTTTCTGCTACGATGGCTAAGCAAATTCAATCGCTTGCAAAGCGTTATATGAACAAACCTGAGATTATAAAAATTCAAAGTGCAGAGGTTACAGTAAATAATATTACACAGCGCGTCGTCGAAACGACTGACAGAGCAAAACAAGATACGCTGCGTCAACTTATGGAACGAGATCAACCATTTTTAGCGGTTATTTTCTGCCGCACGAAACGCAGAGCTACAAATTTGTATGAAGCGCTGAGAGGATATGGCTATAACTGTGATGAACTTCACGGTGATTTATCACAAGCAAAACGCGAGCGTGTTATGAAGCGTTTTCGAGATGCTGAAAGTCAATATTTAATTGCAACAGACGTAGCAGCAAGAGGACTTGATGTAGAAGGTGTTACGCATGTATTTAATTACGACATCCCAGAAGATGTTGAAAGTTATATTCACCGCATCGGGCGAACAGGCCGTGCTGGCGGAAGCGGACTAGCGATTACATTAGTTGCGCCAAAAGATAAAATGTATTTACAGCAAATTGAAAAAGGCATTAACGCATCATTGCAACGACAAGTAGTAGAACTACCTAACAAACAAGAATCTGAGAAAAAAGAACAAAGCCCGCAAAAATCAAGAGACAAGAAACCATTTAAAGAAAAGAAACAATTTGGTCAGTCCGGATCCGGACGCCGTGATAGAAAAGAAGGATCAAAAACAGAGAAATCTCGTTTTGATCACCCAAGCAAAAAAAAGCGCAGTGCAAAGCCGGGACAGAAAAAGCGTGGACGATAGAAATATAGTAATGATTGAACATGAGTACCTTTTGAAAAGAGGTCTCATGTTTTTTTATGTGTAAAAACTTTAGGGCATACTAACAGGCGAGGTGATTTGATGAAGAAACTTGTTACAATCGTTGTTTTCACTTTATTTATGTTTTCATTAACTAGCTTCGTACATGGTGAAGAAAAGAAAAACATACAAGATTATTTTGATGTGAATATAAGTGGAGCTCGTTTGTACGCTCTAGACGATTTTACCGAACTTATAAATGAGGGAAAAGTTACTTCCTTAACAAAAATATTTTTTGAAATTTTACGGAGAGAACAACAATGGGTATTAGAGCCGAGAGTGTATATAAAAGAGAATTTGGGATATGTTCATATTGTAAAACAAAATGGTGTGAATGTTCTTTATCATATAAAAAAGATACATGAGAATTGGACGATTTTACGAGAAGAAAAGAAGACTATAAATAGAATACCTGTTCCAAAAGAACTGTTAAAGGAAGTTCTTATTGAACGACTTGTAGAGTATATCGGTGGTGCTGTAAAAGATTATTATGGTGAGGGGAGGCTATGGTACAGAGGAAGCGAAAGGATATTAAGTATTGAAAAAGATAAAGTAAATTTTGAATTTTATGTTATTATTCAAGTTATTACGTTTAAAGGTGCCCATAATCCACCATATGGAGAAGAGACGATGAGATTTCGAGTAAAAGGTGGAGGTGAGGTTCAACTTTTGGACTTTAAACATCGCGACATTATTGATACTGAATTATCTAAATTGAAACTAAGAAGAATATAAGAAAGCGCATTATAGATGTAAAACAATTTATTGCATGGAGGAGGTATTGTTATGATAAAGCTTGTGCTTCTTCGGCACGGTCAAAGTGTTTGGAATGTGGAAAATAGGTTTACTGGATGGACCGATGTTGATATGTCTCAAAACGGGTTACAGGAAGCAAGAGAAGCGGGACAAATTTTAAAGGTGAATGGCTATACATTTGATATAGCATACACTTCTGTATTAAAACGAGCAATTCGAACATTATGGATTATACTTCATGAAATGGATCTCGCCTGGGTGCCTGTCTATAAATCATGGCATTTAAATGAACGGCATTACGGTGCACTGCAAGGTTTAAATAAAGATGAAACAATTAAAAAGTACGGCGAAGAACAAGTACATATATGGCGCAGAAGTACAAATGTTAGACCGCCAGCACTTACGAAAGATGATCCGCGCTATGAAATTTCAGACCCTAGATACAAATATTTAAAAGAAGGGGAATTTCCGCTTACCGAGTGTCTAGAAGATACAGAGAAACGGGTTCTTGCATATTGGCATGAAGAAATTGCGCCGGTATTACAAAAGGGTGAGAAAGTTATTATTTCATCGCATGGGAATACAATTCGTTCGCTTGTAAAATATTTAGATCATTTATCTGATGATGGCGTTGTTACATTAAATATTCCTACAAGCATTCCGCTTGTATATGAATTAGATGATAACTTAAAACCAATTCGGCATTATTATTTGAGCATGGATGGAGAAGTACCAGAAGGAGAAATTCCGAAGCATATACAACTCTAATGCTGAAAATGTGTCTACTTTGAGTAAATAATAGAATTTTTATGAATGAAACAAAAATCAAAAAGAAGATAATTTCCTATATGTAGTAGGAAGTTATCTTCTTTTGTAAAGGACTTTTTTAGTGTTCTCACAAAATCGGTACCTTTTTTATATGTATTTTGAATGATTATAAATTTGCTTCTTTTTTAAAGAAGAAATCAACTACTAACTTAGGAGCATCCTCTTTAAGTTTATAGCCTTCACCGGATTCCTTTATTACAGAAATCTCTTTTTTATCATTAATTAAAATGAAAAGAGTTTCTGTTGAACCGTTTTTAAAGTTCACTTCCATTTCTGTGTTTAAGGATTTTTTTTCCTTTTCACTTAACTGCAATTTAACTGGTGAACTATCTTTTATTGTTCGGACAATCTCTTTGATTAAGGAATCATCTGAAGTTTGATGTGTGGTGATTATGAAATCTTCTTTATTAGTTTGTGATTTTAATAATTTTATATTTTCTATTTTGGTATCTTTCAATATCATCAATTTTGTTGTGTCATTTGTTTCAGATGTTTTCGAAGTAATCAAAGAACAGCCATTTAAACAGAAAATTAGGATAATTGCAAAGAAATAATAGAGTGATCGTTTCATTTTTCTATCTCCTTTTTCTTTTAATATACCATTATGAAACTGAATATACAATTTTAACCAAAAAATATTAATTCTCTTAATATTATAAAATTTCATGTACTCTATCTGTTGTGTAAATTTAATTATAGAAACAAGGCGAATACTATACTACAATTCAAAAATAAACAAAGAAAAACATATACCAATAAATATAATCACATACAAGCACGTATAGGCGGGACCACTTAAAGCGTTAAATCTTCTCTTTTGCATACTATCCTTTCACATTGATTATCTTACTGAATAAGTCCCACTTGTTCCTCATGTAATATAATGTTATCCTTCTATACTGGAACACATTTTTTCAATTTATCCCGCTATTCGTGGGCGTCCTACGATTCTGAACGAGCCGTTTCCGCTTTTCTTAAGAAGTTAGGTGGGAGAGAAACTGCCCATCAAAGCCCGATTGGTGAGGGCTGATAATTAGTGGGAGATGAAGAACCCCCCACTGATTAAAGTTTCATTTTATCAAAGAGAGGTGTTAAATGAACAGACATGTAGCAAGTGGCATATTATCGTTAGTAGCTTTATTTGTAGGCCTTGCTTCCATGCGGAACAAAAAACAAAAAGTGGATTCAAAATCAAAAGCGGTATAATCTTATTATGAGGCGCTGTCCATGATAAATACTGCAGGCATTGGGGTATAGAGTATGTTGTTCTCCAGTGGATGTTAATGAGCACAAGAGCGTTTTTGTTCTTGTACTGATTAACATTGGCTGTATTTAATGCCTCAATAATTATACAAGCAAGAAATGACGTTTACATTTAGAGACTTTGTAAAACTAACGTAGGATAAGAAGTTGGCCAACCGGTTTTGGCTTAAAAACATGATAGGTATGGTGAAAGGAGAAAGACAATGACTTTGAAGCTTAGCGATGCCCTCTACGGTGATTTTGAGATAGATGGTGTCTTGTTAGAACTTATTCGTAGCAAACCAGTACAACGATTAAAAGGAATTTATCAAGGTGGTGCTAGCTATCTTGTAAATTCAAATTGGAACAATACACGGTACGACCATTCAGTCGGCACAATGATGCTTGTAAACAAACTCGGAGGCTCATTGGAAGAGCAAGTGGCCGCTTTATTACATGATGTTTCGCATACGACATTTTCCCATGTTATTGATTATGTCCTTGGGCATAAAGAAGAGAATTATCATGAAACGATTTATGAACAGATAGTTGCTCGATCATCAATTCCTGATATTTTGGCGAAGGTTGGATTGGACTGGGAAGGCATATTGCTTGATGAGAGCCAGTGGACTTTGCTGGAACAGCCAGCCCCACAATTATGTGCGGATCGTGTCGATTATACATTGCGTGACCTATACGCCTACGGCTATATAACACTACAAGAGGCACATTGTTTTTTGGCCCAGCTTGTGGTTTTTGATGGACAAATAGTTTGTAGCGAACAATCAGCGGCGGAATGGTTTGTGAGCACGTATTATAAAGAGGTTATTGGGCTATTTATGAATCCGCTTAATATGTTTGGGAATGATCAGCTTGCAAAAACATTAAGGCTTGCTTTGCAAAAAGATGTGTTATCTTTAGAAGATTTTCTGAAAGAAGATGAGGATGTAATTCGCTTGTTAAAGGAATCTGGTGATGGCAGCATTACAGCTATGCTGCATACGCTTTTTAACAGCAAAGTAGAGAAAGGGAACTCGTCTTGTTATGATGTCCATCAAACAACAAAACCGCGTCTGATTGACCCACCTGTTATCGTTTCGGGACAGCTTGTTCCTGTATCCAACTTGTCGGCTAGTACCAAGACGTTGACGGAACAAGCAAAGCAAACAATAGAAAAAGGTATATATATAAAAGTTTGCTCTCAGCTATGAGTGAATCAAATGCTAGCTGATCACTTAAATAAACCCTTCCCTGTTTCTAGATTTAACAGTGAAGGGTTTATTTTTATTACTTGAAAATTTTTAAGGGACAAAAAAAGGCACTACTGTTATGACATCATAAACTTTATCATAACCTTCCGCTAAACTCCTTTTGTAGTCCGCTTTTCAGTTTAGGTCTTATTTTCACTTTTCGCTATAAAACGATAAGAAAATAGCTTATATATCGATTGGAAATGGTACAATACTTATATAAAGTTGTTATTTTATCATAACTGAAAAGAGGAGAAGCAGATGTATAACAATTTAGAGGAATTAATTAAGCACCCTGTATTTCATCATTTTGCAGAAATTTCAAAGATTCCAAGAGGATCGGGAAATGAGAAAGAAATTAGTGATTATTTAGTTAAATTTGCGCAAGAGAGAAATTTAGAAGTTGTACAAGATCACGCACTAAATGTCATTATGAAAAAGCCAGCAACAGCTGGATATGAGAATGTGCCAACGATTATTATTCAAGGGCATATGGATATGGTATGTGAAAAGAACCAAGCAACGGTTCATGACTTTGAGAAAGATCCAATTCAATTACGCATTGACGGGGATATGCTGTATGCAAATCAAACAACATTAGGTGCAGATAATGGGATTGCGGTTGCCTATGCATTATCTTTATTAGATGCAACCGATATTCCACATCCTGCTCTTGAAGTCGTGATTACGACAGAAGAAGAGACAACGATGGGCGGCGCTTTTGCTGTTGACCCTAGCCATTTTAGCGGTAAAATCTTTATTAATATTGATTCAGAGGAAGATCATAAATTATTAGTAAGTAGTGCGGGCGGCGCGAAAGCAGTTGAAACAATATCTATTGTTTGGGAAGAAACGCCAGCTAACGTATTCCCGTATCGTCTTTTTGTTGGTGGATTAAAAGGTGGACATTCTGGTTTGGAAATTGATAAGCAAAGAGGAAATGCCAATAAGATTTTAGGTAGAGTCCTTTATGATTTATCCAATGAAATTGCATTTTCTATGAGTGACGTTCATGGCGGATTAAAAATGAATGCAATCCCGCGTGAAAGTGCAGCAACAATTTTACTTTCTGAAAGTGATGTACAAAAAGTAGAAGAGAAAGTGAAAGAGTGGACAAGCATTTTACAAGAAGAACTACGCGCTGTAGATCCAGATGTACATGTTTTACTTACGAAATTAGAAGAAAAAGTTGAAAATGTTTTTGCTAAAGAAACGCAAAAACAACTTATTTCTTCATTATTCTTAATCCCTAACGGTATTCAAAGTATGAGTATGGAAATAAAAGAATTAGTGGAAAGTTCAACAAACTTAGGCGTTGTTGAGATGTTACATAATGAAATTAAATTAAGAAACGAAGTAAGAAGTTCTGTGAAAAGCTTAAAACAACAAATTGTAAATGAAATTAAGCATATCGCAGAAGTAGTCGGAGCGCAGTTTGAAAAAGAATCTGAGTATCCAGAATGGCCATACAATCCAAATTCTTCAATTCGCAACTTGTTTGAAAAGGTGCATAAAGAAAAATATGGCACAGATGTAGAGATTTTTGCAGTTCATGCTGGAATTGAGTGCGGTGTATTTATGGAGAAAATTCCAGGACTAGATGCGATTTCACTTGGACCAGATATGTTCCATGTTCATACACCAGATGAGCATGTGAGCATTCCTTCTGTAGTGAACAATTGGGAGTATTTTATTGAAGTATTACGTGAAACGAAGTCGTTAGTTTAAACATATTTAAGAGGGAAAAGAGATGCTTATTCATTGAAAGCATCTCTTTTGTTTGCTGCAGTAATTACACAAAATCTCTTTTTAATTTCACATACCGTATTAAAAATTACATAAAATAATAAAAAAAGAAATATAAAAGAGTACTCCAAAATCAACTTTTGTCGTATATTTTGGAGTTACTTGACGTTTACATATATCCTTAATAACAAATACATCAACAAAAGAAATCGATAAGAAATATAAAATAAAAGAAGTGTATCGAATTTCTCCTTACTCATTTAAAGAAGCTGGAAGTGTTACTTTAACAATTAAAGAAAATAAAACTACACATGTAGAAACCTTAATCAAAGTTAAATAGTAAGATATATACATCAATTAAAAAACCGACATAAAACCCCTCTTTTTAGGTGGGAGAGAGCATTTGGCCATGCATAGAAGCGATTAGGGGCCTTTTTCTGCCACATGCGAAGTAAAAACAGAAAGAGCAAATAAGTGTAGGTCACTTTTTATTCTGCATAGCAGGGATTTAGATGTCGAAAAATTAAAATGGATTTATATAGGTACAATAACGTACGAAATCCTCCTCTTATACTAGAGGAGGATTTCATCAAAAATATAAAGTGAAACTTTAATCAGTGGGGGTTCTTCATCCCCTACTGATTATCAACCCTCACCAATTGGGCTTTTACGGGCAGTTTATCTCCCGCCTAACTTCTTAAGAAAAGCGGAAGCGGCTTGCTCAGAATCGCAGGACGTTGGAGCCTAGGGCAGAGAGGCGCTTTCTGCCTCGTCCGAGGGGGGAACGACCTGCGATTCTAGCCGCTAGAGCTGGACAATGTTTTCGCCGAATTTTGAGGTGGGAGTATTACTGCCCGCGAATAGCGGGATAAATGTAGCATTACTCCGAACAATTATGTAATGCTTTCATAATCTTATCTGCCGTATTCTTTCCATTCCCTATGCAAGCTCCAATACCTACACCATAATATGAAGCACCAGCTAAGTAAACATTTGGAAAAGCAGCTGACAATTTCTCATTCAAAGATTGAACTGCCTGATTATGTTCTAAATGATAATTTGGCATTAAGTCTTTCCAGTTTGTAACTTCAACAATCTGCGGCTCACCCTGAATTCCAAGACTTTTTTTAATATCAGATAAAGCAACTTGAATGAATTCTTCTTTACTATTATTTTTAATCTTTTCATACGCTGGATTTGAACTTTTATAAAACATTCTTACTAATAAGTTTTGTTTTTTTGATGTATGCTTCCATTTCCTACTTGTCCATGTACAAGCATCACAATATAAATTACCATTTTCTGAAACAATAAAGCCTGTCCCATCTGCCGGTAATTGATTATCAGGTATTTCAAATCCTAAATAAATACTAATAAGAGATGAATTTTTGAATTTATTGAAATCACTGTTTAATTCGGCAGAATTTAATACTGCTTGTGCAATATCGTGAGGAGCAGCTAAAACAATGTAATCCGCTTTTAGTTTCTCTTGATTCGAAAAAGAAATTTCATATCCATTACCGACTCTACTTACATTCGTCGTTGTTACTCCTTTTCGTATTTCCGTCTCAGTCAACACCTCTTCTAACCGATTAACGATCGTAGAGAGTCCTCCTTTGAACGATATAAACTTTTTATTTCCAGTTGCCTGGAATTGTTTTTTGTTCACTTCAAACCCTTTAATAATACTGCCGTATTTATTTTTATAGTCAAGTAAATATGGTAATGTAGATGCCATTGTAAGTTCATTTAATTTACCAGAATATACCCCTGAAAGGACAGGAGAAATTTGCTTCTCAACTAACTCTTTTCCTAAAAAGCTTTCTAAAAATAAAGCAAGTGACGTATCTTTCGTAAAGCCTTTGTTTTTAGTAATAAAATCTTTCAATGCAATAATTTTCCCTTTCGTTGAGACTAACGTACTGTTAAACAACGACTCTACACTTGTAGGGATTCCAAACACTGTATCAGCGGGAATAGGATGTAACGTATTCTCTGAATAAATGTAAGAAATACCAGTTTCGTTATATACCATATCATCTTCTAGATTCAGTTCTTTTACAAAGGGCATCACATTTTCATTTCGAGCAACAATTGAATCTGCTCCTGTTTCCATAATGAAATCATTTTCTTTTACACTGTGAATTTTCCCGCCTAAATATTCCTCTTTTTCTACAAGGATTAATTTTAAATCTATATTGTAATCCTTTTTTAATCTTTCTAAATAAAACATAGTAGAGAGTCCCGTAATACCTCCACCTACGACAACAACTGTTTTCATATCTACTGAGCTCCTAACCGATACTATAAATTGATAAATTTCCTTATTATTATACCCAAAAGTTAGCTTTCTCGACTAGCAGCTTACACAGTCTGTAAAAAATTAGACAATATATACGAACACTTTTAATTTCTCTTGTAAATTAAAAGACTTTCTTTTTTAACATCTTTATTGATTTCAAAGCTACACTTGTTTTAACTTAATAAATGAACAAGTTTCTTAAAACCGGCTTATGATATAAATTTAATAATAAACTAACAAAGTTCCTCATTGGCAAACAAAGTTTTTCTAATGTTGAATGTTACGATTGCATTTCTTCGCAACAACTAGGAGATATGTTAGCGCTGCAAGGCTATGTTTTGCATTATGAATCTGCTTATTTATAAGAGCGAAATTGGATTCAAATAGCTTGTATGAATTATTATAAAGTAAGAGAAATCCGCAGTATGTTACAGTATTTCAAAAGGTGTTTAGAAGAATTGGAAAGTGCGGTAACATTCTAAAACATGATAATGGAGAAAATTCCAGAACTAGATGCGATTTCACTCGGACCAGATATGTTTCATGTTCACACCTAGATAAGCATGTAAGCATTCTTTCCGTTGTGAATAACTGGGAAACAAAGTCGTTGATTTAAATAGGTTTGAGATGGGAAAAGGGTTGTCTCATAAGTCAGTGTAATTGGCTTGTGGACAGCCTTTTTTATGAGTAAAAATTCAACTGCAGTTTTTCATTTTATAATAGAAAATTGCGTTTTTTACTCATGTTTTTTTGTATATTGAAGAATAAACTTAACATGTAAATAAAAATTGAAAGGAGCAAATATAATGAATGCACTATTATCTGTGAAAAATGTGACAAAGATTTACAATGAAAATCAATTACCCGGACTTAATAAAGTATCTTTTGATATTGAGTCGGGGGAATTTGTTGGTATTATGGGAGCCTCTGGATCTGGAAAGACAACTTTATTAAATATCCTATCAACTATCGATACGCCTACAGATGGAGATGTTTTGATAAAGGGCATCGATATTAAAAAACTTAATGATAATAAATCTGCAGATTTTCGGAAAGATCATTTAGGTTTTATTTTTCAAGAGTATTTCTTACTCGATAGTTTAACAGTAAAGGAAAATATTGCTGTACCACTTACTTTATTACATAAATCCCCAGAAGAAATTGAATCATCTATACATAGTTTAGCAAAGAGGTTTGGAATATTTGAACAATTATCTAAGTATCCTAGTCAACTTTCAGGGGGACAAAAACAAAGGGTTGCAGCAGCAAGAGCGATTGCGAAACAGCCAAGTATTTTATTTGCAGATGAACCGACAGGCGCATTAGATTCAAACTCTGCAACTGAGCTACTTCAGAAATTAAGAGAGGTAAATGAGGAACTTCATACAACGATTTTAATGGTAACCCATGATGCTTATGCAGCAAGTTTTTCAAGTAGAATACTAATATTTAAAGATGGAAATATCATAAAGGAATTGAGAAGAAATGGAAAAGGGAGAAAAGATTTTTTTGAAGAGATAGTAAAGGAAATCACTAAAATGGATGAAAATCGATATAACTAAGAGTATGAAAGGAAGGCATGACTGTGGGATTATTAACAATAGCAAAAAAGAATCTGAAGAATAATTTTTCCTTCTATTCGTTTTATTTCGTTTCAGTAGCTTTTGTGCTGATGGTGTTTTTCGCCTTTATTTCTTTTTCCATGAACAATATAATCATGGAAAAGATTTCGTCTGATGGTAGGGTTGAAATCATGTCAAGAACGGTAGGAATCTTTGTTATGGCATTTGTACTATTCTATATGTCATACTCCAATACTTTTTTTATGAAAAAAAGAATGAAAGAACTTGGTATTTATTCACTCTTGGGATATCGAAAATCAACAATGCTAAAACTATTAACTTTTGAAAATATTATAATTTGTTTTGCTGCTCTAATTGTAGGAATCGCTTTTGGCGCGATTGCTCATAAAGGGATTGTCGAAGTGATAGTCAGAGCACTAAAATTACAAATTGATACTTCTGAAGTGCCACTTATGCATTCCGGGGCAGTACTATTCACGTTTGTTTTTATATTTGTCGTTTTGACTGCTTTATTTTTATCGAACTGGATCATTCTTCGGAAAAGTTCCTTACTGACTTTGGTACGGATGGAAAAAAAGGAAGAAAAGCAGATGAGAATCAATACAGCTTTCTCATTCCTTGGATTATTCTTGATACTAATTGGTTACTTCTTTGCTATTGATATTACAAGAGGGATGAAATCATTCTGGAAAACAATAGGATTTTCACCAATTGCACTTTTAACAATGTTAAGTGTAATACTAGGGACCATTTTCTTTATTCACTCTTTTTTACCATATGCTATTGAAAAATTGAAGAAAAAGAAAAGCTGGTTTTATAAGGAAGCAAATATTATTCTCATTCCAAACTTTATATTTAAAATCCGTTCGAAGGCAAAAACGTTAATTTTGTTAACTTTATTAGTTGCAGGAACGCTGGCTATATTCGGCTCTACTTTACTAACTCTCTACTATCCTGTTGCTGCTACGGAACGAATCATACCGTCAGCTATCGAGTTTCCAGTGGAAGATAAACAATTGGCCTCTCAAGCAATTAAAATTGTACAAGATACTGTTGGTAAAGAAAATATGAAATATAAAGAAACAACTATGATTCATGTAACATCCTCTTCTGACCATTTACCTAAAGAATATAGTGCAAAGAAAGAACATGGATTTGATCTTATTTCCGAGTCGGATTATAAAGAATTAATACATATTCAGGGTAAAAATGTAGACTTTGAGAATTTAGCTAAAAGTGAAAGTATTTTAGTAAAATATCGACCTGACAAAGAAAAGCTAGATAAAGGGAATATATATACTTTAAACTTAACAAATGAAAATACCGTGGATATAAAAGTAAAAGACACTACTTTACTCAATTCAATCGGATTTGCAAATAGTGTAGGAACTCTTGTCATTTCAGATCAACTATATAAAGAGATAAAAACTTTAGAGCATAAAGAAACAACGATGATGAGCTTTAATGGAACAGATATGAGGGATAATAAGAAAGTTTATGAAAATGTAGCTCCACTATTTAAAAATAATATTTATTTTACAAGTAGTTATCAAAAAAATGATTACATTATTCAGCAGAATAGTTCAACATTCTTGCTCATTAGTTTTGTTACGATCATCTTTTTTATTGCAACGGGTAGTATTCTCTACTTCCATAACCTTTCGAGCATGATGTCAAACAAAAATGAATTTATCATTTTAAAAAGAATGGGATATAACAAGAAAAAGATAAAAAGAATAATAAGTAAAGAAGTTCTTACGTTATTTAGCATCCCCTACGTATTAGGGTTAGCACATAGTATTTTTGCACTGATAGCTTACAAAGCGGCTTTAATGGATGACTTATTAGGAAAAAACAGTGCCTTTATACTGCCTATTCTTTTTGCAGTAATTATTTTCACTTTGGTATATATCATTTATTATTTGTTAACAAAGCGAGCATGTTATAAAATTATCTTTGACAATAAAAAGTAAAAATTCCTATATAAATACAAATTTAAAAACCGACATTTTAGATGGGCAAGAGCATCTGGCCATGCATAGAAGCGGTCAAGGCCTTTTTCTGCCACATGCACGGTTTAAAAACAAAAGGAGCATGCAAGTAGCGGGTATGTTGTATTCTGCATAGCGGCAACTTATATGTCGAAAAATTAAAATTGATATATATAAGGCTAATGATAGTAAACAAGCATTAGCTTTATATGTATTTAAGCTAGTACTAGTAAAGGTAAGTGAGTTTATGAAAAAGTATTATGAGCAAAAGCAATTTCTCATCTTAATTAACCAACTGTGTATGATTATTTTTTTATGCTATGAATTTTCGCAAAATAATATTGTAGGAACAGCAAAGTTGCTTCCATTGACACTTATAACGATTTTGGTTATTTACGGAGCTTGCATTGGATTTGTAAACATGAAAGAAAATAGTACCCTATGGAAGTTTTCTAATTTGCTAATCCTTACTTCATGGCAGTTTTTATTCACACTTAGTGAAACACAAATTTTTTATACGTTAAGTACGCTATTTAGCGTAGTGATTCTATATCAGACAGCACAGTTTTTTCTCTATTTCTTTTTTCAAGATTCTACTTATATGTATAAAAAAGAAAAAGACTGGATTTTACAGATTACCTGTTTATTGACATTGGTTGCGAAATTGATAAACGATAAAATGTTCGCCATTCTATTTTTATCTCAATTTGTTTTAAGTTTTATTTGTATTTTTTTCTTACTTTTGAAACATCGAGGACGAATCATGTTTATCTTAAAAAGCGAAAAAAATCATTTGCTTAAATCTTTTGCGGTTCTAATTTTTTTCTTTATTGGATACGCCATATTTTTTGCAGACAACCCTGAATATTTAAGTAATCTAGGGTGGTATATCATGATCCTTTTCCCTTTATTTAGTATTCATGCGATTGCTTTTAAAAACCATATATTTATGAAGCGATATTTTCTTTTAAAGGGAGGTAAAAGGGGACTGATCCTTTTCTTTCTTCTTGTTTGTATAATTTCACTTGGACTATTATTTAGGTTGAATATGATTGCCTATTTCATCATTATACATACGATTTTTTCGTTTGTTCTGTTTCATTTCACGCTATTATATAAAGACATAAAAAAAAGTATCTTAAATTCAGAAACAGAAGAACCAAAAATCATGTCAGAAAGCTTTTATGCTCATAATCTTGTACAGATAGCGAAAGAGGAAAAGTTGAAACGTGATTTTTCTAATTATTTGCATGATGAAATTTTGCAAGATATATTAGCTGTAAAAAATATGATGAATAAATCTAACAAAGAGGAGATTCATGAAATCATAGTAAAAACGTTGGATCACTTAAATTTGTCTATACGAGTACAAATGGAAGAGTACTATCCAACACTATTAAAGACACTAACATTAAAAGAAAATTATAGTAATTTACTTGAAATGGTGCAGCATAAAAATAGAATGAAAAATATTGATATCACTTTTCATTGTAGTGAAAATTTATTTTTAGTTGAACCCTATCAGCTTGTTACATACAGAATTTTAAAAGAATTGGTAACAAATGCATTCAAGCATTCTAAATGTTCAAAGCTAGTTGTGAGTTTGAAACAAGAAAATGACGAAATAGAGCTTATAGTAAAAGATAATGGCATAGGCTTAATGGTTAATGAAAAGCAGATTTCTAATGACCATAGAGGATTGAATTCTATTAAGGAACAGTTGTTTTTAGTAAACGGTAAAATGACAATTTCAGAATGTAATCCTTCTGGTTTATGTGTTGCTATTCTTATTCCTATGAAAGGAGATGATTCCTATGAATATTTTATTAATAGATGATCACGCTTTATTTGCAAAAAGTTTAGAGATAGCCTTGGAAGATTATTCTGAAATAGATCATTTTTACTCATTACAAAATATTGAACAGGTTATTGCATTCATTAATGAGTTTAAGCCAAACATCACATTAATAGATATTAATTTAAGTAACATCAGTAATGAAGATGGTTTAGGTGTAGCAAAACATATTTTAGAAAGCAAATGTGACACGAAAATAGTTATATTAACAGGCTATGATTTGCCTGTTTACCGGTATGAAGCTCAAAAAATTGGTGTAAGAGGTTTTATAAATAAAAACATTATGCCAGATAAGTTGTTGCAGATTTTAATTGAGATTAATAATGGTATTTCCTACTTTCCAATGTCTACGGACTATGTTGAGGAATTAACTAATAGTGAAAAACAAATTTTACAATTATTATGTGATGGATATAAGCGTAAAGAAATTTCTTCTATTTTATTTGTAAGTGAACGCACTGTTTCAAATCATATTCAACACTTATTTGATAAGTTGAATGTCACATCTTCGTTAGAAGCTGTAACGAAGGGAATAAAATTAGGGTATATTCAGCCTAATTATTAAAAATAGTTTTGTCCCCTTACAAAGTAAGTATTTCTTATATACTAAAGGTAAAATAAGGAGAAAGGGTGTTCACTATTGTTACATAGTTATATTTCACAAATTCCTTGTCACAGAAAGCTTGAAAGGAGTTATCATTCACTACAAAAATATATACCTTTATGTGCACGTTGTACTGGTATACTTTTAGGTTTTCTTTTGTTTCCGATTTATTTTTTGATCTCACATACTTTTATTCTCGTATTAGCTTTATCTTTTTTTGCGCAAGTTCCATTGTTAATTGATGGGTTCACCCAAAAATGGGGATGGAGAAGTAGCACAAACGTACTAAGAGTTTCAACTGGATTTCTAAGTGGAAATGGTATGGCGTTACTAATATCATCAAGTATTAGTTGGATAATCTCTTAGAATCGTTTTATTTAAATAGTGGGAGGTGTTTTATATATTTTGGATCTATTCCCTTCTCATTGTCATATCCGGTGGCAGCGGCATCGGTTTTATCATTCATGAAAAATATGTAGAAGCTATAATAGCTTTTATTGTTTGTTTTATACTCATTGTATTATTACGTATTTATCTCAGAAGAAAGACTCAAAAAAGACATTCAGGCGATGGCCCTTTAGACTGTGGCGAATGCTCAGACTTAGACTGCGATTGTAATGATTGATCTTTTTCTCAATTAGATTTTTATAATTTATATGTAAAAAAAGGTTCGCACCTTAGCGAACCGTAAACGTCAAGTAACTCCAAAATATACGACAAAAGTTAATTTTGGAGTTATTTTTTGTTTGCTTAACTTTTTCCGGTACTCTGCAATTAGATGATAAATCCATTGACCACAGCAAGACTTTATCAATTTCTTCTTTATTGTTTAAATCGATATTGGGGAGTGTTTCAAATAAATAAAGAAGATAATGATAGGGACTTTTGAGATAGTTTTTATTGTTCCGTCTTAAGGGTAGCGACTTTCAATAAATATTTTCCGGTTTATGGAAATATTTATTCTACTACTAAAGTTGTAAAAAATCTAGTCAATATGTAGCAAGTATCATTAATTGAAAAAATGTAAAATAAATTTAAGAATCAAAATGTTGGAAGGGAGAGAGAAACCAATTGGATAGAGAAAATAATAAAAAACTTGTAGTAATCACTGGGGTAACACAAGGATTAGGTCGGTCATTAATTGACCGTTTTTCTGAACTAGGTTGGTTGATTGTTGGATGTGGTCGTTCCAAAAGTAAGATAGAACAAATCAAGAGACATTTTGACAACAAACATGATTTTCAATCCATTGATGTTTCGGACGATAAGGCTGTTAAAGCTTGGGGAGAATATATTCTTCAGCAATACGGTGCACCAGATTTACTAATTAATAATGCTTCTATTGTAAATAAAAATGCGACGCTTTGGACTATTTCTTCGGAAGAATTTGCAAATGTTATGAATATCAATGTGAATGGTGTAGTCAATGTCATCCGGTCATTTATACCAGCTATGATTCATAATAAACGAGGCATCGTAATCAATATTAGTTCAAGTTGGGGACGTTCCGGTGAG
Organism: Bacillus sp. 491mf; assembly: GCF_900112415.1. Taxonomy (GTDB): domain Bacteria; phylum Bacillota; class Bacilli; order Bacillales; family Bacillaceae_G; genus Bacillus_A. The sequence continues at coordinate 138,685 of NZ_FOLV01000004.1, forward strand.
GCAGAACTTGCACCGTATTGTGCGTCCAAGTTTGCTATAGAGGGTTTGACCCAATCAATGGCACTAGAATTACCGAAAGAACTGGCAGTAGTTGCACTAGACCCAGGTGGAGGCATTCATACTTCGATGTTACAATCATGTGCACCAGAGTATATATCGAGTTCTCCAACAGCTGAGGCTTGGTCACATGTTGCTGTTCCGTATATGCTTAGTATTACATCAAATGATAATGGAAAATCCCTTACTTGCCCAAAGGTTTGCTAAATTCACTGGTTGAATAATGATTGGTGTTAATGAATAAGAAGGTGTAAAGAATGCCGAAAAATTTTACTTTAACAGAGAAAGCAGATAATGATCCATCGTAGATGAATGGTTATCTGCTTTATTTTGTCTGTATTTAGAAAACAGATTTTCATTAAAATAGCGTAGTATCAAAATTTCTTGTTCGCTCCACTCATTGCATACAAGTAAAAAATATAATCAGTCGAAGTTCCTGTATAACCTAACTGTCTTAACATTGCCGTTATATTTCCGCGATGATATGTCCCATGATTCACAACATGTTGAATCAATTCAAAGACATTCGTGTCTAATCGTCCAAAGTGAGGGTGTTCAGGTGAAATGGCTCTCTCTAAGTTCTCTTCACGGATGAAAAATGTTTGATATTCTTCAGATAAAGTTAAAAATAGCTGTTCCATTTCCTGAATAGTTGTATCTTTTATTTTTTCTGAAAGATGAATTGCTGATGTTTTTACTTCAGTAAAAGGTTTTCCTAATAAAGTACCTAGCCAGATTGTATCAGCAATATATATATGTATAAACGTTTGTGAAATAGAAGGGAATACACTTTGTATTTCTGTAGACCAAACGTCTGCTGGTAATGTTGTTAAGTGTTCAAGTAGCCTTTTGTTTGCCCAAACGTGATAATCATATACTTGTAAGACAGGATGTTTCATTGAAAATCCCTCCAGTTTCAGTTGAATTCAAATTATAAAGAAATAGCTTACTTTATATATACAACCAACGTTTATTACTTTCCTGTTAGAAACTATGAAAAAGCAGTTTATGAAAAGGAAAGAGAGTCTATTACCTTGTTCTGCATAGTTTCACGCATCTAAGCAAAAAGTAACGTTGGAGGTGAGCAAAGTGGGTCGAAAAATTAAACAGGATCCTTCAAGAGCAGGTCTTGGTTCATCGCAAGTCGAAGGGCAAGGAACGACTATGCATGAAACAGGTTCCGTTAAAGTTCCTTCATCAAATAAGAAGCAAAAACGTAGTTAATTATAATTTGTTATTTTTTAGTTGTTGAGAAAGCTTATTTATGTTAAACAAGTGCAATTTTAAGATGAAAATTGCACTTGTTTTCATGCCCAAAATATGGTTGACAATAACAGACTACAAATGTAATATATTCATTAGACTACATTTGTAATATCGGAAGGGAGAAAGCATAAATACGAAAAAAATTCCTAAAATATCTGAAGCTGAGCTGGAAATAATGAAAGTTCTTTGGTCAAAGGCGCCTCAAACAGCAAACGAAATTATTAAAGACCTTGAAGGGAAAATGGATTGGAGTCCAAAAACAATTCGAACGTTAATTAACAGATTAGTGCAAAAAGAAGCGATATCAGCTCATCAAGAAACCGGAAAAATGTATACATATACTCCTTTAGTTTCTCAAAATCATTATTTGCAAGTAGAAACGAAGTCTTTTCTTAAACGTTTTTATGGTGCAGCATTAAAACCACTACTTGTAAACTTCTTAAAGGAAGAAAAGCTTTCTCAAGAAGAAATTAATGAACTTAAACGTATTCTTGATGATAAAAGTGAGGCTGAGCGAAGAAAAGAACGATGAGTATAGGGGTATAAAAAATCATTTTATGTAGATTTTTAATTGGATAAATGTATCTTGGATAAGAGAATTAGAGGAAGGATAGGTAAAAATGATAGATATGTTTATAAACATCTACCTACCGCGCCTTTTTGACTGGGTAATAGAAACGTCGATGATGGCAAGTGTACTAGTGGTAGTTATCTTATGTGTCAAGGTTTTACTAAGAAACAAGCTAACGCCAAGATGGAGCTATCTACTATGGATAGTGCTAATTGTAAGGCTACTTTTACCATGGTCACCAGATAGTTCTTATAGTATTTATACGATCCTTTCATTCGGTTATAAAGCAACGTTTTCTGTTCAAAGTCATCCCATTGTTTCTTTTGAAAATAAACGTACGCAAGAAACAATGAATATGTCTGGATCAAAAGGAGTCCCAAAAGAAGAAGATGTTTTTCATACATCACAAACAACTAAGGAAAGTAAGGAAGAACCTATTCGGAATGAGCCGAAAAAGAATAACCCAATCTCTTTTTATACGATCGCTTTATATATTTGGTTAGCAGGCGTTATCGTATTAGGTTTCACGACTTATTTTATAAATAGAGGATTACATCACTACATACAGCAACAGCCTATTCTTACAGATGAGAGGGTTGTTAAGATTTTTGAGAACTGTAAGAAATGTATGTCTGTTCAGCGTAACATACCACTATTCTTAGCTGGGAAAATCGAAAGTCCAACTGTTTTAGGATTTTTCAAGCCTAGAATTTTACTGTCAAATGTACATATCAATCAACTCCATGAGCAACAACTACGCCATATTTTCCATCATGAATTAGCTCACATCAAACGAAGAGACGTCGGTTTCAACTGGCTTATGTATAGTTTACTAATTTTAAATTGGTTTAATCCGATTCTTTGGTATACCTACTTCTGTATGCGAGAAGATCAAGAACTCGCTTGTGATGCACTTGCTCTTAAATTTCTAGATGAAGGGGAACAAATCGCATATGGTCATACTATTATTAGTCTTTTAGAACATTTTTCACCCCATTATCCAGTGCCCAGTTTAGCGAATTTAAGTAGAAATAAGAAAATTTTAAAGAGGAGGATTTTTATGGTTAAGAATTTCCAAAAGAAATCATATGGCTGGTCTGTACTTGGGATTGCTGCTGTAATAGCCCTGTCCGCAGTTTCATTAGTGAATGCTGATGAGACTGTCAGTAAGGGGAAGGATTTGAAAATCAATAAAAGTGCAGAAAGACCAAAAGAGCCTAATAATAAAGAGTCGGATAAAAAAGAAGTAACGTATAAAGAAGGTGTAGGTACACAATACACTGATCGTGACAAACAAAAGGGGATTAGGTATGGATACATTGTCTTAAACGGATTTTATTATATGAAAACAGGAGAAACTATTCCGAAAGCCCAACTTGGACAACAAGTTGCTAAAGTAGAACGCATTGGAGATTGGGAAATTAAGAAAACAGGCGATTCAAACGAGGTGCCACCAGGTCCTATATTCTCTATAAAAAATAAGAACGAAGAACAATTCGTTGCAGCAAAAGGTACTGTATATGAAAATGGGGAAACTAAGGCAGCCTATCTCGTATTTGAAAAGAAAGATCCTGTTGCAAACGAAATGAAGGAAGGATCCATTTTAAGTGCAAAAAATGATGAAACAGAAGTGGAAATTGCATTTCAAAATGTGAGGAAGCTATTACCATCTATGTATGAATACCGAGATAACACAGGAACGACAACGTTAACTCAGATATCATATGCTAAAGATTTAGGGCCAGGTGTAGTGTTGTATTATCGGGTTCCTTCTAAAGATACGACAGATGAAAAAGGGAATGAGCTACAAGGTTTTATTATGGCATATCAGTATGATAAGTCGAAGAAATTAGAGCAATCTTGGTTTCGGACAGAACCTGTTTTAGAACCTAGGAGATTGAGCGATGGGACTATTAAAATGGAGAAAGTTGGGGAACAACCTGCTCCGCAATTGATTGAATCTTTCGTGAAAAATGAAACCAATTGGGGATTTTATAAAAAATACACTGGGCAATATTTCTTAAAGGGTGAACATGGTAATACGATATTTGAGTTGCAGCTGCAAGGAGGCTTTAAGCCTTCTAACGCTCAAATTATTGCAAATAACTTTAAAATATATCAGTAGCTAAGAGAATATAAAGCTATTTTCAAGATGATTTTCAAAAAAATAATTATCCATAATAGACTTTGTGTAAACAGAGTCTATTTTTATTTGCGTGATTCTTCTGGGATGAAACAACTATTTTACATCAAAATGATAAATGATACATTTATGACTCGATTAGAGTCAGATAAAACATATTATTTTTGTGCAGAGCAAGAATGTAATGTAGTGTACTTTAATGAAGAACAGCAAGTATTTATCAAAAACGATCTTAAAGTTCCTGTTTTTCAAAAAGATATAGAAGAAGATGTGTCTGCTTGTTACTGCTTTAATTGGACACGAGCACGTATTCGTGAAGAAATAAAGCAAATTGGTAAGAGCCAAGCGGTACAAGAGAGATCGATGCATATTAAAGAAAATCGTTGTGGATGCGAAGCAAATAATCCTCAAGGATCTTGTGTTGTCTAGGAAACGTATCTGCGTTTATAAAGCAAGTTGAAAAATAGTATGATTAATTTCCGCTAACAATAGTTATGTGAATGAAGCAAAAAATAGCTAGAGCTCGTAGTAGTTATATATTTCAACTCTAGCTATTTTCGTTTATTCAGAATCAATAAGGTTAACAGCCCTAATTTTCATGTCAGGTTGTTGAGCTAATATTTGTTGTTTTGCTTCTTTAACATCACTCGCTTGTACTTTTTTGTAATATACAACTCCTTTAGGACATTGATATTCAACATTATAGTCTTTCTGTTTAGAGTCCATTTTTATTCCTCCTTACATTATGTGAATTTTTTAGGGACTATTTCTTTTGATGTTTTAGATATATTTGTTAAAAATATCCTCTTATAATATTTCTACTTATGAAAAGCTCAAAAAGAACATTATTTTTTTGATCCACTTATTGCATACAAATAAAAAATATAATCAGTCGAAGTTCCTGTATAACCTAGCTGACGATGGTATGTTCCATGATTCACAACATGTTGAATAATTTCAATGGCTTTTTTAGATGTTAAAAAATTCTCCTATGGTCTTTCAATACATCTTGTGAAGTATTTACAACATTTTGGGGTCTCCCCACATTCCTATCAAGTTAAGGTAAACCAATACCCAAAAACGAAAAAACGTTATACTTTCGATAGCTTACTTAGTTTTATAAAGTTATCTTGTTCCATTTCCTTACCTGCCGTAGCACAAGATAACATAACAATCCAAGCGGGCCGAACATCAGGATAAGGAATAAGAGTATAGACTGCAACGGTATAGATACATACCGATGTTCCATGTTATCCCTATAAACGTAATGGCCGATCGCCTGATCGAAACAAAGTAAATGAAGCCAGACGAGTAAGGCAAAGTCCGATTTGGACAACAGTCGGATGACACCCTCCGCCGACCCGAAATCTTGAACGAATCCCAAACCTGAGCCTACGATAACGATGATGATCCCAATAGTATAAAGTGCAGCGAGATACATAGGGAAAATGGCTATGCCCGCGAGAAACCTTGTGACTCTCCACGTCGGCAACAGTATCAAAAGAAGCCAGAGCAGTATAGCTATGCCCGCAAGAGAAAACAGCTTTTCATACATCGTTACAATTCCCCCCTTCAGGAAAATGTTGTTTTAATTTCTATGCGATGATGGATTGGCAGACACCGGCTTCGGTCTCAGCAGTTTAAATGCAACGGCAACGAATATGACAAGCCAAATAAGCAACATGGCGCCGGAAAGGAGTGGCAGCACTGTCAGTTCAAAAACGGAGCATCCGAGGGCGGTTTGTAAACCAATCAGCACGATGGAAAGCGTCCAGGCGAATCCCCCAAAATGAATCCGCCGCAGGGCATGCCTCCTACACGTATATGCCCGCTCCGATAACCATCCTAGCAACGTTAGTGCCTGCAAAGCATGAAAGCTGAGCCCATGAAGGACAATTAAGTTTCCTGCCTCGCCCGTATATCGGCCTTGCAGCGCGATCATCCATATTCCTGAGGCAAAGGCAATAATGGTTGAGAAAAGTGCATAGCGGATGCCCAATACTAAAAGCGGACGTTCATTCGTCTGTCTTTTACGATAAAACGGGATGGCAAGCAGTACAGTCACGATGATGATCAATAGCGAATCAAGCCCGAACAAAGTGCCGGCAATCGAATCGATAGCAGAGCCGGCACGCGTAAACCGTGGATTAATCCCGCGAAAATGCTGGATTGTTTCGACCGCATAGGCATATAGAGTTGTCAGTGTGAAAGTCCAACGAATAGCTGCCCGTTTGCGGGTACTCAGCCCTGCTATCGGTAAAATGGCTGCTATGGACAAAATAAACAATGCGATCGCGGCATTGAAAGAAAACGCTCGCCCCAAGTCGCCTTCTGGAAAAATGATTGCCCCGTATAGTCCAATATATACCGCAATACCAACTGCAAGCCCAAAGCCAAGCATGCTAATAATTACGAGCAACTTTTCTCCATCAAAGAGCTTTATCCCCGGCATTTTGTCGATTTTTTGATTGTCTGCCTTCATTAATTAATCATTCCTTTCTCATGATTTCTTTTAATGGAAATGACTTTCATATTTTATTTATTAACAAATAAATAAAATATGAATAAAAAAGGCAGCACTGTTACTACTTGGCTGAAACAGAGGACTATGTAAAATTAAGTGCAATTGATCATGAACAGCATCTATCAAAGCGTGTAGGAAAACCAAATGATATTGCACAAGCATGTCTTTATTTAACAGTTAAAGAAAATGATTTTGTTACAGGTAGTAACCTTGTTGTAGACGGTGTTTCCTCTACGAAAATCTTCCAATACAAGGTAAAACAAGTAAAGGAAGGGATTAGCTATAAAACCTAGTCATACATTTATAAATAAAGAGTAGCTATCTTTCCATTTTGAGATATCGGCTCTTTATTTATTTTCTTACTGAACAGAATTTTATTACATGTGGATTTGAAATAAGGTTACGATGTTTATAAAAAAGATGCGATGCTCTATCCCTTTGGATATGGTAATCTAAAGGGATGTTTTTATAGTGAAAAGGAAAAGAACAGCTGATTTTAAGTGACAATAAGTTGTTTTGTTAAAGGGCAGGTTAGTTTAATAACATTAGTAACTTTATTCAGAAATAAATGCTGTAAATAATGAAAATATAAAAAACTTGGCGGGAGAAACAATATCTAAATGATGAAAGGAAGGAAGAATTATGTCCCATAACGTAAGAGCAAGAAGAATCATTTTAGATTTAGCAGTTACTTTAGATGGTTTTATTGAAGGGGAAAATGGGGAAGTTGATTGGTGCATCATGGACTCTGAGATGGGGTTTATTCATTTCTTAAATCAAATTGATACTATTTTATATGGAAGAAAGAGCTACGATTTATGGGGACAATTTACTCCAGAAATTGAAGATACTGATACTGAAAAAGAAATTTGGGGATTAGTTCATAGTAAAGAAAAATATGTGTTTTCCAGAACACAAAAAGGAACTGATAATAAAGCAATATTCATAAATGATAATATTTTTGGAGAAGTAAATAAATTAAAGAATAAGCCTGGTAAAGACATCTGGCTTTATGGCGGAGCGAGTCTTATTACAACTTTTATCAATTTAGGGCTTGTTGATGAATTTAGATTATCTGTTCACCCTGTTATTTTGGGAGAAGGAAAACCGTTGTTTATTGATATAAAACAGAGGTTGAATTTAAAAATGGTTAATACAAGAACGTTCTCCTCTGGCGTTGTGCAACTAATCTATCATTTGAATGGGAATTAATAATATTGCACATTCCAAAGATAAACATGAAATATTAATGCACCGTATGTAGTGTGGATAAACGTTTTTTCTGAAACTGCATTCCATAGTTCTTTAAAACTTATTCCCATATATTCCACAAATGCAACTTTCAATTGCGGAATATATGGGAATTTATATTTCTCCCTTCAATGAATTGACATTGTACTGCAAACTCCTTCAGGGTTTTGATACTGGCGTATTCATCTTTTCTTTTGGTATGTTCAAAAACATATAATGTCTCTTCCCATCCGCCCATTAATTCATCGTCTTCAAACACAAAATATTTCACATTTACCATCTCCAATTGTCCATTTACATATATTTTATTGTGGTTTTGAAATAAAGTCGTGATGTTTATAAAAAAATTGTACAGTTTTGCTTCTTTTTGATTAAAGAATTCTAAGAGGGTTAGAAAAATAACACGAAAATATAGAATAATTTTACTATGGTATAATTTGAATATGTATTTTAATAGTGAAGGAGGTTCTATTTATCAATGAAATCATCTCTATAGTAGCTATAGCTTAACATCTAATAAAGAAAAACTTCATAATAAAGAGGCGTTTATATTGAAAGTAATTAAAAACGTAATATTGTTAGCTGTATGTTTCTTATTTTTGAGTGGTTGTAACTATGAAAATGAAAAAGAGGTGAAAACATACTTTAAAGAAAAATATGGGATTGATGTTATTGTAACAGATTGGGAAGAAATACATTCAGGGAATATGGGACATGTATATCATACTGTTCAAGTAAAAGATAATAAACACATTCAATTTCGAGTGGAAGTAGATGGTTTATTTTATTCTACAATAATAGGTGATGAATACAAAGATGGTAAAAATGCATATGAAGCATATGAAAAATTCAAACCAATTCTGAAAGAAATCGAAAAGTTAGGATTCTCGGAACCTGAAGATGAAAATACTATTCAATATATAACTGATCATATTGAAGAATACCTAAACAATAATTTGCTACTAACTTTAAAAATGAATAATAAAATCGATTACAGTCAATTTGAATCGACAGAATTAGATCGCTTCTTTGCTTTATTACAACTCATTCAAAGGAATAATAAAAAAATAGCAGAGCTTAATATAAAAGACAATACAGGTGAGTATACTAGATTTTATTATACAAACATACAAAAAAATCCAACGAAAGAGGAACTGCTATTAGCAATGAAAAACGCATCACCAGATTACTGGACATATTTAATTCAAACACAAGTCCATGACAAAATAAAAGAAATTCAAAATGAAAGATTTATATTCAAAGAAATTACTTGTTCATATACCAAAAATGGGGAATGTCCAGCGTATAATGTAACCTTAGATTTTAATGATGGTATGTTGCAATATAAAAACAACCCAAGTTTAATCGAGGATTTAACCAAAGTAGCCACTTGGATTAAAGAAGAACTACATAACAAACAATTCAATATTAATTTGACCTACAAAGGAGGTACGAAGTGGGAAGGGAGGATGTCGTCAGAAGATATGGAAAAAAGTAATAGTGTTGAAGATTATATGAAAGAATATTTTCGTGAAAAATAATTACATATTGTTTATTTACTCCAAGTATTTGCTAAGCGAGAAAGTATTACATAGCTTTTATCGAGAATAAAATGAATGTCATGGAATTCATTTTGATCAAACTTTTTTCAAAGTGGATTCTTTTTATTTACCATAGAATACTAGCTTAGGAAGCGTTTTTAATAATTCTTAATTCATTTCTAAATGTATCATAATAGTCAATATAGCTCGTTTCCAAATATATTCTTTCCTGTTTATGATACGAAACGCTTACTTCAAGATTTTTAGCCATCGCCTCACATAAAATCTCATTTATAGCTTCTAATTGCTGTTCATCTAAAATTGGCATTGGAACATGATTTTGTTTTTCATATAATTCATTTAAAAACGTAGTTAATTATTATTTCTCATGAGTCTACTATGTAAAAAAAGCCAATGGAGTTATACTTATTAACTTGAACTGCCCGTAAAAGCTCGATTGGTTCAGTGAGAGATGAAAATACCTCCACTGATAGAAGTGTTACTTTCATATTATAAAATAAAATATTCTAAAGATTCATAAATGTTAATTGTTAAAGTTGGACATTATTGTATAATGGAATATGTTAGGAAATATATTTGTGGAAGGAGGAATAATCTTGTATACTTTTAAATTTCATACAAGAACAATTACGATGTCCAGCATTAAGCCTACTTATAATAGGTACGTTAAACCTTAAGCAATAATGATCTGAAATGAACTTGTGTGAGATTATCGTAAATAGATAATCTTTTTAATTTGCTTATTGGTAAATGATTATTCATGTACTTACCTAGGTTTATGGACTCCTTATCCTAGCAGCATTGTTCTTGCTATAAACTAGGAGGAAGAAAATTAAATGATGAACTTACTGTCCAACTCAGTGCAAATAAAGGAAAATGAACTGGAAAAAGTCTTAAAGGAAATTCAAAGCGGGCAAAAAACGTGGGATGAAGAGAACAAGATTGATATTGTTAAAGCGATGATTAACCATATCGGTTCAACGGATAGTGAACTTAGAGAATGGATCTACAGTTCTTTTAATCAATTGATATTAGATAATAAACTTGCGCATGAGTTTTTAGCGGAAATATTGGATTTTTGTTTAAGTGACTTGTTATTTAAAGGGATTGGAGAAAATGGGACAGACACTGTGTTTACAAGGTCATTTACCTCACTTTTAATAGCAGTCATTTTATACAAAGATAATGAGGATCATTTTATACCTCAATCCATTGTTTATAAAGTAAAAGATGAGTTAATTCATTATATTAATTTGGAACAAGATCTAAGAGGATATGTCCCTGAAAAAGGATGGGCTCATAGTGTAGCACATGTGGCTGACGCTTGTGAGGAACTTGTAAAAAACGAAAAAATAGAACAAAAGTATTACTCAGAAATATTAGAAACGCTTTGGAAAAAAATATTTTGCACAAAAGGTGTTTATATCCATAATGAAGATGGGAGAATTATAACACCAATTCTAACAATGTTAAATCGAGGATTAGAGATAGAGAAAGTAGGGGCTTTAATCAAAGGTATACCAATGGAAATGAAATCTCAAAAAGAAGAGCTTGATGATGAACATTATTTGTTCCTAAAAGCAAACTGTAAGTCATTTTTAAAAAGTTTTTATGTAGAAATTGCTTCACATTCTAATTTGTTATCACTGCAAAAAAATATTGAAACTTGCTTATCAGAAATTTAAAGGCTTTATTACTTGTTCAACTAGCAGGGACGTAAATGAAAGCAGATGCGTAGATTTTGGCTATCCGACTTAGGATAGCTTTTCTTAATCACATTCTTAGCATCGAACATTTAGGTATAAGTTGAAAACTGAAACTTTAATAAACCAAATATGGTTAAGTTTATGTTATCGGAGGGTGGCAATGAGCAATAATTACAAACAAATAATTAGATTTGTTTTTGTAGGATGTATGAATACATTAAACTACTGGCTCCTTTATTTATTATTTTCTCATGTTTTCCATTTTCATCATTTAACCGCACATAGTATAGCTTTTATAGTGAGTATGATCGGTTCTTTTTTTATGAATACATACTTTACGTATAAAACAAAAGTAACATTAAAGAAATTTTTACAATTTCCGTTAACGTATATTGTAAACTTTATAATTACGACAGTTAGTATTTATGTTTTAGTGGATGTATTAAATTTAAATAAGGATATAGCACCTCTGATTTCATCTGTAATTGCAATTCCTTTTACATTTGCAATTTCTAAAAAAATATTAGTCCCCAAAAAAGAAGCTATGGTATAAAACATATTATAAAACCTTACAAAGCTGTCATATTGATGTAAGGTTATTAGATAGTTCATATACTATTTCGATGTGATAATGAAAGCATAAGAAATACACACCTAGAAAAAATATAATAGAACGAGGTAACTTTTAAAACTGTCATTTATACTTTTGGGAGTTACTTGACGTTTACTTTCTAAATGTAAACAATAAATAGGTGGATTTGTACGAATTTAGGAGAGATGAAGAAATGTTGATAAAAAAAGCTTTGTTATTTTTGTTTATGCTGGTAATTGGTTTAACAGGCTGCTCTATGATTGAAGAAGGTAAGAATTCAATTGACTATGCTCAAAAGGCAATAGACTATGTTAATGAAGTGAGTGCGTTTGCAAATGAAGCGCCGGGATTAGTAGAAAAAGCAATCAACGATAGTGCCGCCCGCAAAGAATTAGAAACTAGACTCAGAGAAATCCAAAAGGATATTCCAGCTTTTAATGAATTGACACCTCCTGATGTAGCAAAGGATATGCATCAGCAAATTGTTGGATATAATGAAAAGTTAAATGAATTAATTGATACAACTTTGAAGAAGATAGAAGAAGGAAAAATGGATGTAGAACAATTCAAAAATTCGGAGCTTATGCAGACAATTCAACAAGTTCAAGACTTAAAAGATAAGATTCAAAATTTAGGTCAGTAAATATAGTCTAAAAAAATTCCGTTATGTATAACGGAATTTTTTCAATTGCCATCAATGATATTCATAAAAATAAGCCAGTTATTTGTCCAATGCCGATGCGAAGAACGATGGACATAATTTTTAAGTTGTTTCCATTAGTTTACAGAAAATTAATGAGGTTTGTATGTAAAGTAAGTAGAGAAGTTCGTATGAATTTATGAAAAATATGCTATTAAAAAAGAAAAACTCATCACTTGCATTTGAAAAGTCTTTAACATATGCAGTATATCTTCTTGCTGTAAATATGTTATTCTTAAAATATAATACCAAAAAATCACAGTAGATATTATTTATTTTGGTTACATTTCAAGAATAAATGATAGAGGCGTTTGCGAGGAATTATTTGATTATTATAAAAAGAAAGGGAAGTTTAGGTGCTTATGTAGGTAGGGCACCACATATAGGAGCAGAGGAAACTCTAGTTAAATATGATAACGCTATAAAAATTCCTCTTCTATTTATTTGTAAAAAATCACAAGGTTTGAGATCGGCATCTTTTTGGATATTAGGAGAATATTTAGAAATTGCTATTTAAGGATATAGGGGTGAATCAATATGAATCGTAAAATAAAAATATTAAAATACATTATGATTATAATGGCTTGTCTTGCTATTTTTGGTACAATTTTACCAAATGCATTAGATCCAAACGAAACAATGGCGGGTAAAATTTCGATTGCAACTTTTGGTACAATAGCTACTTGTTTACTATTTTCTATTACTTATTTCATTTTAAAAAAAGTGATTGTAAGAGGAGAAAAATAATAAGAGGAAACTGTAGAATTAGAATTTCAAAAGCTATTTAAAAGAGAAACTGAAGAAAATCAGTACTTATTTTGTGATTTTTATAATTTTAAAATGATTAACGAATGAAAATTAAGCTGGGCTAATACAATTTTAACGGGAAGGTAGAATATATAATATGATTTTAGGAATTTCGTATTTTGACATCTTTCTTTTCATAATTATTTTTTCATTCTTTTTTATTTTTTGGAGATTAAATGTATGGTATAACAAGAAATATAATGTTCCTAAGGTGTTTCAATGGCTTCCTAAAAGCTGGGGGAGAAGAAAAGTTTCAGAACACTTATCTCAATTAAATGAACAATTGGCAGATGAAGGGAAAGGAATATGGGTTACAACTTATGCTGTAGATTTATACATTTTAACGATTCCTCTTACAGTAAAAAAATATAAATCTTAGGTGATAAATATATAGTTACAGTAAAGGCCTTTTATTTTAATTAAAGGGTCTTTTCTTTTAGAGATTTTTGTGAATATTGCAGTTACTAGAGTCAACTCCCACCACTTGTGAACGCTAACACGTTTTGAAGTGGGGGCTTGAAAAAAGCGTGTATGAATTTGATCTTTTAAAAACTAAGTTATTCTTTTGCTAAAACGATAAAAAGGGATGATGTGTTTCTTTATACAGATACATATCTCTGAACATGTCACTAATGAGTAATAAAGATAAAAACATGTATGTAACTAACAACCAAAAGAAACAATTGACATATAATAGTATCAGTTTAAAATAAAAGTGAGTACTCACTCATAAAAATGAAGAGGAGGAAAATTTATGTCTCCAACTAATGAGGCAGTATTGGTTAAAGGAGTTTCCAAGTACTTTGGCAAGAAACAAGTAATTCAAGATATTTCATTTTCTGTTCGTGAAGCTGAAATTTTTGGTTTAGTCGGTCCTTCTGGTTCGGGGAAGACGACACTTATTAAAATGATTGCTGGTATTAGCGAAGCAACATCAGGGGATGTAACGGCACTGCAAACAGTTATGCCGAATTTGAATGGCATGAAACATATTGGATATATGGCGCAAGCAGATGCATTGTATGAGGAGTTATCTGCTTATGAAAATGCTGATTTTATTGCGACAATGTATGGGTTAAAGGGAAAACAAAAGAGAGAACGTATATATGAAGTATTTGAGCTTGTGCAGCTATCTGATGATGCCAAAAAGCAAGTGCAGCATTTTTCTGGTGGAATGAAGAAGCGCTTATCACTTGCTATGTCACTTTTGCATGAACCAAAGCTTCTGATTTTAGATGAACCGACAGTTGGAATTGATCCTGTTCTTCGAAAATCAATTTGGGATAAGTTTTATGAACTGAAAAAACAAGGAACAACAATTATAGTGACAACGCACATTATGGATGAGGCAGAGTTTTGTGAACGTCTGGGCTTAATTCGTGAAGGGAAGTTAATCGCAACTGGTTCTCCGATAGAATTAAAAGAGCGAACAACATCTGGGCGTATTGAGGATGTCTTTTTATTGGAAGGAGCGATGGAATGATGAGAGTATTTGGAGTTGTAAGCCGTATTATTCGCCAATTTTTCCGAGATAAACGGTCGCTTGCACTTATGTTCGGAGCACCGATGCTACTGCTTTGGCTTCTTTCACTTGTATTTACACAAAAAGACTACAAGCCTCATATTGCTTTAGTTGATGTACCGGCACCAATTGTAGATGCAATGAAAAAACAAGATGCTTCTATTTATGAGTACGATAAAGACAAGGCACATAAGAAATTAGAAGATCAAGCAATTGATGCAATAATTACTATAGATCATGGAAAGATGAAAGTAACGTTAGAAGGCAGTGATTCATCGAAAAATCGTGCTGTCATGCAAGTTTTGCAAAAAGGTATGGAGAAAAAAGAAACGACAACTATGAAGCCTGAAGTTTCTTTTTTACATGGATCAGCTGATTTTACGATGTTTGATGGATTAGGCCCGGTATTAATTGGTTTCTTTACATTCTTCTTCGTCTTTATTTTATCAGGCGTTTCATTTGTTAGGGAGCGTTTAAGCGGTACGTTGGAACGATTATTATCGACTCCAATTCGGCGCTGGGAAATTGTTGTAGGTTATATAATTGGATTTGGGATTTTTGCGTTTTTTCAATCCGTACTCATTGTTAGTTTTTCTGTGTATGTCTTAGATTTATATGTTGCAGGTTCACCTTGGCTCACGTTATTGATTACATGTATGCTTTCATTAACAGCGTTAACTCTGGGAACGTTTTTATCGGCATATGCAAACAACGAGTTTCAAATGATACAGTTTATCCCATTGGTTATTGTACCGCAAATTTTCTTTTCTGGTTTATTTCCGATTGAGTCTATGAATAGGTGGTTACAGCTATTAGGAAAGTTATTTCCATTAACATACGGTGCAGATGCGATGCGGCAAGTTATGATTCGAAATCAAGGGTTTAGCGAAATTGCTGGTGATCTCGGGGTTTTATTAATATTTGCGATTGTGTTTACATTCGGTAACGTGTTTGCTTTGAAGAAGCATAGAAGAATATAATGGAAAGAAAAAAAGGAGTATGTCAATGAAAGAGGATTGGCTAGAAGAATTAATTGCCGCCACGGGGACAGATAAGCGCAATGAACGGCAAATGCGCATTTTAGAAGCGGCAGTAGACATGTTTAGTGAAAAAGGATATTCGGCAACTTCAACGAGTGAAATAGCGAAGCGTGCCGGTGTAGCAGAGGGAACGATTTTCCGTTACTATAAAACGAAAAAAGATTTGTTGTTTGCGGTTGTAATGCCAACGTTAACGAAGTTTGCTGCTCCGTTTTTTGTGCAAACTTTTGCGAAAGAAATATTTAAAAATACGTATGAATCATATGAAAATTTCCTACGCACGGTTATTCGAAATCGCTATGAGTTTGCGAGAAAACATTTTCCAATGCTGAAAATTTTAATGCAAGAAGTACCGTTTCAACCAGAACTGAAAGATGAAATTCAGCAATTACTTGCAAAGGAAATTTACTCTCGTTTTGAAAACATTGTTGACCATTTTCAGAAACAAGGACAAATTATTGAACTCCCAACACCAGCTGTACTACGATTCACCTTATCAGCTGTTATTGGCTTAATCTTAACTCGTTTTTTATTACTACCAGAAGAACAATGGGATGATGAGGTAGAAATCGAATCTACTGTTCAATTCATTTTATACGGGCTAACACCTCGGAGGTAAGCAGATGAGGCAATTTGTAAAACCAACAGTTGTCGTAAGTAAATGTTTAGAATTTGAAGCATGCCGTTATAACGGTGATAAGCTGTCCGATGCAACAGTACGTAATCTACAGCCTTATGTAGAATTTATTCCAGTTTGTCCAGAAGTGGAGATTGGACTTGGAATTCCAAGAGAAACAATTCGCATTGTCGAACAAGATGGTATGAAAAAATTAGTGCAGCCATCAACAAGTGCTGATTTAACGGAGAAAATGCAACAATTTTCAAATGTCTTTTTAGCTTCTTTACCAGATGTGGATGGTTTCATTTTGAAAAATAGGTCACCGAGCTGCGGAACGCGTGATGTGAAAATATATGCTGGATTAGGAAAGGCACCCACAAAAGGCAAAGGCGCCGGGTTATTTGGTAGTGCAGTTTTAGCGAAATTTTCACATTTAGCGATTGAGGAAGAAGGAAGATTGTCGAACTTTATCATCCGCGAACATTTTTTGACACAGCTATTTACAATTTCACATTTTAAAACATTGAAGAAAAATAAAAGTATGAAAGCATTAGTTGAATTTCAGTCTGATCATAAGTACTTATTCATGGCGTACAATCAAACGAAGCAAAAAGAATTAGGTCGCGTCATTGCGAATAAGGAAAAACAATCGATTGATGAAGTGTTTGCGAAATATGAGGAAATATTGTATGTATTGTTAAATCGTACACCGCGGTATACATCAAATATTAACGTATGTCAGCATATTTTTGGGTATTTTAAAAATAAGTTAAAGAAAGAAGAAAAGGATCATTTTCTTTCTTTACTTAGTAAGTATGCAGAAAAGAAAATACCTTTAAGCAGTTTACTTACCATTTTAAAATCGTGGGCAATACGTTTTGAAGACACATATTTATTGAGACAAACATATTTTGAACCGTATCCAGAAATGTTAGTGGAAATCACAGATTCTGGAAAGGGTCGAGATTATTAAACAAAATAATACAAAATTCGTCTTTTTTATTCCTATGTTGTTGTAGAACAATGTAGGAATTTTTTTGTGCATCAGTATAGATTCTGTTTTACAATTAAATTGTGACAGAATTGTAGCAATTATCTTACTACTATTCGTTCTTTTCCTAGAGTAATGTTTGTACTATATACACGCACGCTGTCGAAATAACGAATTCGATAAGGGGTGTGACAAATGGAATTTACTCTTACTAGAGAAAAACAAATGATTAAAGAAATGGTGCGCGACTTTGCTGAAAAGGAAATCGCTCCGAAGGCTGTGTATTACGACAAAACGGCAGAATTCCCATACGAAACGTTTCAAAAAATGGGCGAACTTGGTTTGTTAGGAATCCCATTCCCTGAAGAATACGGTGGTTCTGGCGGCGATACGTTATCGTATGCACTAGCAGTTGAAGAAATTGGCCGTGCTTGTGGTGGCACAGGATTAAGTTATGCGGCAACAATCTCACTGGGTGCTTCTCCAATTTATTATTTTGGTACAGAAGAACAAAAACAAAAATATTTAGTTCCAATGGCATCGGGTAAGACACTTGGTGCATTTGGATTAACGGAGCCAAATGCTGGGTCTGATGCAGGCGGCACACAAACGAAAGCAGTATTGGATGGCGATGAATATGTAATTAATGGCGAGAAGTGCTGGATTACAAATGCTGAGTATGCAAATACGATTATTGTAACCGCTATCAACGGTGTTGAAGAAAACGGCAAAAAACGTATTTCTGCTTTTATCGTTCCAACAAATAGCGAAGGATTAACAATTTCTAGTCCATACGACAAAATGGGTGTTCGTGCTTCTAATACATGTGAAATTGTTTTAGATGGCGTTCGTGTACCGAAGGAAAATATTCTTGGGGATGTAAATAAAGGATTTAAACAATTTTTATATACGTTAGATGGTGGTCGTATTTCGATTGCTGCATTAGCAGTAGGGATTGCTCAATCTGCATTTGAGCGCGCACTGCAATATGCAAAAGAACGCAAGCAATTTGGCCGTTCTCTATCAAACTTTCAAGCAATTCAATTTAAATTAGCAGATATGGCAACAGAAATTGAATTGGCGCGCAATATGGTACATAAGGCTGCTTGGTTAAAAGACAATGATAAACCATTTGGAAAAGAAGCTGCGATGGCAAAACTTTTTGCATCTGAAACAGCAAGCCGTGTATCTAACCAAGCGGTGCAAATTCATGGTGGTTACGGATATATGCGTGAGTATGAAGTAGAGCGTCATATTCGTGATGCAAAGCTATTAGAAATTGGTGAAGGTACTTCTGAAATTCAACGTCTCGTAATTTCAAGACATTTAGGATGTCGCTAAGGGGAGGGTTCACTATGTTTCGAAAAATATTAATTGCCAACCGCGGTGAAATTGCTGTTCGTATTATAAAAACGTGTGAAAAACTTGGTATTCAAACTGTAGCAATTTATTCAGAAGCTGATGAATCTGCTCTTCATGTTAAGATGGCAAGCGAAGCGCATCTTGTCGGTGGGCCTCGTGTTCAAGATAGTTATCTGAATCTTGAAAAGATTATTGGGATTGCAAAAGAAACAAAAGCAGAGGCAATTCATCCAGGTTACGGTTTGTTGTCAGAAAACACAACATTTGCAGCTCGTTGTGAAGAAGAAGGCATTGTCTTTATTGGACCTTCCAAAGATGTCATTGCAAAGATGGGAAGCAAAATTGAGTCTCGTAAGGCAATGCTAGCGGCTGAAGTTCCTATAGTGCCTGGTATTTCATCTAGCATTCCAACTGCTTTAGAAGCGAAAGAAATTGCAAGTCAAATCGGTTATCCACTTATGTTAAAAGCATCCGCTGGCGGCGGGGGCATCGGTATGCAAGTCATTGAAACTGAACAAGCGCTCACTAAAGCGTTTGAGAGTAATCAAACACGTGCCAAGAATTTCTTCGGCAACGGAGAAATGTACATGGAAAAATTAATTACAAATGCGCACCATATTGAAATTCAAGTGCTTGCTGATCAACAAGGGAATACGGTGTATTTGTGGGAACGTGAATGTTCGGTGCAGCGCCGTAATCAAAAGGTGATTGAAGAAGCTCCGTCTCCATTTTTAGATGAAGCAACGCGTAAAGAAATGGGAGAGGTTGCAGTGAAAGCTGCGAAAGCACTCGGTTATACGAATGCAGGAACGATTGAATTTCTAGTTGATGATGAGAAGAATTTCTATTTCCTAGAAATGAATACGAGATTACAAGTAGAACATCCAGTTACAGAAGAGATAACTGGTCTTGATTTAGTCGAGCAGCAACTGCGAATTGCATCAGGCAAAAGCCTTTCGTTTACACAGGATGAAGTAAAGCGTAGTGGTCATGCCATTGAAGCGCGCATTTATGCGGAAGATCCAAAAACATTCTTCCCATCACCAGGGAAAATTACCTCTCTGTCTCTTCCAACATCAGTGCGCATTGATCATTTCTTAGAAGATGGTGTAGCGATTACTCCGTTTTATGATCCGATGATTGCGAAAGTAATTGCACATGGAGAAACGCGAGAAGAAGCAATTCAAAAGCTACAAGTAGCACTAGAGGAACTAAAAGTAGAGGGGATTAAAACAAATACGCCAATGCTTCTGCAAGTTTTAGAAGATGAAGTATTCCAAAGCGGTATTTACACAACTAGCTTTGTAACGAAGCAACTTGTGAAAAAATAAAGTTTACGAAATTTAAAGGGGGAAATAAATGATGACAAAAGTATACGCATCGATGGCAGGAAACGTTTGGAAAATTGTAGTAGGTGTAGGAGATACAGTAGAGGAAGATCAAGATGTCGTCATTTTAGAATCTATGAAAATGGAAATTCCAATCGCTGCAGAAGAAGGTGGCACTGTTATGAAAATTCTTGTGCAAGAAGGCGATTTTGTGAATGAGGGAGATGTATTAATAGAAATCGAATAGTGAGAAATGGGGTGCAATCGATTGAAATTACCTTCTTTTGCTTCTATTAAAGAAGTCGGACCGCGTGATGGTTTGCAAAATGAAAAGAAAATTGTTGGTACAAAAGATAAAGTGAAATGGATTCATATGCTAGCAGACGCAGGTCTTTCTTATATTGAAGTGTCATCTTTCGTTCACCCTAAATGGATTCCTGCTTTAGCTGATGCACAAGATGTGTTTGCTATGCTTGAGCGGAATCCACAGGTTACATATGCAGCTCTCGTTCCAAATCAAAATGGTTTGGAACGGGCGCTTCTGCAAAATGTAGATGAGGTGAACGTCTTTTTATCTGCTAGTGAAACACATAATAAAAAAAATATAAATAAATCCATTGATGAAGCACTTTCTGTTATAGAAGAGGTAACAAAGCGATCATTATTTGCTGGAAAAATGGTTCGCGGATATGTATCGACTGTATTTGGTTGCCCATATGAGGGAGAAGTGGACGTTCATAAAGTTGATGAACTTTGTAACAAATTGTTTTCATATGGCATTTATGAAGTATCACTTGGGGATACAATCGGAGTGGCAAATCCAGTGCAAGTAGAACGTGTACTAGAGCACCTACTCCGAAAATATGATTCTTTTAAGTTTGCGATGCATTTTCATAACACGTACGGAATGGCACTTGCTAATGTTGTAAAGTCATTAGAATGCGGCATTACAACTTTTGATAGTTCATGCGGTGGTCTTGGTGGATGTCCGTATGCACCGGGTGCGTCTGGAAATGTCGCAACAAATGACTTAGTTCATATGCTTCATAAAATGGGTGTACAAACGAACATAAACGAAGAAAAGTTATTACAAGCAACAAAATTTATCGAAAGCAAGCTCGATATGCAGATTCCAAGTCACGTATACCGCGCTTTGCAACATAAAACAGTGAGTAGGTGATCAGATGTTACAGCTGCAAAATATTTCAGTTGATTATGTAACGCCTCATATTGTGAAAATCACATTACATCGTGAAGGTAAAGCAAATGCTTTATCACTTGCTCTTTTAGAAGAACTACAAGATACACTAAGTCGCATTAATGAAGAAAACGATATTCGTGTCGTAATGATTACAGGGGCTGGAACAAAAGCATTTTGTGCAGGTGCAGATTTAAAAGAACGTGCCAATATGAACGAAGAACAAGTGCGCGATGCGGTTGGAATGATTCGCTCTACGATGGATATGGTAGAACAATTATCACAACCTGTTCTTGCAGTTATCAATGGAATTGCGCTTGGCGGCGGAACGGAATTAAGTCTTGCTTGTGATATTCGCATTGCTTCAGAAACAGCAAGTCTCGGTTTAACAGAAACATCCCTTGCGATTATTCCAGGAGCAGGTGGGACGCAACGTCTTCCGCGTTTAATTGGAATGGGGCGTGCAAAAGAATTAATTTATACGGCAAGACGTATTTCGGCTGAAGAAGCAAAGGAATACGGACTTGTTGAATATGTTACTCCTGCTGAACAATTAGAAAAAAAAGCAGTTGAAATTGCTAAAAAAATTGCAGCGAACGGTCCAATTGCAGTTCGCCGTGCAAAAGAAGCGATTACAAATGGGATGCAAGTAGACTTGCAGACAGGTTTACAAATGGAAAAGCAGGCGTATGAAGGTGTTATTCATACGAAAGACCGTTTAGAAGGACTACAAGCATTTCGCGAAAAACGGAAGCCGATTTATAAGGGGGAATGAATATGCTAGATCAAAAACAACAATCTCGTACATTAGAAGAGCGTGTAGAAACAATAAAACAAGGCGGTGCACCGAAATATCATGAGCAAAATGCAGCGAAAGGAAAACTATTTGTTCGTGAGCGTTTAGCGCTTTTGTTTGATAACGGTGAGTACGTCGAAGATGCATTATTTGCAAACTGTGAACAAGATGGATTGCCTGCGGATGGAGTAGTTACCGCAACTGGTAAAGTAAATGGGCGCACTGTTTGTGTAATGGCAAATGATTCTACTGTAAAGGCAGGATCATGGGGGGCTCGTACAGTAGAAAAAATTTTACGTATTCAAGAAACAGCTGAAAAATTACGTGTACCACTCTTTTATCTTGTCGATTCTGCTGGTGCACGTATTACTGATCAAGTTGAAATGTTCCCAGGTAGACGCGGGGCAGGGCGTATTTTTTATAACCAAGTGAAATTATCCGGAAAAGTACCGCAAATTTGTTTACTATTTGGCCCATCTGCTGCAGGCGGTGCATATATTCCTGCTTTCTGCGACGTTGTAATGATGGTTGAAGGAAATGCCTCTATGTATCTTGGTTCGCCTCGTATGGCTGAGATGGTTATCGGTGAAAAAGTGACATTAGAAGAAATGGGCGGAGCACGTATGCATTGCTCTGTATCTGGTTGCGGAGATGTACTTTGCAAAACAGAGGAAGATGCCATTTCAAAAGCACGTCAATATATTTCTTACTTCCCAAGCAACTACTTAGAAAAAGCTCCAATGACAGAACCTCAAGAACCGAAAGCATTCGAAAAAACGTTAGAACAAGTTATCCCGGAAAATCAAAATGCACCGTTTAATATGCACGATTTAATTAAACGTGTAATTGATGAGGACTCTTTCTTTGAAGTGAAAAAGCTATTTGCACAAGAGCTTATTACTGGATTTGCACGTATGAATGGTATGCCAATTGGAATTATTGCGAATCAGCCTCGTATGAAAGGCGGCGTACTATTCCATGACTCTGCTGATAAAGCAGCGAAATTTATTACACTTTGCGATGCTTATCATATTCCGCTTTTATTCTTAGCTGATGTACCAGGTTTTATGATTGGTACGAAGGTAGAGCGAGCTGGTATTATTCGTCACGGTGCGAAAATGATTTCCGCTATGAGTGAAGCAACTGTGCCGAAAATTTCAATCGTTGTCCGAAAAGCATACGGTGCAGGTTTATATGCGATGGCAGGTCCTGCATTTGAACCTGATTGCTGCCTTGCTCTTCCAACGGCATCAATTGCGGTAATGGGACCAGAAGCAGCGGTAAACGCAGTGTATGCAAATAAAATTGCAGCACTACCAGAAGAAGAAAGACCAAGCTTTATCGCGCAAAAACGTGAAGAGTATAAGCAGGATATTGATATTTATCGTCTTGCATCAGAAATGGTTATTGATGGTATTGTTCATCCAAACCAATTACGCACTGAGTTGAAGCAACGTTTTGAAATGTATATGAGTAAATATCAAGTATTTACAGATCGTAAACATCCAGTTTATCCGGTATAAAAATCATAAAAACCTTTTTTTTAGATGGGTGAGAGCGTCTGGCCGTGCATAGAAGCGGTCAGATCCTTTTTCTGCTACGTGAGATATGAAAACAAAGATAGAAAACGAGTGCAGGTCATTTGTGCTTTATATAGCAGTGACTTATATGTTGAAACATCGAAATAGATTTATACATGAATGAGATTGCCCTGCCAAAGGGCTTTCTTTTTCGAAAAAATAAGGAGGGACAAATCGTGAAGCAAGCAGTTTGGTTTCCGGACGAGGAATATAAAGCAAATACGCGCTTATTTCAATGGATGCAATCGCTTGGGTATGAAGATTATGAAACATTTTATGAAAAGTCTATTGAAGATCCAGCGTGGCTTTGGGAAGAAGCAGAGCGTGCGGTAGGTTATCAATGGATGCGTCCATATACAGAGGTATTAGATTTAGCAAACGGTATTCCGTTTGCCAAATGGTATTTAGATGGAACTTGTAATGTTGTAGAATCTGCGCTATCACGTTGGATTGCGGAAGATGATACGAAAACAAAGCAGGCTCTTATTTGGGAAGGTGAAAATGGTACATCAAAATCGTTTACATATGAAGAGTTAGACACTTTGGTAAGCCGCGTTGCAAATGGTTTAAAGCATTTAGGAATTGAAAAAGGAGATCGTGTAACCATTTACATGCCAATGATTCCAGAAACAGTAGTTGCTATGCTAGCTGTTATGAAAATTGGTGCAATCATTTCTCCTATTTTCTCAGGGTTTGCTTCAGATGCAGTGATGACGCGCGTACAAGCAGCAGGAGCTAAAATGATTATTACCGCAGATGGATTTGCTCGCCGCGGTAAAACAGTTTCATTAAAAGACGAAGTAGATAAAGCATGTGAGCATTGCCCAAGTGTTGAAAAGGTCGTAATTGTTCGTCATGCAGGGAATGATTATACACCGCATGATTATGATATTTCATGGAGTGTTCTTGAAAAAGATAAACCTTTTACGCACGCAGAAGAAATGAAAAGCGATGATCCACTTATGCTTATTTATACATCTGGCACAACTGGGAAGCCGAAAGGAACGGTGCATACGCACGCAGGATTCCCGTTAAAAGCAGCATTTGATGCTGGTTTTGGTATGAATGTGAAACAAGGAGACCGTGTGTTATGGATTACGGATATGGGCTGGATGATGGGGCCGTTTTTACTATTTGGTTCGCTTCTTAATGGTGCGACGATGGTAATATATGAAGGTGTTCCTGATTTTCCAGAACCAGATCGTTTATGGGAAATGGTTGATCGTTATGAAGTAACGCATCTTGGCATTTCACCAACGTTAATTCGTTCATTAATGGCAAAAGGCGATTCATGGCTGGAGAAACATTCTTTGCAAAGTTTAGAAGTAATCGGTTCAACAGGTGAGCCGTGGAATCCAGATCCATGGATGTGGCTCTTTGAAACAGTTTGCAAAAAAAGAGTACCAATTTGCAACTACTCTGGTGGTACTGAGATTTCTGGTGGTATATTTGGAAACGTCCTTATTAAACCAATTGCCCCAATTAGTTTTAACGCATCGCTGCCAGGAATGGCCGCTGTTGTATTAGATGAAAATGGTTCACCAGTTCAAAATGAAGTCGGAGAATTATGTCTAGAAAAGCCGTGGGTTGGTATGACAAAAAGCTTCTGGGAAGAAGACGATCGTTATGTCAGCACATACTGGTCTCGTTTTGAAAACAAATGGGTGCATGGTGACTGGGTATTATATGATGGGGAACAATATATCATTACAGGGCGTTCTGATGACACGTTAAATATTGCCGGAAAGCGTATTGGACCTGCGGAGTACGAGTCTATTCTTGTAAAGCACTGTGATGTCGTCGAAGCCGGAGCAATTGGGGTTCCCGATGAATTGAAAGGCGAGGTGTGCCATTGCTTTGTTGTGTTACGTGAAGGCACTGCGTTTACACCAGAACTAAAAAAAGAGTTGCTAAGTCTAGTAAACTCTCATATTGGGAAAGCATTGTGCCCGAAAGATATTCATGTTGTCGAAGATTTACCAAAAACACGTAATTCAAAAGTAATGCGTCGCGTTATCAAAGCAGCGTTTCTAGGAAGAGAACTTGGAGATTTATCTTCACTTGTAAATCCTGAGGTTGTGCCATATATTCAAGGAATACAGTCTCAGAAACAATCGTAAGTTTAAAAAGCAAACTCCTAATATGAAGGAGTTTGCTTTTTAGTTTGTGTTTGTAAGTAATAAAAAAATTCACAAATTATAATTTCCTTAATATAGAAAAAATAGTCGATTTATGACAAGATTAATATCGGTTATAAATATTGTTAAAGAAGGGGGTAAATGGAATTTTAACAGCGTTTTTATGCTGGATGTAAGCTTGAGAAGATAATGTTAGAAAATTATTTTCATTAGAAATATATTTGTCTTTTTGTTGAAATAAAAAAAGTATGGAGGAAAAAAGTATGGTAGCCAAACAACCTATTCTTCAAGCACAGGGACTAAAGAAACATTATGAAACAGAAGCAGGAATCATTCCTATTTTAAAAGGAATTGATACACAAATTTATCGCGGAGAAGTGGTTAGTATTATAGGGCCTAGTGGAAGTGGAAAATCTACATTGCTTGGTTTACTAGGTTCTTTAGATAGTGCTAGCGAAGGGCATATATTGATTGAAAAAGAAGATATTACGGCCATGTCTGAAGAAAATTTAGCAGATTTTCGTGCGAAAAAAATTGGTTTTGTTTTTCAATCCTATAATTTAGTAACAACAATGACAGCCGAGGAAAATGTAATGATGGCACTTATGTGCGCTGGGATAAAGGATCGAAAGGAAATGATACAAAAGGCAAGAGAGATGCTTGATCTTGTTGGGATGAAAGAACGTTATCATCATTTACCGAGTCAGCTATCAGGAGGTCAGCAGCAGCGCGTTGCAATTGCCAGAGCATTAGTAAACAACCCTGCTATTGTTATTGCAGATGAACCTACTGGTAATTTAGATACGAAAACGGGACAAACAATATTGGATTTAATCTTTCAACTACGTGATCAATTCAACATGACTTTTATTATTGCTACACATGATTCTTATGTTGCAAAACTTTCAGATCGGATTTTACAAATAGAAGATGGACTATTAATTCAAGATAACGTTAGTAAGCATACGACTCCAAAAGAAGGTGAAACAACATCATGTTACTAAAATCAGCATTACGTAGTTTAATACGAAATCGTTTGAGAACTCTCTTTACAGTGTTCAGTATTGTAATTGGAGTAGCTAGCTTTTTCTCAATGTCAATGTTAGTAGAATTAGTTCCTCGTTCTATTCACGAATCCTCTAAAATTCTTTTAGGAGGAGACGTAGCGATTCAATCCTATTTAAACCCTGTTAACCGTGATACATTAATCTCTTCTGTTCCTAAAGAAGAGCAAAAAGCACTTACAACCTCTTTATTAGGGCAGAGTATGGTAAAGTCTGATAAAAAAACAACAAGCTTAATAATAAAGGGAATAGAACCAAAGCAATACCCATTGTATGGAGAAACACAGTTTCCTAATGTTCGTAATTTACAAGAAAATGAAGTGCTTTTATCAAAGAGTACTGCAGATCGTTTACAAGTGAAAATCGGAGATAAAGTAGAGATTCCGAATCGTTCTACTGGAGAAATGTCTTCTTATAAGATTCTTGGTTTCGTTGAAGGTGTTCAAGAATCTTACGGCGATGCTTCTATCTTCGGAACTGCTTATTTACATTTAAATCAAGCACAAAAGCTCTTAAATGTACCGGAAAATACAATTAATGAAGCTTTAATTATATTGAATGATAAAGGTAACGTATCTGCAATTAAAAGTAAAGTACAAGAACAATTACCGCAAAGCAATGTAATCGATATTCGTGATAAAGAATTAGAAAAACAAAAAGATTTGCATATGTTACTGCCATTTCTTCAATTATTTAGCATATTAGCCCTTGGAATCGCAGCAATCACAACTTCAAATACAATGAAAGTAATCATTGCCTCGCGCACCCATGATATCACTGTCATGAAATCGGTAGGAATGAAAACGCGATCTATCGTACGATATTTCTTGCTAGAAGCATTCTGGCTTGCAATCCTAGGTACAATTGGTGGTATTGCAATTGGGTTATTAGCTAGTGTTTGGCTCACTTCTTATTTATCAAGTGTACTTTCACTACCTCTTACATGGGGAATGTCATGGTCTGTTGTTGGTACTGCAATCATCGTAGGATTTCTCGTGACGCTTTTAGCATCATGGATACCAGTAAAAAGTGGAATGCGCGTGTCACCTCTTCAAATGTTACGAGATACAGAGAATACGAGTGTAAATTATTCGTTACCTTTTAGAAAAAAACTTCAACTATTTATATTAGTTTGTAGTATTCTTTCAGTTTATGTTCACAAAATAGCATTTACAGCCAATACAAATGGTAGTGTGATGTTTAAGTGGCTCCTTGCTTTTCTGCTTACAACAGGAGCTTTGTTATGTATTGTTGCTTTCGTTCGTTTGATTGGGTTTATATACACTTTATTATTCCGAATGATTGGAGCTATGAAAAACTAGGTGCCACAAAGTCTTTTTCTTGCCTTACACAATATAGCTACTACCAATAAAAGAAATGGATTATTAGCAGTTACTTTAACGATAGGCGTCGTTTCTGTAGTTTCTAGCCACATATTTGCTGATAATTTAATTGAATCTGTTCAAGGGCAATTAGAAAAAGAGGCAATGGGAAATCTCCTTATTACAAGTTCAGTTAATGATGAAGAAAAAGTAGAAAAACAAATTCAATCGATGAAGGAAATTAAGGTATGGAAAAAAGGTTACCAACTAGATGGAAGATTTCAAAATATTAACGGTGAAGAAGCCGTAACTAAATTTTCTCAAAAAGTAAAAGAAGATAAATTTTTTAGTTCAACTAAAATTTCAGTAGAAGGCATAGATACAGATCATACTTCCAAAGCATATACCATATCTGAAGGGCGCGATTTAACATCGGCTGATGCAGGAGGGAAAAAAGCAATCCTGTTGGATAGTTATAAAAAGCTGGGGGTAAAAACAGGTGATACAGTTGATATTCAAATAGGAAACGAATTAGTGAATTGTGAAATTGTCGGTTTCTTTAAATCCGGTATTGTAAAAACGGTAGGTATTCGTATTCCAACAAAAACATTAGCTACATATGGAAAGCCAAATCGCATTACCTATTCATTAGATAGTGATCCAAAACAAACGAATACGATTCTAGCAGAGTTAAACAATAAACTTCCTAATTCAGCAATGGCTTACTCTATTTCCGCTACAGCAATCGATAGTCTACAATATATCATTAAAATGCAAAGTACGTTCTTTTCGATCGTAGCGTCATTTGCATTTTTAACCGCTGTTTTGACAATTGGAAATCAAGTGGTCATTCGCTTACTACAACAAACTCGGGATGTAGCGATTATGAAGACAGTTGGTATGTCTTCGGGTAATTTAATGAAGTCCATTTTATTAGAAAATACGATTGTTTCCTTGTCAGCTGGATTCGTTGGGGCTGGAGTTGCTTTAGCTTTTTCTGGTGTTGTTTTACGATTCTTATTCCAAATGCCAATGAAAATTAATATAACTTGGTCTATTTTGGGCATCTTGTTATCTGTAATCACAACAGCAATTGTTGTTTGGATCGCAGCAAAACAATCGTTATCAGCTAAACCAATTCATCTATTACAAAGTAAATAGACCTATAAATCGAATGAAAAAACGTAGTTTGATGAAAAAAATCAAACTACGTTTTTTCTGTTCATTAAGCAACTATACTTTTCAAGTTCTCTTCTTGTTTACTTAATGTGAATTCACCAGAATATTTAAGGGAGCGGCAGCCCATATTATTATTGTTAAACGAAAAGGGAGGTTTATCATCATGAATAAACAACGTGCACAAGAGATTGCCGCTTCACCGGTTATGGCGAATGTAACTTACAACGGAATGCAAATCTATATTCAAAATGTAGATGAAACGAACGAAACAGCTAGAATTTACCCTCTTAATGAACCAAATAATGAACAAGAAGTTCCTGTATCCAGCTTAGTGGAGTATTAATTGCTTACATGTTTTCTTATTAAAGTGAAACTTCCATCAGTGGAGTTAATTGCATTCCTCACTGATGGAATGCCAGCCCAATCTGGCTTTTATGAGCAGTTATCCTCCACGTATCTTCCTCGCTTCTCTTTTCATCATGAGGTGGGTCTTACTGCACGTTCATGCGGGATAAAAACAGCTGTAGGAAAAATTTCAATAGCTTTAGAATCCATTCTGATTATATATAGAAAAGATTGAGCGAAATCCAGTATTGAGATTATGCAGGATTTCACTCTTTTTATTTCCGTTATCGACCGTTCTTTGCAATATATCGGCGATTCGACACGCTATAAATATCTTTCGATGATATTCGACATGCAAGTAGTTGATCCGCTGAACTGAATCATATCGAAAAGTGAATTATGTTAGGCGTGAGCATCAGATAATTGGTATAATATAGTAATGTAAGTAGCAGAGAGAGGATAACGGATTTAGTAAATCAGGCATACAAATTCCATATGCATCCAAATAAATTATTAATAATTAAAGTAATTAGTTACAGTTGTGTTGTATTGATATATATAAGGAAATATACAATGTTTTTTATTGCCCACATATAAAACAATACAAATATTATGATAGATAATGTTGGTTTTATTTTTATAATATCGCCCTAAAATAATTTCAAAGAAAGGGATGAAGATATGAACATTGGTGAACGTATTCGACAAATACGTATACATAAAGAATTTACGCAAGGAGAACTAGTATCCGGGATCTGCTCTATAACTTATTTAAGTAGAATTGAAAATGGACAAATTAAACCTTCAGCTTCCTTTTTAGAAAAGATCGCAAAAAGGCTAGATGTTGATTACAATTTTCTTGTCGATGGAAATAATGACGATATGGAACCTAAGATTATTGAAATATGTAATAGGTATAAAAACGATAAGGTGATAAGCGAGAAAGACTTATCTTTCTTAGAACTGTATGTGCGTGATATAGACTCTATACTTTTATTATTAAAGGCTTATGGTGTTTTAATATACTATCATTCTCGAAATGATAACTTATTACACGTAGCACCAATTATAAATCAGGCTTCGCAAGTCATTCCAAATCAAGTAGACCCTAAGTATACTGAAGAGTATATATATTATTTAAGGGCTAGAGGTCATTATTTTTATAATAAACAAGACAATATGGCTGCACATGAAATTTATGTGAAGGTAGAGAGCCTACTTGGCCAAGAAGAAACTGAGCAGCACGCTGATATATATTATAATCTATGTCACGTAAATAAAGGGCTTTATAAAGATAAAAGTATTGGCCGATTGTATGCTAAAAAAGCATACAGATTGTACAAAAAATTTAATATAGAGCATAAAGTAATAGATACTCTTTTAATGCTTGTAATACTGTATCAGTTAGATGAATTATATGACAAAGCTCTCGAAACCTTACAGCAGGCAGAACTTGGAGTGAAAAATAATTATAATTCTATGTATTTACCTATAATTTCATATAACTACGGAAAAATTTATCAAGGCTTGAAAGACTATACTAATGCTATTAAATACTATGAAGAAAGTTTGCAACTGAGTGAGTTTCTCTTTCAAAAAAACCAAAAGATATACATGTTACGAGGCTTAATAGAGATTCATATAGAACTTAAAAATTGGAAAACTGTTAATACATTTATGGATGAGGCATTTCATTTTTTAACAATTTCTGATGTACCTTTCGCTCATGTTCAACTATACGGATTTAAGGGGAAGATATCCAAATTTAGAGGAGATTATTATGGATACGAGAAAAATATGCAAAAAGCAATTGAAATGGGCTTAGAAAAAAAACAATATCCTTTAGTTCATGAACTCGCTACTGAACTAGGAAACTATTTTTATGATAATCGTGCTTATAAAATGTCAGCAAAATATTTGAAAATAGCCATTGAAAATTCGGTAGATTCAATAGCTCTATAGTCAAATATACGAACCCTTTGTAATATCTTGTTTTTAGACTAGTGCTTCGATGATTTTTGATGTAAGCGGCTTCATAGGAGGGCCTCTTTTCTGTGGATTTTGTATATAACCCAGTTCTATTAAGCAAAGGGCTTCCTTTTTTGCGTCTTTAATCATTTACACAAAATATTTTATAATATTGCTCCTAAAATAATCAAAGCAGGCCATTCAAAGGAGGGGATGGAGATATGAACATTGGTGAACGTATTCGACAAATACGTATACATAAAGAATTTACGCAAGGAGAACTAGTATCCGGGATCTGCTCTATAACTTATTTAAGTAGAATTGAAAATGGACAGATTAAGCCTTCAACTTCTTTTTTAGAAAAGATTGCTGAAAAGCTAGATGTTGAATACAATTTTCTTGTCGATGGAAATAATGACGATATGGAACCTAAGATTCTTGAAATATGTAATAGGTATAAAAACGATAAGGTGATAAGCGAGAAAGACTTATCTTTCTTAGAACTGTATGTGCGTGATATAGACCCTCTTCTTTTATTATTAAAGGCTTATGGTGTTTTAATATACTATCATTCTCGAAATAATAACTTATTACATGTAGCACCAATTGTAAATGAGGCTTCACAAGTCATTCCAAATCAAGTGAATCCTCAATATACCGAAGATTTTATATATTATTTAATGGCTCGAAGTCATTATTTTTATAATAAACAAGACTATATGGCTGCACATGAAATTACTATGAAGACAGAGAGCTTACTTGGTCTAGAAGAAACTAAGCAGCACGCTGATATATATTATAACCTAAGTCTATCAAGCCAAAGTCTTTATAAGGATCAAAGCATTAGTCGCTTGTATGCTAAAAAAGCGTACAGATTGTATGAAAAATTAAATATAGAAAATCAACTAATAAACATTCTCATAATCATTGCACTACAATATCAAAAAGATAATCTATCCGAGAAAGCTCTTGAATCCTTAAAACAAGCGGAAACTAAAGCAGAGGCTAGCAATAGCCCTATGTATTTACCTTTGATTGCATATAATTACGGAAAAATTTATCAAGGATTAAAAGATTATACTAACTCCATTAAATATTATGAAAAAAGTTTACAGACTAGCAACCTCTATCCAGATCAAGCTCAAAAAATATATGCATTAAGGAGCCTAATAGAGATTTATATAGAATCTAAAGACTGGAAAACTGTTAATAAACTGATGGATGATGCATTAGAAATTTTATCAATTGCTGATATGCCACACGCGTATGTTAATATCCTTGGACTTAGAGGAAAAGTATCTAAACTAAGAGGAGATTATTATGGATACGAGAAAAATATGCAAAAAGCAATTGAAATGGGCCTAGAAAAGAAACAATATCCTTTAGTTCGCGAACTCGCTACTGAACTAGGAAACTATTTTTATGATAATCGTGCATATAAAATGTCAGCAAAATACCTTAAAATATTGAGTCAACTCTCTCCCACTTAAGCCACGCTTTAAGTGGGATTTTTTATGTATTCGTCTACGCAAAACCGCTTCCTTGCATTCTCCTTTATTTTAAACTTTGCATGTGGCAGACAAGGCCCCTAACCACTTCTATACATAGCCAGATGCTCTCGCCCGACTCAAAATAAAGAAGGTTCTATGTTGATTTTTTAATTTGTATTTATATAGATTAGAAATTAATTGATTCCTACTATTTTAAAATAAGTAAAATAACAAGTTTAAAACGAGTGATTATTCGCCTAAATTTTAATGGAATTTTACTAATTGTTATTAACATAAATTAACAAGTATATTTTAAGTACAGAAAGTCAAACAGCAAGGAGGTGTGGTTATTCTGATACTAGAGACAAAACGTTCTGCAAATATGATGGACAATATAAACTATCATTTGAATCAGCGTAAGGAAAATAATCAATATTTAAAAATCTGTTCAAATGAATGTGAAGTATTGCCATATCATGTTTATAAACACCCATTGAATAAACAAGCATCACAAAAAGAAATAGTTAGTCTAGTTAAACCATTGATTCATATGAATACGTTAGCTCAAATTCTATATGAATCATTTCACAATCAAACATTTACAGCTTTAGTACCTATTCTATTAGTTTTTCAACCGAATATTGTAACTGGTATATCGACATCAGGTGCTTATTCAATTGATTTTTATAATGATTATTTTGTTCATTTAAAGGATATAAATATTCAAGAATTGAGAGCGAAAATAGGTAAACAAAAAGGACCAATAGCTATCGGATATATGATAAACCAAAACGAAAGTATCCAGCATTCAAAAGAATTTATGTATCAAAGGTTAAAAGAGCAAACTACAGAGTGTATGTTAGCTTTACAAAAGAATTTGCATATACACGGAGAATTAGAAGAACAAGTTCAGTTGTCATTTGATTTCAAAAAAATCGTAATGCCTTTAATAGTCTTACAATGGATTAAACAGACAGCATTCCATTAAAGGAATAACAATGCTGCAAACTTTACCTAATAAATAAGAAAGAGGGATACATATGAACACAAAAGAAACGAGAACTAAGCAAAAAGTAGTAAGATATACGGCTGGAATCGCTATACTTATAATATTGATATCCTTTATATATCAATGGAAAAACGGTTTAGTGATTGATAATACTGAAAACTTGAGTCTTGCATTAATTGTTGCAATTTTCCTTTCTAGTTTTATTCCTGAAAGAAAAAATAGTGGTAAATAATTTAACAAGCATTTGAGATCTATTTCTCAAATGCTTATTCCTACAAATATAAATTCAATCAGATAATGGATTTTAAACTCTAACGTCAGGTGGTTGATATTATGAATAACCAAGTTTTAAACATTAAAGGTCTGCATAAAAAATATAAAGACAAACATGTTTTAAAAGGCATTGATTTAAATATAAAAAAGGGTGAAATATTTGGATTATTAGGCCCGAATGGAGCTGGTAAATCTACATTTTTTAAAATCATTTTAGGATTAATAGAATCTGATGAGGGAACTGTAGAAATATTGGGAATGGATATACAAAAGAATAGAATAGAAATCTTATCTAAAACAGGTTCATTAATTGAAGCTCCAACCTTTTACGAGCATTTATCCGGATACGAAAACTTAGTAATTGCTTCTAAACTGAAAAATGTTCATGATAAAGAACATATAAAAGAACTTTTGAATTTATTTAAACTATATGAGGATCGAAATCGTGCTTTTAAAAAATATTCTCTTGGTATGAAACAACGTTTAGGATTAGCTGCTGCGTTCATAAATAACCCTGAATTATTAATATTAGATGAGCCTACTAATGGCTTAGATCCACAGGGAGTTTATGAAGTGAAAGAATTAATAAAAAAAGCTCCAAAAATGTTTAATTCTACTATAATCCTTTCAAGTCATATTTTAAGTGAAGTGGAACAAATGGCTGATCATATCGGGATTATTCATCATGGAGAAATAAAGTACCAAGGTTTATTATCTTCTCTACAAAATAAACAATCATTAAATATTGTTGAAGTTAGTGTTAATAATATAACTCTTACTGATAAATTACTTAAACAATCCAATTACACATTCAATGTAAATAACAACATCTTTAGTATTGAATATTATGATGAAAAATCACTGAATAATATTCAACAACTATTAGTAACGAATCAAATTTTTATTCAATCTTTCCAAACTAAAAAGCAGAATTTAGAGGAAGCATATTTAGATATTGTAGAACAAGGTGCTGTAAGTGTATGAGAAATGTATTAGCCACTGAGTATATAAAATATAGAAAAAGTCATTTTTGGTTTTTGGTTATCTTAGGACCTATTATACTTGCATTAGGTGAATTTGTTGGATTAAATTACTATAGTCATTCTCATACTATTAAATTAGAAACTATATTCGGTATAAATTTGCAACTTTTAAAATACATCTTAAACTTTTTTATTGTGTTTATTATAGCTAGTGTAAACAATGTCGAATATAAAAATTCTACGTGGAAAAGAACATTTACGTATCCAGTACAGAAATTTAGTGTGTATGTAAATAAATTCCTTGTTGTTATGGTTGCTCTTATTATTACAACCGTAATACATATGATTTGTACAGTGTTGTTACTTCCATGTTTAGGTATTTCTTTAGATATGGTTTCAATGCAGCATGTGTTTGTTTTTACGTTATATCCATTTCTTATTAGCATTCCATTTTGCGCTTTGGCGTTCATTATATCCATTAATTTATCGAATCAATCAGTGATTGTTGCACTAGCTCTAGTTTCGTATCTTTTCGGCGATATATTAAGCTCAACTAAGCTTTGGTGGTTTCCTATTTCATATCAAATATTATATTTTCCAATCAATTATGTGAATAATCTAGATGTTTTTAATACATTATGGTCATACGATAAATGGTACATGCTAGCAGGAATTCCTATTACTATTCTTATTTTAGGAATTGGATACATCTTATTTATTAAAATGAATAATAAAAACTAACAAAGGAGATCTCAAATGATAAATTTAATTTATTCCGATTGGATAAAAATAAGAAAACACCCTCAACAAATTACATTTTTCATCTTAGCACTTTGTCCGATTATATATTCAATGATTATGTATACTAAATTCGTGGTAGGAGAGTATAACCACGGTTTGGATAATTCATGGATGGGCGTATGGATGTTTATATCTTTTTTCTATGTTGGTTTTTTTCTCCCTGTCATTTCAGGGATGGTAACAGCCTTCTTGTGTCAGTTTGAAAACAAAACCAATTGGAAAATAATGCATCTATCTCCAAATACTAATTTTAAAATTGTTTTATCGAAATTTGTATCTAGTGTGTTATTATTTTCTGCAATACACTTAATAGTTTTAATGAGCTTGTATGTATCAGGAATGTATTTTGATTTTACAGATCCATTTCCTTTAGAATTTATGATTAAAGTATTTTTAATTTCTGTTGTTGCGACATTTCCTCTTATAATAGTGCAACTCCTATTATTCTTATTTATAAAAACATCTATCACTTTTACATTTGTTAATATAATCCTGTCTTTAATCGGTTTATTTCTTTTTTCAGAAGAAAAGTGGGGATTTGGACATTTATGGTCTTTACCATTCAAGTCTATAGAATTAGTTGATCAAGGTATATTATCTATTGCTATATTTTTGGTAGCAATAGTTGCATTTACCATTGGTATGATTTTAATTACAACACGTTATTTAAAATCATTGAGAAAGACAGTATAAAAAGAGTTCATCTAGTATGATGGACTCTTTATTGTTTATCTGGAGTTTTTTCAGTGATAAGGACAATCATTTGAAGATCAATATGATATATGGAATTTAGTGATTAATATCTCTTGTTGCGAGTATGTCACAAGAGATATTAGATTATAAGGCGGTAAACTAGAAATAGCCCGATTTGGAAGAGAGATGAAAAAAATACGGATGGAAATTTCACTTTATTTTAAGTTAACAATCTCATCATCTCATCATCCTTGAAAGGAGAAGTAATATATACGCAATAGCAAACCTATCACTATTTCAATATATCGAAGAATGATATAATCGTAAGTGAGGGCATGACGGTATTGATAATAAAACTTCTCAAGCAATATAGAACTCGATTAAAGAAGAAGCTTAGGTTTATTTATACGTGTTCACTAAATCCAATAATTAAATTAGGTAGATTATATTCTGAAGGAGAGAAATTCATGAACGTGATGGAAAAAGGCAGTAGTACATTAAATGAAAACAAAGATAATATAGTTACGTTATATATTACTAGACACGGTAAAACAATGTTAAATGCTAATGAGCGTGTGCAAGGCTGGGCAGACTCTCCATTAGTAGAAACTGGTGTTGAGGTAGCTAAAAATTTAGGGAAAGGCTTAAAAGATATTCATTTTGTTGATGCATATAGTAGTGATAGTGGTCGTGCTATTGAAACTGCTAATTTGGTATTAAAATGTAACGAACAATCAACGATAAATCTACAACAAAGGAAAGATTTGCGAGAATTAAATTTTGGGATTTTTGAAGGCGATAAGAATGAAAATATGCAAAAAATGATCGGTGTTGTTGCTGGCGTGAAATCAGCAGAAGAATTAGTGAGGTTCTCTATTGAAGAAATTGTGAATTTCATTGTACAGGCAGACGATACAAAACAAGCTGAAGATTGGAAAACATTTTCTACCCGAATAAAAAGAGAACTTGATAACATTAGTGAAGAGACTGCCCAAAATGGTGGAGGGAACGTTTTAGTAGTTTCTCATGGAATTACAATCACATCATTAGTAGACATGATTGATAGTAGTAAAATAATACTTGGACTAGAAAATGCAAGTGTAACTAAAATTATCTATAAAGATGGGAAGTATACAATCGAATCCGTTGGGGATATGAGTTATGTTGAGAAGGGGAAGGAAAGTGCAAAAGTATAATATGTAATAGACATAAAAACTTCTTTTCTTTTAGATGGGCAAGAGCATCTGGCTGTGCGTAGAACCGGTTTGGGATTTTTTCTACCACACGCAAATTTTCAAACAATAGTTGTTGCCATATTTTCTTCTGCATAGCAGTGATTTATATGTTGAAAGATTAAAATGAATTTATATAAAAAGTAATAGAATCAGAAAAAGGTGGATTTCTAACAAGACATCCGCCTTTATTGTGTGAATTTTGTCGAATAAAGAAGGAAAAGTAGTCCGCGAAAAGGAAATAAATAGAAGATGTATAACAAATTAATGAAAGTAGGACGAATCAATGAAAGAAAAAATGGGGGCAGGAATTACTGCAGAGATTTATTTATGGAATGACAAAGAAATTGTAAAACTATTTCATAACCACATTCAGGAATCGCTTATTGAAAAGGAATTTTTTGCAAGTAAAGAAGTCCAAAACCTTGGATTACCCGCGCCTAAAGTAGGGGATAAGATCTCTTATCAAGATAGAACGGGGATTATTTATGAGAAAATTGATGGCGTGACTTTAACCGAGCAATTAGCTAAAAATCCGATGAATGTAAAGAAAGAAGCAAAAAGGTTTGCTGAGTTTCATTTTCAAATTCATAGCCAGAAATCTAATGCATTTTCGGATATTCGTGAAACTTTAATTTCGCATATAAATCATTGTGATCGTTTTACGTCAGAGCAAAAAGAAAACATCGCAACTTATATGGAAGCATTACCAACGAATCAAGCAGTGTGTCATATGGATTTTCATCCTGATAATATTTTAATCTCAGAGCGGGGACCAGTTGTGATCGATTGGATGACAGCAGGCTTCGGTAATCCATTTGCCGATGTAGCACGTACGGTTATTATTTTAAAACATGCCTATCTACCGGCAAGTATACCAGAATCAGTGAAACAAGGTATTATAGCGCTGCGCCATGCATTTTGTGAGGAGTACGTAAATGAGTATTTAACTTTATCAAAAGGTACGTGGAAAGACATAGAATCATGGTTTTTACCTATTATGGCAGCAAGATTAATAGAAGGAATACCTGAAGAGGAGAAAGACGATTTGTATAAGCAAGTCATTTCTCTTCTTTAAACCTCAATTAAAAATTTATGAAGGGAGAGCACAATCTGATATGTGGAATACATTATCTGAACCATGGAAAGAATGTTTCAACCAAGCTTGGTTATCGTATTGTAACGGTTCATTTCCCATTGGTGCTGTAATTGTAGATGAAAGTGGGAATATCATTTCAAAAGGTAGAAATACAGTTTACGAGACGGAAGCGCTGCCAAATGAAATATGTAATAACAAAATTGCTCATGCAGAAATTAATGCAATATTAAAAATAAATAATTTAGAAACAAACGCAACGCGCAAGGAATATGAACTGTATTCTACGATGGAACCGTGCCCTTTATGTTTTGGTGCTATTGTCATGTCTGGAATCACAAATATTCACTATGCTGCGAGAGATAAGCTGGTCGGAGCAACCAATTTGAAAGCCGGAAATGCTTATTTACAAGGGAAAAATATGAAGGTTTCAGGTCCGCATAAAGAACTTGAAATCGTACAATTTGTTTTGAAGACAGATTTTGTATTGCGAAGAGGACATGCTGTCGACCGATTACTACAAACATGGGAGCAAGATTGTCCGATTGGTATGGCTATAGGTCGAAAATGGCATGAGTCAAATAAGCTAGTACAAGCGAAACAAGAAAAGAAAGATATTTCAATTATTGTAGATGAAATTATAAGTGAAGTAGAAATTTTTATAGAAGAGGTGGAAGAAAAGAATGGATGTAAATTTTGAGGAAAGAAAATATACTTTTGATGATATTGCCGAAGAATACGAGAAAATAAGACCGACATATCCAAAGGAACTTTTTCAAGATTTGTTCACGTATGCAAATATTGAAAAGGAAGATCAAATTCTTGAAATTGGTTGCGGTACGGGTAAAGCAACGGAAGGACTCGTTGGATTTGGATATAAGCAGATTGATTGTATTGAGCTAGGAGAACGATTAGCTCAATTTACAGCTTCTAAATTTCAAAATGAGAATGGTATACACGTGTATCAAGGGAATTTTGAAACTTGGAATCAGCAGGATGATTTATACTCACTTGCTGTTTCAGCAACAGCGTTTCATTTTATTAAGCCTGAAATTGGCTATCCGAAAGTAGCGAATTTACTGCGCAAACATGGGACAATGGCCTTCTTTTGGACATATCATATACAACCAAATACTGATATTTTTCGAGAGATTGGCGATTGCTATGAAGAGTATGCACCGCATTTACATCCAAATCAATTACCAACTCCAGAAGAATTAATTGAAGAAAGAAAAACTCTTACAATGCAGCATGATTTGTTCCAAGATTTAGTTGTAAAAACTTATAATTGGACTGATACCTATACGAGTGATGAATACATTGCATTATTACATACGCAATCTGCCCATCGTTTGCTTTCAAAAGAGGTAAAAGAGAAATTGTTTTATAGTATTCATAACGTAATTGAAAATCATGGTGGGAAAATTGAAAAACCACAGTTTGTTGCGTTGTATTTAGCAAGAAAAAAAGAAATATTTTAAAATATATTTTCAACAACGAATCTACAAAAGGGAGGAAATGTTTGATGAGTAATTTTGAATGTAAAATGTTAACGATGTGTATGGTACAAGATGGGGACAAAGTTTTACTTATGAATCGTCCAGATCGTTTAAGTTTTCCTGGGTACATTGCTCCTGGTGGGAAAGTCGACTTTCCAGAAAGTATTGTAGACGGAGCGATCCGAGAAGTACGTGAAGAAACAGGTTTAATCGTAAAAGATATTATCTTTAAAGGAATCACCGAATTTTGTGAGCCAAACACAAAGTTACGATATATGGTATTTAATTATTTGGCAACATCTTTTGAAGGGAAGCTACTTGAAGAGCCGCCCGAAGGAGAGTTAGTATGGGTGGATATAAAGGATGCATTAAATTTACCGATGCAAGATTGGTTTAAAAAAAGGTTTCCGTTATTTTTTGAACCGGGAACATTTGAGTGGCATTCGGTATGGGACAAAGAGCGGGATATTACTTTAAATAGAGTGGAAAAACATTATAAACATTCACTGCTACATGAAGTGTAAATCTTTATGAAAACTTCTCATTCTAAGCGTCTTTCTAAGATGGGAGATAGTCCATTGGTGAATATTGGAAATAGACTTATTATATAATTGACTGAATTAATCAATCAAAAAGGGGCAGCCCCGCAATTTAAAAGCTGTGAGGACTGACCCCGAAGTTTCTTCATTTCTTATAGATTATAGATCCGGATTGAAGACGTCTTTTGATTTTTTTGCAATATCCGTAATTAATTCATTTCTTAATTGTTTTGCTTTTATAAATGCATCTGTAGCCGTGTCATTACTATATTTATTTAAATACTTAATTGCTTTTTGTTTGTCTTCCTTATAAAGCTCCGAAGCCTTGTTTTCAACCGAACTTTGTTTTGTAAATAACTGATCCTCGTATTTACCCCAATAGTTTTTCAAACCTACCCCAAGTGTGTCTGGGTTTGTTGCAGCTAAAGCAGCTGGTGCACGAAAAGCCCAGTAAGCTGATTGATCATCATATTTGTCATTACCATGTTTAAAAGCAGTTGGTGTGTCATACATTCCTTGATAGAATGGTAAATAAACACTATATTCCGGGTTTGCTAGGCTAAGCCACATAACATTGGCAATATCAGCAGGCATATTAGATCTTAGCTGAATAACATGGGATTCCACTGTGCGATCTACACCAACAGCACGCTCATCTTTACCTGTACTTGTAGAAGGATCATATGAAGTACCTTCATAATGAGAGCCCAAGAATTTCATCACTTGTTTTGGCGTAATTTTCTGATCCGGAATCATAAATAATGGATAACGTGTTAATTCAGCATCTTGGTTTATAGATGGAGTAAATGTCTTTTGTCCCCACCATTCTCTACGTGTATTGTATTTTTGACCAATATCACCGTAAGTTCCAGCAAAATCAAATTTTTGATTATTATCTTTGTCATTGTTTGGTATTAAGCCTTTTTCAACTGCATGAGAAATTAATGTTTTAGAGCCCATAAAGTTTTTCGTGTCGGAAAGATTCACATTATCGATTCTTAATCCGTTCGCAACAATTAAATAAGCATTATCAGGTACTCTTTCTGCTACCCATTGATGTCCTGTTCCAACCTCAAAGTACCAAATTTCATTCTTATCTGCGATCGCAACGCCATTTGCTTCAGCAGAACCATACTTTTCAATGTACTGTCCGAGTAATTCAGCACCTTCACGGGCTGTTTTAGCACGTGGTAAAATCAAGGTTGGAATAACTGATTCGCTAACACCTTTTTTCACAAATGGGTCAGATGCTTCTGCTTTTTTATTTGCATAAGCACTATTTGTAGCAGAAATAGCTACTCCGTATTCATTTATCCCTGCTTCTTCAAAAGGCCCTTTTGAAGGATCCCAGTCTGGTATTGCAATATACTTATAGGATACCTTTGGTTGATCTACTGTTAGTCCAGTTACAAATTTTAGTTTTTCCCCTGATTTATGTGTTTTACGAGGGAATACTTTGACATGTTTCGACCATGCACTAGATACGTCCTCATTTCGTGCAACCATGACCGAATCATCTGCGGTTGCTTTTTTTCCTGCAAAAACCGATGTACAAGCGCTTGCGGGAATAGCAAATCCTCCAACTATTAAGGTAGTAACGGCGGCTGCTACACATGCTTTTTTGATACCATGTAACTTCATTTTGCCTTCCTCCTCTAACATTTCTGGATTTAT
The DNA here is from genome assembly GCF_900112415.1 of Bacillus sp. 491mf. Lineage (GTDB taxonomy): Bacteria > Bacillota > Bacilli > Bacillales > Bacillaceae_G > Bacillus_A. Next base: position 181,605 of record NZ_FOLV01000004.1, read on the forward strand.
TTCATAATTATTCTAACATAATATAACGATTTTGTGAGCGCTTTCACATATTGTTCATATAGAAAAAAGTTAGTCCGAAATCATATGTTCAGAGGAATGAATTATCCAGTTTCATCCCTCGCTTTTCTCCTATTTCCTTTATAAAAAAGATCGAAGGGTTACCAGGCGTCTATCCTGTTTTTCCTTCGATCTGGTTTGGAATTTTTTTATCTTTTTACAGCATGAAGATAATGAATGGTTTCAAAAGCTGATAGGTAATCGTTTCGATTTTCAAAATAAAGTTTATTAATTTGAGCCGGTGATACATGTTCATAAATCAATAAACCTGATTTTTCTAACATTTTCTCAATTTCAAAATAAGAAAAACCTGATTTCATTGGTTCTCCGCTTGCTGAAGCTATTTTTACCATGTTTTCAACTCTATTAGAGATACCTTTTTCTTTAAACAAGTTTTCGTCGGCATAATCAAAAACTATGGAACTTCCTGGTGAGACCTTGGTGAATAGATGATCTATTAAACTTGAAATTTCCTCTTTAGTTAAATAATAAGTAACACCTAAAAGACTAAAAAAAGTTTTTTTGTTATTGAACTCTTCATTTATTAGATTTTGATAGGAAAACTTTTTGGTGAAGTCCATAGAAACAAAATGAAGATTACTTGGAATTTTAAAATTAGCCTCATCCAATCTTTTCTTTTTCAATTCCTGTGTAGCAGGGTGATCAATTTCAAATATTTCTACGTTGTTTTCTAATTCTGAGTGTCGGAAACTAAAAGTATCTAACCCGGCGCCAAGTATGACATATTGTTTTAACCCTAACATAATTTCATGAAGTAATACTTTTTCACAATACGCAGCACGTGCCAAGGGTGTTGGAGAAAGTTGGACCTGTGTAATCCATTTTAATATTTCTTCTGCATTCCCCTTAAACTTTTGCGCGATATTTTCATTGAAGAAATGTATGCCTTGAACCATATTCTCTTTGATGTCATTAAATTCTTTTTGTGAGATTAAATCTTTAGCTATATAGTCATTAAAGATTTTAGGAGTATCAAATTGACTATGATAAGCTCTGCCAAAAGCTGAAATTAATGAAGTTAAACTTGATTCACTTTTTTTCATGCAAACACACTCCTTCATTTCAGGACAAAAAAATAGGATTCCCCTGGCCAGGAGAATCCTATTATATAATTTAAAAACGAAAAATTAAATTATAGCACAGATAAATTATTTAGTCAATTATTATGATTGTGTCTATTTGAAATATTTTAACTGCTTCTATTTTTGGAATAAGTGATATTTCGTTATTTTGTTCATAAGATTCAATTTCATGATTCGATAATGGACAAGTAATGCGGTACATAATCCTAGAATTACCCCTGCCAATACATCAAAAGGATAATGAACACCAACCCAAATTCTTGAAAAAGCAATACACATTCCAAAAATGATCCACATAAATGATTTTCCTTTACTACATAGCCAAATTGTTACTGTAATTACTAAAGCAGCTGTAGCATGATCACTCGGGAAAGAAGAATTTACAGCGTGATCAACTAATTGGTTGATATGATGCGAGACGAATGGTCGATCGCGATAGAAAAACAATTCAATCACTTGATTAATAGTAAATGCTAAGGAACAGGCAAATAAAGATTGAAATACAGTCACTCTATTTTCTATATTTGTAATCCATAAAACGAATAATGTAACGATCAAAATGTACTGAGCATACTCAGCGAAAAAAATCATCATTTTATCTAGTAAAGGGTATTTATAAACATTCGAGCTGATCCACTGGAATATTTCATAATCGATAGACTGTAAAACCATTGAATAAAAACACATCCTAACATATATTTAAGCTTTTGTTCATTTTGGAGTAGCATCAGGAAGATGCTGTTTGAAATATTTCCCCATTTTACCCACTGATACTTGGAAATCATGTTGAAACCCAATCCACCATGAAACTATTTTATCCATTTCGGGTCTAATTGCAAATTCAAACATTTGCAATTAGACCCGAAATATTTTTACTCATTATAAAAATATTGTGAAATAAAACAACGTCTGATTCTACTTATTATGTAAAATAACTTAATAATCTATCAAAAGAATTAATCTCAGCATATGGTTTTATTTCGGTATCATTCTTGATCATATGAGGGTTGAACCATATGCCCTTTATATTTGCATTTTGACAACCACCAATATCCTTTTCTATGTCATCTCCAACGAATAATGCAGATTCTGGTTGCACATTAAGCTTATTTAATGCTAATTCAAATATGCGTTTGTCAGGTTTACTAAATCCCACTTCTTCAGAAATAATTATTATATCAAAACAACTATTTAAATGAGTGTTAATTATTTTAGCTGTTTGTCTCTGAGTTGATCCGTTTGTTATAATGGCAACTTTAACATGCATCTTTATAGCATTTACGATATTTATAGTATTTTGGTTTATAGAAAAACAAAGAGGGAAATTACTATTCCAAAAATCTTGAAGGTAATTGCGTGGCAATCTATATTTTGGTGGAAACTCATCAAAAAATGATTCCAAAACTATTATTTTATTACTATCGCCATAGCTTCTTTTATCGTATTCTTTGAATTTTTGCAGCATTTTGTTTTTCGCTGAATGTTTAACATCTCCATAACATTTCTCTAAAATAATTAAAAACATTTTATCTACTGCCTTATCCCTATTAAGTAAGGTATCATCTAAATCAAATAGCATTGCTTTATAACCTCTCAAATAACTTCACAGCCTTTCTTGTCGTATAATAGACATAGGGAGCCAACCTCTTTTCTTGGTTTGGTTTGTGTCGTAACTACCATTATACAAGAATTTTGGGAGGTACTCCTTTTTTATGTTCTCAAAACCCTTGCTATAATCGTATCATACTTAAATTTAAATACTGTTTTATACACATATTTCTCAATATAGCCATTGAAAAGGAATCTCCTAGTATTACGGATTTGTTTTTTATTACAAGACCGTTCATTTTTATCGTTTTGGGGTAATTCTGAATTCTTAAGTTGATGGGCATGGCCATACAGGGAGCTTTTTTATTATCAATATAATAATTTCACATACCCCAATGATTAATAAGGGGTCCTGCCAACAATGAAGAGGGAAGCTACAATAGATTTTACTTGAAGCCTGTGATATCATTTTACTTTATATAGAAAGAGGACGTGAGCAATCGTGATTACAATTAAAGCGCCTAGACCCGATATTACAATTACGAAACAGAAAGATCCGGAACTAAGTAATATGTATGGGTTTACTGATTTTCACCTAATTCCTAGAGATAAAGGTGGAATCTTTATGTTTTATAACAACAAGAATGAACTAATGTTTGTTGGTAAGGCAAGAAAGTTAAGACCAAGAATAAAAAAACATTTTGAAGATACTGTATCAGTAATCAAAGACCATAGAGATGAAGTAATCAAAATTGATGTTTGTCTTGTAGAAAACGCGATGGAAAGAGAAATTTATGAAACATATATCGCTAATAAACAAAAGTCGAAATATAATGTAGACAAAGTGTTCTTTAAAGAAGTAAAAGCTCATAAAAAGGACTAATAAAATAAGACAACTTTGCCTCGGCTTATTAGTCCTTTTTTACCGCTTGCAACATTACATTGCACAATGATACGGATATTATTTGAGAGAAAGAACAATTTGATATGATAAAGGATGGGAATAGATTGGATAATCATAGCCAAACACCGGCGTATATATATACGTATGCATTTCGCGAAGAGGAACGTTCTTTATGTTATATGGAGATGCGCTCACTTTTTGGAACGGAATCGCACTCTAATATATTGAAAAGCACAATCAAAATTGATCCGAGCCGAAGCCCGTTTATTAAAGAACGGATTGACGTAATGTATGAAGGAGATGAACTGTCAGATATTTTGAAGCAGGTCGAACAGATTGATTTGTCTGGATCCACGTTCAAAGTCATCTTCGTTAAAATTAATGATCTTGATAAATCGAAAAAAGTAGAATACGGAGAACGCCGCCTTATTGAGCGAGATATCGGCATGCATATTGAAGGTGAAGCCGATGTGCATCATCCAGAGCGTGTATTTGGCATTGTAATCATTGGCGGACGTTGGTACTTCGGAACATATATGGAAAGCGAGGCTGTTTGGTTCCATCACGTGAAAAAACCACGCAGCTATTCTACGTCACTAAGCACACGTGTAGCGAGAGCTGTTGCGAATATCGCTGTGCCAAATCCTGATGGAGTCAAAGCGATCGATCCATGCTGTGGTATTGGAACGGTAGTGGTAGAAGCACTCTCTATGGGCATTGACATCGTTGGCCGTGATATTAACCCGCTTGTCGTAATCGGATCAAGAGAAAACATCGCGCATTTTGGTTTTGAAGGAGACGTAACGGTAGGACCTATCGAAGACATTCAGACAAACTACGATGTAGCAATTATCGATATGCCGTACAATCTATTTACGTGCGCAACACCAGAAGATCAATTCTCGATTTTAAAACATGCGCGCCGTATTGCAAAAAAAGTAGTAGTTGTAACAAGCGAAACAATGGATCACATGATCGAAGAAATTGGATTTGAAATTACAGACCGCTGCGTAACAAAAAAAGGAAACTTTTCTCGGCAAATTCTTGTTTGTGAATAGGGAAGTAAGGGAAGACCAATGGGTGCATTGGTCTTTTTTTTACTTTTTATTTTTAATGGTACAATTTCCCTTTGAGGGTAAGGTAGAGTGGGATATGGACACAAATAATCGCGGCAAAATGGAGGATATTAGCACAAAAGGCCGAGGCGGCAAGGTCGGAAGCGGTGTATCCGGAGGAGAGGAGTCACTATCTTCATTATTATTTGCGCTTGCTTTACTGCAAACGATTGAAGCGTCCCCTAGCTGTTATTGAAATACAGTGAAAGCTACGTATACGATACTTTAAATAGGGGTACCGCCAACATTTCGCATTTCTCTGACGGCACCTTATTTTTCCATCATATCAATTGCTGATTCTTGTTTAAAGGACAGAATGTAAAAATAAATGACATAAGAGTTGTATTTTTTGTAGTAAATAAAAAGAAAAGTACATTTGTTAGTGTGTACACACCTTTACAAAATTTGTATTTAAAAATTTCATGTAACGTAATGAAAAGGATTCTTTCTATATTTCTAGAATAAAAAATAAGAAACTATAAGTGTTTTTAGGGGGAGTAGAGAATGAACCAAATGATCAATACTATTTCATTAACAGGAGATTGGGAGCTAGACATTCAACGACTGCTAGAACAATATAATAAACCTCACACATATGAGCACTCTGTAAGGGTTGCAAATGAAGCAAAAAGAATCGCCAAAAGATTTGAATTAGATGAAGCAGCAGCAGCAATTGCTGGTTATCTCCATGATATTAGCGCCATTATCCCAAATGATCAGCGTATTCAAGTAGCTGAGCAAATGCAAATTGAAGTATTACAAGAAGAAAGAATTTTCCCAATGATTATTCATCAAAAACTATCAAAAAGAATTGCAAATGACATTTTTAAGGTGGAAAACGAAACGATATTAGACGCAATTGGCTTTCATACAACATTAAGGAAAAATGCGACACCTTTAGATATGGTGTTATTTGTTGCAGATAAAATTGAATGGGACCAAAGTGGAACGCCTTCATATATTACAGAAATTAAAGAAGCGTTAGAATTATCATTAGAACACGCTAGTTTTGCTTATATTTCATTTTTATGGGAGCAGAAGGAGAGCCTAAAAGTTATTCATCCATGGCTACGGGATGCGTATTTTGATCTAAAAGAGAATTTAGGAGTTGAATAAATAATGTTATGCATGCCTTCATCTTTTAAAACGACTATACAAGATGTTCACGGAGAACGAGGACAGCAATGGATCGAAAAATTTCCGATTACGATTCAAGAGATTGAAGAAAAATTATCACTACAAATCATTCAGCCGTTTTCCAATCTATCTTATAACTATGTTAGTCTAGCACAAAAAGAAAATGGACAAGATGTTGTGTTAAAACTCGGTGTTCCGAGTGAGGATTTGAAGAACGAAATAGAAGCGCTCTTTTATTTTCAAGGAGAGGGAACAGTGACATTACTTGATTCAGATCTTGAGCTTGGATTTATTCTATTAGAATATTTAAAGCCTGGCATGTCACTTGCACATATAGATAATGAAGAAAAAGCAACGAATATTATAGGGAAAACGATGAAAAAACTTTGGAAACCAGTTCCTGCTCAGCATACATTCCCTTCTATTGAACAATGGGCAAATGGATTGCAGCGGTTACGAGTACATTTTGATGGTGAAACGGGGCCCTTACCAAAAGATCTAGTCGAAAAAGCAGAAGACTTATTTCCACAATTAATCAAAACAATTTCTAAGCCGCTTTTGCTTCATGGTGATTTGCATCATGACAACGTTTTATGTATGGGAGAGGATCGGTGGGTTGCAATTGATCCAAAAGGTGTTATCGGTGAAGCGGAATATGAAACAATTGCGTACTTAAGAAATCACTTATTTAATAAAACAAATCCTAAGAAGGTATTAGCAAATCGTGTGCAACAATTAGCAGAAGAACTTCAACTAGACAAAGAAAGAATTCTATCGTGGGGGCTATCGCATTGTATTCTTTCATCTTGGTGGTACTTTGAAAGTCATGGACGAGTAGCTAAAGAAACAATTGCTTGTGCTCGCTGGTTTAATGAATTAAGAGTTAGTTTGAAATAAAAGCGAAACAAAGAATGGGGAGTGATTTTCGGTGTGCACTGTTGAGATAAGGAGACCGCGCAATGAGGACATTGAAGAGATAAATCAATTTTTTGTTACAACGATTAAAGATACGTTTGCTAGAGAAGGTTTATCAGAACTACTTGATGCTATAGAAAATGAAATTGAAATTAAGAAAGAATATTTGAAATGTGATATGAATAGCAACGGGAAAAATCGATACTTTTTGATAGCAGTAGATACAAACTGTAATAAAATTATCAGTACAATTGAATATGGTCCACCTAGTGAACTAATTAACAACTGTACGAATAAAGAATTAAAAGATTCACCTGAGATAGGAACTGTGTTTGTACACCCTAATTACCAAAGACGTGGTATTGGAAATTTACTTTTAAATGCAATGTTTCTTACTTTGTTAAGCAGGGGAATTAAAGAATTTTGTTTAGATAGTGGATATACAAATGCACAGAAGGTATGGAAGAAGAAATTTGGAGAGCCTGATTATTTGCTGAAGGATTATTGGGGGGATGGGTATGATCATATGATTTGGAAGAGATGTATTGATGATGTGCCAATAATATTTAATAAATGAGTAGGGTGTATTTTGAGGTAGTGCTACATCACCATTAACCTAAATGTATATAATTTTAGGTGGGAGTAATTTATTGATAAAAAGATAAGTGCTGTAGGGAAGCCTGAACATTTAGTACCAGAAGATCAAAAAAATTAGAGGGAATTATGATTTCCTTTTTGAAATAAAAAGTTTCTCTGTTTGACATCCTTGAACTGTACCCGAATCGTGGACACTTAAAAAAGTCCATGATTAGGGGTACAGTTCAGTGTTAAGTGGCGGGTAGTTCACTGGATTAGGAGGATTTAAATGGTAGACTTTCAAAAATTATCAACTTTCGAATTATTTCCTGCGGTTGATGAAGCTGAGATTGAAAAGACTGAAGAACGAATGGGGTTAATAATACCGAGCTCTTATAAACAGTTGCTACAGTACACGAATGGGTTTGTAACTGACGAGGGTGTGATTATATTTGGTATTGATATAATTAATGAAAGAAATACAACATATGAGGTACGTGAATATGCAGAAGGGTATATTGCTGTAGGAAGTAAAGGCGGAGGAAAGTTTTTATTAATGGAAGCAAACGAGGACACAACCGAATTATTACAGGTTGATTCTGCGGTAATGAATCCAGCTTTTGCTACCACAGTTAGCGAGAGTTTTGTAAAGTGGATAAATGATGGAGCGATAGATGTTGAATTTGTGAATGAAAAGCAAGAAATGCACAAAGAAAAGCTTTGCAATCTTATATTAATTCGTTCACCAATTGGAGGAGTTGTGGATTTAAAGAAGATACAGGAGGTATTTCACATTAAAAGAGGGTTATTTGATTTGTTAAAGGGATCAAAACAGTTACCATTTGTGTTGATGAAGGACATTCCTGTTGAGTTGGCTATAAAAAACTTAAAACAGTTAGGTGAATTAGGAGAGGTATTAAGAATCGCTAATGTTGATTAACAGTTATATGTCGAAAAATCAAAATGGATTCATATGGTTTGTTATTACCGATGAAACGTGTTGTATTGTTAAATTAAAAGGTTGTATTACCAAAATACGTTTAGGAGAAAGGAGATTTTATGGGATTAAAAAAGTGGCTTTTTTCAGATGAATCTTTAGATGAACAAGAAATTATTGAAGTTGAAAGATTATTTTTAGGTTGAAAAGAATTTACTGAGTTAAATCTCGATGGGTCAAAAGTTTTTCAGGAAGGTTTGGATATTGGATATGGAAGAATATAATTTAGTTAATCGAAATAATTGTATGAAACCTAATTATAAAATAGATGATAAAGAAGTTTCCTTTGACATTTATGTTAGTCCTGATAAAGAAGTGTGTATGATAGGGAGAATGGATAATAATTATATTTGTTGGGCTTCGATTACCCATCTTGATGTAAGTGAATTGAATGTTGCTATTCTCGATTATGTATTGAAGCAAAGACCTGTTATGATTTCAAATGACTATAACGCATTAGGATTTCGTTATGAAGAAGTAAAAAAATGGAATAAATTCCGAATATTTAAAACGTTACATAGAGATGGTAGATATTGTTACTATTCTCAAGCCAGTTCTGCCTATTTCGGAAATGACGAAAAATCTCTTTCTACATATATGTCAGGGGAAATTAATAGGTTTTATTATTCAGAGTTAGCAAAATGTAACTATCGTTTGATAGATAACAATTATATTAAAATATTGGAAGGCTACAAAAAACTTTTAACACAAGGAGAAAATTATGGATATTATTATGAGATGAGACCTGTTATTTCCATATTAGAAAATGAAGGTTATCTAAAATTATGTCCAAATGAGGAAATTAGAAATATATATTGGGATTGTATGAAAGAATGTTCTAACTTATATAACCGATATATGTCATCAGTACGATGAATTATTCATAAACCTACAGTGAAATTCACCTTTTCCTATTAAACGTTGGTAAAGAATATTAAAACGGACGTGAATTTGATGGTGATTTTGTATTTCGTATATTCGTAGTTATGTTCCCTCAAGATTATGACCGATATATGAAAGAGTCAATAGAATTCAACATAAGTCATACAGCCTTATGTTGTTCTAACTGCTTTTATAAATGTGTGGTAGATAATACAAATGTATCTATGGCATGATGAAACATAAAACAGCTTATGAGGTAAAGTGATAACAAAGTTATTTAATTTTGACATGAAAAAATAAGAGTCTTATTACATTTTATTGTAGTAAGACTCTTTAAAGTTGTTTAATTCTTATTCGACTAAAGCACCTGATAGATAGTTTAAGTACATTCATTCACAAAAAAGACTATTACAATTGCATATTTTTATAATCACTTTTAAGTATTGCCATAATAATTTCATCCGAGTACTCATCATTATAATATAAGGATTGGCGTAAGGTTCCTTCTTTTACAAACCCAACCTTTTCATACGCTCTAATTCCACGTAAATTATGACTAAATACTTCTAACTGTAAACGATTTAATTTGAGTTGTTCAAAAACAAAACTTAGAACTCTTTTGATCGCTTCAGTTCCGTATCCTTTTCCTGTTAATGAAATGGAAGCCATCGATATTCTGAATCCTGCTCTTTGATTCTCCTCATCGATATCCAAAACCGATAACTCTCCGATCATTTCGTCAGTGCCTTTTAAACAAATAGCGAAATCATAGCGACTTGAATCATTATTTATATTGTCTATATGTGTCTTAATTTGCTCTAATGAAAAATTAGGCTTGGTTCCAGTCATATAACGTATTTCTTCATCCATTGTGATTTCTAATATAGTGGGTGCATCTAACTCACAAAGAGATCTTAAATAAATCCTCTCACTCTCTAGTCTCATTTTAACTTTCTCCTTAATCCTAGTAATAACACGTATAAATATTCTTAATCTTAATGGAATAAAAGTTCTACTACATCTTTTTTTATAAACAGTCAAACTTTCTTCGATTAACGGTACGACTTTTTAAAGCAGCTTAACTTTGTTTTACAGCAACACGTAAGTATTCAGTCCCTCCTTTAATCATATAAATCTCCTCCAAATTGTTATTTTATGTATTGCTTAAAATATATGAATCTTACTTCGATATTACATGAACCTTATAATGCTATGATATACCTAAAACAAATAATAAAACTTTTATACATAACAAAATGCACCACCAAATTTCTTGTTAATGCTATTAATAATTGCTTTGAATATACATTTTTTCAATTTATGCTGGGTTAGTATTGCTTTTCATTCCACTTTTAAATGAATATGAATTTTGTATATATGTTCCAATCAAAAAAGCATTTTCAACTAACCTGCACCGTAGGCCAATAAGAACTAAACAACTTTAAAGATACATCACCAAACTAATTGAATCAATTAGACATTAGAGGAATCGCATACGGACATATTTCGGGTAATACAGAAGTGAAAATTTACTTTAAGGAAAAGGAAGGGGGAGTAAAAACAACAAAAGTAAGTATAGCTAACTATATAGAGTCTAATCATTCAAATCGTTATAAAATTTCATGGAAAGATAATAATAAAGTTTCAATAGTAATGAGATTTGAATATGAAACTAAAACGTTAGAATATAATTTCGAAACTGGAAAAATAAGTGGATATGCTAAAAGAGGGAATAATGGGGATTTTTTAAAATATTATTACGATGAAAAATAAATGATGAGATCAAGGAGCTTAAGGCTTCACTTGCGATGAGAAAAGGGAATGGTGGTTCAGGGGAAGACCGTGAGGCTAGTAGGATAATTGAAGTGAAAGGGGAAGATTGATTTTTAATGAATGTATTGGCTAATATGAGTAGCATGTATAGGATTGATGTTAGTAGAGCTGCATCTACAGAAGAAGAAATTAAGGAACTTCAGGAATTTTCAACAATAGATATACCTATAGAATATATAGATATAATTCGTGTAGGTTCAGATATAGAAATTAATATAGATAATGAAATGTATATTCGTATTTGGGGAGCTTCGGGTTGTGTAGAATTGAATGAAGCTTATTTTATTCAAAAGTATATTCCAAACTCTCTTGCAATTGGTGATGATGAAGGTGGTAGAACGTTAATATATTTTAATGGGAAAAATGGGTTTGGATTATATATAGTTGATTTTAATGATTTAGATGTTGACGAAACTGTATTTGTAGCACCATCAATTCATGATTTATTGATTAACAATGTAGGAGTAGAGAAGATAATACCTTATTAAGGAGATATGTCAGCTATAAAGAATGATGAAAAATCTTAATGTCAAGCAGAAGAGTTGGAATGATTACAGTTTGAAAACGTAATCTCATTGAAAAGGGAGACCCTCTTTGGTAAACCACCGAAAGTGTGCCCCATAAGGTGAATTTTTCCTCTGCAGTATACTTATGGCGGTTTAAGGGGAGGTCGGCTCGTTCAATTAGGAAACGGCTTCCATCATCCTTTTATGGCGTCTTTAACTGCTTATTCTCATTCCCCCATTGACATGGATTATTTGACCAGTGACATAACTTGAATCATCACTGGCTAAGTATACATACGCTGGGACAAGTTCATACGGCTGACCAGCTCGCTTCATTGGTGTCCCATATCCAAAACTCATCATTTGTTCAGCTGGAAAACTTGAAGGTATACGACCGTTTTTGGTTAAAAGAGAAAATCTTTCTTTCATACTTGTAACTTTAGGAGATAATTTGCGTAGTTTTTAAATGATAAATTGCATATAGGGATAATTTCGTTTTGGGGAACAATTAATTTCTTAAGTTGATGGCGATGCGGCAGCACCCCTTTAAAAAATGTTTTAGACTATTAAAAGAAAGTATTAGACTGGAGGGAAGTGTTTTTTACAGGTTCCCGTTGCAAGAATACAATTCCTAGTCTAATACTTCTTTTGTTTTTTATATAGCTAAAGGTAAGTATGACGGTACTTAATCTAAAACTATTATTGTATAGATTACCGGTCTTTAGGCGATGCAAAGCTGTTGTAGTAATAATGTTGAGTCTAATACATTTTTTTAAACGAACAACTCTAATTTTTCCAGAAGTTTCTTTTCTTATTCCATTAAAGACTCTGTATATTGAACAGTGAGGGAACTCCTTAGCTGATATAATAGAAGGATAGGTGTAACTGAACCTTCTACTTTTTTGTATCAGCAATTTTTTGGGACTTATAAGTGCGAATTATACTTGGAACTCCTACAATCATACTGACCATAAAACTCCACATTACATACCGCCAATCTTCAGTGAGTAACGATACTCCTATAAAAAATACCAACTGACCTAAAAGGGCAAACCACGAAAGTATCCATGCTACCTTTAAATTTTCCTTCATCCCATAACCTCCTCTATCCATTAATAACACATGCGAATTTGGTAAAAATTGATAATTTAAGTTTATCATAAGTTTCTTCGACAGAGAACGGAAAGTATTAACAACGCTATTTAACATAGCCAAATAAAAAAGACAATGATGAAAGTTGTGCAAGTGAAAAAGGGTGATACATATTATACATGACTAATATGTATCACCCTTTATCTTTTATGATTTTTTGCTATTTAGGTCTTGATAAAAATTGGAGCGAGTATGTTAACTGGATTAGCAGGGTTCGTAGATATAACATTTGATAACTCAGCGGCTTATATACAGTTTTGGTTACGAAATTTAAGAGATGATAAAACAGTAATCGTTAAAGCAGCCAGTCAAGCACAGAAAGCAGTAGATTATATTTTAGGAGTTAGCTATAACGAAGCGAATACGAAATGCCTGCTAAGTGCAAGGGTTAAAATAAAGAGAGAAAGCAAGTACAGGTCGTGTTGTATTCTGTATAGCGGTTACTTATATATCGGGAAAATAAAATGTAAATATACGTTTATAGGATTGAAAAGGCTTTGAAGTAGATCAATTAGGTATTGACATAAAGAAAAACGAAAATAAGTCTGTTTAATTTTATTATTCCTTAGCATACGTTATCAAGACCTAATTCCAAAAAACACTTAAAATATCAAGCCCCTAACATATTATATATGACTAATATGTTAGGAGCTTTTATTTTTGGTAATGAGTTTTGAAACTGAATTTGAATAGTATTTTTCTCTATTTGGGTAGAAATAAGTAAAGTCCCATAAACGGCCGTTTTGGGTACTTTCCTTAATTCTTTGTAGGTTTAAATTAAAGCTCGATCAAAAACATGTATTAGAAACATATAATTTTTCTTATTTAATTAACAGCGGATAGGTGTCTGCAAATAAATTATATCAATCAGAAGTTGTCTACAAAGAAATATGTGATTCTAAAATTGTTGCGAAACTAGCCGTTGCATACCGAAAGACGAATATAAACCTAGAGTTACAAGAGTTTTTGAAAATAGCGAAAGGCAAGGCGATGAACACATTTACAAAATGACGAGAAAAATGACAAAACTGTAAGAATGCACGAATGTATGTAAGAAAGTTCGATGTTTTCCTTTTTCTTTTTTTATTATAGTGAAAAAGAAGAAAGAAGATGACGTTTTCTCAGCTCGCGTTTAAAAACGTTAGTCGAAATATACGTACGTATGCCGCTTATTTTTTAAGTGAAAACGTCATGTTAGAGGAAGAAACAGTACATTCACATAGTTAAGAAGTAGTTAAGTCCCATTTAAACCTTTTTTCCCATAATAAAATTATAAGCGTACAAGAAGGTTGGTATTTTTAGATGAGTACAATAATCAAAACTATTCATGTAATGAAGGTATATGGCAATCAGTTAAACACCTTACTATAAAGGAGGGATTTGAAAATGTCTTTTTCTCAATTCAATATTGATATTTTTCGAGCAATTAATGATTTAGGTAAAAAATATTCATTCCTAAACTCAGCCATGGTATTTTTGGCAGAATATATGGTATATATTTTTGGTTTAATTATTATAGCTTATTGGTTTACCGGGTCCAGAAAAAGTAGGATGATGGTTATTCAAGCGATGGTTGCTTTTGTGATTGCTGAGGTGATTGGAAAAATAGCAGGGAAATTTCATTTGAATTATCAACCGTTTGCAGTATTGCCTGATGTTAATAAACTTGTCGACCATGCTGTAGATAATTCATTTCCTAGTGACCATACGATTCTCTTTTTTTCGATTTGTTTTTCGTTTTGGCTTGTTCGTAAAAAGACTGGATGGTTATGGCTTATACTTGCATTTTGTGTAGCGATCTCTCGTATTTGGGTAGGGGTTCATTATCCTTTTGATGTTGCAATAGGGGCTTTAATAGGATGTGCTTCAGCGTTATTTTCGTATTGGTTAGTACCAAAATTTTCTTTTATCAAGCAATTGCTTACTCTATATGAAAGAGTAGAGAAACATGTTTTACCATCCAAAAACAAATCAAAGGGATTTTGAGTATACAAGTATAAAAGTTAGCGTGAAAGATACAGATGCTGACGACATATATATGGAATGTATTCATGTTGCTCTTTAATTTTTTGTGTTTGTGGATGTGATAAGCGCCCAGGTTTTAGGCAGTGTTGCGGTTCTCTTTCGTTGCAAAGTAAACGTCAAGTAACTCCAAAATATACAATAAAAGTTGATTTTGGAGTTATTTTTTGTTTGCTTCACTTTTTTTCGGCACTCTACAGCTAGATGGTATTACTGACACGTACAAGTTATCAACAATCTTTATGTTGAAAGAATCTTAACGTATGTTTTGCGCGTTTTGTTGGCGGGGTCTCATGCCCATCAAGCTAAAGCATTGAAATGTCCCCAAAACGAAAATTTTATTATTTTACAGTTAATTATGAGAGTTCAACTCATTTTTTTCGTTTTAGGGCAACCTATTTCTAAAGTTGATGGGCATGTGACGAGAGTTCAAAATGCATTCATTCATATTCACAGATGATATCCTTTTAGTTGGATTCTTACGCTGAAGCAGCAAGAAATTGTTGTTCTTTGAGCATTAATTTGATTTTTTATGGAAAGATATACTAGTAAGTATACGATTTGAACGTTCTATTTTTTAGAGTATAACAGGAGGAGAATGAATATGTCGGAAATTGAAGTAGGCGAAATCTTTACCCTTAGCGATGAGAGTAATGAAGAGCAGGAAGTTGAAGTGCTCGGAACGATGAATGTCGAAGGAGCAGAATACATTGCTGTTGGCTTTGTAGAAGACATTCAAACGGAAACAGAGGAAGACATTGATATCTTCTTTTTAAAAGTAGAAGAAGATGGTGAATTCGCATACATTGAGAGTGACGGGGAATTTGAAAAAGTATCAGCTGCGTTTGAGAAAATTATGGACGAACAAGAATAATATTGGTTGGACACAAGAGGCGGATGCATATCTGCCCTCTGTTTTTGTATATAGGGGTACCGCCCCCGCACCTATCAACTTAAGAAATTAATTGTTTCCTAAAACGAAAAAATGAGCCTAATTCTCATGAATAGCTGTAAAAAGGTAAAGTTTCGTTATGGGGGATGTATCAAAATATTAGCTTGATGGGTATACGGCAGGACCTCTATTTTTTAAAAAACAGAACAAATCTATATAATGAATAAATCTCCAATATACTATATGTCTAAGTATGTTGGAGATTTGATTTTAAAGCGTTTTTCAGAAAATGAGTCTATAAATTCATATTAAGTTATCTTACTTGCTAAGCTCTCTTTGAGCTCCTCTATAGCTTCCGATGATATTTTGATAACCAGGAAGATGTTTAGCAAGTAAGGCTCCAAAGCCTTCGACGTCATTTCGCCAGTCACGCTGTAATTCTGCTGCAACGCTAAACCAGTTCATTAATTGGACCCCTCCATGAGCCATACGCATAAGGGCAGCATCTGCAACTTGTTTATTAAAAGTTCCTGATGCATCGGTTACAACGAACACCTCATACCCCGCGCTTACAGCAGATAGTGCTGGGAACGCAACACAAACATCAATAACAACTCCTGCGATAATTAGTTGTTTTTTACCTGTTGCTTCAATGGCTTTAACAAATTCTTCATTGTCCCATGCGTTAATTTGTCCAGGCCGAGCTATTTTTGGCGCGCCAGGAAAGAGCTCAACCAATTCTTGCATTAGTGGGCCATTAGGTCCGTCTTCAAAACTTGTTGTTAAAATAACTGGTAAATCAAAAAACTTAGCGATATTAGCAAGAGCCAAAACATTATTTTTGAATTCATCAACACCATAGTCACGCACTAGGCCGGAAATAAGACCAGTTTGATGATCTACTAGAAGAACGGCGGCATCATTTTGGGAAAGACGAGAATAGAGATCAGACATTTTATAATCCTCCTTTAATTCATGTAATAGAAGAAAGTTTATATATCGGGAAATTTACGTTAAACTCCTTTGTTTGTTACAATTCGTTTATGATTAAATGGATTGTTGACATTGGTTTATCTATAAATTTATAAAGTGTCAATAGTATTTTTAACAATGAAAAATCATCATAAAAAATACTTAATGCGGTATTTTTTAGTTAATCTAGAACAGGAGTGTGGTCGATCCAATGAATAAATTTTTGTAAATAATGCTGAAGATATTGTTTTGTTTTTTCGTCAGTAAGCACTTTCTGATCGGAGTCAATCTTTTCATGTACTTGCGAAATCAGTACTTTTTGAAATGGAAGAACATGAGCTTGCATGGCTTCTAGTATTTGTCTGATTTGGATTTGAGCAAAGGCAGTCCCTAAGCCCCCAGGAGTTGCTCCAATTAAGCCAACCGGTTTTCTATTAAGAACGGAGGATTCCCGAGGTCTTGATGCCCAGTCCAATGCATTTTTTAGTGCGCCTGGAATTCCAGAATTGTACTCTGGACTTACGATAATGATACCGTCAACATCCTGAATAGCAGATTTAAATGATGTTATTGTTTCTAGAGCACCGCCAATTTCTAAATCTTCGTTAAACAAGGGAAGAGCGTTTATTTCAATCCAGCGAAATTGAGCAGTATTACTCATATCTGTCAATGATTGGGCAATGATTCGATTATAAGAATTTTCTCGTAAACTTCCACAAATAAGGCCAATGGTTTTGGGCATACAGATTTCCTCCTTGTTTGCACTCACCTTTCAAGATACTATGTCCTATTTCATCACTCCTATAATAGAATACGTACAAGTCCATTGTACAATTATTTTCCTTTTATTAGTAAGTGATGAATTTATTTCTCAACAAAGATAGTTAATATGTATAGATTTCTAATTATGTTTGGAACTTAAATCAAAAAAACTTCAATAATTTAAGACTCTTACGAGAAAAACTCCATAAAAAAGTAATAAAACATGCTCATCAACTTAAGGATTCAGAATTATCCTGAAAAAAAATAGCTTCTCTTTTCTTATTCCTTGAGGAAGGAGAATTATTTCAGTAATATTTAAAATTTATGGGACTATTATACTTTTTGCTTGATTTTTATAAAACCCTCCCTCTAGTATAAACATATAAATCTAGTTATTACCATTTTTTCAATTTAATGATAAATAATTAGGTTTATTTGATAAAGTTTATAAAAAATAGGAGGGATATGTGTGTTTTCAAAATGGAAAAAAGGATTCGTAACTACTTTATTTGCACTCACAACATTTTCGACAGTAGCATCTGCTGAAGAGCTACCTGCGGCTCAACAAAAATGGCAGAAATGGGTTCGTGAACATGCAGTTAAATTACAAGAGCCAACTGCTAGTTCGAATGAAGATTTATCATTTTTGAAACAAACCTTACAGGGCAAACGTATTGTTTCACTAGGTGAGTCTACTCATGGTTCAACAGAAATGAATCAATCAAAGGTTCGTATCATTAAGTATTTGCATGAAGAAATGGGTTATGATGTGATTGCATTTGAATCAGGCTTTGCGGAAGCGAATGCTGTATATCAAAATATAGATAATTTAACAGCTGAACAAGCCATGAAAAAAGCTGTTTTTGGAGTTTGGCATACAGAAGATGTGGAAGAATTATTTCAATACATAAAAGAACAAAAAGAAAAAGGAACACCTCTTATTTTAACGGGATTTGATATACAAGTACCTGGGAATGCTGCTATTGCTACATTTGCAACATCTACAAATGAATGGATTGGGAAACTAGATCCTGAGATAGGTAAATTATTTCTAGAAGCAGAAGGAGAAATCGTGAAATACCGTTCTGTCTCTTCTTATAAGGAATTTGAAGCAATGCAGGCATCCCTTTTGGACAAATACGAAAACATAAAAGAGTTTATCGAACAACATAAAAATGAATTGCAACAAGTAGCGCCTAAAGCATCCTATGATGTAAATCTTCTAGAAAAGTCAATCAAGATTCGAATCGATACGCTTAAAACATATATTCCAAATGAAGTGAAAGAGCAGAAAAATATTCCACCTGAAAAATATCCAGATGATTACTCATTTTACATTCGAGATCAAAGGATGGCACAAAATTTAGCATGGTTAAGCGAGATGCAATTTAAGAATAAAAAAATGATTGTGTGGGGACACAATTATCATATTAGAAAACAAAATTCTAATATGATTCAAGCTATATCCCCACTCCGACTCCCATTCCCAAATATGATGGACATGATACCACAGTATTTGAAAAATCAAGTGTACACAGTCGGTTTATTTGCATATAGTGGTAGCAGTTTAGGTTCGGATAATCATAAGCTTTGGCTTGTAAAGGAAACGCATCAAGCCAATAGTGTCGAAGAAATTTTAAAAGCTGCACAACATCCGCAAGTATTTGTAAATTTAAAAGGTGAGGAAAATCATCCTGAAACCTCCTGGATGTATATGCCTATTATCGGGCAGTATTGGGGATTTATAGATGAAATCATGATTCCTAACCAACAATATGATGGGATTCTATGGCTAGAACATATTAGCCCTTCACGAATTAAATAAAACAAAAGGCGCACCAATACAATAGATGGTGCGCTTTTTGTTTTATAGGGATCACACCATACATCGCCATCAACTTAAGAAATTAATTGTTCCCCAAAACGAAAAAAGTGAGACGAATTCTTATAAATAACTGTAAGAAGGTAAAATTTTCGTAAGCTCTGTATATGTAATCCCTTTTTTCTTTTCGCGAATAGCTCGATCACGTAGGCGTTTCTGTTTTTACTCCTCCGTATATCTATAAACCACAATGCGAGTAGGTAATTATAGATAAAGTGCATACGATCTTTTTTTGAAGAAGTGACCTGTCCATTTTCTAAGTTTTTCGCTTGGCAAGCTGTACCAAATGTATGTGTACATTGCCACAATTTTTAACAAAAAATATGGCAAACTGTTGGTGGATTTTCCCTTATACCTTTTATATATTTAAACGTATAAGGAGATGAAAAACATGATTGGTATGAATATTCGTATTTTGCGTAAAAAGAATAAAATGAGTCAGGAACAATTGGCTGAGAAGGTAAATGTATCGCGACAGACCGTAGCAAAGTGGGAAAACGGGGAGGCCTTGCCCGATATTTTTAAATACAAGATACTGGCTGATATTTTTTAAATAACTTTAGATTAATTATCTTGTAATATGAGTGAAGAAGAGGCAAGTCAGCTCGGTCCCAAGGGGAAGCAGTTCTTTGGTGTTGTGAAGGTAGGAGATCGGGGGCAGATTGTGATTCCAAAAGAAGCACGCAAAATGTATCAAATTCAAGCTGGTGATAAGCTGGTTCTTTTAGGAGAAGATGCGACAAAAGGAATTGCTTTCTTAAAAAGTGAGAATTTCATAGAATTTGTAGAGATGATCCGAAGAGCTGAACTGAGGGAAGATGAGACAGAATGAGCAAAATCATATTTTTTTCGATGCCCGCACATGGTCATACCAATCCGACCATTCCGGTGGTAACTGAGTTAGTAAATAGAGGCCATCAAGTTTGGTATTATTCTTTTCTAGAATTTCAAGAGAAAATAGAAGGCGCTGGTGCTACATTTATTGCTTGTGATAAATTCTTGCCCCAGCTATCACAAAAAGAATTGGATCGTAAGAATGGCAAAGATTTTGCGGCATTGATTGAAATGGTTGCCGATACGACCATTGCTTTGGATGGAAAGGTATGTAAGGAATTAAAGGAAATTCAGCCGGATTGCATTGTATTCGACTCTTTATGCTTTTGGGGAAAATTATTTGCCAACAAACTAGGAATCCCATATATTTGTTCGACTACTTCCTTTGCTTTTAATCAGTATACAGCAAAATTGTTGAAGCGGAGTTTCACGGAACTATGGAAAATGATTGTGGGCTTGCCACGAATGAACAAAAAAATTCAGTTGTTAAGGGCATATGGATATGAAATAGAGAATTTTGTATCGATTGTTCAAAATGATAATGAAACAGGCACCATTGTTTATACTTCGAAAGAATTCCAACCGATGGCAGATACCTTTTCTGACCGATATGCTTTTGTCGGACCATCCATCAGGCAGTCTTTGCCGGTACAGAATAATAAAAAAGATAGAAAAGTAATCTACGTTTCCCTTGGAACTATACTTAATCAAAACCAGGATTTTTACCAAAAACTTATCCAAGCATTTGCAAATACGGACTATAATGTTGTGATGTCAGTTGGTGGAAAAACTGAAATTTCTTCTCTTGGCAACATACCAGGAAATTTCACAGTGAAAAATGTCGTGGATCAGATATCGGTACTACAGACAGCAGATGTATTTATTACCCATTGCGGCATGAATAGTGCGAATGAAAGCCTGTATTTTGGAGTTCCAATGGTTTTATTTCCGCAACATAGCGAACAAAGATTAGTGGCTGATCGGGTTGCAGAACTGGGTGCAGGATTAAAACTGAAAGGGAAGAAGCCAAAATATTTGGCAACAGCGGTAGCTGAGGTGTTGGCGAATCGAACATATCAGGAAAATGCGCAGAAGCTGTCAGAAACCTTTCAGAATACTGGTGGTGCAGTAGAAGCAGCTAATGTGATTTTGACTAAAATTGGGGAGAAATCTTAATGGCTTGATAATTCTTTGTGAAAATAGACTATCATATTGGAATAAAACTACAACAATCATGTGCTTTAATTGATATAATTATAAAAGGGTGGTCTACTTGAATATTTTATGGGATTTTGATGGAACATTGTTTGATACGTATCCTGCATATACAAACATACTCTCTTTGGTATTGGGAGAAGCAGTAGATAAACTGGGAATCTATGAAAAGCTAAAAATTTCGTATTCGCATGCAATTAATTACTATAACATTTCCAGCAATCAAGAAGAAGAGATAAAAAGATTAAAGAAAACATTATCTCCAAAAGATATGAAACCATTTGATGGTGTAGAAGAAATCTTAAAATTTGCAAATAAAAATGTAATTATGACACACAAGCATAGGGACGGAGTTTTAGCAATCTTAAAATACTATGGATGGGATAAATACTTTGTGGATATGGTTACGATTGACGATGGTTTCCCTCGTAAACCTAATTCATTAGCATACATTCATTTGCACACAAAACATGGAATCGATCTAGTTATTGGAGACAGAGAATTAGATTTATTACCTGCAAAAGAATTAGGAATTGCAACGTGCATGTTTCAAGGTCAATGTGATGTAGCTGATTATCATTTACAGGACTACACGGAATTTTTTAATACGGATATTCCATTAGCGAAATGAGTGTTCAGTTACTAATAACTACTGTAAAAGGATTCAATCTCGCTTTTCTTATTTTTTGATTATCAACATAATTCTTTAACAGAGTCTTTATTTTTAAAGATTTTTTTAATTAGTCGTCACCTTACATGCCTATCAACTTAAGAGATTTTAATACTCTTACATACAAAAAAACGTTATTCTTTCTAAACAAACTGGATTAGAAAGGATGACGTTTTTTATAAATTTCTCGACGCAAGATCATTTACATCTGTTGTATCAAGTTATACAACAAAAACCAAAGAAATAACAAAGATTCTAATCCAACTGTTCCACCTCCTACAGAAGAATGGACGGAAATCTCATCAATATGAGAAAACCCGTATTGAAAAAAGTTTACCCGGAATTACTTATATTTCGTTTTTCTTATTGAACCAACCACGTAAGCTTAGTTAAACATCAATAATCAAAATACCGGAACTTTAGGAAGAAGAGGGGGTATTATGCTGAATAAAGAAATTCAAGAGTTGTTTGACGATCTCAATTTATTTGCCAGACAAATTGCAAACGTAAGATTATCAAATTTATTATTTGATGTGTATGAATTTAAAGATGAATATGCAATGCAAGTAGACTTAATATTCGCTAGAAAAAGTCAATTTAATAACATTCAAGGGGCATTTTCCGCACTATTTAAAAAGGAATTGTTCGATGGAGAGGAATGGGATATTAGTGATGAGCCAGACCCTTCAGATGAACAATGGATAACAGCACTAAAAGATATCTGGATTAATGCATATTATACAAGAGTATGTGCTTGCATAGAGTTAGTAAACAAAGATGGTTTTATAAGTAGATTTAAAAGAGGTTTAGCTGATGTGAATGCACCAGAATCAGTTGTTAAAGAACTTTTAATTAGGTTAAATCATATTGAAACAATACAAGTACAAAAAGGGGATATTTATGATTATATATTCGGACAATCTGATAGCCATTACTTTTTGTTTGAATGGGGAATATATGATTAGAATTATTACGACTACTAAGATTGTGAAGAAACGTACTTAACGTAACAAAGACTCCATTTTAATCAATCTTTTTTCAAAATGGAGTAAAGGACGGAAGGGTTACTAAAAACATCAATTTATGAATGGAGAGAATGTGAACTAAAGAAGGATTTGATTTATAAAACTGTGGTTTGATGTAAGAGTATACGAATTAAAATTAAATAAAACATAGGAAAATTTATATAGTTTAACAAATAAATAGGGAGTATGAAATACTTTGTATAATGGTCTTATCTAGTAAGAAAAATAGGGTGGAGGGGAAAGAATGTCTCTAGGGAATATGATAGTAACTTTAAAAAGGATACGTTTTTTTGAGCATGAAGATGATAGTATAGAAGTATTTGAGGAAACTCTAAATGAAATAGCACAAACTGCTGACACTAAAGTCATTATTGATCTGTGTAGTGTATTTCATGATGAGATAGATGAACCTTCAATGATTGGTGATTTGATTGAAACCATTTTTTATATTATGGAACAAAATAGAATTGAAGAGGGGTTAAGTGAATTAATTAAAGGAATAAGCCGCGTTTTACCACAGGCTAGATATTGTGCTAAAAGGTTGTATAAAAGTGTTTTAGATACAGAAGATTTATTTGTTCCATATATAAATGCCTTAAGAAATGTTACACCTTCCAAGAAAGCAGAAGTAATTATGATTTTGAAAGAAATAAGTGATAAACATCCAAAACAATACTCCGACAAAGTTAATTTTATACTTAAGGAAGTTAGTTGTTAAGTCATTTGGGATAATGAGAAAAGTAGTTGAATCATGATTCCATGGTTATAATTTTATGGATTATTTGTTTCATACTAGTATACAGGAAAGGTGATTTAACGATAATACCTTGACATAGTAGAAATACCAAGTGAAGAAAGAATAAAAAACAAAAAGAAAGAATCTTTAAAATTTATCCCGCATTAACGGACAGTAATACTCCCGCCTCAAAATTCAGCGGAAGCAAAGAAGTTAGGCGGGAGATAAACTGCCCGTAAAAGCCCGATTGGTGAGGGCTGATAATCAGTGGGGGATGAAGAAAACCCCCACTGATTAAAGTTTCACTTTATCTAAAAAAGTTATCATGTATGTTGACCGGAAAATGCGCATGATACGTTGAGAGAGATTGCTAGCTTTATTGAAAAGATTAGGTACGGATGAGTTAGAGGTTTTTATTAGTGGAAATACAAAGCCAATAATAAAAGTTATAAATTAAAGGGAGCTAATAATGATTATATATAATGGAACAGTTGGAGAACCCGTTGAAAATCCAAGTGAAAGTTTTATAAGGGATGTAATATTTGATAAGGATGAGAGCTATTGGAACCAAGGTAGTGGGGATTCGTGTTTTGAAATCGAAGGGTGTGAGGGCCGATTAGTTCTATTTTATGATGAACCGTGTGGTTTTTTTATCATGCGACATCCAGATTATTTAGTAACATTTAATAAAAATCGTGAAATAGAAACAGTTGGACATTTAGTAGGAGGAGAACCGATGAAGATACCCACCTGTAGTTATGTGGACCGTGAAATGGCGTATCGTATAATAGAGGAGTTTATCACAAATAAGTCAGTACCAAAATGTATAGAATGGGTTGATCTATATGATATAGATTTTGAGCATGGATTTTAAGTAATATTCATATTTAGATCAAAAACTCATAACAGAAAATGCATGAGGTTATCTATGATAGGCAACAAGTGCTTTTTTGTAGGGAAAATAGTCAAAAGACGTAATATAATGTTTTTAAATCTTAACTCTATCCCGGTCTGAGGTGGAGAAGGGATAAAACTTTATTTAAAGGAACTTTTAGAAAGTGTAGAAGAAAGCATTTGCAAAGCTGGAGTTCATGGTACAGCATGAGAGTCTACTATGGTTCATAAGAAATAGTAAGTATGTTGATAAAGGAGATAGATTATAAAACAGAAAAATCATCTTGGCAAAAGGATTAAAGGAGAGTATAAGATGAATGAAAAAGTAACAGTATGGATTGGGAATTTTGAGAGCAATGATGAGCTTGAAAACTATACAAATATTAAATATACGGAAGATGGAGATAGCATACCCTCAATATTCGAACGAAATTTCGACTTAGGTTATTACGACCGTGATTTAGTTGAAAAGAAATGGACTGGCCAAACATCGGTGAATAATATTCAAGATTTATTGCAGAGTTTTTCATTTTCTGATCAATTTTCTGAACAATTTGATAACATTAATCTAAAAAAAGAATTTAATACTGTGATTCTAGTTTATAATTTTGAATATGATGCTAGAAAAACAAGGATTACATATAAAAATAACGAATTGGAATGCATCGGTGTTGCTCAATATACTGTAATTGTTGATGATAGGTGGTAAAGGACTAAATGAAAGAGTAGAAAAATAATAAAGTAGGAAAAGGATTATGTAGTTTAATTCCGTTTAATCAATTGGTTTCCTTTTGTTATTAGTGATAATAAACACGATCCAGAACGGAAAGGAATAACATGATGGAAATAATGAATGAATTTGAATTGAAAAAATTAATTGAACTAGATAAAGGGAATAAGATTATTAGTAAGATAACTAGTGATGAGATGCTAAAGGGATTTTGTGATTACTATGATTTTTTAAGTAGAAATGTAGCAAATTTAATGGCGAAGGAAACTAAACATAAGATAATGTATAGTAAATATTATTGGTATACAAAATATAAAAAAAGATATTTTGAGGTTTATGGATATGACGCCGGTATTGAACAAGAAGAGTTTAAGTTACTAGAAGAACTTGCAAATGAGTTAGAAGACGGTGTTGATTTGAGTATTATACAGGAAATTGAAGAGGATAAAAAATGAAAATCTGTATAATATATAGCTCTAAAAATATAAGTTCTTGTCATATATATATAACGTTAGGAATTGGGGAAGAAGGCTTACCTGATGTGCTTACTAGTTTAGGTGTACTGAGTCGTTTCTAGGAATTAGAGAAAAAATCGTATAAATGGAAATGTTTTTTGGGAGAGAGGGAATTAGATGAGTCATGTCAAATGGAGATCTGCAGATTGAATCAGGATTAATATATGCTACAAAATTAGGTTAAAGGGAAAGTTATAGGAGCAAAAACTTCTACAAAAGATGTATTAAGATTCAGGAAATCCAATTAAAGAGATAATAGCATTTTCATTATGGGGGGAATGGTAGAGTTGGGCACGGTTAATTTAGTAGTCCTTAATGATTCGAATTTTAATAAATATCTTCCTTTGTTAAGAAAGAAAACATCTAAATCGATAAGTGAAATAAAACAAGATATGGAAACGGAAAAGCCTGTAATTGAAAGTGATTATAATGATGTAGATCAATTGAAATCTTTAGTAAAATCTGCTGAGGAGTTACTTTCAATGGGAGCAAGTATAAAAATTTATGAAGATGAAGAAGTGATTACACTTGAAATGGTAAGGAATTTAATTGAGACAATAGAAGGCATTGCAAAGGACATAGAAGAAATCGATAATTTAATGTTTGGGGATGACTTGGATGAATCGTAGCTCTGAAATAAATAAAAACTAGCAAAATGAAATGTGCTAGTTTTTATTTGTCCTTATAAACGTGAAGAACAAATCTCGTGTAATTTCTCAGCAAACTCTTTATGATGACTTGTGTTATAGCCCCCATGATGTCCAGGAAACTCCACGATCTCTGTTCCGAGTTGTTCCGTTAATGCGACTGTGCAGCGATAAGCGAAAAAATCCCGTGAGGCACTTCCACCAGCTGGAAGCACCTGCATTGATGATGATTTTAATGTAGTCTTTAAAGCATCTATATCAAGCGAATGATTAAGTATTCCAGGGATTTCATACTTAACGAAATATGTTGAATTACTCAAACCCTGCTCTGTTTGCATATCCTTTGGGTGCTCGGTATTGTTAGTGTCTACTCCTAAATTTGATAATAACTTTACGACCTCACTTCGATGATTCTTCTTAAGGTCTTCCATAAATTTTCTGGCTTGGATCTGTTCCTCACCGAATAAAAGCTGCAATAAGACTGGTTCATGAGGGATCAGTAGCTTTACTTGCTCCGGATGGTGTATGCATAGATTAAGTCCGATGACAGCACCGGAACTGCTTCCGAATACGTACGCCGGTTCATCGGTCAATTTGGCTATGAGGCGATGAGCGTCGTTACTGTGTGTTTCCACGGAGTAATCTTCAGTTCGATTGGCGAGATTGCTGCGGGAATGGCCCCGGCGGTCGTAAGTAACAACTGTATACCGATCAGCAAGATGGTCAGCGACATTAAAGAATTTGTCAGCGTCACCACCACCGCCATGAATGAAAAGAAGTACAGGGCCATTTCCGCGTACTTCATAGTAGATGCTTGCTCCAGGTACTTGCAATGTTTCATTCTTTACTACAATCATTGATAAACTTACTCCTTTCTTCTTATTCACTATGAAAGTTTTAATAAGGGGTTCCAATTTTTATTACTTTTAACTATGGTTATATCCATAAATCACTAGTCCTCTTTACTTTATATGATTGGCGAATTATATAAAATGCAGAAATTAACTAAGAAACAAACTCACCATGTCTCGACGAAACAATGAAATTGTTACGTTGAAATAGTGTGGGATTCAGTATAATTTCTGAATGATATAGGCGATACATATTATATAAAAAAATTTTTAATGCTTCTAAGGCCTGTTTATTTAATGTCATTAATTGTCTTGATGGAATAGAAAATCCCTTCATTATATTAGGATTGAAACATGAAGGGACATTTAAGCAGAGCTGTTTGTACTGGGGAGTTTATGAAGATACTGTTGTTTATGGTTTGACAAAGTCTGATTATTACAAGGGATAGCGCCGCATATCCCTCAACTTAAAGTATATTTTTATATAAATTGTCAAAGAAATATTTTTATTTAATGAGAATGTATAGCTACTCCATTTGTAACATTACCGTAACGATTGTAATGATAATTCTGAAAAATCGAAATTAAATTCTAATTCTAAGGGTGTTTCCAATTGTTTGATTGGATTTTGACAAAGAGTAAGGTAAATACTTTTAAAGCAATATAAAACGAAAATTAGGTACCTTTATGCGTGTTAAATTAGCATAAATAAGAATGCGTAGAGAGTTTTTACTTATTTGAATTTAAAGTGTTTTTAACCCCGGTGAAACACGAATCATTCTAATTATTAGTACAATTAGAATGTAAGATTTAAGTGGAAAGAAGGGGTTAATGTGAAAGAAACAATTAGTAGTTATGAAGATTTATTGAATATGTTAGACTCATTATTGCGCGAACCAACTCAATTTTGGGATGATTTTTATTCTAATCGTGAAAAAGAGATTCCCTTTTTCACTAATAAACCGGATGAGAACCTAGTTAGTTATTTTGAAAAAAAATTACTTAATCCAGGAAAAGTTCTTGAACTTGGGTGTGGTCCAGGCAGGAATGCAATTTACTTTGCTGAAAACGGATGCTTAGTTGATGCAGTAGATTTATCACAGGAATCCATTCAATGGGCAACAGAACGAGCAAAAGAAAAAAATGTAAATGTGAATTTTATTTATAACAATATCTTTGATTTACAAATTGAAGAAGGTACATACGATATTGTGTATGATTCAGGATGTTTTCATCATATTGCTCCACATAGAAGAATGAGTTACGTAAATTTGGTAAAAAAGGCTTTAAAACCAGGCGGTTATTTTGCGATCACTTGTTTTGTTCAAGGCGGAGAATTAGGTGGGGCGGACATAACAGATTGGGAAGTATACAAACTACAAAGTCTTAAAGGTGGATTAGGTTTTACAGATGAAAAACTTAGAGCCATCTTTAGAGACTTTTCTGAAGTAGAAATACGTAGAATGAAAGAGATAAAACAATCAAACAAAGTATTTGGTGTCTCTGGACTGTGGACAGCCTTATTTATGAAAAAGCTTACTGAGTAGTAAAATGAATGATGTTTTCTTAAACAAAGTATATTTTTTTCTGTTAGCAAAGACTATGTGAAGGAAGAAACCCTTCAAAAAAATCTGTATGGTTCCTTTTAGGTTTCTAAATACATTAAATATTGATGGGATAGCACATCATCGCTATCAAGATGAAATAAATTTGTATTTAAACAATAAAAAATACGCTATTCTTTTTGTAGAAATATACAAAAAGAATAGCATTTTTTCGTTATATAGATATACATTTACCCTACTTTAATGATAATTATATAAAATCACGTTTAAAGACTTTTCCAATATAAAAGGTCTTATACGAGGAAAAGTAAATATGAATTTGACTTATGAAAATTATGATGACGTTTTACGTATCGCACACTGAATTCGAGAAGGAAAAATGTGTAATGATAGAATCGGAAATGTACATAGAGACTAGAACATGTATGAACTTAAAGCACTTGATTGTATTAAAAACAACGAGTGTTTTTTGCATTTTAGAATGAAAGGTGAAAAAGGTATTATAAGGGTATGAGTAACCTTGTTAGCGAGAATTTTAATGATATAGTTAAGGAAGTTAATACCAATTCTACTAAAATAAACAAGCTTAAAAATGCTATTCAAAATAATAAATTTAGTGTAGAAGAGCTTTTTGCTAGTAGAAGATAATTTAAAATTAAGGTGGATTTGTTTTGGATAAAAAAAGTATAAACAAAGCAATAAGGAATGCAAGCAAACTTGGTGATATTAATGAGGTAAAACAATTAATAGGAAATGATACAGAAATATTGAATACTATGACTTTGTTTGGTACGTGGTTGCATGTAGCAGCAAAGAAAGGACATCTTGAAATAGTTAAGTATCTAATTGAAAAAGGTATAGATATTGATGCTAGAGGTGGTACATTTGATGCTTCTGCATTAAATTTAGCAGCAGGAGCAGGGCATTTTGGAATAGTAAAATATCTAATAGAAGTTGGCACAGAATTAGATGTGAGCCTAGCAAAAAGAAACCCATTATTTGGAGCAATTTATGGCGGACATAAAGAAATAGTTGAATTTCTAGTTGAAAAGGGTATAGATATTTCAATTAGATATACTGGTGAAAGGATTAACAATTTGGATGCCTATGAATATGCTAGAGAATTTGGACAAACAGAAATTGCTGAATATCTAAAGCAAAAATTAGAAGAAAAGTAGCACTAGTTATTAGTTCTCGGGTGAAACATGATTACAGGTTCTTCTAATCAAAATCCAAAAGGTTAAAGGTGAATATAATGGATTATTCTATAGATATTTTAAAACAAAGCAAAATAAAATATGACTGGAAAACAATATATGTAGGCCTAGAACTTAGTGTAATTAAAAATAGTGACATAACTAATTATGCTGTGGAATTTTTATCTACTCATCAAGAATGTAATAATCCGTTCATTATAGAACTTGCTTGGGGAAAAAATGACATTGAATATGAGAGAATACTAGAGAACATATTGAAAGAGATAAATGATGAAGACTTATTAAAGGATTCTGGTTTATGGAAATGTGAAAAAAGAAAATGGAGGTTTAGTATTCTGAAGCATTTAAAAGAAATGTATCAAGATGAACCTAAAGAATTATTAAATAAAATTGTTGAAGTATATGCTGACTTTGACTATCCGGAAGATATGGAAAGGTTTATTAATTATATGCCTCCTAAAGACGGCTATAACCCATTGCTATACTCCGAAGAAGAACATATAGTAAGATTAATCAGTTTTTTTAATGACTTTTTACATAAAGAACAACAATACTTACAAAACAGAAAGGTGAAAAAATGATTTCACCAGAGGAGTTTAATGAGAAAAGGGATGTTTTTAGTTTACTGAGATTGAAAATTTATATGAATAATTGATAAGTACATTATCTTAGGGAGGTTATTGTTTTTAAAGGTTTTTAAGTTGAAGGATTGAAATTTCTGAATGGGTAGATAAGATTGGAGATTTGAATCCAGAAGAACTAGATTTTAGGGATTTATATCATTTTGCAATCTTCTTTGAAAATAGCAAAATGGATACATTTGTAGCTGAATAAGTAGAGGTTTTGGTGGGAGGGAAATGTATGGATTACCAGGAAATGAGCAAAGAAATTTCTTATGCGCTTCGTCATGCTCCATGGAAGTATGAATTAGAATTAGATGACGAAGGATGGGTGCCAGTTGATCAGTTATTAACTGCATTGCATCAATCAAAAGAATGGGAAAATATTACGCAAGCGGACATAGAACAAATGATTTTAATATCAGAAAAAAAGCGGCACGAATTATCAAATGGAAAAATTAGAGCTTTATATGGTCATTCTGTTCCAATGAAGATTATTAAAAAGAAAGCTATACCCCCAAGAAAACTATATCATGGGACTTCACCAAAATTTATGGAGTCTATTAACGAATTTGGTTTGTTACCAATGTCTAGGCAATATGTTCATCTTTCAGAAGATATAGAAACAGCTAAGTTAGTTGGTAAACGAAAAACCCCTGTTCCTGTTATCATAATAATTGATACAGAAGAAGCTCAAAAAAAGGGAATTAAATTTTATCTAGGAAATGAAAAGGTATGGCTTTCAGATTCTATTCCAATAGAATTTATATCAATTAAAAAATGAATGGTTTTTGAAATGTTATTTTGCTAGATTCTAAGGGGGAAGAAAGAAAATTTAAAAAGAACAAGCTAAAAAGCGAATGCAAACAGTGGGCATGTTAAGTAGAAAGTGGTTAAGGAACGCTAATGTAGATTACCATTTTGTGAGTTCCTCGGGTACTGATAAAAACATGCCCAATAAGGAGAGAGATTATGAATTTAGAAAATATGGTAAAAGATATTTGGTATGGAGAAATTCCCAAGGATACAATTCAAACTCTTAAATTTCAGCTTCAGAATGCTACAACAGAGGAAGAATGCTTTTGCCTTCTTAATGAATTGTTAAAATTAGGAGATTTTTCTGTAAAGGAATTGCTAGTACAACTCATGAATAGTACCCAAGATGAGGTTATTCTCAATTTATGTACAAGACTTTTTTGCTCGATAGCTACTCACGATGACCTATTAGACACTAATAAATTGAAATTTCTTTCAAATGCTTCTGAAGATGGTGTTCATACTTTTGTAGCAAGTGCAGGAGATACTCTTTCATATAATGTGATTCCATACCTTCTCGCTTTATTAGAAGAATGGGAGGATACTTTTGTTGAGAAGGCAATCAGAAATACACTGACATTAATGCTTGGAGTTAGCGATGACTATTATGAATTATCAGTAGAAGAATTTGGAGAAATATATTCGGAGTCCATTAAAAATAATGATATCACTAAATATTACTATCATAATGATTTGTCATTTCCAGGGAATTTGGTAAAGGAATTAATTCCGAAGGTAATGATTTCTTTAAGAGAAAAAACCGCGTTTGATGTGATTACAATCCCGTCTATTTTATCCATTTGGAGTGGGCTCAAATGTCCTGTTCAGTATGGTATGGGAATAGATGATCAAAAATATAGAGAATTGATGTCATATATTGATGTATTAACAAAAAGAGAATGGAAAGTTGGAGAAAAGTATTTTTACGGTCATTTAGTAGTGTAAAGTTGACATGCGAAAATAAATTCTAATAGAAACTTGATTGAAAATCCGCTTTGATAACAAATTTAATTTGGATCTTATGAGTATTTATTTTGGGGGTTGATTTTTCATGGATTTCTTTATTAATAATGTAATGGTTTAGTAAAGGAAACTTTAAATCATCTCAACCAGAAGCTTATCATTACATTGGATCTATTTCTAATTATATTAACCATACAGAATAAAAAAATGCTGAATATTTAAGATTTAAGTATGAGGATACTTCAAATATTTAGGACGAAATAGAAATTGTTTCTGAGCGAGTTTACTGTGATAATTGTATAGACTTGGTAGATCAATTTCAAAAAGATTTCTCTAATATAAAAGTTGTTCGAGTAATAGTATTCCGATGAACCAATGTAGTGTGGGTGATTTAAAGAAAGTGAATCAACTAACTAGAGGAGTGAAATGTTATTAAACAAGTTAATTTAAAAGAACATATCTTCATAATATTAGCGTTTCTTCCGCAATCGGTCCATAATCTGGAAGAGCAAAGTCTTCCAGATAGGCTAGGGTCTCCCCAATCTAGGAGTTAAAGCCAATCCCTATTAAAGAAGGCAAACAGCACCTTTTAAAAAGTTTGTCTTATACTTGTCGTCCCTAAACAAGGTGCTTGTATATTTATATAGGATTAATTAATGAAGGGATTAGGTTTTAAAGTTCATTCTCTTTTTATTGAGTACATTCCGGTTTGAGTTGTAATTATTCAGTAAAGGACACGCCATAAATAAAAGGTAGCGTATGATTCCCAGTTTTTCCATGGAAACGATATTTCTAAGATTTCATCTTTCGTAGGCTTTCGATTCATATTACGTAATATTTTTATCGAATTAATAAGACCCACATCATCGATTGGAAAAGCTGTCTGGAACCTGAGGCAGCGCATTAGAACATAATTGGCTGTCCAAGGACCGATTCCTCGTATTTTAATTAAGTTTTTTTCAGCATCTTTAAAGTTCATTTTCATTAATTTTCCCCTCGATAATTCTCCACTTTCCATTAATCTGGCAATTCCAATGATATATTCACTTTTTTTTACCGTCATTTTAATATCTGCTAGGTCGGTAGGTGTTAATTGTGCAATTCGTTCGTACGGTGGGAACACCCAATACTTTTTACCATTCCATTCGATGGAATCGCCAAATCCTTCTACAAATTGCTTCTTTAAGGAGTACGCGAAGGCTAAGTTAATTTGTTGCCCTAAAACTCCCCAACATAAAGCTTCAAATAAATCGGGAATGCCGACAACTCGCAATCCATAGAATTTTCGGGCAGGCATTTTAAGTAATGGGTCTGCTTTTGCCATTTCATAAAATGGCGTTAAATCGTTATCAAGATCAAACCATTCATGAATATATTTTACAATCTCTTCCCGTTTCCACTTTTCAATAGGTCTAGAATCATTTAGGAATTGAACAACCATTTGTTTATTATTGATTACGCTTACCTGTACTAAGGACCGAATTTCCCCAATGGCTATAACTTTTGTAATTATATCGTTCTCTATTTCATACATGCATTCATTTTTTTCCCTTGTTAGATAGCCTAGGTTAGCATTCATGTCGAAATTTTCAGGTAATGTAATTACAATAACTTCATTGACTTCATGCCATGTCACTTTTTCACTCTCCTCATCTTATTAAGATTTTCTATATTATTTACAAAATAATTATAAGAAAACTTACACTGATTGAAATTTTACTTTATCACATAATAATCTTTACTAATTTTGTTATCTTGCTATTACATTCTAAATACCTTATTTTTTTCTATTTATGAGGTTATAGTGTTAGTTATCAAGAATGCTAAATAGGAGTGGGTAAAAATGGTCCAAGATATAAAAACACGTGTCGAAAACTTAAATTGGGATTCAATTCAAGATGAATTAGATGAGCAAGGATTTGCAAAGCTTCCAGCGATTTTAACAAAAGAGGAATGTGAATTCTTCATAGAATTGTATTGTGAGGAAGAGTCATACAGAACGACAATCAATATGACGAGATATCGCTTTGGAAATGGGAAGTACAAATATTTTTCTTATCCATTACCTGAAATCATCCAAAGTTTAAGAGAGTCCTTTTATCTAGAATTGGCCAAAACAGCCAATCGATGGTTGGGTTATTTAAAGAAAACAGAACAGTTTCCAGATCATCTTCAAGATTTTTTGAACACCTGTGAAGAATATGAACAAACTAGACCGACACCTTTAATATTAAAGTATGAAACAGGCGGGTTTAATTGTTTGCATCAAGATTTATATGGCGACATATTTTTCCCGTTTCAAGTAGTATTTGTATTAAATCAACGAGATAAAGACTTTCGCGGTGGAGAATCTCTATTAGTGGAACAAATTCCTCGTGCTCAGAGTAGGGGACATGTAATTACTTTAGAACAAGGCAGTGCACTGATCTTTCCTACTAACCATAGACCTGTTCTAGGTAGAAAAGGATATTACAAAAATACGGTTCGTCACGGAGTAAGCACGGTTACTTCCGGAGAACGATACGGTCTTGGAATCATTTTTCACAATTCTAAATAAAAATTAAACTTCAATATCTTGCTATTCCATTCCTAGAATTGTACATTCTGAATTTATGGGGAGTATATTATAAGGAGAGGTGAGATAAATGCCGGATAGTATCAATAATGGACATAAAGAGAGCCATGATCATAGAATTTCGAATGATGTAGAAATGATAACAGATGAAAAGTGGCAAGCAATTATAAATAATGATGCAGCGTACAATAATCAATTTTTCTACGCTGTAAAGTCGACAGGGATATTCTGTAAACCATCCTGTAAATCTCGCGTTCCGAAAAAAGAAAATGTATGCATTTTTCCAAACGCAGAACAAGCTCTCCGCGCAAATTTTCGCCCTTGTAAACGTTGCAAGCCCACTAATGAAAATCTGCCTGATAGCGAGTGGGTTGATTTAATTACTGAATACATTGATGAAAATTTCACAGAAAAATTAACTTTAGAATCGTTAGCAGATATTTGTCATGGGAGTACGTATCATATGCATCGAACATTTAAAAAGATTAAAGGCATTACGCCGGTTGAGTATATACAACAAGTTAGAGTACACGCGGCTAAAAAGTATTTGATTCAGACAAATAAAGCGATTGGAGATATCGGCATATGTGTGGGTATGGCTAACGCGCCTTATTTTATTACTTTATTTAAAAAGAAAACTAGACAGACACCAACACAATTTCGTCAAATGAGTAAAATGGAGGAAAAGTACAATGGAAAAAAAGAATAAACCAACCCTTTATTGGTCTTTACTAAAGTTTAAGGATTGGAATTTTTATATTGCTTCAACTTCAAAGGGGCTTGTGTTTGTAGGTTCACAGAACAAACCATTCGAGGAATTGTTCGAATGGGCTAAGAAACGCTTTCCAGGAAGTCCTCTTGTTGAAGATGATGAAAAGCTTGAACCCTATGTCGTTGAAATCACTCAGTATCTAGAAGGAAAGCGGAAAACCTTTACTGTTCCATTTGAGTATGTAGGTACGCAATTTCAGCTAGCAGTTTGGAATGCACTTTGTGAAATTACTTATGGACAGACGAAATCCTATTCCGACATTGCAAATGATATAAATAAACCAGCAGCTGTTCGTGCTGTAGGCGCGGCTATTGGGGCTAATCCGGTATTAATTACTGTACCGTGCCATCGTGTAATAGGAAAGAATGGCTCATTAACTGGCTATCGGGGCGGATTAGAAATGAAGACACTGCTCCTGGATCTGGAAAAGCGAGCTTCATCTAGAAATGAGTAATTATTGCCGTACAATGAATGGAGGTTCCATCATGAAAAGTGAATTATTCTATAAAAGTCCGAAAACCATTCTGAATAAAGGGACTGGCTTTCTTTCTGGATATACTCATTCACTAAATCCTTATACAGGCTGTTCATTTGGGTGTTCCTATTGTTATGTACGCGAAATGCCTGTATCTCTTTTTCGAGAAGGGGAATGGGGAAATTGGGTCGATGTTAAAAAAGGAGCTGCGAATTTATTAAAAAAGGAGCTTCATCGTGCCAAAGCCAAAGGGAATGTAACCATTTTTATGTCATCAAGTACAGACCCGTATCAACCAATAGAGCATAAGGAAAAAGTGACGCGATCTTTACTAGAAGTTATGGTAGAAGATCCCCCTGACTTCCTATTCGTACAGACTAGAAGCCCACTTGTAAGTCGAGATATCGATTTGCTGCAACATTTTAAAGATAAAGTTCGAGTAAGTATGACAATTGAGACAGATTCGGAAACGATACGTAAACATTTTACTCCAAAGGCACCCCCAATCCAGGCGCGCTTTAAGACATTGGAAAAATTAGCAGCTACGGGAATATCGACCCAAGCTGCTATAGCCCCTATCTTACCGAGTGGGGAATATTTTCCTGTGAAATTGAAGCCATTCGTCGATCGGATATGTATTGATGACTATTTCATGGGCGATGGCAGTGGTGGAAAACGCACAAGAAAACTTGGTATTGAGAAAAAATATGCCCAACTTGGTTTAGAAGAATGGTATGGACCAAATGTAATTAAAAAAGTATATAACCGATTTATTGAAATCTTTCCGGAAAATCACGTTTATGTGAGCCAGGCTGGGTTTGAGCCGTAAAAAATAGGAAGTGATTACATGTATAAAGATAATGAGAAAAGTGCTGAAAATAGAAAAAAGACATTCACCCTGTTGGGTGCTGATATGCATTCATATCAAAGTGATACACCGGGTATTTTTGGTGGGTATCGACCGAGTAAATTATATGGAAGGTTAGATTGTCCCTCAGCGCTTAGAGCTATAGCAAAAGGTGGATACGTTAAACATCGCGTATTTAATTGTTTTACAGATTGTCCTGGACGATATAATTCAGCCACCATTTTTAAAAACTCTTTATTACATTTCTTGTTTGTCATATGGATGCTTTCTTCTTGAAATCTATTGTAAGGACGTAACTAAGTTGTGTAGCATTAAAATTAAAGACATTGACTTCCAGATTTCACACAATATGCGTACCCTATTATTAAACCAGTAGAAATAGAAAAGTGAAGGTGATTTCATTGATAATGAAAGATGCTATGAACAAATATTTTGATTTAAGAAAAGAATGCTTTGACAAAGGGTTAGATTTTCTGTTTAAAACATCATACAATGAAGATGTTGGATCATTCATTTATCAAGGTGAAATGGATGATGAAGAGGAGATTTTGTGGAAACCTGTTGAAAAAAATACTAAGCATCATTTGCTGGGCATTGAAGAAAGATTAAATATTAAACTACATACCTCGATTAATGACTATTTTAATTCTTACTGGTTTGCTGATTTAGATGGTTTTATTGATAATCATTATATTAAATTAGAAGCTGTATTGCCAAATATTGAACTAGATTCTTTTAAAAGTACCCTAGAAGGTTATAAAGATAATCATGATAATAGGATTGATAAAATTCCTATAGGAGTAGAGGGGAATGGCTTAATAGTTGTTCTAGACAACACAGATGGAAAGATTGAATTGGCGGATTTTGAAAGGGGTTCGTTTGAAGGAATTGCAAATAGCTTAGATGAACTAATTTCCAGTTTGAGAGTAAAGAAATAACTTAATAGGAACGCTTATTCAACTATACTGTCTATTATTGGGCGGTCTTTTTTCGATAAGGAGTATATTATTTTCTCCCTATCCATAGTAGGTGACACTCTGTTATCTTGTATCACGAACTCCTAAATTTAAACAGTGGGGAATTAGTATGGGGCGTAACTAAACTTATTATGCGTGATATCCAAAATTTTATATACCCCCTCACCAATAAAGGTTTCTTTGGGATAATGTTTAACGATGGAACTATGTCAATGATTGCTAGAGTAGAAAGAATTGTATTTCTAAAGGGAAGTTACAGATAGCCCCATCATCCAAATGTAGCAACAATTCAAGATATCAATAAAGACATGCACAGAAGGTTTCGACATATGGGCAGAATGTCAGTAGCTAAGAAGTTATTAAATAGGGGGGAATATACGAATTTAAATGCTTTTGGTAAAGCAACAGAGGAATCGATTGAGGAAATAGAAGAATTCTTAGGATTTCCATTTCCAGAAGATTATAAAAAGTTTTTAAGTGAATATAACGGAGGAACTTCGAAAGTTAGATATAGTAAATTTTTTGTTAAAGAGCTAAATCAGGAGATTCCTTTAGATGTTTTGTATGGTATAGATGTAAAGAGACCTTTTGATTTAAGTGTATGCTGTGAAGAATTTGAGGAAGATATGTTACCAAATAGTTTAATAATAGGAGACGATCCGGGTTCAGGATTAATTGTACTCATTACAGATGCTGATAAATATGGCATATATTATTGGGATCACTCTTTTTATTTCCCGCAATCTAGCGAAGAAAAAAATACGTATAAAGTTGCTGACAGTTTCAAGGAGTTTATTAATGGGTTGAAGAACCCTTAATTACTAATTTTTTTATTAAGTTGTATATTTCAATTTTCATATACTTGATACTAAGCAAGTATATGAAAATTGTGATGAATGTAAAGAAAGAATAGTAAAAGTATCATAAGTGTTGGAGAAATTTAAATAGGGATTTACAGTTATCTCAAATAATACGAATTAAGTGAGGTTATAAAATGAGTGTTTCTATTTATTATTCTGCAAACCGTAAACAAAAGCTTACTACCGTTGAACAGGAAGCTATTGATAAATTGATTTTGGAATATTCCGTCGATAAAGAAATTGAGAAATATCATAATACGGGTGAAGGATATGACTGGGAAGGGTTTACTGTATATAATCAAGAGAATCTAATGGAAGACGATGAAATCTTCGCAGGTTCAACTAGGTTACCCGCCAACAGAGATGATGCACTATGGGAGGGGTTTCAACATTGGAATGCATTGCTTTCACAAATTCGTTCTGTCATTTTAGATGCTGAGTGGCACGTGAATGTAGATGATCACATGCTTGTATGGGATGAGGAATACTTAGAATATGTCTTACCCGAAAAATAGATTTAGGATAAAAGATTAGAAGAGTACTGCTGAACGGTTTCGAGTGGGATTCATCTCTCCTGAAAATAGGGCTATTACGGTTGATAATGAAACGAGGCAGGTATTCATAGAGAATTTTGAAACAGAAGAAAATGAACCGCTTGCTAATTCACTTGTTGAATTAATAAAGAATTTGAAAATGAAAATAATGTAATGAAATTAGTTATTTTAGAGATACATAATAGTAATGTTTTACCTTATTAGGGGATAAAAGGAAATGAATAAAATAGAATGGCAATTTGCTGACGAAGCTGTAAGTGAAGAATATGTAAAGAAAGTTGGAAAAGAATTAGGTGTTGATTTTCCTCATGAGTATGTTGAATGTGTATCGAAAAATAATGGAGCAAATGTAGAACCAGAACTTTTTGACGTCCAAGGAATAGAAAGAGTATTTGGAACGTTATTATCTTTTGATGAAAATAGTGGTGAGTATATTGTAGATGTATATAATGACTTCAATGATATCTTACCAATTGGATTAATTTCATTTGCTTTTGACCCTGCAGGAAACTTAATTTGTTTTGATTATAAAAATCACGAAGAGAATCCAATAGTTGTTTTCTGGGAGTATGAAGGTGCATGGGAAAAAGAAGAGTTGATGAGAAGTGAAGGAATTACAGTAGAAGAGGCAGAGGAAGTAGCAAGAGAAAATGTGTTTTATGTAGCGAGTACTTTCACTGCGTTTTTAAATAAATTGCATGATTGATAGATCGTACAAATAAAAAAATCTTTTAACATTCACTAATGAAAGAAAGCTGCTTAGTGGGGAGAAATGGGTAGGACACTGTAATGTAAAAAATGATATAGGAGAAAGGTGATGACAATGAAATTAGTGAAACCAACACACCAACATAGCAAACAAATCATGGCTTATCGAGAGGCATTCCTAATATCAAGAGAACAACCGTATGGTAGTTGTTCCTTACAACATTTTGATTCCATTGACGAATGGCTTGAAAAAGTCAAAATTCAAGAAAAACGAGAAGATTTACCACCAAATCGAGTTCCATCCACTCAGTTTTTGAGCATTGAAAAGGGGAATTTAGTCGGTTTCATCAACATCCGCCATCGATTAACACCAGAATTACTGGTGGAGAGCGGACATATCGGTTATAGTGTGCACCCCGACGAACGTCGAAAGGGTTACGCTGCTGAACAACTTCGGCTTTCCTTATTTGAAGCGGAAAAATTAGGATTAGAGAAAGTGTTGATAACTTGTGACAAGGCAAATATTGGCTCTGCCAAAACCATTCAAAGAGTTGGGGGTATCTTAGAGAATGAAGTAATTTCCCCTAATACTGGCGAAATTGTTCAGCGTTATTGGATTGAACTATGATGTAGTAAATTTTCAAAAATCATACTTGAAATCGTATCGAAACTGGATATAACGAAAAGAAAAATCGGAGTGAGCAATCACTCCGAAAAAAGTCTAACTTAGCAATAAGAGTAGTAATTGTATTAGTTGTTGAAGCTACAATGAAGTTTCAAAGTCAAAATATATCCATGATTGTTCTCTTAAAGGATTTACAACTTTAAATGTTAACAAAATTTGAAATATGTACACAGAATAAAAACAGTTAATTAATAATATATTGACCCCTTTATAGAAAGTACTATAAAATTGAAAGCGGTAACAAACGGTTTCCTAAAAAGGTTTTCTATGATCTTTTGATATTTAGAGATATAACAAGGAATAAGTAAATCTTTTTTTTGAGGTTTAATGCAAACGTTTTCGTAAATTTTCTTTATTTCTTTTCATGTTTGATTTTCTTATTAAAAGATCATTGAAATAAATACGAATACATTCAATATGGGGGTGTTATAAAAGAGATTTTTAGATTAACTTAAGCAGTGTTACTTAGTTAGTAACACATAGTTTTGAAATGAACATAATCAATTGTTCGTAATATTTTAAGAAAGGGTGAATGGAGTGCAAATTACAAAAAAATTAATAAACAAGACGATGTTATTGCTTACTGTAATTGTCATGCTATTATCTGGTTTTTCTTTTCAGATTGCGAAAGCAGATTCAAATACGAAAACAACTGAAATTATCATTCATTATAAGGAGAAGTCTGGAAATACAAAAGATTGGAATCTTTGGATGTGGGCCGAAAATGCGAGTGGCAGGTCCTATGAGTTTACTGGGGAAGATGAGTTTGGTAAGTATGCTAAGGTAAAGATTGATGGTAACCATAATCGTGTAGGATTTATAGTTCGTACGAATGAATGGGAAAAAGATGGTGGTGATCGTTGGATTGAAAATATTAAGGATGGCCGTGCTGAAGTATGGGTTCTTTCTGGCGATGATAAAGTATACAATTCTAAACCTTCTTCTGAACTTTCTATTCAGAAGGCCACTATTGATAGTTTCAATGAAATTACTATAACTACCAATGTTCCATTCAATAGTAAGGAGCAAAAAATTGAAATTGAGGGCGTTAACATAGAGAAAGTTAGTCCTTATGATACAAATAATGGAGATATGACCAATAAGGTCAAAATCATTACAGAAAAGAATCTTGATTTTAAAAAAACATACAAAATCAAAATGGGAAATTCCATTGAAGCTAATACTGAAATTGGTAAAGTAATTCGTAGCGAGGAATTTGATCATTTATTTTATTATGATGGTAATGATTTAGGTAATGTATATACGCCATGGGAAACAAAGTTCCGTTTGTGGGCTCCTACTGCGAGTGAGGCAAAGTTGGTCGCTTACAAAAAATGGAGTGATGAAAAAGGTACTGAAATAAACATGGAACAAGGTGAAAAAGGAACTTGGACGGCAAAGCTTAAAGGTGATCAAAAAGGCCTTTTTTATACATATAAGGTGAAGATTGGTGATAAATGGACTGAGGCCGTTGATCCATATGTGCGTGCTGCTTCTGTTAACGGTGATAAAGGTGCAGTCATTGATTTAAAAGAAGTAAATCCTAAAAATTGGAAAGGTAACAAAAAGCCAAAATTTAAAAATCCGGAAGATGCGATTGTTTATGAGTTACAAGTACGTGATCTTTCCATTCAACCTGAAAGTGGTATTAAACAAAAAGGAAAATATCTTGGTGTAACAGAAAAAGGAACGAGAGGACCTGAAGGTGTAAAAACAGGTCTTGATCATATTAAGGACCTTGGTGTCACTCACGTTCAGTTTTTACCGATATTTGATTATGCTTCAGTAAATGAAGAAAAGTTAAATGAACCACAATATAACTGGGGATATGATCCGAAAAATTACAATGTACCAGAAGGCTCGTATTCTACTAATCCTTATGAGCCGACTGTTCGAATTACTGAATTAAAGCAGATGATTCAAACACTTCATGATAATGATCTTCGTGTTGTGATGGACGTGGTATATAATCATATGTACAATGCGGCTGAATCCAATTTCCATAAGTTGGTTCCAGGTTATTATTATCGTTACAACGAGGATGGTTCACTTGCAAATGGAACTGGCGTAGGGAATGATACGGCTTCTGAACGAAAGATGATGAGGAAATTCATGGTAGATTCCGTCACGTATTGGGCAAAAGAGTATAATTTAGATGGATTCCGCTTTGATTTGATGGGTATTCATGACGTCGAAACAATGAATGCGATACGTAAAGCCGTTAATAAAATTGATCCTTCTATTATTATTCACGGAGAAGGGTGGGATTTAAATACCCCTCTTGCGTCTGAGTTGAAGGCAACTCAAAAAAATGCGGAGAAAATGAAAGGAATCGCTCATTTTAATGACGATATTCGTGATGGATTGAAAGGCAGTGTATTTGAGGATAAGGATAATGGTTTTGTGAACGGAAAACAAAACATGGAAGAACGCATTAAAAAAGGAATTACAGCTGGTATGGACTATGATAAAAAAGTGTCTACTTATCAGGATCCTGAGCAGGTTCTGACATATGTTGAAGCACACGACAACAATACATTATGGGATAAGCTTGCGTTGACTAATCCTGGCGACAGTGAAGAAGTACGTAAACAAATGCACAAGCTGTCTTCTTCCATCATATTAACATCGCAAGGGATTCCCTTCTTGCATGCAGGCCAAGAGTTCATGCGTACAAAATATGGTGATCATAATAGCTACAAATCTCCTGATTCTATTAACCAGATGG
Source organism: Bacillus sp. 491mf (assembly GCF_900112415.1). Classification (GTDB taxonomy): domain Bacteria; phylum Bacillota; class Bacilli; order Bacillales; family Bacillaceae_G; genus Bacillus_A. The sequence goes on from NZ_FOLV01000004.1 coordinate 225,360, forward strand.
ATTGGGGGCGCCGTGTGGCATTCGGTAAAGAAGTGGATTATATGAAAGGCTTAATAGAGTTGCGTAACAACCATCCAGCTTTTCGCATGACATCTGCTGAACAAATAAAAAAACATCTAGCATTCATTGATGCGCCAAAAAATGTTGTAGCTTATACAATAGATGGCAAAGCAAATGGTGATAAAACGGAATGTTTTGTTGTAGCTCACAATGCGAATAGAGAAGCGGTGGAAATTACTCTTCCATCAAAAGGTCCTTGGAAAGTACTAGTAGATGGTGAACATGCAGGAAATAAAGTGCTTTATGTTTTCCATGATAATAAGATTAAGGTTCCTGCATTAAGTTCATTTGTTTTAAAAACAGAAAAACCGATTAAATAAGAATAGATTATATACAAGAAACTCTTGCTTAAAAAATCCACTAACCATATCGGGAGAGTAACAGGGTTCTTATTAAAGACTATAAAGTAAAAGATAGAAATATTCATATTATTATCAATAAATTAACTCTAAATATGATAATATGGATATTGTGGAAAAAAGATGAAAAATTGTAGGGAATCGATGGTGTATTCAATCAAAAATTTGTTCAAGTTAGAAGTTAAATAATAGAAAACAGCAGAGATTTTAAAAACTCTGCTGTTTTTTTTACACAATAATTGTTTAAATCATGTTCCGTATCCTAGTGACTAGTGAGTATCAATAAAGTATAGAAAATGAATTGAGGATTCAGTAGAACAAGATTAAATAGTTGAAAATAACGCTGCGGATAAAGTGAAACTTTAATCAGTGGGGGTTTTCTTCATCCCCCACTGATTATCAGCCCTCACCAATCGGGCTTTTACGGGCAGTTTATCTCCCGCCTAACTTCTTTGCTTTCGCTGAATTTTGAGGTGGGAGTATTACTGCCCGTTAATGCGGGATAAAATCAGGAGGTACATTGTGAATTATAAAGAACAACTTGCTATTTTATATAAGATGCGCTTTATGGAAAATAAAGGTGATGATATTGAAAAATTTGAAGAAATGTTAAATGAATTATCATTTCATGCAGGAAATGAGGTGATCCCAGAGCTTTGTAAAATATTTGAGGATGATGTAGCAGAACCTTCTGCAGACGATTATGTAATTGAAACTATTTTTTATATTGCAAGCCGGAATGGATTAGAAGATGGACTTATACAGTTAGTGAGTGGAATACCAAATATGGCACCTCAGGCAGAATTTTGGGCAGATAGAATTCATCGAACGCTTTTAAATTCAGAAGAGTTAATTTTTCCATATATTAAAGCTTTACAACAGGTTGATGAGTATACGAAACAAATAGTGAAAGATATTTTATGTAATATAAAGAGTGAGATGCCGGATTTATATACGGAAAAGATTGATTTTATGTTAAATCATTTGGCAATCAATGAAGTGAATTGAAATTGTACAAAAGGAATTTGAGTAGAAATAAATGAGATGAAGGTAGCTGTAAAAATGTACTCAAATTCGCTAATAAGAATATAATCAATATCACTTTAGGAGTGATAGAAATGAAAAAAATCAGTCAACTCATTGCACAAATAGAATCTTTATCTGATTGCCGTGTGCTTGGGCCTGCAGGATTACCAATAATTGACGAGACGAAGCATATCCTACCTGAAGATGTAAAGGAATTTTACAGTCTTTGCGGAGGAATGGTTTTGTTTGAGAATGAGGAGTATTCAGTTTATATAGTCTCTCCACAAAAATTTATTTTAGCAAATCCGGTAATAATAGGTGAGCTGCGTGAAGATGATATAACTTCAAATTGGTATATTATATGTAATGATAGACAAGAAGAATACGTAACAATTGATTTGCATCAAAATAGATTAGGGAAATGTTATGACAGCTTCTTTGATCGTCATGGAATTGTAGGGGAATCACAAACCATTGCAACATCGTTTGCAGATCTACTTGAAAGATTTATACATAATAAGGGGAAGTATTGGTATTGGTTGCAGAGTGATTTTGTATCACTCGGAGATGCTTATGATGGACTTATATAGCCATTCATAAAAGGGGTAGTGCATTGATATGAATAACGGAAGAGACGATTATAATATTCTATTACTTGGTGGTTTTATAATGAATACAAGTATGTGGATAATGATGAAATTTGTAACCTGGGGTGAATTTACCAATGAAGGATTTGACGGAACAGCAGAATTCATAAACACGTACATATTAAATCCATCAGCTATAATTGGTTATATCATACTTATTGTACTTTGGGTAAGATGGTTTATTAAAAATGTGAAAAATAGCAGAAAAACGAAAAATAAGAAAATTAATTTAAACAAAGAGTAGTGAAAGGGGGAGTAGCGTGTTACCATTTTGGAGAGAATATGTAATTAGATTAGTAGAATTAGGTTTACAATTATGGTTCATTGTTATGTTTATAAGACTATTAATACAGAAAAAGAGATTAAGAGATTCAAAGGTAACTTATATTCCATATGGATTAGCATTTCTTTTCTCATTTATTATGATGGGAGCAAGTGGATTTATAGGTTTACCTACTAAAACTTTAATTTACTTAGGTTATGGATTTAATTTTAACGCGCTTGTTTGCAGTTACTTCGTTTTCAAAAATATGATATACGTACTGAAGGATTTTAAACCAGGTGCATATCTTATGAAGTTTTTGAAATACTTGTTCCTCATATTATCTATCTTATCAGCCATTAGTTTCTTATTTAAATCACTTGTAGTGCTACTAACTGTTTAAACAAGGTTAAGTATAAAATTAATGTATATGTTCTTTAGTACCTTATTATAATAATTTGTTTACACAATGGGAGTTAGATTAGTAAAAAAGTTTTCCTTCATGATATTAATTTTGTCAAATGTAAATGGACCAGTATATAAAGCGTGTAAAATATAGTAAGAAATTTTTTATGTGCTCAATACAATGTCAACTACCCACCACTTAAATGAAGTGACCCCATAAAGTTTGATGGGTTATTTGGTTATGCGGCGGTTAAGGTCTGAACTCGGTATTGTTACTTAGCTCAGGCCTTTTAATTTTGCCTTAATTCGTTTGTGATTGTAGTAATCTATATATTTCACTAGTTCTCTCTTAAATTGATCTACACTTTCAAATTCCTTCAAATACAGAAATTCAGATTTCATAATACCAAAGAAATTTTCAATGACAGCGTTGTCATAACAGTTGCCTTTACGTGACATACTTTGCGTAATACCACGCTCTTTTAGCGCATCTCTATATTTTTTCATTTGATAGTGCCAACCTTGATCTGAATGGAGAAGAAGCTCGTCATCTTCTGAAAGTCGCTCAAACGATTGTTCTAACATCTCTGATACAAGTGAATAGGTTGGTCGTGAACCGATTGTATACGTAATAATTTCACCATTATACAAATCTAAAATTGGTGATAGGTATAGCTTTTCACCAAATAATTTAAACTCTGTAATATCTGTTACCCATTTTTTATTTGGTTTTTCCGCCTTGAAATTTCGATCTAAGATGTTTGGTGCAATCTTGCCGACTGTACCTTTGTACGAACGATATTTCTTCATACGCACTAGGCATTTCAAACCCAATTCCTTCATATATACGTTGCACTTTTTTATGGTTTACTCGTTGGCCTCGATTTCCGAGCTCATCTCGAATACGGCGGTATCCATAACGTCCTTCATGCTCATCATAAATCGATTGAATTAAAGTTTTCAAGTCCGCATCTTTGTCTGGTTGCCCGGCGTTTTTCACCCAGTAATAGTACGTGCTACGTGGAATATCCGCGAGTTGTAGGAGTGCTTTCACCGGGAATTCAGTCCTTAGTTCATAGACTACTTGTGCTTTGTCTTGTTTGGTGATTTTTCCTTGTTTTGAACTAAGGCATTCAACTTTTTTAAGTACGCATTCTCCATACGTAAACGCTCTAATTCGACTTGTAGTGCCTCAATAGATCCTTCAGCTGGTAATAATTTTTTCGTTTGTTTATTTGTTTCTTTATTCATAGATGGGTGCCCCTTTTCCTTTGGTTCTAGGGCCTCGATTCCACCAGATTCAAACTGTTTTTTCCAAGTTCGAATCATCTTCGTTGTAGAAAGATTGAAAATCGCAGTTGTTTCTCGGATCGACGTCCTATGTTCGCTCATATAATTAAGTACGTCTAGTTTATATTGCATAGAATACGTTGTATAGTTTTTTATAAAAGCTTTTACTCCATGATATTCATATCGTTTAATAAAAAGGAGTAAATCACTTTTATCCATACCAAGTGCATTGGCGATCGCTTTGCATGATTCGTTTCCATCTACATAACGCTGAACAGCAGCTAATTTTTCTGATTCAGAGAATTTCTGCATATAAAAAGCACCTCTCTGTCGGGGGCGAGGCCACTGAAAAACTTCCGTTTTTCATCTCATAAAACATATGTAAAACAAAAAAGGCGACCTTTCGTTCAGTTTTGAACGAAAGGTCGCCTTTCTCTCTATACTTTTGTTACTGTTTCCCTTTTAATAATGTCATAATTCGTTTTAAATTAACTGCGAATATGGCCATCGCCCCTTGCATTCGCATGCCAATAAGACCCGAGGAAGATGCCACATCATACCCATGTCTATGTTTGAGTTCACTATTTTTCGCTTCAATTTTATAGCGCTCTTTTGCTTTTTCTTTGAACAGCTCGCTTTCTTGAAAAGTTTTTTGTTTACTATGTTCTGTTGAGTGGATCGTGACTGAATACGTTTTTGATTTTGCGCCTTCTTTATAACAGCCTTCTTTAAAAGGGCATCGTTTACATTTTTCTATATCAAAGTAATAGGTATCTCTCTGACTTTTACCTGTATTTTTCTTTCCTTCTC
>NZ_FOLV01000054.1 GCF_900112415.1 Bacillus sp. 491mf
AACAAACAAAAAGATGAACAGCCGGAGTATGAAATATAGAAAATGAAATGTACCTTTTGTAAAAGACGTTAAAAAATGATGCTATATGAAGAAGATGATTTCTGCATTAACAGAAATCATCTTCTTTAGATTTATCCCGCTATTTGTGGGCAGTAATACTCCCGCCTCAAAATTCAGCGGAAGCATTGTCCAGCTCCAGCGGCTAGAATCTCCGGTCGTTTCGCCCCCTCGGACGAGGCAAAAAGCGCCTCTCTGTCAGGGGCGTGGGCGTCCTGCGATTCTGAGCGAGCCGCTTCCGCTTTTCTTAAGAAGTTAGGCAGGAGATAAACTGCCCGTAAAAGCCCGATTGGTGAGGGCTGATAATCAGTGGGGGATGAAGAAAACCCCCATTGAATAAAGTTTCACTTTATTCAATCCTGCTTATATAAGAGCTCCCCTATGGAGAAAGACTTTTCGTTTAATTCCGAAAATTAATTCTTTTCATTTTTATATTTATGTATAATATAAAATATGGATTATTGTGGAAGGGGAGATCCAGCGTATGAGTGAAGTTGTAGTTTCGAAATCTTTTTTTTCAAGGTATAAAACAATTGCAGATGCCGTAAAAGGCGCTTCACCAGGTACAACAATAGTAGTAAAACCTGGTGTGTATCGAGAAAATATACATATTGATAAAAATATTAACATAATTAGTGAAGGTGACAAGAGTGATACTGTAATTGAAACATTTCAAACAGCTCTTTTAATTGAGAATGGGAGCAAAACATTTATAAAAGGGATTCAAATTCGTCAGCTTGGACAAGATGATACAGCTTTAATAAAATGTTCTTCTGGAACATTACAAATACAAGACTGCGATATTTATCCCCAAAATGGTTCAGGTGTATATGTGAACCAACAAGGGATATTGTATATGCAATTCTGTCAAATAACTGGTGGATATACAAATGCAATCAACTTTGGAGAGGGAAGTCAGGGGACAATAGAAGATTGTGAAATACATGGAATGAAGGGAGAAAAGTATCCATCCTTATTTATCAATAATAGTAATCCGATTATAAAAAAATGCCGCATTTATAATAGTCCGGGCAATGCTATTTTTATGAAAAATAATAGCAAACCATTTATAGAAAACTGTGACTTGTTTGATATACAAGATGCCATTCTGTATATGTCTAATAGTGCTCCTACCATAAAGAACTGTAAAATACATGATGGACAAAAAAATGCTATCTACATAGAAAAGGGAAGTAAACCGATAATAGAGAATTGTGAGATATTCAAGTTTAAACGTACAATGATATATATTCATGAAAGTCAGCCAGCTATGAAGGGTTGCAAAATGTTTGATGGAAACACAAATGCGGTAAATTTTAATGAACAGAGTGCAGGGTTAATTGAGGAATGCGAAATATTTAATTTATTAGGTGAAGAATATCCAGCAATTTATATAGAAAAAAGTCAACCAACATGGAAGAAATGTAAAATTAGTTATACTGCAAGTAGTGCGTATTATATAAGTGAAGGAAGTAAACCGGTAATAGAAAATTGTGAGATTTATAAAACGGAAGGCGATGCTTTTCGAATTGTGAAGTCAGAGCCTAGCATTAGATTTTGTAAAATGTATGATGGGGAATCATCTGCTTTTTATATTCAAGAAGAAAGTTTACCTTTTATTGAAGAGTGTGAAGCGTTTCATTTTAAAGATCAAATTGTAGCAGTAATTACTAGTAGCCCAATGTTTAGAAGGTGTAAATTTCATGATGGTGAAGCGAATGGAATATCATTTTATCAAAATGGCCGGGGCATCTTTGAAGAATGTGAAATATATCAATTTTTAAATGAAAAATATTCGGCTATATATGTTAACCAAGGTAGTCCGGAGTTGAAAAAATGTAAAATTTATAAGGGGAATAGTAATGCAATCTATTTAGAAAATAACAGTGATTTCATTATGGAAGAATGTGAAGTCTGTCAATTTCAAAATGAATCCTATGCAATGATTCAAGGCGTACAAAGTAATTTCAAATTAATAAATTGTAAATTATATGAAGGGAATAATAGTGCTTTTTATTTTAAAGAAAACAGTCTGGGGACAATAGAGGGATGTGAAATATTTAATTTTTCTAGTGATAACCATTCAATGGTTCGGATAGAGGAGAGTTATCTAACACTTACAAAGAATAATTTGTATAAAGGGCAATATACGGCTGTAAATATTAACAAGAATAGCATTATTTCCATTGAAGATTGTACTATATCAGATTTTAATGAAGCGTGTGTAACAATTTGTGAAGAAAGTGAAGTATCGCTCCAACGAAATAAAATGTACAACTCTTTAAGAGGGGTTGGAGTCGTAAGTGGAAGCAAATCAAAAATAATAGAGTGTGATATATATGATTGTCGAGAAACAGCTATCTGGCTAAATCAGGGACAAGCTGTAATCGAGAAAATTCAAATTGAAAATTGTGGTGGAAATGCACTTAATATTAAAAATAATAGTAATGTTGTTTTTGTAAATGGGAGTATTTCTCAATTTGAATATCCAATGATATATAGTGAAGAAAGTCAATTTGATGTAAAGAAAAGTAGTTTTGATCATTGTAAGAATCCAATATTTTTAGTGGGAAAAGAAAGTGAATTTTGGATAGAACAATGTGAAATGTCTCAAGTAGATGCATCACCAGCAATTGAAATCAATTCACATGTAAAAGGTACTGTTCAAAAGTGTAACATTTATGATGCTTTTATGGGCGTTAAGATTGCTTCTGAAAGTCAAATTACTTTAAAGGATATCAAGTGTTTTGATATAGAAAAAACGGCTTATCAAATTACCGATGATTGTTCAGCTACATTAGAAAATTGTAAAACGTATGTAGAGGTAACGCGTCAGAAAGTACAATCCACTGAAGAATCAAAAGAAGAAAAACAGGATGTAGAAGAAGTACAAGAACAGCAGGAAATTATAGAATCGAACGATATAATGACGGAGTTAGACCGTTTTGTCGGAATGAACAGTATTAAAGAACAAATGAAACAATTAATTAACCTTGTAGAAATTACTCGTTATCGAAAAGAAGCAGGTCTTGACTCCGGGGGAGATATTAAACCAAAACATACCGTTTTTTATGGGAATCCAGGGACGGGAAAAACAACGATTGCTCGTTTGTTAGGGAAAGTATATAAATCGCTTGGATTGCTTGAAAAAGGGCATGTTGTTGAAGTGAAGCGTGAAGACTTGGTCGGAGCGTATATTGGTCATTCTGAAGAGAAAACAAAACAACGTATCGATGAAGCAATGGGCGGGGTTTTGTTTATTGATGAAGCATATTCGTTAAGTATTGAAGACGGTGCACGTGATTTTGGAAGACAAGTTATTGAAGTTTTATTAGCAGCTCTTGAAAATCATCGCGGAGAATTTTTATGTATCGTTGCTGGTTATGAGAAAGAAATGGAACGATTTATTGCTTCTAATCCAGGTTTGAAAAGCCGTTTTGTATCCTATATGAAATTCGAAGATTATACACCAGATGAATTGATGGAAATTGGAAATCGCTTGTTAGCTGATAAGAAATACCGCTTAACAGAGGAAGCGGAAAATTATGTATATGAACAATTTGTATGGTTGTATAGAAAGCGGGATGAACATTTTGGAAACGCACGTATGGTTCGGGAACAAGTAGATAAATGGATTACATTGCAAGCAAACCGAATTAGTACATTACCAAGAAGTGAATGGAATAACAAAGAAGTATTGACGACAATTCGTTTGGATGATGTTGAAAAAACATTCCAACAAAGAGGCGCAAGAAAAGTGGCTGTTCCAATTAATGAGAAGTTACTACAGGAACAAATGGACCGTTTGAATAGTTTAATCGGTTTAACAAAGGTGAAAAAAGAAATTGAAAGATTAATCCAGCTTGTTTCTTATTATCGAGAAGAAGGTAAGGATATAAGAGAACTTTCCATGCATATTTCGTTAATTGGTAATCCAGGAACAGGAAAAACAGAGGTTGCGCGAATTATTGCAAAAGTGTATGAGGCATTAGGAATTTTAGAGCGCGGAGATTGTGTGGAAGTAGACCGAAAAGAACTGGTTGATAAATATCAAGGGGGAACGGAAGAGAAAACAGCGAGTGTATTACAAAAGGCAATGGGAGGCACACTGTTTATTGATGAGGCATATACACTGACGAATAAAGGGAGCAATGATTCTGGACATATAGCTGTGGAATTATTGCTAAAACAAATGGAAGATAAACGTGGAGAATTTATCGTATTAGTTGCTGGATATGAAGATGAGATGGAAGAGTTCCTTGATAGCAATAAAGGTCTTCGTCGTCGCTTTGATCGCCGCCTTGTATTTGAAGATTATACACCAGAAGAAATGATTCAAATTGCAAATTATTATATGACTAAAAAGCAATATAGCATGTCAGCCGAAGCAAGACACATGCTTGTTGAATATTTTACTTATCTGTATGAAAATCGCGATAAAACATATGGGAATGCAGGTTTGGCTCGTAAGATTATTGAACAGGCAATGAAAAATTTAGATTATCGTATCGCTACCTTACCAATAGAAGAGCGAATGGAAGAACGGAAATATACAATTAGTGTGGAAGATATACAGGCACTTTTACAACAACAGCAGCAATAATAAAGTGAAAACAGGGGATATATGTAAAGTAAAACGGGCTCTTTTGTTGAAAAAAATTATATAAATTGAGTTAGTTTCATTTGTATTTTAAGGGCATTATGACTATCATTAACACTGTACATATTTTGTTTATTAGAAAAGGGAGGATTTTCAAATGGCAAACGTAACGTTTAAAGGAAACCCAATCACTTTAGTTGGCACAGAAGTGAAAGTAGGCGATCAAGCACCAAACTTCCAAGTGTTAGCAAATGATTTATCTCCGGTAACTTTAGAGACATATAAAGGCGCAGTGAAATTAATCAGTGTTGTACCATCTATTGATACAGGTGTATGTGATGCACAAACTCGTCGTTTTAACGAAGATGCAGCTGCTATTGAAAACGCAAAAGTATTAACAATTAGCGTTGATTTACCATTCGCTCAAAAGCGCTGGTGTGCAGCTAACGGTTTAGAAAATGTTGTAACGCTTTCTGATCACCGCGATCTTTCTTTCGGAGAAGCATACGGTGTTGTAATGAAAGAACTTCGTTTACTTGCACGTGCAGTATTCGTAGTAGATAGCAACGACAAAGTTGTTTACGTAGAATACGTAAGCGAAGGAACAAGCCATCCAAATTACGAAGCAGCATTAGAAGCAGCAAAAGCTGCGAAGTAATATAGGCAACAAAGAGCGACCTCTTAATAAAGAGGTCGTTTTTTTTCGACAAATAATTTCTTGCCACGCAGAATAAAACATGCCCAGCACTCGTTTTCTACCTTTGTTTTCATATTGCACGTGGCAAAAAAAGGTCCTAACCGCTCCTGTGCATGGCTAGATGCTCTCGTCCACCTAAAAAAGGTTTTTTATATGTATTTATATTGTTGATTCAATAAGAATGAAAAGAACTAAGAATATGTTATGATATAAGTTATGTGTATTTTAGTTTGAAGGAGGAATTTTCGTGAGTTCAACAGTAGAAACATTATTTTCTATTTTTGATTCTTCTGCCGTAATTTTACGTAAAGAATTAGACATAACGTATTTAGAAGCACTTGTAGAGACAGGTGATAATTTATTTGAAGGAACAATTTTACAAGAAGGCTTAGAACAACCAACAATTGACCGATTAGAACGTGAATACAGTAAGTTTAATGAAGAAAACTATAAAGGCGAAGAAATTCGCAAAGCGTTCCAACTTGCTATCTTAAAAGGGATGAAAGACGGCGTACAAGCTAATCATGAAATGACGCCTGATGCAGTTGGGATGTTTATGAGTTATTTATTCCATAAATTTATGAAGGATCAACAGGAAATAACTGTGCTTGATCCTGCAGTGGGAACAGGCAATTTATTGACGACAATCTTCAATAGCGCTCTAGAAGGGACAACGATGAGTGGCTTTGGAGTCGATGTGGATGACTTACTTGTTAAACTTGCGTTAGTCAATGCAAATTTACAAAAACAAGCGGTCGAGTTTTTTAATCAAGATGGATTAGCTTCCCTTTATATTGATCCAGTTGATGTGGTTGTATGTGATTTACCAATCGGCTATTATCCAAATGAAATGGGTGCAAGTGAATATACGCTAAAAGCAGACGAAGGTATGTCTTATGCACATCATCTTTTTATTGAACAAAGTGTCAAATATACAAAAGAAGGCGGCTATTTATTTTTCTTAGTGCCAAACTTCATTTTTGAAAGCGATCAGGCGCCAAAGCTTCATGCGTTTATTAAAGAAACATGTTTTGTACAAGGATTACTACAGTTACCTGTTTCCATGTTTAAGAATGAGAAAAATGCAAAAAGTATATTTGTTCTCCAAAAGAAGGGGCAAAACGTAATCATGCCAAAACAAGCGTTATTAGTAGAATTACCAAAATTCTCTAATATGCAAGCGATGGAGAACATTATGCAGCAAATTAATGGTTGGTTTGTTGTAGAGCAGTAAAACTAGTTATTATGTAACAGGATTATACGAATATATAATACAGTTTTCTTTCTTTGGATAGAGTAAGTAATATATACAAGATGAAAAATAAAAAAAGATAAATCTGTAATATAAAAAAAAATACTGTGTTATAATTATTTCACTTGAAATATATGTCGTACGATGTTTAAATAAAAATCGTGAGTATTAAATTTTATCAGTGAAACAATTTTGTTAGCTGACAAAAATTGAAGACATAAAATTGAGCGGTTTGTGGAAGTATTCCACACGGCTAACAAGAGAAAAAGGGGCGAAAGACTAGATGTCAAAAATCATCGCGATTAATGCAGGAAGCTCTTCCTTAAAATTTCAATTATTTGAAATGCCAAGTGAAACAGTATTAACTAAAGGTTTAGTAGAGCGTATCGGTTTAGAAGATAGCATCTTCACAATTACTGTGAACGGTGAGAAACAAACAGAAGTAACAAATATCGCAGACCATGGAGTAGCAGTTAACATGTTACTTAACAAATTAACTGAAAATGGAATTGTGAAATCTCTTGATGAGATTAGCGGTATCGGTCACCGTGTTGTACACGGCGGTGAAAAATTTGAGGATTCTGCTTTAATTACTGACGAAGTATTAGCAGAAATCGATGCTTTAAGCGAATTAGCACCACTTCATAACCCAGCACACGTTGTTGGTATTAAAGCGTTCCAAGCGGTACTTCCAAACGTACCATCAGTAGCAGTATTCGATACAGCATTCCATCAAACAATGCCGGAAGAATCTTACTTATACAGCTTACCATATGAATACTATGAGAAATTCGGCGTTCGTAAATACGGTTTCCACGGTACTTCTCATAAGTATGTAACACAGCGCGCAGCTGAATTATTAGGTCGTCCGCTTGAAAGCTTACGTCTACTTTCTTGTCACTTAGGTAACGGTGCAAGTATCGCTGCTGTAGAAGGCGGAAAATCTATCGATACTTCTATGGGCTTCACTCCACTTGCTGGTGTAACAATGGGTACACGTTCTGGTAACATTGACCCTGCGTTAATTCCGTACATCATGGAAAAAACAGGACAATCTGTAGAAGAAGTTCTGAACGTATTAAACAAGAAAAGTGGTATGCTAGGTCTTTCTGGATTCTCTAGTGACTTACGTGACATCGAACAAGCGGAAGAAGAAGGAAACCACCGTGCAGAAGTAGCACTAGAAGTATTTGTAGGTCGTATCCACAAATATATCGGTTCTTATGCAGCTCGTATGAAAGGTGTAGACGCAATCATCTTTACAGCTGGTATCGGTGAAAACAGTACACTAATCCGTGAGCGTGTATTAGAAGGTCTTGAGTTTATGGGCGTATACTTCGATCCAAAACGTAACAATATTCGCGGTGAAGAAGCATTCATCAACTTCCCACATTCTCCAGTGAAAATTATCGTAATTCCAACTGACGAAGAAGTTATGATTGCTCGTGACGTAGTACGTCTTGGAAATATTGGTTAATATATAATGAAAAGACGGGATGATTCCCGTCTTTTTTTATTATTTTTTTGAAAGTAGTTCGGTTAATCCGTTTGGGTATAATGTTTTTTCCTTTTTTAAAAACATTTCAATTGGAATCCATACAGCATAAGAGATGTGATCTCCTTCTGTTATTGTGAACTCATTCTTTTTATAAAGTTCTTTGTTTGAAAAGGAAGCAGAATATAATTGGACGATTTCATGCCCGGTTGTATTGTCTATTTGAAAAATGTTTTCTAAACAGCCTAAGTATGTACCGATTTCTACAATGACGCCAAGCTCTTCTGCAAATTCTCGGATAACAGTTTGCGCCGCGTATTCCCCAAGTTCAATCGTTCCTCCAAGTGGTCGATAATAATATCCCTCGCCACCTTCATGTTTTCTGTTATATTCTTCAACAAGGATACAATCATTGTATTCAATAATCCCTAACGCTTTCGCACGTGGATACATAACCTACCTCCTCTTTTTATTGTGATTTATTTGAAAATAACATATTTTTCAGAAAAAAACAGGGTGTACGGTCTCGCGCAGCAAATATAGTACAATGTAGAAAAATAATCCAGGAGGACGTTTGTATGCTGTCAAAGGGTGAGGAACGAATTTTACAGGATCTAAAAAACTGGGAGCAGCAACTCATGCAACACGAATCAACGGATTTTCAGCAAATGTTTGATAAATGGTTAAATCGTACATTTTCGAAGTTACCAGAGAAGAAACGAAATGAATTTTTTTCGGAAGCAGATGGATGGCTCTTTCATTTACATGCGCTTATACAGAGCTCGCAGTCACAGCTCGATGCACGTGGGCGGATTTTGGGAGCGGCGCGCGTGTTTGATGATTCTATTGAACACATTGAAGAAATGAGAGAATTATCCATTCATCAATTAACATACATAGCAGAACAACAAACAGCTCGTCATCGTTTATATTCTTTCGTGCAAGGAGGAGTAACAGGAATTGGCGGTTTTTTCTTATTAAGTGCGGATTTACCTGTATTGATTACTTTAAATGTGAAAGCTGTGCAGCTTATTGCCACATCATTTGGTCATGATGTGAATAAACCGTATGAAATGATGTTAGCGTTAAAAGTGTTTCATGCGGCTATATTGCCAGTGCACCTGCAGCAGTATGCTTGGTATAACTTACTGCAAGAGTTAGAACAAGAAGAATCAGCTCCATTTTTTTATGAGGGAGAAGAGGAAGTATTAAATCCGGCATCAGTACAAGTACTACTAAAACAAATTTTGAAAACGTTCATTATTTATTCATTGCGTCGCAAGTTGTTTCAAGGTGTACCAGTACTTGGAATCGCGGTTGGATCAACGGCGAACTATCGATTAACGCGGAGTGTGACAGAATTTGCGAATCGGTTTTATCAAATGCGTTATTTGCGTCAAAAAATATAAAAAGCGAAAGGCGGCTGCCTTTCGCTTTTAATTTGTTGCATGTTGTTTTGATAATGGAATTGCCACTGTCTTCTTTTCCGCTGCTGGATAATAGATTAAATCTAGTGCTTTCGCCTGTACAGCAAGGGAAAGAATCGTAAAGGCAATCTCAGTCCATGTTAAATAATATAATGAAAGTGCAATGACAATTACGTCAAAAACGAAGAAAATTTGCCCAACTGTAAAGCGTGTCTTTTTACTTAATACAATTGTTAAAATATCATCTCCGCCTGTTGCACCGCCGAATCGTAAAATAAACCCAAGTCCAACTCCAGCTAAAGCTCCGCCTATTACTGCTGCTGCAAATAAATGATTAGATAAATCAACCGTAAACGGAGAATAATTTTCCATTAAAGAATAAAACGCTCCGAATGAAAGTGAACCGATAAATGAATAGCCGACCATTTTTTTACCTAAAAGTGTAGCACATAGTAAAATGACTGGAATATCCATTAAAACAGTTGAAATAGATGGTGAAATATCAAAAAAGTTTTGTATAAACAGTGCGATTCCGACAAAGCCACCTTCAGTTAAGTGGTTTTGAAAATGAATGTGATATAGCGCGGTAGCTAAAATAAATGAACCGAGTAAAACCATAAAAATTTCTTTAATAATTTGTCGACTTTGGATGTTCCTCATCGTTATTCCTTCTCTCCGTAGTTAGTAGTTTTATTTTTCATAAACTAACTACGCCTATATAGCAGCAGTTAGTTTCCATACGTCTAACTACGCTATATATCACTGAAGAAATAACGAATAATCCTCTCGTCCATCAATTCTCCCTACTTTCGTTTTAGTTTAGGCCTAAAATAGACTAAACAAAACTTAGAGTAGGATTTTTTATTTAGCAATCCTATTCTCTTCTGGGTTTTGTTTAGTAAGTGTCAAACAACCTAAACAAAACGCTACGTGTAAGAAGAGTCTTTTCGTTGCCAAATTATCCTTCGGGCAATCATAATTTCCCCACTTTCGTATTTTTTTCGCTAGACAAAGTATCTGAGCTGCAAAAATACGCTACGTGTAAGATTCGTCAATTCGATGCCACATGCTCCTTCGAGCGATCATGATATCTAAATCCTTTCTGTAAAAGATTTTATACTATTATATCATACTCTTGAAAAATGTATGTTGTTGGAACCTGAAAATGGGCAAAGAAAAACCTACATACTTCGTAAATATGAGGGTTTAAGGTGAAATTTAGTTAAAGTTTGAGAGGAAATGGTGTAATAAACTAATATTTGCTGTCGAAAGTTTTTTTGTTATGAAAAATGAATTTTTGTTCGCGCTCTCCCTTTTGTTTAACCCTTGTACGTGGCAGGAAAAGGCCCTGACCGCTTCTATGCATGGCCAGATGCTCTTACCCGCTTAAAAAGAAAGAGGTTTTTATGTTTGTTTTTCAACCTGTATTTCTCCAGAAATGTACTTTAATTAATTACATAATATTCGTTTTAAGGTGAATATTCTCTATAATTCGAGTCATATTAGCGATGACTGGAGAGATTCGTATGAAGATGATAGATATACAAGCAAGTATAGAGAAAAAAAGGGAGGAACTAATTGAACTTGTAAGAATGCACGGGTTTAACCATGAAAAGGTAGTTGTGTGTAGCCAAGAGTTAGATGAGTTAGTCTATCGTTTGATGGAAAACATTACTTACCAAGAAAGTATGCTTTCTATTTCTGCAAAGAAAAATACGAATAATAGTATACATTCACCGTAGCTAAAAGAATATTTCATCATGATGCTAATATATTTAGTGTATGGGAAAGCATTCTTTTTTATTTATTCACATTCGAAAACGTTTACATTTCCTCGTGATAGAAAAAAGAAGATAGTCGTCCATAATAACTTAATTGGTCAAAGATTTCCATCAGTAGGGCTCCACTGATGGAAGTTTCAACATATAAGTCGAAGCTATGCAGAATAACACATGACCTGCATTCGCTCATCTAAAAAGAAAGAGGTTTTTAATTTGTATTTATATAGCTTATTTTCTTTACTGATGCGCCTTCCCTTCAGAAACATTTTGAGTGAGACGATACCAAAGCCAAAGGTCGTTAATGATGGAAGCAAGATCGGCAATTTCTGTATTCAATTTACAGGAAAGCTCAAAGTTTTCTTCATTATTTAATTTATGTTGTTTCGTGTTAATAGTATGTTCAAGTTCTTGAATCCGATCAGGTATTTTCCCGCGAATTTGTTCCCACTTTAATAAAATGGCATGCTGCACAGCTGTAGGAATCTCTTCCCATTCTTCTTGTAAATCAGGTATTTCAATTCCTAGATGCTCATTATATGTGAAATATCGTTTCATGCCTCTTCCCTCCATTTTCTGTTTCTATTGTATCGAAAAAGAGAACGAACTTCGATGAAATTGTTTAAAAAATATTTGCAAATATCCCTTGCGCCATTTTTTAAAAGATGATAAATTATGAATTAATATTAATAATAATGAATAAATATTCTTTTTAGGGGGGATATAAAATGGAGAACAAAAAAGTTGTATTAGCATATTCCGGAGGCCTTGATACTTCCGTTGCAATTAAGTGGTTACAAGAAAAAGGATACGATATTATTGCACTTTGTTTAGATTTAGGAGAAGGAAAAGATTTAGAATTTGTGAAAGAAAAGGCATTATCCGTTGGAGCTATTAAATCGTATATGATTGACGTGCAAGAAGAATTTGCGAATGAATATGCATTAAAAGCATTGCAAGCTCACACGTTATACGAAGGGAAATATCCACTTGTATCTGCATTATCTCGTCCATTAATTGCGAAGAAATTGGTAGAAATCGCAGAGGCGGAAGGAGCAAGTGCAGTTGCACATGGATGTACTGGAAAAGGAAACGACCAAGTACGTTTTGAAGTTTCTATTCAAGCGTTAAATCCATATTTAGAAGTGATTGCACCGGTACGTGAATGGAAATGGTCACGTGAAGAGGAAATTGCGTATGCAAAAGAAAATGATGTACCAATTCCGATTAACTTAGACAGTCCGTTTTCAATTGATCAAAATTTATGGGGACGAAGCAATGAGTGTGGAATTTTAGAAGATCCATGGGCAGCGCCGCCAGAAGAAGCATATGAAATGACACTAGCACTGGAGAATACACCAAACAAACCAGAATTTGTAGAAATTGGGTTTGAAGCAGGGGTGCCAACAACATTAAATGGTGTATCTTATTCTTTGTCAGAGTTAATTAAATCGTTAAATTCTCTTGCTGGTAAGCATGGGGTTGGTCGCATTGACCATGTAGAAAATCGTCTTGTCGGTATTAAGTCGCGTGAAGTGTATGAATGCCCAGCGGCGATGACGTTAATTACTGCACATAAGGAATTAGAAGATTTAACGCTTGTAAAAGAAGTAGCGCATTTTAAACCGATGATTGAACAAAAATTAACAGAGTTAATTTATAACGGCTTATGGTTCTCACCTTTAAAGGATGCTCTTGTTGCCTTTTTACAAGAAACGCAAAAACATGTAACAGGTACAGTACGTGTGAAACTATTTAAAGGACATGCAATTGTAGAAGGGCGTAAATCAAAGTATTCTTTATACGATGAAAAATTAGCGACGTATACAGTAGAAGATGAATTTAATCACGATGCAGCTGTTGGTTTCATTTCATTATTTGGTTTACCGACAAAAGTATACAGCCAAGTGAATCAGAAGAAGGTGGAGGCATGAGTAAACTTTGGGGAGGACGTTTTACTGAGCAGGCTGAACAGTGGGTCGAGGAGTTTGGAGCTTCCATCTCCTTTGACCAGCAATTAGCGGTAGAAGATATAGAAGGAAGTATTGCGCATGTTACGATGCTCGCGAAATGCGGCATCGTAACAGCGGAAGAAGGAGAAAAAATTAAAAACGGCCTTCAGTATTTACTGGAAAAAGCAAGGAAGCAGGAGCTTGCGTTTTCTGTTGAAGCAGAAGATATTCATTTAAATATTGAAAAGATGTTAATTCAGCATATTGGGGAAGTTGGCGGTAAGCTGCATACAGGAAGAAGTCGTAATGATCAAGTAGCAACCGACATGCATTTGTATTTGCGAAATGAAGTGCAGTATATTATCGAGGCAGTGAAGCAAGTGCAGACTGTACTTACAGTGCAAGCAGAGAAACATATTGAAACAATTATGCCAGGATATACGCATTTACAGCGCGCACAGCCAATTTCTTTTGCGCATCATCTTCTTGCATACTTTTGGATGCTAGAGCGAGATGCAAATCGTTTTACAGATTCACTAGGTCGCATTAACATTTCTCCGCTCGGAGCTGGTGCACTTGCTGGGACAACATTCCCGATTGATCGTGAATATAGTGCCCAGTTGCTCGGGTTTGATGGGATATATGAGAATAGTTTAGACGCAGTAAGCGACCGCGATTTCATTCTTGAATTTTTAAGTAATGCTTCTATATTAATGATGCATTTATCGCGTTTTTGTGAAGAACTGATTTTATGGAGCAGTCAAGAATTCCAGTTTATTGAAATGAGCGATAGTTATGCAACGGGCAGCAGCATTATGCCGCAAAAGAAAAATCCGGATATGGCTGAACTCATTCGCGGTAAAACAGGGAGAGTATATGGTAACTTATTTAGCCTATTAACCGTAATGAAAGGATTGCCGCTTGCTTATAATAAAGATTTGCAAGAGGATAAAGAAGGCATGTTTGATACAGTTAATACAGTAAAAGGGTGTTTACATGTAATGGCCGGTATGCTTGAGACGATGACGGTGAAAAAAGATATTATGTCGAAAACTGTTACGCAAGACTTTTCAAATGCGACCGAGATCGCAGATTATTTAGCGAGTAAAGGTTTACCGTTTCGTCAGGCACATGAAATTGTAGGGAAGCTTGTTCTTCTTTGCATTAATAAAGGTGTATATTTACTAGATTTACCGTTAGTAACTTATCAAGAGATGAGCCCATTATTTGAGGAGGATTTATATGAAGTACTTTCGCCATACGCGGCAGTAAAAAGAAGAAACAGTGCAGGCGGTACAGGATTCGAACAAATTGGGCAAGCACTTCAAAAGGCGAAAGAGCGAGTAGAAACCCCCGTGAACATGTAATATTTCACGGGGGTTTTCATAATGGTTACCTATATTTAATTAATGTACTTTCTAATGCTTTCGTTCTTTGCAGGGATGTTGTTTGCCTTTTACGGGTTGTGGCAGTTCCAAACATAATGTTTTTAGAATCTAGACTATGTGTTCGATACGAGTTTGTATCTGGATTTTTTCCTTGTAGTTTTCGATGAGAGTAGAATAAAATATGTCCGAGTTCATGCGCAAGTGTATTTTCTAATGAAGATTTTGTGAGAATAATATGATTAAAACGGCTTTTTGTCATAAGGGAAGAGAACGATCGTCCCGTTGTATTATTTGAGAGGTGTCTTGCATTTGTATAAAAGATTGAAATGCTATTTGGATTTGGAAAGAGATATTTTCTTTCGCTAAATAATTGTTTTATATTTTTACTTTGTTTTTTCCGAAATGAAGTATCATTCGTTCGAATAGAAAAATCTTTCAGCATTGTGATGCTAGTAATAACAAATTCTATCTTCCATATTTTTGTTGCTAATT
This sequence comes from Bacillus sp. 491mf, assembly GCF_900112415.1. Lineage (GTDB taxonomy): Bacteria > Bacillota > Bacilli > Bacillales > Bacillaceae_G > Bacillus_A. The sequence continues at coordinate 15,139 of NZ_FOLV01000054.1, forward strand.
CAACTTGCTTCTTAATTTCTTTTTCTGATACATTACAGCCGGAAAGAGTAAAGATGCATAAGTTTATAAACGGAGTAGTGCGTTTGCTTTTAACTGTGGTTTCGCTGTTTGTTTTCTTTTCATTATTCAAAAAAAAATCACACCTTTATGCTTGGACATATATATAGTGTATGCATAAAGAAAAAGGTTGCTTATACAATATAAGCAACCTAATGTCTATATTTTTCATTCGTATTTGTGCTTTCCTTCTGTAATACGAATATACTCGATGTCCATTAAGTCGCGAAATAGTGCACCGTGACTTAATTCTACACCGTGTTTTTCTTTGAAGTGAGCACAAATTGCTTCTACCATGTCGACTTCTTGTTCATTTAGATCAAGTATAATCCGTTCAGAACTTTCCATGTTATCTCTCCCATTCCTTTTTTTCTTATCATAACCGTAGAAGATAATTTTATTTAACAGGAATGAAAAAACACCAAGCCTATTACATAGAGGCTTGGTGCGGATTCGTTATCGTTATTAAATGTCACCTTGTTCTTCTTCACCGCGAACAACAAGGACATCGCATTTCGCATAGCGAATAATATGTTCAGAGACGCTACCGATTAAGAAACGCTCTACTGCGTTTAAACCAGTTGCACCGCACATAATTAAATCTACTTTATGTTTTGGAGCAATATCTTTTGAAATTTTTGATTTCGGATTACCGAACTCGAGTACAGTTTCTACTTTTGTAACACCTGCTTCTAGTGCAACCTTTTTGTATTCTTCTAATAGATCTTCAGCAAATAAATTTGCACGTTCTGCGATTGCGCGGCTATATGCCTCTACTGCAGAGTAAGCTTTGACGTCAACGATATGAGCGATTGTTAATGTAGCATCGTTACGCTTTGCTACTTGAATTGCTTTTTTAAATGCTTTTTCAGCTTCCTTAGAGCCATCGACTGCAATTAAAATATTTGTATATGTATTATTCATGAACAATTCCTCCCCGTTTTATAAGCGTTATAACTCTTTACATCTTTATTATAAAACAAATTATGGAAAAGTGTTTGACAGAAACGTTACAGAATTTCGAAAATTCCGTTTCGAACATTTTAGTTGTAATTGTATAAAGAAGTTGTTACATATGAATTATAGCAAGAAAAAAGGAGGCCTATGTTTGTGAGACATGCGCTCATTACAGCCGGTACAAAAGGTTTAGGGAAGAAGGTCACAGAGAGTTTATTACATAAAGGATACTCGGTAACCGTAACATATCGCAGTGATGTTCAAGCGATGGAAGCGTTAAAGCAACAATATAAACATCTTGCACATCGCATGCAATTTGTGCAAGCGGATGTAACAAAACAGGAAGATTTACATACAGTAGTAACAAAAGCGATGGCACGTTTTGGCCGCATTGATTTTCTTATTAATAATGCAGGTCCTTACGTATTCGAGCGTAAAAAGTTAGTTGAATATACAGATGATGAATGGAATGAAATGATTCATGGTAATTTAACGGCAGTATTTCACTTACTAAAGCTTGTTGTTCCGATTATGCGTCAGCAAAAATTTGGTCGTATTGTAAATTATGGATTTCAAGGAGCGGATAGTGCGCCAGGATGGGTATATCGCTCTGCTTTTGCGGCTGCAAAAGTCGGACTAGTTTCACTTACGAAAACAATTGCTTATGAAGAAGCTGAATATGGGATTACATCAAATATGATCTGTCCTGGTGATATTATTGGTGATATGAAAGAAGCGACAATTGCGACGGCGCGCGCATTATCTGATTATCGCACACCGATTGGGCGTTCTGGTACAGGGGAAGATATCGCTCGCACAATTTCATTTTTATGTGAGGAAGATTCGGATATGATTACGGGAACTATTATAGAAGTAACTGGAGCAGTTGATGTCATTCATCGATATCGTCAAAATTAGACAAATTCTATCGGACAACTTGTCTTGTTTTTGTCCAAAAATGAAAACTTATGATAAAATATAAGAGAATAGAAAGCGCTTTATAAAAGTGTAAATGCCATAATTATTTAGGGGTAATTTTTAACATTTCAAGGGGGAATTTTCAATGCGTATCGGTGTACCAACGGAAATTAAAAACAATGAAAATCGTGTAGCAATGACGCCAGCAGGTGTTGTTCATTTGATTCACAACGGTCATGAAGTTTTTGTTCAAAAGGGTGCTGGTTTAGGGTCTGGATTTACAGATGAAGCGTATGTTGAAGCAGGCGCAACAATTGTAGAAACAGCACAAGAAGCTTGGAATCAAGAGATGGTTATGAAAGTAAAAGAGCCAATCCCAAGTGAATATGGTTATTTCCGCGAAGGCTTAATTTTATTCACGTACTTACACTTAGCTCCAGAACCAGAATTAACAAAAGCATTAATTGACAACAAAGTTATTGGTATCGCTTATGAAACAGTTCAATTAGACAACCGTTCTTTACCATTACTTGCACCTATGAGCGAAGTAGCAGGTCGTATGGCTGCGCAAATTGGTGCACAATTCCTTGAAAAAAATAAAGGCGGTAAAGGTATTTTACTTGCAGGCGTTCCGGGAGTAAAACGTGGTAAAGTAACAATTATTGGTGGTGGCCAAGCTGGTACAAACGCAGCGAAAATCGCTGTTGGTCTAGGAGCGGATGTAACAATTATTGACTTAAGCCCAGATCGTCTTCGTCAATTGGATGATATTTTCGGCAACCAAGTAACAACGTTAATGTCTAATCCATATAACATTGCAGAAGCTGTAAAAGAGTCTGACCTTGTGATCGGTGCGGTATTAATTCCAGGTGCAAAAGCGCCAAAACTTGTAACAGAAGAAATGATTCAATCGATGGAACCAGGTTCTGTTGTAGTTGACATCGCAATTGACCAAGGTGGTATCTTTGAAACAACTGACCGCATTACGACACACGACAACCCAACTTACGAAAAACATGGCGTTGTTCATTACGCAGTTGCAAACATGCCTGGTGCGGTTCCGCGTACATCAACAATCGCGTTAACGAACGTAACAGTACCATACGCAGTACAAATCGCAAACAAAGGCTACAAAAAAGCTTGCTTAGATAACACGGCCTTATTAAAAGGTATTAATACATTAGATGGTTATGTAACATTTGAAGCAGTTGCAGAAGCACATGGTTTACAATATGCAGATGCAAAAGAGCTTCTTGAAAAAGCACCTGCTTTATCATAAGAAAGACTGTAAGGGAGCTGACTAAAAAGTCCACTTTTTAGTTAGCTCCTTTCACTTTTCAGTATGATTCAGCTTAGCGAATCGACTACTCGCATGTCGATAACGGAAAAAAGACAAAAAAACTATTTTTTTAGGTGGACGAGAGCATCTGGCTGTGCGTAGTAGAGGTCATGCTATATTCGGCATAGCATTGATTAATATGTTTGAAAATTCAAATATATATGTATAGTTTTATTTTTCTGTATTTATATCTGCTAAACGAGAAGAAGATTTGATATGATGGAATTAGAAGAAATTGTAATATACCACTTGGATAATGGAGCGATAAATATGAAGAATGAACTAACAAAAGAAATGAATCTAGAAAAAATGAATTTACTAGAAATTACGAAACATATCACAGAAAATCATAAAAATTTTGTTGTTTCAAATGTAAATAACCACTGTTTACGCATTGCAGTTTTTACGGGAGAATATGACTGGCATTTTCATTCGAATTCAGATGAGTTATTTATGGTAGTAGAAGGAGAGTTATTGATTGATTTTCAAGATCGAGAAACGATTGCTTTGAAGCCAAATGATACGCTGTTAATTCCAGCTGGAACCATTCACCGAACAAGAGCGTTAAAACGCACTGTAAATCTTTGTTTTGAAGATTTAGAGGCTGATACAGTTATCGTGGAATAGAAAAATATAAATGTTAATTTAGAGGAAATTTAGGGGGATTGTTAATCGAGGAAGAAATTTATGTGGTATAATGTAGATTTGGTGTTACTGTATATATGTATATTAAGAAAATGACGTAAATACCCTTTCTTTTTATGAGAGAAGACGAGAGCATCTGACCGTGCATAGGAGCGGTCAGAACCTTTTCCTACCACGTGTGAGAGTTTAAACCGCAAATGCAAGCAGTTTATATGTCGAAATGTTTAAAAGAATTTATATAATTTAGATATACAAATATTTATAATTAAGGATGATGTACAATAATGAGAGAAAAGAGAATGGGCAGGACGGTTTTTAAATTTGTATTTACTATTGCATGTGTAGCTATGCTAAGTGCGTGTGGAAATAGTGGGATAGATGGGACGTGGGAATTGTCTCAAGAGAAACAAAATCAATGTCCGGTATACTATAAATTTGAAACAGTTATAAAAAAGGAAGAGAAAAAGGATGTTATTTATCATTTAGTAGAGATGTATACGAATGATCAGACAGAACATGACAAATATAAAGGGACATACAAACAAGAGAATAAAGGAGATTCATATATTCTTGACTACGGTAATTCCTTCATCTCAAACCAGCAAATGAAAAGAGACGGAAACAAATTAGAAGTGTATTTCAGTGATGTGAAAAAACGATGCACTTATAAGAAAAGTGAGTGAAAGTTGAATTAACGAGGTTTAAAGTAAAACAGGGAAAGAGTAGTCGTATCGACCGTTCTTTGCAATATATCAGCGCTTTTCACGATATATCAACGCTTCGACAATATTCGCCATACAAATAGCCGATTCACTGAGCTGAATCATACCGAAAAGTGGACTTTTTAGTCAGTTCCTTATATAAAAATAAAGAGGATGTCTCAAAAGTGAAACTTTTGGGACATCCTCTTTGTATATTTATCCCGCTATTTGCGGGCAGTAATACTCCCGCCTCAAAATTCAGCGGAAGCATTGTCCAGCTCTAGCGGCTAGAATCTCCGGCCGTTTCGCCCCTCGGACGAGGTAAAAAGCGCCTCTCTGTGTCAGGGGCGTGGGCGTCCTGCGATTCTGAGCGAGCCGCTTCCGCTTTTCTTAAGAAGTTAGGCGGGAGATAAACTGCTGGCATGCGCCCGATTGGTGAGGGCTGATAATCAGTGGGGGATGAAGAAAACCCCCACTGATTAAAGTTTCACTTTATTTTA
>NZ_FOLV01000029.1 GCF_900112415.1 Bacillus sp. 491mf
TCAGAATCGCAGGACGCCCACGCCCCTGACAGAGAGGCGCTTTTTGCCTCGTCCGAGGGGGCGAAACGGCCGGAGATTCTAGCCGCTAGAGCTGGACAATGCTTCCGCTGAATTTTGAGGTGGGAGTATTACTGCCCACGAATAGCGGGATAAAAACTGTATTAGAAGTATCACCAAATGTTAACAAAATAAGATTGGGATGATAACGCTTCCATTTTCATGTTAAATAAATTTCCCTTCTGATCACACGCCTTTCTTAGAGTAATCGTATCAGTATGTCCAATTTTAGAAGTTTAGAATTTTTGCACCAGAACCAGATTTGATATTTTCTCTAGAGGTAATAGATTATCTCTCGACGCCCTCATTATAGCTTGTATATTTATGAGTTATGATATTTTTGTATTTTTAGAAAGATTGAATAAACAGAATCTTGAATAGATAATAAATTACACTTGGCATGTAACAATTGTGTCCATTGTTTGAAGCTGTATTAGTTAGTAGAAACGAAAAAATAATACAGAATTCCTTTGGTTAACACATTGATTATATTGGAAAATTATTATAAAGATACTTATACTTTCCTTTGTTGAAACATCTTATTTTAGATGTGAACACTGTTATAATAGATGATTCCTGTAGAAGGAAAGGACTAAATTAGGGAAATATAAAATTATTTTTGTGTATTTATTATTTATTTCGTATTTATATACATTTTTTAGAAAAAAACAAACTTTTTTTATAAATCTTGGACATACTGATATGATTACTTTACAAAAGGTATAACTGAAAAATAATTGTACAAAAAGACCGTTTTAAAGATAAAATTGGTCTTTTTGTACAATTATTTTTGGTGTTGAAGTAAGGGGTATACCGCAACATTAGACGGTCAACTGGTGTAATTGCTAGTCCAAGTTGTGTTCCATTTTGGTATGTCTCGCTTAGGCCTACACCTGCAGAATTTCACTATCCAACCATCGCATAATAAACAGCCCAAATAATACAGTCTTGATATAACTGACTTTATTAGAAATTTAGTTACGTTTATAATGAAACAAAGGGGTGATTTCAGTGACAATCGAAACGCTTTGGACAAGCCGTTTCCAGCAACATCTCAAAAAAATCACGATATACTTTGTACGTATTGCAAGTAGTCTCGTCTATGGCTTTCTTATTCTTCTTGGTGTTGGCGGCTATTATTATGCAAAGTTTCTTCGTTCCTTTCCGTCTGAGTTTGTTGCATTAACCATTGTGACGATTTTACTTACGGTAATACTCACTCGTTCTCCTATTCGCACATTTTTACAAAAGCCAGATATGCTATATTTATTGCCGATAGAAGAAAAACTAGCCTATTACTTTAAGCGGTCTCTTTTATATAGTTATCTCATTCAACTCTTTCCATTATTATGCGCGGTACTCATCATTACACCGCTTGCCGGGCAATCATTACATACAACACCTGCTTTTTTATGCGGTGCTTTTGTCATCCTTGCTTTTATAAAATGGTGGAACATGTACATACATTGGACATATCAAAATACAGAAATTGCTTCATACTGGTTGCTTATTCGGATATTCTGCAATGCTGCCATTACATATACAATGTTTCAATTCACTTCGATGATAATTGTAGGAAGTATACTCCTTGTCGTAACACTCTTATTTTTATATACGATGAACAAACAAAAACGGCACATTCACTGGGAATATTTAATAGAGCAAGAAGAAAAAATGGACATGCGCTTTTATCAATTTGTTCATTTCTTTACAGATGTACCGCAAATCAAACAGCAAGTAAAACGAAGAAAGTGGCTCACCACTTTACTGGAACGAATACTATATAAAAAACGATCTCCTTTTTTATATTTGTATAGTTTATCGTTTGTACGTACTAACGATTACTTCGGTATGTATATACGATTAACTTTAGTAGGAGGGTTTCTTTCTTACTATATTCCTAGCTGGATTGGAACAGGAATCACCGCGTTATGTTTCCTATACATATCATTTGTACAACTTCGTGCTTTTTGGAATTATTGTTTGGGAAATAGTATTGTAGCATTGTATCCTGTTTCAGTTATGGAACGAAAGCAGGCTTTTATGACGTTTGTATATATAGTGAGTTGTATACAATTTGTATTCTTTTTCTTGGTTATTTTATTAAAACTAGCAATTGTCTAAGATGATAGTGGAATTTGGCGGAAAGATCGCAGAGGAAATTATTTATTATTCCATTTTTAAAGAAGATTACTACTCTATTACCTCAACTAATAATCAGTGGGAGATGAAGAACCCCCCCCACTGATTAAAGTTTCACTTTATAGATTTCTCTTTTTTATATGCAATTTATCATTTAAAAACTCCGCAAATTATCTCCTAAAGCTACAGAGAAAAAGAATACTTCTTTTTTTCTATAAAGAAAGCACAAAGGAAAATAATAAGGAAAGCGAATAATGACATCATTGGTATAGTTAAGAAACCAAAATATTGTACGTCTATGTTGCTACAATTTGTTTCAATCCCACAAGCAGGATTTTTTATTTGCCAAGTTTGAAGAATAACTTGATATAAAGCAAAAGCTAATCCTATCCCCGAGAAAACTTTTATATATATTGTAATGTCTTTATGCTTTTTCCATTTAGAAATACCAATTAATAATGGGATAGAATACATAAAAATTCTTTGATACCAACAGAGATCGCAAGGTGGAAGTTCTTTTATTTCACTAAAATACAAACTTCCAATTGTTGCTAAAGATGAAACAATAAATGCTAAGCGCAGCATTTATATCATTCCTTTCACTAAACTTGAATTAATTAGCTTCTGCTTTTGTTAATAACTTTTTAAATTCCTCTTTACTATAAACTCCTACAAATTTCTTCCCATTTATATAAAAGGATGGAACTTCTTTTATTCCTCGTTCTTTCAAGTCTATGTTTATACGATTCATAGTTTCTTTTCGCTTATTTTGTGTCTCTGTATCAATATTTTCAAGACCCAAAATTTGTTTAACCTCTTCTTCGTTTTTTGCGTTACTCCATTGATCTTGTTTTTCAAAAGCGGTTTTTATCATATTAAAGTTCTCATTATTATTGGAGAAATTTTTATAAACGTACTGATCATTTGCAAACCTTTGAACATCTACAGGTTTAAAAACATAAAAAATCTTTTTCTCATCTATATATTTTTGCAATACATCTTGAATATTTTGATGTAATTTTTTACAATCCGGACATTGGAAGCTTGAATATTCAATAAATTGCAATGGTGCAGATTTATCACCAACAGCAATTCCTTCAGATAAATCTATTGGTTTAGAACTCGAACCACTGGTTTGTTTACAAGATGTGAAAATTAGTGGAATTATAATAAACAAAGCTACAATTAATAATTTAGAACATATTCTCTTATAATCCATAGCTACTGTCCTATCCTTTACTTAGAATTTGTTATTTTTTGAACAACAAAAGTTATAATAAATGAAATTGCAAACACTATTCCCATTAAAATAAAGAAATTAGGTTTTAATGAGAAAGAAAAACCTGATTCATCCATGCTTACAGATACACTATTAAATATCAAACTACTTTTAGAAGTTCCTGAAAATATGTAATAGAAGACAATACCTATTGTTAAAAACGGAAATACAAAAAAGCTGGAAACAGAAGAGAAAATTAGTGAATTTTTAAAAGATGGAATCATAAAATTAACCTCCTAATTTATTAAGCATAAGTTGTTCCACAATAGATTTCCCATCTCCTACGAATGGAAGTAAGTAAAGTATGTGTAGTGCAAAGGTAATAAAAATAATATTTAATGTGTAAGCTAATGAACCACTTACACCCAACAATTGCGTAAGTATGATCCCTAACACACCGAATATTCCAGGGATTAGTGGTCCTAATACAGTAATCCAAATCATTTTTTTTTGATAAGGCATAATCACTGGTCTTACCAATCTAAGGGACAACAAGTCACTTGCAATAAAACCTGGATATTTACTAGTCATTTTTCTTTGCATGTAAGCATGCAAAGTTTCATGCAAAGAAAAACTTGTGATAATACCAATATATGATATTGAAAAATAATAAGCTAAAGATAAAATAAAATCTGATTGTATAAAGCTGTATGCAACAATACATAGAATCATTACGATAGTCCAAAACAAGACAATTTTTCGAATTACAACCAACAGCATTTTTAAGAATATGGAAAAAAAATCAAAGTCCCCAATATTAAATCGTTCTTTATACCCTATTTTATACTGGGAAAAAAAATGAAGTAAGGCATCTTTGAATTTATTTCCAGTTTCATATTTCCAGTTTAACATATAATTTTGATTTAAACTTCCAAATAAAGAAGCAACATCATGGAATAGTGTATTTTCATCTATATTAAATTTAGTATTTAAATTATTAATAATTTTTTCCATATCCTGCTTTCCATCTATCTCTGTTAACATTACTTTAGCGGTACTATTCATAGGTAAAGATACATCAAGAGTTGCGTCATATACGCTACGATTTTTGATAGACACTCCTGAAGGAAAATAAGGTACTAGTTTCCGTTTATTCATTTTTCAACCTCCATCTATTAGTTAAAGCAATTATTATACCAAGTAATATTTCTGCTAGAATAATACTTCCAAATTTTAAAACCTCATTAGTTTGTCCTATAATTTGATTTCCAATGAATACAATTGGAATCAGGGAACATAGGATAAAAATAAAAGCTAATATTCCTGCATAAGGGTTATTTTTATCTAAAGGTATAATAGTTCCTGCTAAATAGAAGGCTGCTATTGAATTTATTACAATAAGAATAATTTGAAATGATTCTTTAAATGTGTCAGGAGTATATAACAATAATAAACAAAAGATGACTAATTGTATTAAAGATAAAATACATAGACCTATGAACTTTCCGGTAAGAACTTTAAGAGATGTAATGTTATATGTTTTATATGCTAAATACATTTTCTTATCATTTCCGAAAGAGTTTAAAGCAATAATCCCTGTTATTCCAGCCAAAGCAATAATAATAACTGAATTATCCTGGAAATTAAACTTAAGTTTGAATAGTATTACAAGTATTATTATTAAAATAGAGTTTAATAAGTTTTCTTCATTTCGACATTGGGACTTAACCTCTTTAACAATAAGTGCTCCTAATTTATTCCGTGGGATGGGAAGGAAACGAAATAATTTAAGAGAACGTTTCTCAGATTTTATATTTATGAGAAACAAAGAGAAAAACGATAGTAGAATTACTCCTATATAACCAATGATGATAATTGGTATATTAACTTTCATATATGCAAGTTCCCCGATAACCCCAAGAAAAATAGGAGAAGCAAAATAAGTAACATTATAATCAAAAACTGTAAATGTATTAAGCATCCCTTTGATACTTAAACTTTCTAATCCGTATATTAAACAAACTAAAATTACTAATAATAATGTGAGAAGCTTACCAAAAGGTAATTTGCATATCTTTACAAGAAAAGTTGAAATGTTATAAATGAATTGCATTAAACATAATACAAAAAAGCTTTGCAACAATAAACCGAAAAGAAAGGCACAACTAAAAATGAATCCTGCCTTTTGTGTGAAGAATGCAGGTACCATAATGATACTGATCATACAAAATACTAGAGATAAAATTACACTAGAAAATGGAATGAAATATCCTAAATTCTTTTCGAATAAATTTACAGGAAACCAGCTTAACTGAATAGATAAGCGATCTTGATCAGATGCCATTGCTTTAAAAAAAATGAAAAAAACAAATGTTAAAATAGAAGCATTTAAATACATTGAAACTGTCAGTAACGTAATAGATCTTGTATCTCCATTTAGAAAACCTTGCAAACTTACACTAGTAATTTGATATCCTCCAAAGACTGCAATAGAAATTATTGATAATGTGAAAACACTAGCTATGAACACCTTCATCTTCGTATCAAGGAGTTTCCGTATTTCTTTTTTCCACATTTTTAGCATTAAACTAGAAATTATTAATGATTTTTTCAAAATGATCACTCCTACTACCTAGCATAGACACTTTCATAAATACTTCTTCTAAACTGCTAGAATTATGCTGGGTTTTAAGTTCTTCAACTTTGCCTTCTGCTATTTTTTCTCCTTTAGCAATGATAGCAATGCGATTACAAAGTTTTTCTGCTCCTAACAAATCATGAGTAGATAGAAGAATACTTCCCCCTTTATTTATATATCTTTCCATAAGCTTTTTAGTCATAATAATTGCTTCTACATCTAATCCACGAAAAGGTTCATCAAGTATAATAACTTTGCTTTTCAGCATAAAAGCTGCAATTAGTTGTATTTTTTTCTTCATACCATGAGAATACGTTTCTATTGGCTCATTTAAAGCTTCTTTCATATCAAATATCTCTATTAAATCTTCTGTCTTCTCTGAATTTATTAGTTCATACATAGAGGTAACAAAATCTAGATATTCTTTTCCAGTAAGAGCTTCAGGTAGAATTAAATCATCAGGAACATAAGCAATATTTTGTTTAAATTCTTTAGATTGGCTAGAATATCCGTTTAATTCCACATTCCCTGATGTAGGAGAAATAATACCAAGTAAACAATTAATTAAAGAAGTTTTTCCTGAACCATTGGGGCCTGCAATTCCCATAATTTCTTTATTATTAATAATCAAATTAAAATTTTGGACACCCCATACAGAATTCTTGTATTGTTTTGATAGCTGATGAATTTTTAGCATTATTTCGCACCTCCAAAAATATATATATAAACTAATTTAACCACCCTTTAAAAAGGATGGCTAAATTGTAAATGATCATTAATAAATTAAGCCTAACTAACTACACTGAATTTTAACTTGAAGACCGTTAACCCACTGCACACCGCCAGTGAAAGATCCTTTGCCATTCGCCAGACACCATATAGCTGCTCCAAGAACTACCGTAGCTCCCAAAGCTAGTAATACAGCGACGAATACTAGCCACCAAGCCTGATCTTGAATAATGTTTAAAGTATTAAACTCTACTTGTGGTGCAACATATTGCATTCATATCCCTCCCCTGAATATAGTTTAGAGTAGTTTTATGAATCTATAAGACTCATAAAGCTATGAAAGAAAAGAAAGAAAAAAACAGTGTATGTAATTTCCCCTTCTTTCTTACAATTTCGATTATACATAAAGAAAAAGATAGTTTGTATATCTTTTCCTTTTTATCAAATTTTTGTAATGGTTATAATTTACATACCCTATATAATAGTAACATTTTTTGATTATTCTGTATAATAATTTCAGACACAGTATAATTTTGTAAAAATTACCAAAATATTTCTCAACAACTTAAAATAAATATTAAGTTAATACTGTTCTCTACAAAGAAAAGTTGCAAATCTATATTGATCTGCAACCTTTTTTACAAGGAGATTTTATATAATAAGAATGCTGTAATGACAAGCTTGTTTCAATGTTCAAGAGGTACGTTACCTACTTGCCTCCTCTAGAAAAGCAAATTAAAAGGCATTGTACAACTTACAAACTTCGAATTGGACATCGCACCGTCACGGGGTTATTACGAACAAAATTAGCAATACACGTTAACCGAAAGACCGCACAAAGAATACTACCTGTTCCCGGTTGAATATAAGGAACAGATAGCATAGGTGTTTTATTCCTGTCTCATATCAGTGGTCCAGTTCATTTGTATATAGAGTGATTTTTATAAAGTTTTTGTGCTTTTGCAGGGTAGTTTTACTAAAATAGAAAGAATCCATTTTGCTCTAAATGGATTCTTTGCATTAATCCTATTCAATAACTTGTTGATTTTTCGCTTTCTTATAGAAATAAATACCTAAACATATACCTATGATCACACTACCAATAATCGTTGCTGTAATATACCGTGGATCTTTATTTATTTCACTTGGAATAATGTGCTCTAAGGTTGGACCAATACAAATTGTAAATGCTACAAAGATCGTAAGCCACGATTTTGCATACAGTGCAAAAAGAACAAAAATCAGCATACATACGCCAGCAATTATATAATTTTGCGCCCTCGTTGCCACAAAATAATACGTATCCATTTTTCCATCCATCCAAAAATAGAATACTAACCAGCCACCAATGGCAATACAATTAGCTAGCAACATTAGAAATAGCGACTTTTTTGTAGATGGATATACTTTAGGGATTCCTTTCAATAGAGTAATTGCAAATACAGCAAGAGTTAAAAATAGCGGTAATGATCCAAATAACAATATATTTTGAGAAATTTTAAATTCTCCCTTAAGAGCTGGCGGGAAGGCCATATAAGCGATAATAACCAAGATTGCTGCAGGAATGAGTTTCATTAACCCTTCTTTATCTACAGGCAACTCTTTCCCGATATTCTTCATATGCTGCTTACGACTTTTCCCAATAATATGATCTACACTCTTCCCTCTTTTTTCAGCTTCTATTAAGTGAATTTCTAGCTCGTCGACAATTTCATTGATATCTTCATCTTTCTTGCCCCGCTGCAATAAATACATTCTCAGTTCAATTAAAAATTGCTCGGACTTCGTTGATAACATGTTATTTTCCCCCTTTATTTATCACGTTTTCAACAGATAGTTTTAAATCGTTCCATCGGTTTTTAAAACTATCCAATTCCTTCTCCCCTAATTCTGTCAAAAGATAGTACTTTCGTTTTGGCCCAGCAGTTGATTCCCTTAACACACTTGTCAGTAATCCTTCTTTTTGCATACGCAATAATAAAGGGTAAATGGTTCCTTCACTAAAGGAGTGAAAACCATAACTTTGTAATTTCTCCGTTAACTCGTAGCCGTATATTTCTCCTTCTTGAATAATGGCTAGAATACAGCCTTCTAGAATGCCCTTTAGCATTTGCGTTGAATCAGCCATTTTCTCTCTCCTTTTTTTGTACATACTTCTTAATATCTTGTAATGCAAGGTAAATAATTATACTAATAACTTGCAATGTAAGTGTTATAACCATAAAATACCATACACTAACTTGTAATGCAAGATATATATATCAAACCAAAAAGGAGCTGATTTTCAGCTCCTTTTTGGTTTGATCCGCTCCGCTTACCTGTCGAACATTGCCGAAGAGTCTTTATTCCTTGTCGAATCGCTGATATATTTCAAAAATCGCCGATAAATGTCCTATTTGCGCCGATATATCGCAAAAAGCGCCGATATATTTAGTTCCGGGTGTAAGCAGTAGTTGGGAGTAAGGAATATACATTCGTATCATACGAAACAAGAGACCATTTATCCATTAAACCTCCCCATCAAAACAGTATTATGGTAATTCCCATCCGATAAAACTTTGTCGTTTTTTAATATCCCCTCTACTTCAAACCCATATCTTTCATAAAGGCTTTTCGCTTTATCATTCGTCTCAAGAACATTCAAGGTGATTTTCTTAATTCCGTGCGAGTCTGCCCAATTGATGGATTCTGTTAAAAAGTTCTTTCCAATACCGTATCCCCAATATTCTTGTAATACACACACGCCAAATTCTACTTTATGAGATGTTCTTTTCAACTTGTTCCCTTCACATCTTGAAAAACCTACAATTCTTCCACTTACTTCTGCTACTAAAAATAGATTACTAACACTGTCTGTATCCTCTTTAATGATTCTTTTAAAACCAGCTTCATCTATGTATGCTTCGCCTTTTTCTCTATCTAAGTTTTCTGTTTCGCCATCTATTTGTAATCGTACTTCAGATAATTGTTTTGCATCTTCTTCCATTGCGGACCTAATCAAATAACGTATATTACGACTATAAAATTCTTTTGGGCTAATTTTCATTACAATTATCTCCTATCCTAAGAAAGCTACTTGTCTTCAAAACAAGCAGCCTTCTCGTTATCCTATTTTCTCTACTTTCTCCTTTTGAAGATGATACATATCCACCGCTTTCTTGAATAAGAGAATACTGCTTATTCCGATGATGCAGTATAAAATACTCATCCCCCAAGAAGCAATAACGGAACCGATCATAATGCCAAGCGTTCCAACCATTTTCGCGATTTGAAAGACCATGCTGGTAATAGCCATATAAGAGCTTCTCGCATCGTCTTTTGCCATATCTGCCCGAATCGATTGGCTGATTGGCACATACATCATTTCTCCAATTGTTTGGAACAAGCCTGCCAGTAATAAAATCCATAGGCTGTTACTTGCTCCAAATATCGTAAACCCAATTGTATAGATAAATAAACCTACATACAGTACTTTCCGGTCATCAAAGTGATTCATGATTTTTACCATAAGCGCTGAAAATAACACGATTAATACGGTATTTTCAGTGGATATCCAGCTTAGCATCCGAATCCCTGTTAAATCAAAATTACTTCCGTTCCAGAATGAAAATGTTATCGTTTCAAATTCCTTTTGCAGACGAACGCCGATGTAATTATTAATTTGAAACTCTAGTGATAATGCACATATACTTCCTAAGCACAGTATGATAAACGCCTTATCTTTCATGACAACTCGGTAATTGTTTACCATATCTGTTAATACGTTTTTCTTTTCTGCTTTCTTTTGAACGACATATACTTCTTCCATGTAAACCGTAATTAAATATAGTGTTAATAATGCAATGCTCGTCAGCAGCATAAATAATTGAAAACGGTATTTCTCAAACAGGAGTCCTCCGAAAATTGCACCGATCGCGATCGATAAATTGATTGCCCAGTAATTAATGCTGTACATCATTTTTCGATTTTCTGGTGTACTTACATCAATTAACATCGCTTCCGTTGCCGGGTTCATCAAGCCAGAACCGATGCTATTAATCAGTAAAAATACAAATGTGAGCCAAGGTGAATCTATATACTCTGAGTTCGCAACCCCCATACATGCAATAGAGATTACTTGAATTACCTGTCCAATAATCATAACCTTTTTCCGCCCTAATGTATCGGCAATATAGCCGCCATATAAACCGACAATGAGTGACGCAATTACATTCAATAACAATAAAAATCCAGCTAATGCTGCTCCTAATTTTATGGAGAAGTAAATCGCCATAAATGGAAAAATCATCGTTCCTACCGTCCGCGTTAAAAAGGATGTAATAATTCTAATTTTAATGTTGCGATGCATTGACCAAAATCCCATCTGTTTCCTCCTCCTTCTGTTTCTCCATTTTACTTTGAAAAAGAGGAAGAAAAAGGTTAAAATATTCAGAAGAGTTTCCCCTTTTATAAAGTGAAACTTTAATCAGTGGGGATTTTTTTCATCCCACTGATTATTAGTTGAACCAATCGGGCTTTTACTGGCAGTTTATCTCCCACCTAACTTCTTAAGAAAAGCGGAAGCGGCTCGCTCAGAATCGCAGGACGTTGGAGCACCCGGAGATTCTAGCCGCTAGAGCTGGACAATACTTTTGCTGAATTTTGAGGTGGGAGTATTACTGCCAGTTAATGCGGGAGAAAAAGGAGATGTAAAACATGAAAATTATGGACCACTATATTCGGCTAAGATTTGCCTTTCCAAATGAGCAGCATATGAAGCAAAGTCTCCAAGAACTAGCTACTATTTTATTTTGCAGCACAAAAAACGTGAAATTTTTACTTAAAAAAATGAGCGATGAAAAATTAATCGACTGGATTCCAGGAAGAGGCCGGGGAAATAAAACAGAAATTCGCTTTCTTCATACATTTACAGAAGCAATATTGCCGCATGTTGAAGAACTTTTAAAAAATGAGAAGTTAAAGGAAGTATTTTTATTATTAAAAGAACCGCTACCTTTCTTACTGCGTGAAAAGATAGAAGAGCGATTAAATACTTATTTTGGATATACAACTTCAGACGATCTGTATGATGTGTTAAAAATCCCATATAACCGAAAATTACTCCCCATTGATCCGGCTTTTGCGGCTGTAACGACGGAAAGTCATCTTATTAGTCAAATCGTTGATACATTGGTGCGGTATAACGAAAAAACTGACGAAATCGAGCCGCATTTGGCACATACTTGGGAAGTAAGCGATGATCAACTTACATGGACATTCTACCTACGTAAAGGTGTTCGCTTTCATCACGGAACAACATTATCAGGAAAAGATGTAATCTTCTCCTTCGAAAGATTACAAGCTGTCCAATCTCCTTTTGATTGGTTAACAGAGGGAATTACGAAAATAGAAAACCCATCTCCTCTGCGAGTTATCTTTCATTTACGAAAACCAAATCGCTTTTTTCTACATTATGTAAGCTCTGTACAATTATCCATCTTACCGCATGATGTAATGATTCAAACTCATCAGTATAGTGGTACAGGTCCCTTTAAAATAAAAAGCTTTACCGAAGATAATTTTATTTTAGAAGCATTTCCCGATTATTTTAAAGAGCGGGCACTACTTGATCAGATTAAATTTTGGTTTGTTCCAGAGCAGTCAAAAATACAAACAAACTACGAATTACCAAACATGGGATGTAAAGAAGAAAGGGCAGTGGAAACAGAAGAAATCGGCTGTATATACGCAGCATTTAACTTTCAAAAAGACGGCCCGCAGCATGATATCTTTTTCCGAAAAGCGTGGGCAGAAATCATGGATCCTACATCATTAATTCACGACCTTGGTGATAATCGGACAATGCCGGCTTATAGCTTTTTTCCCGATAAAAGCAGAACCATGCATAAAGAAACATCTATATCGAAAGCGAAAGAATATTTACAACAAAGTACGTATAATGGAGAAACGATACACATCTACTTCTTTGCGTTTAAAGGTAGCGAAAGCGATGCGATCTGGTTACAAAAACGATGTGAACCACTCGGCATACATCTGCAGCTTCATCCTTTTCTAGTCACTGATTACTTTAACGAAGAGATTGCCAAACAAGCTGATATCATTTTAACAGGAGAAGTGCTCGACGCTAATCTTGAAATGGCCTTTTTACATATCTTTAAAAATAAAAGTTGCTTCGTTCATCGCTTCAGGCATCCCCATTATCATGAGCAAATCGAGGGCATGCTTGACCGCTTTATAGCAGAGCCAAGTAAAGAAAAACGATATGACTTAATATGTAACATCGAAAGGCTTCTTAGCGACCAGTACCTTCTTGTCTTTTACTACCATGTGTTAAAAAGAAGGAGTTTCCCATCTGAACTTCAAAATGTCACGATCGATTCGTTCGGATGGACAGACTTTGCCAAACTGTGGATTCGTCCTCATGCATAAGAAGGCGGAGCTAAACAGCTCCGCCTTCTTCTTCTCTCCGCAAAGGCAACACAGTAGAATACTTAATCTCTCGCAGCGCTAAACTCGTTTGAATTCTCGTAATGCCGAGCATATTTAATTTGCGAATAAACCGTTCCAATTCGTTTCGATCGCGGTGCACAACTTTTAAAATATAATCATACTCACCTGTTAAACAATGGCATTCTAATACTTCTGGCATCTCGCGCATAGCTTTCTCTAACACTTCGAGTTTCTCCGCTTGATGAATATTTGTGCTAACAAAAATAAAGCATAATAAGTCAAATCCAAGTTTTTCTTGATTTAAAATAGCTACTTGCCGATTAATAAATCCTTCGTTTTCCAATCGTTTCACCCGCGCATGTGTAGCCGGCGGCGAAAGATTCACGCGGCGAGCAACCTCCGCATTACTCAGCTGTCCTTCTTGCTGCAGCACATCTAAAATTTGTACATCTAAATCATCTAACCCCTTCTGTTCCATTTCCAGTCTCCCTTTTCCTAACGAACGATTATTCACGAAAACATATGACAACCGCACTTAAAATGAATAACATTCCGCAAAAGAACTTAATCGCTTTATATTATTTCGAATTTTATTAATTATACAAAATAACATATATGACAAACAAGAAAAATGCTACAATTTACATAGTTTAACGTATATGTATCACACCACCGTGCACAGTGGCTTTTTTATTAAACGGGCAATGCATAGGCCCTACTTTCTTATAAAAGGAGCTAACTCGTATTATGCCTTATGTTATTTTATTACTCATCACAAGCCTATTGTGGGGCGGAAATTTTGTAGTCGGCAAATCTCTTGTTGGGCACGCTTCGCCGATGACACTTACGACTCTTCGCTGGGGCATTGCCATCATTTGTCTTTTCCCAATTGTCTGGCTGAAAGAAAAGAAACTATTCCCGCCGAAAGAGGCCATTCTCCCTTTATTTATAATGGGGGTTACTGGCGTTGTTTTCTTTAACATTTTTCAATTTTGGGCGTTAGAACATACATCCGCAACAAATGTTGGTCTTATTTCTACATTAAATACGATTTCGATCGCTGTTTGTGCCGCTCTATTTTTAAAAGAAAAAATAAATATATGGCAAGTCACATCGATGATCATTTCCTTTTTTGGCGTTACGCTTGTTCTTTCAAAAGGAAAAATAGATACACTGTTTTCCTTACATTTTAATATCGGTGATTTGTGGATGATGGCTGCGGTATGCGTATGGGGAATTTATTCCGTTTGCAGTAGATGGGCAACGAAAAAAACGACACCAATGATGTCTACTTTATATTCTGGTATCTTTGGTATTATCCTATTGATTCCCTTTAATATCTCTGATTTCACAATTTCAAATGTAAACGCTTCGTTCTTAGGATCTATTCTATACACAGGTGTGATTTCAACCGTGTTATGTATGGTTTTTTGGAATATCGGTGTTCAAAAATTAGGGGCGACTACAGCTGGTATTTTCTTGAATTTCAATCCGATTTTCACTGCTATTTTAGCGTTTCTCTTATTAGGTGAACAAATGACGTGGATTCAAATCGTCGGAAGTATGATTGTAATCGGTGGCTGTTACTTATTTTCGCACTTTAAAAATACTACTTCAAAACAAGAATATACATCCACTAGCTTGGCAAAGACGCATTAGAAATGAAGCTGACCCGATAGGTCAGCTTCTTCTAGTACGTTCAGCGTGTCGAACATCGTCGAAGTGTCTTTATCCCGCATTAACGGGCAGTAAAAGCTGGAGAAGCGCAGGGAAGAAAACTGCCCGTAAAAGCCCGATTGGTGAGAGCTTTCCATCAGTGAGAAAGTCGTCACTGATGGAAGTTTCACTTTAAATCGTGTCGAATCGCCGATATATTCTAAAAATCGCTGATATATCACAAACAACAGACGATAATCGATTTACACAAAATGCATAGCGTTCACTTAATTGTGCCGTTTTATTTGTTACACTTTTTATTGACAAAATATTCTGAAATATGATAAATTCACAAGTGAAATTACAACTGCACCATTCCCCATTGTATCTATATATCATACAATCTCGACTCTCTATTTTATTCTTTCAGGTGCTACGAAGCCTCGCAGTTGTATCGATCCCGTTTGAGCGGGAGTAAGACCACCATTTTACAGAGAGGAGATTTGAATTTGAAAACACTTTTACGAAAGAAACCCCTTACGACCGAATCACCACGTCAGCTCAACCGAACATTAAGCGCCCTTGATTTAACCTTTTTAGGCATTGGAGCTGTAATAGGGACAGGCATTTTCGTTTTAACCGGTATTGTTGCTGCAAAACACGCTGGTCCTGCCATTATTCTATCATTTCTCATTGCCGCCTTTACTTGTGCATGCGTTGCGTTTTGCTATGCTGAGTTTTCCTCTTCTATTCCGATTTCGGGAAGCGTTTATACATATGCTTATATGACAGTTGGAGAAATTGTCGCCTTTATCGTCGGCTGGTGTTTAATGCTTGAATATTTACTCGCGGTTGCTGCCGTTGCCGCTGGTTGGTCTGGTTATTTACAATCACTACTGCTTGGATTTGGAATTAAACTTCCGGCCATCATCGCCTCTGCCCCTGGTATCGGAAAAGGAGGTCTCGTTGATTTACCAGCTGTCATTATTATTCTTTTTATTGCACTACTCTTAAGTAGAGGGATTCGCGAAAGCGCCCGTATAAATAATATTATGGTATTAATTAAACTAGCTGTCATTATTGCCTTCATCGCCGCTGGCACTAAATATGTAAAACCAGAAAACTGGACACCGTTTCTACCATTTGGTTACGACGGCATTATTGCTGGAGCCGCAACTGTATTTTTTGCCTTTTTAGGCTTTGATGCGATTGCAACTGCTGCTGAAGAAACAAAGAAACCGCAGCGCGACCTGCCAATTGGAATTATCGGTTCTCTTCTTATTTGTACCGTATTGTACATAGCTGTTTCTTTCGTATTAACAGGGATGGTTCCTTTCACAAAGCTAGACGTATCAGATCCAGTTGCTTATGCATTACGGTTTGTTGGTGAAGATACAATCGCTAGCTTACTAGCTGTAGGAGCAATGGCAGGGATGACAACTGTTATTCTTGTCGTTATGTATGGACAAGTACGCGTCTCCTATGCAATGAGTCGCGATGGATTACTGCCAAAAGCGTTATCTCGCGTCAATCAAAAATCCAAAGTGCCTTTAGTAAACACATGGATCATGGGGATTGGCGCTACAGCACTTGCTGGTTTATTAGATTTACACATACTTGCAAACCTTGTAAGTATCGGTACATTAACAGCATTCACATTCGTTTGCTTTGCGGTATTAATTCTACGAAAAACACACCCAGACTTACCGCGAGCATTCCGCGTTCCATTTGTCCCTATTTTACCAATCATTGCAATTTGCTGTTGTCTATACTTAATGTTCAACCTTTCAAAAGAAACATGGATTGGCTTTGGAATATGGCTAACAATCGGTTTATGTGTCTACTTTTTCTACTCAAAGCGAAACAGTCATTTACTCCTTTCCAAAACGAACGATGAGAAAAAAGAAGCTTAAAAAAGCAAGCTCGCTAAAAACAGCGGGCTTGCTTTTTTTATCATTTCTGTTCTTTCTTCTTTTTCCAAGATTCCATACTATCAAAGAAAAAGTTAATAAATAATGCTCCTAGTCCCCCTAATACAAAGGTTATTAAAAAAAGCATCCATAGGCTTTTATCTCCTAAAAATTTATATCCGACTAGGAGCACGATACCAACCCATACATACTCAAGAATTTGTTTTATCTTTCGATTCGACACATCATCCGCTCCTTCTAAACAATCTCTATTCTATTTTAACATATATTCTACTTCCTCAAGTCCCGAATGATCCTCACGCAAAAGAGACTTGTCCATGACAAGTCTCTTCCCCGCCCTATTTGTTTATACTACTCTCAACAAGAAAAGTAGCATCCTTTAATGTACGCTCTATACTATCTGCACGTTGATCCGTCATATTTTGATCACGTACAACTGCTTCGGCTACTTGTATTTTTTGCTCTAACGCTTTTACTGGTTCATGCTTGTATTGACCTACCTCTGTTCCTACTTGTATCTTCGTTAAGAAATCTTTTGCTCCATTAATCGTTACTTGGAGTTTTTCTTTCGCCGTTTGTGGCTTTTCTTCTGCCACTTTAGAATGTAAAAAGGTTTGATGGGTCGTTTGTAACGATTGATACATTGTAACGGTTTCTTCTTTTGTTACCATCATTCTTTCCAACGTTTCTTTTGCACCGTTATACGCTTTTTGTAATGCAACAAATGCTTTTTGTGAATATTGACCGGGTTTCTCTCCAAATTCATAAGTACCTGCCAATGTTTCTTTTACCTTATTCATTTCTTCATATAAGTTATGGATCTCTTCTATTTTTATCCGATTATGAAACTCATTATAAGCCGCTTTCACTTCAGAAGGCGTTAGTGCCTTACTATATAGTCTTGCAAGTGCAACTGTTCCATTTAATGGAACATTACCATTACCATTACTTGTTGGATCTGCTCCAATCGCAAATGGTACATTCGGATGATACACTTTCCCCGTTACTCGCTGACTATTTACTTTTTTTCCATCTACATATACTGCAAGTTCACTTCCATTATATGTTCCTGTTAGATGGTATGTTTTATTAGCTTCTAGCTGTACACCAATATGTTTATAACTGCCACCAATATGTGCCCATAATTCTACATAACCAGAACCTGTTGATTCAAATCCAATTCCACCGCTTTCGGTATTTTCCATAATTGCTTGATTGCGAATTTGATTCATAGAAAACGCTGCTTCTAGTGTAAAGGAATCCTTTACCTTTTCTTTTTGCTCATTTGAAAATGGAATATATCCATATGTATTATTCTGTCCACTTAATTTCATTACGTGTTTCTTTAAAGGTTGCTCATACTCAATTGCTACATTTCCTTTTACACTTCCATTTGCACCAAACGATGAATAATCTTTAAAAGTACCATCTAAAAAGTTTACATCGAATACATCTGCTTTCGGTACTTTCGCATTCGGATCAATTACTTCTGTATTCGTTTCAAATTCTTCGCGTAAAGGAGCACCACTTTCATTTCCAAATGAATCTAATGCTGTTACTTCTATGTTATATTCCGTATTAATATCTAGTCCACCTAATGTAAATGTCAGCTCTTTAGGCACCGGATCCCGGTAGAACTCGGAGAAGGCTAAAAGCTGGTTTTTCACCTTTCCTGTTGCTTTCTCTTTTGCTTGCAAACGGTATGAGTGAACGAGTAAATTATCTACAGCTTGCGGAAATGTCGCTGTCACAGATGTCTCTGTTATATTCGAAAGTTTCAGCTTTGCATCTTGTGAAAATGCCGGCTTTTCCTTATCACGATCTTCTGTATACTTGAAAGATTCTTTCTTTGCTGGAAGATCAACTACCCACGGATCACCTGCCCAAGAGTTATTATGAAAATCACGGCGATGAATCGTCACTTTTTGATCGTCTACTTCTACCAATAGGCCTTGGCTTAATGTTTCACCTCCCGGCGGCTTACTTCCTTGTACTTTTCCTTTTTCCACTTCCATATAACTAACTGATGATGTACCAACAGACGTAAAGTCTTTTTGATGAATTGACCTTGGATCATCAAGTGGATAATGAGAATGACCAGAAAACGTTACAGCTTGTGGATACTCTTTTAAGACTTCATTAATTTTGGCACTATCATTTGTCCCCCATTCATGACTCCCGTACACTGTTCCTTTAATTTGCTGATGTAAAAAGACAAAGATTGGCTTATTTGGATCCGCTTGCTTCGCTTTTACTAACTCCTGTTTCAACCAATTAATTTGTGTATCTGAATAATATCCATGTGTCACTCCATTTTCCGGGCTCATCACAAGAAAATGATAGTCTTTTACCACTTTGTGATAATAGATAGATTCCATTCCTGTTTTCTTAAGAAAACGTTTCTGTGCATCTTGTGCGATTAATCCGTTCCAATAATCATGGTTACCTAGAGCATACATAGCAGTTGCATTTTGGTTTCCATATTGCTTATAAGTTTGAAAGAAACGATCATACTGCTGCGTTGAACCACTGTCTGTAAAATCACCAACAACTACAAAGGCATCTTGTCTTGGAGCTACTGCGTTCAATTGCTGCAGCGCTCTTTGAAAACGAAACGTATCATCCGTTCCACTATTTTTAATGTGCACATCACTTAACACCGGAAAAACAAGCTTCTTCTCTGACGATTCTTTCTCTGTTTTTTCTTCTTTTGTTTCCGCGAAGCTAGTCCAAGAGAAAGATGTAAATACTAAAAAGAGAACTGCTAAAAAACCAATAAGACCCTTCACTTTACACAACATCCTTTTAATCACAAAAATCCTCCTCGCATATATTGTAAAATACAAGAATATTTTAGCGAAACGTTATTAAACTAGTATAAAGTAAAGGTAAAAAATGTTAAAAAATTGTAAAACATAGGATTTTTTTTGAAAATGAATCATTTTAATACACGGAACAGCGAGGAAAGTGAGCCCCCGCTCTCTCCCATAGAAAGCTTTCACTCGGAGTGGAGTGTACATCTATCTCTTTTGGTGAACCAAAACAAAGTAACAACCGCTAAAATAAGAAAATCAACTTCAGCGGCCTTCTTAGTTATCTCAATGTTTACTTGCCGATTTCAATCTACAATAGTTAAGTACTTATAATGATATACAACATGCCATCTCAAAAAACAAAATTACTAAGAGTCGTTTAAAAACCGGCCTAATTTTTCATAAACAAGGAAATAATAAGAACGAATAACTGCAAATACAGGAGGCCTTATTGATGAAACCTGATTTTTTACAATCCATACAAAAAGCCGTTGGGAATATTGAACATATCCATATTGAAGAAAGTGGATCAGACAGTTTACTCATTCATCACGATGATATACAAAAATTAGAACAAGTTGCTGAGACGTTAGAAAATCAGAAATTCCATTCTACAATTAGGAACAATGGGAATACATCTTTTATTGAGGTTATAAACAGATGAAAAGAAGGAGCTGACTACTCGCATGTCGAATATAGTCGACGTGTCTTTATATCGTGTCGAAGCGCCGATATATTGTAAAAGTCGCCGATAAATGATGCATTTGCGCCGATATATCGTGAAAAGCGCCGATATATTGCAAAGAATGCTCGCTAACGGAAAAGAAGCTGACAATGTTAACAATGCTACAATCGTTAGTAGATTTAATAATCTTTTCATGCCATTCCCCCTTCCGTATTCATTATACATACAAAAATTAACAAAATGAACACCTACAATTACTCTAATATTTGCGATGTAGCATAAAAAAGAACTTGGTGTATTCCAAGTTCTTTTTTCTTTAAACTTCTCTATTCTCTCCTATTAGTCACATACCAACCACACCATATAACCTTACCACTCTCTACCTCGATTGATTTCCATTTTTTCCCGAAACGCTTCCTCTAAATTGATTCCTAATTTATTTGCTAGGTCACATACATTCCAAATTACATCAAACATTTCTAACCCTATTTCTCTTTTTACATTATCATCATTTCGCTTTAATATCGCCTCTGTTAGTTCTCCTAGTTCGGCCATTAAATACATGGTACGCTTCTCAATCGTTGTATCAGCAAATCCTTTTTCTTTACTGAAATTTGATACATACTGCTGAAATTCAGAAAGCTTCACTTATATTCCCCTTCTCTTTTTATAGATTTATTTTATCTTCTTTATATTCGCAACGACTCTTTTCAAACCATTTATTATGCAAAGAAGAAAGATATTATATCGAGTATTACAGTCATAAACGCATTAAGATAAGACGAATAAGGAATAAGGACTGAATCCTGTAGATTACAGAGTTCAATCCTTATTCGTTGCTAAATACTATTTATCTTTTTTACACTTCCCTACCATATTCAACAATCGTTTTCTTAGACAAATCACATGGTTTTATCGAAAAATCCAAACGGAAATCTTCAAATTTACAACGGTATTTATCCAATTGACTTTGTCCACAAGAATTACTTCCTAGTCCATTTTGTAAATAATCAATATTTAATGCAATATAATCTCTTTCTCTTAAATCAATCGTATGTTTTGCATGTTCTAGATCTGTATCTTCATAATAGGAGGCGCTAAAGTTTACTGTATCTTTCGCCTGATAAAGAATTCCTAAACTACGATTACTTAACCCAATCCAATCGCATTCCATATGGTTTCCATTTTCTTGTGGCTTCACATAGTTAACAAAAAGGTTAGCAACGTCTTGATGAAATACGCCGTGATAACAAGATTGTCTTGAGTCTGGATAATTTTCATTCGGCCCTAATCCGCGCCATGACACATTGTTATACTCTTTGTTTACATGCATATTCACACCTATTCTTGGTAACATGGCAGGAGCGTTCTCTTTCTGACCTGATGCGATTCCAGAAATGCTACAGCTAAGTTTTCCATCACCATTCAATTCATAACGATATGTCACTTCATAGTACCAAGAACTATTTGTTGTACCGTTAAATGTCGTTACTTCCCAAATAAATACGTTATCTTCTAATTCGTAAGACACTTCTTGTACCATTTCATGCCACAAATGCATAAAATACTTTTCTTTATAATCATTTAATAGATACATATCATTATCAATTGGTGCTCTCCAAAAATTAACTTTAGGACCTTTTTCCAACACTTTATCACTGCCATATTTCACGCTTAATAACGTACCAAATACATCATCAAATGTAACGACAAAATCTTTCCCTGTTACAGTTACAATATGATTATTGTTTGTTACCTCTAACATAGACCCGTTCGAAATTCCTTTTTCTTTAGCTTTTGGCTCCTTATGCCAAATAAATGCACTATGTGTTACTTCGAAACCTTTTTCCGCCCAATTTGTATCATTGCTTAATCGATAAGAGAAATGAATTGTATACATAGCACCAAGAATTCTATGTGAGATAGGTGGATATTTCATAACAATTCTTTCAGACGCTCTTGCAGATATAACTGGCAATTCCACTTCTCTTTCTTCAATTAAACGATCATCTTCATAAAAGGAACAAATAAGCTGATAATCTTTTGTTGAATTGAAATCTAATCGATTCGTTAACTGGAATATCCCCGCTTGCATATCAACTACACTTGTTTCAATTGGTTCGATTACTTTTTTCAATTCTATTAAGCTCGTTGAAGGTGTACGGTCTGGTTGTAATAACCCATCAATACAGAAATTACCGTTATTTGGCTCGTCACCGAAATCTCCTCCATATCGATAGTAAACTTCTCCTTCTGCTGTTTTCGTTTCAATCCCATGATCAAACCATTCCCATATAAAGCCGCCTTGGAGATGATCATGACGATAAAATAATTCCTGATATTCTTTTAGATTTCCAGGTCCATTCCCCATTGCATGTGCATATTCACATAAAATGTGCGGTTTTTGGGTAGAGTTGATCACTTGATCCATTGTTAATTTCTTATCATGCTCAAGCCACGTATACATCGTTGAGTACACATCAGAAACTTCTACATCAAAATCTCCTTCATAATGTACTAATCTAGTAGGATCAGCTTGTTTCGCATAGGCAGCCATTGCTCTAAAATTAGTTCCGAATGCTGATTCATTTCCTAAAGACCACATAATGATACATGGATGATTTTTATCACGATTCATCATTCTCTTCAACCTTGAAACATAAGCTAGTTTCCATTTTGGATTATCAGAAATCCAATTATAATTCCCGGTTAATTCAAACCCATGACATTCTAGGTCCGTTTCATCAATTACATACATACCGTATTGATTACATAGCTCATAGAAATACGGCGAATTTGGATAGTGAGCAGTTCGAATCGCATTAATATTATGTTGCTTCATTAATATAATATCTTCTTCAATGCTTTCTCTCGTTACAACACGACCATTTTTCGGATTGTAATCATGTCGATTAACACCCTTCAATTTAATAGCAACACCATTTACTAAAAATTGTTTCCCGGCAACTTCAATTTGTCTAAATCCAACTGATTGATTCATAACTTCAATCGTTTCATGATCCTTTTTAACAGTCATAATTAACTGATATAAATGAGGCGCTTCAGCGGACCATTTTAAAGGATTCCTTACTTCTTCCATAAGTGACTCATTACCTAGTATTTCTTTTTCAAAAAGCAGAGCTCCATCTTGATCATATAGCTGATAATTGATTACTTGGTTATCGAAGCTTTCAAATACAGGGTGTACAAATAAAGTTGCATGCTCCCACTTATCATCTAAAAAGGTTTTGATCGTATAATCGTATAAACCTTGCACAGGACGTTCATAAATATCAACATCTCTAAAAATGCCACTTAACCACCACATATCTTGATCTTCAAGGTATGTACCATCTGACCATTGAAACACTCGAACTGTTAAAACATTTTCTCCTAGCTTACAATGTTTAGAAATGTCAAATTCACTTTGAATTCTAGCCCCTTTACTGTATCCTACAAATGTATCATTTAAATATACTTCAAATGCTGAATCTACACCTTGAAAGCGCACTATCATTTGATGATCTTCCGAAATAGATTGTAATGTAAATGTTTTACGATAGATCCCGGTTGGATTCTCTGTTGGCACATAAGGCGGGATAATTGGGAAGCTATACCATAAATCAGAGTAATGCATTTTTCCATAACCCTGCATTTGCCAATTGCTTGGTACAATGATAGAGTCCCAGTTTGAAAGATCTGCATTCGTTTGATAGAAATCTTCAGGGCTATATTCAGGTGCCTCCAAGAAAAGAAAATCCCATGTCCCATTTAAACTCATATGAAAATGACTATGATTCACATCATTTTTGAAAGCAGATTCATAATTTGGATAACTGTTATAATGAGCTCTCGATTCCATTCTATTCATATGATCAATTTGGTTATTTTCCCATCTTTTTAAATTTCTCATCATTTTAAATCTCCCTTTTTTTCATATCGTTTATAACAAATCCATGCAAAACGTAGAAATAAAGAATGCAATTACGAAGAAAGTTAAGATTAAGCAATCAATAATTATTTAATAACAAAATATTTTGTTTCCGCTTTCATGGTATAATAAGTGATGTTTTAACACTATAATAATTTGTTGCCGGAATTTGTAGTTATGTTGAATGGAGGATTTTCCATGTTCGGATCAATTGGAACATTTCAAACAGATAAAGCACCAAGTAACGAACTATATATATATGAATGCGGCTATGAAGATGTCATCCCTAGGGAACCTTACCAATATGA
The DNA here is from genome assembly GCF_900112415.1 of Bacillus sp. 491mf. Classification (GTDB taxonomy): domain Bacteria; phylum Bacillota; class Bacilli; order Bacillales; family Bacillaceae_G; genus Bacillus_A. The sequence goes on from NZ_FOLV01000029.1 coordinate 24,560, forward strand.
GCAAATTGACTACTATCTTATGCATTACATCGTTTCAGGAGAAGGTTTATTTTTTATCAACGGAGACGTGCACCACTTAAAAGCCGGCGAAGGTTTTGTCATTCCACCATATACAGATAATAACTATTATCCACTAGCAGGTAATCCATGGAGTTATCGTTGGATAGGCTTCAGAGGAAGTAAATCGGAAGAACTATTAAATAAATGTGGCTTTCTAAATGATAACTATATTTTTCACTATGAAAATATGAAAGAAATGGATCAATTATTTTCCGATGTGTTTAATCATTGCCATGCTAATCATCTTTATGCTGCAATCGGAGATTTATATCATATTTTGAGTACATTAATCGTACAAAACGAAGAAAATAATCGATATAAAACAAATGAAAAAGAAAAACTCGTTTCACTTGCACTTGATATCATTCACAATCAATATAATAAAAACACGTTAACGGTTAGTACGATTGCAGAAACGATTAAAATTGAACGTACATACTTATTTAAATTATTTAAAGAATTTGTTACGATGAGTCCTCAGCAATATTTAATTCACTATCGATTAAACAAAGCAACTGAACTACTGAGAAAAACGAGCTATTCAATTGAAGATATTGCTTTCTTAGTAGGATTCAATAGCCTATCTCACTTTTCAAAATCATTTTCCAAATACAAAAAAATGTCCCCAAATAAATTTAGATTACAATTTCAAAAAAATAGGAAACAAAGTATATATGAAAAATAGGTTAGAGAGAAAAAGAATCAGTACTCTACTATAAATAGCTGATTCTTTTTCCTTATTTAGTTACTTACTCCAAGCAAACACTTTTTATATGTTAAAGGCAATTTTCCTTTCGGCACTCTCTTCGACTTTTCTTCTTAATCAGCTTGTACAAAACGACCCCAATTAAGAAAACAGCGATAACACCTAACATTGGCAGCATATACTGCTCCACCATCGCACCAGCCTTGTGCCAATGCGGACCAAGTTTCATTCCCACATAAACATAAAGCGCTGTTAAAGGAAACATCGCAACAAATGTATAGGTGATAAACTGCCAAATATTCATTTTTGCCATGCCGCATGGAATCGAAATAAGTGTACGTACACCTGGAACAAAGCGCCCTGTAAATGCCACCACCGGTCCATATTTCGCAAAGAAATGATCTGCTTTTTGAATTTGTTCTTCTTTAATAAAGAAATACTTTCCATATTTCATTAATAGCGGGCGGCCTCCGTAATATCCTAGGGCATATAATGTTAACGGTCCTGTCGTTCCTCCAATTGTTCCCGCTAAAACCGCAATCCAAAAATTCATATCACCTTCATATACCCAATAGCCAACGAGCGGCAATACAACTTCGGCTGGGACAAATTCAAACGTTAAAGCTAACACAACACCAAAATAAGAAAACTGTTTTAAGTAATGAATAAAATCTAAAATCAGTTGTTCCATCTATCTTTCTCCTATTCTATTAATCCGTATTTATCCTGTAAATGAACAGGCGCCATCTTCACAATGCGCTGCAAAATAAATAGAATTACCGCCACATCATCTAGCACACCAAAAAACAATAAAAAGTCTGGAATGATGTCAAACGGAAACAAAACATATCCACATAAAAATAAGATAGAAAGCACTTTTTTCTTCAATTCAACATCCTTCGATAGAAAGAATTCACCTAAAAACGGAATGAATTTACGTACTTGAAAGATTAGACGTACTCTTTTCCACAACTTTCTCATAGTCCTTCTCCTCTCTCGTTCTCCGCATACAAAAAGGACCTTTACCGAAATGGTAAAGGTCCTAAAAAGACAATAAGGGGCCCTTACCATGATTGGTAAAGGTCTCACTAACAACAAGATTGTTGCCAACAAAGCCGAGGGTTTCTCCCTGTAATGACGACTTTGCTGCTAGAGCTACTCCCCTTTATATACATGTTTTATACCGCTATGGTAAAAGATTTCATCCAAAAAGTCAACGTTTTATGCATTAGCTAATAGTCCTGACAACTCATGACAATAAGTCTCTGTATAGAAATCCCTCATTGCTAGCATACTAAACATATTCATGTTCTTTATCAGTGATCTTGTGTAAAGGAGGATGTTCTTATGTATACAATTTGGAAAGGTTCTCTCTCATTTGGATTACTCAAAATTGGGATTAAATTGTACAGTGCAGTAGAAGAAAAAGATATTAAGTTATTACATCTTCATAAAGATTGTCTTACTCCTATTAAATATAAAAAAGTCGCTCCCAATTGTTTAGATGAAGAAGTAGAGGAAACTGATATTGTGAAAGCTTACGAATACGAACCTCATAAATACATTATTTTAGATGAGAAAGAATTAGAGAACTTAAAACGAACCCATGCATTGCGAGCAATACACTTTCTTTCCTTTATTCAAAGTGACGAAATAGATCCTATTTTTTTCGATCGTTCCTACTTTGTTGGTCCTACTTCTGGGTCAGAAAAAGCATATTTATTATTAAAAGAGGCCCTTGAACGAACGAATAAGTTAGGTCTTGTACATATTTCTCTTCGTAAAAAGCAGCATTTAGCAATTGTCCGCAATTTTGGTCAAGGTCTACTGTTACAAACCATCTACTATTCGGATGAAATCCGCGAAGTTGAAAACATTCCAAATCTACCGAAGTACGAAGAAATCCCCATCCAAAAACAAGAACTTGTTGCAGCAATGAACCTGATTCATCATCTTACCACTCCGTTTACACCCAAAGAATATACAGACGAATATCGAGAAGCTCTTCTTGATCTCATTGAAGAAAAAATAGAACATGATGAAAAAACAGAAACAATTTTCCCTTCCAAAAACATTGTAGACATTATGGAAACACTAAACGCCAGTATTGAACAAATAAAACAAAAAACAAAACCACAAAAACGAAAGGCCAAATAAATCGGCCTTTCATTTCCCTAAAAAGGTTTACAATTTGGAATCTCTATCCCCGAAGACTGCGCCAGTTTTAATAGATAATAGCACTCTTCCCTTGCCATATGATCTGGCATTCTCCCCGAAAGCGTGCTTAGCATTTGTCCCGATAACTCTAACTCTTCTAGTTCCTGAAGAAAACGCGAAAATAAAGTAATTTCCAGCGAAACATCTTTTGTGAACTTCTTTAAAGCAGAGAAAGATACTAATTCTGTCCGTAAATAACCAGCCATTTCAACAGCTTTTAAATAAAGTTGTTCAAAATGCTTTTCATATTCTTCACTTTTTTCTTTTAAACGTTTTTCGACAGAATCTAATCCGGTAGACATGGCTTCTGCATGACCGGCTGCATCTATTAACCAAAGAAGATGATGGTGTAATTCGTGAAAAAGAGGAGGTACTTTCCCTTCCATTAAATATTTCAGTATCGTTATGTATTCTTCGACTTCATTAACCATGTGATTAAAAAATGTCGGTGTTAAATGAACAGAAATTTTCCCTTCTAATTGTTTATGTAGAATATGCAATTTAAACTTTCTTATTTCATTTGCCGCTTCATTTGCCTCTTTTGCAAGTGCAATTAAGTCAGTAGTTCCAATTTTCTTTTTCAATTCATCAAACTTTTGTATAAAATACATCGCTCGCTCGATTTCTTCTTTTTCTTTAGGAGGTAAAGCATCCGTTATAAAATGAGCATGATCTTCCAAAATCCTTAACCAAAACCGATGCTCGAATAATGCATTTTCTTCATAAGCTCGATCCATCATATTCTCCTCCTCGCAATAATTAGCTTATTTTCACATACCTTTTGCGTATGATATTGACTCTTCACTCTCATATTGTGATTGCAATTGAATCATATACCCGTCAGGATCATATACAGATATCACTTTTTTCTTCTCTATATAATCTTCTAGTTCTGTATACATGACTTGATAGTAATCTAACTTTTTCAGTAAATTCCCTACTTCATGCGACTGTATATTTATTTCGATTTTCGGAAGAAATTGTTCACACTGAGCAGCTTCTTTGTCCCTATTCAGAACACAACAAATCCGCATTTCCCCTGCATCATACCAAACTCCAGGTACATCTAATTGCGGCCTTTCTATACTTGGCCGAAAACCTAATATACCTTCATAAAAATATAATGTTTTCTTTAAATCTTTCACCTCTAACACAACAGAATGTGTCATCGTATCCTCCTTCCCCTTTCTCATCTATTAGTTCTGTATATGAGTCATAAATGATAATTATGTTTGAATACAATACATAATAGCGATGTTTTCTAAAGGAGGTGTATCGGTTGGATAAATCAGTGAGGTCATACACACCGTTTCACAGTCCACAAGACCCATGTCCACCAATCGGAAAGAAATACTACTTTACTCCCCCTCATTTATTTATGGGATTTCAGCCAGTAAACTTACCACAATTTTCTCCGAGTGAAGCATTAAGAAAAGGGACATTGTGGCCTGCTTTATATGATTATTATGAAAATCCTTATAAAAAAGGACGGTGAAACCATCGTGGTGCAAACACTTCCCGATGAATTTTATAAATGGATGGAAGAACTGCAAGAACTCGATTTTGTACTAGTTGAACTGACTCTATATTTAGATACCCATCCTGATGATGTTACATCCATTAAGCAATTTAACGATTTTTCCTATAAACGGAGACTAATGAAACAACAAATTGAAGAAAAATACGGACCTCTTCAACAGTTCGGTAATAGTTATTCAAATGCCCCTTGGGAATGGAGTAAAGGACCTTGGCCATGGCAAATATAAAGTGAAACTTCCATCAGTGGGGGGATTCTTCATCCCCCACTGATGGTTAGTTGAACCAATGGGGCTTTTACGGGCAGTCTTACTGCCCACAAATAGCAGGATAAAGGTGGGGAAAATATGTGGATTTATGAAAAAAAATTACAATATCCTGTAAAGGTCAGTACTTGTAATCCAAAACTTGCAAAATATTTAATTGAACAATACGGCGGTGCCGATGGCGAATTAGCTGCTGCTCTGCGTTACTTAAATCAGCGCTACACCATCCCTGACAAAGTAATTGGGTTATTAACAGACATCGGAACGGAAGAGTTTGCTCATCTTGAGATGATTGCGACAATGGTATATAAATTAACAAAGGACGCCAAACCTGATCAAATGATAGCTGCCGGCCTTGATGCTCACTACGCTGATCACGATAGCGCCATTTTCTATCACAATGCTGCAGGCGCTCCATTTACAGCAACCTACATACAAGCAAAAGGAGATCCAATTGCAGACTTATATGAAGACATCGCCGCAGAAGAAAAAGCGAGAGCAACATACCAATGGCTCATCAATATGTCCGACGATCCTGATATAAACGATGGACTACGCTTTCTACGAGAACGTGAAATTGTTCACTCCCAACGTTTTCGAGAAGCGGTCGAAATATTAAAAGAAGAACGAGACAGGCAAATTTATTTTTAAAATGTAATGCACATACTGTAATCGGTATGTGCATTACATTTTTCTATTCGCATGAAATAGATTTCCGTCTTTAATTCACCACCGCATGGGAAAGAAAAAAATACAATGTTGGCTTCAAATAAAGTTTGATTAAAAGCACCTTGTAACCTCAAAAATTTTTATGAATTTATTTTTTTCCTGCAAAACTCTTTTTTAAAATCACTAAAATAAAGATAGAACTAACCACTGCAACAATTAAACTAACTTTATCTATGCTATTAAAATCAATTAATAATGCCTGTACTGCTTTTATACCTGGTAAAAAAAACATTATAAAAAAAGTAATCGATACTATTACAAATAAAGATATCATTCTAATTCCTCTTGGTATCGCTATCCATTTTTCAAAAAGTTTTTTCTCTAACCATTTCATTCATAATCTTCTCCCCCCTTATTTTCTCCCTTTGTCCCCCTAAAAAGAAAAAGGTTTTATATCACTTTTTCTATAGTTATCCTTCCTTCCTCAAAATAAGTATTCAACTTAGTAAATCAATTAATAATTTTTTAAAAATTAAATGTTGCTTTCTAGTCATCACACCTTTAAAATAAAAACATCAATTCGACAAATTATTTGAATTTTCGACAAAAACCATCTAGGAGGATTTTTATAGAATGCGTACAACTTTAAAACCATCCCAAATTCTCTCGATTAGCTTATTGCTATTTGCGATTTTCTTTGGTGCTGGTAATATGATTTTCCCGCCGCTACTCGGCCTTTCATCTGGAGGGAATATGTGGGTGTCTATCGCAGGATTTGTAATTACAGATGTCGGTTTATCACTATTAGCAATTGTTGCAGTTGCATTAGCAGGAGGCAGCTTCAAAACACTTGCGAGCCGTGTTCATCCAAAATTCGCAGCAGTTTTAGCCATCATTATTTACCTTTCTATTGGACCGCTTTTCGTTATCCCGCGCACAGGATCTGTTTCATATGAAATCGGAATTGCACCGCTTTTCCAAAATCACTGGTATTCGATGTTGCTCTTTACAGGAATTTTCTTTACGATTGTCTACTTCCTATCGTTAAACCCTTCCAAATTAGTAGATCACATCGGAAAAATTTTAACACCTATCTTACTCGTTATTATTGCGGTAATGGCAACAAAAGCGATTCTTTCACCAACAAGCTCGTTCGCTACTCCTATTGGTGACTACAAAGACATCCCCTTTTTCAAAGGGTTTTTAGAAGGCTTTTTAACATTAGATGCAATTGGAGCACTTGTATTATCTAGCATTGTTGTGAATGCGATTCGTCAAAATGGCGTACATGATAAAAAAGCGATTACGAAATATACAATTTTATGCGGAAGTATTGCAGCGTTCTTTTTAACAGTCATTTATTTCGCATTAGGTTATATCGGTGCATCAAACGGTCACCTTGGACAATTTGAAAACGGTGGTCAGCTATTAGCAACGATTATGTACAATTTATTTGGGACAAGCGGTAACATATTACTAAGCCTAGCCATTATTTTCGCTTGTTTAACAACAGCAATTGGCGTTGTCAGTGCATTTGCAAACTACTTTTCAAACGTATTAACAAACGTATCATACAAAAAACTTGTACTATGGGTTTGTATATTTAGCTTTGTTGTTTCTAACTTAGGATTAAGCTTATTAATTAAACTGACACTACCAGTATTAATTATCCTTTATCCAATTACAATCATCCTAATTTTCGTATCGTTTATTGATAAATACACAAAAAGAAAACCAAGTGTATATGTCGGCGCCATGATTGCAGCCTTTATTATAAGCTGCATCCATGCCCTTGATAACATCGGCATGATGCCATCTGCCATATCATCTCTTGCAAGTGCAATTCCATTTTACAAACTAGGAATTGGCTGGATCGTCCCAGCAATTATTGGTGGTATTGTCGGTTACTTTATTCCGCAAACACAAACTGAAGGTGAAGTTTCTACAAAATGAAAAGACTAGGAATCCATAGCTGTTAAAAAAAGGGGACGCGCTTTGCGCTCCCCCTTTTCTCTGTTTTTATATCTTTATTTATCTATTCACGGCCTCTAGGAGAGAGCGTGAACCATATAATTAACTCTACAAATAAAAGTTGTTTTTTAGTGAGCGCTTTTATTTTTTGAATTCATAAAGTTTTCATTCAAAGTGTAATATATTTTACTAAAAAAATATATTACACTTTGAACAATATGGCGCTGAGTTTCCCCTTCTAATTCTCTTATTACATTTTGAACAAAAAACATATAATTCTTCTTCTGCTTGGCGTTCTATCATGCTTAAAGCATACACTCTTAAACTAACCATAACACCTATTAAAATTGCACTCAAGAATACTAACATCTTATCCCCAATCATTCTAAAAAATGAAATTTATGGTAATTCATTCACTTTTTAATATTAACCGAAGATACGATTGAATTCAAATCCAAGAAAACCTTCTAATATATTCCTTCACCTCTCTATTACCATGTTATTAGAATATAAGTAATGTGTATTCTTCTATATGTAAATGTTATTAAAAAAGCACTTATTAAGGGATGTTGACAAAAAGAGGGGGCCCTTTGAACCGCTATGCAAAACAAGCCATGCTCTCCGTTCCCTACCTCTGTTTTAAAACCTCGCACGGGACAAAAGTAATCCCTGACCGCTCCTACACACGGCCAGTCCCTCTCGCCAACCTAAAAAAGAGGGTTTTAAAGCCCTTACATCGTATGCTTAAATACAAATAACTCTTCCTTCGTTTGTGATATAGGTTGCGTCATTTCTCCCTCTTCCTGCTCTGTTCTCTCTCCTAGTCTTGCTTTCTCTACCGCATCCTGGATACATTTTACAATCATATTCCCTGAAAAAATGGTTAATCCAAAACAGGTAATCGGTACAAGAGGAATCCATGGATGCACTGCCAAAGAACGAAAGTATACCCCAATTAGGCCTGACCATTCATGAGTAACAGAGTCGGTCTCTCCTCCATAAAACTTTATCGTTCCCCCAAAGAATAAATCCAATAAACCGAGATGCAATAAAATAATAAGCGTCTGTACAAACTGCTGCATAAATACAATGATGAAGGTTGAGTACAAATGCGGAAACACGTGTTTTATAAGAAGATGCCGTTTACTTCCTCCTAAAATTTTAGCAGCATCAATAAATTCTTCTGTTAATACCTTACGAATTTCATTTGCAATGTATAAAGAAAGGGTAGGAACTGCGAGCGCCGTTAATAAAATAATTTCAAATGAAGCCCGTTCAAAAAAAGTTGACATTTCTTCGCCGTTATCAAATTGAATCGCATGTCGTAATAAAAAGGCTGCAATCATAATCATCGGAATAATTGTAAAACTATCAAAAAAAGCTTCTAATTTTGTAAATCCTCTCTTGACGTACATACCGAGAAAAGCACCGAAACAAATACCAAATACAATACGTAACAATGCAATGAGTATGGAAATTCCAATTGTCCACTTTGCTCCTTCAATTACTAAATTTAACAAATCAAATCCTTTTTGATCTGTTCCAAGCAAAAACTGAAACGAAGGTGGAAAGGGAGGTACTTCTGGTGTTCCATCTTCATTATACTGAATGGACACCCTTCGAATATTTCCATCGTTAAAAATTGTATTTCCAATACTTAATAAAATGAATATGATAATAAATGTACAACTAACCCAAAAGCGCCTATCACGTTTCAAATGTTGCCACATCTTATAACCTCTCTTTCATTGCATTTGGTACAAGATAATGAAACAGCTTAAAAATAATAAAAATAGGTATATAAAGCAGCAGCAAACTCACCGTAAAAAGAGGAATACCTGTTGCAAAATGCTCCTCAGCAGCTACTCTTACAAATACAAACATTCCATATGTATTAAACATCCATTCAATAATGTACAAATTAGATAACATAAACCAAATGTTCGTTTTTGTAAAAAAAAGCGTACTTAATAACACATTACGTAAAACATGATGATTTAAAATATAAAGCTTATCTAGTCCTTTTGCCTTTGCAAATAGAACATAATCTTTTTCAAGTTCTGTTTCAAAACGCAATAATACTAGTTTCACAAACATAATCGTTGTCGGTACACTTAAACAAATAATTGGTAATCCTCGAACGGATTGCTCCCCTACCCCTGAAATACTTACAGCTAAAATACCTGTTTGTTTAAAAATCCAAATGACGAAAAGCTGCGAGCCAATAATAAGAAGAATATCTGGAATAGATTCAAGAAAGAGTAAAAATGATTTAATTTTCTTCTGAACTCTAGCATTACTTCGTAAAACGATATAGACAATTAAAAAGGCAATCAAAAGTGAAATAAAAAAAGCTGCTAAAAAAATAATCATCGTTTCTTTATAGTGGATAAATAGTTGTGGAAATAGTGGTTTTGGTGTTGGTCTTGTACTATTACTAACTGGCATATACGTCATCGATGATAGATGCAGTAGACTATTGCATACCATCTTAATCGTTTCTATATATTTATGAAAATCTACTTTTAGGCCTTGAAACAAACCAGGTAACGCTCCTATACAAATAATTCCGACAATCGATAAGAAAAGTTTCACAACGATTTCCGAACTATGTATAAATACCCTCTTTGCCATATTCGCCTGCCCCCAATCCTTTTTATCCCATTTTATACAATATTTTTTCAATTGTATATATTTTCTGTTAATTAACCCTATTGCATTTCTATATGTGGAACCTCTATTACACTTTCATTTTTCAACATATACGTCACTGCTACGAAAAGACAACACAATCCGCTTGAAAAAAAGAGGAACTGACTGCTTCTACGCACATCCAGTTCCTCTCTCCCATCCCATAGTAAAAAAGAGTTTTTAATTGTTATTTGCAACTTACATATAAATCACTGCTAGGCAAAACAAAACATGCCCAGCTCCCCGTTTCCCTACCTCTGTTTTAAAACCTCGCATGTGGCAGAAATAAGCCCTGACCGCTCCTACACACGGGCAGTCCCTCTCGCCCACTCTAAAAAAGAGGGTTTTAAGGGGCTTAAGTCCTTACATCGTATGCTTAAATACAAATAATTCTTCCTTCGCTTGTGTTATAGATTGTGTCATTTCTCCCTCTTCCTGCCCCGATCTCTCCCCTAATCTTGCTCTCGCCACCGCATCTTGAATACATTTCACAATCATATTCCCTGAATAGATGGTTAATCCAAAACAAGTAATTGGTACAAGTGGAATCCATGGATGCACTGATAAAGAACGGAAGTATACCCCAATTAATCCTGACCATTCATGAGTAAAAGAATCGGTCTCTCCTCCATAAAAACTTACCGTTCCCCCAAAAAATAAATCTAATAAACCGAGGTGCAATAAAACGATAAGTGTCTGAACAAACTGCTGCATAAGTACAATGACGAAAGTTGGGTACAAATGCGGAAACACGTGTTTTATAAGAAGATGTCGTTTACTTCCTCCTAAAATTTTAGCAGCATCAATAAATTCTTCTGTTAATACTTTACGAATTTCGTTGGCAATGTATAAAGACAGAGTCGGTATTGCAAGCGCTGTTAATAAAATAATTTCAAACGAAGCTCGTTCAAAAAAAGTTGACGTCGCTTCGCCGCTCCCAAATTTAATTGCATGTTGTAATAAAAAAGCTGCAATCATAACCATCGGAATAATTGTAAAACTATCAAAAAAAGCTTCTAACTTTGTAAACCCTCTCTTTACGTACATACCGAGTAAAACACCGAAGCAAACTCCAAATACAATTCGTAACAATGCGATGAGTATGGAAATTCCAATTGTCCATTTTGCTCCTTCAATTACTAAGTTTAATAAATCAAATCCCTTTCTATCTGTTCCAAGTAAGAACTGAAATGAAGGTGAAAATGGAGGTACTTCTGGTATTCCCTCTTTATTAAACTGAATGGATACCTTCCGAATATGTCCATCATTAAAAATGGTATTTCCAACACTTAATAAAAGAAATATAATAATGAATCCACTACTAATCCAAAAGCGCTTATCACGTTTCAAATGTTGCCACATCTTAAACCCTCTCTTTCATTGCATTTGGCACGAAATAATGAAACAGCTTAAAAATAATAAAAACAGGTACATAAAGCAGCAGCAAACTAACTGTAAACAGAGGAATACCTGTCACAAAATCCCTCTCGGCTGCTACTCTTACAAATACAAACATGCCGTATGTATTAAACATCCATTCAATAATGTACAAATTGGATAACATAAACCAAATATTTGTTTTCGCAAAAAAGAGCGTACTTAATAGCACATTACGTAATACGTGATGATTTAAAATATAAAGCTTGTCCAGCCCTTTTGCCCTTGCGAATAGGACATAATCTTTTTCAAGCTCGGTTTCAAAACGCAGTAATACTAGTTTTATAAACATAATCGTTGTCGGTGCACTTAAACAAATAATAGGTAATCCTCGAACGGATTCCTCTCCCACCCCGGCAATACTTACAGTTAAAATACCTGTTTGTTTAAAAATCCAAACGACGAAAAGCTGCGAACCAATAATAAGAAGAATATCAGGAATAGATTCGAGAAAAAGTAAAAATGATTTAATTTTCTTTTGAACATTAGCATTACTCCGTAAAACGATATAAACAATGAAAAAAGAAATCAAAAGTGAAAGAAAAAAGGCTGCTAAAAAAATAATCATCGTCTCTTTATAGTGGATAAGTAGTTGTGGAAATAGCGGCCTGGGAATTGGACGTGCGCTATTGCTAAATGGTATATACGTCATCGATGATAGATGCACCAAATTGTTACATACCATCTTAATTGTTTCTACATATTTATGAAAATCTACTTTTAAACCTTGGAACAAACCAGGTAACGCCCCTACACAAATAATTCCGACAATCGATAAAAAAAGTTGCACAACGACTTCCGAACTATGTATAAATACCCTCTTTGCCATATTCGCCTGACCCCAATCCTTTTTCTCCCATTTTATACAATATTTTTGTAATTGTATATATTTTCTGTTAATTCACCCTATTGCATTTCTCTATATGGATCTCTCTATTACAATTTCATTTTTCAACATATCAATCACCGCTACACAAAACAGGCCACGTTCTCGTTCCCTACCTCTGTTTTAAAACTTCGCATGTGGCAAAAATAGGCCCTAATCGCTCCAATACACGGCCAGTTCCTCCTGCCAACTCTATAGTAAAAAAGAGTTTTTTTATACTTTCTATATATATTTCATTCCTAACCTTACAAAATTGTAATATTATTGTAAGATAAAACGATTTGCCGAATGTAATATCTACCTTACACTGGAAGTTACAGAGACAAAAATGACACGAAAAGGTGAAAATAGAATGAAAAAGAAAACGAAATTAGTAATCATCGGTTTAGCGACAATCGGAATTGGTGCTGGTTCTTACTTTGCACTGGCTGGCGGATCTACACCAGCTATGGCATACAGCGGTTATAAAGTAACAGAAAAGAAAATTGAAAATGCGCAAAAATTTAGCGGAGAAGTCATTCCAAACGGCATCGAAACAATTTCATTTGATCCAACAAAAGGTAACTATGAGCTTGCCGTTAAAAAAGGCGATCAAGTAAAAAAAGGACAGTTGCTTTTTAAATATAACAATTCATCTATTAAACTAGAAAAAAATGAAGCAGAAATGCAAAAGAAATTAGCTGAGAAAGAAGTTACACTCATTCAAAAGCAATTGGACTCAGCAAAACAAAAGCTACAAACAGCAAAACAAGCTGGTGCTGCGGGTGAAATGCTAAAGGCTGCTGAACAAGAAGTGCAAGCACATGAAACGCAGCTTGAAACGAAAAAGTTCGAAGTCGAAAAAGCGAAGCAAATGATCCAAAATACTCAAGAAAAAGAAGATACACTATCAGTAACAAGCCCTGTAGATGGCACAATCGAAGACATTAACAAAGGTACAGAAGAAAAAGCAGCTATAAGCGGTATTACTATTCGCAATGCTGGGGCATTAAAAGTAAAAGGTCAGCTATCTGAATATGAACTTTCTCAAATGAAAATTGGTCAAGAGATTTCTGTTACATCCAAAACAGTACCTGGAAAAACATGGACAGGAAAAGTAACAGAAATTGGAACAACGCCAGTAAAGAATATGGATGAAAACAAAACAGTTTCTAACTATCCTTTCGTTATTACATTAGATAATAATGATGACCTACAACCAGGCTTCCATGTTTATGTAACGGCAAAATCTGGTGAAGCAAACGGTACCGTTGTTCCGAAAAGCAGTATCGTGAAAAAGGGTGATAAAAACGTCGTATTCGTTGTAAAAGATGGAAAGGCAAAAGAACAAGCCATTACCATTGAATTTGAAACAGATAGCGAAGCAAAAATTGCCGGATTAAAAACAGGTGAGCAAGTGATCTCAAAACCAGAAAAAGATTTACAAGATGGTATGGAGGTTAACATTAAATGATTGAACTAAAAGGCATCACGAAGTCTTTTCAAAACGGAGAAGAAGTTGTTCAAGTACTACATGGTATTAATGTAACACTAAATCAAGGTGAATTTACTTCTATTATGGGACCATCTGGTTCCGGGAAATCAACATTAATGAATATCATCGGTTGCTTAGACAGACCGACAGCGGGCACATATACATTAGCTGGGCAAAATATTTCAAACATGTCTGAAACAGAACTGGCGCACATTCGCAATAAGGAAATTGGATTTGTATTCCAAAACTTCATGTTGCTCCCTCGCCTCAATGCGATGCAAAATGTCGAACTACCGCTCATCTATGCTGGCGTAGATAAAAAAGAGCGACGCGAGCTTGCGTTAGCTGCATTAGCAAAAGTAGGGCTTGCGGACCGAGCAACTCACTTACCGAATGAATTATCAGGTGGACAAAAACAACGTGTCGCTGTCGCCCGTGCGATTGTGAATAACCCAAAATTCATTTTAGCCGATGAACCGACTGGTGCCCTTGATACGAAAACAAGTACACAAATTATGGATCTCTTTTACGAATTAAATAAACAAGGCTCTACCATTATTATAATCACCCATGACCGAGAAATTGGGGAAGCGGCAGCGCGCCAAATTGTAATTCGTGACGGAAAGATCGTCCAAGATTGGAGAGGTTGAGTTTGAACTTAAATGAAAATATACGTATGGCCCTTTCCTCCATCTTCGCTCATAAAATGCGTTCGATTTTAACAATGCTTGGAATTATTATTGGGGTTAGTGCGATTATTACCATTATCTCTATTGGTGATGGAACCAATGCGAAATTCCGTGAACAAATCGGGAAAGAAAAGAAAGATCAGTTTCAAGTAAACTATAAAACAGAAGAAGTTGCAGATATGGACGGTAAAGTGTCTGCAAGCATGTATGACAATGTCTTAAAAATTCCTGGTGTTCAAGATGTTTATCCTGATGTTAGAAGCAACGCGAAAATATATGCAGGAAAAAAAGAATTAGATATCGATGTAATTGGTGCTAAAGGAGATTACTTTGATGATACCTCTAAATTCCAACTGGAACATGGCCGCTTTTTAACAGCTGCCAATTTGGATAAACCAGAACATACAATTGTATTAAATAAAGATGCATTCAATAAATTGTTCTCGTCATGGGAGCCAAACTTATATGTAGATGTGAAAGGTACACCTTATAAAGTAGTAGGTGTATATTCCATCAAATCAATGATAGGTGGTGCGGAATTTAAAGAAGGAATCATCTCCGCAGAAAACTGGCCTGTTTTATTTGGCAAAAACAACTATGATGGTATCACAGTAAAAATTGCTCCTAATCAAGATAAGCAAACTGTACAAGATGCAGTTGTAAAATCATTAAATAATGCAAAAAAACAAGGAACTACTGGAAAATTCGAAGTACCAGATCCACGAGAAGTACTAAAAGAAATTGATAAATTCACAGGTATTTTAAAAAGTGTATTCGGTGGTATTGCAGCTATTTCACTATTAGTTGGTGGTATCGGCGTTATGAATATCATGCTTGTATCCGTTACAGAGCGTACACGTGAAATCGGCGTCCGTAAGGCACTTGGTGCAACGCGTGGGAAAGTATTAACACAATTTCTTATTGAATCTTGTATTTTAACAGCACTAGGTGGCTTGATCGGATTTGTACTCGGTATCTTCTTTGCCTGGATCGTATCAATATTTGCAGCATGGCCACTCGTTGTCTCAATAAAATTAGGATTAATTTCAGTTGGACTGTCCATGTTAATCGGTATTGCATTCGGTTTACTTCCTGCAAACAAAGCAGCGAAACTAGACCCAATTGAGTGCTTGCGATATGAATAGTAAAAAGGTTGCTAGATATGGCAACCTTTTTTTCTACAGAATATGAAAGAAGGAAACTAACTTACCGCTAGAAAAGAAAGAAAATTTTAAAAATGTAAATAACTTGTAATATTCTTTTTTACAACAAAGAATTATAATTAATTGATGCAGGGAGTGGATGCGCTCTCATTATTGATGAAGGAGCATAGAAAATGGATCAAAAAACGGATTTACGTGAAAATAAGCATAAAAAAAGTTATAAAAAGCTAAAAATTACAATGTTCATTATTGTCTTGTTTTTAATTTGCGGTGGAGGTTACACTTGGTTTTTAGTAAATAAGGCCTCTTCCGCTGTTCAAAATGCCTCTCAAAATTTAGAACGTGGTGAAAAGTCTGAATTACGCGAACAAGCGGTTAAACCCGTTTCCAATAATGTATCTGTGTTAATTATGGGAATTGATGAAAATCAAGGGCGTGAAAAGGAGTATTCTGGTGCATTTCATCCAGACGCACTGTTACTTGCAACGTTTAATAAAGATAATAAAACAGTAAAACTAGTAAGTATTCCGCGTGATACATACACATACATTCCAGTAGAGAAGAAAAAAGATAAAATTACAAACTCATATTCACTCGGGGTTGCAAAAAACGGAAAAGACAGTGGGCCTCAATCTACTATTGACGCAGTAGAAAAACTCTTCAACGTTCCAGTCGATTATTTTGTGCGGTTTAATTTTAAATCTTTCATAAAAATTGTCGACGATTTAGGAGGAATTGACTTAGATGTACCTGTTACATTTACAGAACAAGATAGTAACGATACAGCTGGTGCAATTCATCTTGAAAAAGGGTTTCAACATCTAAACGGAGAACAATCTCTTGCACTAGCAAGAACGCGTAAAATTGATAGCGATGCAATGCGCGGTCAACGTCAACAAATTGTTATTGAAGCGATCGTTAAAAAACTAGCAAGTGCTGGATCCATCACAAAAGTAGGAAAAATTATTGATGATATTAATGGAGAATTTAAAACAAACTTCTCATTTGACGATATGTTATCATTCTACAAATATGGTATAGATTCTTCAATTGGAAAACTCCAACTAGCTGGAGAAGACTGCTATATGTCGGCGGAAGATAAAATTTGTAAACCCAACCCTGCTCCAAAACATACGTATTACTACATGCCTGATCAAAAAAATATAGCTGACATAACAAAACAACTCCGTGAACATCTTGGGCTTCCTGCTGATGCAAATTCTGTTTCACAAGATAAAGATATGAATACGGATAAAACTAAAGATCCAGATAAAAAACAAAATCAAGAAGATAAACAACAACCCGCACAAAAGAATACAGCAACTAGTGAAACAAGTGAAAATTAATGTAAAGGATAAGTCCTATGAAAATAGGGCTTATTTTTTATAATCACATAAAATGTCGCTATTTTATACATCCTTCCGGTGCCTCTAGTCAAGCATTTAATCGTTTAAAAATACGCAGAGACTATCTCAGCTTTCAAGATAGTCTCTGCGTATTTTATAAATTTCCCCCGTTACGATATGTGTTATTTTTTACCGTTTGTTCTGTTTGCAATTTCAATAGCACGATCTGTTGCTTTCGCTGCATCATCTAACGCCTGTTTACCGTCTGCCCCGCCATACATTGCTTCTAGTGATTTTACAACCGCATCACGTGATTCAGGAAACACACTGATTAATGCTCCTTGTGTCGCTGGTGATGCTTTTGTAGACTGAAGTTGATTAACTGTTATTTTCAACTGTGGATATTTCTCATATTGTTCTTTTACTAATGGTTCATTATACGCCGATGGTGTAATAGCGAAATATCCTGTTTGTGTATGCCATTTCGCTTGCACATCTGGCTTAGTTAAGTACTTCATGAAATCCCATGCGCCTTGTTGTGTCTCCTTTCCAACCATATTTGTCATCCATAATGATGCCCCGCCAATTACAACACCTTTTGAATCTACGCCATCTGGATGAGGAATATATGCAACACCTACATCAAATTTAGATGTATCAATAATATTACGAACACCAGCAGAAGAGTCTAAATACATTGCTACTTGTCCAGATTGAAATGCTGCACGCATACCATCCCAATCGTTACCGTATTTTCCAAGTTCCCCATTTTTATTTAAGTTATTAAGCATTGTGAAAACTTTTTGTCCTTCTTTACTATTAAATACTGCTTTTTTAACAGAACCTTTACGGCCATTCTCATTATCTACATACAAGCCGCCTTGCGTTGCCAATAATTCTTCAAAGAACCAGCCATAGTTTAACATAGAGAAACCGTATTGCTTCGTTGTATTCCCCTCTTTTATCGTCAATTTCTTGGCATCTTCCTCTAGTTCCGAATACGTGCTAGGTGCTTTTTCAGGATCTAAACCTGCTTTCTTAAACGCATCCTTATTATAGATTAATACAGGTGTAGATGAGTTAAATGGCATGGAATACATTTTACCATTTACTGAATAGTAGTTTGTAATGGCTTTTTCTAATTTCGATGTATCATACTTATCTTTGTCTATCCACTCGTGTACAGGCGTAATTTTTTTACTATCAATCATATATTTCGTTGTAATTTCACTGGATTGTACTACTGCTGGTACGTCCTTAGATGTAGCCGTACTACGAAACTTTGTTAATAACTCCTCGTATGTGCCTTCAAATTCAGGTTTAATTTCATACTTATCTTGAGATTGATTATATTCTGCTGCGAGTGCATCTAATTTCTTTTGCAAATCTCCGCTCATTGCATGCCAAAAACGTACAACAACTTTATTCCCATTTTTTTCAACAGGTGCTGTTTCAGCTTTTGCTTGTGAAGAATCCTTAACTGAAGTTTGCGAACTTGAACATGCTGCTACTGACATTGCCATTGCCACTGCTGTAAGTAATAAAGAACCTTTTTTTACTAACTTCATGTTTTTATCCACCTTTTCTCATTTTTTATCCCGCTTTAACGGGCAGTAAGACCCCCACTGATTCAAGTTTCACTTTATTAGTAATGACACCTTATTTAATCGCACCTTTTGTCAATCCTTGTTGTAATTGTTTTTGACCTAAAAATAACAATATCAATGTTGGAAGAATCACAATTGTAATGCCAGCCATAACACCTCCCCAATCATTTGCTACTTCTTGTGTTTGCAATTGTTTAATCCCAATTTGTACTGTCCGAGATGTTGCATCATTCGTTACGAGAAGTGGCCACAAATACATATTCCAAGTTGTTAAAAATCCGTATACCCCTAACGTAATAAAGCTCGTTTTACAATACGGAACTACTACTTTAAAAAGGAATCCAAAATGACCAATACCTTCAATTAATGAAGCTTCTCGAAGTTCATGCGGAATTGTGAGGAAATGTTGTCTTAACAAGAAAATCCCAAAAGCCATTGCAAAAAATGGTACTGTTAATCCCATCAAAGTATTTGTCCATCCAAATTGCTGAACCAATAAGAAATTCGGAATCATTGTTGCTTCCCATGGAATAAGCATCGTTGAGATGAATAAGAAAAAGATTGCATTTCTTCCTTTAAATCGTAAAAACACAAACGCATATGCTGCTAAACTAGATACAATAAGTTGTCCAATCATAACAGTTGTTGAAATGATAAAACTATTTCTCAAATATAAAAGCAATGGTACTTTATCGAAAATATGAACAAAATTATTAAAAGTGAAATTCGTCGGAAAAAGATGACGCATTTGGATATCATCAGGTGTCATAAATCCGATTGAAGCTGCATATAACACCGGAAAGAATACAAGTATTGCACTAAGTAAAAGTAATATGTATAACAATACTTTCCGTCTCCATGTATAACTCATTGATAATGCACCTTTCTTTCCGCAAATTTAAACTGAAGTATTGTTGCAATAAAGATAAAAATAAACAACACGATAGCTTGAGCGCTTGCTGTACCAAACTGGTAATTCACAAAGGCTTCCTTATAAATTGAATAAACAATTAAATTCGTTGCATTGTTTGGGCCACCCTTTGTTAAAATATCGATTTGCCCAAAGCTTTGAACTGCATTGATTAGCGTAACAGTTGCTATAAAAAATAAAGTTGGCGATAACATCGGCAATGTCACTTTACGAAGTCTATAAAAATAAGATGCACCGTCAATTGATGCACTTTCATAAAGTGTCGTATCAATATTTTGCAAGCCTCCTAGAATTACTAAAAATGAAAAACCAATATTCATCCAAATCGTTGGAATAGATACCGAGATTAATGCCCACTTTTGACTGGTTAGCCATTCAATTGTAGGTAGATGAAGAATGCCTAGTATATTATTAAACACACCAACACTTGGATGAAATAAAAACAACCAAATCACCGCACTCGCAGCCACGGAAATTCCCATTGTGGAAGAAAAAAGCACACGAAAAATCCCAATCCCTCGTAACTTTTCATTCGCTAGCAATGCTAGAAATAAAGAAATACATATGCTAGCAGGAACAGTATATAAAGTAAATAAACACGTCGATTTTATACTTTGATAAAAAGAAGGATCTGTTAATAAATATTGATAGTTTTCTAGACCTACAAAGACACTTGCTTCACCTTGGGCGTTCGTTAAATGAAAGCTATAAAATAACGTTTTAATCAACGGATAAAACAAAAATACCGAAAATAAAATAAGTGATGGAGCCAAAAATATACAAGCTATACGTAAATCCGATGCCCGGTTCCATACATTCCGTTTTCTTACACTTTGCTGCTTTGTTAAAGGTTTCGGCACATCGATCATGTTATAGCCACCCCTTGCTCACTATGTAATAATAAGAATTCTAATGTAGATTGTTCAAAGAAGTGTAGCTTATCTACTTGAAACTGTACATGTACAATTTCATCTCGTTTACACTTCAATTGTCCAGTCACCTTAGCACTCCACATGTTATTGTCTACTAGAAAATTAACAATTGATTCATTACCTAATACTTCAACAGATTGTACAATAACAGGCTGTCCCTGCTCGCCAATACGAATATATTCTGGCCTTATACCGATACGTACATCTGTATGTTGCAATTGACTAACTAACGAATCTGTAAGCGGAATACGTAAAGATCCTACATGAGCAGAATTTTGCGTCGTATCAATTTGACAATTAGCAACATTCATAGACGGAGAACCAATAAAAGTAGCAACAAATTCATTTTCTGGCTTGTTATATATATCAAGCGGTGTCCCTACTTGTTGGATTTCTCCCTTATCTAATACCATCATACGATCTCCCATTGTCATCGCTTCAATTTGATCATGTGTTACATAAATCATTGTAATGCCAAGACGCTGTTGAATATCTCGAATTTCCATGCGCATTTGCGCCCTCAGTTTTGCGTCAAGGTTAGATAACGGTTCATCCATAAGACAGATCGGTGCTTGACTGACAATTGCCCGTGCAAGTGCTACACGCTGACGCTGTCCTCCTGAAAGTTCTCTCGGCTTCGCCTTTATATATGGAGTTAATCCAACTAATTCAGTAGCCTCCATTAAACGTTTTTTCTGTTCCATTTTCTCTATTTTTCGTACCTTTAAGCCAAATAAAATATTTTCTTCTACCGTAAGATGCGGATATAACGCATAGTTTTGAAATACCATTGATAAGTGACGATCTTTCGGTTGCAAGTCATTTGAAACAACTTCATCAATTAAAAGATGGCCTGATGAAATCGTTTCTAACCCAGCGATCATTCGAAGTAATGTACTTTTCCCACACCCTGAAGGTCCTACTAAAACGAAAAACTCCCCTTTTTGAATCTGAACAGAAACATCTTGTACTGCTTTTTGAGTTGAGTTTTCATATGTTTTACATACGTTTCGCAAAGTAATCATGATATAATCCCCTCTTATTTCCAAATATAAAAGAATGAAAAAATCAGTCTATTTTTACAAAAACAAATAACACCTACTTGCATATATAGACTGTCATTCACACACAATACATAGACAACTTTTATGATCTCTTATTGATTGTGAATGGCACTATTCTATGCAAGCAGGTGTTCGTAAATTATCTCTATCCATACATTCTCACAAATATTATTTTTTAGTCGAAGTTTGTTTCCTTTTTATATTTTTACTATAACCTTTAATTATTAAGGGATTTTTAACCATGTGTGAAATTAAAGTAAATATTTTACTATTCAAGAGCAATCTGTAATTATTGAAATTTCCTCTTCACAAAAAAGGCTTTTGGAGAAGAAATTCCGCAAACGAAAATTCTTCTCCAAAAGCAAAATGGGTATATTACAACAACATATCCATCCAAATCTTAACCGATGTTGCGACAATTAATATCGCTAATATCCACTGTAATATTTTTTGGTTCATTTTCTTACCGATACTTGCTCCGATAGGTGATGCAAGTAAACTTGCAACAGCAATGATTATAGACGGAAATACAACCACTTGTCCTGTAGAAATTTTTCCAACCATAATACCTATAGACGAAATAAAAGTAATCGCTAATGAAGTCGCGATTGTCATACGTGTAGGCAATTTGAGAATAACAAGCATAATAGGCACTAACAAAAAAGCTCCTCCTGCTCCAACAATGCCTGAAGCAGATCCTACAATAAAAGCGAAAACACTAGCCAACCATTTATTATACGTTAGTTCCTCTAACGGGAGATCATCACGATTCTTTTTCGGTACAAACATCATAATAGCTGCAATTGTAGCTAAAATTGCATACACAACATTTACTTGATTCTCATCTAGTACTTTGGAACCAAGACTCCCTGCAAAACTTCCTATTAAAATACTCGTTCCCATATATAGCACTAATGTTTTATTTATATAACCACTTTTATGATACGCCCATACACCTGCAAAAGTTGCAAAAAACACTTGTACAGCTGTAATCCCACTTACTTCATGCGCTGTATACCCAGTAAACCCTAATAGCACTGGAATATACAAAATCATGGGATAGTTAATAATGGCACCACCAATGCCGACCATTCCCGAAATAAATGAGCCAATAAAACCGATGATAAAGAGCACAGCGATAAAGCCAAGGCTCATCTTTATTCTTCCCCCTTTTGTAAAGAAGGTATGCTATTCAAAGAATACCCTAATCCATTTCTTTATTTCGATAAAGTGAAACTTTAATCAGTGGGGGTTTTCTTCATCCCCCACTGATTATCAGCCCTCACCAATCGGGCGCATGCCAGCAGTTTATCTCCCTCCTAACTTCTTAAGAAAAGCGGAAGCGGCTCGCTCAGAATCGCAGGGCGCCCACGCCCCTGACAAAGAGGCGCTTTTTGCCTCGTCCGAGGGGGCGAAACGACCGGAGATTCTAGCCGCTGGAGCTGGACAATGCTTTCGCCGAATTTTGAGGTGGGAGTATTACTGCCCACGAATAGCGGGATAAGTGCAACTACCCATTAGAGATTGAATTTAAATAAACAAGTTCACATTTCCTTCAGATGCATCCGCTAAATACGCTGCAACTCCGGCAAATTCAACATCTTCCATAATTTCTTCTTCTTTTAGTCCTAATAAATCCACTGTCATTTGACAAGCGACT
>NZ_FOLV01000015.1 GCF_900112415.1 Bacillus sp. 491mf
TATTAGACACGGTCTCACAATGGACAAATAAAAAAGACGTAGCTGAAGCCGTTCTCCATTCGGATCAAGGCTATCAGTATACGTCTTATGCATACAACAAGCGATTAGAAGCATATGGCATAAAAGGCAGCCACTCTCGCAAAGGAAACTGCCTAGATAACGCCTGTGTAGAATCCTTCTTTTCGCACCTCAAGACAGAGAAGTTGTATCTATACCAGTGTAAATCGGAAAGTGAATTAAGACAAGCCGTTGAAGACTATATTTACTATTATAATTATCAACGATTTCAATCTAAACTCAATCAGCGTGCGCCGATTGAGTTTAGACACGCGCTAGCTGCATAGTTTTTTTATATTGTCTACTTGACAGGGATAAGACCATCTACAATAAATTGAGATATTAGGCTTTTTAATAAGAAAAATAGGATACATATTAACAGAATGCACTCATAAATGGAAATATGATATAAGACCATTAGGGTTTATCATATTTGGCGAGAAGACCCCCACCTCAAGCGCACATGAATTGCCCCCATAAAGTTAGACGGGTTTTAGGTGGGGGTAGTTCAATTGGAAGTGAATGTAATAGTATTGAGTTTTTTTATGTTAAAATAAGGAAGGGGGAGTGAAAAAAATGAAATTAGATATTGAAAGAGTTGTATTTATTGGTCGTACGTTTGAAGAATATTGTGATATGTTCCAATTATGTGATGAGGACATACAAAATAAGAAAATACTAGATTGCCCAGCTGGTGCTTGTTCATTTACTGCAGTCGCAAATGCAAGGGGCGGAGATGTAACAGCTTGTGATGTTGTCTATCAATTTGATGGAGAAGCATTATATGAAAAAGGATTACAAGATGTAATACATACGATGGAACATATGGAAAAAGCAAAAGATAATTACATATGGAATTATTTTTCTAGTGTAGAAGATTTACAGAAGCACCGTTTAGAAGCACTTCAAGTTTGCGGAGCGGACATAAAATATAATCCAGAGAAGTATGTGTATGCTACGTTACCAAAGCTGCCTTTTCAAGATGAAGAATTTGATATGGTTTTATCAGCACACTTTTTATTCATGTATGGCGATCGCTTCGATTATGACTTTCATGTTAATACGATTACAGAATTGCTCCGCGTTGCGAAAGAAGAAATTAGAATTTTCCCGTGTATTGACTTAAAGGGTGAACGATATGAATTTTTAGACGAACTCATAAAAAATTTACGAAACAGAGGATGCGAAGTAGCAGAGGTTCAGGTCCCATATGAGTTTCAAAAGAATGGGAATACGATGCTGCAAATTAAGAAGGGCTATTAGTGTATGAAAATGGGACAATCTTTATATATAAGCTAAAAACCTCTTTCTTTTTAGCAGGGACGAGAGCATCTGGTCGCGCATAGAAACGGTAAGTGCTTTTTCCTACCACATGCAAGGTTTAAAACAAAAGGAGAAAGCAAGTGCGAATTACATGGTGTATTCTGCATAGCAGCGACCTATATATTGAATGATTAAAATGGATTAAGACAATTATAAAAGTCGTCTATTTATTTAATATTCAGAATGTTCTTGACTATGTTAGATTCTTTTTTTATATTAGTAGGTATAATTATAACGACTAAAGTCAGTGTTAAGGATTATTAAATCTAGATAGGTGCCGGGAAGTGGAATGATGAAAATTTGAAGGGGGAGTTGAAGTGGAGCGAGCAACAGTTTTGCAGGTGCAAGATGACACGTTTATACAAGGCGTGAAAGACTGTTTGCCGACAGTTCTTGGTTATTTAAGTATCGGGGTTGCATCAGGTGTTATTGAAAAAACAGCAGGATTTTCATTAACAGAAATTGCAATGATTTCTTTACTCATTTATGCAGGTTCGGCACAGTTTATTATGGCTGGAATGTTTGTAGCAGGTGCACCAGCTACTACTATTATTTTTACAGTTTTCTTCGTGAATTTAAGGCATTTTTTAATGAGTGCAGCATTAGCTCCCTATTTAAAAAAAGTATCAGTTTGGAAAAACATAGTGATTGGTTCGCAGCTTACTGATGAAACATTTGGTGTTGCAGCCCAGCATGTAACAGGAAAGCAATATATAAGTGAAAAATGGATGCTCGGTTTAAATTTGACAGGTTATCTGAATTGGGTAATTGCAAATGTCATTGGCGGTATTTTAGGAGACTGGATACCAGATCCGCACGCATACGGGATGGATTATGCGATTCCCGCAATGTTTATTGGCTTATTTGTTTTACAACTTGTAAGCAATCGACCGAAGATATTTGCCCATCTTTGCGTTGCCATTGCATCTATGATCATTGCATACGGTGCCCATTTCTTTGTATCAAATAGCGTAGCTGTTATTATTGCTACACTTGCAGCAGCGACAATTGGGGTGGTGATTGAAAAATGGAAGTAAGATGGGATTTGTTACTTGTTGTGCTCGGATGTGCAATTGTCACATTTCTTCCGAGAGTCGTACCACTGCTTGTGTTAAGTAAAGTAGAAATTCCAGAATGGGGATTGAAGTGGCTTAATCATATTCCAATTGCAATATTAGCAGCATTGTTAGCACAAACGTTATTTATGCATGACACGGTGAAAGTAGATTATTTAGTTGCAGCTATTCCGACGTTTCTTGTTGCGATTTTCACACGGAGTTTGCTTGGGGCTGTATTAACAGGAGTCATTGTGGTGTTTTTGTTACGTTTCTTTTTTTCGGTTTAATGTAGAAAATTCTCTTTGATAGAAGTTTCAGTTTTTAGAAAGAGGAGTATTTTATATTATATCGAACTTTGTAGTATAACGATTACTAGGGGAGGATGCCATGTTTATTTTAGCAAGCGGAGTTGTTATGTTTATGCTATTTCTCTGTTTTGTTATAGGATTGACCGTATATAAAATGCTTGTTCAAAAAGTGACACCTCAAATTTACTACACACCATTTGATTCCATTAGCGCACAATCACGTGTGGAATTTCATAAAGAGCAGGAAGATAGGGAAGAACGTAGGGATGAAGGGAAAGATAATGATAGATAAAAAATATTTTATGTTGAAAGGGCAAAAATGAAAAAGTTTAAAATAATTAGTATTACTAGTGTTGTAACAATTTTGATTCTGCTTGGAATCTCTATTTTTTCACCCTACAATGTTTTAAATCGTGTTCATGCAGAAGGGATTTTGCAAGAAAAAGAATTAAAAGATGAATTTGAAAGTAAAAACGTAAAGAACGTTATATATAAAGGTGATCATACTTATGTTGTTAAAACGGATACGAAGGAATATGTTGTAATCCAAGAATACTACACATTTATGAACTATAAATGGAAGGTATATGAACTTCAAAAAACGTGGGGTTAAAATAAACATAACAGAGGAGTAGGTCCTACATCTCTGTTATGTTTTTAAGAAACGAACGGATCATCTCATACCCTTGATTCGCAGCTTCTTCGTTGTAAGCTTTAGAAAATGGATCAAGAAATCCATGTTCTCCATTAAGTTGCTTTATATGGAGACGTGAATGCCCCTTACTTTGTAAACTTTCAATTAAAGTAGAAACTGAAAAACTAGTTTCGTTTGCTGGGAATAATAAAAGCGTCCGGCATTTCGGTACAATATTTGTGTAATCACGAATACGTGAACCATAACATCCAATAACAAAATCAATTCTAGAATCTTCGCTACATAACCAAGCTATTGTTGCGCCAACGCTAAATCCGAGAATTCCTACATACGTATAGTTATTTCGTAGTTCAGTGAGCATATCTTCAATTTGTTGTTTCCCCTGTTGAAATCCAACGTTTTTAATAAAATATAAATATGCTTCTGATTCCTCATCGTAATGAAAAGGAAGAGAGCGGTATAATAAATTTGGACAAATAACGTCAATAGTAGAAGAGGAAAATGTACGAATAACATGCTCCATATGTTGATTGACTCCGTATATTTCATGTAGAAGAAGAAGAGCAGTTTTCTGTTTCATAGATTAAAATTCTCCCTTTGTAATACGATATTCTCTTTCAACGAGACAAATTCTTGTATGAAATTGTTCATACCATTGTTCTCTACCTCTTTTTCTGGCAATGGTGTGGGCAGCGTGTTCTTTCCACTGTTTGATTGCTTCAAGCGATTCCCAGTATGAAATAGTAATACCAAATCCAGTTTCATTACGGACACTTTCAACATCGATAAATCCGGGTTGCTCAGCGGCTAGCTTTACCATTTCATCTGCGACGATTTCATAATCGTCAGTTTCAGATGATAGTTGCGAAGTGAAAATGACAGCATAGTATGGAGCTTTGTTCATTGTATTTCCCCTTTACTTTAAATTTTTGTAACTATTCAGTCGCTCTATGAAAAAAAGGAAGAAAAGCATTTTTTTAAATGGTCTGGGAGGGACTGGCGATGTATAGGAGCGATCAGGGCCTTTTTCTGTCACGCGCAATGTTTGAAAACAAAGAGATGCAGCAGGGAACATTGCCATTTGTATCTTCATAGCAGCAATTTACATGCTGAAAAATGAAAATAATATAGGTAAGTGTATTTTTTACTGGAATCATCCCCCTTACCAAACTTCTAAATGAAATGTATGGCTGAGTAGTTACAAATTTTTCTTTTTAGTTTATCACGAAAATCTGAATAGTTCGTTATTTTTATTTGAATTAAATATTAATTTCATTTACCGTAATGAATGTAAAATGAAGCAAGAGAGAAATATATATCCATTTTCCTTTCTTGACATATAAGTCGCTGCTATGCAGAACACAACATGAACGCTACTGTTTTTCTCTCTTTGTTTTAAACATCGCATGTGGCAGAAATAGACCCTGACCGCATCTAACACGGTCAGATGCTCTTGTCCCCCTTAAAAAGAGCGGTTTTTTTATAGTTACATCGGAAATAAGAAAGTTCCTTAATGGAATAATTACCTACAAGTGTTGAAAATAAAAAATCCCCCACTTCAAAATAAAATGAAGTGGGAGCTCTCATATTTCCTCTAAGCTGTTTATTGGAACAGTAAGTTCACGATTTGGATTCGTTGCTTCGTATACGCGTGCAGTTTCATTTGTTTCATCGACATGTTGAATCATAACAGACATTCCTTGAAATGTTACACTTGTTTGTTCCATTGACTCTGAAATTTCTTTTGCTCTTTGAGTGTTCATTGTCAAACTCCTCTCTGTATCCGATTGGTAAATCATCAAGATGGAAGTTTTCTTGTACTATTATTTTTTCTAAATACAAGGAATAATATACCAATTGGTAGAGAGTTTAAAGTTTTTGAATCATTTGTAATGTTTCTTCAGTGAAAGAATTGAACACCGGAGCATGGTAATCTTGCATAGCATTGTGTGCTTGTTTTGCTTCATACAGTGCTTGTTTTTTATTTTCTAGGTGCATATAGCATAGTGCACGAAATGAGCCTGCTGTAGTCAATAATGCTTGGTCTATTGGATGGTGCGTATAAGTAGGGATTGTCACTTGCTCTAACTCATGTAATGCTTCATGATAACGCCCTAGACCATATAATGCTTTTCCTTTTTCCAGAAAATAAAAACCGTTTTTTTCGGGTTCTAATTTTGTGATAAGCTCTTTTCCATATGTTTCAATATGAGAAAGCGCGGCTTCATATTGTTTCGTGATCGTATTATGAAAATAAGCTTCCAAGAGATGAAGGGTGGTTAATGACACCGTATTTTCTGTAAAGATGGCAAATTGCTTTGATTTCTCTAAATTGTGTAAATATCCTTCTGTATCTTTAACTAATATAGCTTGAAAAGATAAAATACGATAAAAATCATCCATTTTATAGTACACTTGATTTTTTTTAGAAAAATCAAGTGTTTGTAAAAGGATATCTTTACATTCCTCATAATTTCCAAGTGCTAATAATATAAAAGCTTCATACAAAAAAAGGTTAATTTGCATGATTAAGTCCATCTCTAAAAGTTTTTCTTTATATTCATCACGCAAAGAATGAATTAATTGAAAGCATTCATTAAATTTTTTGTGCCGAAACAATGAATGGTAGGCGATAAGCTTTGTTTCTGTACTTTCTCGATATAAAGCATATTTTTCAAAAATGATGATTGCTTTTTCGATATATGTATGTACATCGTAGTTTCCTGTATAAGTTACTACTCGTGCATATTGTTTATACAAACGTGCAGCATTTAATGTAGACGGCAATTCATCATGCACAATAGGATGAAGGATTTCGTATACCTCTTTGAAACGCATATCTTGTATATATTGTTCCATCTTTTGTACAAGAGCAGCAAGTTCACTAGCTTCTTCTTCTAATAAAAAGCTTGCATCGCAGCCGAGTTTGTCAGCGAGATAATGAAGAGTCTTCATAGAAGGAG
The DNA here is from genome assembly GCF_900112415.1 of Bacillus sp. 491mf. Lineage (GTDB taxonomy): Bacteria > Bacillota > Bacilli > Bacillales > Bacillaceae_G > Bacillus_A. The sequence continues at coordinate 6,365 of NZ_FOLV01000015.1, forward strand.
TCGCTTTCCCATTTTCAATTTGACTGAGCATACTTTTTGTTAGTTCTGTCCCAGCAAGTTCAGATTGGGTAAGTTTCTTTTCTTTTCGTAATGTCCGTATTTTTTCTCCGAGAGTAGCCATGGAACTTCTCCTTTTTATAAAAAAGTTAAATATAATTAAACTTTTGTTGTCAAATTCTGAGAATTGATTATATAATAAGTTTAACATAATTTAACTTTTGAGGGGAGAGTGATTGTATGGAAGGTGTATTAGAAAATCAAGATAATACACGATTGAAAATGGCGACGCGAAATATTGTATTGATGATGATCGGAAAATTATCATCAATACTTGGGGCAAATATTTATACGTTTGCAATGGGACTGTACGTTTTAAAAACGACAGGATCTGGCATGGGATTCGCAATTACACTTGTTTGTGGTTCCGTTCCGCGTTTGATTAGCGGACCAATTGCCGGAGCAGCAGCAGACCGAATTAACCGGAAGAAGCTCGCTGTTGGAGCAGATTTATTAAGCGCTCTTATTATGTTCACCATGTTTTTGCTTTCCACTTCATTTGGACTTTCATTAATCTTCATCTATGTATCCGCAGCACTGTTATCAATATGCGCAAGCTTTTTCTCTATTGCTTTAACATCTTCAATTCCATCTCTAGTTGATACAACACGTATTCAAAAAGCAAATTCATTAAACCAAACAGCTACATCGCTTGCAACGATTTTAGGACCGGTTATTGGTGGTCTAGTATACGGCTTATTTTCTATAAAATTCTTTTTCTTACTAAATGGTATTACATTTGCTTTGGCGGCGATGGTAGAAGTATTTATGGTCTTTGATTTGTATAAAGCAAACAAAAAAGAAGATAAGGATCATTTTTTAACGAGCATAAAAGAAGGTTTTATATATGTGAAAAAGCAAAGTGATCTTTTTTCGATGCTGAAACTGTTACTTTGGATCAATTTCTTTTTTTGTGCAATTACGGTCTCACTTCCGTATATTATTGTTCAAAAATTATCACTTTCTTCTCAGCAATTTGGCATAATTGAAGGAATGTTTGCGGTTGGGATGTTAATGGCCTCTATTATTTTATCCGTTCGAGCGGAGGCAACAAATAAGTTTCAGACGATTCGCAGGAACCTTTTCATACTAACAGCTTTATTGTTTTGTATTGCATTACCAATGTTTCTTTCATTATCTAAAACAATGATTTTCATATATTATATTACCCTTATGATTCTATTTGGGGTGAATCTCATCACAATTAATGTTCCAATGCAAGTGTACGTTCAAAAAACGACGGTACCTGAATATTTAGGACGTGTATCCGGATTAATTGAAACGATTGCAACCGCAATTATGCCTCTTGGAACAATTTTGTATGGTGTACTTTTAGACTATATACCAGCATCCACTGTTATTTTCATATCTGCGTTTGGACTGTTTGTTGTTGTTTTCTTTGGAACGAAGCAATGGAAGGATATTGGGCATCAAGAGGGAGTATCTATGTCATAAAAATGAACAGTCATTGTTACAAAAATATGAACTTCCTACATTTGGAGAAAAAAAGGAGTATACTAGTATCATAATCCAATTACAAGGAAGTGTCGTAATGAGTACGGTTAGTGCTGTATATGGAGTTATTCTTTCTTCTCTTTTTGTTTCTTTCATTATAGGCGTAACACGCTATATTCATAAGTGGAAAGAAGGAATTGCCAAGTTAGACCATATTGAAGAAGAAGTAAGTGATTTCATGTTACACCACGGGAAGTAAAATTTACAAAATCTATTATTCGTAAAGTTTTTAATCTTATAATTTTATTATGTAAACAGAAAAAGCATGGTGTTCGAATAAAACATCATGCTTTTTTTCTAAGTAAAGTATGATATCACATTATTATTAAACTTGGATAAATACAGATAAAAAGTGATAAATAAAGTAAAAGGGGACAAGGGAATGACTACTATTTATTTTGTACGGCATGCGCATTCTACATATACACCAGATGAGAGGGAAAGACCATTATCTGAGAAAGGTTGGCAAGCTGCAGAGAGAGTAACAGAAGTATTGAAAGATGAGTCTATAGATGTTGTAATTGCTAGTCCATATAAAAGGGCTATTCAGACGGTAGAAGGGGTTGCCGAGCATTTTCAATTATCAATGGAATTAGAGGAAGATGTAAGAGAGCGTTTATTAAGTTTGCAGCCTGTTCAAGATTTTGAACAAGCTATTACAAAAGTATGGGAAGACCCTACGTTTCATTTAGAAGGTGGGGAGTCGAATGTTATCGCTCAGGAGCGCGGAGTTTCTTGTATAATGAAAATTCTAGAGAAACATAAAGGGAAAAATATTGTAATAGGAACACATGGAAATATTATGGTCCTTATCATGAATTATTTCGATTCCAAATACGATTTTTCATTTTGGAAGGAACTACAGATGCCTGATATATATAAACTGACATTTACAGAAAATCAACTTGTTCAAGTAGAACAAATTTGGAAAGAAGGCTTTGTAAAGAATGTATGAAGATTGACGAAAAAAGCAGGAGATGATAGAGCAGTTATAGAAATAAATGGCTGGAATACAAAAGTTTTTTTAAAAAAGGAGGCTGTTCATATGTTCGAGAAAAACAATCGATTTTCATCCATGCCAGGAGAAACTGTAGAAGTTTACAACGTGTATGAGATTTTACCACCTGACGGAACGATTATTGGTATGGCAACACCTGAAGAAATGGAAGTTGCTGCAGAACTGGAACTAAAGCATTATGCCTTTTCACGTTTAATGGAAGCGAATATTCAATTAGACGGTGCCTCCTACAAAGAAATGCTTGAAGAATTCGAAGACTATGAAAGAAAGTCAATGGCTTTCTGGCGGGCATTGCATGGAAGATTATCTGTGCCATGGGCATGGGTATTACGTGTTGATGTCGCAAACGGTCCTATTCATGTAAGTACTGGGAACTTGTTTTATGATGTTGAAGAGCTAGAAGAAGACTTTGAATAATAGGAAGAGGAAAGTAGGAAGGATACTGCTTTCCTCTTCTTTTTTACAATTTATGTAAATTTTTTATTTCTTCAATTATAATATCAGGTCGATCTACCTCAATAGAGTGTCCCGATTTAGCAGCAACAAAAAGGTGGCTTTGTTTTGAAAGTGTAGTTTGTTCATGAATCAGTTCTTGCCATACAGTTTCTAAGGATACGGCTTCTTCATAAGGAATACCATCTTGTACTGCTAGTTGGATAGAATGATGGGCATCTCTTCCAATAATTATTAATGGTATGTTAGGGAATAGTTGCATACTCTTCATCTTTTGAGCACAATCTTTCCAATGTATGATTTCTGAGGAAACGGCTTTATAAAGGGCTGAAGAGATTGAAAAAGATAGCAATAGTTTTTGGATTTCAACAGGTAATGTCGTTTGTGCAGTTGTTAGTTTTGGGAATACTTCTTGTTGTAATTGGGCGGTATTTAAATCGGCATAGTATAAGCATTTTTCAATCCATTTTTCATCTGAATCTGTCTCATCTAATGTAGGTAAGTCGAGTTCATCTAAGCGGTGCAGATTCATAGATGTTGAATCTACGAGAACAAGCGTAGTAACTAGTTTAGGATAAAGCATCGTAAAATGTTGTGCACATAAACCGCCATAAGAATGCCCAACTAAAATAATCGGTTCTTGGATGTGTAAAACATGTAACAATTCTCGTAATTCATCCGCGTTTTGCCCAGTTGTCCGCTCTTTCCCATTTAATTCGCTAGTCCCGTAGCCAGGTCGATGAAACAAAACAACTTTGTAGTATGGGGAAAGTTCATTTGCAATTTTTATCCAATTATAAAAGGAGCAAAACATCCCGGTTTGAATCAAAACAGTTTGTTTACCTTGTCCTGTTATCAGCACTTCAACTTTTTTTTCGAAAACATCTACATGCGTAATCAAAAAAACGCCTCCTTAAGTTTGAAAATATCTCTGACACGCTAATAATATTCCCCATACTCCTATACCGAATAAAATAGAAGTGCTAAGTGAAAATGAGTTGCGAAACCCTAAATAAACAATGAATAAAAGTAAGGCTGATGCAGGGAATCCATATAACACGCCAAGTGCAAAATCACTTAATTTTTCTCGTGAACCACCTTCAACAGAAATCCAAAATAAACTGAGCAAACTAATTAACGGAAGTGCGGCAATGAAGCCGCCAAGTGTACTATAATGTTTGGCAACTTCCGTAACGCCCCCAATAATAAGTGCAGAGACGATCACTTTAATGATAAAAGACATCGTAAGCCTCCTTTGCTAATAATTCGAATGCAGATTGAATCAGTTCTTTTTCTTCTTCAGATAATTTCTTTTCTATTTGTTTTAGTTTTGCCTCATCGAGCAATGTGTGTGTAGCTAATGCTTGTTGTCCTTTTTCTGTTAGCTTTACAATTACAACTCGTTCATCCTGTTGACTACGCTCCTTTATGACAAACTCTTTTTGAATTAATCGTTTAATATGTTCAGAAGCAGTGTTATGTGAGAGTTGCAGTTTTGCTGCGATTGCACTAATGGTTTGGGCTTCTTGGCGAGAAATCATTTGTAAAATACGAATGGCTTGGTGAGTTAAATTTTCTTCATACTCATGACGGAGATAAAAATAAATTGTTTCCCAATGTTTATTTATTTGCATAATTCCAACTCCTTTTTTATATCGTATTATACGATATAATTGTTTGTAAAGATATATATGGTTTTATTTGCAAAATTTTTCATTGAAAAAGTATCTTTTTTTTAGTAGATAATATAAGCTTATCTTAAAATCACAATGAAACGAGGGATGGGGATGAAGGCTGCACATACCTTTAAATGGCTTGGTGATGAAAAAGCGTATTTAAATGAAATTCATATTGAAAAGTTAGGTCCTCTTTCTATCGGATTATATGACGGGAATACAAATGAAGATGCTGTGCTTGCTTGGTATGATCCACATGGTTCATGGGAATTTGTGATGATTTTTGATGCCGAGCATACTATTGAAAGGGCAAAGTTTATTATAGATATAATTTGTGAAAGAAAAGAGAAATTACTACAACTGTTTTCATATCCAAATCATTTAGTTTTTCATCATACACACATGTATTTATTATCGTTATTTACAGATGAAACATTTATTAAAAAAAGTGAGAAGATGCCAGAACAAACAGATTGTCTCATTTGTTTTCGAAAAGACCAGTTTGTGTATTGGTTGTCAGTAGGAGAGTGCTTCATTTATTTATTTCAACAAGAGTCACAACAATGCAAACAGGGCCGTTTAAATGAACAACAGTTTTATGAGCGAATTGGTAGACCAAACATTTTTGCAGCAGCAACGCCTTGTTTTACATCTGGAGTTCGTGAATTACAGAGAGGAACAAATCATATTGTGATAGCAACAGATAAAATCGTTGAATGTAGAGAACAGATATTTGAAGACGACCGTTTATTTTATCAATCGCTTTATGCGGAAGGCACTCTTAATATTAAACGTGTGCTGGAAGAGGTAGATTCTTGGAAAGAAGCAGGAAGTGCCACAATTATAAGTTGGTCTGTTGATATAGAGAATTTAGATTGTACTTGTGAGGGTGATGAACGCAGAGATAAGTAATATGTAAAAGGGAGCTTTCGTGGTGGCTGCCTTTTATCCTGCTACTTGTGGGCAGTAACCCCCATCGCAAGATTTAGAGGGAAACGAGGAAGGTAGCTGGAATAATTGCTGACATATGTCCGATTGGGTGGGCTTTCCATCAGCGGGGGATGAAAAAAACCTACTGATGGAAGTTCCGCTTTAGTTTGCTTCTTTTTTGGGACTCCATTCTTTGTCCATTTTCTTACCAAAAGTACGATCTAATCCCCATTGTGCTTCTCTTGTGTTAGAGTAAATCTCATTATTAAAATCTACTGTATTCCATAATACATCAATATAAACCATGAACAGCATATTTAGAATTTCATCTGTGTCATCATCAAACTTTCCTTTGTATGTGTGTGCTTCCCACTCTGTATAGGAGCTTTTATGTACTGAGCCAACTTGTTCATCATTCTTGAAGATAGAGTAATAATTTCCTTCAAATCCATGTGTATGTTGGTAGATTTTATAGTACTCTTGGTGCACAATTGCTTCCCAAGAATCCTGTACGATATCAAATTTATCAATAAGCTGACCGACATTCGCATTACAAAGTTGTATCCTAAATTTGGAAGGGATAAAACTCTTAATAAATGGAACAAATTTCAATAATACATATATGAAGTTGGTTTCTATTCCGCTTGCAACGATCTCTTTTTCTCTGTAGAGAGTAATTTTTCTTCTTACAGGAAGAATAACGCGATTTGCTTTTGCAGTGTATGTATTCTTCATATACGGAAAGTTGTAGGTTAAATCCCATTTTAATGGTTTTTGAATCATTGTAATTTCCATCGGTTTCATCCCTTCTGTAGTTACATCCCCGTTTAAAGTAAACTAATTCTTTTTCCAACAAATACAATCTCTTGTAAATATTATATCTTATTAGATTTCTAAGGTGCTATCTAAAGTAAGGAGAAGAAGAAAAATTATTTGCTTCTCCATATTGTTTATATCAAACTATATAGGAATGTGGTAGAGACGACTGCGAAATTTGGTCGGGTCATTAAGATTAGATCTACACCCTCATTTTCTGTTACATAAATATATAAATACAACTTGAAAAACCAACATAAAAACCACTTTTTTTAGATGGGCGAAAGCGTCTGGCCGTGCTTGGAGCGGTCAAGGCCCTTTTCTGCCACAGGCAATGTGAAAACAAAGGGAGCAAACAAGTAGCGTATCACTTTTTGTTTTACATAACGGCAACTTAGATGTTAAAAAATCAAAGTGGATATATATAAATTAAGTCAAAATTGTAATGATCATGGTTATAAAAATATAGTTGCAGAGCTCTATTAAGAAGGAAACTTTCTAGCAAATGATTTGGTTAATGAAGTGATTAGACAATAGTCTAAACATAAGAAGTAGGACGCTCAAAAAAATCTTAAAAATTGTCATGAGATCTTTTTTTGGGGCATATATATGTATAATGTGGCCACAAAACGTTCATGTAGTAAATCATTTAGGTGATAATTACACTTCCTAAAAACCTATTTTATAACTGATAAAGGTTATGATTGGTGAATGGTCGAAAGGAGTTTGGAAAAAGAATGAATTATGGGCTTCGTTATGCAGTAGAGAAACGGAAGAAACAATTGATTGAGAAGTTGCTTGATGTAGGTGTATACAAAGTACTAAATAAACAGTTGTATGAATTAACATTAGATGAATTGGAAAAAGAATATCAGGATATTTTAAAATATGAAGGAGTGCAAGCTTAGTGTACTCCGTATTCTCCTTTAAAGAAGAATTCAAGATGATAGATACGATTGGCTATTGGTAAGAGATAAAGAAAGCTTTATTTATGAGCTCCCCTTTCTCAGCGTCATGAGGAGAAAGGGGAGTTTTTTTATAAGCAGTCGTAAATGGAGGGATAGGGTCATGGAATATATCCCAGTTTTCATACATTTCTTGTTATATCGTAAATGATACAAAAAAGAATTTTGACAGTAAATCGAAATTATCACGATTTGCAAATGAGATGTAATGAATATGATACGAAGGGGATGAATTGTGGAAAGAGTTTACAGGATATTTCTGGAATGATAAACTTAAGCCACCCGTAATAATGGATTGCAAAGTGTGATGCTTCCTTTATTTTGGATTACATATAATGGGGGTAGCTGCCAATAACATATACCTATTTTAAAATTTGTTTTTGCCTATTTAAAATGGCGTACAAATTAGGATAGGAGTGTAAAAATGATTGAATTAAACACTGAAAGATTAAGACTAATTCCTTTGAGTGCAGAAAATTTGAAATTACTTATTGATAATCCAAAGAAAATGGAACTAAGGTTATCTTTAAGTGAATCAAATAGATTTCTTAGCCTAGAACTTAAACAAGCTATGGAAACAAGGCTTTCAAAGCTGTTAATCGATAAGGAGAATTATATATGGTATACCAATTGGTTAATTGTGTCGAAAGATAAAAACTGTAATGTTGGAGGAATCATGTTAAAAGGTCTTCCAAATGAAAATGGTGAAGTAGTAATTGGTTATTATACTCTTCCTGAATATCAAGGAAATGGCTATATGACGGAAACCGTTAATAATATGAAAAACTGGTTGTTAAATCAGACGGGTGTTATGTACGTTATTGCTGATACTGATAAAGATAACATTCCATCGCACAAGGTATTAGAAAAATTAGGAGCGGAAATGTATAAAGAAACAGATGAATTATACTTTTGGAGATTTGGCCGAAATCCGTTCACTGAAAAAAATAACGAAGAGTCATCATTTTATAGTAATGGTTCTTCGTTAAGGCATCAGTACAATGTTGATTAATAGAATGACAAAATCTTGTTCAATTAACGAGTGTTTCAGTTGAACAAAAAAATGAATGTTTTTATAAAAGAGTAATGTATTAGAATATGTTAAGAGCGTGTTTTGATTAATTTTTTTCAAAACACGCTCTTTCTTTTTGTTCGTTTATACAGAAGTCAAAAGAATTTGTTTCTATTTCAATCACTTAATGGGTTTTTAACTTTTACATAATAATAAGCATGAGCTTCTCCCATCATCCGCATAAGAGTTAAAGCTTTATAATCTACTTGATTTGCAAAAAAGATAGCATAGTCAGATATTGCACACTCTTTGTAGTTAGGATCTTCTTGTAAATCTACAAAAATATTGTGTAAAATTCGTTTTACTATATTCCATAGCAGTTGTTCATCAAATTCATAGAACTGACTGATATGCAAAAATAATTCCCCAAAGTGATTTTGCATGACAGAGTAGAACACTTTATTCCGCATACTTTTCTCATCATCTACTAAAATTCTTGATTTATGATGAAACATGTTCAAATCAAATCCTGCATTTTGTAAACGGTTGCGATGAACCCGAATACCTTCCCAGTCACGTACGAGTAGTCGATCCGGTGTCCCATCTTTTTTAAAGACAGGAACTGTGTTTTGCAGGTGACCCTCTAAACCGATTCCGTATTTTACCATTAGTGGGATAAAACCGGTAAGGGCATTTGTTACATATTTCTCTATGAATTGAACAACCGCATCTTGTAATGATAGGTCATAGTTCTCTTTATATAATTCAATTAGTTCTATTATGACTGGTTTATTTGTACCGTGCACAGAAGCGACAAGAGCAGATCCGACGATAGCCCATTCATCTTGATTCACATAAGCATGAATATTATCACGAATGACGCAAGCGAGGTTTTCACTCCGTAATGTTTGATATTCTTCGTCTACGTCATTTGGATGAAGAAAATGAGCGCCAGCTCGCTCCATAATGGGAACAAAACGATTTCCATCAATCATTTTATCTTGCGTAACAATTTGTTTTAAAATGGTGCTCATAATTGGTCCGTTATGAATTGTTTGTTCTGATAATGTTCGTACTTCCCCGGTTAAATGAATATTTGTTGTTAGTTTATAATGGGGTCTAATCGTATCATACTTTGCAGGAAAGATTGTCCGAAATGACATCCCCGCCAAATATTTTGCTTTATAATCCAATAAAATAATCATTTGTTTTTCAAGTTCAGTGCTATAAATTTCACGTAACGTATGAGTAGCTTGCCAAGGGTGAATTGGTAATAGGATATAGTCTTCTAGTTTATCACCAAGCTTCAGTTCGGCTTCTACTTGAAGTGCAGGTTCAAAAGAGAATAATACTGCATTCCAATTTTGTTCTTCCATAAAAGCTGAGCTTATGTAATTTTGGTGTACAGCGACAAAGCAGAGTGGAATGGCATTTTTAAACTCCGCTGAATAAGCTAATGTTTCTTCTGGGCTTAAGCCCTTCCTCATTTTGGCACCAGGGTGACAAGGGTGTCCTTCTATAACGAGCTGTTCGAAAAAGGCATAGGAATCTCGTGCCTGAGTAGCAGCTTGTAGCGTTGAAGTATTTTCAATTTGTTCATGAAATGTATAAGCAAGTGCTAAATTAGCAGCGCTATTTGTAACATCGTCTTCAAACATATGAAAATAAGTAGGAGATCCTTGCCAATCTTCTTGCATGAGCAAAGTCAATACTTCATTCGGATGCGTAATTTCTTTTTCATTTGATGGTGATACGAGAATATATGGTCCACTGATAACTGGTCGTTCAAAAGCATATATGTGTTGAATCGGTATAAGCAGGTATGCGTTTTGCTTCTTGAAATATAGCCCTTGTATCATTGAAAACTCGTCAAATTGATGAGTGTGAGTATTTATATAATCTAGTAAATAATCTGGGCAACGCTGTTCTGAAAATGAAGCAAACATTCCTTTATGTTTGCGAAGTAAAATCCCAGTCTCTGTCATATTACATATATTTTCACGTATGAAGGATGAGAGTAATCGTTCCAGTATACCAGCCCGTCCTTTTTGAATCATTTGTTGATAGGTTTCATGTAGTGGTGCGTGATGTTGTTGTAAAAAAGAAAGCAAGTTTTGTTCCTCTAATTCTAATGTTTGAATTGTATTGAGTTGCATAGAAACCACCTTTCTCAAGTTTTTCTATCTTTACAGATAAAAAAGAATATTTTATAGTATTTTACATGGATAATGATAATCAATATCAATTATAAAGAGTGCATGTGAAAATGCAACAAAAAATTTCGGGGTGGTTTTTATTCGTAAACTATTTTTTAGTAGTTCATTTTTCTTATTTATGGGGAATTGGCTTGGAATGACTGCGATCAATTGGTACGTCTATGACCTGTATCAGAGTGCTACATATTTAGGGTGGATTAACTTTGTAAGGCTGATTCCTATTGCATTGTTTAGTGTATATGCAGGGAAGCTTTGTGATCTGTATCCACGTATAAAGTTAATGAAGTCTTATTCATTCTGGGGGCTAGTGGTTACAACTCTACTTGCTATTTATGTTGTGCTTATTACTCCTTCTTTTTTTATTTTTCTTCTTTTTTCATTTGTGAGAGGAGTAATAAGTGCATTAGAAACACCAAATCGGAATACACTACTTTCGGACATTGATACGAACAATCAAATTAGTAAATTAATATCTATGAATTCATTTGTAATGAATGTTTGCCGTTCAACAGGGCCTGCTGTAGCTGGATTTTTAATTGCAGGAGGACATATTGAGCTGACATTTGTGATGCAGGCAATTTGTTCACTTATTGCTTTCATTCTCGTATTACCAATGAAAGATCGGACGATGAAAAAACGAAAAGAAAAGAAAAAAGCAAGCTGGGAACAAATTGTTCAATATTTTTCTCATGATCATATGGGGAAAAATATTTTTATTACATCAATGATTACAATGGCTTTTGGCTTTTCGTATACGACTGTATTGCCTGTCCTTGTTTCTCATCAATTTACTGGAAAAGCGGAAGTGTTTGGCATTGCGATGTCTGCGGCAGCAATTGGTGCGATTATAGCAACGATTATTCTTCCGAGAATATTAGAGTATATTTCAGAAGTTAAGATTTATTACATGAGTTTACTTTTGTTTTCTATTAGTATAGCGCTTCTTATTATTAGTAATATATTTATGTTTTTTATACTACTATTCTCTATCGGTCTTCTTGGACAGTTGTTACGTTCTAGTAATCGTGTCTATTTTCAAAACAATGTTCGTGAAGAAGAACGAGGTCTCATGCTTAGTGTTGTATTAATGGACCGAGGAATGATTCCGCTCGGTTCAATCGTAGTAAGTTATGCAATTGAATATGTAGGTATTTCTGAAACATTTGTAATGATGGGGATTTTATGTATGATTCCATATGCATTTCAATATATAAAAGTGAAAAAACAAAACAGGAAGGTGAAGAATGTTGTCCATTCAAAGTAAACAATTAAATCAAGTACAAGCAGAATATCGTATTTTAAATCGTTTTTGTAATGCGTTAATTCGTGAGAAAAATGTATTAGAAGGTTGTGCTGTGCTAAAGCATGAGCATGGTATTGAAATTATAGATTGTATGAATGAGGCAGAATTATTACTAGAAGTGCAACAAGAAGGGGCGTTTGAACGATACGAATTTGCTTTCCCAATTCGCTTTAAAGTAAGAGGGCATGTGAGATGGATTGATTCATTACAAGCATTTTTTGAGGAGGTAGCACCATTCTTTCAGCTTCATGTTTCAGATGCTCTGCAGAAAGAATTATTGAATAGCGTTGAGAACTTAGCACTAGCATATGAGGCATGGGAACAAAAACAAGAATGGGTAAACCAACAACTCGAAACAAACATGATGTTTTTTGCGAAATACAAACCGAATAATTTATACCAGTTCTTTGAAGAATTAAAAAAATGTACGTCATTTGATGAATTATCATATACAGAGTCATTAGTGATTGAAGGACATCCACTGCACCCTTCAACAAAGACGAAACTAGGTTTATCGAAAGAAGAAGTAAAGCGCTTTGCGCCTGAATTTGAACAAATTGTTCCATTACATGTATTACTTGTTCATAAGGATGTAGCAGCAGTTACAGGAGATCGTTTTGAAAAAGCATTATTATATGAAGTTATGCCAGACTTATATGAAACAGCATATGAAACACTAGTAAATCAAAGAAAACAAATGGAGGATTATTATCCATTTCTTGTTCATCCGTGGCAATATGAACATGTGTTAACAAAGGAGTATGAGACTGATTTAGAGGAAGGGCGTATCATTCCGATTCCATATCAACTTTCGTCCCGGGCGACGCTTTCATTTCGAACGATGAATCTACTAGAATTGCCGTACCATGTAAAGCTTCCAGTACGCGCACAAGCTACGAGTGCAGTTAGAACGGTGTCACCAGAAATAACGGTAAACGGACCGATTCTTTCTTCACTGTTTGATACGATTTACGCAAATGAGAAAGAGTTATCACAATCAGTAGTAGTTGTTCGTGAACGAGTTGGAGCCACTTTTACGAAAAATAATGATGTTCATCTAGGAAGGAATCTCGCATTTGTTTTACGAGAAAGTCCACATGTATATAAGCAAGAAGGAGAATTACTATGGGTTGGAGCTAGTTTAACCGCAAGTAATCCGTTAAAAGAAGATGAACCAGTGATTGTAGATATTATGCGCACATATTTTGGAACAGAAACGATTAGCAAAAAAGAGGTATTTCATTACGTTGCTCATTATACAGAGAAAGTTATGATTCCTTTACTACAGCTTGTTTTACAATATGGAATTGCATTAGAAGGGCATATGCAGAACTCTATTATTGTTACAAAGAAAGGAGAAATTCAGCGTATTTTTGTACGTGATTTAGGAGGCGTGCGAATTCATAAGAAGACATTGGTGAGAGTAGTAGATATTACGAATTTGAAAGAAGCAGTTGTATTTACGGATGATAGAAATGAAGTTTATAACAAGTTTATTCATTCCGTATTACAAAACCACTTTGGAGATGTGTTATTTACGTTAGCTCGTGCGATAGACGACATACAGGAAAAAGAATTATGGAGAATTATTGCTGCGATTGTAAAGGAGTATATGGAAGATGCAACAGAAGAGCAAAAAGCAGCTATCTTCGCAGCGCAAATTGAAACAAAAGCATTGTTTTCAATGCGAATACAAGATCAAGCGAAATCTTATTTGTATACAAAGTTTCATAATCCACTTTGTATGTAGTAGGAGGAAGAAACATGATGCCTATTATGAAAGTAAACCTTTCCAAATTAAAGCATAATGCGATGATGATGAAGCAATTATGTGAGCGCTCAAATTTAATGTGTTTTCCAGTGACAAAAGGGATCGGCGCTGCGAAAGAGGTAATTGAAACGCTTCAAGAGGCAAAGTATATAAGATTTGCTGATTCTAGATTGCAGCATCTTCATCACATTCGTTCTATTGTCGGAAAAGAAGCGGAGCTCTTATTAATTCGTACGCCAGCTTTGTCAGAAGTAGAAGAAACGGTGCTTTGTGCGGATATTAGTTTGAATTCTGAACTAAGTATTATAGAAGCGTTAGGAAGAGCAGCGAGAACATATGGAAAAGTACATCGTGTCATTTTAATGGTTGATTTAGGTGATCTTCGCGAAGGAATGATGCCGCATCAAGTGATAGAAGCAGCGCAAAGAGTATCGAATATACCTGGAATTGCACTCGATGGTATTGGAGCAAACTTTACTTGCTTTAGTGGTGTGATTCCAACTGAGAGTTCTTTGCAAGAACTAACGCAATTAACAAATTTAGTAGAAAAGAAAATAGGCGCACAACTTCGGTTTATCTCAGGAGGTAATTCAAGTTCGTTACCACTAATTATGCAAAAACGACATATTGGACGGGTGAATTCTCTACGGATTGGAGAAGCTATTTTTCTAGGAAAAGAAACAGCTTATGGAAAAAATATTCCCTTTATGTATCAAGATGTATTTTCAATTGAAGCAGAAATCATCGAAATAAAAAGGAAGCCATCGATGCCAAGGGGAGTCATTGGAAGAGATGCGTTTGGCCAAGTTCCGTGTTTTGAAGATAAAGGAGAGCGACTACGGGCAATTGTTGCGATAGGAAAACAGGATCTTGATATTAACGGTTTACGAGCTTTTGATAAGAATATCGAAATTCTTGGTGGAAGCAGTGATCATTTAATTGTTGATATAACGGATAGTACACCGCGCAGCATAGGGGACAAAATGACATTTGTTCCGGCGTATAGTGCATTGCAAAGCGGTATGGTTTCTTCACTTGTACGAAAACAATATGTGTATGATGAAGTGCTGCAAAAAGCGCTTGTTTTATAAAATAAAGATCACATCAGAGTATTATCTATAAATCATTTCAAAAAACATTTTTTTAGGAGAAAATGATAGACAATTTCTAAAATTATGCTATCATATTAAATGAAAATGATTATCAATATTGCTGGTATGGGGGATTACATAATGAATAGGAAAAAAATGAGTACTTTACTTGTAGCTATGTCATTAGCGGTGGGGGCGCTTGCTGGATGCAGTGGAGGAGCAAAAGAAACAGTTAAAAAAGAAGATAAAGCAGAAGCAAAAAATCAAGCAGGATCAGTAAAAATTAAACATGAGTGGGGAGAAACGGAGTTAAAAGAAACACCAAAAAATATAGTAACTCTTGACTTTTCATTTATTGATACATTAGTAGATTTAGGTGTTACACCAGTTGCAAATGCTGGAGTAGGAAAAACGAAAATTCCAGAATATTTACAAGATAAAGCATCAAAAGTTAAAGATGTTGGGGAGCGAAAAGCACCGAACTTAGAAGTTATTTCATCTGTGAAACCAGAGTTAATTATTGCTAGTAAAGATCGTCACAATATGATTCAAAAAGAATTAAAAGATATTGCTCCAACAATTGCATTCGATGATAACAGCTATGAAGAAGTAATGAAAAATATGGATACGATTGCTAAAGCAGTTGGAAAAGAAGAACAAGCGAAAAAGATTCGTACAGAATTACAAGATAAAATTTCAAAAGCAAAAGAGAAAGTAACAGGAAATCCAACGGTACTTGTAATTGGTGCTTTTGATGATGAATTTTCTGTATGGATTAAAGATTCATTTATTGGTTCGTTAATGACAGATGTTGGCGTGAAGTACGCATATGAAGGTAAAAAAGAAAAAACAGAAGGTAAAGCAGAAATTGCTAAAATTACGATGGAACGTCTAAATGAAATCAATCCAGACTATATCTTCTTATATGGAGAAAACGTAGAGAAGTTTAAAAATAATCCGCTATACAATAACTTAAAAGCAGTGAAAGAAAAGCATGTAATTGATGTTGACCGTAATCTTTGGGCACGTGGACGCGGTCCAATTGCAGCAAATAAAATTTTAGATGAGGCACTTCCAGCATTAACAGGTCAGTCTTCTAAATAAGGAGTTGGAGACTTTGTATCATTCACAAACTAGAAGCAGACGGGCGTTACACCCGTATGCTTCTTCTACTTTGCAATTTATTTTCTTTTTTCTACTATTAATAATGGTTGGAGCTCTCTCTGCATTATTTCGTGTAAAAGGATTATCATTTCATAACATAACAGAAGTATTTGCAACGGATACGAAAAATTTAATTTACTATACAGTTTGGCAAGTACGTGTACCACGTGTCGTGCTAGGCGCTTTACTTGGCGCGGCATTAGCTGTTGCCGGATGTCTCTTACAAGGGATTACGCGAAATCCGTTATCTGATCCAGAAAATATGGGAATCAATCAAGGAGCTTCTTGTTTTGTTGTCATTGCCCTTTTAATTTTTGGAGAGAAGGATACGAGTTTCGTTATTTTACTAGCAGCATTTCTCGGGGCTGCTGCAGGTGGGAGTGTGATTTATTCATTAGCATTTCGTGGTGAATATACGCCTTCACGTCTTGTACTTGCTGGCATTGCAGTGAGTCTATTTCTTGGATCATTAACGACAGGAGCGATTTTGTTATACGAAACACAATTAACAGAAATTTTATATTGGATGGCTGGAAAGTTATCAGGGGCAAATTGGCAAGATATAAAAATGATGGTAGTATCGGCAGTTCCTGTTATGGTTTTTGTTTTTTTTCTAGCAAATCAATTAAATATTTTATCACTTGGTGAAGAGACAGCGCGTGGACTTGGTGTAAATGTACTTTTGATTCGGAGAGTATTTGCGTTTTTCGTTGTTCTTCTTGTCGGTAGTGCAGTTGCGGTAGCTGGACCGATTGGTTTTATCGGACTCATAGTTCCGCATATTGCAAGAAAACTAATTGGTCAAGATTATCGAATTATTTTACCATTTTCAGCATTGCTCGGCGCTAATCTTCTTGTCATCGCAGATTTTGCAGCGCAGTGGGTGTCTTATCCAGCAGAGACGCCTGTTGGTGTTATAACAGCACTATTAGGTACACCATTCTTCATTTATTTAATGAGAAGGAAGCGAGGTGCTGTGAAATGAAGAAGTTCGGCCGGTTTACAATTGTTATAATAGTAGGATTTATATTGCTAATTGCGCTTTCTTTGCTAAGTTTGCGGCTTGGGGCTGTACCAACACCACTTGCTGAGATTATAGAAGGACTGATGAGAGGAGAAGGTGTTGTACTAAAATATCGTTTGCCGCGGCTTATTATAGCGATTTTAGTTGGAGTTAACATGGCCTTATCTGGATCGATTTTACAAAGTGTAACACGAAATCCGCTTGCAGCACCTGATATTATTGGAGTTTCTGCTGGTGGAGGATTAGCAGCTGTTATTATGCTCCTTATGTTTCCAAGTGTACCAGCAATTATGCTCCCTATTGCTGCATTTGCCGGGGCAATGATTGCGAGTTTGCTAGTGTATGTATTATCGTATCAAAAGGGAGGAGTAGAACCGGAACGTCTTGCACTTTGCGGAGTTGCTATTTCTACGGGTTTACAGGCTCTTATTACATTTATTATTGTGAAATTTGCGGTTGATTCCTCACAAGCTCTTGTATGGCTAAAGGGAAGTTTATATGCAAGATCTTGGGAACATGTTGATATGCTATGGCCATGGACAATAATTGGAGCGGCTATTACATTTATAAGTTATAAGCAAATTAACCTTTTATTATTAAATGAAGAAACAGTAAAGGGGTTAGGTATGCGTATCAATGTTGTTCGTCTTGTGCTGATCGGCGTAGCTGTTGCTTTAGCTGCAAGTTCAGTAGCAGTAGCGGGGACAATTAGTTTTGTGGGGCTTGTTATCCCACATGCGGCGCGTCTACTTGTTGGATCGGATAGTAGATTGTTCTTACCAATTTCAGCATTACTCGGTGCATTACTCGTTACGGGGGCAGATATGGTAGGAAGGATTATTATCCCGCCAATTGAAATACCAGCTGGTATTATTACAGCACTCATTGGCGCACCATATTTTATATATTTACTCGTCATTAGAAAAGGAACATAGTCTCCTATAAAAAAATAAGGAGTGAACAAGATGACTAGTTTACATACGGAACAACTGGAACTTACGTATGGAAATCAAACGATTATTAATCATCTCGATCTATATATTCCAGAAGGGAAAATTACGGCACTTGTTGGCCGAAATGGATGCGGAAAGTCAACGATTTTAAAATCGTTAGCACGGCTACTGCAACCAACTAAGGGTCACGTATATTTAGATGGTAAAGCAATTCATACGATGCCAACAAAAGAAGTATCAAAGAAATTGGCAATTTTACCACAATCACCGACAGCACCCGAAGGATTAACGGTAGAAGGTCTCGTTTGGCATGGACGTTATCCGCATCAGCGTTTGCTTGGAAAGCGAACGGATAAAGACTATGAAATGGTAAACTGGGCACTTGAAGTAACTGGAATGAATCAATTTACAGATCGTACATTAGATGAATTGTCAGGCGGACAGCGTCAGCGCGTTTGGATTGCGATGGCACTTGCGCAAGATACGGAATTATTATTATTAGATGAACCGACTACGTACTTGGATATGGCCCACCAGTTAGAAGTATTAGAGTTATTGAAAAAGTTAAATGAAGAAGAAAATCGAACGGTTGTTATGGTTGTACATGATTTAAATCATGCAGCTAAATATGCGCATCACATTGTTGCGATTAAAGATGGAGATAAAGTAATGGAAGGAGCACCAAATGAGATTTTAAATGATGAGTTGTTTGAAACAGTGTTTGGTGTGAAAGCGCGTGTTGTGTATGATCCAGTTGCGATGACATATATGTGTACACCGTATGCATTACTTTCAGAGAAAAAAGAACAGCAAAAAGAAAGAATTGTTGGATAAAAGAACTGTTGAGAAAAGATTCTCAGCAGTTTTTTTATCGGGAATTTTTATCTCGTTATTTGCGGGCAGTAAGATCTTATTTAACATATTTCCAAAAGAATTCCCCTTTCTCAAGGAAAGAAGTGCACCCCAATTGTTAGACTGTGTCTAACAATTGGGGTGCACTTCTAAGGTGGATAAGGAGGGGTTATTCACGAATGAGAGAGAAGTAAAGAAGATGTGTGAGTAATAAAGTCATTTTATTTTTAGTCTTTTTCTCAAAGATTGTTATTTTTGCAACTTTTAGCGAATATACGTTCGTTTTATGTTATAATTATATGAAATTAATTTTGAAAAGAGGGGTTAATTTGAGTGAGATAAAAAATATAATTAGTCATTTTAATCATTATTCATCTTGGTTAATCACTTTAGAAGAAATCGATGAAACAGTATGGTTTAAACCAACAGCTGAAGGGAAATGGTCTGTAAGTGAGATAATAGCACATATTATG
Organism: Bacillus sp. 491mf; assembly: GCF_900112415.1. Classification (GTDB taxonomy): domain Bacteria; phylum Bacillota; class Bacilli; order Bacillales; family Bacillaceae_G; genus Bacillus_A. The sequence goes on from NZ_FOLV01000015.1 coordinate 25,654, forward strand.
AAGTGGGATAATCATCTATTAACAGAAGTCCTTCCATCTGTACAAAATGAAAAGGGAATGGAGTTTCCTGATTTTTACAAACATAATAAAAAGGCATCAAGCTACGCAAAATCAGGCATATCACAATCAAAGCTTCTTGAAGAAGCAAAAGATATAAGGGAACTACTTGTGAAAGAACTTAACGAACTGCCAACCGAAAAGTTAATAAAACCATTAACTGCAAACGGTGTAACTCATTGTCCACATACTGGAACACCTTATTCACTTATATATATTGTTAAGGAATTTACAGACCACGATAACCATCATCAAAGACAAATTATACAATTCCTAAGGGAAAACAGTAATTTATGACATGGATTGAATTGTCGTTGTTATAAATAACGTTTTCGATTATTGGTTATCTGTAAATGTAAATTTAAAAATATTATACATACTTATGTGAGTTGGCAATACAAAAAGAAGTTATTTTTAAATAGCTTTTTTTGATGACTTGGATTGAATATAAGTAAAATAAGAAAAAATATTGTATTTTTTAAAATTATCATTGCGAAAAATGGGCTCTACTTTTAAAATAAAAAAGGTCGTGTATTTATTATACTAAAAAAACAAATCGGAATAGTTTGAATATTTATATTTTACCTAGTTATGTTTATGTATAGGTAACTATACGACATGCATCATGTTATTACTTCATAAGGAGAGAAGAAATTTGAAAAGTGTAAGATTACCATCGATGATAGAAATCATCATTCTTTTGCTATTATTTTTAGGCGTTGTCTTTTCATTTCAGACAACTTTTAATTTACCGATTCAGCTTGCGTTATTTATTTCATGGTTTCTTGTCATTGCGCTTGGATTAAGACTTGGGTTTCGTTATCAAGAATTACAAGATGCAATTACAAAAGGAATTTCGAATGGACTTGAAGCAATTTTAATATTAGTAGCGGTTGGAGCTCTTATTGGAACTTGGATTGCTGGCGGTGTTGTGCCAACACTAATATATTATGGTTTAGAATTTATTCACCCAAGTATCTTTCTATTAGCAACATTAATTATTTGTTCGATAACATCTATCGCGACTGGTACTTCTTGGGGGACGGTAGGTACAGCTGGTATTGCTATGATGGCAATCGGAGAAGGACTTGGATTACCACTTCCGCTTGTAGCTGGTGCAGTGCTGTCCGGTGCGTATTTCGGAGATAAATTATCACCATTATCTGATAGCACTGTACTTGCAGCTTCTATGGCGAAAGTAGATGTTATTGCACACGTTCGTGCGATGTTGTATTTAGATATTCCAGCTTATATTATTACAGGTATTATGTTTACAGTTGCGGGCTGGATATATGGCGGGGAGAATGTGGATTTAGAAAAAGTAGATTTTTTAAAGGCATCTTTATTAAAGCAGTTTGATATTCACATTTGGATGCTCGTTCCAGCGGTCGTTGTCATTATCCTTTTAGCGATGAAACGTCCATCTATGCCTACAATTGCAATGGGAGCTCTTCTTGGTGCAATCTGGGCAGCTGTGTTCCAAGGAATGCCTTTTGGAGATGCGATTGGCACAGCTTACAAAGGTTTTTCTATTGATTCCGGTATCGACTTTATTGATAAATTACTAAATCGCGGCGGAATTGAAGGAATGCTCGGTTCTGTTGCTGTTATTATTTTCGGACTCGGTTTTGGTGGTTTACTAGAAAAGCTTGGCGTTTTAAAAGTTATTGTTTCGAAGTTTGAGAAAAAATTAACATCTGCAGGAAATGTAACACTTTCGACGTTAATTGTTGCATTTCTAGCAAACGTATTTGGCTGTGCTATGTATGTATCGTTAATTTTAACACCAAAAATTATGGAAGAAAGCTATGATAAATTAAAATTAGATCGCCGCATTTTAGCGCGTAACTCAGAAGTAGGTGGAACACTCACATCAGGGATGGTTCCATGGTCTGATAACGGTATCTTTATGGCAGGTATCCTAGGCGTATCAACGTTAGCTTATCTACCATTTATGTGGCTGAGCTTTGTATCACTAGCGCTCGCTGTTATTTACGGATATACAGGTAAATTTATTTGGTATGTAGATGATGCAGAGAAAGCAAAGCAAGTATCATAGTATGGGGAAAATCATCCTTTCGCTTATAGCGTGAGGATGATTTTTTTTATATTTTTAGTGGTAATATTTGTTATTTGCAGTGTTTTCGATAAAATGAAAAGGAAGGCATTTAATTCTAAGGGGATGAAAACATGGAGTATAGAATTGAAAGAGATACATTAGGAGAAATGAAAGTTCCAGCTGATAAATTATGGGCAGCACAAACGCAGCGTAGTAAGGAGAACTTTCCGATTGGAACAGAGAAAATGCCACTTGAAATTGTTCGGGCATTTGCAATTTTAAAGAAAAGTGCAGCGCTTAGTAATCAAAAGTTAGGAAAGCTAGCAGATGAAAAGGCGAGTGCAATTGTAGAGGCGGTTGATGAAATTCTATCAGGGAAATGGGATGATCATTTTCCGCTTGTTGTTTGGCAAACAGGAAGTGGAACACAGTCAAATATGAATGTGAATGAAGTGATAGCAAATCGCGGAAATCAAATTTTACGAGAAAAAGGGCTAAATCTACATATTCATCCGAACGATGATGTTAACATGTCTCAAAGTTCAAATGATACATTTCCAACAGCACTTCATATTGCATGTTTAATAGCTGTAGAAGAACAAGTATTACCAGCAGTAGCTAAATTGAAAGAAACGTTACAAGAAAAAGTAAACGAGTTCTCTCATATTATTAAAATTGGTCGTACTCATTTGCAAGATGCAACGCCGTTAACGTTAGGACAAGAAGTGAGCGGTTGGCATCGCATGCTTGAAAAGACGGAGCGGATGATAAGAGAAAGCAGTACTTATATGAAAGAGCTCGCAATTGGTGGGACTGCGGTTGGAACGGGGATTAATGCTCATCCCCAATTCGGCAATATGGTTGCAAAAGAAATTAGTAATTTCACAGGAAAACAATTCGTATCAGCTCCAAATAAATTCCATGCGTTAACAAGCCATGATGAAGTTGTTTATACGCACGGGGCGTTAAAAGCGTTAGCAGCTGATGTAATGAAAATTGCAAACGATGTCCGTTGGCTCGCAAGCGGACCGCGCAGTGGCCTTGGGGAGATTACGATTCCAGCTAATGAGCCAGGGAGCTCGATTATGCCTGGAAAAGTAAATCCAACGCAAAGTGAAGCTTTAACGATGGTCGCAGCGCAAGTTATGGGAAATGATGCAACGATCGGCTTTGCGGCGAGTCAAGGGAACTTTGAATTAAACGTCTTTAAACCGGTCATTGCTTACAATTTCTTGCAATCCGCTCGATTATTAGCAGACGCGATTGTTTCGTTTCATGATAACTGTGTAGTCGGTATTGAAGCGAATGAAGAAATAACTAGGCGGCACTTAAATAATTCGTTAATGCTTGTAACGGCATTAAATCCGCATATCGGTTATGAAAATGCAGCGAAAATTGCAAAATATGCACATAAAGAGGGATTAACATTAAAAGAAGCAGCACTGCAATCAGGTTTATTAACAGAGGATCAATTTGATGAAATTGTAGATCCGAAGAAAATGATTGAACCGAAAGAATGAAATGATTTTCAAAGATAGGATTCCCAAGTGTTTTATTAAGTAATATAAAAACCAGGATATTCTTGAATAAGACAACATCTTTTATATAATATTATAGTTTTTATAAGAGAGGAAATGAGGAGAATAGATACAAGTAGAGATTATGTGCTTGATCTATTCTTTTTTTGTACAGCATATGACCTCATTTACTACAACATAGAAGAACCGATGTTGCAGTAAAACCCTCAATAAGCTGTGTACAAAAAAATGAAGACCGCGCGGTCTTCATTTTAGTCGACATAGTTCCCGTTACTGGAAGTCGATTTATAAAAAATGTTCCAAGTATTTTCAATTTCTTTTTAAAAGATATCTTTCACGGGGACCGTAATCTTGCTCAGTTTGAAAATATGCAAGTTTGTCTGGAACACATGAAATGATAGAAGACAAACCATAGAAAGCTATTTTTTCTACTGCAATGTGTAAAGGTAAGTGCCTACCGTCTACATCTTCGTTTAAGGACATAACATAACAGCTATCCTGGGCACCATAATTTTTTAATAGTTGTAGGAGTTCGTCGGCGTTAGCTATACGTTGTGTGATGCTTACGATGTATTTTTCATTCAAGACAATGTTGTAGTTATGATTTAAACGCCATAAGGCATCTTTTCTTTTTTTAGGAGAAAATAATTCAAATAGAACCCTGTCACATAATCTCTTAGAAAAAAATTTTTGACAAATGTTTCTTCATATTCTTTGTCCATATATAGCCCTCCGAGTAAATGATTTCTTTAAGGTTGTATTCCATACTAATCAGAGGTAACCTTTTCTGTATATCATATTCATGTATGGTTAACATAACCTCTCTTAGCAGGAGTGCAATTATTTGTAGAAATATAGATTTTGCTAAACGATAACTTTTTATTAGGCCACTTGATAATAAAATATGAAGTTATCAAAGCTATTCCATTAAACCAACTATATCAAGAAAAATCATAGTAGTTATCATTGCGATAACTGCTATAAGAAATTTAAATCTGAATTTAATCTTAATACCTAGCTTATCTGGAATAAAATATATTCCCAAACCTATACTAATACGTCCTATTAATAAATATAATTGATATAAAAATTCGTTATTTATTTTTGCCTTAATATATACTTTACTGTAATCGAACAATAGGAAATATATTAAAATTATAATTAAGTAGAGAATAAATAATTTCACATAGTTTCTCATTTTAGTTTTTCTCAAAATACCCCATACTCCTTTTAGATGTTCAATCAACTTATAAAATTTCTTTTATTAAATATCAATCTGATGTGAAATTCACATAATCACTGTTAGCGGAAGTCATGATTCATTAAGCAATAGTTCTAATGTTTCTGTAATTTCCTCTTCTAATTGATTTACACTACTTATATACAGATGTCCTGTACCACTATTGTGGGAGAAGCCTTGATAATAATACCACAGCTCAATAGTACATCTATAAAAACCCTCATCTAGTTTGGGTTCACCCTCGTAGTCAATTGCTATTAAAGATCGATATTCAGCTTCTAAGCATTGACTTGAAGTAAGTTGATTTGATTCATCACCATCTATGTCACGAGCAGTCCATAATTGAAGGTTTCTCTTTCCCTTTTTTTCAAAGGGGTCTTTGTATATTGCTTGGTATTTAATACAAAGTTCCTCAGCTGTTGTCTCCAAATGCATAATCTTCTTCTTTAGCTCTTCATTTATCTCAGATTTTGATATAATCGGGCCAAAGTCTAGATTTTGATCCATTTTTTCTCCCTTTATCCATGCCCAAAATTGTTTAAACATGTGATGCCCCCTTATTATCAGGACGTTCTCTATCATAATACATTCGTGTAAGTAGGAAAGAATTCCTCTTGTATATTCTATACATGTGGGTTTTACATAACGTAACATTATCGACAGTGATGTTTGCGTCGCAGCCCTTGTGGGGCAAGGATCTGCCGTTCTCCCAATGGCTTAACTGTATGCAGGATTTCATACTACCGCGCCACGACTGTGTTTGGTGGTAGTACCTGTTTCCGTTGTTTGCATAAAATCTTGCATATATAATTTGCAGTTTGCTGTGTAGATTCCTAAGTAAAAAGCCCAAGAGGGGCCTTCTCCTGTGCTGTTTTTTTAAATGCTATACATCAATACTCGTGCGTACCTTGCTAAATAAGTTGGTTAATGCTGTAAGGCTTATTACTTTTATTCATTACTTAGGCTTACAGTATAAGGATCCTATTTTTTTAGTCTATAAAGGAATCGTGTATAAATACAAAGTGAAAAAACGACACAAAAACCTCTTCCTTTTGAGGTGAGCGAGAGTATATGGCCATGCATAGATGCGGTCAGTGCCTATTTCTGCCACATGCCAGGCTTAAAACAAAAGGAGCAAGTGAGTGCAGGCTATGTTTTGTTCTTTATACAAGTGACTTATATGTTGAAAAAGTAAAATGGATTTATATTTAAAAATATCTTTTTTTTTGTCAAAAAATACAAAATTACTTCACAAATTCCACACAATTGTTTGTTATCCTTCATGTAGGTCGACTGATATTTGAGGAGATTGCTATATGAAAATAACTCGAGTCTTTTTTCTCTTTTGTATCATTTTTTTAAGTTGTTCATTCCATACTTATGCACAGGATACGTTGCAATCTCAAATTGACGCTGCTTCTGAATATGGAATCGTAAAAATACCGAGTGGTAATTATGATGAAGCAATCGTTCTTTCAAAGCCTATTACTTTGGAAGGGACGGGAGAAGTTATTGTTCGCTCTTGTCGTAAAGAACCCGTTATTACGGTAAAAGGACAATCTGTCACCTTGAAGCATATAAAGGTAGAACAATGCAGTAGTAGGGCAGACACGGAAGCTATTCATGTTACAGGTAAGAATCATCGGTTGAAAAATCTTCAAATCTACACAAAGCAGTTCGGGATTAAATTAAATAGGGCGAGTGATACGGTAGTAGAAGGTAGTTTGATTAAAGGGAATTCTAAAGGAAATGGAATTGACTTATGGGAATCAAATAACAATATGATTCAAGGGGTCGAGATTGATAAAGTAAGAGATGGCATTTATATAGAAAATAGTCATTTTAATCGAATAACTCGTAATGCTATCGGAAATTCTCGTTATGGCATACATATTATGTTTTCAAATCAAATAACCGTACAGAATAACAAGTCTCACAACAATATTACAGGTGCAATGGTGATGGGAACAAAAGAAACGAAAATTGAAAGGAACGAGTTAACTTTCAATAATCGTAATGTTAATGCACAGGGTTTATTGCTGTATGATGCAGAGAACACGGAAACGATTGGAAATCGAATTTCTAATAATCGTGTAGGGATGTATGTGGAAAATGCGAATAACAACCAGATTTCAGATAATGAAGTAACTGAGAATTTTATTGGCATGCAATTTAAAAATGCGAATGAAAATCATGTGTCTGACAATGTCTTTGTTGGAAATGTAAATGAATCTCAAGCGATAAACAGCAATGAAAACGAAATTATACATAATTATTGGGACGCATCATTGAAACTGGATACAAAGGGAAATGGTATGAGCAGCATTCCGCATAGAGCAGATCCATTTTTTCTAACATTAACAAATGAAGTCCCAGAATATCAACTGTTTTTCCAAGCGCCTGGTATGATTGTACTCCAAACATTGTTGAAAAGTCCTGAAAGTCGAGTTTTAACTGATTATGAACCTATGATGACAACTAGAGGAAAAAAGGAAGAAAACAATTCCTCATTTAAGATGCAAATTGGAATGATCAGTGTAAGTATGTTAGCAATAAGTATCACTTTATTTAAAATTGGGAGGAAAAGAAGATGAAATTGAAAGGTTTATTGATTACAATAGTTGCAGCTCTTTTATTGACAGTAGTTGGCTGCGGGAAAAAGGAAGTTAAGCCAGTAGCAATTGACGAGAAAAATGATAAATGTGCCAATTGTAATATGCTTGTGACGAATGATCAATTCGGAACAGAAGTAATTCTTGAAAACGGTAAATCATTAAAATTTGATGACCTTGGTTGTATGTACAAATGGATGAATAAAAATAAGAATGAAAAGTTGCAAGCAAAATTTGTACGTGATTACAATTCAAAAGAGTGGGTTGAAGTAGACAAAGCGACTTATGTTTATGACAAAGATATTAAAACACCAATGGCTTATAATGTGATTTCATTCAAAGATAAAAAAGACGCGGACAGCTTTGTCTCCAAAAATAAAGGTGAAGTGTTAACTGCAAAAGAGTTGGAAAAGCATGAATGGACAAAGAACATGGATATGATGATGAAAATAAAAGAAGAGAATGCAAAGAAAAAGGATATGAATCATTCTCATTAATAAAAAAAGGATAACCGTTCTGGTTGTCCTTTTTTACGGAAAGAGGGATTTTATGTGGCACATTTGGCAATCTGAGTGGCGAATCACGATAAGACAACGTTCATCTTATACATTTGTCATTCTTTGGACGAGTGTTATGTCGTTACTATTTTTACTAGGGCGAAATTCACCTACTATAACTGGATACACAAATATGACAGGTACAATGGCGAATTTAGTGTTGTATATTATACCGCTATTTATGCTTATTATCATTTCTTTTTCTATCGCAAATGAAATGGAAAACGGACAGTGGCGGTTATTAAGTACGTATCCTATTTCTAGTGTTGCATACGTAATGGGAAAAGCATTCGGACAATTTACAGCGCAGCTTATTATTTTTACGCTAAGTTATGGTATAAGTCTTCTAATCGGTCTTGTTAGTGGAAGTGCGCTATCTATGAAATGGATACTGGCTCTTTATGTATTCTCAATCGTATTAATGCTATTCTTTCTAATAATTGGTGTTGTGATCGGTTCTTTTGTCGTAACAAGATGGCAGGCACTAACTATATCTGTTGGGGTTTGGTTTTTCTTCATTATGATTTGGCCTACTGCGCTTATCGCTGTTCTTAACTTTGTTCCGTATCCGATGATTGCTGTGCTTCTAAAAGTAGCTTTATTTCTTAATCCCGCTGAATTGCTTCGTATCGTATTCGTTGTTCAATTAGGTGGTGGTGCAATATTTGGACAAGCATATGATTCTCTCGTTACCTTTTTACAATCTGAGGCGGCGTGGGGCGTTCTCATTTTATATACAGTAATATATATGACATTTGGTTTTGCTCTATCTGCATGGAAGCTAGAAAGGAGAAAGATGCAATGACACTTTTACAAGTTACAGAGGTTTCAAAAGAATATAAGACAAAACAAGCACTCTCTCACTTTTCACTTCAAGTAGAAGCAGGAACGTGTATCGTACTATGCGGCGGGAACGGTGCAGGAAAAAGTACACTTCTTCATATATTGGCAGGTATTTCAAGACCGACAGATGGAACGATTGTATTGAATGGTATTGCTCTTCATGAAAATAGGACTGCATACGTGTCACAAATTGGATATATGCCAGATGACTTCCATGCGCAGGAAATGATGACTGTGCATGAATTTCTTACCTTTTATGGTGTATTACGAAAGGTAAGAGGGCAACAAATACAAGAAATTTTAGAAAAGATCGGTTTAATTGAAAAGAGGAATGAACTTGTAAAACATTTATCAAAGGGAATGCGGCAACGATTAGTATTTGGACAAGCATTGTTAGGGGAGCCAAAACTATTATTATTAGATGAACCGACAAATGGTTTAGATCCATATTGGGTCAATGCATTTGTTGAGGTTTTACAGGACATTAAGAAGATGGGGACAATTGTTATTTTTTCTACACATATGATGGACGTGGCAGCGGAAATAGGAGATTGTATTTTGTTTATGAAAGATGGGATCGTGACAAATCGTATTGAACATAAGGGGAGTAAAGAAGAAAAAACACTACACTTGATGCAATTGCACCGGCAGGGATGGAACCAAAACGATTTCATATAACATAAAAAGTGGGAAATTGATAAAATAAGGACATGAGAAGTGAGGTGAAAATAGTGAAATATGTTATTTCTACTTTAACCGTCCTTATTACATTCATTGTGTTACAGTGCTTATCAGGTTATATATTATCAGAGTTGTTTTTGGTTGATAACTCGGAATGGACAAGCGTTGCAGTGTTCACTCTAGAAAATTCTAATCAATCATTTTATTTAGACTATCTTCAATTACTCTTCGTCTTCTTATCTACAATAGTTAGTTTCATTTTCCTTAAGTTAATCGAGAAAAAAGAAAAGTTTAATAGCGCAAATGAGAAATAGGACTAGCTTGGTAGCTAGTCCTATTTTGTTTATCTCGCTATTGATGATTAGTAATTTTCCGTTGATATAATTTTTGCTCTATTGGAGATATATGAACTTTTCTTCTAGAATTCACAAAACACAAACGATATTTGGATTTGTTTGAAAATAGGTGAACGATATGTTGAAATGTTTAATTTTATTATGATATTATAAATAAAAATAAACTAAATCATAATTTGTTTGTTTTTAAAATAAACTTTTTAGGGGATTGTTTAGTATGAATGATATTTCAGAATGGTTTTGGGATGCTACGATTGAGGAATTGAAAAAAGGATATGTTTTTGAGAAGGACACTGAAGAATATGTTTGTTTATCTTGTGGAGAAAAATTTATGAAAGGTATTATTTATCAAGAGCAGAATATTTTTTATGAAGCAGAGAAGTTTACACAAATTCATATCGCAAATGAACATATTTCTATGTTTGACTATTTATTAGGGTTAGATAAGAAGTTAACAGGTTTAACAGATTTGCAGAAGAAGATGCTGCAGTTCTTTCATATGGGTTTAAACGATAAAGAGATTGTACAGGAAATGGACGGCGGAAGTACTTCAACAATTCGGAATCATCGTTTTACATTAAGGGAGAAGATGAAACAAGCAAAAGTGTTTCTAGCGCTTATGGAGCTCTCAGAAGAAAAAGCGACGACTAGGCCTAAATTTCTCCCGATTCATCGTACAGCAACGATGGTTGATCAGCGGTATAACATTACCGAAGAGGAAAATGAAGAAGTAATAAAATTGCATTTTACAGAAGGATTAGACGGACCGCTTTCTAAATTTCCGAAGAAACAAAAGCGAAAGCTCATTATTTTGAGACATGTAGTGAAAAAGTTTGATAGCAATCAAAAGTATACAGAAAAAGAAGTGAATGAGATTTTAGAACATGTATATCCTGATTATGTCACGTTAAGAAGGTATTTAATTGAATATGGTTTCCTCGACAGAACATCAGATGGAAGTCAGTACTGGGTGAAATTATAGAAAAAAATGTAGATAAATACAAATTTAAAAATTGATATAAAAACCCTCTTTCTTTATAGACGGGCGAGAGCATCTGGCTGTGCATAGAAGCGGTTAAGGCCTTTTTCTACCGCATACTAGGTTAAAACAAAAGGAGTAAGCAAGTAGCTTTCATGTTGAATTAGCCATAGCAGTGACTTAGATGGCAAAAAGATATATATAGATAAAATGAAAGGAGAAAGGAAATTGGATAGAAAAAAAGAATTAAAACAACTGTATAAAGAAACCGAAATTGAAGGGGGTATTTATTGTATTCGAAATACAAAGAACGAAAAAGTGTATGTAGAGAGTACAAGAAATTTCAAAACGATGAGTGGAAGGCGTCTTTTACTTAATATGGGTTCTCATACGAATAAGGCATTGCAAGATGATTGGAAGGAATACGGGACAGATGCTTTTGAGTTTAAAATATTAGAAGTGTTGAAAAAGAAAGATACGGGATATTTTAATGAAAAAGAAGAATTGAAAAAATTAGAAGAGAAGTGGTTAGAGAAATTGCAGCCATACGGAGAGCGAGGATATAATCGCGACATTTCTCGATAAAAGGAGTTATGAAAATTGAAAATAACTGAAGAAGGAACAGAAAGTAAACCAATATGGCGTTCTATGGCTATGTTTCTTATTCCTTTACTGTTAAGTAATGTATTGCAGTCACTTGGACAATTGTTTGGTATGGTAGTGGTAGGGCGTTGGCTTGGTATGAATGAATTAGCTGCTATTTCGGCTTTCTTTCCGTTATTTTTCCTACTCATTTCATTTGTCATTGGGATTGGGTCTGGTAGCTCGATTTTAATTGGTCAGGCTTTTGGGGCTCGTAATGAAGATCGCTTAAAGGCCATTGTCGGTACAACGTTGACATTTACGTTCGTACTTGGAGCGATTTTAGCGGTAATGGGTAGTATGTTTGCGATGGATATTATGCGACTTGTTGGTACGCCGGAAAATATTATTGATATAAGTGTTCATTATGCTCGAATTTTATTTATTTCCATGCCAGTGCTATTTTTATATTTTGCATATACAACATTTATGCGCGGGGCAGGAGACTCTAAAACACCGTTTTATTTTTTAATTGTTAGTACAGGACTAAATATGGCATTATTACCTATTCTTATATTTGGTTGGTTCGGCCTGCCGAAACTCGGTGTGTACGGTGCAGCATATGCTTCTGTTATATCAACAATTGTTACATTTATTATTCTGTTAGTTTATTTAAGAAAAACGAAACATCCATTGCAATTTGATGCAACAGTTCGAAAGTATCTTCGCATGGATTGGGAGTTATTAAAATTATTATTACGTCTTGGCATTCCAGCAAGTATTAATATGATACTTGTTTCATTATCAGAGATTGCTGTTATTTCCTTTGTAAACCGTTTTGGTTCAGATGCAACGGCAGCATACGGAGTAGTGAATCAAGTGGCAAGTTATGTACAGATGCCAGCAGTAAGTCTTGGGATTACCGTTTCCATATTTGCAGCGCAGTCTATTGGAGCAAATCAATTTGATCGTCTGCAAAAAGTAATCCGAGCGGGACTTGTTATGAACTATGTAATTGGAGGAATATTAATCGCTTTTATTTATTTATTCTCAAAACAAATTTTAGCGCTTTTTTTAACGAGTCAAAATACGATAGATATTGCACATAGTCTCATTATGATTACGTTATGGAGTTACTTAATTTTTGGTCATGCGCAAATATATGGGGCAACGATGAGAGCGAGCGGTACTGTATTGTGGCCAACTATTTTTGCGGTTATAGCGATTTGGCTTGTAGAAGTTCCAGTAGCCTATTTCCTATCGTATCATACGAGCCTTGGAATAAAAGGAATATGGGTAGGATATCCAGCTGCGTTTATTGTGAGTTTGCTTCTGCAATACGGATATTACAGGTTGTCGTGGAAGAAGAAGCGAATTACGCGTCTTATAAGCTAGAATGAATTAGATGAATAAGGACGCCCCTTCAGATAAGCGAGCTGAAGGGGATTTTTATCGTTATAGATAAAGCATAAATGTTACAAATTAATACTTAAAAACTATTACATGTTATTATAGAAAAGACAGAATATTCTTTAATGTGGAGGGGTTAATTTGCTAGGTGAATTAGAACTAGTCATTGATGCGAAGGCTACTCTTGGAGAAGGGCCTTGCTGGGATAGTCAAAAGCAGTTATTGTATTGGGTCGATATATTGGAGAAGAAGGTTCATATTTATAATCCAATTACAAATGAATGTAAGGCAATCTATCTTGGACAGATGGTAGGAGCAGTAGTTCCGAGTGAGTCTGGTGAAATGATTCTAGCTTTAGAGAATGGCTTTCATTTTTTAAATACGGATACAGAACAACTGCGGGCTGTTTGTGACCCCGAAAGCCATTTGCCAGAAAATCGTTTTAATGATGGGAAATGTGATCCGGCAGGTCGTTTTTGGGCGGGTACTACAGACGCTGTTGGTATTGATGGAAAGGGAGCGCTTTACTGTTTAGATACCGATTTAATTGTAACAAAGAAAATAGAACATGTAAGTACTTCTAATGGTTTAGCGTGGTCACCAGATTATAAGTATATGTATTTCATAGATACGCCGACAAGAAAAGTAGTTCGCTTTGATTATGATATTTGCACAGGAAATATTGAAAATCCAAAAGATGTTGTTGTCATAAAAAAAGAAGAAGGACTTCCTGATGGAATGACAATTGATGAAGAAGGAATGTTGTGGATTGCTCATTGGGGCGGTTCTAAAATAACAAGATGGAATCCGATGAATGGAGAGCAGTTGTTAAGTATTCCTATCCCAGCATTATATGTAACCTCTTGTACATTTGGTGGAAGGGATTTAAACGAGTTATACATTACGACGGCTAAAATGCATACTACTGATGCGAGTGCGGGTGGAGTATTTCGCATAAAAACGAATGTAAGAGGGGGTCCTACATATCGGTTTAGTGGAGAAGCTTACTAATTTAGAAGTGTAGCTAATTATCATTGTATGATTTAGAAAAAGGAGTTTGTTTTGAAAATGGAAAATGTACAAATTCGAAAAATTAAAATAGCAGATGCTGAAAAATTTCTATCGCTTTGCAAGCAATTAGACGAAGAAACTGAATTTATGATGTTAGAGCCAAATGAACGAAATACTACCATCGATGAACAAGAAAAACAAATTCAAGACATTTTAGAGAATAAAAGTTCAACTATATTAGTTGCTGAAAAAAATGATGTTTTAGTTGGATATGTTGCTGCTTATAGAGAAAACTTCAATAGATGCAGGCATAGTGCTTATGTTGTCACGGGAATTTTAGCTTCTTATCATGGTCAAGGGATTGGTACATTACTTTTTAAGGCTTTAGAAGAATGGGCAAAAGATAATCAGATTCATAGATTAGAATTGACAGTAATGGTACATAATGAAGCGGGAATAGCCTTATATAAAAAGTCAGGGTTTGAAATTGAAGGAATAAAACGTCATTCTCTTATCATTGGAGATGAATTTATTAATGAGTATTATATGTCAAAAATAATGTAGACCCTATAGATTACCTATAGGGTTCTGACTAAGAAAATCGAATATGTTTATTCACTTCAAACTTGCATTGCTTTTACTAACGCCGCTACTTTGTTGATTGTATTCCAGTTACGCGTTGTTGCCTTATTTCCAAGTTTGTACATATTTTTTGCCAGCTCGGAATCCAAGATGCTTTGACGGAACAAGAAGTAAATTTCACGTCCATGGATATGATATTCATCGTTATTATATTCACTGCTTGCCAATTGATCGACCACCTTCTGCGGCGGCGGTTCTGTTAATATGGAAACATGAATGCTTTCTCCTTCAGCCAAAGGGACATCTGCATATGGGCAATCTGCAATAATCCGCTCCAGCTCTTCAGCTGTTCTTAAGACAACGGTGATTGAAATGCCAAAATTGGTTCTAATTCCATCCTCGATTCGGAGGCGCAGCTGCTCTAGACTCTCTTCCGACTTGAAAAGGACATTGCCGGTTTGAATATATGTTTGCACCTGGCTAAGGCCCATCGTTTCTAGAGTACGTCTCAATTCAGCCATCTTAATTTTGTTATGCCCACTTACGTTAATACCTCGTAACAGCGCGATATAAATAACCATCGATTCACCTTCAGTCATGTATTATTTTGGGCTGCATTTAACAAATTCGTTTATATAGGGAAGGAGTCCTTTTTTGTACAGAAAATAGTAATTTTATATTCCAATATTTTTTGTTATATGCCGTTTGGTTACGCTACGTTTAAAGTGCGAGAAATCAATCAAAATTATGTTAAACTAAGAATAACGCTTGTAAAAACTTGTATGTTTTACAATTGCTGTATAGGTAACGATGGATAAATCAGTTATAACATTTATATACAGAAAGGAGCATTCAGATTGACCCTTAAAAAGGAAACAAAGTTTAACTCATCGTTGCCCTCGAATGGAACTAGTGAAAAGTGGCTATCAAAAGTTACACATCTACCTAGTTCATATATTGTTTTTGTTTCTAGTATACTAATTTCCCGACTCGGTGACGCCCTTTATACGTTTGCGCTTCCTTGGATTGCTTATGAGTTAACTGGTTCCGTGGTAGTAATGAGTACACTTTTTGCTACTAGTGTATTACCTATTGTTTTATTCGGACCAATAGTTGGCGTAATGGTAGATCGCTGGAATCGAAGGAAGTTGATGTGGACAGCTGATTTAGGATGTATGGTCTTGGTAGGACTAGTTCCTATTTTAAATTTTCTAGATGTACTCCAGATTTGGCATCTATACGTTATTTCTTTTATGTTAGCTGTCTTATCTATGTTATTTGATGTAGCTACTGTTACAGCAATTCCGTATATTGCAGGTCAAAAGTTAACGAAAGCGAATTCAGCATACCAAATGGTTAATCAAATTGCTAGTTTAGCAGGTCCAACATTGGCAGGAATAACAATCGCTATAATAGGAGGATTTAACGCGCTTTGGTTAAATGTTTTCTCCTTTGCCGCTACTTTAATTGCAGTATTACTCTTGCCTAAATTAGTGGGAAATAAAGTCATCGTTAGAGAAGGGAATGTATTAAAAGGCATAGGGAGAGATCTGAAAGAGGGACTGAAATGGCTGACGAATAATCGGCTTAACCTTGCTTTATCTCTCCAAGCTATGGTTGGCAACTTTGGGGCTAGTGCTGTACTGGGCGTATTCATGTATTACTTACTTTCGACTTTACATTTATCTGCTGAACAAAGCGGTCTTAATTATACCTTAATTGGAGTTGGGGGACTTATAGGAAGTATTATTGCAGTTCCACTCGAAAGGTACTTTCGGCGTGGGATTCTTATCCCTGTTCTTTTAGGTATAGGTGCTATTGGACTAACGTATGCAATATGGAGCAAATATTGGCTAGCACCTGGTATTGCCCTTGGTGTGGCAATGGTCTGTAACATAGCTTGGAACACAATCGTAGCATCAGTTCGGCAAGAAACAGTGCCTACCGATATGCAAGGAAGGGTTCTTGGCTTCTCGCGAGTACTTACTCGTCTAGCAATGCCGTTAGGTGCTTTAGTTGGTGGGATTATTTCTGGCTATAATCCAGTTGCAGTATTTGCATTGGCGTCAGTTGCGAAGATAATGGAAGTTATTATTGCGCTTATTAGTCCTATTCGAAAGCTATGAGGAAAAGATATATAGACGATATAAAATCCCCTTTCTTTTTAGGGGAGCGAGAGCACTTGGCCGCGCATCGAAACGGTCAGGACCTTTTTCTACCACATACAATGTTTAAAACAAAATGAGAATGCAAGTAACGGTAATATCATGTTGTATTCAACGTAGCCTCGACTTATAGATTGGAAAATGAATATAGATTGTTTTCTTATATAGGTTATATATGAAAGGAAGTTATTAAAAGTAAGCGAATTTATGGAGGGGAATACAATGGTAGCATTTTTCATCATTTTAAGTGCAAGCATACTTGTGTTTATCAGCCTCATTCATATGTATTGGGCATGTGGCGGATCTTGGGGCAGTAAGGTTGTTCTTCCGATGAAAAAAGACAGCGACGAATCTGTTTTTGTTCCTCGGAAAATAGGAACTTTTGCAGTGGCACTTGCCATTCTATGTTTCGCTATGATTCTATTAGCTCAAAGTAGATATTTGTCTTTTTGGGATTCAAGTCGTTACACGAGATGGGGATGTATCATTCTTGCAGGCATTTTCTTATTACGTGCAATTGGTGACATGAAGTATGTTGGATTCTTTAAGAAAGTAAAAGGAACAAAATTTTCGGTATATGATACGTGGTTATACAGTCCGCTTTGTTTGTATATCGCATTTATTTTTGTAGTAGCGGTTTATTGTTATTGATATGTAGAAGGAAAACTTTCATGAAGGGAGTTTTTCTTTTTTTGTATTTTCTCTCTTTACAATAAGAGTTTGGAAGCGTATATTAACATACAAATGGAAAATTTTACAGCCGAATATCGCTTAATCCAATAGGAGCGGGGGAACCAATTTTGTGCTTTGTCACTCGGGGTGAATCCTTTTTAGGTAGGGCTACTCTCAAGGTCCGAATCCGACAGCTAACCTCGTCAGCGTTTTGAGAGGGGGGACTTGTGTGTAAAAAACACTAGGTGCGGCCTAGTGTTTTCTTTTATTCTCTTTATGGTAAAAATTTACAATTAAACTTATTTCTATATGTAATGGAGAAAAATATAGAGATAACAGAGGAGAGGAAAAGAGTGAGCTGGCTTACAAGTCTAATTGTAATTTGTCTATTTGTAGTTGTTGCGAAACCAATGGGAGATTATATATACAACGTTTTTCAGCAAAAGGGACCATTTCAAAAGATATTTGGCCCGCTAGAAAAATTTTTATTTAAAATCGCGGACATTAAGGGCTATAGTCAAAGCTGGAAGCGCTATTTGTTTTGTTTAATTATAACGAATCTATTTTTTATACTTGTTGTGTATTCTATATTTCGATTACAGGGGATGTTACCGTTAAATCCAAATCATTTTCCGGGAATGGAGCCGACGTTAGCTTTTCATACGGCCATCACGTTTATGACAAATGCGAATCTACAACATTATGGTGGTGAAAGTAATTTATCTAATTTCTCTCAAATGGTTGGGGTAACATTTATGATGTTTGCAGCACCTGCAACTTCAATGGCAATTGGGATTACGTTTATTCGTGTGCTAGCAGGTAAAAGAATAGGGAATTTCTTTGTTGATTTTGTTCAATCTATTATAAGAGTATTGTTACCAATTTCATTTGTAGCGTCGCTCATTTTTCTAGCGCTAGGAACACCGCAGACGTTAGATTCTACAATTATCGCAAAAACGTTAGAAGGGACCGAGCAAGTAATTCCTCGGGGGCCAGTAGCGTCTTTACTAGCTATTAAAGAACTTGGAGATAATGGTGGCGGTTTTTTTGGAACGGTTTCCGCACATCCTTTTGAAAACCCAAATATGATTAGTAACGTGCTGCAAATGATGCTGCAAATGTTAATTCCGATGGCATTCCCATTTGTTTACGGCCGAATGATTGGAAATCGGAAGCAAGGAAGACTGTTTTTTGTATCGATGTTCATTTTGTTTATCGTTGGATTTCAGGCGCTTTCCATATCTGAGTTGAAAGGAAATCCGCCGTTAAATCAACTTGGAATAGAGCATTCACAAGGAAATATGGAAGGGAAAGAAATGCGCCTTGGCGTTATATCTTCTGCTTTATACGCAACGGTTACAAGCGCTTCGGGGACAGGGGGCGTGAATACTACACATGATACGTTAACACCAATTGGAGGAATGGTTCCGCTTGTAAATATGCTTCTCGGAACTGTATTTGGCGGAATTGGAGTCGGATTTATGAACGTGATCATGTATGCGATGATTGCAGTATTTTTGGCAGGATTAATGGTAGGCCGTTCGCCGGAGTTCCTGAATAAAAAATTAGAAGGTAAAGAAATGAAATTAATCGCCATTACAATTGTATCTCAGCCATTACTTATTCTTGGCGCTGCAGCAATTGCCTTTTCAACACATTTCGGAACAGATGCAATTTCGAATGCCGGTTTTCACGGTCTAACGCAAGTCATATATGAATATACATCGTCTGCTATGAATAATGGATCTGGATTTGAAGGATTAAATGATAATACACCGTTTTGGAATATTTCAACTGGCCTCGTGATGTATATTGGCCGTTATTTTAGTATCATTACGATGCTTGCTGTTGCAGTTGGCTTGAAAAAGAAAAAAATTGTACCTGAAACGATTGGTACGCTCCAAACTGACAATCGTTTATTTGGCGGGATTTTACTTGGTACGATATTTATAGTAGGCGCTTTAACATTTTTACCAGTACTTGTCCTTGGTCCAATTGCTGAATTTTTAACAATATTATAAAATTATAAAAACGAGGGGTGTATTAGTCTCTCGTTTTTATAATGAATTCTTTGTGGTTTCTAATGGCATTCATTATAGTATAGATATATGCTTTTATTGAAGGATTTTATTATAGATTGAAAAGTTTACTTTACATAAAAAAGGATGTGCAAATGTAATGTCATTACAATCAAAATATATAGCGGGAATTTCACTTGGAGTAATGGGAGTGGGATTTGCCGCAACACTTCCGATTCAAGGAACGGTAGTAGGCGGAATTATTCAAGGTGGATTTGAAGCTGGTTTAGTAGGTGGACTTGCCGATTGGTTTGCAGTTACGGCGCTTTTTCGCTATCCGATGGGAATCCCAATTCCGCATACAGCACTATTACCAAAAAATCGAAAACGAATTACAAAAGGACTTGTTACTACACTGGAAAATGATTGGCTGACGAAAGAAAGTATAACAAATAAAGTGAAAGAGCTGCAATTAGCACAAATCGTATTGCAGATTGCAGAAAGAGAGTTGCAATCTGATAGCGTGAAAAAAAGCATTGTGATAATTGCTGAAAAAGCGATTCTTCAAATAAATATTGAAAAATTAGCGACTGTAATTGAAAAAGAATTAAAAACGTATTTGCATACGATTCATACAGGAAATATACTACAAGTCCTTATTGATCAATTAGTTGCAGAAGAGTACGATGAAAAAACATTTGACTATATGTTAGGAAAGGCAAAAGAGTGGACAGCTCAAGATGAAGCCCGTTATCAACTCGGAAGCTTAGGCATGAAAGCGATGGAGAATATAAAAGTAGATGGATTTTTGCAGTTTACGCTTAAATCTTTTATGAATATTGTAGATGAAGAAAAAATCGGAAGCATTTTGCAGAAGTTTTTGATTAGTAATATTAGTAGTTTACAAAATCCTGATAATAGTACAAGACAACAGATCATAATGAAGATTCGCCAAGAACTTATTCACGTTAAGGAAAATGAAGCGGTATTACAGGAATTAGAGAATTGGAAAGAAAGTTTGATTGCAAATTGGAATGCGAATGAAAAAATAACAGAATTGTTGGGACAAGCACAGGAAAGAGCAGTTGCTTTTATAAAAAAAGAGGAGTTTACAGATAAATATCTTCTTTCATTTTTAAGGGCGCAAATGAATAAAGTAAAAGAAGATCCCGAAACGATTCAAAAAATGGAAGTCTGGTTGCAAAGGCAAATTGTAACCCTTGTCGAAAACAATCATTCTAAAATTGGAAAGCTTGTACAAGAAAACTTGGATAAGCTAGATGATCAGACGCTAATTGAAATGATTGAAAATAATGTAGGGAAAGATTTGCAGTGGATTCGTGTAAATGGTGCTGTTTGTGGCTTTATGATTGGGTTAGTTTTGGAAGGTTTAAAAGCGGTTATATAGAAAAAACACCTCCAATTTGTCGTTTGCATTTACATACGACAGTGGGGGTGCTTTATCCTTGTCTCACTTTACTGGGTCATTACAATATGAATGTGGAAAGGTTTTTTAGCTTCTTATTTTTCAAGAACACTTATGTCTATATTATAAGTTTTTTGAATGTTTAGCTGGTGTGTACCATTTCCCGTTTTTATGGTGTTTTTATACCATTGTTCTTGCTGATTTGAATCGGGATTCCCCTCTGAAGTATTATTTTCTTTTTTCGCTAGTTCTTCTACATGTTCCCAAGGTGTACTGCCATGAGAATCCTTTTGATTGGTTACAGCTGATAGTGTCATATCACTATCTTTTACAAGATGAACAGATACACTTGAACTTTCTTGTACAGACCAATTATTTTGTAATTGACCTGGGTAAAGAGAGAGTCCTCTTTCAGAACCGCGAATTTCCACGTTTTTATTTTGCGGGAGGACAAGTGTTGCTGTCATTCGTAATTGTGATGCGAAGAATTTATGGTGAACGGGTAATGGTTTTAATGTCACATACATCGTTTCGCCGACTGTTTGAATCGCAATAAAATCGTCCTGTTTTAGTTTGTCTTTTTCATTTTCTTTCATAGTCATTTCATATGTTCCTAATAAATGAACTTTATTGCTATTGCTTCCTTCTATTGTAAGAGGAGCATTACTCGTATTAACTACAATTTTTTTAATAGAGTCAGGTATGTCATACTGTACTTCTGGGATGTTATTCGTTTGTTCAGTTGTATGAATAGAATGACGAATCTCTTCTAGTAATCCAGTGGATAATAAGAAATAGAAGGCAATACCAATTGTCCCTAAGATACCGATAAAGAAAATACTAAAAATATCATATTTAATGATAGGTTGCTCTTTTTTAGAGAATATAACATATAGTAAAATTTCGATGCCGAGTACAATGAAAAGAATAGGCCACCATGCTGTAATGTTATCGAATACTTGTATGCCTTTTATAATTGAAAATAATAAGAAACAACCTAATGTAATAGTTGAAATCCCCATAGATATCGTTCCTACACGCCATGTTCTCATTCTTTCGCACCACCTTTTTCTTCTTTATTTCCTAGTAATAGTTTAAAGCCACCACCAATTAAAAGGAGGGCAACGATAGATGTTTGGAAATAGCGATAATACAATTCATTAATATGAATGTTAAATATAGTAGCGAAATAATCGTTTAAAATAGGAAGGAGTGTTTGATCTAATAAATAGTAGCCTCCTAACCCGATAAGTCCGATGCCGAGCCATTTTTGATGATTAATAAAATAATCAATAATAGGTGTGTCTTGTAAGTCTTCTTTTCCGTATTTTGCAGTTTGCTGTAATGTATCAAAAAAGCTATAAAACCAAATAATAGGTACTAAAAATAAGAAGGCTGATAATCTTAATAAGTCGAGCAAATAAATAGCAAGTAAAAAAGCTGCCATTAACTGAAGACCGCGGCGCTGTAAGCCTAAGTACATATGGCCTGCTCCAGGGAACATAGCTAAAATAGAAGCAAATGTTTTGCTTTTCTTTCCTTGTTCTCGGTGCTCTTCAAATTCTTCGAAAATAGTACGATCGACTAATATTTCGCCATGTTCTTTTTTCTGCAGATGCTGGACGGCATCGAAGAAATTATAAATCCATAGAACAGGTAACGTAGCAAGAAAGATAAGAAAGCTTTCACGAGATGTTAATAGTGTAACGAATATAATCATGCTACCTAGCCCTGTAAAAGCGACTAAAAATGTAAGCCCGCGCTGCATAAGTCCTAATTGGAAATGCCCAAGTCCAGGGATGATGGATAAGAGAATGATATAAAATCGTTCACTTTCACGTGCTGATTCTTGCGTTCGATCTTTCTCTCTTTTCCATGACTGATTCACTATAGAAATAATTAAGTCTAGTAGGTTTATTCCCCATACAAGTGCTAATAAAAATACGATAAGGAAAATGAAATCGCTATACCCAAAGTTAATAATAAATCCTACCGCAGCAATGAATAGTAATAATGAACAACCACTATATATAATAAAACGCCCAATTCGCTGTAAATATAAATGGCCGAGCCCAGGGATTAGCCCTAAAACAAGCGCTAAAAAGGGGTTTTTATTCATGTTTTGAACCTCCGTTCGTTTTTGTTGTGTGTATCGTTTTGTTTACAATTTGTTTTGAAATCGAAACCCCATTTTGTTTGGAAGATTGTTCAAAACTAGCAGTTACCGTGAAAATATAATGGAATAAACCGCTTGCCATAAAAATTAACGTAGCTGCAGTTGCAATTATGTAGTGAATGAGCGTACCTTTTATTTGTCTTGGTTGCTTCTTACTCATTTTTTCTTCAGACTCTAGGGATTCAAAGTTAATTTTCTCCATAACTTCATTTGTAAATGAATCATCATTTATCATTGGAAGGTTTTCATTTTGTTCATCAATGATTTCCATATAAAGTGCTAAACAATGATCACATTCATAAAGATGTTGTTCCATAAATTCGCGTTCACTGTTTGATAGAAGGTCTAAAATATAATTGCACCAAGCTTCTTTTGAAAAATGTGTCATAGAAAATCTTCCTCCTTCCAATGTTTTTTAATCCATTTTCTTGCTCTGTAAAGCTTCATTTCCACCGTTTTGACTTCAGCATTTTGTTGAGCAGCAATTTCTTGATAACTTTTTTCTTCTAAGTAATGTGCGAGAACAACGTCACGATAATTCTTTGGAAGTTCTCTTAGTTTTTGAGCAATCAACACTTTTTGCTCTTTCGTCAATAACAATGCCTCAATATTATGGGGGGATTTTATATCTTCCTGAGTTTCTTTTGATAAGGAGAGTTCTTCGTTTTCCCTTGCTTTCTTTCTCTTATAATCAATAGCGTGATTTGTAGCAATTCGTGTAATCCACGTTTTGAATCCACGAAATTGATAATTAGGAAGAGAAGCGTGGATCTTTACGAACACTTCTTGTGTGACATCTTGGGCATCTTCTTGATGTCTTAAAATAGCAAAAATAACTTGGAAAATATAATGACGATATGTTTGTACAAGGATGCGAAAAGCATGCTCGCTTCCTTGTTGTGCTTTTTCAATTAATTGTCTTTCCTCAATTGTTCTCTCCCTCCTTTTTGACGCATTCTATTATATAGACGTAAAAAATGAGAAGCCCCCCTACACATGATATAAAAAAAAATATTATATTTTCAGAGAAGGGGCTATATCAAAAAAGTGTGAAAAAGTGGTATAGAGAAGTATATAATGAGCAATAGGGAAATGTTACATGGAGAAAGGATGTGAATGTTAGTAGGAGAATTTCCGTACTAACAAACATGAAGATAAAAGTATTAATAGCTGATGATAACTCTTTTATTAGAGAAGGAATGAAAATCATTTTAAGTACATACGAAGAATTTGAAGTGCTAGAAACAGTAAATGATGGACAAGAGGCTTTAGATTATTGCAAAAAACATGATGTAGATATTGCGCTTTTAGATGTACGTATGCCAAATATGAACGGTGTGGAAGCAACGAAATTCATTTGTGAACAAACAAAAACAAAGCCGCTTATTTTAACGACATTTGATGATGACGAATACATTTTAGAGGCGGTGAAAAATGGGGCAAAAGGTTATTTATTAAAGAATAATGATCCAGAGCGAATTCGAGATGCACTTAAAAGCGTATATCACGGACATACTGTGATGCAAGATGTAGTCCTTGATAAAATTAAATCAAACTTACAAGAAAATAAAGAAGAGTTGAAGATAGATAAGAGTCTTTTCACAGAAAGAGAGCTTAGTATTATTGCTCATATCGCTAAAGGCTTTTCGAATAAAGAGATTTCAAAACAGCTTTTTATATCAGAAGGGACGATTGCGAATTATATTACATCAATTCTGAATAAAACAGGGCTTGAGCATCGTACGCAAATTGCCATTTACTATTTAACAGGAACTGTGGATTAGAAATATGGAATTTTGGATCGTTATTAGTAAGTTGATCATCTTCCTTTACATCGTATTTAGTTATGTATATTCTAGTGTGACGAATTTACCATGGATTGTATTTACTTTACTTTTATATTTTTGTACAAATGTTGCGATTTATATTTTCAAAAAAGATGCAGTGAAAAAAGTATTTATACTTGCATCAATTGTGATGATAGTTGTTTCGCATGAACAGATTCATCCGTTATTACTTTTATTTTTACCACTGAATTTATATGAGTTTACTTCTTATTACATACAGAGAAGATGGATGATTCTTTTTATTATGCTTCTTCCAGTTATGTTTGCCCAGGAAAATATACGTATGACATACAGTTTAATCGCTGTATTTGATTTTGTTGTTTATACAATGGCCAAGCTATATACGGAAAGGTTATGTAAATTTGAAGTAGACAATGACATGATGCGAAAAGATATGCAAAGGCTCACGAAGAATTTGAATGAAAATAAAGCATACATAAGACAATCGGAATATACATTTAAGCTAGAAGAACGAAATCGATTATCGCAAGAAATTCATGATAAAATTGGTCATTCTATGACATCTGCGTTAATTCAAATGGAAGCAGCAAAAAGGTTAATGGATACTGATAAAGAGAAAGCGGCAGAGTTGCTTCAAAATGCCATTTCTTTCTTCCTAATTGCTATTTATAAATTTGGGCGGAATAACGATGCTAGGAATTTTATTTAATAAAGATGTAAAAGGGGTACAGTTTGATACTGTACTCCTTTTATACAAGACTTCATTATGAGTTCCTTGTACAACATATTTGTCTCCACCTAAAAGAAAAACACTATTTGCAATGACATTTCCCTCACTTGTACCAGGAATAATAATATTACACGTAGAACCAAAAAGGCCGGGAATAAAGACGATAGGTGTTTTTTTCGTTAAGATTTTTCATCCAGTTCACCCCGTATGTATATATAAATAGTAAAAAATAATATGAAACGCCCTGTAAATTAGCATTAAAAATACCTTCTGCTGAAATACTATGTAGAAACAATTATTTTGTGCGGAAGGAAAACGAAATGATGAAAAAAATACTTCGGATTATTTCTATTATTATTGCTATATTCCTTTTACTACTTGTTTGTATGCATGTTGATGTTACGCTGGGAAGAAAAATAGAAGCGAAAAAAAATCAAACGAAAGAGTATGAAAATCACTATAGTGATTTTCAACTATTTGTGGAGGGGCAATCTTTGTATCAACAGCTATTTTCGGATATAAAAGAGGCGAAACATTCAATTTTTACTTATTTCTTTATTATTTCAGATGATAAAAGCAGCCGTACTTTTTTGAATCTGTTGAAAGAAAAAGCAAAAGAAGGTGTACAAGTATACCTATCAGTCGATCGGATTAATGATTTGTCTTTCAAAAGAAAAATGAAAAATGAATTAGAAGCAAGTGGTGTTCATTTTACATATAGTAGAAAACCTGAATTGCCATTCTCTTTTTATTCGCTACATCATCGGAATCACCGCCGAATTACAATAATCGATGGGAAAATAGGTTATAGTGGTGGTTTTAACATAGGAGATGAGTATTTAGGAAAAGACAAGAAATTTGGATATTGGCGAGATTATCATATACGAATAAAAGGAGACGGGGTAAAGGATTTAGAAGAACAGTTTGCATTAGACTGGAAACGAGATGCTTCTGAAACGATAACAAGTATTTCTAAACAGAGTGTCCCAGGAAAAACGTTATATACACTGTCTAGTTATAATGGCCATGATATCATCCAAAAGTATATGGAATTAATAAAGCAGGCAAAACAATCTATTGTGATTGCCACCCCGTATTTTATACCAAAAGATGAAAAGCTTATGAATGCTTTAATTCAAGCAAGGCAGCGCGGCGTTTCCGTTAAAATAGTGTGGTCTTTCAAGCCGGATGTTCCTTTTATAAAAGAGGCTGCCTATCCTTATATTCGTGAAGCAATCGAGAATGGCATTTCTGTATATGGATATAAAAAAGGGATGTTTCATGGAAAAGCTATGGTATTTGATAATGAAACAATCGTTATCGGAACAGCGAATTTTACTCCGCGTAGCTTTCATATTAATGATGAGATGAATTTCTATATAAAGGGTGGTCCCCTTCTGCAACAGATAAATCAAGCATTATCACAAGATATTCGGGATTCAAAAGAAATGACGTTATCATTCTTAAACAATTTGTCCTTTTTAGAGAAGTGTAAAGAAAAGATAGTAGGGATGTTTAGTTATTATTTATAGGAACAGAAATATGAATGAGAGAAAATGCAGCGTGATGCTGCATTTTTTCTTAATGATAATAATCGCTTAAGAAACGAATACATATTTTTACAATATGTTATTTGGATGATATACTAAAATAGCATAGATCAATTGTATTTCATAAAAATAAGGATGTGTGTGCTTGGATTCCATGAGGAGGGATTGGAGTGAAACGTCAAACTGTTATTCGTGAAATAGCGGAGCATATATGTGCACTTAAATTAAATCATCCTGTAAGAGTGGGGGTTAGTGGAATTACAGCTTCAGGGAAAACGACATTTGCTAATGAATTAGCGAAGGAAGTTCAAACTCTAGGAAGAACAGTAATTCGAACGAGTATCGATCATTTTCACAATCCAAGAGCAATTCGATATTCACAAGGGAAGGAATCAGCGAAGGGGTATTATGAAGATGCTCATGATTATAAGGCTATTTCTGACCGGTTATTAAATCCATTAGGATCAAATGGTACGATGCGTTATGAAATACAATCACACGATTTAGAAACCGATATGTATATTCATTCTGAACCTGTATTAGCTTCAGAAGATACAATATTTATAGTAGATGGAACATTTTTGTTTAAAGAAGAACTGAAACATTTATTTGACTATAAAGTATTTGTAGAAACAGACTTTCAGATTGCTAGAGAACGTGGTTCCAAGAGGGAAGCGCAAGCTTTTGGAAGTAAAGAGAAAGCTAAGGATATGTTTATACATCGGTATCATGCGGCTTGTCATATGTACATAGAAGAGCATGCACCGAAGGAGTGTGCAGATGTAGTTGTAAACAATAATAGTATAGAAGAACCAGTAGTTGTATGTAATGGTTTTTCCTTTTAGATTATACGGAATAATCTATCTATTTATCGATTCTATATTTCAATTGTATACTAAAGAAGGACATTCATGGACAATTCAAGAAAAAAATCCGAAAGTTTTGTGACAAACTTGTAGGTTTTTGTCTGATTTTGTAGGTTCACCTATATCATGTGATTAAGCTTTTATACATACAAATTGAAAGCGTTCGCATGGAGGGGATGAAATACATGAAAAAATTCGGATTAGCTACACAAATTTTTGTAGCGCTTATTTTAGGGATTGTAGTAGGGGCAATCTTTTATGGAAATAAAACAGCTATTTCCTATATTACACCGCTTGGAGACATCTTTATTCATTTAATTAAAATGATTGTCGTTCCAATTGTTATATCAGCACTTATTGTTGCGGTAGCTGGTGTGGGCGACATGAAGAAGCTCGGTAAATTAGGCGGAAAAACGATACTCTATTTTGAAATTATCACGACGATTGCCATTTTAATGGGCTTAGTAGCAGCAAATGTGTTCCATCCAGGAACGGGCGTTGATATGAGCCATTTGCAGCAAGGTGATATTTCGGCATATAAAGCAACAGCAGATGCAACGCAGAAAAAAGGTTTTGCAGAAACAATTGTTCATATTGTACCAAAAAACG
This sequence comes from Bacillus sp. 491mf, assembly GCF_900112415.1. GTDB lineage: Bacteria > Bacillota > Bacilli > Bacillales > Bacillaceae_G > Bacillus_A. The sequence goes on from NZ_FOLV01000015.1 coordinate 54,181, forward strand.
TATTTGAATCTATTGCACAAGGGGACTTACTACCAATTATTTTCTTCTCAGTGTTATTTGGTTTAGGAGTTGCTGCAATCGGAGAAAAAGGAAAGCCAGTCTTTCATTTCTTTGAAGGTGTATTAGAAGCAATGTTTTGGGTGACAAATCAAGTCATGAAATTTGCTCCGGTTGGTGTATTTGCACTAATTGCTGTTACGGTTGCAAAATTTGGAGTTGCTACACTGCTTCCGTTAGGAAAATTAGTGGTTGCAGTTTATGTAACAGTTATTTTATTTGTTATTGTGATACTAGGGATCAATGCAAAATTGGTGGGAGTAAACATTTTCACCTTAATGAAAATTTTAAAAGAAGAATTAATTCTTTCCTTTACAACAGCAAGTTCAGAAGCTGTTTTACCAAATATTATGAGAAAAATGGAAGAGTTTGGTTGTCCGAAGGCCGTTGCTTCTTTCGTAATACCAACTGGCTATACATTTAACCTAACTGGATCAGCTATTTATCAAGCGTTAGCATCACTATTTGTGGCACAAATGTATGGTGTACACATGTCACTAACAGAGCAAGTTACCTTGTTATTTGTTTTAATGTTAACGTCTAAAGGAATGGCTGGTGTTCCTGGTGCTTCCTTTGTTGTTGTATTGGCAACATTAGGTTCAATGGGACTTCCGTTAGAAGGAATTGCTTTAATTGCTGGTATTGACCGCATTTTAGATATGATTCGCTCGTCTGTCAATGTATTAGGGAACGCATTAGCAGCGATTGTCATGTCGAAATGGGAAGGCGAATTTGATCAAGAAAAAGCAAAACAGTATGTAGAAACTGTAAACGAAACAAAAGCGGCATAAATTAAAAGTTTAATTAGTGAGAGATTATTTATCTCTCGCTAATTATTCGTGAAACGAATTGATGTATCACAAATAGTATATCTCCAGCCTCATTTTTTATTTCTTGTAAAATTTGAGGTAGAAGAATGATTACATATGGGGCAAAATAAGGTGAGGAGTGGAACATATATGGCAACAGTAACTGAAGCTAAAAAAGATGTGCGAATTGAAAGAGACTTTTTAGGCGAGAAAGAAGTACCGATGCATGCGTATTATGGTGTTCAAACGATGCGTGCGGTCGAAAACTTTCCGATTACAGGTTATAAAGTCCATGAAGGATTAATTAAAGCGCTTGCGATTGTAAAAAAAGCGGCGGCGCTTGCAAATACAGATGTTGGACGATTAGAACTTAAAAAAGGTACAGCAATTGCAGAAGCAGCAGAAGAGATTCTTGAGGGGAAATGGCACGAGCATTTTATCGTAGATCCAATTCAAGGTGGAGCTGGAACTTCAATGAATATGAATGCAAATGAAGTGATTGCCAATCGTGCTCTTGAATTATTAGAAATGGAAAAAGGCGACTATCATTACATTAGCCCAAATACCCATGTAAATATGGCACAATCAACAAATGATGCATTCCCAACTGCAATTCATATTGCGACGTTAAATTCGTTAGAAGAATTATTACAAACAATGGGCTATATGCGCGACATCTTTGAATTAAAAGCAGAGCAATTCGATCATGTTATTAAAATGGGACGCACGCATTTACAAGATGCTGTACCAATTCGTCTTGGACAAGAATTTAAAGCATATGCTCGCGTACTTGGACGCGATATTAAACGTATTGAGAAATCTCGTCAACATCTATATGAAGTAAATATGGGAGCGACAGCTGTTGGTACAGGATTAAATGCGGATCCACAGTACATTGAGGCTGTAGTAAAACATTTAGCGGATATTAGTAAATTGCCTCTTGTCGGAGCAGAAGATTTAGTAGATGCAACGCAAAATACAGATGCATATACAGAAGTTTCAGCTGCACTGAAAGTATGTATGATGAATATGTCCAAAATTGCTAATGACTTACGCTTAATGGCATCTGGTCCACGCGTAGGATTAGGTGAAATTATGCTTCCAGCTCGTCAACCTGGTTCTTCTATTATGCCGGGGAAAGTAAACCCTGTAATGCCAGAAGTAATTAACCAAATTGCGTTCCAAGTAATTGGGAACGACCATACAATTTGTCTTGCTTCAGAAGCAGGCCAATTAGAACTGAATGTAATGGAACCAGTGTTAGTATTTAACTTACTTCAATCAATCAGTATTATGAATAACGGCTTCCGTGCTTTCACAGATAATTGTTTAAAAGGAATTGAAGCAAATGAAGCACACTTAAAAGAATATGTTGAGAAAAGCGTTGGTATTATTACAGCTGTGAATCCACATATCGGATACGAAGCAGCAGCTCGCGTTGCAAAAGAAGCAATTGCAACTGGTCAATCTGTCAGAGAGCTTTGCTTGAAAAACGGAGTATTATCACAAGAAGAGTTAGACTTGATTTTAGATCCGTTTGAAATGACGCATCCTGGAATTGCAGGAGCATCTCTTTTAAAGAAAAATTAAAAAAAGGGGGGACTTTCCCCTTTTTTTTGTTTACAATATAGAAATGTTATATATCAATAAAGGTAGGGGTTATATGAGTAAATTTACAGTTTCCTCGAATGGAACTTTAGAAACAACATTACGAGGAGCAGAAGTATTAGCAACACCACTTTTAAATAAGGGTGTCGCTTTCTCGGCGGAGGAAAGAGAAGAACTAGGATTAAAGGGGTTATTACCGCCAGCAGTATTAACATTAGATGAACAAGCACGCCGTGCGTATGAACAATTTTGTTCACAGCCAGATGACTTATTAAAAAACGTATACTTAACAGCGCTGCATGATCGTAATGAAGTATTATTTTATCGTATACTTACAGATCATTTACGAGAAATGCTTCCGGTTGTATACACGCCAACTGTTGGTGTGGCGATTCAGAGATATAGTCATGAATATCGTAAACCACGTGGTGTGTATTTATCAGTTAATGATCCAAATGGTATTGAAGAAGCATTCTCTAACATTGGTGCAACTGCCGAAAATATTGATTTAGTCGTTGTAACAGACGGTGAAGGCATTTTAGGAATTGGAGACTGGGGCGTAGGTGGTATTAATATTGCCATTGGAAAACTAGCTGTTTACACAGCAGCAGTTGGTATTGATCCAAGTCGTGTATTACCGGTTATTTTAGATGTTGGTACAAACAATGAGGATTTATTAAATAATCCGTTTTATATCGGAAATCGCCATCCACGTGTAACGGGAGAAGCGTATGATACATTTATTGATTTGTTTGTAAAGGCTGTATGTAACAAGTTCCCGAATGCATTACTGCACTGGGAAGATTTTAGTTCACGTAATGCGCGCAAAATTTTAGACAAATATCGCGATAACGTTTGTACATTTAACGATGATATTCAAGGAACTGGCGCTGTTTCATTGGCAGCGGTGTTATCAGCTGTGAAAACTTCTGATGTTCCGCTATGTGAACATCGCGTTGTTGTTTTTGGTGCAGGTACTGCTGGAATTGGAATTGCAGATCAAGTGCGTGATGCGATGGTGCGCTTAGGTTTATCAAAGGAAGAAGCAAACCGCCGTTTTTGGTGTATTGACCGCAATGGTTTACTTACCGATAATATGGATAATCTTCTTGATTTCCAACTTCCTTATGCACGTGAGAAGTCTGAAGTCGAACAATGGAAACAATCAGAAACGATTGGTCTTGCTGAAGTTGTAAAACATGCACAACCAACTATTTTAATTGGGACGTCAACAGTTGCCGGTGCATTCACAGAAGAAATTGTAAAAGAGATGGCAGCACATGTGGCAAGGCCAATTATTTTACCAATGTCTAATCCAACGCCTCTTGCGGAGGCGAAACCAGCTGACTTAATTTCTTGGACAGAAGGGCGAGCACTAGTTGCAACTGGTAGTCCATTTGATCCAGTTACATACAATGGAGTTACTTATGTAATTGGACAATCTAACAATGCACTTATCTTCCCAGGTCTTGGTCTTGGTACAAATGTTGTTCGTGCTCGTGTCATGACAGATGGTATGTTTGCTGCGGCAGCAGAAGCGGTAGCAAGTATGGTAGATACAAGTCAACCTGGTGCACCAATTCTTCCAGAAGTAGAGGAATTGCGTAATATTTCCGAGATCGTTGCTATTGAAGTAGCAAAAGCGGCAGTTGCTGAAGGTGTTGCTCGTGAGGTATTAAGTGATAACGATATCAGGAAGGCTGTTAAAGATGCAATGTGGCAACCAGTTTATCGTCAAATAAAAGCAGTTGAAAAAGTAACAGTATAGGAATAGAGCCCGTTTATATATTAAGCGGGCTTTCCTTATTATGTTTAAAGACTAAAAAATGGGAAGTGACGTGTGTGAACTGGCATCAATTGTGGAAGAAGGATATTTCACTTTTAATTATGTTAATTTTGATTGTTCCGGTCGCTGGAGAACTGAACTTTCATCCATTTAATGATACGTTTCGTGTTAGCTTTGGAACACCGATTTTCTTCTTTTTACTATTATTTTTAAGGAAAATCCCAGCTTCTATAGCGGGAATTTTAGTTGGGGCATCTGTAGTAGCATTTCGAATTGGCCTTGACTGGATGCTACAAAGTTCTTTTCATTTCTCAGACTCTTTTAGTATGCGTTATCCAGTTTTCTTTTATTATTTCGTATATGGAAGTCTTTTTTCAATATGCAGAGTAAATCGATTTCATCAAAAGCCGTTTATAATCGGGTGTTTTGGGATTTCAATTGAAATTATTTCAAGTATGGCAGAACTTACTTTTTATCATATTTTTGTGCTCAGCACGATGATTACAGTTTCAGAATTCAATAAAATTATTATTATTGCTATTTTTCGCAGTTTTTTTGCGCTCGGTTTTTTAAATATGATGAATTTATATGAGACAAAATTAAAAGAAGCGCAGGTCCGAAAAGAAAATGAAAAGATGTTTATGCATCTTTCAAATTTGTATGTAGAGTCTGTTCATTTGAAGAAAACGCTGCAAAATGCAGAAAGGATTACACAAGAAGCCTACCAATTATATCGGCACTTACAACTGAAAGGTAGTACTGAGAATGAGATTGAGGCGTATAGTAAGAACGCGCTAAAAATTGCAGGGGAAGTACACGAAATAAAAAAAGATAATCAAAGAATTTTTGCAGGATTATCTAAACTTCTTTTAGATAAAGATCTTTCGGAATATATAAATGGAAATGAACTGACGGAAATGATTATAAGAATTAACGAGAAATACGCACAGTTATTACAGAAGGAAATTGTATTTTCTAAACGGATTGAAGGAGAACATACGCAATATCATGTATTTACCGTTTTATCGATTTTAAATAATTTAGTTGCGAATGCTGTGGAAGCGATTGATCGTGTTGGTACAATTACAATTCAAGTTAAGAAGCAAGGGACGGTTGTCACGTTTGAAGTAATAGATGATGGACCAGGCATTTCAGGGAAATATAAGGAGCTAGTATTTAAGCCTGGTTTTACTTCAAAATATGATCAAACAGGAACACCATCAACAGGAATTGGTCTTTCTTATATAAAAGAGTTGGTGACGGAACTTGAGGGAGAGGTTATACTACAAGACAGAGACGCTGAAAGAGGCTGCAAGTTTATTGTACGACTGCCGGAATCTAGCCTAGCTAAGGAAGGATGAGCCTATGTTTTATTACATCGTAGATGATGACGAAGTATTTCGTTCTATGTTAGCGCAAATTATTGAAGATGAGGACCTTGGAGAAGTAGTTGGAGAAGAAGAAGATGGGGTTTTTGTAGAAGGAGAACAGTTAAATTTTAAAAGAGTAGATATATTATTTATTGACTTATTAATGCCAATTCGTGATGGAATTGAAACGGTTCGGCAAATTGCTTCGTCGTTCACAGGAAAAGTAGTTATGATTTCTCAAGTAGAATCAAAACAATTAATTGGTGAAGCTTACTCCCTTGGTGTTGAATATTATATAACAAAACCGCTTAATAAAATTGAAGTTGTATCCGTTGTACGAAAAGTGATAGAGCGTATTCGTTTGGAACGGTCTATTCAAGATATTCAAAAATCATTAAACAATGTATTTCAATGGGAACAACCAAAAGGGCGAATAGAATCAGGGCTTGAAGAGAAAAAAATAGCTAATACTGGCCGTTGTTTATTAGCAGAACTAGGGATTGCTGGAGAGAATGGTAGTAAAGATTTACTAAGTATGCTGGAATACTTATATCAATATGAAAAGAAGGAAACCTTTGAACATGGATTTCCAGTATTAAAAGATATTTTTCAGCGCATTACTGTCAAAAAGTTAGGTGAAATGGCTTCGGACGTAGAAATTGATAAAGAAAGAAAAGCTTCAGAACAAAGAGTGCGCCGCGCGATTTATCAATCACTTAATCACTTAGCTTCTCTTGGTTTAACAGATTTTTCAAATCCGAAATTTGAAAGCTATGCTCCGAAATTTTTTGATTTTACAATTGTGCGTAAACGAATGACGGAGTTAACAAATGAATCATTAGCAACGGCTGGTCATACACGAATTAATACGAAGAAATTTATTCAAGTGTTGTATTTTGAAGCGAAGCGGTTGACTGAAGATAATTAAGTGGATAAAGAACGGTAAAAGAAAAAGATGTTTGCTTATTTGTAGCAAACATCTTTTTCTTTTACCGTTTTTACTGGTTAAAATATACCCTTATATAGCTGTAAACTCCACAAAATCAACGAACAACATCTATTTTACACTTACATGAAAGATAGCAAGTTTCATAAAAGTAAACCGCAGTCGTCATATTTTAGATTTGTCATCTTTAGCTTGTCTTTGCGTCATTTGCTTTTTTAACACCTTTGCTTGTATAAGGTTTGGCGCTCTTTTTTTTGTTGGCGCTGGCTTTCCATCTGTTCCAGCCCTTACTGCCTGTTCCTCTACCTGTTCCACCTTTACCTTTAGCCTTACTCATTTAATCACTCCGTTACTATTGTATAGCAAATTTGTTTCCACAGAAGTCAATATATCTTTGAAATGAAATTCTGATTTATGACTTTTTCCTTTCCGACAGTTGCTCATAAAAATGAACAACAGGATACAATAGTATATCATAATATGGACAGTAATGCGCAAAATCCTCAGGTTTATCCCGCTAACAGAAATCTTTTAAAATAGAAAAAAGAGTCCTTCACAGTTACAATTTATAGTTTATCCCGCATTAACGGGCAGTAATACTCCCACCTCAAAATTCAGCGAAAGCAAAGAAGTTAGGTGAGAGATAAACTGCTCGTAAAAGCCCGATTGGTTCAACTAATAATCAGTGGGGGATGAAGAAAACCCCCACTGATTAAAGTTTCACTTTATGTCACACATTACATGATTAATTTGTCTTAAATATGAACGTAAAAAAGAGTACATTGTATATTCGTTTTTTCATTCTAAAGGTATCGAATTATTAAGTTTTTAAAAAATATTATGGAGGTATAGATATGAAAATTTTTCTTGCTGGTGCAACTGGTGTAATAGGACGTTCTTTAATTCGTTTGTTAGTACAAGAGAATCACGAAGTGTTCGGAATGATTCGTGATGAATCACAGGCGAGTATAATTACAAAAATGGGTGCAAAGCCAGTGGTGGTCGATGCATTTGATCGAAATGCTGTATTCTTTGCATTAGAAAAGAGTCAGCCGGATGTAGTGATTCATCAACTTGCATCGTTAAGTGCGGGAAGCTCGGTGGATAATGCGAAAATGCGAATTGAGGGGACAGAAAATCTTGTAGATGCAGCAAAATCAGTAGGTGTTAGACGAATGATTGCACAAAGTATTTCATGGGCATATGAGCCTGGAGAGGAGCCTGCTACAGAAGAAGACATGTTAGATATTACTGCTCCGTTTCCGCGAAAAACGACGATAGAAGGTATTATAGCGTTAGAAGAAAAAGTGTCTCAAATGCCGGAATTTGTGGTTCTCCGTTACGGAACGCTTTATGGACCAGGAACTTGGTATGCAACAGATGGAATGATTGCGAATCAAGTACGACGACAAGAGATAGTAGCAACTGATGGGATAACTTCTTTTCTCCATGTAGATGATGCAGCAAGAGCGGCACTATTGGCACTAGATTGGCCATCTGGTCCGGTCAACATTGTCGATAATCATCCTGCACCAGGAAATGATTGGTTGCCTGTTTATGCTTCTGCAATCGGGGCGCCTGAGCCTTGTTTCCAAGCTGGTAGTAATCGCGGTGAGCGCGGCGCTGCTAATACAAAAGCTCGAGAAGAGTATGGGTGGGAGCCCATTCATCCTTCCTGGTCTAAAGGGTTTCAACATCATTTGTAGAATCCTTTTAAGATAAGTTTTGTTATAAAAATACTATTTTAAAAAAATGTTTTAGAAGAATTTGTATAGGTATACCCTAGAAAATTTTTTCTAGGGTATTTGTGATTGTATATCATGTTAAAATTTGGGTGAGTTAGCTTCGAGGAGGGAGAAGGTGGAAAAAAATAATTTAGACATAAATGAATTGTATGTAACGTACAAATCTTATTTTATTGCTATTGCATATAAAATGCTTGGATCGATAAGTGATGCTGAAGATATTGTTCAAGATACATTTCTAAAGCTACAAATGAGAGAGATTCATTTAACTGCTGTTAATAATGTGAAGTCGTATGTAAGTAGAATGGTAGTAAATCGCTGTATAAATGAATTACAATCAAGCCGAAAAAAAAGAGAAACTTATGTTGGAACGTGGTTGCCAGAGCCGATTGTACAAGATATAAAATGGGATCCTACAGAGAAAATCATTCAAGATGACCAACTATATTATACTTTTGCTGTTCTTATGGAAAAACTCTCGGCCACAGAGCGAGCAGTTTATGTCCTAAAAGAAGCGTTAGATTTAAAACATAGTGAAATCGCTGACTTACTCCATATAACGGAGATGAATTGCCGTAAAGTGTTTAGCCGTGCGAAGAAGAAAATGAATGTATCTATTGATGAAAATTCTACATCATACGAAATTCAACAAGAGCAAATTCATAAGTTTATTTCGGCTTTATCAAGAGGTGACGTTCAAGAAATTTCAGCAATTCTTACTAGCGATGTAACGCTTATTGCAGATGGAGGGGGGAACGTCGCTACAGCTATTAATCAAATTATTAGTAAAAAACGTGTCCTAAGTTTGTTATCTGCAATTGCTACAAAATTTTTCACAGGAAAAAAAGCAAAAGCGGTCATAGTAAATAATGAGCCAGGTGTTCTCGTATTAAAGGATGAGGAAGTAGTCGGTGTATTCAGTTTCGCCTGGAAGAAAAATACGAATCAGATTGAACAAATTTATTATGTTGTAAATCCTGATAAGCTGGGGCATATTAGTATACAATGCTAAAGGCATAGAGTTGTTCTAACAGTTGTGAGAGAGCTGTTAGAGCAACTCTTATTTAAGTTACTCTTTTTGATTAGCTTGTATTTTTTCGTAAAGAAAATGACAATAGGAAAGACAAGAATAAGACAGAGAAAATAGTAAGTACGACATATTTAAACATCATTTTGGTCCCGATATATGGACCGATACTAGATCCTAAAAATAAGGTAAATGTATATAGGGCCATTGCAACTCCTTTTTTCTTCCCGCTTATTTGTCCAATATGAAAAATGATAGAGGGTAGTACGATTGAAATTCCAGCCGCAAATATAATTGTAGTGACAGATAGAAAATAAAGACGATCCCATTTTAAGAACAAAAGTACTCCTGTACACGTAATAATAAGCCCTAGAGTAATTATTTTTGGGGCTTTAGTATGTGTAATAAAGTTATTCATAAAAGGAGAAATAGACATTCCGATTAGGCCAAGACATTGAAAGAGCAAAATTTCATGATTTGTTAGATGATACATTTGGGTTAATAAGTGATGCAAAGAACTATAAATGGCAACGAATGAAAGAAATTGCGTAAAGGTAATCGCAAGACAAATTGCTATGTAGCGATTTCGAAATAATGTAAACATATCAAACCAGTATGCTATAGATAATGGACGATCACTTTTGATAGATACAGGCAGAATGAAATATAAAATTGTTGCACATAAAAGGTGAATGAAAGCGAAAAAATAAAAAAGAGTAGGAAAATTGTATTGAGATATAAACCAATTACTGAGTATTTGTCCTAATAAGCTAGACATTGTAAACGCTGTGCTTAAAACCCCAATAACATAGCCTTGACGTTTTGGAATAAACAATTCGAATGCATATGCAAGTGCTAAAGGCGTAAACGTAGCTGCTACTAGTCCTTGCAAAGCTCTAAGGAACAAAAATAAGTTGTATATTTTGCAAACGCTAATCGTCATCGTACAAAAGGACAAAGCGAATAGGCCGAGAACTAATATATTTTTCTTCCCAAATCGATTGGAAAGAGGCGCAAAAATTAAGAAGCCAATGGCGTAGAAAATGGAAAATATGCTACTTGAGAGATAAATAATACTTTTAGGGATTTGAAAATAGAATATAAGTTGGCTTTCGATTGGAATCATGATGAACCCTTGAGAAACGACACTAATCCCGGCGATGCAAAATACAAATACGTATAACCATTCAGGAGCTTTATTTGTTAAATTACTCATGAAGATCCTCCTTACATTTTATCCCGCTATTCGTGGGCAGTAATACTCCCACCTCAAAATTCAGCGAAAGCATTGTCCAGCTCTAGCGGCTAGAATCTCCGGCCGTTTCGCCCCCTCGGACGAGGCAAAAAGCGCCTCTCTGTCAGGGGCGTGGGCGTCCTGCGATTCTGAACGAGCCGCTTCCGCTTTTCTTAAGAAGTTAGGTGAGAGATAAACTGCTCGTAAAAGCCCGATGGGTGAGGGCTGATAATCAGTGGGGGATGAAGAAAACCCCCACTGATTAAAGTTTCACTTTATCTGTACTAATAAGACAGTATAATTTGTTGAAGTGTGACTCATTGTTTTGTAGATTTACGAATATTTTTTTACGAGTGAATTATTTGTAAATCCATAAAATAAAGAATTGAAAAATATTTTAAAACTTTTTGTTGACTTTCTTTTCTTTTTGTATAAAATAAACATTAATAAAATGTTTCAGAGATGTGACAGTAAAACGACTGTGAAAGGAAGAGTAGTAATAGGACGTAGTCCAAGCGAGTCAGGGGTGGTGTGAGCCTGATACGAAGCCTGTTATGAAGAACCTCCTGGAGTCGCTAACCGAAATCCTTTTTAGGAAAGTAGACTTAGCCGGGAACTTCGCCGTTACAAGAAGAACAGTATCGAGTTATCTCTAATCTCCGTACTGATAAGTGAGCAACCTCTGTTGCTAATTTGGGTGGTACCGCGGAACCAAAGTCTTTCGTCCCAGTTTTTGGGAAAGAAGGGCTTTTTTTATTGGTTTCTTTCCTCACTACATCAAAACATTTTAGGAGGAAAACATCATGTATCAAACATTAATGACAGTAAGAGAAACACAAATTGCAATTAAGGAAGTTAAAACATTTTTTGAAGAGCAACTATCAAAGCGTCTTGGATTATTCCGTGTATCAGCGCCATTATTCGTAACGAAAAAATCAGGATTAAACGATCACTTAAACGGTGTGGAGCGTCCAATTGAATTTGATATGCTGCATTCGGGAGAAGAGTTAGAAATTGTACATTCACTAGCAAAATGGAAACGATTCGCTTTGCATGAATATGGATATGAAGCTGGTGAAGGATTATATACAAACATGAACGCAATTCGCCGTGATGAAGAGTTAGATGAAACGCATTCCATTTACGTTGACCAATGGGATTGGGAGAAAATTGTTCAACAAGAATGGCGTACAACGGATTATTTACAAGAAACAGTACGAACAATTTATGGAATATTCAAAGATTTAGAGGGCTATTTGTTTGAGAAATACCCGTTTCTTGGTAAATATTTACCAGGAGATATCGTGTTTATCACTTCACAAGAGCTGGAAGATAAATATCCAGAATTAACACCGAAAGATCGTGAACATGCGATTGCAAAAGAATACGGTGCTGTCTTTATTAGTGGGATTGGCGGGGCGCTAAGCTCTGGTGAAAAACATGATGGACGCGCATCGGACTATGATGATTGGAAGTTGAACGGAGATATTTTATTCTGGCATCCAGTACTGCAATCTTCATTTGAGTTATCTTCTATGGGGATTCGCGTTGACAGGAAATCTCTTGATGAACAATTAACAATAGCAGGAGAAGATTTCAAACGTGAGTACGATTTCCATAAAGGGATTTTAGAAGATGTACTGCCGCTAACAATTGGTGGTGGAATCGGACAATCGAGAATGTGCATGTACTTTTTACGTAAAGCACATATCGGTGAAGTGCAGTCTTCTGTATGGCCAGATGAAATGCGTGAAGCGTGCAAAAAACAAAACATTCACTTGTTTTAAAAAGATTCAACTTCAAGGGCTAGACAGTTCTTGTGTTAAATGTTGCCGAAGGAACTTTATACCGTGTCGAATCGTCGATATATTTTAAGAAACGATCGATATATTGTGAAAAGCGCCGATAAATGTACCATTTCTGCCGATATATCGGTGGATATGTAAGAAGGAGCCGATTTCCAAAAGTCACATAGATGCTTTGGGAAATCAGCTCTTTGTTTTTTAATTAATTGATACAAACGGTTCAACTTTTGCCATAAATGATTCATGAAGCGCTTCGACACCTTTTACTAAATGAAGGCGGTCGATTACGACAGATACTTTAATTTCTGATGTACTGACCATTTTAATGTGAATATCTTCTTCTTGTAATGTGGAGAACATTTTCGCGGCGACACCTGGATTAGATACCATACCCGATCCAACGATTGATACTTTTGCTAGGTGGTTTTCATACTCTACAGATTCATATTGCATTGATTCACGATTTTCTTCTAAAACCACTAATGTTTCCTTTAAGTCATTTGAATGTATAGAGAAGGACAAATGTACAGTTCCTTCATTTGTAATACTTTGAATAATAATATCTACATTAATATGCGCATTTGCCAATGTAGAGAAGACTGCGGAAAGTTTTCCTGGTTGTAAGCCTTTCGTTGTTATACGTGTAATATTATCTTCAAATGCAATGCCTTTTACGATTGATTGTTGTTCCATGTTACATTCTCCCCTTACGATTGTTCCATTTTCTTGTGCCATGCTTGAACGAACTTCTAATATAACGTTATGGTTTTTGGCGAATTCGACGGCTCTTGGGTGAAGTACGCCAGCACCTAAATTTGCAAGTTCTAACATTTCATCATAGGAAATTTCATCTAATTTATAAGCATTTTTTACAACGCGAGGATCAGTTGTGTAAACACCTGTTACATCAGTATAAATATCACATTTTTTTGCTTGTAATGCTGCCGCTAACGCAACAGCAGTTGTATCAGAACCACCGCGGCCAAGTGTTGTGATTTCTTGTTCTGCGCTTAAGCCTTGAAAACCGGCTACAACGACAATCGTTCCTTTTTGTACATAAGATTGAATCCGCTCTGTATTTATATCGGTAATTCTAGCACTGCCATGTACGGATTCTGTTGTAATACCAGCTTGCCAACCTATGAGTGAAATTGCCTCGTACCCTTTCGTTTGCAAAGCCATTGTTAATAAGGAAATTGAAATTTGCTCACCTGTTGTAAGTAACATGTCCATTTCACGTTTGCTCGGTTGATCTGTAATACTAGCAGCTAAAGAGACGAGTTCATCTGTACTATGTCCCATTGCTGAAACAACCGCTACAATCCCATGTCCTTTTTCATATTCTTCAATGATTAAATCGGCAACATGTTGAATCCGTTCGATGTTTCCGACAGATGTACCGCCAAATTTTTGAACAATAATTTCCATGATAAGTGCCCTCTTTCAAGTTAATATAGGTAAATTAGGAAAAAATGTTGTCAAACATAAGATGGGAAATATAGATCCCTTTTACTCCTGTAAAAAAGTAAATAAAAAACACCATCTCAAATAGGTGAGGATGGTGCTGTTACAGGAAAAGGGAAACAGAATACGGAGCTAATAAAAAAACCGCCAAAAAAGAAGATAATCATAAAAACATGATTTCTCTTTTTTGTAGATAGCTCTTCATATATACACCGCTGTATATATGACAGTTCTGTTTCTATTTGAAAACAGCCCCAATGTATATGCTCAGAGGCACATATACATTTCGGCAACTTTTCCTTTCATCTACATTCACTGACAATCTCTGTGTCTCCTATAGAATACTCATAAAAGTTGCGACCTCTATCTCACGTCATTAGGCGAGAGTAATTGGTTGTATGAAGTTATTGGTAACATTTGTTCCATAGTAATTAAAATGTTGAGAGAAATCAAGTAGGTTATAAATATTTTTAATTTTTAAAATATTATAAAGGGAATAAAAATGATATAAAATGTTAGATGTTACAATATTTAACATAGGAATGGAGGGGTGTGAATGAAAGAACAAAATCCTATTTATGTACAAACAGAAATAGAAACTACAATGGGTGACCTTTGGGAATATACACAAGATCCAAAGATACATACTGAATGGGATGTACGGTTTACAGAAATATCGTATTTAGAGAAAAACGAAGGTGAACCACAGCGTTTTTTGTATAAAACAAAAATTGGTTTCGGATTAGAAATTGCGGGAGAAGGAGAATCAGTAGGAGAATTACGAAAAGAAGGCGGAGAACGCATTTCGTCATTGAAATTTTGGACGGATAGTAAACTTTCGCTAATTTCCATAGGGAGAGGCTACTGGAAGTATACACCGAATGAACAAAAAGTTCGTTTTGAAACGCAGTATGATTATGAAACGAGGTTTGGAGGTATAGGAAGAGTTATAGATTTATACATGTTTCGTCCATTGTTAGGGTGGGCAACTGCTTGGAGTTTTGATGCCTTGAAATTGTGGTTAGAAAAAGGGTTTCATCCACGATTATTATTAAAAAGAGCTGTTACATATTATTTGATTTGTATTTTTCTATCTTTTGTATGGATTTATCAAGGGCTAGTTCCGAAAATTTTATTTACTCATCCAGAAGAGGTGCAGATGCTTTCTAATGCTATTGGTTCGGAAAGTTATAATCATTTGATAATTAAAATAATTGGATTTTTGGAGATTGTGTTTGGAGTGACCTGGTTGTTACCGTTCCAAAAACAGAAATTATTTTTTCTTCATATTTTTATATTATTAATATTGACAGCTACGGCGGCACTTGCGAATATCACTAGTTTTATGCAGCCTTTTAATCCGATTACGTTAAATATCATATTAATTGGATTCTCAATAATTGGTTATATGAATAGTGATAACTTACCGCAAGCGAAGAATTGTAAGAGAAGTAGAAAGGAGTAGAAAATTGACTTCCATTTACGAAACATTATTAGGAGAATCCTATCAACAGTTACACCCAAAATTACAGCAACGGTATGCAATTACAGAAGGATATAGCTTTACAGGAGAAGGACGAATGGATGAAATTACTGAAGGTTCTGCTGCTGTTAGACTGTTTTTAAAAGTAGCAGCAAAATTCCGGATGTTCTTTTCCGAAAGAGGGACAGAAGTACCATTTATTATCCAAAATAAAGCTGAGAAGGACAAGAAAGGAAAGATATTTGTAAGATGGAATCGGATGTTTTTGTTTGGTGAAAAAAAGCGTTATTTTCATGCTGTCATGTATTTGAATGAGAAACAAAACGAAATTGTCGATTATTTTGGAGAACCTCATTTGCTTGTATCGACGCTCGCGTTTCACGTTGATGCAAAAGGAGCGATGCATATTTCATCTAAAAAACAATGGTTCTACTTATGGGGAATGAAGATTCCGTTGCCAAAGTTTTTATATGGACAGGCAAAGATTATAGAAAGCTATGATGAGGAATTAGAGTGTTATCGGATATATGTACAAGTACAAAATCCATTATTAGGACCGCTTTTCTCCTATAAAGGGACATTTAGAGAAGGGGATCTAAATTTATGCGAAATTTAATAATTGGCTGCATCTGTTATGTTATTTTTCTTATATTAGAGTGGTCAAATATACATCCTGTTGAAGCAATTATATTATTGTCTATTCTTGTTTTTATCCCGCTGGCGTTTTCGATTGTAGATAAGAAAAAAAGAGACGGAGAAGTACTATTTTGTTATCAGCTTGCAGTATTTTTTTATCCAGTTGCAGCAATAAGTGCAATGCTAGCTTTTGTAACAAACTATTATCTCTTTGCGATAATTTGGTTTATATATACAGGTATTATCGCATTGTTTGGAGTAAGCCGATTATTAGAAAGAGGATGGAAACCGTTAGAAGAAACTGCCATTGATAGTGGATTTATATATTTATTTTTAGGTGGCTTTTGGTTCTTTGCCTCTGTAGCAAATATACAAATTATGCAGTTTAGTTCAGATATCGTCTTACTCACAGCAGCCCATTTTCATTATTCTGCTTTTTTACTTCCCTTGTTTGCAGGTTTGTTAGGGAGAAAGCAACAAAAGAAAAGTAAATTATATATGATCATTATGTTTATTATCATCATTTCTCCGATGACAGTTGCAATTGGTATTACTTATTCGAGTATATTTGAATTTTTTGCGGTGCTATTTTATCTTCTTTCGCTTTATGTTTATGGGATTTTTGTATGGAAAACAAAATTTACTTCTATGAGTGCAAAAGTTCTTCTTATTATCTCGTCTGGTACGCTTATGGTAACTATTCTTTTTTCGCTTCTCTACTCATATGGGAATTTTAAGGGAATGATGACCGTTACGATTGCGCAAATGGTTTGGATTCATGGAGTTGTGAATGGAGTGGGCGTAGCATTACCTGGCTGTATTGGCTGGATGATTGAAAAGACTGCGCCGACATATTGTTATTATGGGAAACCAATGAGTCGTATAAAAGGTAAGGGGAAAATTGGAGAGGATGTTTTAATAGAAAATAAGTTAATAGAGAAGAACGAATATACAGGCCTTATAAATAACATGATAGATTTTGATAGTAAACAGTATAATACACCGAATGTATCACCACTTATAATTTATTTTTATGAGAATACAAAAGATTATGAGTTAAAAGCAACTATTCACTGGTCACGCTGGTTTCGGCCATTTGCTTTTCTGTATGAAAAAATAAGCCGACATGTGCAACAAATTCATTTAGGAATGGGAAATCGCTTAGAGCGAATGAAAGGAGAAATTGTTGCTATAAAAGATGAAAAAGACGGTAGAAATGACGTCAGAGCGTGGGTTCGGAAAAATGAACAGAATGAAACGATCTTTGTTGCACTTTACTCTCAGCATGAATATAAGAGTGAAACATACATGAATATTGCGTTGCCATTACCGTATATGAATATGACGGGAATTTTAAAACTACGTAATGATAAGAAACATCTTATCATTACGAGTAGATTAAGGAACAGTGCAAGAGGAGATGAGGGGATATATTTATATAGTCGCTTCTTTACAATTCGTTTGCCGCTCACAGAAACGTTTACGATAAGAGAGAATGATGTAACAACGTTAACTGCAAATCATCGAATGTGGCTCTTTGGAGCGAAGTTTCTAGAGATTGATTATGAGATAGAACAAAAAGAGAATATTGCATAACAAAAAATGAGTTTGGTATGATGCCAAGCTCATTTTTTATTAGGTGTTCTATATAAATCTATTTTAAATTTTTGATATATAAGTCTCCGCTATGCAGAATACAGCATGACCGCTACTTGCTTTTTCTTTTTGTTTTAAACATTGCATGTGGCAGGAAAAGGCACTGACCGTTTCTATGCGCGGCCAGATGCTCTCGTCCACAAAAAAAAGAAAGGGGTTTTTAACTTGTATATATAGTTAATCTTAAGAATTCTTAAGAATTCTTAAGAATTTACCTACAAGAAACTTAAAAAATTTCTGAGAAGATACGAATAGATACTGAGAGATAGGGGATGAAGTTATGAAAAGTGCTGTAGTAGAGGTAAATCAGGTAGAAAAAGTATATGGGAAGAGAAATGAAAACCACTCAAGGGTATTAAAAGGAATAACGTTATCGGTAAAAGAAGGCGAGTTTGTTGGGATCATGGGTCCATCGGGATCAGGGAAAACGACGTTGTTGAATGTGATTTCGACACTTGATCAAGCGACTAGTGGTACGGTGAAAATTGCTGGAACAGACATTGCAAATATGAAAGGAAATGTATTATCTGATTTTAGAGCGCAAAAGCTAGGATTTATTTTTCAAGATTTTAATCTTCTTGAAAACCTTTCAATTTATGAAAATATTGCATTGCCGTTGTCACTGCAAGGAGTGTCTTCAAAAGAAATTGCAGGAAAAGTACAAGAGGTAGCGATAAAACTTGGGATAGAAGCAATTTTAGAGAAATACCCAACTGCAGTTTCTGGTGGTCAAAAGCAGCGTACAGCAGCAGCTCGTGCACTCGTACATAATCCAGCAATTATTCTTGCAGATGAACCAACAGGAGCACTTGATAGTGAAAATGCGAAAAGCTTATTAGAAGCGATGCATGATTTACATGAAAATCATCACGTTAGCATTATGATGGTAACGCATGATGTGTTTAGTGCAAGTTATTGTGAACGTATTTTATTTATCCAAGATGGATTGCTTTATAAGGAAATTCACCGTAATGGAAGTAGAGAAGCATTTTATCAAGATATTTTAAATGTGCTTGGAAAAATGAGTTCTTCCAAGGAAGCGATATAAGGAGATGAGGACATGTTACTGAAATTATCGATACATAGTATACGAAAGATGATGAAAGATTATCTTGTTTTGTTAATTGGTCTTATCGTTAGTATAAGTGTTTTTTATATGTTTCAAACGATGGCTTTAAATACTGAATTTACGAAAGGAAATAGTATTATTAGCAGCATTCGTATTGTCTTTGGGATTGGTTCTGTGTTACTTTCGTTCATTACCTTATTTTACATTCTTTATGCAAATTCATTTTTGCTTACACTGCGCCGAAAAGAATTAGGAATGTATATGATGCTTGGTGCAAAAAAGAAAAAGGTTGCACAGCTGCTTTTTATCGAAACAGTGGGGCTTGGAATGGTTGCTTTACTGATTGGAAATGTAGTAGGAATTGGATTAGCAAGTGTAGTAGGGAAGATTCTTATAAAAGGTATGGATGTATCAGCGAAGGGATACGATGCGTTTTATTTTCCTGCTTTAATTGCAACGTTACTGTTCTTCTTTGTTCTTTTTGCAGTGACAGGGATGATTAATAGCATTCGTCTTCTGCGCAAAACAGAATTAGAGCTTATACGAGAAGATGAAACACAAGATGAGGTAGAAAAAAGTAAACTTCGTATTACTGTTTTTACGGTGCTTGGAATTTTGATGTTAGGCATTGGATATTACTCGATCATTCATGTGAATAAATTGCAGGAAATGGGACTTATAGTTGCAACAATTTGTACGACAATTGGAACTTATTTTATATTTGGTTCATTATTGCCTTTATTTGTTACGATGTTAAAAAGAAATAAAAAAAGAAACGAAGCAGGACTTAATAGTTTTACCCTTGCACAGCTACGTTTTCGAATTAATAGTTTATCGAGAATATTAGGGACAGTTTCTATGTTGATTGCACTAGGTGCTGGTGCGATGACAGCTGGGATGGCGTTTCAAAAAAATGTTGGAATGACAACGGAATTTTCGCGAGTGTATGATGCGACGATTCATGATCCAAATGTAGAAGAGATAAAAGAATTAAAGCAAATGAATATTATAGAAGAAAAGAAATATCCTTATAAAGAAAATAACGAAGCGGTTTACTTTTCACGTGACGATTTACTTAATCAGCCACCGCTTATTTCGGAGCACAGAAGTGCAAAGAAAAGTAAAGAGCCAATCCGTGTTCGCGTAAGTGAGGGACTTCCTGAACCAATATACACATCGCTTGAGAAGCCGGAAACGCAGCAATATCCCAGTATGCCTGGGCAATGGGAGGATGCACTCGTTCGTGAATTTCAAATTAGTTACAATCAATTTGGTGGAAAGCCGCTTCGCATCGCTGATAAAGAAAATTATGAAAAAGTACAAGGAACAGTGCACTCACTCCTTTTAATTCGCGTTGATAATTTGCAAAAATATAAACCGATTCTTACAAAAATAGATCAACGACAAAAAGAAGTTGCACAAAAAAATATCGGGGAAGAAGTACCAATGCAAACGAAAATGACGACGTATCAGTATATGTATAC
This sequence comes from Bacillus sp. 491mf, assembly GCF_900112415.1. Classification (GTDB taxonomy): domain Bacteria; phylum Bacillota; class Bacilli; order Bacillales; family Bacillaceae_G; genus Bacillus_A. Next base: position 74,360 of record NZ_FOLV01000015.1, read on the forward strand.
TTTTATGAGCGGTACAATGTTTATGGGGTTTTTTCTAGGCGCTTCTTTTCTTGCGATGATGGCTAGTTCGCTTATGTTTAAAATTTTAACAGGAGCATCTAGAGATAAACGCCGCTATGCCATGCTTCGAAAAATTGGTGTTCGAAAAGGAGTGCTCTCTCGCAGCATCTATAAAGAAGTATTCTTCATCTTCTTATTTCCTGGGATTGTTGGAATTGCTCATGTATTAGTTGGCATGAATCTATTTTCATTCATTTTACTTGATCCGTATGTGAAAATTTGGATGCCAATTAGTTTATTTGTCTTCATTTATCTTGCATATTACTGGATAACAGTACAATTGTATAAAGGTATGGTATTGCCGAAAGTATAATGCTGAGAGAAAGACCTTATGTACGATTGTGTATGTAAGGTCTTTCGTGCTTATTGAAAGTGAACGTATATAAATCTACTTTAATTTTTCGGCATATAAGTCGCTTCTATGCATGGCCAGATGCTCCCTCCCGCCTAAAAAGAAAGAGGGTTTTTATGTCGGTTTTTTAATTTGTATTTCTCTAAAAATCTTGCAGTCAGAAGTTTTATAGAAAAATTGTAAATAAGTTTGAATAATCCTCACAAAATGTTCACACATATCCGATATATTAAGAATCGAAATTATAGTCTTATAAGTTTCTATAAAGAAGGAAGGACGAGTAACATTTAGGGGGAAAACGAAATATGTTTGCAAAACAACAAACAGTAAATCATTCTACTGAAGATCATGAAGTTCGGGTAGACAGTTCAAAAGCACAATTTTTATATCGAGCTGTATGGCGCTGGCATTTTTATGCTGGCATTATTTTTGCACCTTTTGTAATCTTATTAGCAATCACAGGTATTATCTATTTATTTAAACCGCAAATTGAAAATATTATATACAAAGATTATTACTATGTACAGGCTACAAAGGAAAAGTTGACTGCTGAAGAGCAAATAGAAGCAGTCAAAAAAGCGTATCCCGGTGCTTCTGTTACAAAGTACAAGCCATCTTTTGTGTCAAATCGTTCAGCAGAAGTGGGAATCGTAGATAAGAAAGTTCCGATGACGGTATTCGTAAATCCACATGATGGAAAGATTTTAGGGGATTTAAAGAAAGAAGAGAGATTTATGAGTCAAGTGGAGCGGATGCATGGCGAGCTTATGATTGGCAAGGCGGGAGATCGGATTGTAGAGATGGCTGCTTGCTGGGCCATGATTTTGTTGATTACCGGCTTATATTTGTGGTGGCCGCGTAATAAAAAATCAATTTTTGGTACATTGATTCCAAGGTTTTCTAAAGGAAAGAGGACCATGCTAAGGGATTTACACTCTGTTCCGGCGTTTTGGTTTTCACTGTTCATTTCTCTATTTATACTGACAGGACTTCCTTGGTCTGGATTATGGGGGGATTATATTAATAAAATCGCAACGGCGACAAAAACAGGATACCCGACGGGACTATGGGATGGTAATTTGCCGCAGTCTACTGTTCCATCTAAAGCGGTAGCGGATGTTCCTTGGGCAGCAGAAAAGTTACCAGTTCCAGAATCTAAGGAAAATAAAACAGCCCCTCTTATGGTGGCAGACATTATGAAAATAGCAGAAAAAAATCAATTAGAAGATGGATACGCAATTACATTCCCTAAAGGAGAAAAAGGGGTGTACACATTATCCGTTAAACCTGACAATCCAAAAGGGGAAGCAACGCTGCATATTGATCAGTACAGCGGAAAGGTATTAGCGAATTTACAATTTACAGATTATGGAATATTAGCTAAAGCAATTTCTATTGGGATTGCGCTGCATGAAGGGCGTTATTTCGGGTTAGTTAATCAACTATTGGATCTTGTAATTTGTCTTGTATTAATCGGAACTGTTGTAACAGGCTGCATGATGTGGTGGAAACGTAAGCCATCTGGTACGTTAGGTGCACCTTCTTTACCAAAGAACTTTAAATTAATGAAAGGAGCAGTAATACTTATTATCATGCTGGGGATTTTGTTCCCGCTAGTAGGTATTTCGTTGCTTGTGGCTTTGACGCTTGATTGGCTGGTAATAAAAAGAGTGCCAACTTTGAAAAAATGGTTTGGTTAATGTAGATTACATGATTGATAAAGTGAAACTTTAATCAGTGGGGGTTTTCTTCATCCCCACTGATTATTAGTTGAACCAATCGGGCTTTTACGGGCAGTTTATCTCCCACCTAACTTCTTTGTTTTCGCTGAATTTTGAGGTGGGAGTATTACTGCCCGTTAATGCGGGATAAAGTAAGGAGAAAGATATGAAAAAGAAAATTTTTACATACACAGTAGTGAGTGTTTTAGTAATGCTTGGTGTATACCTGTATATAGACCACAATAAAACAAAAGAGACGAAATCAACATCGACGCCGCCTTGTCATATCGACAAGTAATATATAAAGACTTTTAATATAAAGTACGATACATAGCATATATTTAAGTATAGAACTATAATTATAATGCCCGTAAAGGTTAATCTTTTATGGGTATTTTTTATAAAATGGTTAGCTAAATAAAATGACTTTTTCCATGAGAGCCCTTTATAGATGTAAACCATCATTAATCACATAAGTATTGAGCATAAAAAATATAATTTTAGGTTAGGATGAAGCCACCACTAATGGAAGCTTCAGTTTATTTGTATAAAGAAAAAGGAAAGTAAAAGGCCTTTCTTAGAAATAGTATGTGGAGCCAAACGGAATTATTGAAATGTCAGTTGGATAGATGACATGATGTATAATATGATGAGGTACAACGTAATGATGTGTAACAGGATAATGTGCGCTATGGAGAAAAAAAGGTTCTGTTGCCATCACTTGGTGAATGGCATGAAGTGTCTGTTGGGCAGAACTATATGTGGTAGCAGCGCCCGATTGCCTAGTATTGTTAAAGTATGGGTTTATCATAATCAGTCATCTTGCTCCTTCATAGTAGTGGAATTTGCCTTTTATATGTTATGTCTATGTAAGGAACAAAGAGCTTATTTTACTGAAAAACATGCTCCTTTCTCATTTGTTTGTAAAGGTTTTTCATACATAGAGGACACTGGAAAAGTCTATTAAAAGAAAAAAGCAGATAATTGCCTACTGTATTAGGTGATTATCTGTTTTTTATTTTTTGTATATGGATAAAATCTCTGTAACTTGCTCAAAGTAGGTGCTTTTTCAGCAGCCTCAATACATATTCAGCGTCTTTTTTATCCAGGAGATAAACTACATTATTTGGGGATTTATAAGAGTTTTTCTGAAAAAACTCTTATGACCCCCTTAAAAATAAGGTTCCTTGCGAAATAAGTATAAATAGAAGGAAGCGATAACTAAGTGCTAGGCCAAATATAATACTCATAATTTAGTAGGTAGTAAGTTAACAAAAGGGGCTTACTTAACATGGTCTTTAACTTTCATAAGTAAACTAAACAAACGTAGGTGAGAAGAATAATGTCAGAAACGTATCGTTCTCGTGAAGAACGACAACAGCTAAAGAAAAAACAAAAAGGAAGCGGAAAGTCCTTCGAAAAAGGATCATTGTTGAAAAAAATCTTACTTGTCTGTTTGCTGATTGGCCTCAGTTTAGTAGGAGTAGGAGTTGCTATTTTCTTTTCCATTATTAAGGAAGCTCCCCAAATAGAGGCCTCAAAATTGGTGGATCCGCTATCCACGAAGTTTTATGATAAAGACGGAAAATTTATCTATGAATATGGAAAGGAAAAACGAACAAAAGTCACTTATGATCAAGTTCCAGAAGTGTTGGAACATGCATTTATTGCTACAGAAGATTCTCATTTTTATGAACACCATGGTATAGACATAAAACGAACTGGTAAAGCAATTCTCGAAAACTTGACTGGGAACTTCGGATCTCAGGGTGGAAGTACCATTACACAGCAAGTTATTAAAAACTCATTTTTGTCTTCTCAAAAAACGCTAGAACGAAAAATCCAGGAATGGTACTTGGCATATAAATTGGAGGGAAAATATTCTAAACACGATATTTTGACAATATATTTGAATAAAATTAACCTGGGAAACCGCTCTTACGGCGTTGCTACTGCAGCTAAAAATTACTACGGTATTGAAGCGAATGATTTGAAAAAATTGACCCTTCCACAGGCTGCTATGTTAGCAGGACTACCGCAAAGTCCAAATAACTACGATCCGTCCAAACCGGAAAACGAAGAAGCGGCGACAAAGCGCCGTAACCTCGTCTTAATTTCTATGAATAGACAAGGATATATCACGAAGCAACAAATGCAAGATGCGATGAAAGTTCCAGTAACGAAAGGGCTTGTTCCGAAAGCCAATCAAGAAGGTATGCCTTACGAAGCGTTTTTGGATGCTGCAACAAAAGAAGTTGAAGACAAGTTGAAAGATGTCAATATCGGTACGGATGGTCTTCGAATTTATACGACACTCGATCCGAAAGCGCAGCAGTATGCCGATAAAATCATGAATACGCAAGATATTGTGAGTTATCCGAATGACCGTTTCCAGGCAGCTTTCACGTTTATGAATTCGAAAACGGGTGAAGTACGTGCGATTGGAAGTGGCCGCAATGAATACAAAGCAACATTCCGAGGGAATAATTTCGCTATTAATATAAACCGTCAACCAGGTTCGACGTTTAAACCAATCTTTGATTATGGTCCGGCAATTGAACATTTAAAATGGTCAACATACCATCAACTTGTGGACGAACCGTATCATTACTCAAATGGAAAACCTATCCGAAATGCTTATACGGATTATAAAGGTCCTATGTCTGTACGAAATGCTCTAGTAGAATCACGTAATATACCAGCTTTGAAAGCATTACAGGAAGTTGGTTCGAATGAAGCAAAAGAGTTTGCGCAATCACTCGGAATTACGTTTCCTGATAATCAAGTTTATGAGTCTTACGCAATTGGAAGTAACCTTGTGTCTCCTCTTGAAATGGCAGGAGCATATGGTGCATTTGCAAACGATGGTGTGTATACAAAACCGCATTTTGTTACAAAAGTTGTTCTATCAGACGGCAAAGAAATAAGCTTTAAGTCGAATGGTAAACGTGTTATGCATGACTATACGGCTTATATGATTACCGATATGCTTCGTGGTGTAGTGAATGCCTCTAACGGAACAGGTACAGCAGCTAATGTACCAGGTCTTGATATTGCAGGGAAAACGGGAACAACAAACTTTGACGACAAGACACTTAGTCAGTTCGGCTATCCCTCTAAAGCGACAAATGATAGTTGGTTTGCCGGTTATACATCACAATACACGATGGTTGTTTGGACTGGCTATGCGAAGAATGGTCCAGGCAATTATATGCTTGGAGATACAACGAAAATCTCACAACTTATTTTTAAAGCAATGATTCAAGCATTTGGAACAGACACATCCAGATTCCAACAGCCGAGCAGCGTATACACAATGAATAATGAGCTGTATATTAACGGGGTTAGCCCTGACGCTGTTCCACCAGCAGTAGCCCCATCTGCAGTTGTTTTACCGGGAGCTCAAAATCCGGAACAGGGCGATAGGAAAGGAAATGATAATGAAGACTCAGATCATGGTGGGGATAAAGATAAAAAAGACAAAGGTAAAAAGAATCAAGATAAAAAAGATAAACATAAACATAAGCATGACTAAGGTAAGTACAGAAAAGAGGTACCTCTCAAATGGTACCTCTTTTTCGATATGCTTTCGTTGAAATAGTTACAATTAGGGAAATGGCAATAAGGATATAGGCGATACCTCCAATCAAACCTAAGGTACGTGGCGCAAGGAATTGCAATGCCGATCCAGAAATAAACATAGATATTCCCAATACGGTATTTATGATTGTTGCTAGTAGTCCAAATATGGCTCCTTGGTGTTGTTCAGGAACTTCCTTCATAAGAATGGTATCAAAGCATGCATTACCAATCCCGGACATAAATGTAATCCCGCAAAACATAAGAAATGCAAAAATTACTAAATGTGTTTGACTTAATAACAGTTGAAATATTCCCTCAAGCAATAAACATACTAAACCTATAACAAGGAAATTTTTTCGTAGTTGATTTGCAACAGAAAAGCTTAATATTAAGCCAATACCTAATGCACCATAAAAAAGACCTACACCAACATCACCAAGATGAAACTCGTTAATCGCATAGACGCTAATTAGAACATTATCAATTCCATTTATAGAAGCTATTAATATTTCACAGAAAAAAAGAATTTGTACCGTAATAGACATCAAAATTACCTTTTTGAAGGTGAAGATTAGATTTTCGGACTTCTCTACTTTTTTTACATCTTCATTCCTTGGAAACTGAATCGTATAGTTGATAGCGGCTGCCCCTAAAAATGATCCTGCATTTAACCAAAAAGTCACATTAGGTCCGAAAATAGACGAAACTACTCCGCCTGAAAGTGCTCCAATAATTAAAACGATTCCTAGCATTACTTGTTCCAAACTATTTACTTTTACAAGATGTTTCTTACTAATGAGCTTAGGTATTGCTGATTTTCTTGTTGGTCCATATATAGCTTCTCCTGCTGCCAAAATAAATGAACTGCAATAAACGATCCAAATATCTTCTTTACTTTGAACAAATAGGAAGGACAAGGCAAATGGAATCCTTATAAGGTCTGTTACAACTAATATTGTTTTTCTTGAAAATCGATCAGCCAACATCCCACCTATTGGCCCGAAAAATAAAAAGGGGATGAGACGGATTGCTAAAGTCATTCCCACAGCCAATCCTGAACCTGTTAGATGCAGTAGCATTGCTAGCACAGCTACGGAACTAAAGCGATCCCCAATACCATTTACGATGCCGGCAAAAAATAACCTCCGATATTTTTTTTCTTCATTTATAAAAGAAAGATTCATGGCTATCTCCTTATTTTATAAATATCTAATTTCATATTTATCTAATTAATTAGTTGAAAAATAAGGACGTCAAGTAACGTCCATTATTTTAACCACCATAACTCAACAGGGTTTAACTCATATTGATTATTTTCTCGGTACATATATTGGCACATAATGAGTTCACGTCTTAATGTCGCGTAATCATCATGAAATTGCTTTAAATATTCATTCATTTCTTTCTCTGGATAAATTTTTCCAAATTCTAATCCTTTAATCATATGTGTGAGTACGACAAGTTTTTTCTTTCGCTGTGCAGGATAGGTTTTTAGTTTCCCATCTTTTGTGAAGAAATTATTAATAATAGCTGCACGTTCTTTTTCAGTAACCGACATTTCCATATTTGAATCGCCTCCTGTTCCTATAGTAAAAATAGCCTTGGCACTCATCTCCAATATTTTTGTATTAAGAGAAAAATAGATCGTATTTTTATCACGACGTTCTTTTATCAGTCCAACATCTCGCAGCTTTGTCATATGGTGGGTAATTGTTGGGGGCTTAAGTCCTAACTTTCCGGCAATCTCTTGTCCACTCAAGTGACCTTGCTGTAGCAAGGCAATAATCCGGACACGTGTAAGATCACCTAATGCTTTATGAAACTCAACAATTTTGTTTAATTGCATTTAGAAATCACCTACTTTAATGTTTATCTAATTAGATTATAATCGAATTAGATTTGTAATTCAAGTAATGAAATGATGAAGGTGTTTATATCGGTGGGGAGATATTTTTTTTCTCTGTTTAAGTTGAGCACATAAGGATTTGTTGTATCACTAGGAAGTGAGAAGCAATGTATATTTACTTTCGTGAAGTTATATATTTCAAAGTTTTTTCGGTTTTATTGAAAGATTTCAAAAAACTACCCCCACAAAAAGATTAGTTGGTTCGAATATTATAAATAGGGAAGGAGGGGATTAGTGAATACTTAGTATAAGATACTCACTCTAAATCTATTAAAGTGTAAAATATATTATTGTATTGTGTTATTGAATATGAAAATGTTAAAATGCATTATTGTACGATTAATTTCTTCATTAGCAGATTTAGTGATGATTCTAGAGACTTTTCTTCGTGGCCTCTCAAAAGTTTTGAAGGTTTTATCATTTTTGTAATTGAATTTCTTGATTTGTTTGCAGATATGCATTTGTATTAGCTATGGACAATTTTCCTTAAATCATGAAGTAGGAGATTACAATCTATAAATAGCGAAATACATTAATAGTCGCTAAAGAAAATGCAAGTACATAATATATGAAAATGATAAAATGTATATTAGGATAATGAAATATTGTGTATTAGAAGGTATCGTTCGTTTGTGTGAAACATGAATGAACGTTTCCATATAAAGTTTTTTGATGAGTGTTTATGTTAAATATATTTCGAAATACTTATCAAAAATACTATATTAAAATTTCTATAAAAATAGTAATATGTAAAGGTAGTAGAGAGGGACATAATTGTTAGGGATCTTATTTATTGAAACATATATTAAAAGATTACATAAAAATAGACCTCTTCCAGCTACAAGATTATTACAATTTAAGGAGAGGGTGTCTAGAAGTGAAGAAAGTTTGGCTATCTGTGTGTACTGCGATTACGGTTTGTGGTGCTCAGACAGTAATTGTTGGAAGTCCGAACACTGCTTTGGCAGCTAGTACAGTTGCAAATGAACAATCGGTAAATCTCGATGGCTCGATTAAAAGTAACATGAATGGTAATGGTATATGGACAGTACCATATGGTTTACAAGGGGCTAGTTACCTTGGAGACGTTACCAAATATAGTGGTATGGTCGTTCATGTTATTGGTAGTGTACAGATTGGGAATACGCTTTGGTATCATCTGCAAGTAGATGGAAAAGATGCAGGATGGGTTGATAGTAAAGTCCTAAATATTACAGCGAATGTTAATCAAACTCCGTTAAATTGCGATGGCTTGATTAAAAATAACATGAATGGTAATGGGATATGGACAGTACCATATGGTTTACAAGGAGCTAGTTACCTTGGAGACGCTACGAAATATAGTGGTATGGTCGTTCATGTTATTGGTAGTGCGCAGAGTGGGAATGTACTTTGGTATCATCTGCAAGTAGATGGAAAAGATGCAGGATGGGTTGATAGTAAAGCCCTATATATTACAACGAATGTTAATCAGAATCAGTTTATTGTCTCTACATCTGGTGACGGAGTTTGGTCTATTCCATATGGTCTAAATGGCGCAAACTATATCAATTCCACTAATAATTATGTAGGAAAAGATGTAAAGGTGATTCAGAAAGCAACGATTGGAAATGTTACATGGTATCAATGTAGCGTGAACAATCAAGTCATTGGCTGGCTTGATGGTCGTGCGTTAAGTAGCTTGACGAATCTGCAAGCTATAAATCAGGCGGCTGTTATGGGGGCGACAAATGACAATGGTATATGGAGCATGCCATATGGCCTTTCAGGTGCAAAATATTTAGGATCTTCTAATCAATATGCTTTTCGAGATATGCAGTTAATCGGGAGCGTTACATATCAAGGTGTACAATGGTATAAATTTAGTCTAGATGGTCAAGCTATTGGCTGGATTAGCAGTTATGCAATAGACAATACAGGGATAGCTAAGCCGGCGAACTTTTCGGTTACTATTGGAAGTACGAATGGCAATGGCATATGGACAGTACCGTACGGCCTTCCTGGCGCAAAATATGTACAAAGTACAAATGATTATGCTTATCAAACGTTTCAAGTTGTGAAGACTGCAACAATAGGAAATGTTACATGGTATCAAGTAGCGAAAGACGGTAAGATATTAGGCTGGCTTGATAGCGGAAAGTCGCTTACAGATATAACTAATATTAAAGATGAGAATCGAGCAGCAGTTATACAACCATCGACGAACGGTGATGGTATATGGACAGTACCGTATGGGGAATATGGAGCGAAGTTCGTAGGGTCTACAAATGATTACAAATATCAAATGGTGCAAGTTGTACAAAGTCTTACAAAAGGTTCTACCACCTGGAACAAAATTAAGCAAGACAATCGTATTTTAGGCTGGGTTGATGCGAAGGTACTATCTTCGAAAACTGTCTATACTCAGCTGGATCCAAACGGTGAAGTTCATTATAACTGGGGATCAGGAGGTCCTGCTAGTTTTCCTTCGCAACAGTTCCAAGCTGATTTTGTTCAGAATAAGCAATTGTCTGGAGGAGATTACTTCGTTCAGTCGTTTGCAGATGATGGCATAAAGGTTTCGATTGATGATAATGTAGTTATTAATCGCTGGTCGGCAGCTGCTGGTGAAACGAATCGTGCCGTATTACCAAACGTAGCAGCAGGTTCTCATAGTATTCACACACAATATTATCAAGATGGTGGACAAGCAGCTGTATTTTCAGATGTAGTACCATTTGATAGTTGGCTTGCCTATTACTATCCGAATGAATCTCTTTCTGGATATCCGGTTGCAGCTAAGACTCTTTCACAAGCAGCAAATGGCGGCTTGCAAGATGATAATGGATTTGAAGGCTCACCGGCTAGAGGTGTATCAGGAACCCATTTCTCAGCACGCTATGTTACAGCTAAGCATCTGAAAGCTGGTCAGTACCTTCTGTATACAGGAGCGGATGATGGAATTCGTGTATATGTAGATGGAAAAAGAGTTGTAGATGCATGGGGATATCATGGTTACAATGAAAAAGCATTGAAAATTGATATTACAGATAACTCAAATAGTGATGTTCACTGGATCGAAGTGGAATATATGCAAGGTACAGAAGATAGTAAAGTAACAGTAACACTGAAACCGTCTTATACATTTATTGACGTTTCACACTGGGAAGGAAATATAGATTGGAATAAAGTAAAGCAGTCTGGTATTAATGCTGCTTATATGAAAGCAACTGAAGGTGTTTCATATACAGATCCAACCTATGCACAATATGTACAAAATGCATCTGCAGCAGGTCTTTTAGTTGGAGCATATCACTTTGCTCGTCCAGAATCAGGTGACCCGATTGTGGAAGCAAAACATTTTGTGGATGTATTGAATCGATATCATACGGATTTAATGCCTGTCCTTGATCTGGAATCACCATCTAGTCCAACAGGTAATATAACAGGGCCGTATGTGACAAGATGGGCGCGTACTTTTATTGATTATGTGCAGCAGACAACAGGAAAACGCGTTATGCTTTATACAGGGCCTTGGTATATAAATGGTTTTAATTTATCCGGACTTGGCGATGTACCTCTTTGGATTTCTAGATATAACTCTACTACTCCAACTACATATGGTGATTGGAATAACTGGAATTCTTGGCAATATACAGAAAGCGGGAGTGTAAATGGAGTAGAAGGAGCGGTTGATATTAACGTTACTACTTCATTAGATGGACTTAGACCATAACGGATTTCTTGCCTGTATAATCAAGGAGAAACAAGAACAAAAAAGAAGAATAGTAGAAAAAACTCCTGGTCAAACAGGAGTTTTTTCTATATATACATACAAACTAAAAAAACGATATAAAACCCTTTTTCTTTTAGGTTGGCGAGAGCATCTGGCCATGCATAGAAGCGGTCAGGGCCTATTTTTGCCACATGCAAGGTTTAAAAAAAAAGAAAAAGCGAGTAGTGGTAATGTTGTATTTTGCATAGAAGTGACTTATATGTCGAAAAATTAAACTGGATATATATAGCTTGGATTAATTGAGGAAATACAATATATATTTAGAATACTTTCATCCTGAAAATGTAGTAAAAAGCAGATATGCATTTAAAATAGCGATAACAATAGCAATAAACCAAGCGATTCCTTTTGTCCAAAGTGAGTTTGTAAATTCACCCATTTTCTTTTTGTCACTAGTAAACATAACTAGTGGAATTACTGCAAATGAAAGTTGAAGAGATAGGATAACCTGGCTTAATACTAATAGATCCGTGGTTCCTTTTTCTCCATATAGTAGTGTTACAATGACCGCAGGTATAATTGCGATTAAACGCGTAATTAAGCGGCGAATCCATGGGCGTAAGCGAATATTTAAAAAACCTTCCATTACAATTTGCCCAGCTAACGTTCCTGTTAACGTAGAATTTTGTCCTGAGGCTAATAAAGCAACTGCAAATAATACGCTCGCAATTCCGCTTCCAAGAATCGGATTTAACAATTGATAGGCATCTTGGATTTCTGCTACTTCGGTATGCCCTGTTTTATAAAAAGTGGATGCGGCTAATATTAAAATTGATGCATTTACAAATAAAGCCAACATTAAGGCGATAGTAGAGTCAATCACTGAAAACTTAATCGCTTCTCGTTTCCCTTTAGACGTTTCTTCGTAATTTCTCGTTTGTACGATAGAAGAATGTAAATACAAATTATGTGGCATAACTGTAGCTCCTAAAATTCCAAGTGCAATAAACAGCATTTGTGGATTTTGAATAATCTCTTTACTTGGAATAAAGCCTTTTGCAATTTCACTTAGTTGTGGTTGCGACATAAAGAGTTCTACACCAAAACAAACAGAAATTGTAGCGATTAAACTTATGACAATCACTTCAATATAACGAAATCCTTTATTTTGCAATAAAAGGATTAGTAAGATATCAAACGAAGTAATGCATACACCCCATACAAGAGGAATGTGAAATAAAAGATTTAATGCGATTGCGGCACCTATTACTTCTGCTAAATCACAAGCTGCAATAGCCAATTCACATAGTACCCATAAAACAAGCGATACAGGCTTACTGAAATGATCTCGACATGCTTGTGCTAAGTCTCTTCCTGTTACAATCCCCAACTTTGCAGATAATGCCTGCAAAATAATAGCCATAAAGTTAGAAATCAAAATGACAGATAATAACGTGTAGTTATAAGCAGATCCTCCAGCTAGTGATGTAGCCCAGTTTCCAGGATCCATATATCCTACTGCAACAAGATAACCTGGCCCCATAAATGCAAGAAGCTTTCGCAGAGAATTTCCCTTCTTCGGTATCCTCATACTTTTGTACACTTCTCGTAAACTAGGATCACTGTTCTGTTGTCGCCAACCTTCCTGGTGTGGCACGGCAACCGCATTTTGCGATTTGACTGTTTCTAATTCGTCCATGACGTATCCTCCTCCTTTTAATTTGTTATATTTTTTAAACCTAAAATAGGGTTGGATTTTTTCTTATGTCAAAAATGTAGTGTCCTGCTTTAATAGTTTACCTAGACCAACTTTTTTAGCCTGGTTTAAAATTATGATGTGTGATTAAATTTTATGCAAAAGCAAGAAAATAGGTGAGTATAAATATGATTATTTTGCTATGAATTATTTGTACTTGCTAACAGATAACATAGAAAGCAAATGTTGAGCAGCAATATTTATTCTTCTAACTGGTGAAATTCCGAGAGTGGATTCTTAAATAAGAGATGAATTTTTTTTATAAAAATACGATTAAATTCATCTGTATAAGTAATTTCTTTCGCGCTCACAGATTTTACGTACGGATTCTTTGATAGATCTTGAACTTCTTTTTCAGTAAACAGTTTTTTCGTCATTTTGAAATTTCTTCGATTTTAATTTTTCTCCTTTTATACAAGAAATACCCTATATTTCATACTTATCCTTACTCACATTTAACATCGCTCAGAATAATATGTATCTAGAGGGTGTGACAATAGTGGAAAAAAACGTTGAAATTACAAAAGATATACAAGTCATACGGTCTATCCAGCGCGATCTCAATATTGTGACAGGCGCACTATTGTTAACTGGACAAATCACCATTATAGGAGTTTTTGTGACACCAGGAGGGTTTCGCGTTTCATTAGGAGGACCATTAACAGGGGAAAGTCGAGTCGAAGGTAAATTTGAGAAACAAACTACGAATGTGATTATTGATGTAATAGATGTTATCCTCGCTGTTTTATTACTTAATGATGAAATTGGTGTTACGGGTAGCTTTATTGCACCAGGCAGATTTACCATTAATGTTAGTGGACCTATTTTTGGTGTTCCTAAACTTGAACCCACTCTTCCTTACTTGAAAAGAGATTATACTTTCTTTCAAAAGGTTGTGTCCAAACATTTTGATGTTAATCCTAATTTATTAAAAACACTTACAAAGGAATGATGACATGGCTTTAACCGATCTTCCTACTTTTAAGCCATCTGAAAATGGAATCTTTCTTCTAGGTCTTTCTTTAATTATTTTTATCTTCTTTTTTACTCAACATAAAGAAGAGATAGTACAATAACCCCAAATAGTCCATATTGGGTTCCGCCCCATCACCAGCTAACAAATAAAAATACTCCAAAATGAAAATAGTAAACTTAATTATCATAAATAAATGTAGCGTGAAAAAATTTCGTTTTGAGTGCACTTCAAAATCTTAAGTTGATGGGTATGAGGTCTTGCCGACAAAATGAGGGTCTTATATGCTAAGTAATTTCCGACATAAAATAAGCCGATTTACTGTTGAAGTGCACCCCAATTGTTAGATAAGGTCTAACAACTTGGGTGCATTTTTTATGGATAAATTTTCTTCAAAAGGAGAAGTACGAGCAGTAAGCCGATATTTAGAGGGGACTGAAGGCGGGAAGACAATTTCTATTTGAAATAGAAAATCTTAATTATGGGGAAGAGGTTTGAAAGGTTATAGTAAAGATATTAAGTCAAGGGGAAAATGTTTTTGCGTGTGGTTCGTTTCGATACACTTAAATCTATTGATAATATTTAAATGCTACTGTAAAATTATACTAGTTTCTATTTATGCAAACGCTTTCGTATGAGGGTGCTAGATTATCATTTACAATGAATCTCTATTTTATAGGAGGCAGGTGTAATAGGATGAAGGAATTGATTTGATTGCTATCATACTTTAGCTGTGTAACGGCTAATATTTGTAAAGGGGAAGTAGGGGATTTATAAATGATTGAAGTAAAAAATGTTACGAAAAGCTATAAGATATTAGAGAGAAAAGCGGGTCTAATGGGTGCAATAAAAGCTTTGATTAAACGTAAATATTATGATAAGCAGGCAGTGCAACCGATTTCTTTTTCTGTTGAAAAAGGAGAAATGGTTGGATATATCGGATTCAACGGTGCTGGAAAGTCAACCACTATTAAGATGCTGTGTGGAATCTTAACTCCAGATACAGGTGAAATTAAGGTAAATGGAATTATTCCATACAAAGATAGACAGGAAAACGCTAAAAATATAGGAGCTGTTTTTGGCCAACGTACACAACTTGCTTGGGATATACCGGTGCGAGAGTCTTTCGAACTATTAAAACATGTTTATGAGATTCCAGAAACAAAATATCAGGAAATGTTACATTTATTTGAAGAAGTACTGGATCTCGGAACTTTAATGCCATTACCTGTTCGTCAGCTATCACTCGGACAAAAAATGCGTTGTGAGTTGGCTGCTGCTTTTCTTCATCAACCTTCTGTTGTGTTTCTAGATGAACCTACAATTGGTTTAGATATTGATGTAAAGGAAAAAATACGTAGTTTTATTAAGGAAATGAATAAGAAATTGGATGCAACAGTTGTATTAACTACTCATGATATGCAGGATATAGAAGAACTTTGCCAGCGGATTATTATTATTGATAAAGGGTCTATTATTTATGATGGGGACTTACAAGATCTTAAAGATCGTTTTTCTTATAACCGCATTCTATCTTTAGAATTAGAAGAGTACACAAAGTTTGAGATTCCTGTATCACTACAAAATTACATAGTCGTACAGAAGAATGCAGCAGAAAGTAAATCCCATGTAGAGTTAAGCTTTCATACAAAGTATGTTTCATCGGAATTTGTGCTTTCAGAACTTGCAAGGCACAATAAAATATTAGATTTGACAATTTCTAACCCTAAATTAGAGACAATTATTAAAGATCTTTATCAGCATGGAGGTGAGGAATCCTTTGAGGAAATATTGGGAAATGCTTAAAGTGCAGATAAAGCTAGATACCTCATATGCAGCGTGGTATTGGGCAGGTACATTTGCAATTATCGTTAAATTATGTACGTTGTATTATTTTTGGACTGCTGTATATGAGAATAAAGAGACTGTTGGAGCACTTTCACTATCTAACATGCTAACTTATATGGTTATTGCTTTGTTGTTAGAACAATATGTATCTGGAGTAGGGAATAACTTAGCTAGAATGATTAAACAAGGTGATATAGCATTGGAACTGATGAAGCCATATCACTTATTAGATAAACTTGTAGCGATGGATGTAGGGCAAAAAATTTCTAATTCTATGCGTACAACGTTTCCTATGTTACTGTTTGCCGTTTGGTTTGTAGGGATTCAACTACCGCGATCATTAGAGTCTTTTCTATTATTTACGGTAAGTGTAGTTTTAGGTATTTTAATTGGAACGCAATTAGATCTTATTATCGGTATATTAGCTTTTTGGACTGTTAATATATGGGGACTACGCCTTCTGCGAGAGTCAGTTATTCAATTTTGTTCAGGTGCACTCGTCCCATTATCGCTATATCCGCAATGGTTTCAAGAAATGAGTATGTTTTTACCTTTTCAGTCTATGGTCTATATCCCTGTTTCTATTTATACAGGTTCTATATCAGGTACCCAAGCTTATATGGCAATTGCGACACAATTCATATGGTTAATCGTGATTACGGTACTTGTTAGATTCTTATGGACTTTAGCAATCCGAAAAATCACAATATTTGGGGGGTGAGTGAATTGTTGCAAACTCTTAAACGATACTCATTCTTATACATTGTCTATTTTAAGCAGCACTTAAAAGTGATGATGGAATATAAAGTAGACTTTTTAATAGGAATTTCTTCAGTTTTCATTCAACAATTTGCCGCTATCTTTTTTATAAAAGTGGTATTTGATCATATTGAAACTTTAAAAGGATGGAATTTTTATCAAATTCTCTTAATCTACGGAATTGCTTTTGCAGGAAGGGCAATCCATCACATTTTCTTCGATAATTTATGGACGATTGGATGGCAATACATTCGGACAGGAAATTTAGACCGTTTGCTTATTCGCCCAATTAATCCGCTGTTCCAAATTATAGCAGAGCGTGTTCAACAAGATGGAATAGGACAACTATTAATAGGGGGAGTGGTTCTTTATTATTCTATTAGTAATTTAGATATTGCTATTTCGTTTGGAAATGTACTGATACTTATTATAATGATTTTATCAAGCGGTATGATCTTTGTTGCATTAAATTTATTTTTTATAACATTTTCTTTTTGGATGACAGATAGTCTCCCTGTTGTATCAGCAGTATTCAGTTTAAGTGACTTTTCGCGATATCCGATTACCATTTATAATAAAGTGATCGCATTTATTTTAACGTTTATTATTCCTTATAGTTTTACGTCCTTTTATCCAGCGGCTTATTTCTTCGATAAGGGATATAAATGGGTTTCTTTATGTACACCACTCGTTGCGATAATACTATGTTTTATAGCTTATTGTTTTTGGAAATTTGGATTGAGTGCATTTACTAGTACAGGAAGTTAATTATTCATTCCTATGAGCTAGTCCTTCAAAAGTTACCTAAAAAGATTCAAAAAGAAATTGGTAGTTTGGAATAAAGACTGAAACAATGAATGGATGGGATTAAAGGACTAAAAAAGGATTTAATGATTAGATATAGTCATTCTAAGGGCAGGGGGAAATACATGTTAAATAAATTAGATAATGCGGCATTAGTAATTATTGATGTTCAGAAAGCATTTAATCATGAAAAATGGGGTGTACGAAATAATTTAGAAGCAGAACAAAATATTGAAAGTTTATTAAAAATATGGAGAAAAAAGAAATACCCAATTATCCATATTCAACATTTATCAGATAATATTCATTCTATCATGCATCCTAGTCATGAAGGTTCAGAATTTAAAGATATTGTAAAGCCAATTGAGGGTGAAGTTGTTATTCAAAAGAAAGTAAATAGTGCGTTTATAGGGACGAATTTAGAAGAGTACTTACGTACGAACGGTATTGAAAAGGTTGTTATTGTTGGGTTAACAACGCCTCATTGCGTTTCAACTACTACAAGAATGAGTGGTAATTTAGGATTTGATACATATCTTATTTCAGATGCCACAGCTGCATTTGGAATGAAAGGGCCAAATGATATATACTACAGTGCAGAAGAAATTCATGCTATTTCATTGGCTACATTGCATGAGGAATTTGCTACCATTCTTACAACTAACGAGATGATGGGAATTACGGAGATAGAGATCTTAAAATAATTTTTTATAGGGATAGCATCACGTTGTTATCGAATGATATGTAAGATTTGCAAAGAATTTATATGCCATAAAACAAAAGAGACTAGACTTAGAACGCATATTAAACCTTTATAATATGTGTTCTTTTTCTTTATGTTCAACAACCACATTTTTTCTTTCTGTCATGAATAATTTCCCACGTTTTTTATAAACTTCTTCAAATTTTAGTTTAATAATAAAGTATCATTACTGATTAGGAATAAGGGAGGAGGACGAGAGTATGAGGGGAAGACCAGAAATGAAAAAATTTATAAGACGAAGAAGAATCCCAATGGAATGTTTGTAGCACGGCTTATTCAGATACCTAAGGAAGGAGAAAAGTTAGATATTGCTTTGGTCATTCAAAATCGTAAAAACAAACAGATTATCTACAAAGAAATCTTAGTAACAACGGATAATCATTATCTTTCCTTTCGGCTTGCACGAGGGAATATTGAATGGGTTTCATTGAATACAGTTGCCGTATGGGATAGACTGGGTCATAAATTAGTGGAAGTTGCAGCTTTATCAGGTAAGGAAAATTATCGCATTTCTGACGAACATTGTTCAGCCTATCGGGAAAAATAAGTGTAGAAAAAGGAAATGCGTACAGTTCTTTTTCTACACTTATTTTTTACTCAAATACTTTGTTAAGTAATCATGTTTACTAGTTAAAACAAAAGGAGTATTTGTTAGTTTGGAATGAAAAACGCTCTTCTAAAGTTATTAAACAGATAAGAAATTTCGAGTACGTAATTGTTTGTTACGATATTCGATAATGCTTAACCATATTCCACTCAAAGCAATGAGAAGAGCTAGTATACTAAACGGAGCAGTATAACTATGTAGATAGTCAACAAGTATACCAAACAACGCAGGTGCAAGTACAATAGCAAATTGATTTAATGTTAAAGCAAAACTCACAGTTAAACCAATAAATTGCGGATCTGATTTCTCTGATACGAAAACGATAAATAAACTAAACCACCCGATAGCGAAGAAACCAAGGCAGAAGCAGAAGATTATGAGTAACCAAAAAGTCATATAGGTCATGACATAGCTCGTGCAAAGAAGCAATAAGACAGTGATACCGATAGTAATTTGTAATGGAATAACGCGATTTCCTTTAAATATGTTATCACTAGCCCATGCTAGAAGGATCCTCCCAAACATTCCACCTAGCAATACTACACTTAATAATATTCCAGCATGATGAAGATTTGTATGAACTTCATTTGTAAGATAACTCATTAGGTGAGAAACGAGCACCATTTGTAAGGACATCATTGTTATTCCAATTAAAAAGATAGGATAGAGAGAATCATTTCTTTGTATCTTCTTTAACTTTGTAAGGAAGGAAACCGTTTCTGTTTTTTGAATGCTAGAACGCTCCTCACGATAAAATAGGATGAACAATAAGCCCCCGCTAATAGCTACAATTGCTTGCACAAGGATTACAGAAGGAAGGCCATATTTATAAAAAAAGAAAGGAAGTGTACTAGAAGCTAAAGCACCTCCGATGGGAATTCCAGTTTGGCGAATTCCCATCGCAAGTCCTCTATGCTCAGGAGGAAACCACTTTACAATAGCCTTACTACCTCCAGGTTGTGCCGTTCCATACCAGATTCCTACAAATAGTAATATAACAAATAAATATGTGTAATTCGTGACTGGATAGGCAAACAATATACTTGCTCCAAGTAAAATAGAACCTCCTCCTACAATCCATCTTTCACCATATCGATCCATTAAGTTTCCAAAAAACAGCATTGAGAAGATCGGCCCAATATTTACAGCTGACACAAGTAACCCGGTTTGAAACTGAGATAGGTGATGTACTTGCTGCCATAAAGAAGCTAAAGGGCCAATCCCGTACGTAACAAAAGTAGCAAATGTTTGTGAAATAGTTGCAATCAATAAAATAATCCATTTGTAAGAGCTAGTGGAACCATTTTTAGTTTTTTGTCGTTGCATTTTATCATAGCCTCCTCTTGTTCTAATTGTATGAATAGAAAGACATCATGTAAAATGAAGAATAAAGATAAAAGATATCAAAAAAAATGATATCTCAAGAGGTGAGTTATATGGATATTAAAGATTTGACTGTATTTAAAAAAGTAGCCGAAGAAGGAAGTATATCGAAAGCAGCAAAATCACTAAACTATGTTCAATCAAATGTAACTATGAAAATTAAACAGCTAGAAGATGAGTTGGGAGTCCCTCTATTTTACCGTAACGGAAAGGGAGTTACTTTAAATTCTAATGGCGAGATTTTGTTAACATATGCTAGGAAAATACTAGACTTAACTGAGCAATCGATTAGATTGGTACAGAGTAATCACTCAACACCTCTAGGCACATTGAAGATTGGATCTACCAACTCTACAGCTGCAGTCCGATTACCGCCACTTCTGAAAAGCTATCATGAAAATAATCCTGAGGTTGAATTAGTGTTAGAAACCAATACAAGCACTGAGCTAACACAACTTGTACTCGAACGTAAACTAGAAGGAGCTTTTATTGTTGAAGATGTTCATCATCCAGATTTAACTTCCATTTTGTTTTGTGAGGAAGAACTAACGATTATTAGTCATCAACCTTTACATACTTTTCAAGAGCTTGATAAAGTCACTATGTTAGCTTTTGGGAACGGCTGCCACTATCGAAATATGGTAGGAAAGTGGTTAAAAGAAGAAGGTATCTATCCAAAGCGTGTATTAGAATTTGGTACGATTGAAGCAATCATCGGTTGTGTGAAGGCCGGAATGGGCATTGCTGTCATGGTCAAATCAATTTTGAAAGACCATGAGCAATCTTTAACTTTGACTGCTCTCCCTGAGAAATATTCCAAAGTACCAACTTATTTTATTATGAGAAAAGACGTGCTTTTTTCGGCTGCTCTTCAGAAATTTGTTGAGATGATTAAAGAAAAAACTGTGTAACTTAATTGTGATTATTGAGGCTTGTTTTAGCGGCGGCATATAGGATAGGGGTCTTCAAGGTTGTCTATGAATGAAATTATAAGCTTCACCGTAAATGGTCGTCTTCATTAAAAGCATAAAATAATCTATTGTACTTAAGATATGGGGAATTGTATTAAAATTTGGTATACACAGTCAGTAGCAATATACAATGATTGCAGCTTCTTCATTATCATGAAGAAAATAGTTCATACTTTATATAGTCGATTCTGCACAGAGGATTAATACATTAGGTAAATATAGTTTTGATGCGGATTTGTGTAGTTTGGGGCTTACATGTATCCGTATAAGAAACGAGGTAATTGGCATTCTGTATATCTGTTAATTGTTTCTTTTTGTTTTTTTGTGAGGAATTATTTACGATTAAGCATCCGATACAAAGTAACATAATACTTGTTATGAGGAAAAATAAGAAATTGTACTTATTTATCATGTAAGCATCTTACAGCACTCTGAAAACGCTTGGATAATTATTCAAGCGTTTTACTATTCTTTCAAAGTCTTATTAAATGAATTGACAGCGGATAAGACTTTACATTTGAGTATGCTTTTTAAGCGGAATATCTAGATATTTTACATATTTGTTTGTTTCAATTTCTTGATATATTCGTATGAAATTCACTTCAAATGTAGGATAAGGACTGAGCTCTTTTTCAGTAATTTTAGCCATGGTTTTTAATTCTTTACTAGATAACCCCCAATGTGTTTGTCCCATTGTTAAATGAGGTACATAATTATCTAGTTCCATATATTTTTTAATCAACTCATTATCAGGAGAAATGGCATTAACAATCTTTTGATGTAATTCAAAAATTTTTTCTGAAGTAACACTCAAGAATAGAACACTTTCTCCAAAAAACATAGGTTGATTTAGGGAGATATTGAACACAGAAAAACTTGCACAAACCTTTTTCAATTTTTCAATCCATTCTAAATCAGCAGTTAAGCCACCTTGAGCTTTTACCGTAATGTGTGGCTCAACAACATCGACAAGTAAATTATTTTCCCATCGTTGTTGAACTTTAATTATTTTCTCTTTATATTCGTCTGGAGGCACAATCCCAATAAAGTATTGCATATGAATTCTCCTTTTTTAGTGAATAAAAATATTTGTACTTAAATAAAAGTTATCATCTCCTAATCTTATTTTCTATAATTATTTTAACGAAAAATTGAAAAAATATAAATTTCCTGGTATATATAGTTGTGATGATAACGTCTAATTTTGACATACCTGCCTCATTATAAAGTATATAAGAATTGGGTAGAGCTAGCTGTGAGTTGAAGTTCAGATGCCTATGAACAGAGGATTACTCATTTATGTTACGAATGAAAATAAAGGATATACAATCAAATGTCGAAAATGATAATAAATGAATAGAACAGGAGATGAATCATTTTGAAACAACTGAAGGCTATAATTCTCTCAGTGGTTGCTTTTTCCTCACTACTATTAGTAGGCGGATGTCAAACGACAGATAAGCAAACAGGCGACAAAACAGGAGCAACAGAAACAACGAAAGATGTACGGGAAATCGCTTGGAACTCACTTTCTGATTCGCAGAAAAAAGAAGTGATTGGTGGATGGAAAGATGCCCAAGTGAGTAAAGCGGTTGCAGATACAAATGGATTCGCTTTAAAAGACCGTTCTTTTGAGGGGAAAGAAGTGACACAGGTTGTGTTCCGTTCTACAAAGAGTAGTTTATTGGGAGACATTATCCAACTTGTAGATGAGGAGTCAGGGAAAGTTGTTGGAGCTGGTTTGAGGGAATAGTATAAAGAGTAGCAAAGTGCGGTCAACGCATTTCGCTACTTTTTTGACTACAATATTTGTGAAAACAGCGTTTATTTATATGTAAATTCATTTTATAAAACTAACTTATAAAAATGAATTTTGAGTGCAATTAAAGACGTATGAATGTTAAAGTGAAGAGTTTGCGCGTTTAGTATTAGGCTCTGTTAAAGGATATTGTTAATTTTTGAAGCCTTTTTGTAATCTTTTTGGTATAATCTTGAAAATAAGGGGCGCTAATTGATTTCAGTACAAGGGGGAGAAAATATGGCTATAAAATTAGAATCTGAGCGTCTATGTATAGAACCTTTTACCAATGATGACGCATTCAGAATCAAAGAATTGGCTAATGACAAGAAATTAGCAGATATTCTTGGGCTTCCACACCCATATGAATTGAAGTTCGCAAAAGATTGGGTTGATATGCAACCAGAACTTATAAGGCGAGGAGTCGAATACCCTTTAGGAATCGTTTCTAAAGAATCAAGAGAAATTGTAGGTACAATTACTCTAAGAATTGACAAGGTCAACAATAGAGGTGAGCTTGGCTATTGGATTGGTCAGGACTATTGGGGGAAAGGTTTTGCAACCGAAGCTGTAAACAGAATGATTCATTTTGGCTTTATCGAACTAGGTCTAAACAAAATTTGGGCATCTGCCATTTCTAGAAACAGATCATCAATCAAGGTGTTAGAGAAGTCTGGCTTACGCAAAGAAGGAACATTGAGACAGAATAGACTTTTATTAGATACATATGAAGACGTTGACGTTTATGGACTTTTAAAGACAGAATACAACGTTTTGAATCCACAATAAGATTGGTAGTATGATGACAAAAGGAAATCCTTCAGAACTGGGTTTCCTTTTGTATTTCTCAAAAATCAACATTGTAGTTTAACAGAGCTTAGTATTAAAAAATGGTAAGGTGTCATATCTTTAATGTGATGTGTAGGGGTTGTAAAGAAAAGGGGTGCAAATTGCACCTCTTTTTGTCATTTATTTTTGATCGAACACAAATATTTGTTTGTATTTTCTTGCTTGTATTTTTTGACCATTTTCTAGCGTCTTTGGTAGTTCCTCTTGCCATGTAACAATAACCGTAATACCTTTTGCTTTTACTGACACAGGAAAATTAAGAAAATGACACTCATTAGTGGTGACTGTTCTCTCAGTCTCAAGCGCGTCTATATTTCCCCGCAAAGTCTTGGAATCGTTAAAGTTACTGTATATATCTACATCTAAATTATAAACATCTTTTCCTAGGTTCTTCACATCTAGACTATATGTGTTTACTACGCCTGGCTTTGGTTTTGAAAGCCTTGGGTCATTGTTAGCTTTATCAATTTTCAAGTGCCAATGTTCAGATGACTTTGATATAGGCAGATCACTAAACGAGGAAGCTTCCGCTAATATATTGCTACTGAATATAAAAAACAATATACAAAAAAGAATAGCAGTTATCTTTCGCATATTTTAACCTCCAAAATACAGGATTTTATCTTATTACTATTTCTTTAAATAGAAGGTAATATGCAACCAGTGCTATCTACTTCCGATAGCACTGGTTGTGTAAAAGGGGAGTAGTCTGTATGGTTTTCTTGTATACGATATGAATAGAAATGCTATTGAATATGAAACACCATGGTCATGGCTTAAGTGAAGTGGGTCTTGTCATTGGATTTCATGTAGGTTCAATGTATCTTCCGTCACTCGTTACAGGAATCCTTGTTGATCCCGCATTAACGGGCAGTAATACTCCCACCTCAAAATTCGGCGAAAGCATTGTCCAGCTCCAGCGGCTAGAATCTCCGGTCGTTTCGCCCCCTCGGACGAGGCAAAAAACGCCTCTCTGTCAGGGGCGCCAACGTCCTGCGATTCTGAGCGAGCCGCTTCCACTTTTCTTAAGAAGTTAGGTGGGAGATAAACTGCCCGTAAAAGCCCGATTGGTTCAACTAATAATCAGTGGGGGATGAAGAAAACCCCCACTGATTAAAGTTTCACTTTATAAGATTGGCCGAATGGCAATGAGTATTGCTTCCGGAGTTTTTCGTATTTTTGTAGCAATATTGTAAAATCAAATTTTAACTCTCCCACGTTCAAAATGCTGGCTTTACCATAGTTCCATGTTGGTACATAACTAATATTCGAAGGTTCTCCAGTGAGGGTTCCTAAGATTTCATTTTAATAATTATATTTTATTAAAATGGATAATTTATACTGATAGTTAAACGTAAAGAAAAAACGCTTAGAGTAAGAAAACTCTGAGCGTTTTATAAAGTTATGGTTATTTTACAGAATAATCTTGCAATATTAAACTGAAAAGAAATACAATAAAAGGAAGTCTATGAACGATTTTGATAAAATAGTACTTTTGGGGGAGAGAACAGATGGATAATTTTTGTGAATAACGAAATAGGTAGGAAGAAAATAAGTAATGGAATGCTGGGGAGGAAAAACGGACAATGAAAACACTATTAAAAATACTAGGAATCATTGCTGGGATGGCAGTAATCGGTGTGGCACTTACTTATGGAATCTTATATTACCTCAATCAAAGTAAACCAACTACTAAACAAACACCAACAGCGGCTCCAGCAGTGGAAGTGTTAGCTGATAGCAAAGTAAAAGCAGAAAATGTAAAGCCGTTAGATAATGGTAATTACTCGTTGCCAAATAGTGATTTTAATAAAGGTTTTAAGTGGACTGATGAAAAAGTACAAATTGCATTACACGAAATGGCACATCAAAAAGTAAAAGCGGATCAAAAGTGGGGTTATATTTTTATAACACAAGAACGAATTGAAAGTTTATTAGGGGTTATTAAAAGCGGTGATATGAATCATAAAAATGTATATATAGATATTTTAGAAAGGTGGAAACAAGGGAAATACGAGAAGGTTGATGCCGATCATAATACGATTTGGAAATTACAAAGTGGGAACCTTGGTGAAGGTAAGGGTGTAATGTCACAAGAGGAACAGAAAGAGTTAATTAATAAAGTTTTCATGCAAAAAGAGACATTTTCAGGAAGTACGTTAATAGCAAGTGGTGAACAAGGTAAAAAATGACCTATAAAAAATATATAATAGTGTTGAAAAGATTTGAATGGTAAATGTCAAGTAACTCCAAAATATACAACAAAGGTTGATTTTAGAGTTACTTTTTGTTTTCTTCACTTTTTTTGGTACTTTGCAACTAGATGGTAAATCCATAGACCACGGTAAGACTTTATCAATTTTCTCTTTACAATTCATTTTACTTAAAATACTACTTCATCTAAATATATTGTATAAGCAAGGGAAACAAAAATGAGCCCCCTAACTTGATAGTTAGGGGGCTCGTTTTAATAGAATAATAGAAATCTTAACATTTTCATACTCTATTTCTTAAATCGATACGGAACAGTTGAAACAATAACATTCTTTTTATATAAAAGATAAATCCTTAATAAAACACTTGATTGATTGTGTAAAATGTTATGCCAACTTTTCTTTGTTATAAACTGCGGAATAAGAACAGTAACGGAATGATGATTTTCTACTGCTTTGTCTTGGATGATAGCTATTAATTTTGTAATAGGTCTCATTATGCTTCTATAAGAAGAAACGACTGTAATAAGACGAACATCTGGTTTCCATTCTTTCCATTTTTGCTGCATCTTTATTTCACTTTCTTTATCAAAGGCTACGTATACAGCAATGACAGTATCACCGATAGCCTCAGCATAATTAATGGATTGTTCGACTACCTTTGTAATTCCTGCAACAGGTACGATGACAATGTTTTCTTCGATTTTGTGAGGGATTTCATTTGGATTGATACGTAGTTGTTCCCCAACTGAATCGTAATGTTTATAGATACAATGAAAGATATACACAATAATTGGCAGGAATATAACAACAGACCATACTTGTGTAAACTTTGTGATAAAGAAAATAAGTAATACCGATAATGATATAAGTGCTCCTACTAAATTTGTTAGTAATTTAGGCAACCATCCTGCTGGTTTTTCACGCAACCATTTTATAATCATTCCTGTTTGTGACAAGGTGAAAGGAAGGAATACACCAACTGCGTACAGCGGGATTAATTGTTCTGTTTTTCCTTGAAACGCAATAATTAAAATGATAGAAGCGATTCCAAGAGTCATAATTCCATTTGAATATCCTAGTCGATCACCGCGCATTAAAAACATGCGAGGCATATATTTATCTGATGCTAGGTTGAAGGCTAACAATGGGAATGCGGAGAATCCCGTATTAGCAGCTAATACTAAAATAAGTGCAGTTGTTCCTTGAATAAAGTAATACACATAATTTCTTCCGAATACATCCGAAGCAATTTGAGAGACAACAGTCTCGTTGTGTTTCGGAGCGATACCGTACCAATATGCTAAAACGGTGATACCAGTAAATAATACTGCAAGAATTGCTCCCATCATCACTAAAGTAGTGGCTGCGTTTTTAGCAGCTGGCGCCTTAAAGTTAGGGATTGCATTTGAAATCGCTTCTACCCCTGTTAATGCAGAACACCCAGATGAGAATGCTTTTAATAAAAAGAATAATGTAATTCCTGGTGCTACCGTACCAATAGGTGTATGTAAAGATGCCGGCGCTTGTCCAGTTGCAATTTTAAAGACTCCAACAGAAATTAATACGATAAGTGCTAATACGAAGAGATAGACAGGATAAGCTAGAATAGAAGCTGATTCTGTTACTCCTCTAAGATTCAGAATGGTAATAAAAATAACAAGTATTACCGCGATTATTACGGTGTACTGATGTAAAGCTGGAAATGCGGATGTAATTGCATCTGTTCCTGCGGATACACTTACAGCTACGGTAAGAATATAATCTACCAGTAAGGATCCCCCGGCAATAAGTCCAGCATTTATACCTATATTTGTTTTAGAAACAACGTAAGCTCCTCCGCCGTGTGGATAGGCATAAATGATCTGTCTGTACGATAAAATAAGTGCCGTTAACAAAATGAGAACGCCGATTGCGATTGGAATGGAATACCAAAAAGCAATTGATCCGATTGTTGCAAGAACAATTAAAATTTGTTCTGTTCCATAAGCAACAGATGAAAGAGCATCAGATGAAAGAATGGCTAATGCCTTTAATTTATTTAATTTTTGTTCACCTAATGCAGTTGATTTAAGAGGTCTACCAATTAAAAATCTTTTGAACGCTAAAAACATGGATGCACCACCAATAAGTAATTTTTCCAATGAAAAGAATATCACAATTGGTAGCGAGTGAATAGATGTTTTTATTATGAATTCATTCTTTTTTTATAGTAAATTGACAAAACAGTGACAGAATAAGCTTTTTATTCATGAAAAGAATGGATAAAAATTGATTTTTCTGCGAAAAAAATAAAGCCGTTACCGATATCAAACTAGTAAATATGGTCATCAATTATTTTACCAATAGCCTGAACATTTGACATGGTGCTTTGTCATTTAATTGCTGTTTAGAAGAATAATCAATAATCCAATCCCATATTTCATTTTTTTAAAGGAGAGGATTAACCGTGACAAAGTTGAGGAAATCCACCTTCTCCACCTTTTAAAATCTAATCCTTTATCCAATAGTTAATCCCGTTCATTAATGTGTTAACACCTGCATGATAAATCAGTAGTTTCTTCAAAGAATAATGGTATGGTTGGGAAATTCATTGTTTTCCATGCGGCAATACCTCCAGCAAGTTCCTTCACATTGTATCCATTTTCTAAAAGGAATAATGCTGATTTAGCAGCTGTGTTACACCATACATCCCAGCAATATAAGACAATTATTTTTTCTTTCGGTAATTCCGATAAACGATTTGTTAATTCAGATTGTGGGATTTCTAATGCTCCTGTTATGATTTCTTTTTTTAACTCCGGTGTTCCATTTCGTACATCAACTAATATGTAAGCATCAGGATTTACTTTTTTGGCTTGTAAAAAATCCATTGGACTAAATGTAGAAGCAATACGACCTTTAAAATATTCCATTTCAAGCATATTAGCATACCTCCGTGTTTTTTAAGATTTTTAACAAACATGTTTTTAAAAAGAATTGTTCTTCTTCTGTTAAAGGAGATAAAATCTTCATCTCCGATTGTGTTAACATTCCCCAACAATTTTCTAATACTTCTTGACCTTTGTTTGTAATTTGAATGCAATAGGATCTGCGGTCTTTTGGATTTTTTATTCGAATTACATATTGTAGTGATTCGAAATGGTCAATAAAATCTACCATTGTTGTGCGATCGATTTTTAATTCATTAGCAATTTCTTTTTGAGAAAGGTTAGGTTTTTCATTGATTTTAATTAAAACTCCATATTGTCTCGCGTTAATGTCGTAAGGTGCTAATTTTTCAATTAAGTCGAGTTCTAGTAATTGCTCTACTTTTCCTGTAAGGAATCCGTATGATTCTAAGATTCTGCTCAATGTATCATCCTCCTAAATAATCACTTTAATATATAATCAGTATAACTGATTATTATTGAGTGTCAACCATTAAATGGTAAAAGCGGAGAGTGGAAGATAAAAAATGGGAAAAAGTGAACTTTTTTCTAGTTTGATGGTAATAAATATATAGAATGAAAAATAAGGAGGGGAGAGTTTGGAGGAAGAACGGTTAATTCAACAAGTAAAACACGGAGACAAAGAGGCATTTAATCAACTACTACAACCGTATATACAAAAAGCATATCAAACAGCTTATCTCATAGTAGATGATAAAGGGTTAGCGGAAGATGCGGTACAGGAATCACTCATACAAACATATGAATCTATTCATCGTTTTAATGGAGAGATTGCTTCGTTTAAGACTTGGTTTCATCAAATTTTGATTCATACAACTTTAAAACAGAAACGAAAGAAACGTTTTGCTTTTTTGCAACCTGAAACATGGTTTCGTATAAAAGATGTGAAAACACCTGAACATAATTATCTCATACAAGAAGAGTCGCAGATCATTCTCGATGCAGTGCAGCAATTATCTAGCAAGCATCAAATTGTTATTATTCTTTTTTACTATCAAGATTTATCTATTTTAGAAATTTCGGAAGTGTTAAATGTGAAAGAGGGGACAGTAAAGTCACGTCTTTACAAAGCGAAAGAAAAGCTGAAGGATTATTTAGCTCATACTATTTTTTTAGACCGTGATACGGAGGTGAGTGTATGGATCGACAAATAAAGAAGGCATTTCATGAAAAAGCGAATGGAACTTCATTTCCACAGCGCGTAAATATTGAACAACTATTACATAGTAAGAAGAAAATAACCGTCTGGAAACAGTATGTTGCGATAGCCTCTGTTGCAATTTGTTTAATAGCTACCATATTTGGATTAACGTTTCCTGCTTCTGCGCTGAGTATTCCCCTTATAAGAGATATTTATAGATTTTTTGATAACGAAAGAGTTGTACTTCATAACGAAGTTAAAATAAATAAAGAGAAAGGAGCAGGACTTTATCATGAGTATAAGAAGTACTCGAATGAACTCAATCTTACTCAGGAGAGTAACGGAATTCAATTCACTATACATGATGCGATTTATGATGGGCAGACAGTATCTTTAACATATTCTATTGAAAGTGATCAAGATTTAGGTAACAATCCATTTACTTTGGACTTTCTAAAAATAAAAGGGGCTGGAGGCACGTCGGGAAGTAATGGAATTAAAAAAGTAGATAACTATAAGTATGTAGGTTTATATACTGCTAGTACCTTGGAGGCTACTAAAGAAGAAAGTGTAAATATGCAATGGAATATAGAGTGCATTACAAACACAAATACAGGGAAAGAAATAAAAGGGAATTGGAACTTTGATTTCACTTTAAAGGCAACGGAAAGTAAAGAAAAACTAATTCATAGTAGTGTAGAACGAGACGGAGTAAAGGTATCTATTGAGAAATTATCCGTATCACCGATGTCATTTATCGTTTCGTATAAACAAGAAGTTTCCGAGTATATGAAAAATAGATGGGATGAAGCATATGTTGATTTGAGAATTAAAGATGATTTAGGGAATAGTTATGCCGGAGAAGGAAATGGGAGTATACGTGATGAAAGTTCTTATACTTTGAATGGAAGTAAAACATTTCAAAAAATCAATCCGAATGCAACAAAACTTATTATAACTCCTCATGTTATGTTAAGTAATCATAATGCTGATAATTATGGTGAAGCAGGAGGGGGGGGAAGTGGGGGTAGTAAATTTAATATACTAAAGAAAATTGGTAGCCAAAAAGAAGACCTTGTATTAAAAGATATCGTTATCGAATTGGAAAAATAGCATAGTGAACAAAAGGACTGTTCTCTTTAAGTGAGGCCACTGAAAAAGTCCTCATAGTTCAAAAAGTGAAAGCTTCCCCGATGAAATCGAGGAAGCTTTCACTTTTTTTATGTATAATGGTTGTACTAACTCTAGGTGGTGTCTCGGATGATTTCAAAACAACAACCTCTTAACCTTAGCCCATTCATGGCGATTTACGATATCGTCGTGCCAAAAGATAATATGCTTCGTCAATTTAATGAAATGGTTGATTTTTCTTTTGTGTTAGAGGAATTAAAGAATAAATATTGTCTCGATAACGGTCGCAATGCAGTGCCGCCCGTTCGTATGTTCAAATATTTATTGTTGAAATCCATTTTTG
>NZ_FOLV01000014.1 GCF_900112415.1 Bacillus sp. 491mf
AATTGTGTGGTTACATCTAAAGCTTGTTGATTTGCTTCTTGTACTTTGGAGTTGATAGATAACGTTGTACGTGATGATCTTGTTATGGATCTATTTGTGGCACTTTGAATGGCATCAGCAGCGGTACCCATTTGCGTTGCGATTTGCCTTGCCGTTTGAAAATTACTTTGAAATTTTCCCATCGCTTGCATCCTTTCTCTATATAGTTAACTATGAAAATTATACCATATTAGTAAATCATATATACATACAAATTAAAAAACCGGCATAAAAACCTCTTTCTTTTAGATGGTTGAGAGCATCTGGCCATGCATAGAAGCTGTCATGTTTCATTCGGCATAACAGCAAAGCGGAAGCGGCTCGCTCAGAACAAGAAGGGGATGGAGCATCTGACATAGAGACGCTTTTTGACTCGGCGGAAGACGCGAAGCCACCGACTGTTCTAGCCGCTGGAACTAGACAAAGATGACGGAAAATTAAAATGGATATATATAGATGGATTATATTAAGTAAGAAATTTATACTATTTTTATATTTTATTAGTATCTACTAACTGGAATTTTACATATAGATTTAAAAGAGTAATAAAAGTAAATACAATAAAAAAAGAAGAGAATAATCTCTTCTTTCACATGCTCTTTTTTTGAGAAGATTTTATAGATAAATTAACCATAATTTTACACATCCTTAATATTTAATTGTTAAAATTTTACATGTAATAACAATTAAGGGGATGATTTTAGTGGAATTGACAGTAATTGATGAACAAAAGATAACAGCGTACTTAGTGCAAGTATCGCAGCAAGATAAAAATTTCTTGTTTCATATTCGGGAAATCGATGCCAACATAGATATTAATTTTATTGATGAAAATAATAATTTTTTAACACCTGTTTCTGTTGAACTATTTCTTAGTAAACTTCTGAGCGAGGAAGAGAAAGTGAACTTTAGAAGAGTATATAGAAATATGTCGGGATTAGTATTAATAGAACCATTGACACGTGAGGAATCAATTTATGTAAGGGAAATG
Source organism: Bacillus sp. 491mf (assembly GCF_900112415.1). Taxonomy (GTDB): domain Bacteria; phylum Bacillota; class Bacilli; order Bacillales; family Bacillaceae_G; genus Bacillus_A. The sequence continues at coordinate 1,031 of NZ_FOLV01000014.1, forward strand.
ACAAAAGAAGAGGTTGTTGCATTTAGATACTTAGAAGATACTTTTTCACGAGACTTAATGAATAAAGAAAAAAGCCCTCTCATGTGAGAAGGGCTTTTTTCATCACACTGTTTTATATATAATAGAAGGAAGTAAAAAAATATATATTGTTATTACCAAGTAGGTGTAAATTTGATGGGTCTTATGTAAATTGGCTTAGATAATGAAGAAAGCCGCTCGTTTTTAGGTGGGCGGCTTGTTCTTTAACTCTATTCAAATGTTACGCTTGTGGTGTAGGAAGATCCACTTCACCTTCATTACTTACAATACCGCCAGTGTGTCTATATTTAATACTAATTATTTATAACAGTAGGTACTGCACTTAGGGCTACACCAACAGGTCCTAATTTTTCAATTAATTTTTTTGCCTTACCTATCAAAGTATTTATAAGCATCAACTAATACCTTTCTTGCAATTTTTTAATCAACCCCTGCCTCAATCATTTCCCTATAGCTTACATTAAATTCATAGCGTATATCAGTATCATACCCCTCAATTCTTCTTCGTTTTCGTTGCATAGCAGAAATTTTCGCATGTGGCAAACCAGAACTTGATGGTAAAAGTATTGCTTGAGCCTTCTTTTCGTTATAATCGAAGTCACCATTTTTAGCCCACTCATTTTGTATAGGGTGATGAGACTGTATTCGATTATCAGCAGCTATATTTTTACTTCCTGGAGCCCGATTAACCGCTGGACTTAAATAGCCATGTTCATCTATATCTCCTTTCTGATATCTCCAATAGTCTTTTATCAGTATGAATATAATTTCATGTAGAATTGAAAGGAAAAACAGCCACAAAGTTCCCTTAAAAACAGCCACAAAACAGCCACGGAATTAGAAATTAGTATAAAATAACGTGAAAATCAATTTTATGAAAACACTTATATATTAATGTTTTATAGTATGGTGTGAAAGCATATAAAAGGATAGGATGTGTTCCGTACGCAAGTTCATCAATGGGAACGCGATCAATATATGACTCTTTACTAAGAGTGAGAGGCCTTGATACTATTGGTATCGGGGCTTTTTTATTTGTGGGCAAAATAACTATAATTTTAGTGTTTTAAACTCATGCCCACAAAATACCCACAAATATCTAGGAAATCATTCTAAGATATTCCGCATATGTTCCTCAAATTTGGTCATTGCTTCTTGATCTAACTTCTTACTAATGTGGGAATATACATCGGCTGTAATTTGCATGCTGCCGTGTCCAAGACGTTCTTGTAAATACTTCATGCTGACACCAGCCTCAAGTTGTAATACTGCATGTGACTTATGGCAATATGCTGACAACGCAACAGGTGGTTATGTAGAAGGTGTTGGAAAGTGTGATGTAAATAAACTGATTGGCGATAAGTCACTAGAATGGTTTATCGGTAATGAACAACATCAAGAAGAATCACAACAAAATGGAGAAGAGGTACTAGGATATCTTACAACGACTGCTGATGTAGCTAATATTCGTAAAGAACCTAATGTGAATGCGCCTATCATACGTCAAGCCACAAAGGGACAAGGGCATACGTATTATGAGTGGGCTTATGATGGTTCTCATTTTTGGCACAAGGTAGCAGAAGATAATTGGATGCGAGATGATCCAGCATCTATTAACAAAGATGGTAAATCAAAAGGTGTTGTTTAGGTGAATGCTACTGATGTTAAACTTAAAAAAGGTGCATCCACAGGAGACCCAGTAATTAATAAAATTACAAAGTGTTCCGCCTATGACGTACATTACCGTTATGTGAACTGGATTTATGTAACAGGTGAATGCGTTGAAGGTTGGATGTTCTTTGGTGAATATGTTCATTGGATTAGATGATGAAGAAAGCCGGCTCTTAATTGAGTCGGCTTTTTTACTATGTATTAAACTTTAGCATTCATAAGTAACTCTTTTAATTCTTCTGTAGATAATGTGCTTTCTAACTCTTTACTTAAGTCAAGTATAGAAGTAATTCTAGTACTTTTTGTTTCATATGTATACCCCTTTTACTTAGACTCTACTTTTGTTTAGATGTGTTAAATAATCCCATAGTTTCTGCTTTTTCTTCAATCTGTTTAAGTGTATTATCGAATTGCTTAATAGCACCCTTCGACACCGCATTCGCTAATTCAGTCTTACCTGCTTCTTCCATTTTAAATGAGTCTTCTAAAATGTCTATTGCTTGAACTAACTGTTTGTGTTCTTCTACAAAGCTAGAAGGAGGAGTTAATTCTTTTAACTTTTTACAGTTTTCTTTTAGTAACGCTGAACGTTCCTCTGAAGTATATACTTAGGTTTACCAGGCTCCTGCATGAAATGTAGGACAGTAGATACATACTCTTCTGCTTGTTTATCGTCTGCTTTTACTGATTTCGTTTCTTTTACGTCTTTATCCGCTTTTACTTTCGCTGATTTATCATCTGACTTTTGTTCTACTTTCACGTCTGCTTTCTTTTCTTCGCTGTCTGCTTTGTCTGTTCCGCAACCACCTAATAACATGATTGGAAGTGCTAACGTTACAAGTTTCTTTGCTTTCATATTTCTATTACCCCTTATTAGTTGAATGATTGTATGTATAATTACAAGTTACTCTATTACTTTGTATGTTCTTCCATTTTCTTATCAAGTGCTTTGGCGTAGGCATCTTTGGTTTCTTGATTTAACTTATAAATTGCTTCTCTCCACTGTTCTCCATCTACACCTGACATATGTGGAGAACTTTTTAATACAGCTTCTTGAATCTTCAGTCCATCGTCTTTATCAGCGTCTTTTATTAACTTTGTTCCTTTTCTTGCATCTGTTATCCCTTCTTGTACGAGTTTATGAATGTCTTTGTATTTATCAGGTACTATTATATTCTCCATACGGTCTAAGGCTTCATCCATAGCGTTTGCTGTTTTAAATACATCTTTATATTTCTTATTATCTTTTGAAGCTTCTCCTAGTTTTAACAATATTTCATCCTTCTTGAATTGAAACTCTACCAGTTGCTCACAAATATAATACGGATACTGTTTTTCAGATATTACTGTTTTCGACATTGCTTTACTAGTTTCCTCAGTCTTAGGGATAGAATCTTTATCTCCTACCCCACAACCTACTAATAATAGAATAGGTATTGCTAATGATACGAGTTTCGTTGCTTTCATTATGTATACTCCTTCTTAACAGTGTTGTAATTGACTAACATATGGAACTGTAACATAAAATAAATAAACAAATATAATAACATTTTTTGTAATTAAAGGAAATCTTAGGGATTTTAATAATATGATAACATGTACTACGGTTGTAGGGAATCCCCCCCTCTGCATGCTTTTCTTCCCAATTTACCCTTATTCGACCTCTAACGTTTAGCGTTTGGGGGCTTTTTTTATGCACTTTTTTCATTTTATAGGGGTCACCATATTAAAAAAGAAAATTATACGTTTAGAAACAATTTAACCGATTCCCTGTACGTTAAGGAATCAGTTATATATTTTACTCCTTTTTAAAGAGTTTTTATCTTGTAATTAAGGTTTCTATAGAAGACATATGAAGTGTTCAGCCAATTGGAATTACAAAACAAATTCCTTTATCCATTTATAATTCCAATAAAATCATATTTCTCAACTTATTTTATTTAAACCCTTTAATTTTTTCCACAAAATGGCATTTTAGTTATGCTGTTGAATACTTTTTAAAGGGGGGAGGCGATCTTTATGAATCTATAGAGGAAACTATTTCCACATGATAACAACCACTAAAGGGAGGAAGATTTATGCAAAGAAGTTTTAAATTTCTGTTCATGTCCGTTTTTTCTTTGATTTGTGTTTTGTACTTTCAAACGAACGCTTTTGCCGCACCAGCATACGATGGAGTTGTCAAAATGGAGCAACCGTCAGGCGAATCGTTTCAAGCCACGGTGCATGGAGATGAATGGATCCATTGGGCAAGCACAAAGGATGGCGACGTACTTTTACAAGATCAGAAGGGGTATTGGAATTACGCTGAACTTACATCAGACGAACTGAAATCGACGGGGAAAAAATATAAAGTTGACAAGAAGCCTGCAAAAGCGGTGGATGAAAACAATTTGAATAAATGGATAAAGGAATACAATCCTCAAGCAAAGAAAAAACAGGAGCTCATGAAAGAATTTACGGGATCACCAGAAAATGTTGACGGAACTGTCACTCCAGTTTCAGGACCCCAAAAATTACTTGTTTTGTTAATTGGGTTTACAGATGTTGATATCGCATATAGCGAGAATGATTGGAGCAACAGATTCTTTTCTGCAAATCAAAAGTCAGTAAAGAATTACTATAATGAAGTGAGTAATGGAAAAGCACAGATCACTCCGGCATCCGAAACATATGGTACGCAAAATGATGGGGTGGTTAAAGTAAAATTAGATTACGCTCATCCGGATACATCGGGAAAAGACATTAGAACGGTTATAACAGATGCACTGGCTAAAGCTGATCCTCAGGTGAATTTTGCTAGTTTGGATACCAATAATGATCAAGTCATCGACTCTAAAGATGGCTTCTACATTGTAACTGTTCTTGCTGGCAATGAAGAGGCTAGTGGTGATCCAGGTCCTAATATTTGGGCACATAAGTGGTATGCTCCTAACACAAATCACGATGGTGTTACAGTATCAGGTCTGTATACGACGCAGGGTGAAAAACAATTTGGTCATATGGCAACGATTGGTGTCACTGCTCATGAATTGGGCCATTCCCTTGGCCTTCCAGATCTATATGGCACTAATAATCATGTGGGTGGTCTAAGTATAATGGCTAATGGAGCCTGGAATAGTCTTCAAGGAGAAGATCAGGGAGCTACACCCGATCATATGGATGCCTGGTCAAAAGTAAAATTAGGATTTGTAACACCAACTGTAGTAAATACTACCAACAATTTTACTCTAAATGCGATCCCAAATAACTATAATGTTTTAAAGATTCCTTTAAAGGATAATACGTATTTTTTAGTTGAAAATCGTGAAAAAGTTGGGTATGATGCAAGTTTGCCAACAAATTCTGGTGGCATCGCGGTTTGGCATATTGATGAATCCATGATTAATGATACTAATGACCCTCATCCTTTCATTGATATAGAGCAATCCATCAGTGAATACCAGGACCCATTCTATTACACGAATAACAATCATGCTGCTTCCTTTGGTCCAGACACCAATCCGAACAGTAATACCTACACTGGAGAAAAATCGGGAGTAACGATTACGACGACAAGCACAAGTAATTCTGCTATGAATGTAGCAGTCACAACAAAAGAAGCTAATTGGATTCCGCAAACAAACTGGACACTAAAATATGTAGACAGCTATAATTGGTACAATTTAGGTAATTATGCCTTTGATGGAAACAAAGACACGTTTTGGCATACGAGCTGGGGCCCCGCAGCTCCAATGCCGCACGAGATTCAAATCGATTTAGGCGCAACCTATAATATCTCCAAATTCAGCTACTTGCCAAGACAAGACACCCAAGTGAACGGAACGATCAAGGACTATGAGTTCTACGTTAGTAGTGATGGAGTGAATTGGGGAACAGCTGTAGCCACAGGTAACTTTACAAATGATACCACTTTAAAACAAGTCAGTTTTGCAACTAAGACAGGTCGCTATATTAAACTGCGTGCCTTAAGCGAGATAAACAATAATCCATGGACAAGTGTGGCTGAACTCAATGTATTTGGAGTGGCGCAATAATGTCTTTGTGAGGGTAGCCGTTGAAATCATTGATACGCTACCCAAAAAAGTTAGCAGCTGCTGAGAGTTTCGTTCTGGGGGGCATTATAAAATTTTAAGTTGATGGAAATGTATGGTGACCCCTTCTAAAAATATAATTTTACTCATAGAGAAATGAGTTTTCGTCTATTTGCGTCGATCTATCCCACACATATACTCAAATTGCATATTTTTCGACTTGGTGTAGGAGATGGCAATAAAAAGCCACTCCTCTTTTTTTACGCACACATGAAATCATCATCAAAGAAATATTTGTCCATTAAGTTATTTACAATCCCGTTGAAATATGCAAACTTATCATTCTTCATCTTCACCCCAGCTTTCACTTTCATAACAAACTCTTTGATTGCACGTACACCGATTTCAAGCTCCTGGTCTTTGCTAAACGCTTTATCACTTGTTGTATGATTAATAACTCTGTTACATTGTCTTACGACCTTCCGCAGTTCTGGAATTGTTTTTGATTTGGTATAAAAACAGCTTACTAAAGAAACAAAACGTTCTGGTACCCAATGAACAACAAAGTCAGCTTGTTGAATATTCTCTTCAGGTGTATTGCTATTATCATTACTATTACGTTTGTTTATATCTTTTATATTTTGTTTTAAGGAAGGAGTAGTTGTTTTATTGGTCGGACACTTTGCAGGACTTTTTACAGGTTCCTTGTCGGACATTTCTTCCACAATAGGTTGAATGATAATAGCATTAGCAGTTTGCAGCATATCAGATTTACGTTTCATGCCTAGGTCAACGAGTTTCTTCATTAAACGTTGTACAGTTTTATAAGAAACTTCCATTATATGTGCAATTGAATTTTTACACAGGAAACTAACACCTACATATTTGCAGCTGTGGCGCTTTAAAATTTCAAGTAGTGCAATAAGTTTAGAGTGTACATCGGAACGCTTAATAGACGATTTATTAATGTCTCTGTATTCACGTGCAGTTTTGTTAAGTTCTGCAATTTCTTTAAATGTAAAAAGATTGTGGCAGGAGTCTTCGGTTGCTAAAATATTGATGCGTTTCTTCATTTATATATGTCTCCCCTCAGAAACAAAAAAACGTCACCAATTTGGTAAACGTTCCCTAAATAATCCCGCATAATGTAAAATGACTCATGAGGGTACAGCAAGTGTTTACCTGGCCTACGATATATACATACTGTGCTCTTTTATTTTTATTTGAAGAAACGCCCGGTAATTGCCCGATTTCTTTTAGTGTATTTTGATTTATTTTGAGGTATCTAATTTTCGAAATGGTGATAAATCAATACTTTAAATGTATATTGATTTACATTTATGGTTTAGAGTCTGTTCCGTACGCAAGATTATCAATAGGAACGCGATCAATAGATGACTCTTTACTAAGATTAGGGAGCCTGGATACTACTGGTATCGGAGTTTTTTGTGGATAAAACATTTTTAATTTCGATAAATCATATGAAAGTTAGTTTTGATAACTAACAAAAAGCCCTAGTATACTATATTTAAAAAAGTATACTAGGGCTTTTTGTTGCTGTTTGAAAAGATAACGGCTTTCTTATCAAACATTTGTTATGACATTACAAATACAAAAGTAGATAAAAGATATTACTATATAAAGATAACATATTATAATGGCTGTGTGTTATGCAATTTTGCATAGCAACAATTTTGTATTAATTTATCGTTATAATCGAATGTTTGTATTTATATTGAAATTTAGGAGAAAAGGTGAGGGGAAGGGAAGGGGAAAACCGGTTATTCTAGGAAATTGCATGGCGTTTATGGGTATTAAAGTTTTTGTGGAAGTGTATTTTCACTGGAATCATACTTCTTACCAAACTTCTAAATGAAATGTATGGCTGAGTAGTTACTTATTTATTTAAAGCGTGGTGTGAAAGTATATAAAAAGTTAGGTTATGTTGCAGAATGCAAGTCCATCAATGGGACGTAATCAATATATGATTCTTTATCATATTTGGCGAGAAGACCTCACCTCAAGCGCGCATGAAGTGACTCCATAAAGTTAGACGGGTTATTTGGTTATGCAACGGTAGGTGGGGGTAGTTCAATAAGAATGGAAGGCCTTGATTCTGCTGGTATCCGGGCATTTTGTAGATCGAGTCAAAAAAAGAAGCCCCGGGGTATACGGGGCTTCTTAGGGCAATTTGTCAAGTAATGGCACACTTGACTAAATAAATTTAACATAAATTTTCGGAAAATAATATTGGTAAATGTGTCCAAATATAAGTAAATAAAGGGAGTTTATATTCAAATTGTTAGCTATGAAGTAATTGAGGGTGGTCTTAGCGAAGCGATAATAGATACTATATTTCAAATGTTAATTTCTGGATTTTGTATTTTCATAATTAGACATGAAACATAATCTTATTCACTATTATTAGGCATATGCATACATTAAATTAGTATCAAATAAACATATAAATTTCATGTTTAAAGAATAGAGGGGGGATGCATATGAAGAATCCTGAAAATCTGTTATATAATGAACCTTTTATAGCTTGTTATGAAAAAGTTGCAACACAAACAGAATGTCGGCAATTAATTGATGTAGCCCAAAATAATCTTCAACCATCGAAAATTATAGGACAATCAGGATTAGGAATTTCAACTGTAAGGAAATCAGACACTACTTGGCTTCAACATCATTTAAACGAACTTATTCTTCAAATATGCGAGCGCATTGCGTCTGTCGTTGGATATCCACTAAATTATGCTGAACAATTACAGATAGCAAGGTATCAAGTTGGTGGGAAATTCGATGCTCATTTTGATGCTTTCAATCCTTTGACTTCACTAGGAAAAAGGCAACTTTCAAAAAATGGACAGAGGATTATTACTGCACTTCTTTATTTAAATAATGTGAATTCAGGTGGAGAAACTTTTTTCCTATGCTTAATATTAAGATAGCTCCGTCAGAAGGAACGTTATTAATTTTTGAAAACTGTAAAAAAGATTCTGATGAACGACATTTGCTCTCGAAACATGAGGGTTGTTTAGTAAACGAGGGAGAAAAATGAATTGCAACATTATGGTTTCGCGAAAAAAATCAATATTAGGTATTATATAACAGTGTAAAAGATAGATCTCCTACTAATATGAGAGTATTGATTAGGTGGAACTTATATTTCATTTTATGGAGAGAAGACTGATCTATACTAAGAGTTTTAATCCCTTGACGCGTTCGGTGTTAAGGGGTTTTAATGTTTACTTGATATGTAAAATCATTTTAGTAAGGGGAATTATGTAAATATAAGTGAAGAAATGACATAAAACTATTCATTTTAGGTGGGCGAGAGCAGATAATCATGCATAGAAGCAGTCAGGGATTTTTTCTACCATATGCGCATTGGAAATTGGAGAGAGAAAGCGAGTACGGATTCTTTTTTTGCATAGCAGTAATCTATATGCCTAAAAATCAAAATGAATTTATATAGATAGTTATCTGTAGATTCTGTAGAAGGATTATTAGTATGGAAAGAAGTTTTATTAAATACAGAATACCAATATTGAATAGTGTTGGGATAGAAAAAAATCTGTAAAAGAGGGAATGTCTTGATAGAATATTTATGTTGACTTGTTCTGTATAAAGAACTAAAATTTATTTTAAATAGAACAATTGTGTTTTATTAAGTAGTGCTTTTATGCATGATAAACTGTGCATAATAATGATTTATGAGTGAGTTTGGTTTTAAGGGTCAGACTCATTTTTAAAAATGTAGGGGGAAACTATGGAAAAGGAAATAAATCTTAAAAATTTATTTGCTGTGATAGGAAGAAGAAAATGGGTAATTATTGCAGTTACACTAACGATTATGTTAGTGGGAGCGATTAATAGTCTCTTCTTAAAAACTCCATTATACACATCTTCTGCTAGAATACTTATTCAAGCAAATAGTGAATCTATGAATACACTTAAAGTATTGGTAAATGAACCTGTTGTAATGGAGAAAGTTGCTGCGGAATTGAAAATTAATAGGCCAGCAAGTGCGTTAAGCGGACAAATAAGTACTGAAAATGTACAAGGTTCGCAAGTTTTGAAGATAAATGTGGTTGATATGGACCCAAAAATGGCTGCTAAAATTGCAAATGTTACAGCTGCTGTTTATAAGAAAGAGGCTGCAAGAATATTAAATTTTAATAGTGTTAGCATTTTAACAGAAGCAACAGCAAATAAATACGCTGTACCAATAAACATAAATCATATCAATGCGATAATGACTGCGTTCATTGTTGGTTTAGTATTAAGTGTGGGTCTTGTTTTTCTACTTGATTCTTTGGATGATAAGATTAAGTCAGAACGAACTATTGAAAAGTTATTAGATATCCCGACTTTAGGAAGTATTTCTAAAGTGAATGAGAGTAGTATGCTAGATATATATAGTGAAAAGAAATTTACATCATTAAGGAGGATAGGCAAGTGGTTTTCAAAATCAGAAGAAAAAGAGACGAAAGTAAAAATGAAAGCCTAGTTACTCATACTGTGCCAAATTCCAAAATTGCTGAAGAATATCGTACAATTCGTACAAATCTCCAATTTTCATCTATCAATGGTAAAGATAAAACCATCGTTATTACATCTCCAAGATTTGGGGATGGAAAATCGACTATTGCCGCAAATTTGGCTGTTTCCATAGCTCAACAAGGTGAAAAAGTATTAGTAATTGATGCTGATTTACGAAAGCCGGCACTTCATGAAATATTCCAGCTTGAAAATACAATTGGATTATCAAATATTTTGAGTGAGCAAAAAGTAATGGAATCGGCTGTAAAGAAAACAGAAATTGGAGGACTACATGTATTAACAAGTGGTCCAGTCCCACATAATCCCGCTGAGTTGCTTGGTTCGATCGCAATGGAGAATTTAATTCAAAAAGTAATGGATCAGTATGACATCATATTAATTGACTCTCCACCAATTTTAGGGGTAGCAGATACAAGTATTTTAGCTGATCAATGTGATGGTGTATTGCTAGTAGTAAACTATAACCATACTAAGAATGAGGATGCAATTGAAGCTAAAAAAATACTAAATTTTACAAAAGGGAAACTACGGGGAGCTATATTAAACAACAAGGCATAGTGAATTAAAAAAGATATAAAACCATTTTTTAGGTAGGGAAGAGCATCTGGCTATGCATTGAATTGGTTGGGGAGCTTTTTTCTACCAAAACTTAGTGAAAACAAGAGAGAAGATAAGTGCAAGTCACTTTTTTGCATAGAAGAGATTTGTATATTGAAAAATCAAAATGGATTTATATAAGTTGAATAAAATGTCTTTTACAAGTCACTCATCGTCAAAATCAATAAAATTCAGTATCCAATAAAGGGAATTCGAATGATAATTGGCTACTTAATTGAGAAGTGTAAAAATGAATTTCAACTAATATATAGGAGTATCCTATAAATATAAAGTATATTTATTTAATGAGATAAAAAGATTTTAAACCGACATGTTCTTTATAAAGTACAAAGTGGTTCTTTTGAAAGATTAAATATGGTGATGTCTCCTTACCAATATCAATGGAGATACTCGGCTATACTGTGGGTTGAAATATACCTTAGATGCTAGTCGTCAAGAGTGTGGTGTGAGGGTGGGTTTGATGCCCAAATTTTATTAAAGATTTTAACTATGGGTTTTTGGAAAGATCTCATAGTTAAAAACTTTAATTTTTTTAAGTAATGATTAAAAAGGTGGGAATTATATGACGTACCGGCAAAGGTTGTCGTTATTGCTTTTAACGGATTCACTTATAGTATTAAGTGCGATTTATTTTAGTTATTTTTTTGTAAATGGTAGTTTTCGAGTTATTACATTAACATCTGTAGTTAGTTCTATCACTTTATTATGTAGCCATCATTTTTTTGCTTTTATTTATAAGTTGTATAAAAAAGCATGGGAATATGCAAGTATTGGGGAATTATTAATTATTTTTAAAGCTATTACATTTTCTATTGCAACTACAGCTTTGGTACAACAACTAGTAATACATGAAGTCTATTTTCGGTTACTTGCTATAACTTGGATGATACATGTTTTGTTAATTGGAGGATCCCGTTTTATTTGGCGGATGCTTCGGGATGCATACTTTAAAAGGGATGATACGAAAAAGAGAACTTTAATTATTGGCGCCGGTTCAGCTGGAACAATGGTGACAAGACAATTGTTACAAAACAATGAAACAGAATTATTACCTGTTGCATTTATTGATGATAATGTGAAGAAACATAATCTTGATATTCTTGGAATTCCAGTCATTGGGGGAGTAAACCAAATTGAGTCTGTTGTTCAAGAACTTAATATTGATAGTATCGTAATTGCTATTCCTTCGCTTAGTAAAAAAGGATTGAACGCTATTTTCAAAGAGTGTTCAAAGACAAAAGCTAAGACGCAAATTCTTCCTATGCTAGAAGATTTAGTAACAGGGAAAGTTTCAGTTAATGAATTCCGCGATGTTCAAGTAGAAGACTTGCTAGGACGTAGTCCGATTGAGTTGGATATGAATAGTATTTCTGAATACATAACCGATAAAGTCATTTTAGTGACTGGTGCTGGTGGTTCAATCGGTTCAGAGATTTGTAGACAAGTGGCAAAATTTAATCCAAAGCAGTTAATTTTATTAGGTCATGGTGAAAATAGTATTTACTCCATTGAAATGGAGCTAAGAGAGCTATATGGTAATATGGAGATTACATTTATTCCGGAAATTGCCGATATACAAGATAGTAAGAAAATGATGTTAGTAATGAATAAATACCGTCCAAATGTTGTCTATCATGCTGCTGCACATAAACATGTCCCATTAATGGAATATAACCCTGAAGAAGCTGTAAAAAATAATTTGATGGGAACGATGAATGTTGCACAAGCAGCAAGTTGGCACGATGTCGAGACGTTTGTTATGATTTCCTCTGATAAAGCAGTAAATCCAACGAATGTTATGGGAGCAACGAAAAGATTGGCTGAAATGATTGTTCAACATACAAATAAAATGAGTCAAACAAAGTTTGTTGCCGTTCGTTTTGGAAATGTATTAGGAAGTAGAGGTAGTGTAATTCCGTTATTCAAGAAGCAAATTCAAAAAGGCGGACCAGTTACAGTTACGCATCCTGATATGGTTCGTTACTTTATGACTATTCCAGAAGCATCGAGACTAGTTATACAGGCGGGAGCTTTAGCTGAGGGCGGAGAAATTTTCGTATTAGATATGGGAGAACCAGTAAAAATTGTTGATTTGGCCAAAAATTTAATAAAGTTATCAGGAAATTCTGTTGAAGAGATTGGAATAGAATTTACCGGAATGAGACCAGGAGAAAAGCTTTTTGAAGAGCTATTAAAAGATGATGAAATGATTGAACAACAAATTTATCCGAGAATTTATGTAGGAAAAGAAACTAATATTTATATAGAAGAAATCGAAAAGATTATTTCTACACACTCTGATTTGGATAAAGAAGAATTACGAAACATATTATTAGATTTGGCTAATAGACATAACGCTTCGAAAGTGTTAACACCAGCATTGGGTTAACGATTTGTTGAGGCTTTACTTGAATCAAGAATATAGTTAAATGGGTGCGTGATTTAATTGTCTAAGAAAGTGTTGTTTTGTGCAACAGTAGATTACCATTTTAAGGCCTTTCATTTACCATATATGAAATGGTTTACAGAACAAGGGTGGGAGGTACATGTTGCTGCAAGTGGTAATATGGACCTTCCATACGTACATAAAAAATATGATATTCCTATTCAGAGATCACCTTTTAGACTGCAAAATTTTGAGGCCTATAAGAAGCTTTCATCAATTATCAATAACAATAAGTACAGCATTATTCATTGTCATACACCTATGGGAGGAGTTCTTGCTCGCTTAGCTGCAAAAAAAGCAAGAAAACAAGGAACAAAGGTGATTTATACAGCTCATGGATTTCATTTTTGTAAGGGTGCTCCCCTTATAAATTGGCTTGCATATTATCCAATTGAAAGAGGATTAGCTTCTTATACTGATTGTCTCATAACAATCAATTCAGAAGATTATAATCTTGCGGTGAAACATCGCTTTAAAGCAAAGTGCATTGAACATGTTCATGGAATAGGCGTAGATATAGAACAATTTAAATTGGTAGAAGATGAATATAAACAAGATTTAAAAATAAAGTTTGGTTATAAACCAGATGATTTCCTAATGTTTTATGCTGCTGAGTTTAACAAAAATAAAAATCAGCAATTCTTGATTCAATCATTAGCTTTATTAAAGAATGAAGTTCCGAATGCAAAGCTTTTACTTGCAGGAAACGGTCCATTAATGGACGAGTGTAAGCAGCTGGCTGTTCATCTAGGAGTTGCAGAAATGGTTCATTTTATCGGCTATCGAACTGATATTGCTTCCTTATTATCAATGTGTGATCTCGCTGTTGCATCTAGTCTTCGAGAAGGATTGCCTGTAAATATTATGGAGGCTATGGCTTGTGGTCTTCCAGTTGTAGCTACTGATAATAGAGGGCATAGGGAGCTAATCATAGATACAACAAACGGTTATCTTGTAACACCTGGAGAGGTAGAGCTTTTTGCATCACGAATACTAGAGTGTATTCATTCAAGAACACTACGAGAAAAGATTAAGATTGAAAATGTAAATAGAGTAAAAAAATACTCGGTTGACGAAGTAGGTACTGAATTGAATAATATTTATACACAATATATGTTGAGGGATGTAAATGAAACCAAAAATTAGTGTGATAGTTCCTATATATAATGTTGAACAATACTTAAGTAGATGTTTGGATAGTTTATTATCACAAAATTTTAATGATGTAGAAATTATAGCTGTAAATGATGGTTCAACAGATGGAAGTGCAAAATTACTTTCCGATTATGCAAAAAAAGATAGTCGTATTGTGGTGATAGAAAAGGAAAATGGTGGGGTTTCTTCAGCTAGGAATGAGGGGATACGTGCAGCTAAAGGAGAATATATTGGTTTTGTTGACCCAGATGATTGGGTAGATAAAGATATGTATGAATCAATGTATAAAAGCGCAGTTGAGGAAAAAGCTGATATTGTTATGTGTACGTATATTCGAGAGTTTGGTACTCATTCAAAGATAAAAGAATTCAACCTTCCTGAAAAGGTCTGTTATCGCAATGAAGAAGTCCAATTAAAAGTTATGAGACGTTTGATTGGTCCTTTAAATGAAGAAATAGCAAATCCAGAACTTCTCGATGCATGGGGGACAGTATGGTCAAAGTTATATCGCTTAGATATTCTTAAAGAAAATAATCTTGAATTTGTAGATTTAAGCAAAATAGGGACTAATGAGGATTCCCTGTTTAATATATACGCTTTTTATTATGCAAAAACTTTTGTTTTTATAAATAAACCTTATTATCATTATTGGAGAGTAAACACTACATCAGTTACAACGTCTTATAAGCCCAATTTAATGAATCAATGGTTCAATCTTTACGGTATAATTGAAAACTTCTTAGATAATAAGAAAATGGAAAAAGACTTTTATATAGCCTTAAATAATCGGATATGTCTTGGTACATTAGGGCTCGGCTTAAACACAATAAGCAAAGAAAATAAGGGATCTACTTTGATGAAAATCAGTAGGTTGCATTCCATATTAAAGGATAAACGCATCAAAGAATCCTTTAGGCAATTTGAAATTAAATATTTTTCAATTGCTTGGAGGGTATTTTATTTTTGTGCAAAATTCCGATTCACACTAGGATATTATTTTATTTTGGTAGTAATTGATAAACTTAGAAAAATAGTTAGATAGGGGGAGAATCTTGGAACCTAATCGTATATTGCAAGTAGTGACAATCATGAATCGTGGCGGGCTTGAAACGATGTTAATGAATTATTATCGAAAGCTTGATCGCAATAAGATACAGTTTGACTTCATGGTACATAGAGAAGAAAAAGGGCATTATGATGATGAAATATTAAGTCTTGGCGGAAGAATTTATCGAATGCCGCAAATAAGACCTGGCAATTATCGTTCATATTTCAAATTACTCGATACATTCTTTCTTGATCATCCTGAATATAAAGTAGTACATTCTCATATTAACGAAAATAGCAGTTTTGTACTTGGAGCAGCCAAACGTGCGGGTGTTCCTTGCCGTATTGCGCATAGTCATTTAAGTGATTTGGGTATAGATATAAAGCTACCATTTCGTTTGTATGCGAGATTTTCTATGAAGGATAATCCTAACAAGTATTTTGCATGTTCAAAAAATGCAGGCCAATGGTTATTTGGACGGAAAGTATGTGAATCTAAGGAAGTAACTGTTCTGAACAATGCAGTTAATGTAGAGGAATTTAAATATGATGAAGAAATTAGGAAGCAAATAAGGAAAGAAATAGGTGCAGAAGATAAATTAGTATTAGGACATATCGGAAGATTTAATAAGCAAAAAAATCACGATTTCCTAATTGATGTGTTTAAAGCTGTGCACGATAAGAATCCTAATTCCCTGCTTGTTATGGTAGGAGATGGTCAATTACGACCATTGGTAGAAAAGAAGGTAGCTGCCTTAGGGTTATCGTCTCATGTAAGGTTTTTAGGAGTTAGAGGAGATATATCATTCCTTATGCAAGGGTTCGATTTATTTCTGTTTCCTTCGCTATTTGAAGGATTGCCTGTTGTACTGGTTGAAGCGCAGGCTGCTGGCTTAAAATGTGTTGTATCCGATACGATAACTGATGAAACGGATGTGTCAGGTCGAATAGAATTTGTGGGCTTAAAGGAAACGCCAGAGGTATGGGCAGAAAAAATTCTTACTTCATCATATGACCATGAAGATACGTCCGGTTTATTACGTAAAAACGGATATGACACTGCTACGATGGCGAAATGGCTAACGGATTATTATTTAAATCATAGTTACATGTAAAACAAACTTAGATTTCTGGAGGTTTTGTGATGGGTCATACTTTAACTGTCTTTACACCTACATTTAATCGTGCGTATACACTACATCTATGCTACGACAGTTTGAAAAGACAAACTTCTAAAGACTTTATTTGGTTAATTATTGATGACGGATCTACGGATAACACAAAAGAACTTGTGGAAAAGTGGATTTCAGAGGAATTAGTTCCAATTCGTTATCACTATCAAGAAAATCAGGGAATGCACGGGGCTCACAATGCAGCTTATGAATTAATTGACACAGAACTCAATGTTTGTATAGACTCCGATGATTATATGGCTGATGATGCTGTGGAGAGAATCCTTTCCTTTTGGGAACAAAATGGAAGTGATCGTTATGCTGGTATAGTAGGATTGGATGCTAATCAAAATGGAGAAATTATCGGAACAAAAATGCCGCCAGGTTTAACGGCATCTAAACTTTCAGATTTATATGTGAAACATAAAGTAAAAGGCGATAAAAAACTTGTATACAGATCCGAACTGACACGAAACTCCCCGCCGTATCCAGTTTTTCCAGGGGAAAAGTATTGCCCACTTAGTTATAAGTATATTGTTATTGATCAAGAATGTCCTTTACTTATAATGAATGAAGTGTTGTGCTTTGTAGAATATTTAGATGATGGGTCAAGTATGAACATTATTAAGCAATATAAGAGAAATCCACGTGGGTTTTCTTTTTTTAGAAAAATCGCTATGCAATATGCACCTTCATTTAAAGATAAATTTCGAGAATGTATGCATTATGTGTCTAGTAATTTGATAATAAAAAACTATGGGTTTTTAAAAGAGTCACCATGTAAATGGACTACTTTCCTAGCAACACCATTTGGTTTTTTACTTTATTGCTATATTTTGAACACACATAAAGCTACTGTTTTGAAAAGTAAATAAAACAAAGAGAGGTATAGGTAGAAAGAATAGGTATATAGTTATATACGCTTAAGATGTGGAAGTGATTGGTAATGACTGAATTATGGTTGAATCTTGCTTTAGTTTATTTCTTTTCTTTTTTTGCAAGGTATTTTTCTAAACCGGTTATTATGAGAGGATCTTTTATCAAACCAAATAAATTTTTAACATTTTGTGCCATGACAACTTTAATATTAGTATCTGGCCTCCGTAATAATATTGGAGATACTTTTGCCTATATGCATTCATATGCCACCCTCAATTTTAGCTGGGAAACTATTAAGTCGGAAAAGGATCTTGGATTTAATATTTATCAAATGTTTTTACAAAATTTTTCCCATGATCCGCAACTTCTGATTTTTGTAACAGCATTAATTACAAACTTATTAATCGTGCTTGTTTTATATAAACATGCAAGAATGCTTGAGTTAAGTTTATATGTCTATATAACAGGTGGTATGTTTTTAACTTCAATGAATGGAATAAGGCAATTTTTAGCAGCTGCAATTGTATTTGCTGCAACAAAATATATATTTGAAGGTAATTGGAAAAAGTATATTTTAATTATCCTACTTGCATCAACTGTACATCAGACTGCGCTTATCCTCATTCCTATTTATTTTATAGTTAGGAAAGAAGCCTGGTCAAAGCAAACGTATATTCTTCTCGTTTGTGCGGTACTTATCGTAATAGGATTTAATCAATTTATGGATGCTTTATTTGCGGTTATAGAAAATAGTCAATATAGTGAGTACAAAAACTTTTCTGAGGGCGGTGCAAATATACTTAGGGTTATTGTTTATGCCGTACCAATTATTCTCGCTTACTTAGGAAAAGATAGATTAAGAGAGTTGTTTCCTCAAAGTGATGCTGTTGTAAATATGTCTATATTAGGGCTTGTCTTTATGATTATTTCAACACAAAACTGGATATTTGCTAGATTTTCTATTTATTTTGGATTGTATCAACTTATATTAATTTCTTGGGTTGTAAAATTATTTAGGGAAAAAGATCAAAAGCTTATTTATTATGGTATTTTATTATTCTATATTATGTATTACTACTATGAATGTGTAGTAAGCCTTGCAGGCGTTGGATATGGAAGTGACTTTATAAAACTTTAGAACTATATTCGAATAAGTATAACGAATATAGCATAAAAAGGGGACTTCCTACTTTAAAGAGGAGGCTTTAAAGTGAAAAAACTTGAAAAAATACCCAGGACTATACATTATTGCTGGTTTGGAGGAAATGAAAAACCTGATATTGTCAAAAGATGTATAGAGAGTTGGAAAAAGAATCTCCCAGACTATGAAATAATAGAATGGAATGAAGATAATTTTGATATAAGCTGTAATTCATATGTAACAGAGGCATACAAATCTAGTAAGTTTGCATTTGTAAGTGATTATGTTAGAGTACATGCTTTATATTATTATGGCGGTATTTATTTGGATACTGATGTGGAAGTATTTAAATCTTTTAATAATCTATTGCATCATGATTCATTTTGGGGATTTGAACAAGAAAATTACATAGCTACAAGCACAATAGGAGCGGCTAAAGGAAATAAGCTTATAAAAACATTCCTAGATTCATACGAAGAAAAGGGTTTCATTAAAGAGGATGGTACTTACGATGATTTGACGAATGTGGCTATTGTGACAGAGATATTAAAAAATTTAGGTTTAAAAACAGATGGAGAGTATCAGGAAATAGAAGGGATAGGAACCTTCTATCCACAAACATATTTTTCACCATATGACTATATTAATTGTAGAAAATTTATAACGGAAAATACATATGCCATGCATCATTTTCATAAGAGTTGGTTACCAGCTAAAGCGCGGGTGAAGGGTAAAATAAAATTAATTTTAGCAAAAATTATAGGTGGAGATAATATTGCTAAGTTAAGGCAACGTGCGGGGCGAAAAGAAGTTTTTAAGGAGAAAATGCATGATTAATATATTTAAAAAAATATTCCAGACGCTAGTTACAGAAAGTCGTAACAGAGGGTTATATTTTGCAGTGTTGATGAATATTTCACATTTAATCGGTGTATTAAGAGGCGCTTTCTATAAGTTAATATACTTCCGTAATATAAATTGCTCAATCTTTGCACTTCAAACAAAAAGTAGGATAGAGATTTTTAATAAGCATTCAAAAATCAATATTGGAAAATTTGTGTTTGTCAGAAGAAATACGAGTATTCGTATTGATTTTAATGGGGTACTAAATATAGGCGAGAAAGTATTTATTAATGATAACTGTAACATTAATTGTATCAATAAAATATCAATTGGAAAAAACACAAAGATAGCTCCTAATGTAAGTATTAATGACCATGATCATAATTATAAGAACATTGAAGATAGTCATTTAATAAAGGGTGAAGTAAAGATAGGAGAGAATGTTTGGATTGGTTCTAATGTAGTTATATTGAGAGATACGTTTATTGGCGATAATACTGTGATAGCCGCTGGCAGTGTTGTAAAAGGAGATATTCCTTCAAATACGCTGTTTGTAAATAAACGAGAAAACGTATGTATCAATCGCACTAGTTGAAGCGGTTCATGTGAAAGTGTCGTCTATATACTTTCATAATGTATAATGATTTCACTTAAATCAAGAACAAAATATGAACGCGGGGAATTACATGAAAAAGAATATTTTAATTTCTATTTATGATATGGAAATCGGCGGTGCGGAAAGAAGCCTAATTAATATGTTAGAGACCTTTGACTATGACAAATATAACGTAGATTTACTTATATTAAATCACACAGGAGATTTCATACATTTAATTCCTAATAAGGTTAATGTGTTACCGCAAATAGGTAAATACACTGTATTTAGAAAATCTATTAGACAATGCATACAAGAAGGCTATTTTTTAGCACCATTTATAAGAATAGTAAGCAAGTATATCGCAGGCAGGAAATCAAAACAAAAGCAATTTAAAGAAGGATCAGGATACATTCAGATGCAGCTTGTTTCAAAATATGTATCACATTTCTTGCCTAAACAGAAAAAAAAGTATGACTTTGCAATTAGTTATGCATGGCCACACGATATTTTAGCTGATAATGTAAATGCTGATAAAAAAGTAGCTTGGATCCATACAGATTACAGTACGCTAGAAATTGATAATGAAATAGATCTTGCTATGTGGAATAAGTATGACTATATTGCATCTATATCGGATGAATGTACAAAAACGTTCTTGACTGTATACCCATCACTGAAAGAGAAAATCTTGCTTATAGAAAATATTACTTCACCAGAGTTTATTCGGAAAATGGCTGATAATGTTGTAGATTTTAATAAGGAAGATAATTGCACTTTTAATATCGTATCGGTTGGAAGATTGTCCTACGCAAAAGGGTTTGATCGTGCTATAAAAGCACTTAAAATTTTGCATGACAAAGGATTTAATAATATAAAGTGGTATGTGATAGGATATGGCTCAGATGAAACTACTCTTAAAGAACTTATAGAAAAGAATAATTTAGAAGATAGTTTTATACTATTAGGCAAGCAAGCCAATCCATATCCATATATGAAAGCATGCGATTTATACGTGCAGCCGTCTAGATACGAGGGAAAAGCAGTTACGGTTACAGAGGCTAAAATACTTGAGAAACCTATATTGATTACGAATTATCCTACTGCAGGTAGTCAGTTGGAAGATGGAGTAGAAGGTATAACATGTGATTCAAGTATTGAGGGATTAGTTAAAGGAATTGAAACTCTATATAAAGATGATAAGCTCAGAAATACATTGATTCATCATCTAAAAGGTAGAGATTATAGTAATAGCTATGAGTTAAATAAATTATATAAAATTATAGAAACCTAAAACAAATTATTTAGGAGATAATAATTGGTTATTATAATGCAGGGTTTCCTGGTAGAGGCGGGATTTAGGCATGAGCATAAAAGTAAGTGTAATAATACCGGTTTATAATGCAGGAAAATATATTACACAGTGTGTGGAATCACTTTTAAATCAAACACTAGAGCAATGTGAATTTATATTTATTAATGATGGTTCGACGGACAATAGTAGCGAAGTTATTGAGAGTTATAAAGAACTAGATCGTAGAATAATACTTATAAATCAAGAAAATCAGGGTGTAAGTATTGCAAGGAATAAAGGATTGAGTGTAGCGACTGGGGAATATGTTGGATTTGTTGATGCTGATGATTACATAGAGAGAGATATGTATGAAATATTATATAACTCTGCAAAGCAAGTTGATTGTGACGTAGTTATATCAAATATTAACGGCGAAATGGACGGACATAAGGTAGCAATAAAATATCCATTTCCAGTAGATACTGTTCTTAAAAAAGAATATATAGATCAAGAGCTATTGCCTTATTTTCTTAAGACAGATCATTTAAATACTGCTGTGAATAAAATTTATAAAACCAAAATAATAAATGAAAATGATGTGAAATTTCCAGAGAAAGTTGCGTTAGGAGAAGACGGTATGTTTAATATCGAATTCTTTAGTAATGCAACTAGTATGAAATATATAAATTATGCTGGATACCATTATAGAGAGGTAACTGGTAGTGCTACTAGAAATATAGTAGAAAAAGATTATTTTAAGAGGGCTATGGAAGTGTATAACATGGACTTGCCACAAACATATACTGATAAGGTCGACAAAGTAAGGGCCCATCAGCTAAAATCAATAAAATTTATAAACAGTGTAATGTCTTATATATATATTTATTTTACTCCATCTAAAAAGGTAAGTTTTAGTACGAGGTATAGATATGTAAAAAATATGATTCGAAATAAACATGTACAAGAGGCATTACCTGTTTATTGTAGCGAAAATTACAGTGAATTAGGAAGATATGAAAAAGCTGTAATAAACATGATGAGAAAAAAGTTAACAATCGGACTATATTGTGCAGTTGCTTACAGTAGATTTCGAAGTAAATAATATTGGGAGAGTTTAAAATGAAAATTATGATGTTTGCCCATGGAGGCAGTTTAAATAGAGGATGCGAAGCAATCGTTCGTTCTTCTACGAATATTATAAAAGAAAAAATAGATGATACAAAAGTGTACTTAGTATCAAGTAAACCAGAAACGGACAAGATAATTCCCCAATTGGATGAAATATATGAAGGTTCTAGCAGTAGTATAAAGAAGTATTCTTATGATTGGTGGATGGCTTTACTTAAAGTAAAGTTTTTGAATGATGAATCTTATGCATTAGCTAAAATGGAAAATAACATTATTAAACGTATAAAAGATGTAGATGTATGCTTATCTATAGGTGGGGACAACTATTGTTATGGAGAGCAGCCCGCATTGTATGAGATAGATAGAAGAGTAAAGGCACAAGGGAAAAAATTAGTTTTATGGGGATGTTCTATCGGTGAAGAGGACATGTCTAAGAAAAAATTAGAAGACTTAAAGTTGTTTGATGCAATATTAGCTCGTGAAAGCCTTACTTATAATATGTTAAAAAGTAAGGGGCTCAATAATGTTAAATTATGTGCTGATCCGGCATTTACTATGGCCAAAGAGGAACTAGACCTTCCTAAGGGATGGCAAGAAGGAAATACAGTTGGATTAAACTTTAGCCCACTTGTATGGGAGAGAAATAAAGATTCCCAAGCTGCAGTAAGAGAATTAATAAATCATATATTAAATACTACAGATTCAACAATTGCTCTTACACCTCATGTAATAATGGATGGAAATAACGATTATGAAGTTTTATATAAATATTATGAGGAATTCAAAAATACTGGGCGAGTAATCATACTTCCAAATGATTTAAATGCAATACAATATAAGGGATATATTGCTAGAATGAGATTCTTCATAGGAGCTAGAACACATGCGACTATAGCAGCTTATTCGAATTGTGTTCCGACTATGGTGTTAGGGTATAGCATAAAGTCAAAAGGAATATCGAAAGATATATTTGGAGAAGAAAAATTAGTTTTAGGGTTAGAAGAGATATCAAGCAGTGAGAAATTAAAGGCTAAATTTGATGAAATGGTAAGCGAAGAAATACAATTGAGACAAACATTACAGAAATCTATCCCTAATATAAAGAAGATGTCGTATAAAGCAGTAGAATATTTAACTGAACTAGTTTAGTGAGGTGTATCAATGAAAAAGAATTTGTTATTTGTTATACCTAGCTTAACAGCTGCTGGTGGAGAAAAGAGTTTAGTGAATTTATTATCTCAAATAGATTACAATTTATATAATGTTGATTTGTTTTTATTAAAACATGATGGAATGTTTATGGAATTTGTACCAAAAGAGGTACAAATTCTATCACTTCCAGAAACTTATCACTTATTTACTTTACCATTATTTAAATCTGTTAAGCAGCTTATTGTAAAAGGTAAAATGACACTAGCATATAACCGAGTTATGTTCTCTATAAGAAATAGAAATGCTAGAAATATATCAATAAGAGAACAATATAACTGGAAATATTTTTCTAAATCCTTGGATAATATCCCTAAAACATATGATGTTGCAATCGGATTTTTAGAAAAAACTTCTACATATTTTTGTGTAGATAAAGTAAATGCTTTTAAAAAAATAGGATGGGTTCATATTGATTATGACAAATTAGGTATGGATCCAAATTTTGATATTGATTATTTTAAAAAATTAGACCATATCGTTACTGTTTCGGAAGAATGCGCAAATACATTGAAGAATAGGTTCCCAAGCCAAAAGAATAAAGTAGGGGTTATATATAATATCGTTTCACCGACAATGATAAATAAAATGGCAAATCAAAGTAACACTGATGTGTATGATAGGAAGGAAAATGAAATTGTACTTCTTTCTATAGGAAGATTACATTATCAGAAAGGTTTTGAGTTGGCTATAGAATCTTGTAAAAAACTAATAGACAGAGGATATAACATAAAATGGAATATTATCGGTGAAGGAGAAGAGAGGGAGAAACTAACTAATTTAATTAAAGAAAATAAATTAGAAGGAACTTTTCGTTTATTAGGCTTAAAGTCCAATCCATATCCATATATAAAGCAAGCCGATATATATATACAAACATCTAGATTTGAAGGAAAGTCTATCGCAATAGATGAAGCAAAAATATTAAACAAACCTATAATTGTAACTAATTTTAGTACAGCAAAAGATCAGATAAATGATGGCATAGACGGCCTAATTGTAGATATGGATGCAGATGCTGTTGCAAATGGGGTTGAAAAACTTGTAAAAGATAGAGGTTTAAGAGAACAATTAGAATATAACTTATCCCAATTGAAATTAGGAACAGAAGGAGAAATAAATAAGCTGTATGAGACTTTTTAGTGGGTGGCATTCATGAAAAAAAATTTATTATTTGTAATGAATAATTTAACATGTGGTGGGGCTGAGAAATCGCTAATATCCTTGTTAGAAACGATAGATTATTCTTTATACAATGTCGATTTGTTTTTATTTAAACATGAAGGAATATTTATAAATAAGCTACCAAAAGAAGTTCGTTTACTACAGGGGCCTATGAACTATAAATATTTTGATATGCCTATAAAAAAATCATTAATGGAGTTAATTAAAAAAAGAGATTTTAAAACATCTTTTTATAGAATGGTATTAGGATATTTAGCTAAAACAGAAAATAATGGAGCTATCATCGAACAAAAAGTATGGAAATACATGTCGAGATCGATAGACGAAATTAATAAAGAGTACGATGCAGTTATAGGGTTTCAAGAAAAAAACCCTATATATTTTTGTGTTGATAAGGTAAAAGCAAACAGAAAAATTGGATGGATACATACAGATTATAATAAGTTAGGCATTGATTTTAGAAAAGAGAAAGTTTATTTCGGTCAATTAGATTACATCGTTACTGTATCGGAAGAATTAGTGAATATTCTAAAAAGCAACTTTCCTGAATATGAAGAAAAATTTGTATGTATACACAATATAGTTTCTTCAAAAATGATAAGGAAAATGTCATTAGAGCAGGTAGAGTTTAAAACAGAAGGTGACAAAAGTATATCATTAATTTCTGTAGGCAGATTGGCGAAAGAAAAGGGATTAGATATTTCCTTAGAGGCAGTCGATAGGCTTGTTAAAAAAGGGTACGATATTAAGTGGTATTTAATTGGAGAAGGTAATGTAAGAAAAGAATTGGAAAGAAGTATAAAAGAAAGAAAGTTAGAAGAAAGAATAATACTATTAGGTTTAAAAGAAAATCCATATCCTTATATAAGACAATCAGATATATATATACAAACCTCGAGATATGAAGGCAAATCAATTTCTATAGATGAAGCGAAAATATTGGCAAAACCAATAGTAATTACTAATTTCGAAACAGCTGATAATCATATAAAAAATCATATTGATGGATTGATTGCAGAAATGGATTCTATCTCAGTAGCTGATCATCTTGAAAAATTAATAAATGATGAAATGTTGAGAAGGAAGTTTATTAATAGTCTTACAGAAGAGGAATTAGGAACAGAAGATGAAATTGGTAATTTGTACAAATTAATAAATAGTAAAATATAATTATGGGGGTAACAATGTTTAATCGAATAAAAAAGTCGTTAATGATAAGATTAGGAATGCTATCCCGTGAAGAGCTAACAGTAGAAGCATGTTTGCAACGAGGTATGAAGGTAGGGAAAAATTGTTCCGGGTTAGCTGGGAGCACAATCGATTATGCACATTGCTGGTTAATAGAAATTGGTGATAACGTTACGTTTGCACCACAAGTATATCTTCTTGCACATGACGCTAGTACGAAACGGTATTTAGATTATACAAAAATAGCAAAAATAAAAATAGAAAACAATGCATTTATAGGAGCAAGGGCCTTAATTATGCCCGGAGTGACAATAGGGAAGAATGCTATTGTAGCTGCAGGTAGTATCGTAACTAAATCGGTACCTGAAGGGTCTATAGTTGGCGGTAATCCAGCAAGAATAATCGGGAAAACTGAAGATTATATAAACAAGCACAGATTAAATATGGAAACTGCTCATGTATATGATAATGATTGGACAATAGGTGGTAATATAACGCTAGACATGGGTAATAAGATGGCTGAAGAGTTGAAGAATACTATAGGATATGTTAAGTAAACTAAACTATTTCTATATTGAAAGGGCTTTATAGAGATGATATTTCAAATTTTGTGTTACACGATAATTATTATTCTTTTAATAACGATGGCTATAGACTTAGTACCTTTATTAAAAGACTGGGTACTAAGAATTCATATGGGAAGATACGATGATAAGTCTTTATGGAATAAAGCTATCACGAATAAAGGGTCTAAATTTTTATTACATGTACCAAAAATAAAAGTAACAGATAATACAAGATTAGTCGTAATAGATATGCTAAAGAAAAACTATACAAAAAGTACGATACAACATTGGCAAGAAGCATCATTAGTTTTAGGACTATCTGAGTACTTAAAAAATCATGATGATCAGGAAGTAAAAAAAGCAGTTGTGAAATTTTTGAATGCAAAATTTGATAGTAATGGTCAATGGATAGAAGAACCAAAGTATGTAGATGGGGCTATACTAGCATATTCTATTATGAAGGTAGATTTTATAGAGACCGATAAGTATAAGAAAGCATTGGACTCTGTTTGGGAAATGATAAAAGAGCATATAGGTGAAGATGGATCAGTAGAGTATAGAAAGTATATGAAAAGTTATAGGTATGTAGATACTATCGGCTTTATATGTCCATTTTTAGTGGCTTACGGCATTAAATATAATAAAAAAGAGTGCGTGGATTTAGCAGTAAAGCAAATTAAAGAGTATGAGCAGTATGGAATGTTAGACAAGCATTATATCCCGAGTCATGTATATAAAATAGAGAATAAAGTTCCTCTTGGATTATATGGATGGGGAAGAGGTCTTGGGTGGTTTGCTATAGGCCTTATAGATGCATGGAGTGAATTACCGCAAGATAATCAATATAAAATTGTTTTAGAGGAAAGTGTAAAGAAATTTGCAAAAGCTGCTTTGAACTTTCAACAAGAGAATGGAAGCTGGAATTGGACTGTAACAAGGAATGAATGTAGGCCGGATTCGTCTGCTACAGCTACATTAGGCTGGTTTCTGCTAAACGCTTCAAAAATAGATGAGATTTCGAAAGAATGTTTAAATGGTACAGATAAAGCTATAAATCATTTGATGAAAGTTACAAGGAGAAACGGAGCAGTTGACTTTTCACAAGGAGACACAAAAGACATAGGAGTATATTCGATGTTGTTTAATATACTGCCGTTTACGCAAGGGTTTTGTATGAGATTAATCAATTTATATGTAGGTAAGAGATAAGCTTTTACTTATATTTGTATAAGAAATATCCAATTAACAAAGGTAATGGCTCGTTAGAGAATTCAAATAAATTGTTTTTGGAGAATGAAAAAAGGAGGAATTTATTTGTTAAATTCTTTAACCTCATTTAGATTTATTGCTGCATTAATGGTGTTCTTATTCCATATGCAGGTGTTCAGCCAGTACCAATTAGGTTCAGCGGGTGTTCAGTTTTTCTTTGTTTTATCTGGCTTTATATTAGCCTATAACTACCATTCTAAGTTTATAGAAATCAATAAAAACAATATCAAAAAGTTTTATAAAGCAAGATTTTCAAGAGTATATCCGGTTCATATATTGACGTTTTTGCTCTCTGTGCCGTTGGTTATTTTATACTTTCACCCCAATGGTTTATATTTTGTAAAACTTACTTTTATGTCAATTATCAATTTGCTATTGTTACAAAGTTTTTTTCCAAGTCAAGGTACTTATTTTAATTTTAATGGTGTTTCATGGACGCTATCAGTTGAAGCGTTCTTTTATGTTATGTTTCCTTTTCTGCTATGGATATTTACAAAACTTAAAGTTAACAAAAATATAGTTAAATCTGTATTGATATTTTGGATAGTGTGGGGCGTGTTATTTCTATTAAATAATTATTTAGATGTAGATAATTCATTTTACATTTGGTTACTACATATCTTTCCGGTAGTTAGGTTTTTCGAATTTTCAACAGGGGTGCTTTTAGGATTAATTTATATTGAAAAAGCCAACAAAGTACATTTAAACAAGACTATATTCACCGTTTTAGAACTACTATGTTTATTGTTATTCATAGTCTTATTATTGTATTCGGTAAACTTAGGTGTAGGAATCGTTCGCGGTGTGTATTTTGTTCCATTATGGTGTTTGTTAATTTTCATCTTTGCATTTCAAGGTGGTATGATTTCAAAAATATTATCACAAAGGTTTTTTGTTTATTTGGGTGAAATTAGTTTCTCATTCTATATGATCCATCAATTAGTGATTCGATATTTAAATTTTCTTCATTTAGCAAATACGTATAACTTTTTGATTTGTTTAATAATTTCTTTATTATTCAGTTCAATCATTTATCAATTTTACGAAGAGCCATTACGTAAGAAAATTCGTTTTGGTTTCCGAAAACAAACGCATAAAATACAAGTACCTTTATCAAAATAAGTCCTTAACTAAGGGCTTATTTTTCAATCATTATTGTAAATAGATGAAAAGAAAAAATTATGATCAGTAAAAATGGGAGGGTTAAATGAGAATAACAGTATTCACTCCAGCATACAACAGAGGCTATATTATAGAAAAATTGTACAGATCATTACAAGAACAAACATATACGGAGTTTGAATGGTTAGTTATTGATGATGGCTCAAGTGACAACACGGAAGAGTTATTTAGACTGTGGACAGTAGAGAAAAATCCATTCCCCATAAGGTATTATAAAATTGAAAATGGTGGAAAACATAGAGCGATTAATAAAGCTACTGACTTAGCAGAAGGAGAATTGTTTTTCATTGTAGATTCTGATGATTATCTTACAAAAGATGCATTAGAAAGTATAGACAATTGGGAACGAAACTTGGAAAATAAAGAACTATTTTGTGGTGTATCTGGTAATCGAGGAAAGCAAGCGAATGAGTTTTTAGGAACAACATTTGAAGGTGATTATTTGGATGCAACTTCACTTGAACGTACAAAATATAATATAACCGGTGATAAAGCAGAAGTCTTTTATACGAACATACTTAGAAAATATAAGTTTCATGAATTTGAAGGAGAGAAATTTATATCAGAGGCTACAGTGTGGGAGAAAATGGCCCATGATGGATATAAAATAAGGTGGTTTAATAAAACTATTTATATATGCGATTATCTCGAGGATGGCTTAACGAATAATATGAAAGAGATATTTGCTAAAAGTCCTAAAGGTACAGCGTATTATATAAAACAACAAATTAAGTTTTATGAATGTAACTTAAAAGGCAGATTATCTTATTATAATTTATACTATGATTTTGTAAAATCTAATTTTAAATTGAGGCAGGCTGCAGAATACTTAGAGATTCAACCTGTTACTTTAATCTTTTCTATATTCTTAGTTAAATGTAAGAAAATCATAATGAGTAGGTTTTAAAATATGAGAGTAAAAAGTTCGATAATTAATATATCTGCTGGTCTTGGTAATCAGATCATTATTACGGCATTAAGCTTTATTTCAAGAACTGTGTTCATTAATAGTTTAGGAGTCGAGTACCTAGGAATAAATGGATTACTTACTAATATACTTTCTATGCTGTCTTTAGCAGAGGCAGGAATAGGTTCTAGTATAATGTACAGTCTTTACAAACCAGTAGCCGAGAATGATCAGAAGAAAATAAATATGCTTATGCGCTTGTATCGAAATGCATACTTGGTAATTGCCTTAATAGTATTGTTGCTAGGGCTCGCATTAATGCCTTTTCTAGGTTATTTCGTTAAAAATTCGAATGTTGAAAATATTCATCTCATTTATGCAATATTTTTACTGAATACAGTTGCACCGTATTTGTACTCACATAGAAGTTCGTTTTTAAGTGTTTGTCAGAAAGGGTATGTTGTAACAGGGGTATATTCTGTATCCTCCATTATATCCACTAGTCTTAAGATAGGAGTATTGCATTTTACAAAAAATTACATTCTTTATCTAATTATAGATAGTATTATTACCATAACTACAAGTATCCTTCTAGCAGTTATAGTAAGTAAATTGTATCCATTTCTAAAAGAAAAAGTGACTAGTAAACTAGATAGCGAAACGAAAAATAGTATTGTAAAAAATGTAAAAGCGATTGTTCTACAAAATATAGGGAATTACCTAGTATTAGGAACAGATAATATTATCATTTCATCGTTTGTGAGTGTAGCAGCGGTTGGACTATATTCCAACTACAATATGTTAATTGAGATTTGTAGAACCTTTACCTATCAGGTGTTTAATAATATTTATCATAGTGTAGGAAATTTAGTCGCAAAAGAGAGTGTAGAAAAAATTTATAGTATTTATAAAGTCTATACATTCCTCAATTTTTGGTTATATTCGTTTTTCAGCATACTGTTGTGTATTACTATAGAGCCCTTTATTACTTTATGGATAGGTCCAAAATTCTTAATGAGTGAAGGGATATTATATGTATTAATAGCGATCTTCTATGAAAGAGGAATGAGAAATGCGATAACCACAGTGAAGACTACAGCAGGAATTTTTCAAGAGGATAGATACGCTCCCTTGTTTCAAGCTGCTGTGAACCTTATTATATCTATTATTTTAGTTCAGTATATAGGTATAGTAGGGGTTTTTATAGGAACACTTATTAGTGTATTAACTGTTCCATTCTGGGTTACTCCTTATTTAGTGTATAAAAAAGTGTTTGACAAACCTATTATTAATTATTATAAAACGTACTCGTATTATGTAGTTTTATGTATAGTGACCTATCTAATAACGAAATTTATAAGTAACTTTATAGCGTTAGATGGTTGGTTAGGTTTAGTTTTAAAAGGCATTGTTTGTCTAATAGTGCCCAATATAATGTATGTGCTTATTTTTCGTAAGACAGATGAGTTTAAGTATTTGTCAGGTGTTTTTAAAAGTATTGTGGGCAAGTTATTGAAGCGTTTTAAATTAGGAAAAGGAATCTCATATTAACTATAGTGACAATTACAGGTTAAAATGATGAACATATTCAGAGAGGATTTTTTAGTTTAATAAATTTGTTGAAAAGGGAAAATTCATAAAATGGTTTTTTCCTTTTTTATTATAACTCATACACCCAATCTATTTAGTCTCTAGAAGCATAATATATAAAAGAGAAAGGGTGTAAATATATGACAAGTTATTTAAACGCTAATCTTGGGGATATGAGTGATGTTGATTTAACAAATATGTCTCCTGCCCATGGTGATGTATTAACTTATGATGATGTTAAATCAAAGTGGATTCCTAAAAAGCTTTCAATTTCAAGCGCAGATAATGCCACAAGTGTTGTATATGTAATAGAACTAGATAGATGGAGTATTAAAAATGATGGGACGAATTCTGTTTCTACTACACTAGGTATAAATCAAGCAGTAATTTGGGCAAAGTCTCAAGGGTATAATCATGTTATATTACCATCTGGCACATATAAGTTAAAGATTGATAGTACATCATTTTCGTGTATTGTTATGCAAAGTAATATGCATTTTGAAATGGCTGATGGATGCGTATTACAGCTAGAAGCGAACTCATCCCCCTGGTATAGAATATTTGACGTTAAAGGCAATAAAAATGTTAGGATTTCTGGTGGGAAAATAGTCGGAGACAAAAAGGAGCATATATATCAAATAGGTGTAAAGTTTGTTAGGGGAGGTGTAAACTCTGACGGGTCATTAAATAATAATCCGAACTTTATCCGTAGTGAGATAGTAGATCGGTATGAAAATCCAGGACTACTAAAATCTTTTAGATTATGGTCTATTCCTGAAGTAATTGCAACGGGATATAGTTTTTATCAATATAAAGATACCATTTCAACTAGTACGTTAGTCGGAGTCAGAACAAACGGACAATTTGCTCCAACTTCTCCAACAGGAAGAGGTTGGTTTGCTCCGATAGAAGATGCCAATAAGATGATATTTGTTATTGATATCACATCATCACCTATGAGTGATGCTCAAATTGCAAAAATTAGTGCAAAAGTTGATAGTCAGAACTATACACATGAGTGGGGACAAGGGATAGAAATAAAAGGTTCAAGTCAAGTTGAAATCGATCATGTAGAAATAAGTGATTGTACTGGCGATGCCGTTTCCACAGGCTGGTTAGAATATAAATCGAATCCAGCTGACTATACGCAAGAACAAATGGGATCGCATATTTACATTCATAACTGCGATATCCACAACTGCAGAAGACAAGGTATTACTCTTGGTAGTTCAAATGATACCTACATTTTTGATAACAAAATCTACCTTATTGGTAAGGCTGATGATGGCGTTACAGTGGATGGAACTGCCCCAATGTTTGGCATAGATATTGAGTCTTTGTGGTCTGAAAGTAATATACCAACATGGCGACCTGAACTAAATCAATCAGGACTTGAATTGAACACTAGAATTTATATTTATAATAATTACATTTATAACAATGCGCGTGGGCATTTTGTAAACGTTGATGGTATTCATGTAGTTATAGAAAATAACATATTTGAAGGTTCTAATGTTGGTGGGGTGAGTTCATATCAGAATAACTGGTATATTAAATATCTCAATAACACTTTTATTGGATGTGAACTCACTGTTAAAGGAGATAACTTTGTCGATGGAATAGTTTGTAATAACGGAAATATAAAGTTACAAGATATTAGGGGAGCGGTCGTTACAAATTGTCAAATAAAGAATGGCTCATTTTCCGCTTCGAGTATTTATGGCTACTTTGGAACTCCTGCTATAAATGTCACTACTAGGACATTTACTTATAGTTCACCGCATGGAATGGGAAATGGTGCAAAGATATGTTTCGAACAATGGGTTGGAAAAGTTCCCACTGGGATTAGTGTAGATAAGCTGTATTATACGGTAAATGTAACACCGACGAGTTTTCAAGTGTCTGAAACATTAAATGGACCATCAGTAGCGATAACAGATGCAGGAAAAGTGGGATTCAATATAAGTAGATATGATTATGGCAGATGCTATATCTCAGATATTACTATTGAAAGAGAGTGGCGAAGCGATAATACTGTAGCACAAAACTTCTCAGTACTTTTGACAGGAGGGGTTCTTAAGAACATTATCGTCAAGAACTATGACATTAACATCAAGCCACCTGCTAATTATGCCGGACGACCTATCACAGTAGAAGGATTAACTTTGATAGAAGGTGCTGCAGATATAGAATGTTGTAATTTAAGTAACGGCAAGTTCTTAAGAGCAAAAACTAGTCGAATGGGTGGAGATATATCACTTGGTTCTAATAATGTCCAATATACGAGGAAAATAAATGCCGACAACTGCTTATTTCAAAACGTGGGCATAAATTTTGAAGGAAACGTTGTAAATAATCGCAGTACATTTTTAAACTCAATTATCAAGAAATCAGATAGTTCTACAGTTACCGTTATTGCACATAGTTATTTAGAAGACACAGTAGTTAGCTTGCGGTGGTTAACGAAGGACAAAGCGGTAACGATAGCACGGTGTGTATTTAACAATGTATCTACTGATATAAATACAAGTACTAGGTTGGTAGATAATACGGTTATTAATTAATTGTAGATTTTATGTATTGTTTTAGATCGCTTGTTTAGTCAGTAAGAAACAAAACTAAAAAATCATCTCAATTCGTTATTATACAACAACGAACTGGGATGTTTTTTTATACCTAATGTAAAAGTTAAACACTTTTCAATAAAAAATGTATGGAGAAGGATATTGATAACAAGGAGGAAAAATATATGAAAATTTTAGTAACAGGCGGAGCAGGGTATATCGGAACTCATACGTGTGTAGAATTATTAAATGCGGGGTATGAGATAATTGTAGTTGACAATTTTTCAAATAGTAAACCAGAAGCTTTAAAACGTGTTCGTGAAATTACAGGAAAAGATTTCACATTTTATCAAGCAGATATATTAGATAAAGAGAGGTTAGATCGCATTTTTGGTGAAAATCAGATTGATGCGGTTATTCATTTTGCAGGATTAAAGGCGGTAGGAGAGTCAGTTACGTTACCACTTTGGTATTATCATAATAATATTACAGGCACTCTTGTACTATGTGAAGTCATGAAAAAGCATGGTGTAAAGAATATGGTCTTTAGTTCTTCAGCAACAGTATATGGAATGGTAGAACAAGTACCGATTTCCGAGGATTTTTCACTTAAGGCAACGAATCCTTATGGGCGCACAAAACAAATAATTGAAGAAATATTACATGATCTGTATGTGTCTGATCATGAATGGAGCATTGCTCTTTTACGTTATTTCAATCCAATTGGAGCACATAAAAGCGGGCGAATTGGAGAGGATCCAAAAGGCATTCCAAATAATCTTATTCCGTATATTACGCAAGTGGCCGTTGGAAAGCTAAGTCAATTAAGTGTTTTCGGGAATGACTATTCAACACAAGATGGTACAGCTGTGAGGGATTATATACATGTTGCAGATCTTGCGATGGGACATTTAAAAGCACTTGAAAAGATATCGAAATCTCAAGGGGTAGAAGCATATAATTTGGGAACAGGATGTGGTTATAGTGTATTGGAGATGGCCACTGCGTTTGAAAAAGCATCCGGTAGGAAAATTCCTTATAAAATTGCAGATCGTCGTCCGGGTGATGTAGCTATTTGTTATGCGAATGCAGCAAAAGCTAAATTAGAGTTAGGATGGTGTGCTAATAGAGGGATTGAAGAAATGTGTGAAGATTCATGGAGATGGCAATTTAATAATCCAAATGGTTATGAGGAATAAAATTATATATTAAAAGGGATGTAAGTGAGTAAAAATTTTTTGGTAATAGAGTAGAAAATAATACAAATTTCAATTAAAATAGCAAGAATTTGTATATGGAAACAGATTTATCGAAAGAGGGTTTAAACATGAACATTTCTGAAAGAATAACTGAGCAGCAATTTAAAGAGATACTCATGTATATATACATGAAAGGTGAAGAGTCAAACAATGTGGAAGTAAAACGTTTAATAGAAGAAATTAAACAATACCTTATTTCGATTATGAATACATCAAAATAATTTATAAATCTAAAAAATAAATAGAGATAAAAAATTGATTCTAAGATTTATTGTGAAATGAAATTTATATAAATACGAATTGAAAATTGACATAAAACCGTTCTTTTAAATGAAATAGAATCTGGTCATGTGTAGATGTGATCAGCACTTTTTCTGATACATTCAAATTGAAACAAAAGAGAGAAAATGAGTATAGGTTCTATTTTTCTGCATAGCGGCAATTTATATGTTGAAAAATCAAAAAGGTTTATATATAACGAAAGCCTTTCATACTATTGATCTGTGAAAAGGTGCTCGCAAAAATCTTGGATAGGAGTATGATTATTAATGAAGCGAACTTTTGATTTATTGATTTCTTTGTTTTTGTTATTATGCTTATCCTTTGTCGTTCTTGTAGTAGCCGTTTTGGTTAGATTGAAGTTAGGATCACCTATCATATTTAAACAACAACGTCCAGGACTATATGGCAAACCGTTTCATGTTTACAAATTTCGCACAATGACTGATGAAAGAGATGATAAGGGGAAGCTCTTGTCTGATCAAGTGAGATTAACTACTTTTGGGAAGTTTCTTAGGAAATATAGTTTAGATGAATTGCCACAATTAATAAATGTTGTGAAAGGTGATATAAGTTTAGTAGGACCGAGACCATTGTTAATGGAATACTTACCTTTATATACTAGTGAACAAGCTAAAAGACATGATGTAAAACCTGGAATTACTGGCTGGGCACAAGTGAATGGGAGGAACGCAATTACCTGGGAAGAAAAATTTAAATTAGATGTATGGTATGTAAATAATCAATCTTTTTTATTTGATATGAAAATATTATTTCTTACAATAATAAAAGTGTTTAAATCAGAAGGAATAAATCAGGATGGTCATGTAACAATAGAACGTTTTAGAGGGATGAATTAGACTGTGAGAGAAGATAACAAATGAAAATTATAATGATTGGACAAGGTGGTCACAGTAAAGTTATAAAGGATATTATTTTGTCAAACAAGGGATTTGAAATCGTTGGATATTTAGATGATCAATATAAAGATTTAACTATAGTAGATCATATTTTTTGCGGCCCGATTTCAAGTGCATATGAAATGATTAACAAAATTAATCAAGCAAAATTTGTTATTGCAATAGGAAATAATAAAGTTAGAAAAAAAATTTCCGAAAAATTGGACCTTCCTGACAATTATTATGTCACGTTAATACATAAAACAGCCGTTATAAGTCCGAATGCTAAGATAGGAAACGGTACAGTTGTTATGCCTCAGGCAGTGATTAATGCTGATACCCAAATTGGTAATCATGCTATTATCAATACGGGTTCTGTTGTTGAACATGACAATGTACTAGGTGATTTTGTCCATATTTCTCCACATGCCACACTTACAGGCTCTGTCACTATCGGAGAAGGGACACATATAGGGGCAGCGGCTACTTTAATTCCAAGTGTTAAAATTGGGGAATGGTCGGTTATTGGAGCGGGAGCGGTTGTTATAGAGGACATTCCCTCTAATTGTACAGCCGTTGGAATTCCTGCCAAAGTAATAAAGTAATTGAACTAATAGGAGTGAAAAAAATGGTAATAACACAGCAGAAAAAACGAATCTATCTCTCTACTCCACACATGAGTGGTAACGAACAAAAATATATTCAAGATGCATTTGATACAAACTGGATTGCTCCTCTTGGTCCAAACGTAGACGCTTTTGAAAAAGAACTCGCATCATTTGTTGGAGTGAAAGATGCAGCGGCAGTTAGTTCTGGTACTGCAGCTATTCATTTAGCTCTTCGGTTATTAGGGGTTCAAAAAGGAGATAAAGTATTTTGCTCAAGTCTTACTTTCATAGCAAGTGCTAATCCAATTGTTTACGTAGGGGCAGAACCAATCTTTATCGATTCAGAGCCAGAAACATGGAATATGTCGCCACAGGCCTTAGAACGTGCGTTAATTGATGCTCAAAAAGAAGACAAAATGCCAAAAGCTATTATCACAGTTAACTTATATGGACAGAGTGCAAAAATGGATGAAATCTGT
Organism: Bacillus sp. 491mf; assembly: GCF_900112415.1. Taxonomy (GTDB): domain Bacteria; phylum Bacillota; class Bacilli; order Bacillales; family Bacillaceae_G; genus Bacillus_A. The sequence goes on from NZ_FOLV01000014.1 coordinate 38,846, forward strand.
TCTCTAGCAAATCGATATAATGTTCCTATTATTGAGGATGCAGCAGAATCTTTAGGTTCTACATATAAAGGAAAAGCTAGTGGTACATTTGGAAAATTTGGTATTTATTCATTTAATGGAAACAAAATTATTACAACCTCTGGTGGAGGAATGCTTATTTCTGATGACGCCCAGGCGCTAGAGAAAGCGCGATTTTTTGCAACTCAAGCAAGGGATGTAGCACCTCATTATCAGCATAGCGAGATGGGATATAATTATCGAATGAGTAATATATTAGCTGGCATTGGAAGAGCTCAATTAGAGGTGTTAGAAGATAGAGTGAAGGCTAGAAGATTAATATTTGAACGATATTACCAAGAATTATTTAATATACAAGGATTTTCTTTTATGCCTGAATTAGAAAATACTCATTCAAATCGTTGGCTCACAACTTTAACGATTGATGAAAAAGAAACAGGGATATCTATTCAAACGTTATTGGAGGCACTAGCCGAAGAGAATATCGAATCTCGTCCTGTGTGGAAGCCCCTTCATATGCAACCGGTTTTTGAAGGAGTGAAATATTATTCTCATAGTGAAAATCACAATGTGTCTGAACAATTATTTAAAACAGGTATATGCCTTCCTTCTAGTTCAAACATGACAGAGACGGATCAACAAAAGGTTATTCAATGCATTAAAAATATTTTATAAAATGAAAGAGTCTTCTGAATGAAATGTGTAAATTCAGAAGGCTTTTTTTACTTGATAGAAGCTTAAATATGATAAGAAGTAGATGGATTTATCCCGCATTAACGGGCAGTAATACTCCCGCCTCAAAATTCAGTAAAAGCGTTGCCCAGCTCTAGCGACTAGAATCTCCGGTCGTTTCGCCCCCTCGGACGAGGCAAAAAGCGCCTCCCTGTCGGGTGCTCCAACGTCCTGCGATTCTGAGCGAGCCGCTTCCGTTTTTCTGAAGAAGTTAGGCGGGAGATAAACTGCTGGCATGCGCCCGATTGGTTCAACTAATAATCAGTGGGGGATGAAGAAAGCCCCCACTGATTAAAGTTTCACTTTATTTTTTATGGTATGTACATTTTTTATAGAACTTTTCTTTTAATTGAATATCAAGGCAATCCCTATAGAGAATATAGTTATAAGTATACATAACTATATGGAAAATTCTCTTTCACTTTTTATATGAACGTATTAAAAGTGAAAACATAGTGCTGAATCGCACCTCCTCATTAAATGGTATAGGTGCAAAGAAATGAATAATATGTAAATTTTTTGTATTACTAACCTTTAAACATTTCGATTATTATGATTTAATGATATTGTAAGGAATATATAAATACTAATTGATAAATGAACATGAAAGTTTCTTTTAAGGGAGAGGTAGCATCTGACCATGTATAAAATCGGAGGGCCTGTTTCTGTCACATACTTAGTTAAAACTAGGAAGAACAACATGATCTGCATGTTATAAAGTCACAATGAATTTCTATCGTTTCCTGTATAGAGAATTATATGATGCAGAAAATAGGGCTAAGAAACATTTATAAAGGGGGACTGTAAACGGATGATTGGGAGAAATATTTATCAAATTCGAAAGAAAAGGGGACTTACTTTATCCGAATTAGCAGAGAAGGCTGGAATTTCAAAATCTTATTTAAGCAATATTGAAAGAAGTATAAATCAGAATCCGTCTATCCAGGTGCTAGAAAAGATAGGATTAGTATTAGAAGCAGATCTTAATACATTACTCGAAATGAATGCAAATACAGAAACAATACAGCAGATTGAAAAAGAGTGGGTTGATTTTGTTTATGAATTAAAAAAGGCAGGGATTAATAAAGAAAAGCTCGGGGATTATAAAATATTAATCGATTTTATTAAATGGCAGAATTCAGGGGTAAATTAGGCAGAGAAAGTATGCAATATGTTAAGTAATGTAGCTTCATTTAGAAATTGTACATACAAAGATTAATGTCTCTTCATTTTCTAATGTGCTGACTTTATAGAGAAATGAAGAATACCCCCATGATTACACAAACTTGTTGTTGGTGTACATATGTTTTGCACAACGTATGTAACGATGTTAACAGTGGCATTCTAATTATCTTTTCACCTCCATCATTCAGATAACTATATATAATATGTTTTATTTCATCTAAAAATGAAAGCGTTTTTATAAAACGTGACAGTAATACCTCACATCTTGAAGATCGACTAAAAATTATGTAAGAGATAAACAACTAAATATTCTGAATAACCAAAAAAATCATAATCGTTTAAATTACAAAGAAAAAGGCGGAAAGAAGGTCGCTTTAACTAAATTTATTTCAAATTTTATAAAAAGATATTTACAAACTGAATATCATTATATAAAATAAAAACAAGTTCGTTATACAGAACAGAAATTAACTTAAATGTTTTCTTTAAAGAAATATAATTATTTAAATAGTAAAATGTATAATCTTAATTCAGCTTGTATATAAACGGTTGAAAAATGGATAAAATATACTTTTTAAATAAATATTCTCTATAAAATAACTTTAAGAAAAAAAACTTTTTAAACTGAAAAATTCTTGTTATTATAATGATATTGTATAATGGGATAATAATTCACATCACCATTTTGTTCTTTTTATAGAACAAAATGGTGATGTAAAAAAATTATATGTATAGAATCAATTCGCAGATCTTATCTGTCATTTTTGTAAAATAATATAGGATTGTTCTTTAAAGAGAATGAATGGAATTAATGATATAAAGATTCATTATAAACTGGCGGAAATTTATCCTGTATTAACGGTCGGAAACCTTTACCTTCAGATTCTGAGAAATTCAGAGAAAATAGGTGAAGAAAACCTCTTTGATAACCGTGTCACTTTATCCGATTGGATTTTACTTATTTGTTGCATAACGGGAGGAAAAAATGAGTGCTATAACTGGAATTTTACATTTTAACAATGAGTCTATACCAATTGAATATGGTATTAGATTAATGAAGGATTTGCAAAAATATCCTGCTAATGATATTCAAATATGGCACAAAGAAAACGTTTTCCTCGGCTGTCATGCACAATGGATCACACCAGAGTCCGTTGGTGAACAATTGCCCTTTTATGATAATGAAAGAAAATTGGCAATTACAGCAGATGCTATTATCGACAATCGTGAGGAGTTATTTGAGAGGTTGCAAGTTGATTATGTTGATAGGAAAAGGATAACAGATAGTCAGTTGATTTTGCTCTCCTATCAAAAATGGGGGGAAGAAAGCCCTAAATATTTGGTAGGCGATTTTGCTTTTATGATTTGGGATGAAAAAAATCATAAATTATTTGGAGCAAGGGACTTTTCTGGGGGCCGAACGCTATATTATTGTTGTAATCAACAGCAATTCGCTTTTTGTACGACGATACAACCATTGCTATCATTACCTTATGTACAAAAGCAATTAAATGAACAGTGGCTTGCTGAATACTTGGCGATATGTGGAATTGTCGATGTAGCCGATACTACTATAACGCCTTATAAAAATATAGAACAAGTACCACCATCACATAGCATTACAGTAGTTGGGAATAAAGTAACGCTTTCTAGATATTGTACGTTAGTTTCAGAAAGAAAGCTACGCTTAAAGTCAAATGAAGAATATGTAGAAGCATTTCAAGATGTTTTTCAAAAGGCTGTTACATCCCGATTACGAACTTACCGACAAGTTGGAGCACAGTTAAGTGGAGGATTGGATTCGGGTTCTATTGTGAGCTTTGCTGCCAAAGCTTTACGTGAAGAAAACAAACCATTACATACATTTAGCTACATACCACCAAATGATTTCGAGGATTTTACACCTAAACATTTAATGCCGGATGAGCGACCGCTTATTAAAGAAACGGTACGACATGTAGGAGGTATAAAAGATAATTATTTAGATTTTAAGGGAAGAGATCCTTTTTCTGAAATAACGGATTTTCTCGAAATAATGGAGATGCCATATAAATTCTTTGAGAATTCTTTTTGGCTGAAAGGTATGTTTGAGGAAGGATACAAGGAAGAAGTTGGAGTCCTTTTAAATGGTGGAAGAGGAAATCTATCTATATCATGGGGATCAGCTCTGGATTATTATGCTCTTCTTTTAAAAAGGCTAAAGTGGATTCGCCTAGGTCAAGAACTGCATCAATATAGTAAAAATGTAGGTGGAGCTAGATTACGGAGGTTACCATACATTGCGAGATTGGCATTTCCGTCTATTGATAAAGCGCTTTCATCAGGTGCGCCGTATACATTTCCGATGATAATAAATCCAGATTTTGCGAAAAAGATGGATGTGTTTAATAAACTTAGAGAAAATGGCATTGATGAAGCGGAATGGGCTTCTACAACGAACTTATTTGAACAAAGAAAAAGCCATTTTGAAGAGTTGTTTTATTGGAATGCAAGTAATACAGTGGCAACGAAATTATCATTGAATTACTCATTATGGAAACGCGATCCAAGTAATGACATACGTGTGATTCGTTATTGTTTATCTGTACCAGAAGAGCAATATGTACAAAACGGTGTGGATCGTGCGTTGATTCGTAGATCTACCGAAAAGTATTTGCCTGATAAAGTACGATTAAATCAAAATATTCAGGGTGTACAAGGAGCGGATTGGGTTCATCGAATGAGCCCGCACTGGAATATGTTTATAGAAGAGTTAGAGCGAATGAGTACAGACCAAAAAGCTTTAGAATTTTTAGATGGTGAAGTAATAAATCGAGCTCTTCTAAAAGCTAAAGAGGGGCCACTTTCAGAACGTGCAATCGATCCTGATTATAAGATTTTAATGCGTAGCTTAATTGTTTATCGATTTATTCAACAATTTACTTGAAAGGAGGTGAGAATATGAAAAAGGAATGGCAACAACCTGTATTAGAAGTACTTGATGTTAACATGACAATGGCTTCAACAGTTTATGGTCCATATACTGATGAAGCATACAACCCTGGTCACCCTGTTGATCCAAAAAATCCTGATACTTGGAACCGTTTTACTAGCTGAGTAAGGATTAGCATATACAATTTATCTTGCTGAATGTATATCTATGAAAATATGTAAAATGTTCTTATTTTTAAGTTCGTATATGCTAAAAAGACCTTTATACTTTTATATTGTATAAAGGTCTTTAATTTAACCATGGATATATTGGGGTGAAAATAATGCTAGAAACTGAAAAAAAGGTAATGTATAAAGCCTTTGATTTCAAAATTTCAAGTGAGATTCCTTTGCCGGAATTACATCGAATAAATGAACAAGAGGTTTCAATAGACATTGAAATTCAAATTGATAATATGTTAAGTTTTTCCTCTGAATTAGTAGATACACCATTTAAACATGTTGTTAAAGATAATCAAGTGATGTTTTATGTTCCTGATGTGGGCTTTTTTTCCGCTCAAGCGGGAAAAAGGATAGCAGTTTGCCCGCTCGATGGTGCAGATGATAGTTTGGTGAGGCTCTATATTCTTGGAACATGTATGGGTGTAATATTGATGCAAAAAAAAATACTTCCACTGCATGGCAGTGCTGTAGTAATTGATGGGAAAGCATATGCTTTTGTAGGTGAGTCAGGTGCTGGAAAGTCGACGTTAGCTTCGGCGTTCATGAAGAAAGGATATAAACTTCTAAGTGATGATGTAATACCTGTATCTCTTTCTAATGATAATGTTCCTATCGTAACACCATCATATCCGCAGCAAAAGTTATGGCAAGAAAGTCTTGATAATTTTGGTATGGATAAAAGTCAATATAAATCAATATATGGTAGAGAAAATAAATACAGTGTTCCAGTTTCTTCTCATTATTTTTCTAAGCCAGTACCACTTGCAGGTGTATTTGAATTAGTAAAGACAGAGAATGAAATGGTTGAATTACAACCAATAGAAAAACTTGAGCGTTTACATACCATTTTCCGTCAAACTTATCGTAATTTTCTTATTCCACGCTTAGGATTAATGGACTGGCACTTTCATATTTCTACAAATATGATAAACAACCTTGCTGTTTATCGATTATGTCGACCGTTGTCTGGATTTAGTGCTCCGCAACTAGTAGACCTAGTAATAAACACTGTAAAAAAAGGAGAATAAGTGATGTCGAAAAAACAGGATATTTTATTAAATCAATTTATTGCACAAGTCCCAGGGAATATAGTAAGTGATATGGATGGAGAAAAAGTAATGTTAAGTATTTCTAATGGGAAATACTACAATCTAGGTGCAGTAGGTGGAACTATTTGGGCGCTTATAGAGAAACCCATATCGGTTACGAAAGTGGTTACTGAATTAATGCAAGAATATGAGATTGATCAGTCTACATGTGAAAAGCAAGTTATTTCTTTTTTGGAACTCTTGTTAGATGAAGCTTTGGTTGAAATCGTAGACGGGACAGCCGAGTAATCTAGTATTTTATCCTAGATAAGAAGTAGGGAAGTGTGTATGAATAGTATAAAAAAGATGCGAACGTTTCTTTCACTAGATATGAAAACAATGTCTTTATTTATAGAGGCTTATATTTATTTGGGGTGGGCTCGTATTCTTAAAGGTAGGCCATTCTCTAAGATTGCTCCTACATTAGGTGTTCCTATGAATGAAACATCTTTAAGTTATAATGAGTCTAATAAATTTGTATTGAGAGATATTTCCGAAGCAATACATATTATGAGCCGTCATACCTTTTGGGAAAGTAAGTGTCTTGTAAGGGCAATTGCTGGAATGAAAATGCTAGAGAGACGACAAATGGAGAGTACATTATATTTAGGAACTGCGAAGGATGAGAACGGAAATATGATTGCTCATGCATGGTTGCGTAGTGGTCCTTTTTATATTACTGGAGCAGAAGAAATGAAGAGATTCACTGTAGTAAATAAATTTGCTAGAAAAATTGGTTAAAAAATCTTGAAGGAGAATATCATGCATAATAGTTGTGGGCTTGATTTAAATTGTGTGACTAAGGAGCTCAAATTGCAGCTGGAAATTATGAAAAGAGAAACTGCTGCGGAGCTACAAGAAATCGATAAGGCTTGGTTTGCAAACATCGATTGGGATAAATTTCTCGAATTAACAATTCATCACCGTGTGTACTCGTTCATTTATCCAAAGATGAAAGAATTGGATGGGAATTTGGTTCCTGTATATGTCATACAAACTTTACATCAATATTTTAAGATGAATACATTTCAAATGCTTCATTTAAGTGCAGAAATGGAACATATGAGTAAATTGTTTGCACAAAACGAAATTCGTCTCCTTGTATTAAAAGGTCCTGTACTTGCTGATGATCTTTATGGTGATATTTCTCTACGTACTTCGAGTGATTTGGATGTTCTCATTCCTTTACATCATCTCGATAGAGCGGAAGAACTTTTATTGAACCTTGGCTATGTGAAAGATGATTATATTGAGAGCGTTTTAAACGACTGGAAATGGAGACATCATCATGTAACATATATTCATCCTCAGAAGAACATTAAGATTGAAATTCATTGGAGATTAAATCCTGGTCCAGGAAAGGAACCACATTTTGAGGAACTATGGAATCGAAAGAGAATAAGTTCTCTTACTAGTGCCCCTGTTTACATTTTAGGTAGAGAGGATTTATTTTTATTTCTAGTTTCTCATGGTGCACGTCATGGTTGGTCAAGGCTACGTTGGTTAGTAGACATTAATCAAATTGTAAAGCAAAAACTTGATTGGGAAAAAACTATTAAGTTATTGAAGAAAAATTATTACTTTCATATAGGTGGTCAAGCATTGTTTTTAACTTCGCAGTTACTAAAGACTCCATTAATTGAAGAAGTGGAACCATTGTTATCTGGTAACCGTCCGAAGATGTTAGCGCAGGAAGCGGTATTTTATTTGGAAAGAATGGTAAACTTACATACAGATCCTGTTCCGGAAGATATAGCAATGTACCATAGTCGGCATTTATTTTCATTAATGTCTTATCAGCAAAAGTTTTTATATATTATGAGTTGCCTTTATCCTTATCCAATTGATGCTGAAACATTGCCGTTACCTAAGCAACTTCATATGTTGTACTTTCCTTTACGTCCTATTTTATGCATCTGGAGAAAAATAAGAAAGCGCGAATTAACATGAGGAGGACAAAATAGTGGAGCATCTCTTATATTTTGCAAAGAAGTTACATTCTTTTTCTGGGAAAATATTGTATATAAATTTATTAGGAATGGCCTTGGTCAGTCTTTTAGAGGGGGTAGGAATTCTTTTATTAATTCCTATGATAAGTATCAGTGGAGTTGTAAAGGTAAATAGTGGTTCAACCCCAGTCCCAGAGATGTTTAAATTTTTGCATAATATCCCTGAAACAATAAGTTTGTTGCTTATTTTAGGCATTTATATCTTTTTGGTAATAGCTCAGTCCCTCTTGCAACAAAATCTTGCTCTTCGCAATACAAAAATTCTTATGAATTTTACAAACTATATAAGATTGGAAATTTATCGTTCTTTATTACAGGCAAATTGGTCTTTTTTTATAAAAAAGAGGAAGTCTGATCTTATCAATGCGATGACTGAAGAATTAGGACGCGTTATAAATGGAACAAACTTATTTTTTCAGATGTTAACTGCACTTGTTTTTACAATAATACAGTTCGGAATCGCCTTATGGCTATCTGTAAAAATAACAATTTTTGTACTATTCGCTGGTTTAGTACTTGCTTATTTTTCTAGACATTTTATAAAAAAGTCAAGGACGTTAGGGAATCAAACATCGGAGATAGCCAAAAGTTATCTTGGTGGTATAACAGACTATTTTAATGGAGTTAAAGATATTAAAAGTAATATGTTGGAAGAATCCAGATATACATGGTTGCATACTTGGTGCAAAAGGATAGAGCAAGAGCAATTGGCATTTATAAAATTGAAAAATAGCTCACAACTTTTTTATAAAGTTACATCGTCTATTCTAATCGCATTTCTTATTTTTACATCTGTAAAACTATTTCAAGCTCAGCCTGGACAATTAATATTAATTATCCTTATTTTTTCTAGATTATGGCCGCGATTTACAACTATTCAGTCTAACCTGGAACAACTTGCTGCAAGTGTTCCTGCGTTTAAGTCTTTAATCGAATTACAAGAAGACTGTCACAGAGCCGCAGAACTGCATGATTTAGAACGACAATATAAAGATGCAAAACCAATGTCTATAGATAAGGGGATTGAATGTCGGGATATTTATTTCTGTTACAATTCGAAGGAATCTTTATATGCTCTTCAAAATATTAATTTCCAAATAAACTCCAATTGTATGACTGCTATTGTCGGACAATCGGGTGCTGGAAAAAGTACACTAATTGATATTTTAATGGGACTTATGCAGCCAGAAAAAGGACAAGTGTTAATAGATGGAATCCCTCTCACAAATGATAATTTATTATCATTCAGAAAATGTATTAGCTATGTTTCACAGGATCCATTTTTATTCAATGCAAGCATAAGAGAAAATTTGTTGATGGTTGAACCAAATGCAAGTGAAGAACAAATATGGGAGTCGCTGGAATTTTCAGCTGCTGCTGAATTTGTACGAAGACTACCACACGGGCTTGATACTCTTATTGGAGATCGCGGAGTGAGGCTTTCTGGAGGAGAAAGACAGCGACTTGTACTTGCAAGAGCTATTTTAAGAAAACCTTCAATTCTAGTATTAGATGAAGCGACAAGTGCGTTAGATACGGAAAACGAAGCAAAAATTCAATCTGCTCTAGAAAGATTAAAAGGAAAAATGACCATTATCGTGATTGCTCATCGTTTATCAACGATACGTAATGCTGATCAAGTAATTGTATTAGATAAGGGAAAAATCGTTCAAAAAGGAGCCTTTATCCAATTGGCGAAAGAAGAAAGTGGTATGTTTAGTAAGTTGTTAGGAAATCAAGTTGAAGTTAGTGTTTAGGGATAGTAGCACCCAAATAAACACAAATCTTAAGAGGAATTAAATTATTTTTCATAAGAGACTATAAAAAAGCGAAAATCCCGTATCGTAATTGTTGACTAGACAAAACACGAGAGGAGTTTTCGCTTTTTTCTCCAAGTTTATCAAATCTATCTTGCCTTTACCATCTTTTTAACTATTTTGCTCCCTATTGATGAAGGTTTCTATTTTATTTTCTTTGCTTTGAGGTATTAAACATTTGTGTGAGAGTCACGAATCGCGCTCCGTTCGATGTAAGGTTAGGAATAAATTGATCGAGGGCGTCTACAGACCCCTGTAAATTCCCCCCAGGTGCAGTATGTTGTAAGAGAATACTTCCAGGAAATGCATTTCCTAATACTTTGTTTGTAATTTCCCGGGCATTTAAGCCTTTCCAATCTAATGTATCTACACTCCATTGAATAGTCATAAAGTTCTGTTCAGTAGCCCACTGCATCTGATTTTCATTTATAATCCCATAAGGAGGACGGAAGAATTTAGGGGAGTATCCAGTTAGCTTTTGTAATATTTTTTCCGTTTTTAACAGCTGTTCATGATATTGCTTATCATCTATTTTTATTAAATTAGGATGATTATAAGTATGGTTTCCTACAATATGCCCCTCGTTAACAATGCGTTTTACAACTTCAGGATATCTCTCAGCATTTTCACCCAATAGAAAAAATGTCGCTTTTACACCATATTTTTTCAATTTATTTAATACTTGAGGAGTGTAAACGAGATCTGGACCATCATCGAATGTGAGAGCAACTTCGGCCTTGTTATAAGGTCCTGCAAATGCATATGCGTATTTTTCTACCCATGAAAAAGGAGTCCATGACCCCCTAACTGGCGGATTCCTTTGAAGGATAGGAATGGTTTCCGCATAATGTGAATGAGAAAGTGTATTTGGAACAAGTGGATAGGAATATGTTAAAGATGGAGTCTCACGTGCCATATAATAAGGAACATATTGATAAGGAACTATTGTTGGGGTTGGATAACAATTGTATATCATTAAAATACCACCTTATAAAAAACAGTCTCTTTAAAACTTTTATATGTCAATAATTGTGGTTTGGTTAGAGGTTGGAGAAGACATCAGTGAACCAAAACTTCGCTTTGATTTGTAAAAATTGGAACAGTACCTTGTATTATTCAATACTGAGTGGTACATTATAATTAATAAGGTACCTTGCATTGAATAGTACTAGATGGAGAGGAGGATTACTTTTGAATGTTCAATTTAAAAAAGGGGTATTGGAGCTTTGTGTTCTTGCGCTTGTAAAGAAACGAGATTGCTATGGCTATGAATTAGTTCAGCAAATTTCAAATAAATTTTTCATATCAGAAGGATCAGTGTATCCTTTGTTACGTCGTCTAACGAAAGAGGGGTACTTTCAGACGTATTTAAAAGAATCTTCGGAAGGGCCACCGCGTAAGTATTATCAGTTAACTAATGAAGGTGCAACTCAGCTTCATGCACTTGTGACAGAGTGGCGCGATTTTGCAAGGGGAGTACAAGAAATTATTGAAGAGGTGTAGGGGATGACTAAAGAGAAATTTCTTCAAGAATTATCGGAACATCTTAGAAAACTACCAGAAGAAGAACGAAACGATATTTTATATGATTATAGAGAACATTTCCAATTTGGAATAGAAGAAGGGAAAACAGAGGAAGAACTTATAAAAGCGCTTGGTTCTCCTAAGGTAATTGCTAAGGAAACGTTAGCGTCTCATCGTATAGAGCAAGTGAAGCATAATCCAACCATTTTTAACGTATCAAGAGCAATTGTAGCAATTATTGGACTTAGTTTTTTAAATTTGGTTATTATGTTAGGTCCGTTAGTAGCAATTGGTAGTCTTATTTTATCACTTTGGACAGTGAGTGTTGCATGTATATTATCACCATTACTTTTGTTAATCAAAATAGTTTTCGCCCAAATTTTTATTGTATCTGATGTATTTGTCGCTATTATACTCTTCGGCATTGGTTTACTTTTAGGGGTTGGTGCGTATTATTGTACGATTTGGTTTAAAGTACTATTTGTTAAATACGCTAATTGGAATTTAAAAGTAATTAAAGGAGAGTAGATAAGATGAGGAAAGTTGTATTGATTGCGTTTGTTTGTATTGCGATTGGGGGAATCGGTTTATTTATTACAAGCTCAGCCTTTTTTATTAAAGCTGCGAATGGAGCGGTAGAAACAAAGAAATTGGAACAGAAACAATTTAAAAATGAGCAAATTAAAAATATTCATGTTGACACAGATGTTGGAGATGTTGTCATTGAAAAAGGTCAGACTGATTTGTTTGAGGTTCGATATAGCAGTGATCAGGAAAAGCGAAAATTAAATGTAAATGAGAACGGTGAAATGCTGCAAGTGGAAGTGAAAATGAAAAAGAAACATATATTTGATTTTTCCTTTTTTTCATTTGATTTGAAAGACGATACCCTTACAATTATTGTGCCTGAACGTGTATATAATAAAATTGAAGCAGAGACAGCAGCGGGAACGATTCGTGTAGAAAATATTCAAAGTGGAAATATATCTGCGCATTCAGCAGCTGGTGATGTGAAAATGAAGGAAATAAAAGCGCAAAATGTAAAAGTGTCATCTAGTGCGGGAGATATTGTTCTTCATAAAGTAGAAGGAAAAGTGCGTGCAGATTCGGCAGCAGGAAGTGTAGAGATAGCGCAGCATAATCCAGAGTATAGTGTTGAGGCGGATTCGGCAGCGGGAGATGTCAATATTAAGCTGAAGGAAATGCCGAAAGATGCTGTTGTGAAAGGCTCCGCTAATGTAGGAGAGGTACAGATTTTTGGAAAAGAAAATAAAGAAATAACTTTAGGTAACGGAAAGGTGCAGATTAAAGGGAAAACATCAGCGGGCTCTATAAAAATCGAGGTGGATTAAAAAACAGACCAAATTTGGTCTGTTTTTTAATGTAAATGACGATATACACCAATTACTTTTCCGATAACAGAAACGTTATCTAAAATAATAGGTTCTAAAGAAGAGTTTTCTGGCTGTAAGCGGAAATAATCTTTTTCTTTGTAAAAACGTTTTACCGTAGCTTCATTATCGTCTGTTAAAGCTACAACGATTTCACCATTGTATGCAGATTGCTGCTGGCGAACAACAACTAAGTCTCCATCGAAAATTCCTGCTTCAATCATACTGTCTCCAGAAATGCGTAACATAAATACTTGATCTGAACCCGAAACGAGATTCGCTGGAAGTGGAAAATGTTCTTCTACACTTTCAACTGCTGTAATTGGTAAACCAGCTGTAACTTTTCCGACAATCGGTACGTGAACGACTGGTTGCGTATCTGTTTGAGTAGTGTCGTCTCCTAAAATTTCAATTGCTCTCGGTTTTGTTGGATCGCGTCGAATGTATCCTTTTTCCTCTAAGCGAGATAAATGTCCGTGCACAGTAGAGCTAGAAGCAAGGCCGACTGCTTGACCGATTTCGCGTACGGAAGGTGGATAACCTTTTTCTTGTACTTTTTGTTTAATAAAGTCAAGAATATCTTGTTGCCGTTTCGTTAACTTCTCCATATTTTTCACACCTCGTTTTCTATAAATTTTCTTATTTTTATTATAACATGCAAGAAACCATTCTACAAACGTAAGTTCGAACGAAAGCTGGATTTGTGATACACTAAGATGTAAAAAATGAGATAGAGAAGAGGGTTGAAATGAATGCGATTATTTATGCACGTGTGAGCACGACGAAAGAAGCACAGGAAACATCATTAGTACGCCAAAAAGATGAATTATTGCATTTAGCTAAGCAGTATCAAATGAATGTCGTAAGAGTAGTAGAAGAGAAAGCGAGCGGATATAGCATAGAACGGGATGGGATTTTGGAAGTGTTAGATACCATTCGTGATGAACATGTTGATGTGCTCCTTATTCAAGATGAAACGCGTCTCGGAAGAGGGAACGCGAAAATTGCCTTAATGCATTGTTTGAATAAAGAAGAGGTAAAAGTATATACACATGCACATAATGGCGAATTACAGCTTTCTGATTCAGATTCAATGGTTCTTGATATTATTGGTATAGTAGAGGAATATCAGAGAAAGATTCATAATTTAAAGATTAAACGAGGAATGAAGAGAGCTGTAGAAAATGGATTTCGTCCCGAAAAAAACTTAAAGAATCGACATTTAAGCACAGGGCGTGAGAAAAAAGAAGTACCTATTGAAGAGATTGTTCGTCTGCGCCGCAATGAGTTAACATTTGAAGAAATTGCAGCAACGCTCCGTGGTTTTGGTCATGATGTATCAAAAGCAACGGTCCATCGCCGTTATGTGGAGTATACGAAGCAATCGCTTGATAAACAAGGGTAACTATTGTATGATAATAATCAGTTTGTAGTAGAAAGGGGATTCGAGATGCTAAGTCACGAACTCATTGAACGCATTAATTTCTTAGCGAAAAAAGCTAAAGCAGAAGGTTTAACAGAAGAAGAGCAACGTGAGCGTCAATCGCTCCGTGAACAATATTTAAAAGGTTTTCGTCAAAATATGTTAAACGAATTGAAATCAATTAAAGTTGTTAACGAAGAAGGTAAAGACATTACGCCGAAGAAGTTAAAAGAATTAAAAATACAAAATAATGCAAAATTAAATTAAAAGATGGGCGCAGCCCATCTTTTTTTAGTTTGATAGGAAAATTTGTTAGGTGACAACTTTCCAATTATGATTCGTTGTCGCTTCGATTGTTTTTCGTTCTAATATGTAATTTGCAATGAGCTCAGACATATCAATTGGTATATCTTTTATAATGGGCTTATTTTGATACATAGCATAATTTCCGCCACCGCTTGCCCGATAATTGTTCATGACAACTTCATACTCTTGATGCAAGTGAATAGAAGACCCCTCATATTGGAGGGAAACGACTCTTTCCCCTACTGGTTTTGAAATGTTTAATATGTATGAAATGCCTTCCCACATATCGTAATTATAATGCTGCGGTTTTGGTTCGATATATGCAGGGTTTACAATGATATTTCCATCTGTATCTAACGAGAAATATTCAGCAGTTAACTCAAGTGCCTCTTTTATATCTTTTCCTGTAACACGAACAACTTTTAATGTATTTGGATAAATATAATTCGAAACAATATCTCTCATTGTAATCTGGTTTGGAAAGCCGGAAGATTCGTTATGAAACAGACTTGTACATGAAATATCTACTCCGGATACATCTATCTGTACTTTATTTATAAATTCGATAAAGGCGCAATCTTGTAAGCGAGTTTGCATCGCATCGTGAATCAACATATCACCAACAATGGAGCCAATAGGTTGGTCTAACCATTCTTGCGTTCGCTCTTCATATGTCGACACAAGTGAAAGCACCTTCTCATCTGCTGGAATACCTTCAATAGGTAATAATTCAGAATGACATTCTTCAATCATCCACTGATTTTGATTCTTTGTTAAAGTGACATGGACTTTCCCTAATGAACGGCCATTAGATCCAGTTTGTAGGACAGTTACACCATTTACTTTTGTATGAGCAATATAGCGATGTTGATGCCCCGTTAATAAAATATCAATTCCTTCAATTTCTTGACACATTGCATATCCTTGATTTTCACCTGTTAAAATCTCTGTTGGTTCTCCGGTTTGTAAGTCACGTTCAAAACCGCCGTGGTAGGCTACAATGAGTAAATGTGGTTGTTCATGCTCTTTAATATAGGAAACCCACTGCTTTGTTGTTTCGAGTGCATTTTCGAATATTACATCTTCAATATGATGAGGCTGTTCCCAATTTGGAATGTAATGCGTTGTTACTCCTAAAACAGCAATTTTTATATCTGGATGTATATGTTTAATTATATATGGCTTTCCAAAGTAAGGTTCCCTTGTTTGTTTATTTATAATATTAGCGGCTAAATAAGGCATATTTGCATGAGCAACAGCTTTATTTAATACGTCCATTCCGTAGTTAAATTCATGATTTCCAATAATCGCTGCATCATAACCAATATGATTGGCGAGAATCGACATTGGATTTTCTTCATTCTGCATATATTTGGCGTAGTAATAAGTAAACGGAGTTCCTTGTATGAAATCACCGTTATCAATTACGAGAACATGATCATTCTGGATGCGTTCCTGTGCAATGCGCGTTGCGACCTTTGCTAGTCCTAGTTCTGCATTTTCGTTATTTTGATAGTGTATCGGGTAAACCGTACCATGAATATCACTCGTTAATAAAATATTTACATTTACAATGTTGTTTTGATTCAATGTTATCAACCTTCTTTTATATAATCCTTCTGCAGGGAATATCACAGTTTGTTTTCATGTGTATTATCTACATTTGAAGTAAACATATATGCAACTGCGACTTTAGAAATTTTTATCTTTTCATGTTGACTCTCACGTTACGTTATACTTTATTGTATGAATTAAGGGAGGGAAAAACAATGACAATGAAAGTAAAAGAAGTTGCAGATTTAGTTGGTATTAGTGTGCGCACACTACATCATTATGATGAAATTGGGTTATTAGCCCCAGAGGAGACGACCGAATCTGGTTATCGCCTTTATTCCGATGATAATCTGGAGACGTTGCAACAAATTCTATTTTTTAAAGAACTTGGCTTCCCTTTAAAGAAAATTAAAGAAATTATCGATAATCCTTCATTTGATCGACAAGAGGCACTTGTTTTGCATCGTAAAATGTTGCTTGAGAAGCGCTCTAGATTAGACAAAGTGATTGCGACAATTGATAAGACGATTCAACACTCGAAAGGGGAAATTCAAATGACAAACAAAGAAAAATTTGAGGGGTTTGATTTTAGTCAAAATCCGTATGAGCAAGAAGCGCGTGAAAGGTGGGGAAATGAAGCGGTTGATAAGGCTAATAAAGCAGCGAGCAGTATGACGAAAGAGAAACAAGAAGAATATAATGCGATTTATAGAAAGCTTGCAACGCTTCGTAATGATTCACCTGAATCAGAACAGGCTCAAGAAGCAATTCAAGAATGGTATAACTATTTACAGAACTTTGGTCATTACTCATTGGATGCGTTTAAAGGTTTAGGACAAATGTATGTCGATGATGAACGATTTACAAAGAATATTGATCAATTCGGTGAAGGATTAGCGAAGTTTATGTGTGATGCGATGGCAGTGTATGCAGATCGTAATAAGAAGTAACATGTACGCTTGTAATTGAAAAGGCTCTACTCTCCAAATGGAGAATAGAGCTTTTTCTGTGAAATACGTAAAAGTCGGACTGTGTAGTTGTGAGTTGTTTAAGCATTTTATCTACTAAAAAGCGTTTTAGATTAGAGGGAATTGGTAACTGTGATGTAGCTAATATTCGTAAAGAACCTAATGTAAATGCACCTATTATGCGTCAAGCTACAAAAGGAGAAGGGCATACGTATTATGAATGGCATTATGACGGCTCTCATTTTTGGTACAAAGTATTAGAAGAAAATTGGTTACGTGATGATGTCGCTTCAATTAATAAAGATCGCAAGTCAACAGGTGTTGTATGGGTCAATGCAACTGATGTTAACTTGCGAAAAGGTGCAAGTACAGGTGACGCTGTTATCAATAAAATTACCAAGCGTTCCGCTTATGATGTTCATTATCGTTATGAAAATTGGATTTATGTAACGGGTGAAGGTGTGGAAGGTTGGATGTATTTTGATGAGTCTTATGTAAATTGGTTGAGATAATAAAATAGTCAGCTCTAATTAAAGTGCACCTCCAATTGTTAGACTGTGTCTAGCAATTGGGATGCACTTCAGTGTACGGTGACCCCATTCAGCTACTTTTGCTTTACTTGTATGTCTAACGTTCCATCTTGACGAACAGATTTAATAACAATATCTATTGTACCTTTACCTTTACCTTCAAAATAACCAAATATAACCACTTTTTGCATTTTTTTATTATTATCTTGATAATTTAAAGTTAAACTATTTTCTCCTACATCTTTTAAATAAATTTTAGTTTTATATTGTTTATTAGAATTAATAGTAGGTATTGTAATTTGTTTAGTTTTCCCACCATCAATAATTATAAGATTCTTAATATCTTGATCTGATTTGTTAGTAATTGTAATATCAAAACCATGATTAAAAAATACAAAATACAATATTCCTATAGTCGAGATAGTTAATACTACTAAAATCGTATAAAACCATTTGTTTTTTTTCATCATTTAAACTCTTTTCTTGTTTGTAATTTTAAAAGATAAAAAGGAATTTAATACCAAATAGGTACTAAATCTCCATTTCCACCAAATACTCTAAAATAACCCCATCTTGCTAATTGTCTTAATTTATCATGGCCCTCACCAGCGTGTGCTCTTCCGACAGCATTATTGTGTAAATCCATCTTCTTATCATTTCCGCTACTAGTTGATTCATGGGCAGTAGCGAATTCAGCAGCTATACCTTGTCCAAGTCGATGCGCCATGTGTTCGTTCCAGTGAGCATGTCTAAAAGCATCTTGATGATCCCACAGACCGTCATCATGTGGATACATTTGTCTTGACATAGTTAATGCCCAATTCTTTGTTTCATTAACTGTAGGTACTGCCCATGGATACTTCTTAACCAAGTATAGTTCTGCAAGTGTTAACTTTGGATAATAATAGCTGTACCTAACTTTAGAGCCATTACCATTTTCTTCAGATATTTCAAGTGCTTTATCAAAAATTTGTACAGTTTTATCCTCATCTGATTTTGTGGAATTATTGACATCTTCTATATAGTCTAATAATTGATTAACATCCCCTTTGATATTTCATACTTTCAAAAAAAATTTATATTCAGAATATACTTTTTTCAAGTGAAATCCCCCTTTTTTGATAAAAAAGTATTTTTTTAGCAAAATATGAACAAAAACTATTGATTTGAATCAATTTATGTAAGGGAAATGACAAAAGAAGAGGTTGAAGCGTTTAGATACTTAGAAGATACCTTTTCACAAGATTTAATGAATAAAGTAGAAAGCTCTCTCATGTGAGAAGGGCTCTTTTTATTATTTATTCATTTTATTCACCGCTTTATTCAATTGGCGTTCATTTGCTAAAGTAGCTTCATTTGTTGTTTTATCAACGCCACGGTAGTTGTATTTTGAGTTTTGCCAGAAGTCAAAAGCAAAATCCTTCATTGCTTTTTCTTTCGTATTTCTCTCAACTACTTGAGATTTAAAAATATTTGTAAGCATATACTCATGATTAGATAAGTCTTTAATATAGTTTTTATTCTTGTACTCTTTTATGATGTCATTTCCAAATGTTTTAACTTCATCGTCAGCTGGTTTATAATCATGTACATATCGATCGATTATGCCAATTTATTTCACGTCATATACTCAAATTGCATATTTTTCGACTTGGTGTAGGAGATGACGATAAAAAGCTACTCCTATTTTTTTATACACATATGTTATTAATAGAAGAAAACAAAATAGCATAGGATAAAGTCTAGTAGGGAATGAGATTTTATCTACAATTTGTAAGTTACAGTTTGCGACGCGAAGGCACTTA
Organism: Bacillus sp. 491mf; assembly: GCF_900112415.1. Lineage (GTDB taxonomy): Bacteria > Bacillota > Bacilli > Bacillales > Bacillaceae_G > Bacillus_A. The sequence goes on from NZ_FOLV01000014.1 coordinate 58,349, forward strand.
ATGCTTGTACATGATAGGGGTGGTATTAGAAAAGAAAATCGAATACTAAAAGAATTAGAACGATACGTAGATGTAACGGTTGTGTTGAAATCATCTGAATATTAGGTGTATTGAAAAACCTATAGAATTTCGTTGTGGTGGAGAAAATATTTGCATTATTTCAGGTGTAATGTTTAAAGATAATAATGGCTTACATGTAAGGATTATTTGCAGTAAAACATGATTTGTTTGTTAGAGTTTTTGTTATGCAGGACATATTTTAATTTGACCACATTCTTTTAAAAAAACGTGAAAACCTAAAAAAGTATAGCAGATTGAAACCCTATACATTGTGGAAATTAGTACGTTTTTTGAACAAAATTCGAAAAAACATCAACATATTTGTCGATACATGTTGTATAATCTTGCAAGGAAAGATATCATATAGAGGTGTAAAACGTTAACTTTAATATAAGCGAAGGGAAGAATAGCATGACACATTCAATCGAACAACTTTCTATCAACACGATTCGCACATTATCCATTGATGCGATTGAAAAATCAAACTCTGGTCATCCAGGAATGCCAATGGGTGCAGCACCAATGGCGTATACATTATGGACGAAATTTATGAAACATAATCCAAAGAACCCAACGTGGTTTAACCGTGATCGTTTCGTATTATCTGCAGGTCATGGTTCAATGTTACTATATAGCTTACTGCATCTAGCTGGTTATGACGTAACAATCGATGATTTAAAGAGTTTCCGTCAATGGGGAAGTAAAACACCAGGTCACCCTGAGTTCGGTCACACACCAGGTGTAGACGCAACAACAGGTCCACTTGGACAAGGTATTTCAACAGCTGTTGGTATGGCGATGGCTGAAAGACATTTAGCGGCGAAATACAATCGTGATGAGTATAATGTTGTTGATCACTATACATACGCAATTTGCGGTGATGGAGACTTAATGGAAGGCGTTTCTTCTGAAGCATCTTCATTAGCAGCTCATTTAGGATTAGGTCGTCTAGTTGTGCTATATGATTCTAATGATATTTCATTAGATGGCGATTTAAATCGTTCTTTCTCTGAAAGTGTAGAAGATCGTTATAAAGCATACGGCTGGCAAGTAATCCGTGTTGAAGATGGAAACGATATCGAGGCAATTGCGAAAGCACTTGAAGAAGCAAAAGCTGACGAAAAACGTCCAACATTAATCGAAGTAAGAACAACAATCGGATTTGGTTCACCAAACAAATCTGGAAAATCAGCTTCACATGGTTCTCCGCTTGGCGTGGAAGAAACGAAGTTAACAAAAGAAGCATATACTTGGGGATATGAGCAAGACTTCCATGTACCAGAAGAAGTGTATGAAAACTTCCGTAAAACAGTACAAGATGCTGGTGAATCAGCGCAAGCTGAATGGAATGAAATGCATGATGCGTATGTAAAAGCATACCCAGAATTAGCATCTGAACTGCAAGCAGCAGTGAAAGGTCTTCTTCCAGAAGGTTGGGATAAGAACTTACCAAAATACGAAATCGGTTCAAAAACAGCAACTCGTTCATCTTCAGGACAAATTATTAATGCAATTGCTGAATCTGTACCATCATTCTTTGGTGGATCTGCAGACCTTGCTGGTTCTAACAAAACATATATGAACAAAGAAAAAGACTTCACAAGAGAAGACTATAGCGGTAAAAATATTTGGTACGGTGTACGTGAGTTCGCAATGGGTGCAGCAATGAACGGTATCGCACTTCACGGCGGTTTAAAAACTTATGGTGGTACGTTCTTCGTATTCTCTGACTACTTACGTCCAGCAATTCGTCTTGCTGCGTTAATGCAACTGCCGGTAACATATGTGTTCACGCATGATAGTATCGCGGTTGGAGAAGATGGACCAACGCATGAGCCAGTTGAACAGCTTGCAGCGCTTCGTGCAATGCCAAATGTAGATGTTCTTCGTCCTGCTGATGGTAACGAGTCTGTTGCAGCTTGGAAACTAGCGTTAGAATCTACAAAAACACCGACTGCATTAATCTTAACTCGTCAAGACCTTCCAACATTAGAAGGTGCAATTGAAAATACGTATGAAAAAGTTGCTAAAGGTGCATATGTAATTTCTTCAAGTAAGAAAGAAACTGCTGATGTAATCTTACTTGCAGCTGGATCTGAAGTAAGCTTAGCAATTGAAGCACAAGCAGCATTAGCTAAAGATGGTGTTGATGCATCTGTTGTTAGCGTGCCGTCTATGGATCGCTTTGAAGCACAATCAGCTGAATATAAAGAATCTGTATTACCAAAAGCAGTAACGAAACGTTTCGCAATTGAAATGGGTGCTTCTTTCGGATGGCATCGTTACGTTGGTCTTGAAGGAGATGTATTAGGTATCGATACATTCGGTGCTTCTGCTCCTGGTGAAAAGATTATGGAAGAATACGGATTCACTGTAGAAAACGTTGTTCGCAAAGTAAAAGAAATGCTATAATGATTTTAGGAAAATCTCTCCGGCATGGAGGGATTTTTCTATGTAAAAGAAAATATCCGTTATTTTTTGAGGTAGTAAAACTTTATTGATGGAAGTTTGCTATATTCGACAGAAAAAGTTTTTTCTTTCTCCGCAGTCAGACAATCATTGCGTGTTTATTTCTATATAATGAAGGAAATAAAGTTGTCCAATGCGGGAGGGAAAGTATGAGAGCGTATGAACTATACTTAATTCGAGAAGATATTACGAAGGCGTATTTCGGTCGTGAGTTTTTATTATTTGATTTGTTTGCTCGTTTTGCACAGTCTCGTTCCCTTTCAGAAAAGAAAGTGTTGTATAAACAAATGAAGTATATAACGTTGCCTTTACAAGTAATGAAATTACATTATAAAATGGAACAAGCTCTGCGAACATATGGGACATACGAAAGAAATGGATATATGCACACGGTGTCTAATGAAAATGTGTACGGGGAAGTGCGTATTAAATCACAGCATATCCGAATGTATACTTCTGAAAATGTTGAGTTAGAAACTGCTATTTTTGAAGTGCTTAGAAAATGTGAAATGACATTTCTTGCGATGGATTATGAGAATAAGCAGTATGGATGGCTAAATCCTCTCAAACAAGCGCGTACTTATATATAAAAATGTCGAATACAATCTTGTCTTATTGAAAAGGTTTTAGTACACTGTAAGGTAGACAACATGAAGGAGGAAAATATATGTCAACTTGGGTAATTGTTCTATTGAGCGTATTAGCAGGACTAGCTGCAGGCGTAGCGTTAGGATTTTTTATCGCACGCAAATATATGATGAACTATTTACAAAAAAATCCACCAATTAATGAACAAATGTTAAAAATGATGATGATGCAAATGGGACAAAAACCATCCCAAAAGAAAATCAATCAAATGATGAGCGCAATGAACAAACAACAACTGAAATAAGCGCTAGAAAGGGCACTCCAATTGGAGTGCCCTTTCATATTGTCTTTCTGAAGTGTTTTAAACTTTAAAAAATTCAGTATTTTTGATAAACTGAAAACACCGCTCATTTGGGATAGGAGGTATATCAATGAAGGTTTTTTTAGACTTAGCATGGTTTTTTAAACAAGAGAAGCGAGCGTACATAATGGGTAGTTTTTTATTGCTTGGCGTTGCTCTTCTTGAACTCGTACCACCAAAAATAATTGGGATCATTGTTGATGAAATTAGCAATCAATCTTTAACGACTCAAAAGTTATTACAATGGGTATCAATTTTAGTTGGTGCTGGGGTATTGGTTTATATTTTGCGTTATGCATGGAGAATAATGATTTTTGGCTCTTCCTTAAAATTAGCTCGTCAATTACGGCGAAAACTGTATGAGCACTTTACGAATATGAGTCCATCCTTTTATCAAAAACACCGAACTGGTGATTTAATGGCCCACGCAACGAACGATATTCAAGCGGTACAGCAAACAGCAGGTTCTGGGGTGTTAACGCTTGTAGATTCATTAACAGGTGGCGGATGTGTTCTTTTGGCGATGGGGTTTACAATTAGTTGGAAGTTGACGTTGCTCAGTTTAATTCCAATGCCAATTGTAGCTATCTCGACAAATTATTACGGAACTTTGTTACATCGTCGCTTTCATAAAGCGCAGCAGGCATTTTCAGAAATCAATGATAAAGTTCAGGAAAGTATGAGTGGAATGAAGGTAATTCGTTCACTTGGTCAAGAAAAAGAAGATTTGCAATCATTTCGAAAAAAATCAGAAGAAGTGGTACATAAAAATATTCTCGTTGCTCGCATTGATTCATTATTTGATCCAACAATTGCTTTAATTGTAGGTTTTTCATTTTTAATTGCAGTATGTTACGGCTCTGTATTGGTTGTTCGCGGAGAGCTTACGATAGGAGAACTTATAACATTTACTACTTATTTAGGTACGCTTGTATGGCCGATGCTAGCGTTTGGTTGGCTGTTTAATATTATGGAGCGTGGCCGTGCGTCGTATGATCGTATTCAAAATTTATTTATGCAAGTTTCTGATGTGGTAAATAGAGAAGGGGCAAGCGAAGAAGTAGCAAGTGGTGACATTGAGTTTGATATTGACACATTCTCGTATAAGAAAAATGAAGTAATAAATCTACAAGACATTCATTTTTCCTTACGAAAAGGAGAAACGTTAGGAATTGTAGGACGTACGGGATCAGGGAAAACGACATTATTAAAATGTTTAATTCGAGAATATGATCATTTTGACGGGAACATACGAGTTGGGGAAAATGATATTCGAGATTTGACACTACACGCTATTCGTTCTTCCATTTCATATGTACCACAGGATCACTTTTTATTTTCTGCAAGTATTGGTGAAAATATCGCATTTGGAAAACCTAGTGCTACATATAAAAATATTGCACATGCAGCTGCTATTGCATGTATCCATGAAGATATTACGAAATTTCCAGAAGGATATGAAACTGTCGTTGGTGAACGCGGCGTTTCCTTGTCTGGCGGCCAAAAGCAGCGTATCTCGATTGCCCGTGCATTATTAACAAATGCTGAAATTTTAATTTTAGATGACTGCTTATCAGCAGTAGATGCAAAGACAGAAGAAACGATTTTGACATCATTAAAACGTGAACGTCAAAATAAAACGACTATTATTACAGCCCATCGCTTAAGTGCGATTCAACATGCAAATTTAATACTTGTTATTGATGATGGAAAGATAGTGCAGCGTGGTACGCACGAAAGTTTAATGCAACAAGATGGATGGTATAGGGACATGTATGAAAGTCAGCAATTAGAAGCGCTAGTTGAGAAAGGAGGAGTATGATGCAGGAAAAAAAACAAAGTGATTTATGGCGCCTATTATCATATTTGAAGCCTTATAAAAAACTGCTCACTTTTGCGTTTTTATATTTAGTTGGTGCAACTATTGCGGAAATGATGGGGCCCTTTTTAATTAAGGTATTTATCGATGACCACTTAGTCCCAAAAAAATTTGAACAAAATGTGTTAATAACGCTATTTATTGTTTATGTAGTGTTTCATTTATTAAAGGTGTTGTTTACGTATTTAAATTTATTGTATTTCCAAAATATAGCCTTTAAAATTGTGCAAGATCTGCGCATAGAAGTATACGAACATGTACAAAGTTTATCGCTTAGCTTCTTCGATCGTACACCAATTGGAACGCTAGTTTCGCGAATAACAAACGATACAGAAGCAATTAAAGATTTCTATGTAAGTGTACTATCTACCTTTGTAAAGAATATTGTTTTTTTAATTGGTATTTTAATATCTATGTTTTTATTAGATGTGAAACTTGCACTGTTTTCATTACTACTCATTCCGATTATGATTACAATCATGGCTTTTTATCGTCGGAAAAGTTCAGTTTTTTATTTAGAACTTCGCCATCAATTAAGTATTTTAAATGCAAAATTGAATGAATCGATTCAAGGTATGAATATTATTCAAGTATTCCGACAAGAGAAACGGATGCGTAAAGAATTTGAAGAAGTGAATGAAAAACATTATGGAGCGGGGCGCCGCAATTTGAAATTAGATGCTTTGTTATTACGCCCAGCAACTGATCTTGTTCATACGTTAGCAATTGTATTGGTGATCACGTTGTTTGGAATTGATGCAATGCATAGCCCTGTTGAAGTGGGTGTATTATATGCCTTTGTAAACTACATTCATCGTTTCTTTGATCCAGTAAATGAAGTGATGATGAAATTATCTTTCTTTCAGCAAGCGCTAGTATCTTCATCACGTGTGTTTCAGTTAATAGATGAAAAGGATTTAGCGCCAGTACAACAAGGTGATGCAGCCCCTATAATGATGGAAGGGGAAATTGAGTTTAAAGATGTTACCTTTTCTTATGATGGAAAACGTGATGTGCTTAAAAATGTGTCCTTCCATGTGAAACCTGGGCAAAATGTTGCTTTTGTTGGGCATACAGGTAGTGGGAAAAGTACAATTATGAACTTATTGATGCGGTTTTACCACATTAATAAAGGTGAAATTGTAATTGATGGAGCGCGGTTAGAGAACTTTCAAGAGATGGAGATAAGAAAACGTATTGGTCTTGTACTACAAGATGCATTTCTTTTTGCTGGAACAGTGAAGCAAAACATTCGTATGTATGATGAAGGTATTACAGATGAAGAAGTGGAAGGTGCTGCGAAATTTGTACAGGCAAATACATTTATTGAACAGTTGCCAAATCAATATGATACAGAAGTGGTTGAGAGAGGAGCAGCGTTTTCAAGTGGCCAAAGACAACTTGTAGCGTTTGCAAGAACGATTGCAACAAATCCAAAAGTATTAGTGTTAGATGAGGCAACAGCAAATATTGATACAGAAACAGAAGAAGCGATTCAAACCGCATTGCAGCATATGCGAAAAGGGAGAACAACTATCGCGATTGCACATCGCTTATCTACAATTCAAGATGCAGATCAAATCTTTGTGATGCACGATGGTCAAATTGTTGAAAGAGGAACACATCAAGAATTGCTGGCGAAACAAGGGTTATACTACAATATGTATTTACTGCAGAATAATGGGAGCCTTCAGAAAGCCTTGTGAGAATAAGGCTTAGAAGGCTTTTTCTAAAAAATAGTAGAAATAACTTGATTATAGAAGGGGGAGTACTACGATTCATTGCTCATAAACCCTACTCTCTATGATATAAATTCATTTTAACTTTACGAGATAGTAATCGCTGCTATGCAAAATACAACATGATCTGCACGCCGCTGCTTTTTTGTTTTAAACTTTGTATGTTGCAGATAAAGTTCCTGACCGCTTCTATGCACGACCAGATGCTCTCGCCCTCTCATAAAGAGAGGGTTTTATTAATCTATTAATATGTATTACATATTAATTATATATGTAATACATATTTCCGATATGAAGAAGATTACTATATTATATTAAGTGTAACATTCGAATGTTTGATGTATTACCGGTAATATCCCTATCCCTTTTCTAAAAATGCGAACGAAACTTCCCTTTTTCTGGATGATTTGTTGTAGATTATACAGAAAATATTGTTCGATATTCATTATGGAACGTACATAATGGAAAGATCCCGATCTCATAGAGGATGCCCCTAATCTTCATGTGATAATATGTACGGAAAGAAAACATATGATCGGAGAACAAAAAGCTGACCATTTTGGTCAGCTTTTTGTTGTTTCTGTTATGAATTCTTCTTTTTTAACTTCTGTCTTTAATAATAATGTTTTCCCAAAACGTCGCTGGCATTCTTCAGTTATTTTTTGAATTGCCAATGTGTTAGAAGAAGCAGCAATGGTCACGGTTGCTTGTCTTGTTCCTCGGTTTTTTTCACAAAATACACAATCCACAACATACTTAGAAAATTTCACAAAATCCTTCCTTTCTGTTTTTAGGAATGCGCTGTCAATGAAGTTGCTAGAAATATTCGATAGATTATAAGTTTTTTCCTCTTTTTTCGAGGGGAAAATAAGTGAAATACAGAATAATATGTATGGGAGGGAGAAAGTAGTGAAACGTTGGATTGGAATACGGAGAAACGCTAGAAGAATGCTGTATACGTGAAGTATGGGAAGAAACAGGTTATCACGTTGAAGTTATTGAAATGGTGTATGAAAAAATAGGTGTTACGTTTAACGTCCCTGTACAAGTACATTATTATGTTGTGAAAATAGTAGGGGGAGAAAGAAAAATTCAAGATCCAGATGGATTGATTTATAAAATTGAGTGGAAACGGCTGGATGAATTAATAGATCTTCCACTTTCATTTCCGGAAGATTATGAGTTGTTGCATCGATGTGTGAATATTGAATGTCCACTAGGAAATGATTGAGGCGAGAAATGCGAAAATGTACATGAACGAATTGAATAGCGAAAGAAATAAAAGAAAACGCTCTCTTATATGCGTTTTCTTTTATTTTTATAAACTCTGAAATACGATAAGTGAGCTACATATATTAATTTTTCTACATATAAGTCGTTCCTATGTAGAAAACAAAATGACCTACACTTGGCGTTCTCCTTTTGTTTTCAATCCGGCATGTGTTAGGAAAAGCTCTGACCGTTTCTATGCATGTCCAGATGCTCTCGTTCTTCTCAAAAGAAAGGGGATTATGTCAGTTTTTTAACTTATATTTAGACTTGCTGTAATTGTTAATACCATCAATAAAATATTTAGGGATATTACCGTATGAATTCTTTAAAAATATTTGTCTTATATATCATTCTTATGTTATTAATTTATTATATATATTAATAAAAAAGGGTGTACGATATGGAATTACGGCATTTACAATATTTTATTGTTGTAGCAGAAGAGCTTCACTTTGGTAGGGCAGCTGCTCGCTTACAGATGACGCAGCCTCCGCTAAGTCAACAAATTCAACAATTAGAAAAAGAGATGGGAGTAACGTTATTTTCAAGAACGAAACGAAGAGTAGAATTAACAGAAGCAGGGGAATTATTTTTAAAAGAAGTAAAAAAAGCTTTTATACAGATTGATAAGGCAGTTGAAATTGCTCAGAGAGCACAAAGGGGAGAAATTGGAGAGCTGTCTATTGGGTTTGTTGGATCGGCGATGTATGATATTTTGCCGCCAATTGTTCGGGAATATCGAAAAAAATTTCCAGATGTATCTGTTGTATTGCATGAATTGTCTACACCAGAACAAGTAGATGCACTTCATGACAATCGAATTGATGTTGGGATGTTGCGTCCACCTATTACAAGTCAATTATTACAGTTAGAAACAGTGCAACACCTTCCTTGTACACTTTGTTTACCGAAAGCACACCCACTTGCGAATAAACAAGCAATTTATATTGAAGATTTGCAAAACGAATCTTTTGTTTTTATTACTCGAAATGTTTGGCCGACTTTATATGATAATATTCTTTCTTTATGCCGTGATGCAGGGTTTAGTCCGCAAATTGTACAAGAGGCGACAGAATATCAAACGGTTATCGGGCTTGTTGCTGCTGGGATTGGGATAACGGTAATACCAGTGTCTGCAAATAAATTATATCAATCAGAAGTTGTCTACAAAGAAATCCGTGATTCTAAAATTGTTGCAGAATTAGCTGTTGCATACCGAAAGGCGAATATAAATCTAGAATTACAAGAGTTTTTAAGAATAGCGAGAGGCAATGTGATGACACATTTACAAAATGACGAGAAAAATGACAAAACTGTAAGAATGCAATAATGTATGTAAGAAAGTTCGATGTTTTCCTTTTTCTTTTTTTCTTATAGTAAAAAGAGAAGAAAGAATAAGGAGATGACATACTCATGGTGATACCTATTTTGATGAAAGTACAAAAAACGTGGGAGGGAAAAGAAGATGACGTTTTCTCAACTCGCGTTTAAAAATGTTAGTCGCAATATACGCGCGTATGCCGCTTATTTTTTGAGTAGTGCATTTTCAGTTATGATTTTCTTTTTGTATGCTTTATTTATTTATCATCCTGATGTCGATGGAAGTAAAGAGTTTCCAGGAATTATTCGTCAAGGAATGCTTGTTGCGGAATATATTATTTATTTCTTTTCTTTTTTCTTTATTTTTTACTCTGTTAGTTCATTTTTAAAGCTGAGGAATAAAGAGTTTGGGATTTTTGTGATTCATGGTATTACAAGTTGGCAATTAATCCGAGTAATTTTCTTTGAAAATATGATCGTTGGTATAAGTGCTCTCATCAGTGGTATTGGTTTTGGGATTTTATTTGGAAAGTTATTTTTTCTGTTAGCTAGTACAGTAATGGGGTTGAAAAGCTTGCCATTTTATATGCCATGGCAAGCAATGAAATTAACAGTTGCTGTGTTTTTAGCATTGTTTTTCATTGTTGCTTTTACGACAAGTTTATTTGTGAAAAGTAAAAAAGTAATTTCGTTATTAAAAGGAAATAAAAAGCCAAAACCTGAACCGAAAGCATCCATTCTTTTATCAATAGTAGCGGCTATTTTAATAGCGATTGGATATTTTTTATCAATAACAGCGAATCCTGGCATTATTGCGTTTTTATTGATTCCGGTGCCAACCATTGTAATCATTGGCACGTATTTTTTATACTCGCAGCTTAGTGTGTTTATCATAACGTTTTTAAAGAAATCGAAGCCTATCTATTGGAAGAAAACGAATTTATTATCATTTTCTATGTTAGCATATCGCATGAAAGATAATGCACGTATGTTTTTTATGGTAACGATTGTGTCGACAGTTGCTTTTTGTGCCATTGGAACGTTTGCTGCTTTTATAGAAACGCAAAAGAGCGAGTCGATGAACAATATTCCATTTGCATTTAGTTTGATTACATACAATGAACATCAAGGACAGAAAGCGCAATATGAAAAGGAGATTGAAGGCACTTTTCAAAAGGAAAAGGTTACGTATAAAAAAATAAGCGCACAGTTGCAAGTTCAGTCTATTTCCAACGATTCGCAACCAGCTGTAATCATGAGTCAGAATGATTATAATAAGTTTGCCAAGCAGCTTGGTTACGAAACGGTGTCATTAACAGGAAATAAAGCCGTTCGCGTTCCTTCTTTTGGAATGGAAAGTAGTGTTTTAGATTCTTCTAAAGAATCAGATGTAACTTTGCAAGAAAGTGGAAAACAAATTCATGTTTCTTCAATGTTGAAACAGAATATTTTTTCAGGCGGTGTATTTCCTGGGAAGATTTTTGTTGTTTCCAACGAAATGAACCAGCGGATTATGGGTGGTCAAAAAACAGCGAGTTATACAGGATATACAGTAAAGAGTTGGGAGGGAACAACGCAAGTAGCTGAGCGGTTAGAAAAGCAACTGAATCAAAAAGGGCAGTATGAATTTTCATCACGTGTGATCACTTATAATAAGATTAAAGAATTGACAAGTATGATGCTATTTATCGGGTTGTTTGTCGGAGTTATTTTTTATTTATCTGCCGTAAGCTTTTTATATTTCCGCTTATTTACCGACTTAGAAACGGATAAACAATATTATCAATCGCTTTTGAAACTCGGTATGGATGAAGGGGAAATGAAACAAATAATAACAGTGCAAATGGGTGCGTTATTTTTCATTCCGATTGTTATCGCTATTTTGCATACGAGTGTTGCCTTTACAACATTGCAAACATTATTTGTAACACCAATTTTTCGGTCTTCACTGATCGTCATTGGACTATTTTTACTCGTTCATATAGGGTACTTTTTATTATTAAGAAGACGCTATTTTATACAATTGAAAAAACAAATTATGTGATGATATCGCTGCATTTGATTTCAATACAATGAGATTCAACTGAAGTGAATGGCAAAGTATAAGTACTTTGAAAGGTAACAGAAAATGAAAACCGGACTTCTTAGTGAAGTCCGGTTTGTTATGCAGCAACTTTTTTATGTGTATGCTGCCTTGTGTATTGTCCGCGCATTTTATAAGCAATTTGTGGAATAGTAATACCGATAAGAATAAGGGCAACTCCAAGCCATTGTGAAGTCAGTACGGCTTCTCTTAAAAGAAGCACTGACATGATTGTTGTAACTGGAAGTTCAGCAGCACCTAAAATAGTTGCTAAACCAGAACCGATCTTAGGAATACCAATTGTAAAAGTAATAGTTGGAATGACAATACTAAATGTCCCTAATGCTAATCCATATTTCCAAAGTCCACTTGCAAGTGTGCCGTTATATATAAATGTTGGTGGGAAAATAATCATTACTAATGTTAACGCGCCGGCCATAAGTGTTAAACCGCGAGGCAATGATGGAACTTCTACAGCTACTCTTCCGCTCACAAAAATATAAAAGGCAAATGCTATTGCTGATAATAATCCGAAGAAAATTCCTCTTATGTCAATTGCTCCTGCTGATTGTTCAAGTAATCCACTTGAAAGAAATGTTCCAACGAGTAAGAATAGTACAGAAATCAATTTTTCTCTAGAAGGTAATGTTTTCGTTGCAACTGCTTCAATGATAATGCCGATCCATACGAATTGAAACAGCAAAACAATACCGATTGAAGCGGGTACAGTTTGTAATGCACCGTAATAAAAAATACCTGTTAAACTAGCTGATGTTCCTGCAATAAATAAAATAATCATTTGCTTGAATGGTACGCGATGTCTAGAGAATAATAATGTAATCGTAAGTAAAATGAACCATCCGAACAAATATTGACTTCCGATTACTTCTCCAAGCGAAAATCCTTCGCTGTATGCAAATTTAACAAAGATTGCTAAAATACCGTAACTACATGCTCCTAATAAAACGAGTAATGAATAACGAAGCATCTATATCCCTCCGATCTTTTCTATATGGTAATGTGTCCAAAAACGAACAATCATAGCTAGATGGAAGTATACAAAATTAAAAATAGAGGGTCAACTGAAAGAAAAGTGTGACATTTTATAGAATAATAATAAAAGTATGGTATTAATGCATAATGATGAAAAAAGGAGGCAGATTCATTGAGAATATAAGATAACTATGAATATAACTTTCATAGTAAAAAATATTTTCTAATAGTAAATGAAGTGAAATATAAATAAAGTAACTATGTGCATACGAGGTGAAAAAATTTATAAAAAACCTCTTTTTTTAGGTGGGCGAGAGCATCTGGCTATGTATAGGAGCGGTCAGGGCCTTTTTTTGCCACGTGCAAGAGTTAAAACAAATCACTGTCATGTTTTGTTATACATGACAGTGATTTGTATGTTGGGAAGTTAAAAAGGATTTATATGTAAATATGAAGAATAATATTTTAATATATTCATAGTGATAATAGTGTGTTCACGAATTTTTCATGGAATTCGTTGTGAATTTTGTTACAATTAATTGAGAGGAAAGGAGGCATCATATGCAAGATATTAATATATTTTTAGCATTTGGAGCAGGTTTTTTATCGTTTATTTCGCCTTGTTGTTTACCACTTTATCCAGCGTTTTTATCATACATAACAGGAATGTCTATTTCTGATTTGAAGGAAGAGAATGCAATGCTTCGGAAGCGGAGTATGTTGCATACTGCATTTTTCTTAATTGGATTTTCGATCATTTTTATTGCAATCGGTTTTGGAACAAGTTATGTAGGGAAGTTTTTTGTAGATTATCAAAATTTAATTCGTCAATTAGGAGCAATTTTTATCGTTGCTTTTGGTCTCGTTATAACAGGGGTGTTTAAACCAACATTTTTAATGCAAGATCGTAAATTTACATTTAAAAGTAGGCCGAGTGGTTATTTTGGCTCTACTTTAATCGGAATTGCATTTGCTGCTGGGTGGACGCCTTGTACAGGGCCGATTTTAGTATCGGTTATTGCGATTGCGGCAACAAACCCGCAATCGGCGATGTTATATATGATTGCTTACATACTTGGTTTTGCAATTCCATTCTTTATTTTATCATTCTTTATTACGAAGATGACGTGGATTAAAAAACATAGTGCAACGTTCGTTACAATCGGTGGCTATATTATGATTGCAATGGGTGTATTACTATATTTTAATGGCCTTACAAAAATTACAATCTTCTTTTCGGATTTATTTGGTGGATTTAAAGGGTTTTAGTTTTTTTTGTTGAAGAGTTGGAAATACTAACAAAAATACATATAATAATAAAACTATATTTTTGATATTTCCAAAACAAAGGGTGAGTACGAATGAATTTAGCTCTCTTATCAAGTATTATTGCAGTTTGTATGGCTGTTGGAGTCATGTTTATTCGTTTGAAGGCAGCAAAGAAACCAGCAACTTTGAAAAAAATTGTTCTTCCACCAATCTTTATGAGTACAGGAGCTTGTATGTATCTGCTTCCTGAATTTCGCTTAACAACATCAGAAATATTAGAAGCAATTGCTGTAGGATTAATTTTTTCAATCTTTCTTATTAAAACGTCAAAATTTGAAATGCGTGGACAAGAGATTTATTTAATACGTTCTAAAGCGTTTATCTTTATTTTAATTGGTTTACTTGTTGTTCGTATTGCATTTAAATCATATTTAAGTCAGTCGCTTGATGTAGGACAATTAAGTGGAATGTTCTTCTTACTTGCGTTTGCAATGATTGTATCTTGGCGCATTGCAATGTATCGTTCCTTTACGAAATTGCAAAAGGAAATGAAAAAACAGGCAGAGTTTTATGATGAGAAAGATATAAAGTTAACATAAAAAACCTCAAAAATTTTTGAGGTTTTTTATTTTGCTAATAACGATTGATAACGTGAGTAATCAATTTGCTTTTCATTTAATTTTTTTATTAAAAATTTATGATCGCGCTTTGGAGTTGCTACAATGTACCCTTTAATAATTAAATCTTCAGTTATTTTTGATGCTTTTTCTTCTAAAGCTAACTCTCCAATTTTACCGGCAATTTTCGATTTTGCAACATCGCGGAAAAGTTCAGGGACTGGACTGACGAGTTCATCTAATAATTGTTTTTGCTCTTCATCCCATAAGTGCCGCGTTTCATTAATGTAATGCTCTTCCCAATCCAAAATAGACATGCCATCTTCTTTTGGTAATCGTTTTAAGAATTTTCGGAACATGAAATATCCACCAATGGACATAAGTCCTAGTAAAATTACTGTCCATATGACAATAAACCAACTGAACCATCCTTCGAGCAAGTAGAACCCTCCTTTATGATATGTATAAGTTAAAAATCCGACATAAAAACCCCTTACTTTTTGGGGGAGGATGAGAGCATCTGGCCATGCATAGAAGCGGTCAGGGCCTTCTCCTGCCACATACGAAGTTTCAAACAAAGGGAGCAAACAAGTAGCGGTCATGTTGAATTGCTGTATAGCAACGACTTATGTTTTTGGAAATCAAAATGAATATATATAGTAGTTTTCCTTTACTAGTATTATAAGCATTGGGATTGATAGAAATCAAGAACGCTTGGCCAATATGACCAAGCGTTGAAAGTTAAACGAAGTATAATTGTTCAACATATAAAATTTCATTATCATCTTCTAAATATTCAATGATAAGCGTGCCAACTTTGCGATCTTTGTCATCGGTAGTGAAGATAGAGTAAGAAGTAAAGCGTGCTGCTGATAAGCCGCTAATATGTGTAGGAAGGGCAATATATTCGTTGTCTTGAAAGAAAGTCATTAGTTCCATGTCTTCAAACTGCTTGCGATTTTCAACTGTTCCTCCAGTATAATGCTTTTGTAATTGCTTCAATGTGTAGTTCCATGATTGTATTTTTGTGTCGTATACCATTGTTCAAACTCCTTACTGTATGTAATAAAAAGAACGTATGTTCCTTTTTAGTATACTCCTTTTAAAAGAAAAGGAAAAGCAAAAAATAATGTAAGCTTGGACTTCCAAGCTTACATAGCGGAAAAATACGTTCAATTTAGTCTCTGTTTTTTATTATAAGACAGATAGAAAAAGGAAACAAGGTGATAAGTATATTGCCTATAATTTCGAAAATTATATATAATTAACAAGGAAGATTTTTGGTGAGGAGGGAAATTATGAAAAATATTGGACTTATTGGTGGGATGAGCTGGGAATCAACTGTAGAGTATTATCGGGTTATTAACGAAGAAGTAAAAAGAAAATTAGGAGGATTGCATTCAGCAAAATGCATTTTATATAGCGTTGACTTTGAAGAAATTGAACGTTATCAATCAAAGGGTAACTGGAAACAAGCTGGTGAAGTATTAGGTGAAGCTGCATTTTTATTAGAAAAGGCTGGAGCGGATTTCATTGTCATATGCACAAATACGATGCACAAGGTTGTCGATGACATAAAAGAAAAAATCAATATCCCTATTTTACATATTGCCGATGCTACAGCTAATGAAGTCAAAAAGGAAGGAATTAACACAGTAGGTTTACTTGGAACAAAATATACAATGGAGCAAGAATTTTATAAATCTAGATTAGAATTGAACGGCATAAAGGTGATAGTTCCAAATGAAAATGATAGAGAAATTGTAAATAAAGTAATATTTGAAGAATTGTGTTTAGGAAAAGTGTCTCAAAGATCAAGGGATTACTATAAAGAAGTGATTAACCGTTTAGTTTGTAACGGAGCAGAAGGCATTATATTAGGTTGTACAGAAATTGGGTTATTAGTAAAACAAGAGGATTCTACTGTTCCTTTATTTGATACGACTTTCATTCATGCGGTTGAAGCTGTTAATAGATCTTTAGAAGGTTGAGTGAATCCAACGAGAACTATGGAAATATCGTTTGCAGGCTATTTTTTATTTAACAGTTTCAAAAGGAGTGCTACAAAAAAAGAAAAGAATTTGATATAACAACACTTTTAATAAAACATGTCTAAAATAACATAGCAAATAGCATTACAAATAACAGAGTGACAATAGCTATTGTCATCGTGCGAAATAAGGTGTTAATTATAATGTAAATTGCTATGTTAATTTTTAAGTTCGTTAAAAAAAACAGAAAGGAACTTGCACTTGTTTGCTCTTTTTGTTTTAAACGCCGCACGTGGCAAAAAAAGGCCCTAACCGCTTCCATACACGGTCAGATGCTCTCGACCCCTCCTAAAAAAGAGGTTTTTATGTCGGTTTTTAATTTTGATTTATTTTATAATTAACCATTGACGATTTAAGCGTTTTCATATATTCTTAAATTAAGAAATATTTAAACTATTCAAAAGAAAAGAGAGAGTCACATGCTTCTTCATGGAACACAACGAATTGGTCGCATGGCGATGTTGCTTGCACTTGCGGAGGAACACGAGAGTCCCATTTTATCTCTACCTAAAGGATGGAAATATTGTACGGGAAAAGTCGGTTCAATGAATTCGCAAAAAGTTGTTGCCGCAATGGAAACAGCTGCACGTAGTAACCATGTTATTGAAACAGACGTTTACAGAGAAACACATGCGCTTTACCATGCAATTATGGAAGCGTTGTACGGAGTAACGAGAGGACAAATTCAGTTAGCAGACGTTCTTCGTACAGTAGGGCTTCGATTTGCGATTGTGCGCGGCACACCATACGACGGTGAGAAAGAAGGCGAATGGGTTGCTGTTGCATTATATGGTACGATAGGTGCGCCTGTGAAAGGATCAGAGCATGAGGCGATTGGATTAGGTATTAATCACATATAAAAAAACTGCCCATAGTTTATTAGTTAATAGGGGGCCTTACAACTTTTTAGGACATTCGTCTGTCTTAAAAAGGTAAGGTCCCCTTGTGTTGTTTATAAGGAGGAAAATTATGATTACATTAACTGGACATTCATTAACACTGCAAGAAATGAAACGAATAATGTTTGAAGGAGAGCAGGTAACTGCTTGTTCAAATAGTATGCAAAAAGTTACAGAATGCAGGCAAGCAGTAGAACAGATTGTTGAAGAAGGGAAAGTCGTTTACGGCATTACAACAGGTTTTGGGAAATTTAGCGATGTCCTGATTCAAAAAGAAGATGTGAAAGCACTTCAACATAATTTAATCCAATCTCATGCATGTGGTGTTGGTGAGCCGTTTTCTGAAGAAGTGTCACGAGCTATGCTTGTGTTGCGTGCGAACACAATGCTAAAAGGGATTTCTGGGGTTAGACCACTTGTTGTAAACATGCTTCTTGAACTTGTAAATCGTCAAATTCATCCCGTAGTTCCGCAGCAAGGTTCGCTTGGAGCAAGCGGAGATTTAGCACCGCTTTCGCATCTTGCGCTTGCTTTATTAGGAGAAGGGGAAGTGTTTTATAAAGGTGAGCGTATCCATACGATGGTTGCTCTAACAAAAGAAGGATTAGAACCAATTACATTAGAAGCAAAAGAAGGCTTGGCGCTTATTAACGGAACACAAGCAATGACAGCTCAAGGTATTGTTGCCTATTTAGAAGCAGAGGCAATTGCTTATCAAGCGGAATTAATTGCTTCAATGACAATTGAAGGATTACAAGGCATTATTGATGCGTTTGATGAAGATGTTCATCTTGCACGTGGATATAAAGAGCAGGTAGAAGTTGCGAATCGAATTCGTAATGTGCTTCATGATAGCAAACTTGTTACGAAACAAGGAGAACTTCGTGTACAAGATGCGTATTCACTTCGCTGCATCCCGCAAGTACACGGAGCATCTTGGCAAGTATTGAATTACGTGAAAGAAAAATTAGAAATTGAAATGAATGCTGCAACAGATAATCCACTTATTTTTGACGGCGGTCAAAAAGTGATTTCAGGCGGTAATTTCCATGGGCAGCCGATTGCATTTGCGATGGACTTTTTAAAGGTTGGAATGGCAGAACTTGCGAATATTTCTGAACGTCGCATTGAGAGACTTGTTAATCCGCAGTTAAACGATTTACCACCATTTTTAAGTCCAGAACCAGGTCTTCAATCTGGTGCAATGATTATGCAGTATGCAGCGGCAGCACTTGTTTCAGAAAATAAAACGTTAGCTCATCCAGCGAGCGTAGATTCCATTCCATCATCAGCAAATCAAGAAGATCATGTAAGTATGGGAACAATTGCGTCGCGTCATGCACATCAAATTATTCAAAATGTACGCCGTGTATTAGCAATTGAAACGATTTGTGCGATGCAAGCAGCTGAGTACCGCGGTGTTGAACAAATGAGTTCGCAAACGAAAGTATTTTATCATCAAGTTCGTCAAATTGTACCATCGATTACAAACGATCGTATCTTTTCAACCGATATTGAAAACACGGCTCATTGGTTAAAAACAACGAATTGGACAATGGACCGTTTAAATGCAAATACAACACTATAATAAGGGAGAGATTACAATGGAAAACGTAAAACAAACTATTCGTGCGCCAAGAGGTACTGAATTAAATGCAAAAGGTTGGGTACAAGAAGCAGCACTTCGTATGCTTATGAATAATCTTGATCCTGAAGTAGCAGAAAAGCCAGAAGAGCTTGTTGTATACGGTGGTATCGGCCGTGCTGCTCGTAATTGGGATAGCTATCATGCAATTGTAGAATCTCTTAAAAATTTAGAGAGCGATGAAACGTTATTAGTTCAATCTGGGAAACCAGTAGCAATTTTTAAATCTCATGAAGATGCACCGCGCGTTCTTCTAGCAAACTCAAATTTAGTGCCAAAATGGGCAAATTGGGAGCATTTCCGTGAGCTTGATCAAAAAGGCTTAATGATGTATGGCCAAATGACAGCTGGTAGCTGGATTTATATTGGTACACAAGGAATTTTACAAGGAACTTACGAAACATTTGGTGAGGCAGCACGCAGGCATTTTGGCGGTTCATTAAAAGGAACGTTAACAATTACTGCTGGTCTTGGCGGAATGGGCGGAGCGCAGCCGCTTGCTGTTACAATGAACGGCGGGGTTGTCATTGCAATCGACGTTGATAAGCGCAGCATCGATCGCCGCATTGAAAAAAAATACTGTGATATGTATACAGAATCTCTTGAATACGCATTAGCGGTTGCGAAGGAGTATAAAGAAAAGAAAGAGCCGATTTCGATTGGACTATTAGGCAATGCAGCTGAAATTTTGCCAGAGCTTGTAAAACGCGGCATTACACCAGACTTAGTAACAGACCAAACATCTGCTCATGACCCATTAAATGGTTATGTTCCAGTTGGTTATTCATTAGAAGAAGCAGCAGTACTTCGTCAAGAGGATCCAGATCGTTATGTTCAATTATCAAAAGAAAGTATGAAAAAGCATGTGGAAGCAATGCTTGCTATGCAAAAGAACGGTGCAATTGCATTTGATTATGGAAACAATATTCGCCAAGTTGCATATGACGAAGGCTTAAAAAATGCATTCGATTTCCCAGGGTTCGTTCCGGCATTTATTCGTCCATTATTCTGTGAAGGAAAAGGACCATTCCGCTGGGTAGCACTTTCTGGTGATCCAGAAGATATTTATAAAACAGATGAAGTAATTTTACGTGAATTTGCTGATAATGAGCATTTATGTAATTGGATTCGTATGGCACGTGACCAAGTTGAATTCCAAGGACTTCCATCCCGTATTTGTTGGTTAGGATACGGAGAGCGTGCGAAGTTTGGCCGCATTATTAACGAAATGGTAGCAAAAGGTGAATTATCTGCACCGATCGTTATCGGTCGTGACCATTTAGACTGCGGATCTGTTGCTTCGCCAAATCGTGAAACAGAAGCAATGAAAGATGGCAGTGATGCGGTAGCTGACTGGCCAATTTTAAATGCGTTAATTAACAGTGTAAACGGCGCAAGCTGGGTGTCTGTTCACCACGGCGGCGGTGTTGGTATGGGATATTCTCTTCATGCGGGAATGGTAATTGTGGCAGATGGAACAGAGGCGGCGGCAAAACGAATTGAGCGCGTGTTAACTTCTGACCCTGGAATGGGTGTTGTTCGTCACGTTGATGCTGGCTATGATCTTGCAGTGCAAACAGCAAAAGAAAAAGGCGTTAACATTCCGATGATGAAGTAAGGAGGAAAAGCTATGTTAGACATTCTATTAACGAATATTGGTCAATTATTAACAATGGATCAAGAAGATGGACTACTAAGACGGCAAGGGATGAATACGCTTCCTGTCATTGAAAACGGTGCGGTAGGTATTGAAAATGGTGTGATCACTTTTGTAGGAACAATGGAATACGCAAAAGAGTTACATGCAAAAGAAGTTGTGGATTGTAAAGGGAAAATGGTTTCACCAGGTCTTGTTGATCCGCATACACACCTTGTATTTGGCGGTTCTCGCGAAAATGAAATTGCTCTGAAATTACAAGGTGTTCCGTATTTAGAAATTTTAGAACAAGGCGGCGGCATTCTTTCCACTGTAAATGCGACAAAACAAGCGACGAAGGAAGAGCTTGTTGAAAAGGCAAAATTCCACTTAGACCGTATGTTATCTTTTGGTGTAACAACAATGGAAGCGAAGAGCGGCTACGGATTAGATGATGTAACAGAGTGGAAACAATTAGAGGCGGCGGCAGAGGTTCAGAAACAGCATCCAATTGATGTTGTGTCAACATTTTTAGGAGCTCATGCAGTGCCAAAAGAGTATAAGGGAAAATCGAAAGAATTTTTACAGTGGATGCTCGATTTATTACCGGAAATTAAAGAAAAACAATTGGCAGAGTTTGTTGATATTTTCTGTGAAACAGGAGTATTCTCTGTTGAAGAGTCAAAAGAATTTTTACGCAAAGCAAAAGAACTTGGTTTTGATGTGAAAATTCATGCAGACGAAATTGATCCGCTTGGCGGTGCAGAAGCGGCAGCTGAAATTGGTGCAGCATCAGCTGACCATTTAGTCGGGGCATCTGATAAAGGAATTGAAATGTTAGCAAATTCGGATACAGTTGCTGTATTACTTCCAGGGACAACATTCTATTTAAATAAAGAAAGTTTTGCTAGAGGACGTAAAATGATTGATGATGGTGTAGCGGTGGCTTTAGCGACTGATTTTAATCCTGGTAGTTGTCCGACTGAAAATATTCAACTAATTATGAGCATTGCGATGTTGAAACTAAAAATGACACCAGAAGAAGTGTGGAATGCTGTAACAGTAAACTCAGCATATGCGATTAATCGCGGTGATGTTGCTGGGAAAATCCGTGTTGGGCGTAAGGCAGATATCGTATTGTGGGATGCATACAATTATGCGTATGTACCGTACCACTATGGTGTTAGCCATGTAAATACAGTATGGAAACAAGGGAATATTGCATATACACGAGGTGAAAAAGCTTGGAACAACACCACTATTTAAAGAAAAATGCAAAGTTTATAGATCGTGAAGTAACGAAATGGAGCGATATCATTAAGAACTGGGATGAAAGTGAAGAAATCTTCGGCGGGGCATTAATTGGTGCTCCGCTTTCAAAACCATCCATTAGTCATTCAGGTGCATGCTTTGCACCAAAAACAATTCGAGCAATGTTAGATGCGTATAGTACGTATGCAATTACAGAAGAGCATGATATGAAAGAAAGTGTCCTCTATGATTGCGGTGATATTACAATGCACGTTACGGATATAAAAGAAAGTCATGTTCGCATTGCGAAAACGCTAGAAAGTCTTACAAAATCGAATCCACAGATGGTGCCGATTGTTCTTGGCGGAGATCACTCGATTAGCTTTCCGAGTATAAGTGGGTTTGCAAGCAGCAAAGGAAAAGTTGGAATTATTCAATTTGACGCTCATCATGATTTACGTAACTTAGAAGACGGAGGACCATCAAACGGGACACCGTTTCGCAGTTTACTAGAAAATGATGTTATTACAGGAAAGCAATTGGTGCAAATTGGAATCCGAAACTTTTCTAATGCTCATACGTATCATAAATATGCAAAAGAGCATGGTGTAACGGTATATACGATGCAACATGTGAGAGAGCGTCATATAAAAGATATAATTAGAGAAAGTGTTGAATTATTGCGTCGTCAAGGGGTAACATCTATTTATGTATCTGTTGATATGGACGTTTTAGATCAAGCATTTGCACCGGGATGCCCAGCAATCGGACCAGGTGGTATGGATAGTGCGACATTACTGGATGCAATGACAGTGCTTGGACAAGAACCACTTGTAGCAGGTATGGATATTGTGGAAATCGATCCAACTCTTGATTTCCGTGATATGACGAGCCGCGTTGCAGCACAGGTCATTATGAGTTTTTTACTGGCACGTGAAACGGTACGTAAGCAAGTAAATATATGAGATAAAGGAGCCAATTCGAAATTTCGTTTTAACGGAATAACGAGTTAGCTCTTTTTCGTTCTATATATACAAGTTACAAAAACGACATAAAAACTCCTTTCTTTGATTAAAGTTTCACTTTATAAAAATGTTGTTTTAAAATAAAGTCATACTTATTTCTCAACTAATCAAATAGATAAATATGGTAAAATTATATTTGGATGTAAGTCCAATATAAAAGTAAAATGGTTATCAAGTCGAAGAAAGGCACTCAAAAGAGTGCTTTTTCTTTACAAAAAAATAGACTACTTCTTTTTCTCTTTCATATTGTTTAATAATAAACAAAAATTCAAGGAGGTTATAGTTTTGAAACGGTTATTCCTCTGTATGGAACGAGAACTTGTTGTCTTAGAAGAAAAAAACGAAGCGTATCAAATTCAATACCATTTACAAGGTATGCAGCCTACCTGTATTGCGGTAGACCCATTTCAATCCAACCGTATATATTGCGGTACGTTTGGCCGGGGGTTATGGTTAAGTGACGATAGGGGGGATTCTTGGAGACCGATTGGCGATTCTTACCGTTACTTTGATTTCCCTAAAGAAGATGGTATTTTACATTCTTCTATTACTGCGATAACTGTAAGCTCCAATAAGAAAGTTAATGGCTATGGCGTCGTTTATGTCGGTACAGAACCTAGTGCCTTATTTTCCTCAGAAAATGGTGGTGAAACGTGGAACGAATGTAAAAACATGAAATCATTACTTTCTTCATATACGTGGGCATTCCCCCCTCGTCCTTTCACGCATCATGTACGATGGATTACAGTTGATCCAAATAAACAAGATACGCTACATGTATCAATTGAAGCCGGGGCCGTTATTCAAAGTAAAGATAATGGACAAACATGGGAAGATAAAAAATTCGGTGCTCCAATCGATGCCCATCAATTGCTTATGCACCCCGCTGCTCCTAATCGTCTTTATGCATCATGCGGTGACGGATTTATAAGCGGTCCTGATCGTGCCTATCTCGAAAGTTATAATGGCGGAAGTAGCTGGACTTCATGCAGTGAAGGATTAGGACATCATTATTTATACAGTATGGCTATCGATCCTGCTGATTGTGATACGATCCTCGTTTCTGCTGCGCCAAGTGCTGATCTAGCTCACCATCGGATTCCTTATGAATCTTATATTTATCGAAAAACGAAAGATACACCTTTCCAACAAGTTCATCAAGGACTACCATCTGCAATCGGTACAGTTATTTCCATGATTGCAACAAATCCAGCCGATCCTCATACGTTTTACACTTTAAATAATAATGGTGTTTTTCAATCTATGGATAGCGGACAAACGTGGGAACAACTAAACATTCCATGGAAAGAGGAATATAAAACACAGCATCCCCATGCGTTGCTCGTAACTAGTTCTTAACAAAAAGAGACTGCCTTTTTATTTAAGCAGTCTCTCTTTTTATTTCTTTAAATCAATGACAATATCATCTAATACAATATCTTTACTCTTATTTTCTTTTTTCGGCACTTCAATTTTCTTCTCTTTTCCATTAGTTAAATAAAAGACCTGCCTTTTATATTTTTGAAATTTGGTCGGAAATTTCAAAGATTCAATTGCTCGCAAACTAAATCTGCCATATTAGATTTTTCTTTATAATATAGTTTTTTTGCCAAAAAAGTTCCTAAGATATCAGTTGCCCAAATTCATATTGGAAACAGCATAGATTGTATGTCATTTACCTTTATTTCTTTCACATTTATTCATAAGAGTTCGGCTCATTTTCTTCGTTTTGGGGTATTTGCTTTTCTTAGCTTGATGGTGATGTAGCGGTACCCCAGTATTATGTGTAAAATTTAACTCTATTTTTATTAAATTTTAACCACGATTTGTTAAAATTTTACTTTTTATACATCCTTTACCTCAAAAGTGATAGAATACCTAAGGGGTATTTTGTTTTTATTACAAAAAAGTATAAATACCCTAAAAATACATTTATGAGGTGATTTTGATGAGAAGAAATCTTAAATCGGTTGTCTTGATGTGCTTTGCTCTAATTGCAGTCTTTTTTTCAGCAGCACCCTCAACCTTTGCTGAAGAGGGGAAAAGTCAATTTGTTCTGATTAATGGGAAAAAAGCAAGTTCTCCCGTCCAAGATAGTCAAGTAAAACATATCTTCTTCTCGAAAGATCAGAATGGAAAAGAAATTAAGTATGGATTCACCAATGAAAAAGAATTTCAGCAATTTGTTCAAAATAAAGAATACGAAAAACACCGTGAATATAAAAATCCAAAAGCAGAACTAATCGAGAAAGAAAACTTGACTACTCTGGGTACTGGACCAAATTATACTGATTTCTACTGGGATATTAATAAAGGTGGATCCCGTATTTCTTATGCAATAGGAACTTACACAAATTACGTCGGTAATTACTGGAACGATCAAATTTCTTCAATTAGTACTGCAGCTAGTGGCTATACAAGAGTTTGGGAACATGCTAGTTATGGGGGAGCTACTTACGCTTGGGACAATTACTCTTATTGGGGACGTACCATTAACCTGAATGATTATGGATGGAATGACGCAATTTCTTCTTTAGGAGTGTTTAACTACTAAGATTGAATAGAGGAGACAATTAACTATAGAAATGCCCCTCACATCTGAAATATATGCACGAAGATAAAGAAAAAAACGGTAACATTATCCCACCATTGTATGAATCAGAATTTATTCTAAAAGAAGGCTCAAATGAAATGAAAATTGAAGTAGAATAAGTGCCCTATTTTCATTATAAATTAGTAGCTTTAATTCTCCTATAGCTTATCCTACAGCATCTATTACGGCTAACAACGTACAAACAGCACACTTACCATTATGCGTCTTTTTTCTTTTCCAAAATGCTGGCGGTGCCCCTCTTAGAAGTAGTGCAGATTCCAAAGTTAGTGAAGTATTGTATAAAAAAAGAAGAGCAAACAGGAAAGTAAATTCTGTTTGCTCTTCTTTTTTATCCCGCTATTTGTGGGCAGTAATACTCCCACCTCAAAATTCGGCGAAAGCGTTGTCCAGCTCTAGCGGCTAGAATCTCCGGTCGTTTCGCCCCCTCGGACGAGGCAAAAAGCGCCTCTCCGCCCTGTACTCCAACGTCCTGCGATTCTGAGCGAGCCGCTTCCGCTTTTCTGAAGAAGTTAGGTGGGAGATAAACTGCCCGTAAAAGCCTGATTGGTGAGGGCTGATTAAAGTTTCACTTTATTTCGCTTTTGAGAAGATAGGTAACTGAATATCTACAGTTGTTCCTTTATTTAATTCACTTGTAATTTGTAATTTTCCATTATGCTCTTCAATGATTTTATAGCACATCATTAAACCTAATCCAGTTCCTTTTTCTTTCAAACTATAGAAAGGTTCACCTAATCGTGAAATGCGATCTTGTGGAATTCCACAACCTTCATCTGTAATGCTAATTACTATAGAATGATTTTCTATGTTCATTGTTTGAATGGAAATAGTCCCTCCGTGAGTCATTGCTTCTATTGCGTTCTTTAATATGTTAATGAATACTTGCTTGAGCTGATTTCCATCACATTGAATTGCTGGTAAAGAGGACATGTGATTCATGGTGATATGTGTGTTATGCATCATTGCTGTTGGTGAAATAAATGTTACCACTTCCTCGATTAATGTTTGAATTTGATAGGGTTGTATGGATATGGCTTGTGGTTTAGACATTGCCATAAATTGATTTGTAATAGATTCCATTTGAGCAATTTCGCTTAGCATAATATCAGCATACCATTTGTTGTTTTCATTCATATCAGGTTCTAGCAATTTTAAAAATCCTTTTAAAGAGGTTAAAGGGTTTCGTATTTCATGGGCAATACCAGCAGTTAGCTGTCCAACAACTGCGAGCTTTTCGGATTTTTTTAATAATTCTTCTGTTTTCTTTAAATTTGTAATATCTTGTCCCATAATGACAATCCCTTTTCGCGATCCATCAGGATGAAAAAGAGGAACTTTTATAATGTTAAGAATGATAGGAGTAGAGTCAGCATGAATAATAATTTCTTCACGACACATACTCTCATGTTTCTGCCATGCATATTGATCGGATTTTTCACAGTATAAGAAGGAGTTACGATAGGACTCATTATATTGGATGAGCTCACTATCTTTTTTACCGCGATACGGTACATTTTCAAATTTTAAACTAGAAATTGCATAATCGTTAGCTTCAAGCCATCTTCCTTCTTCATCCTTCAAAAGAATAAACGCTGGCATCGCATTTATAAGAGTTCGTAAGCGTTTTTCACTTTCCTTTAATGCAAGTTCCATTTTTTTTCGTTCTGTAATATCCCTTAAGCTACTTACAAACGCTACTACTTCTCCATATGTGTTTACAATAGGGGAGATAAAATTAGTGACATGTATTAAATTCCCGCTTTTTTGTTGTCTAATTGTTTCTTTAGACGTAAACAGTTTATTGTGTGCAAGATCTTGATATAGTTTGTTGTATGTATCTTTTGAGAAATCTGGGATAGTAGGTATTATTTCTCCAAGCATTTCTTGTTCAGCCCAGCCGAAAAGAGTTTCAAAAGCCTTGTTTACTTTCATTACACGAAGCTCTAAATCAAGAACAACAATAGCATCTACTGTGTCTTTAAGAAGTGAATCAAATTGTTGTTTTGTTAATGTGAAATTTTCTTTATTTTGTTTTGTTTTTATTGTCGCTTTCATTCTATTTTTTGAAATAGTAGCGCGTCTTTTTAGATATATGCTTTTTTTAACAGACGTAAATCTATTCCTTCGCATTCATGATTCCTCCGCATATATATAATAATTAAAAATAAATGATATATAAGTTGTTGCTAGGCAGAACAAAACATGCCCGCTACTTACTTTCTCCTTTTGTTTTCACCCTTGTATGTGGCAGAAAAAGGTCCTGACCGCTTCTATGCAGGGCTAGATGCTTTTGCGCACCTAACAA
The DNA here is from genome assembly GCF_900112415.1 of Bacillus sp. 491mf. Lineage (GTDB taxonomy): Bacteria > Bacillota > Bacilli > Bacillales > Bacillaceae_G > Bacillus_A. The sequence continues at coordinate 86,425 of NZ_FOLV01000014.1, forward strand.
GAAAGGGGTTTTATGTCGATTTTCTAACTTGTGTTTATATTTCATTTTAAAGATATAACGATGCTAATGTTATATCATTTAAGAGTATAGACGTGATAAGGATAAATAGTCAATTTCTCATTAAATCTTTTTGAATTGTAAGTTTTATTTTGCGATTGAAAAAATGAGAGGGTGTTGGTTTCTCTGTGGGAGCTAGGAGTTACACATTGGAGTAGAGCAGAATTTTTCTCCTGCAAAAAAAGCTCATCCAGCGTTTTATGTTCAACAGATAGAATATTTTCAAGAAAATGTAACACAAGAAGGAGTTTCTGTTATAGTCGATCCAGCACGTTCTGATGTTACAAGGTTTTATGTGTTAGATCCATTTGGGAATTGAATTTATGGAACGGAAAAATGAATAAAAGAACGAGGTGGATGCAGTTCCACCTCGTTCTTTTATCCTCTTCTAAATAATCCTAATACTTCCACGGTTTCTGTAATATTCACGAATGCTTGCGGATCAATTTCAGAAATCATAGCTTTCATACCTGCTAGTTCTTCCCTAGAAATAACAGTCATTAGTACACGTTTCTTCTCATTTGAGTATGCGCCTTCTCCGTCAAGTAATGTAATACCCCGTACAAGACTTGAAAGGAGCTTTTCTTTCATTTCTTCTGCTTGACCTGTTACAATCATTAGCGTTACTTTTCGATGTTTTGTATGGATTGCATCAATTACTTTCCCTGTAACGAAAATAGATAATAAGCTGTTTAAGGCAGTATCCCAATCGAAGAAAAATCCAGAAATAACGATTACAATAGCATTAAGTATGATTAAGAATCCGCCAAGTTGAATATCTTTTTTACGTGTAAGTAACATACCAATAACATCAAAACCACCTGTTGAACCGTAGCAGTTGAAAACAAGTCCAATACCTGCCCCGGCAATTACACCACCAAATAAAGAAGAAAGTAGTGCATCTGTTGCCACTGCATGTACAGGAATCACATATAATGCCGCCGAAAGTGTAATAACGGATATGATTGTATAGCCAATAAATCGTTTTCCAAGTCCAATATACCCTAAAATAAGAATAGGTAAGTTTAGTAAAAAGTTTACTAATCCAGTATTAAAGGGAGTTAAGATTCCAATGATCATTGCGATTCCACTAATCCCACTGCTTAAAATCTTGTGGGGGATAAGGAAAAGATTAAAAGAAAGTGCTACAACTACAGACCCTAAAATTACTCCGAGTAATCGATTCATATCTCTCCCGTCCTTCACTAAAGATGCTATATGTACAAACTGACAATAATTCAAAATTATATATGAGATTGTAAGATTTGAGGGAAAACAGTTTATTTCGGGAAATTAGATTAGTTCGAAAATTGAAAGCGATTTATTGTAAAGGGGAGAGGGATATGAAGGTCCAGTTTTTTCAACAAACAAGTCCATTAAAACAAGAATGCGAAGATGCACTAATTTGTAATGAAGCTTTACAATTATATGGTGTATGTGATGGGGCGACGCCGGTAATTGATTTTCAAGATGAGAATGGTCATAACGGAGCATATTTGGCTTCCCACTTGTTTCAGCGACACTTTGAATCGATTTTAAGTGCAGGTTCATTACAAACTGAAGTTGCTATAGCAAATCAGTTACTGCAAGAAAAAATGCAATTATATCATATTGATATGACAAAAAAGGATCAACTTTGGTGTACTTGCGTTGCTGCTATTCATATTACAGATAAAACAATAGAATATGCGCAGCTTGGAGATTGTATGATTGTTGTTAAATTTGTTGACGGATCCGTAAAAGTACTTACAAAAGACACAGTGAAAGGCATTAGTAAACGGGCAAAGCAACAACGGGAGGAAGACCGTAAAAAGGGACTTTCTGTTCCAAATGAAGCAATATTTAATGATAAAAAAGAGCAATTACGCTACAATCGTTACATGGCAAATACTTTAAACGGATATTCTGTTGCAAACGGGATGAATGAAGTAATATCTTATATTCAACATGGGAAACTGTTACGACAAGAAATTACGAATCTATTTATTTGTTCAGATGGCTTGTTTCATCCTGTTTGGCCGCTTGAAACAAGTGCACAATTTGTGTGGGACCATGGTTTTAAGAAATACATAAAAATAATAGAAGAATTAGAAGCAAAACAGCTTATTCATCCAGATGATAAAACCGCAATTATCATTCATTTGTAAAGGGTGAGACTATGCGCATTCAGAAAGTGCATTTATCTTTTCGTGATCCGCTTCAGCCATTGCAAGCTGTAACAAATATTATCATTCATCACACAGCGGAAGATGACTGGGGCGTATATAAGACACATGAATTCCATCAAAATATTCGAGGGTGGAGCGGGATCGGATATAATTATTTTATTGAAGAAAATGGTGCTATTTACGAAGGAAGAGGGCTGCATATAGGAGCTCATGCGAAAGGTTATAATAGAGAAAGTATAGGGATATGCATATCTGGAAATTTTGACGTCTATGATCCAACACCACTGCAAATGACTTCTTTGCAGTGGCTATGTCAACAGTTCATGTATCAATTTTCTTTAAATAGCGAACACGTTCTCGGTCATCGTGAATTAAATGGGGTAACAAAAACGTGCCCCGGAACGCGTTTTTCAATGGAAACACTACGCCATGTTCTATCAAATAACGAAAAAGGAGCTCTATAATATGATGTTTATGAAATTACCAAATGAGAAAAAAGAAACAATTGTAGAACATATTCAACAATTTTTTGAAGAAGAAGATTTAGGAGAAATCGGCCGTTTTCAAGCAGAACGTTTAATTGAAGAAATGATAAAAGAACTAGGGCCGCATATATATAATCAAGCGATAGGTGATGCTACAAAACTTGTTGTAGATAAACTTACTAATTTAGAAGAAGATTTATATGTGTTGGAAAAGCCGATTAAATAGAAGAAATGTGCATAAAAATGCTCCTCGTTTCATTTGATTGACGAGGAGTGTTTATCATGTAGTCTTAAAGACTTAAGATTCAATCGAGATTTATGCTACACTAGATTGTTTTTCAACAAAAGCATCCTATTTACAATGGATGCTTTTGCTTGAACATGTCATGAGTTATCCATTAAAAGGTATATCATTTGAACACTTTATTACATAACCATTTTTAATTGACCAACTCAATAAACCCTTCCAAAAGTTTTCGCAAACATGAATAATTTCTTTAGGTTCAGAAAGATAACCTGACATCACTATTTCGCAAAGTTCATCAAATCCTTCTGGCTTGTCTGTAAAAGCTATAGCCTCAGGTAATACTTGAGCTGACGTCGTAAAATATTGTTTGTTGTGTAATCCTAAAATCATCGCACCTGTAGTTGCTATTTTTATAGCTAAAGTAGGTAAAAATGTTTTAGGTCCTTGAATTTCTATATTTCTTACTTTCCCAATGTATTCGTGCATTTCTTCAACTAATGTTTTACAAATTGCTTCTTTAAAAATTGTGTGATCTACAGAACTTGCTTTTTGTTTTAATTCTTTGAAAAATTCTTCAGGGTCATATATTGGTAGTATCGTGAAGAATTGTCCATGAGTAAGTGGCCAATTTTCTTCTACTGTAGTGGCTTCTTCTATAATATCTTCTTCACTATCAAAGTTTACTTCTGCCTTCCAATCGCCTGCTGTCCATTCATAGCTAAAGCCATCTTCCAAGGAATTTAAAATACATTTCATTTCAATATCTGAATATGGGCCATCTGTATTTCTGGCTAAAGAACCGTAAATACCAATAGCTTTAACGTTCGAACCAAATTTTTCTAATATTTGATTTGCTATCGTATAAGCGATTTTCATTCTTTCTTCTCTAGTAATTTTTTCTGGACCAATCATATACATTTCTCCTTTTTTATAAAAATATTAAATGGGATTATATATAGATGGTCAAGGAGGCCCGCGGGCTTAACGAGGGACTTTATTTGGTGTCATTTACATACACCACCTTTCTAAATAATAAAACAGGGAGGTAATAAAATCCATTTTATAAATTTTATTGTAAATAGAATGGGGTGTTTAGTCAAAGATGAATATGGCGTTTTATTGTTAAAGGCCCGACACGACCAAAAAAGAAAATTGTACGTTAAAGAAATTAAGTATTTATAGGTAAACATTCATCAATGATCTTCTGGTGTATGAACAGAATACAAAAAAGGAAATCGAAATGATTTCCTTTTTCACTTTGTAAGCTGTAAAGCTCTCATATAATCACCCTTTTTCTCAAGGGCCTTTTTTGCTTCTTCAGCCGTTAATACATAATCTACTATAATATTTTGTAATAAATTCTTATTAGCATTTGGCAGCTGAATCGTTATGTCATCCACACTAATCTTATTATTTTCAATTGTTTTATTAAATTCCTGAATACTTCTTGCAACCTCCGCTAATTTTTCCATATGTGCAGGATTGTTTACATCTAAAAAGATATTACTTCTAAAAACTGCCGTAACATAATGCTTCGAATTTTTCTTTGCTATTTCTTTCTCAGTCTTCTTATTGAAAACAATATCCCCCGTCTGCATTTGATCAAACGTAAATATAGTATTATTCCCTTTCTTTTTATAATATGTATTGAATTTTTCTTGTAAATCATACGCTTCTTTTTTGATTTTATAGTTATCATTATTTACTTTTGGAGAGATTCGCCCATCGAAATATAGTTGGAATTGCAAATGTGGTTCATCTACTTGCTGCACACAAGCTGTTAGCAATTCTGGACTAAGTAAATGAAAATGAAAAATATCTCCGGTCCTATGTCTGTTAACTTGATTTAGTTTAACAGACATACCATACTCCGCTTTTGTATAATTTTGTGCTTTTTGTTCAATTTCTTTATTCGATATATCACATGATGTTAATAGTAATAAACTAAACATTATGCTATATGTTATTTTTGTTCTTTTCATATTTCATAACCGCCTAATTCTACTTCATTATATGTGAATGCTATTATGGAATTATAAAATAAATAGATATTCTAAACCCGTAATTATTTTTTTCCTTTATTTTGATTGAATAGGAAATATGCTGCTAAAAATAATGCAGTTACGTTAACTACAAGTGCAACATTATTTAAAAAATCTGTTATCTGCGAAAACACAATAATCAATGATGTTACTGCGACAAATAATGGAATTGCCTTGTTTATATTTGTGACTAGTTGTTGCTTGTGAAAACGCCTTAGTATGAAATAAATACCTATTAAAATTGGTGCAGTAAGGAATACTCCTAAATATCCCCATGCATCTTCAATAAACCAAGGGAAAAAGCGCATACGTGAAGTAAAGATAAATAGATTTAGTATGATGGTTCCTACTAATATACTGTTTAATATAGTGACTTTCTTGTTCTTCTCCATTGTAATTTCTCCTCTAAAATTTAATTACTCGTTAGTTAATTCGTGAAAATGATTTATAACATCTTCCTCTTCAAACGTGCTATACCATCTATAATCACTATCATCTAAAATACGAAAATGTTGACTAATCACATTTTGTTGTACTCGAAATTTTCCTTTTTTCGCAATCTCATTCCAAAACATTTTTCCGCCTAATGTTTTTACTTTTGGCGTATTCATACCATCGTGGGCTAGTGTTTCGATTACCTCAAAAGGTTCTTCTCCTAAAATGTGTTTTAAGATTTGCCCATCCTTAAATAAGGCACAAACTGCGATAGCATTCGTCCAACTAATTAATGTTCTTTCTTTTTCAATTTGAACCAATGTCTTTTTAGAAATTCCTAGAACAGTAGCCATTTTTTCTTGAGAATATCCTTTTTCAAGACGAATCAGACGAACATTCTTAGAAATCAAATCAATTACAGTTTCTTTATTCAAATAACATCACTTCCATGAATTAGTGTTCAATTAAACTGATAGTGTAATATTACACTATCAGTTACCTTTTGTAAATAGGAAGCATATTGGGGGAAGATTTATAAAAGGTAACTGATAGTTGCTTATGTCTCAAAGAGTATGATTTTTAACCTTTCTAATGTCCACTAATGCTTATTTCGTAGTTCACTTCCTTTACTACACAGACACTATTTATCATTTAAAAACTACGCAAATGATCTCCTAAAGTTATAAAAAGATATGACAAAAAATGTTGAGAAAAATATTTATGTCTTTAAAAATAACAGAAAATTCAGTAAAGTTTAATTAAAACAAAGGAGGTTTTTTATGAGGAGACACGTAAAGGCAATGCTTTCGATTTTACTTATTATTGGTTTACTTTGGTCACCGGTTGAATTAAAAGCAGAGGAACAAAATCAAAAAGAACCGATTGTTCTTATTCATGGTTTAGGTGGTTGGGGCCGTGATGAATTGTTTGGTTTTAAGTATTGGGGCGGTTTTAAAGATATCGAGACAAATTTGAATCGACAAGGGTATAGAACATATACAGCTTCGGTTGGACCATTTTCAAGCAATTGGGATCGTGCAGCAGAGTTATATTCGTATTTAAAAGGTGGAACAGTTGATTATGGAGAAGCACATGCGAGAGCGCATGGACATGCCCGTTATGGAAAAACATTTTCAGGGGTATATAGCCAATGGGATAATCAACATAAAGTTCATTTCGTTGGACATAGCATGGGTGGTCAAACAGAAAGGGTTTTATTGCAACTATTAAAGGAGGGAAGTTTAGAAGAACGAGAGTATTATAAACAACATCCAGAGGTAGGAATATCACCGTTATTTGAAGGGAATAAAGATTGGGTACGGAGTGTAACAAGCATTGGTACGCCGCATAACGGTTCTACGTTTGCAGATGAAGAAACGATGTCTTCGTTTATTAAAGAATTTGTAATAAAGATTGCTAGTTTATCAGGTAATAATCCAGAAACATTTGGCTATGACTTTAAATTGGAACAATGGGGATTAAAGCGAAAACAAGGAGAGAGCTTCTTGCAATATGCGGATCGAATGCTTAATAGTTCCGTTTGGAAAAGTAAAGATATTAGTGCATACGATTTAACGACAGCTGGATCTAAAGAGCTTAATCAATGGGTAAAAACATATGATGACGTATATTATTTTTCCTATACAGGAGATGCGACATATCGTTCATTACTGACGGGATATTCTGTCCCTTTACTGACGATGAATCCACTTATGTACTTGTCTGGCTTACATATTGGAAAGTTTACACAAGGATATGCAGAGCCAATTATTAACGAAAAATGGTGGCCAAATGATGGACTTGTTAGTGTTGTTTCGTCACAATATCCGATAGGGCATCGAAATCAGCCGTATGCAGGAAACGCTCAAAAAGGTGTCTGGAATTATACCGCGACAAAATATAATTGGGATCATATCGATTTTATTGGAATCGATCTTGCGGATACGTTAGGGATTAGTGATATATATTCGTTTTATAATGAAGTTGCTAGTAACATATATCGTTTACCTTTGAATTAGAGGGAGTACCACACATCCATCAACTTAAGAAATCCCTTGTTCCACAAAATATTAGCCTGATAGTGATGTGTTGTGACTCCGTTTAGTGAAATAAGCTTATCTTACAATCTCTTATTTAAATGTATTATTAACTAGTTCCTCCCAATCTACGAAGGACAACTTATCTGTAATATGTTTTAATTCATTAGGCACGTCAACATAACAGATTAATTCCAAACTATTACCATCTGGGTCATTGAAGTATACTGAAACATTACCTTGATGTGGGCGAATAAATGGTTTAATAGTTTTTCTATTACCAAATGGGACAGCTTCAACTTGAATAGAATGTAGCCACTTTAAAGAGTCTTTTATATCTTCATATGAAACTCGAAAAGCAATATGTCGTAAGGAAGGATGGTATTGAGTTTCATACTCATTTCCTTCCCATAAGCCCAACCAACTTTTCCCTTTTTCAACCCAAAAGAAAGCAGTGTCTTCATTACACCAAGCAAGTTTCAATCCTAGTTTCCGGTAAAATTCAATTGAATTTTGCAAGTTACTAACTGGTAAGTGTGCTTCATACAATCCTTTAATCATGTCGTTTTCCCCCTACTCTTTGTTATTGGATATTAAGAGTATAGCAATGTAAAAACAATATTAAATCCACTAAAAGTATTAAAATTCTATATATCTTTAGAGGTAGCGTAATGAACCATGCTTTCCCACCAATTCAAGAATATTCACTACACTCAAGTATAAAAAAACGCTATACTTTCTGTATATTCCTACAAAAAGTATAGCGTTTTTTTATATTCAAACTTAAATTAAACAAAATATTAACTTATTTTTAGTGGCGATTCTTTATATTAGATAAACACTTATTTTCCTCATATAAAGCAGTAACATGCTGTTTTAAATTCTTGATGAATAATAAAATCTCTTGATTAGACATTCTAGCATGTTGAAGATGAAATATGTTTCCTTTTCCGATTTCTAACTCGTTTGAAATCAAAGTAATAGGGATATCCCTAAAGACATGCCATGGAAAATACAAGTGTACAAAAGTTTCTCTAAAATATATACCTGATTGACAAATTAATATTCCATCCGATCCTTTACCCAAATTACCAAGGACAGATGTATCTAAAAAAGCAATGATTTCTTCTTCTTTTGAAACAATATATCGTGCTCCAATTTCCTTTAACTTTTTGTCTGAAATGTGAGTGTCTACAAACAATCCATTATCAGGTTCTAATAATTCATCATACGTCTCAAATAAAGAGCAGATTGATTTTATCTCATCAATTTTTATAACTGGATGTATATCATTTTGCTTTGAATTATGGAATGAACTTTTAAGAGTTATAAGTAATTCCTTAAATAACAGTGGTGGATAATCACTCAGGTTAATATTAAAACTTTTTTGGGCATCAAAAGATAAAAAACCATCTTTATCAACTTCAATTTGTTGCACTTCATTTAATTTATCCCATTTCATATTCCCTTTACCTAATAACCAATTGTTCCAATATAAACCTGAACTTGTAAAGTAAACACCATATTTCCCCGAACCAACCATATTGCAGCTTAAAAAAGCAATAATCTGATCATCCTTTGGTATAGAGAAACGTTTTTTTGCAACTGATAAGAAATCTTCAGGTATTCTGCTAACATAAAATCTAGACTGTTGATATTCAAAACAAATATCAGTAAAACGATTAATATCTATATTCAGCATGATAATTCTCCGTTTCTTATATATTTTCCATATAAGAAATTATAATATTATCAGGTAAATATTAACACTTAAATTTAGTTTAAATCGAGGGGCACTTTATTGGATTCTAAAATCAATTAGTATTAGATTGAAAAATCTATGATTTGGTTTTAGCGTTTGGGGGAAGAATGTTTTTCCTACTTCCTTTTCTATTTTTTGCAGCTGAATAGCAAGTTTTACAGATATGAGATGATAATGTAAGCAGTTGTGATTGCTTGAAATGAAGGATTTTAATAGCAGTTTCACGAATACAAATCTAAATATATAGAAAAGAATGGGAGAAATACATATGATACAATATCCGTTTTTACGAAAAGGGGCAACAATTGGGGTTACAGCACCTTCTTCTGGTGTAAATGAAGCGTTACATAATATGTTTAAACAATCTTGTGAAAGTATGGAAAGAAAAGGATATACAGTCGTTTGCGGAGAAACAGTTTGGACACAAGAGAAAGCTAAGTCTGCTAGTGTGAAAAAAAGAGCAGATGAATTTATGGAAATGACCCAGGATGAGAACATTGATATTATCATTCCTCCTTGGGGTGGTGAATTGTTAATTGAAATAATAGAAGATATTGATTTTGAAAAGATAAATAAAAAATGGTTATTGGGATACTCAGATACGAGTGTTTTATTATTAGCGATAACGTTAAAAACAGGAATAGCGACTGCTCACGGGACGAATTTTGTAGATGTAAGAGGCGAATATTCTGATCATACAACAGCAATGTGGCAAAGTGTATTATCAACGGAAGCAGGGGATTCAATCACTCAATATTCTTCAGAGAAATATCAAGCGAAATGGCAACATAATAATCCATCACCGTGTGTGTTTCACTTAACAGAAGATACAAATTGGAAAACAATTTCGAATGGGAATGTGAACATTACAGGTCGATTGCTTGGCGGATGTATTGATGTGATTAGACATCTCATTGGCACGCCATTTGGTAATGTGCAAGAGTTTAGGGAGAACCATTTTCATGATGATCCGCTCATTTGGTACTTTGAAAATTGTGAGTTAACGACTACTGATTTACGACGTACGTTGGTTCAAATGAAGTTGGCAGGGTGGCTTGATAATTGTTCAGGCATTTTATTTGGGCGCAGTGCTGCCAATCATCCAGTGAATGAATATACCGCTGAAGATGTATATACAGAACTTACTGATGAGCTGCAAATTCCAATTGTTTATGATGTAGACTGTGGTCATAAGCCTCCGCAAATTACCTTTATAAACGGCGCATTTGCAGAAATTGAAGTGGAAAATGGTAAAGGTGTAATTACACAGCATTTTAAATAGGAATGTAGAGAGGAAATGACAGGAATGGAATATGGAAATATCTCAGAAAAATATCCAACACTCATTACAGAACGATTATGTTTACGACCGTTAACAATAAAAGATGCTGCTGATGTATTTGAATATGCTTCAAATCCAGAGATTGGGACGTATACAGTATGGTATCCGCATAAAACATTACAGGATTCACAAATATTTGTACAGTCAATCTTGGATCAATATGAAAAAGGAGAAATGGCGGCTTACGGAATAGAACTGAAAAACGAAAAAAAGATGATCGGGACGTGTGGTTTCATCGAATATGACAAGAATCATCATAAGGCAGAGCTGGCGTATGCAGTATCACCAAACTATTGGGGGAAAGGCATTGCAACGGAAGCAGCAAAGGCATTTATTCGTTATGGATTTGAAACATTACAGTTAAATCGTATTGAAGCAAGATGTCATGCTAGTAATGTACAATCCGAACGAGTGATGAAACGATTAGGAATGCAATATGAGGGAATGTTGCGAAAAGATATGTTTGTAAAGGGAGCATATCGAGATACGAAAATATATGCGATTTTGCGAGAGGAATATGATATATAAAAGGGAGAGTAATAGAGTGATTTACTCTTCTTTTCTGCTACTTTCTTAATCATCTAGAGGTATGCCCGTTTTGACTTCATATTCTCCGAGAGTGCGGTTTTTACGAGTGTAGGTGAACCACACTCTTCTTAATGCAATATGAGATAGAGAGAAAAATAATGAACTTCGATTCCAAAGTGAGTCGAGGTTTTTTTATGACAATAGTTAAAATACAACGGAACATTATTTGTTTTAATTTTCTTAAAAAATTGAATAGTGTGAAAAATGTGATATATTCATACTATCCAATCATTTTTAAGGGAGATGGGGAACATGACAACTGAAAATCAAACAGTTGAAAATAAGGAGCTCACGATTTTTAACCACATTGGAAACACAATTGTAATAGAGGATCGAGAAATCCAAATTATTTCAAGAATAGAAGAGCCTCTTGTTGTTGTGTTAGCAAATGTATTAAGTGATGAAGAGTGTGAATTGTTAATGGAAATGTCTAAAAATAAAATAAAGCGTTCTAAAATTGGTGCTTCACGCAACATAAATGATATTCGGACGAGTAGTGGTACGTTTTTAGAAGAAAGTGAGGCCGCTACTAAAATCGAAAGACGAATTGCTTCGATCATGAGTGTTCCTGCCAATCACGGTGAAGGGTTGCAGGTCTTAAAGTATACGGTTGGTCAAGAATATAAAGCGCATTATGATTTTTTTGCAGAAAACAGTGCGTCAGCAAATAACAATCGTATAAGTACGCTTGTCATGTACTTAAATGATGTAGAAGAAGGCGGAGAGACTTTCTTTCCTAAACTCAACCTTTCTGTATCTCCGAAAAAAGGAATGGCGGTATATTTCGAATATTTTTATCAGGATGCATCATTAAACAAACTCACTTTACATGGAAGTGCACCTGTTATCAAAGGTGAAAAATGGGTTGCGACGCAATGGATGAGGAGGAGACCTTTGTAGTCAACTACTCACCACGTAAACGCTAACACGTTAGAAGTGCACCTCCAATTATTAGTTGTATCTAACAATTGGGGTACAGTCCAGAATTGGCTCTCTTTTAGTTGATATTGCCATTAATGTTTAGCGGTGCTTTCATTCAAAAAAATATATAAATATTTATCTAAATTTTCCAAAAATATTGACAAAATCACTTTCAATTTTTATACTTATGGCAGCTTGCATGAATGCAATGAACTGTTAATAAGTCATTTTATAATACTTAATATTGAAAGCGTTTTTATAAGGGAGGAGAAGAAATATGATGATGGATGTGCCATTAACAATTAGTTCGATGATTGAAAGAGCAGAGAAATTATTTCCAAAGAAAGAAATTATCTCTCGTACACATAGCACAATTACACGGCTAACGTATAAGGAATTAGGTGAGCGGACGAGACGATTGTCTAGTGCATTGCAAAAGTTAGGTGCGATGCAAGGGGAACGAGTTGGCACATTAGCATGGAATCACCATCGTCATGTAGAAGCATATTTTGCGATTCCTAGTATTGGTGCTGTCCTGCATACGATTAATATTCGTTTATCCTCGCAGCATATTTCTTATATTATTAACCATGCGGAGGACCGCATATTACTCATAGACGAAGATATGGTACCGCTTGTTGAGAAAATTCAAGGGGAATTATCAACTGTACAAGCCTATATCATTATGACCGATAAAAAAGAGCTTCCAGAAACATCACTTCAACCTGTATACCATTATGAACAGCTTCTTGAAGAAGGAGATCCTAATTTTCCATTTTTAAAAGACATTGATGAAAATATGTCAGCTGGTATGTGCTATACATCAGCTACAACAGGTAATCCAAAAGGCGTCGTATATACACATCGCAGTACAGTTTTACATAGTATGGCGCTTGGCCTTGCAGATACAACGGCACTTTCTGAAAGTGATGCAGCTATGCCGGTTGTTCCTATGTTTCACGTAAATGCTTGGGGATTACCGTTTGCAGCAACATGGTTTGGATCAAAGCAAGTTCTTCCTGGACCAATGTTTACACCGAAAATTTTATTAGAGATGATGCAAGAAGAAAAAGTAACATTAGCAGCCGGCGTCCCAACAATTTGGCTTGGTGTGCTGCAAGAATTAGAAAAGAATCATTATGACTTATCAAATATAAAGCGGTTTTTATGCGGCGGTGCAGCTGCGCCGAAGAGTGTGATTGCAGCCTTCGAGCAAAAATATAACGTCCCATTTGTGCATGCATATGGAATGACAGAAACGAGTCCGCTTGTTACACTTGCACGTTTGAAAAGTTATGAAAATGAATTGCCATATGAAGAGCAACTTACGATACGTGCGAAGCAAGGTTATTTAGTGCCTGGTGTGGAAATGAAAGTTGTTGGGGAAAAGGGAGAGGTAGCATGGGACGGACAAGAAATGGGCGAGCTATGTTTACGTGCTCCTTGGATTGCGTCAAGTTATTATAAAGACGAGCGAACAGCAGAGGGATTTCGAGATGGCTGGTTATATACAGGAGATGTCGTTACGGTTGATGAAGAAGGGTGTATTAAGATTGTTGATCGAACGAAGGATGTAATTAAAAGCGGGGGAGAATGGATTTCATCTGTTGATTTAGAAAATGCCTTAATGGCGCATGAAGCCATATTTGAAGCGGCTGTTGTTGCAGTACCACATAAACAGTGGCAAGAGCGCCCTGTTGCATGCGTTGTTCTAAAACAAGATCAATCTGTTACAAAAGAAGAATTATATGACTTTTTAAAACCGCAATTTGCAAAATGGTGGCTACCAGATGAGATTGTCTTTCTGAAAGAAATTCCGAAAACTTCAGTCGGAAAATTTTTAAAGCAAGCGCTCCGAAAAGAATTGGAGCAATATTATGTAGAAGATTGAATAGTGATTGTAAACTATAATTATATTTTGGTTGACAATATAAAAAGGGCAAGGTAACATATCAGATGTGATATGTTACCTTATTTACATTTATAGTTTACAAACAGGAGAAAACACAATATGAATACAAGAAATTTAGTTTTTGTAGCTTTATTTAGTGCCATTATGGCAGTGTTAGGACTTTTACCACCAATTGCTTTATCATTTACACCTGTACCGATTACATTACAATCACTTGGTGTTATGCTTGCAGGTGGTTTGTTAGGATCTCGCTTGGGGGCTCTTAGCCAATTCGTATTTTTACTTGTTGTAGCAGCGGGTGCACCGTTGTTAGCTGGAGGCCGCGGTGGATTTTCGGTTTTTGTAGGACCAAGTGCCGGTTATTTAATGGGATATGTTATCGGAGCGTTTGTGATTGGATATTTCGTAGAACGTCTTCGCAACGTATCATTTTTGAAGTTATTTTTAATTAATATTATTGGTGGCATTTTCGTTGTATATTTCTTTGGTGTTATCGTACAAGCTTTTGTGATGGATATAAGTGTAGTAAAAGCAGCGAAATTAAGTGTTGTGTTCTTACCAGGAGATTTATTAAAGGCTGTATTTGCGACAATTCTTGTAACGAGACTGCAACGTTCATTGAAACGAACAATTTATCATACCAAGTAAGAAACACGTTAATACGTGTTTCTTTTTGTTATATATAAATACAAATTAAAAAATTGATATAAAAACCTTCTTTCTCTTTAGGCGGACGAGAGCGTCTGGCCATGCATAGAAGCGGTCATGTTGTATGCTGCATAGCGGTGACTTATATGTTGAAAAATTAAAATAGATATATAGAATAGGAAGTGAAATAGGTGGGAATTACAAAATCTTATGCAGCACATGCTTATTACCAACCGAACAAAATTGCAATAAAAACAAAAGATAGAATTGTTACATATAAAGAGTGGTATAGGTCTGTTTGCAAAGTGGCAAATTGGCTTCACGAGGAAGAATCATGTAATAAAAAGATTGCTATTTTGCTAGATAATAGCGTAGAATTTTTACAAATATTCGCTGGATCTGCTATGGCAGGTTGGATTTGTGTACCACTTGATCCGAAGTGGAGTATTCATGAACTGGAGGAACGGCTCCAAATTGTACAGCCTTCTATAATAGTTGTAGCACAGCATAAACGTAATCAATTGCCTCAAACAAATAGTAAAGTATTCGCGATTAGTACGTGGTCTGAGAGAATAACAAACGCCTCTATTACAGTAAATGATATAGAAAAAGTAGGAGAGTTACCGTTTTATTTGGGATTCACATCAGGGTCAACTGGAAAAGCAAAAGCGTTTCTCCGCTCACAACAATCATGGGTAGAAAGCTTTGCTTGTAATGTTCATGATTTTCATATGAATAATAATGAGACAGTGTTGCTATCTGGAACGTTTGTTCACTCTCTCTTTTTATACGGTGCAATGAGCGCTTTATTTATAGGACAAACGATATACATGACAGAAAAATTCATTCCAAACCGTGTGCTTTCATTATTAAAAAATGAAGATATTTCTGTTATGTATACAGTCCCAACGATGTTAGAATCATTATACAAAGAAGAAAGAGTGATAGAACGAGAGATAAAAATTATTTCATCAGGTGCAAAATGGGAAGCTGAAGCAAAGCAAAAAATCAAACAGTTTTTTCCGAATACAAAGCGATATGAATTTTATGGGGCATCCGAATTAAGTTTTGTTACAGCACTATCTCATCATGATAATGAACATAAACCATCTTCAGTTGGAAGGCCATGTCATAATGTAAAGGTTAGTATTCGAAATGGGGACGGACAAGAAGTAGAGCAAGGAATAGTCGGCACAATTTATGTCAAGAGTGAACAGTTTTTTATGGGGTATATAATAGACGATGCACCTATTTCTCACGTAACGAATGATGGATGGATGACGGTTCATGATGTAGGTTATGTTGATGAAGATGGGTTTTTATATATTGTAGGTCGAGAAAAAAATATGATAATTTTTGGCGGAATCAACATTTTTCCTGAAGAAATTGAAAGTGTATTGCAGATGCATCCAAGTATAGAGGAAGCAGTGGTTGTTGGTAAGAAGGATATGTATTGGGGAGAAAAACCGATAGTACTAGTTAAAGGAACAGTATCAAAAAAGGAACTAAAGCAATTTTGTTTGGGAAGGTTATCTGCCTATAAAATTCCGACAGAGTGGTATTTTGTAGATGTCATTCCTCATACAAGTAGTGGGAAAATTGCGCGGACAGAAGTAAAAGAAATGTTTGAACAGCAGGAGTTGACGTATGAATAGAGCAGTAATTGTTGAAGCGAAACGCACTCCAATCGGAAAGATAAATGGTATGTTTAAAGAATATTCCGTTGAAAAATTGGCAGCTCCTTTACTTGCATATATAAGTAAAGGAATCGAAAACGAAATCGATGATGTTATATTCGGAAATGTTGTCGGGCCTGGAGGGAATATAGCTCGGCTATCAGCATTAGAGGCAGGTCTCCCGTATAGTGTACCTGGGGTGACGATTGATCGCCAGTGCGGTGCAGGATTGGAAGCAATTCGGTTGGCATGTCATCTAATTCAAGGCGGAGCAGGAACTTGTTACGTTGCTGGTGGAGTGGAAAGTGTAAGTACCTCACAATTTGAAAAGCGAGCTCGTTTTTCACCTGAGCATATAGGTGATCCTGATATGGGAGTTGCGGCAGAGAATGTAGCGAAGCGTTACGGAATTACTAGGGAGATGCAAGATGAATATGCATGTTTGAGCTATAAACGAACATTAGTGGCATTAGAAAAAGGATATCTACAAGAAGAAATTGTGCCAGTTTCTCATATTATAGTAGACGAAACAGTTAAACATTGTATGAATTATGAAAGAATTATAAAACGAACACGTCCTGCCTTTTTACAAGAGGGGACAGTGACAGCAGGAAATTCATGTGGAGTGAACGACGGAGCGTGTGCACTTCTTATTATGAGTGAAAAGCAAGCGGGAAAGCTTGGGTATAAACCGGTACTACGGTTTGTACATAGTGCTGTTGCGGGCGTTGATCCTCATTTCCCTGGTAGTGGACCGATATTTGCGGTGCAAAAATTATTGCGACAGATGAATCTTACTATGGACGATATTGATTATATTGAAATGAATGAAGCGTTTGCTTCCAAAATTGTTGCATGTGCTAGGGAGTTAAACATTCCTTATGAAAAATTAAATGTAAACGGCGGAGCGATTGCTGCCGGGCACCCATACGGTGCATCGGGAGCAATGCTCGTAACAAGATTATTTTATCAAGTGCAAAGAAAACAGGCGAAATACGTGATTGCAACATTAGGCATTGGCGGAGGGGTTGGACTTGCACTATTGTTTAAAGCGTAATGGTTACATGTAATCTAATTTAATTATCATTCCAAAAGGAGTATATGCATGAAGGTAAATATACTATGGGATTTTGATGGTACTTTAGTAGATAGTTATCGTGTATTTGTACGTACGTTTAAAAGAGTTGTAGAGGAACACATACATGAAGATGAGGTTATGAAACAATTAAAGATTTCATTTACGCATGCTGTAAAATATTTTGGGTTATCACAACAGCAAATTGATCAAATATTAGAAATGGAAAGGTCGTTGCATCCATCGGAATATCAACCGTTTCCGAGAGTAGAGGAAGTGTTACAAAGAGCGAATTGTAATTGCATTGTAACGCATAATTCGAAGCAAGAAGTATTGCGGATCTTAGAGTACTATGGATGGTTACACTACTTTTCTGAAATTATCGGCTGGGAAGATGGATTCCCTAAAAAGCCGAATCCAGAAGCATATATTCATATGCAAAAGAAGCAAGCTATTCATTTCGTTGTGGGAGATCGTGCGTTAGACATTATACCAGCTACAAAACTAGGAATCACAACATGTGCCTTTCAAAACGAAGCAATTCCAGAAGCAGATTATTACATCGATTCATATGATCAGCTACTTCATATTATGAAAGAGAAGAGTCTTCAAATATAAAAGAAACACAAGAAGAAATTTATGCTTCTTGTGTTTCTTTTTGTATATGAATAAGGTGTGATAAAAATGCTTCGCCTGTAACAGTTGCTTTCCCGCCGCCGCGTGCGCTTTTTTGATTCCCTCCGCCTTTTCCTTCTATAAGAGGAAGGGCTGTTTTTAAAAGGGTATTCATATTTAGCTTAACAGCTGGGCCACATGCACAAATACATTGTAAGTTTTCGCCGTTTTGTGTAACAAAAAATGTAATGGCGTGGTCATCTTTTACTGTAAGGATAGCTGCTAATTTAGCAAGTTCATGCATAGAGCGATCTGTAAAGCTAACGGCAATTCGTTTGCCAAATGAAGTTTCTTCTGCTTGCTGTAACAATTCATTTGCTTCTACAAGAATGAGTTTTTCATTGGCTGCTTGCAACGCCTTTTCATTTTCCTTTTGAGTAGAAAGGAGCTGCATTATTTTGTTTGGAATATCGCTTTCTTTACTATGTAATTGTTGCATGGCATCTTTTACGAGGAATTGATTGCGCTGCATTAGTTCAATTGTACGCCATCCGCAAACAAATGTTAGACGAATGTTTCCTTTATAACGCTCCCAATTGACAATTTGAATCGGACCGACTTCACCGGTTTGTTTCGGATGCGTACCACCACATCCGTTAAAATCAAGATTTTCAATAATCACAACACGAATATTTTCTGTTACAGTTGGTTCTTTTCGTAATGGAAGTTGCTTTGCTTCTTCTAGATTTACCCACTGAACTGTAATTGGACGGTTTTCAAATACAATTTGATTAGCAAGATTTACAGCTTCCTCAGCTATTTCGAGAGAGAGGTCAGAAGTTTCTAAATCAATTGTTACGATTTCTCTTCCTAAGTGAAATCCGATTGTTGGAATGTTGAAGTGATCCCAAAATATAGCGGACAAAATATGTTGCCCGGCATGTTGTTGCATATGATCAAAACGACGTTTCCAAGAAACATATCCCGTTACTTCATCTTCATATATCTCTTCGGTAACGTAATGACGAATTTCACCATCTATTTCTTCTACATTTATAACCGGAGTTGTATTTAATTGCCCTGTATCATGGGGCTGACCACCGCCCGTTGGATAAAAAGCTGTTTGTGTTAATACAACATATAAATTGTCGTCTTTGTCACGAGCTTGTTTTGTAATTTGTGCTGTAAAGGTTTGTAAATATGGATCTGCATAAAATAATTTGTGGTTCACAACCTTGCTCCTTTCAATCTTAACTTTATAAATACAAATTTAAAAATCAACCTAAAAACCCTTTTTCTTTTTAGATGGGCGAGAGTATCTGGCCATGCCTAGAAGCGGTCAGGGCCTATTTCTGACATAGGCAAGGTTAAAAACAAAAGTAGAAAGCAAGTAGTAGTCTTGTTGTATTCTACATAGCAGCAACTAATATGTCGAGAAATTTATAATTCTATCATATGTTTCGAGAGGACTCCCACCTTTAAACATATGTGAAGGTGGTGAGGTGAATCGAAAAAATATTTTATTTTCAAGTAAATAAATAGAAACGTACGTTCTTGTTTTGGTATAATATCCTTAACAAGGAGGTGAAAAAATGACAACGGAAAATCAAAAAAATTATAAAACTCTTCAGATTTGGATTAAAAAAGGACATCGTATGTATTCTTATTTTCAAGAATCTTGCCAAAACGCTAAAAATATGTACAA
>NZ_FOLV01000007.1 GCF_900112415.1 Bacillus sp. 491mf
TGTCAGGGGCGTGGGCGTCCTGCGATTCTGAGCGAGCCGCTTCCGCTTTTCTTAAGAAGTTAGGCGGGAGATAAACTGCTGGCATGCGCCCGATTGGTGAGGGCTGATAATCAGTGGGGGATGAAGAAAACCCCCACTGATTAAAGTTTCACTTTATTTTACAAACTGCAATTCTTTCGGGAACTTCGTTAAAATTTCCACGCCATCTTTTGTAACGTAAACATCATCTTCAATACGAACGCCGCCTACGTTTGGTACGTAAATACCTGGCTCGATTGTGAAGACCATTCCTTCGCGTAATGGAGAGTTGTTACCTTCTTTTACGTCTGGATATTCGTGAACGCTAATGCCAAGTCCATGACCAAGGCGGTGCGGGAATAAGTCACCGTAGCCAGCATCTGCGATTACTGAACGAGCAGCATGGTCGATTTCACTAAATGTTGCGCCTGGTTTACATGATTCAACAGCGTTTAATTGACCTTTTAATACAGTTTCATAGATATGTTTTTGTTCGTCTGAAATTTCGCCAAATGCAACTGTACGTGTAATATCAGAGCAATAACCGTCGATAATAACACCTAAGTCAAATAGAACGAAATCACCGCGCCCTATTTTGTTTGCACCAGGAACGCCGTGCGGAAGTGCAGAGTTTGCCCCTGTTAGTACCATTGTGTCAAAGGACATTTTATGTATGCCTTTTTTCTTTAATTCATGCTCAATTGTTGCAAGTACTTCAAGTTCACTGCGATTCTCTTGAATGGCATTTATCCCAATTTCAACTGCATAGTCAGCCATCGCAGCAGCTTCGCGTAAAATCGACAGTTCTTTTTCGTCTTTAATTAAGCGAAGTTCACGTACTTTTTCTTCAGCTGATCTGAAAGCTGCTTTTGGGAATAGTTGTGATAAGTGCTCGTAGCGCTCTACGTTTAAATGCTCTTTTTCAATTGCGACTGCACTTGCATCGATGCCGCGTGCTTCAATTGCTTTTGCAATCATATCCCATGGGTTGTCTGTATCTGTATATCCAATAATTTCATGAGTCCAGCCAGCGCCTCTTGCATGCCCTTCTTCCATTTTTGGACAAATTAACATCGGTTCTTTTTCTTGAAATACAAATAGACCTAGTAGTCTTTCATGCGGTTCACAGTGGAAGTTTGTCATATAGAAGACATTCGGTGTAGAAGTTAAGAATGCAGCCTCTGTATTTTTTTCTTGTAGCCATTGCATTAATTTTTCTAATCTAGTATTCATAGATTTGCACCTCCGAAATTTTGATTACATGTATAACTTTACATCGAATGAAAGTATTCTGACAAGCAAATCGATGTTTGAAAAGACAGGGAATTTCGAAATCATGTAGAATAAGAGGTGGAATATAAACAAGGGAGGAATAAATGAATGAAAGTATCTTATCACGGTCATTCTGTCGTAAAGATTGAAACGAATGGAAAGGTTATTTTAATTGATCCGTTTATTACAGGAAATCCGAAAACAGATTTAAAAGTAGAAGACGTAACAGTAGATGCGATTATCCTTTCTCATGGTCATGGTGATCACGTTGGGGATACAGTAGAACTTGCGAAGAAACATAATGCGGTTGTCGTGGCGCCGTTTGAACTAGCAACATTTTTAGGATGGCAGGGCGTGAATACACATCCGATGCATATCGGTGGCTCATATGTGTTTGATTTTGGAAAAGTGAAATTTACACAAGCATTTCATGGGTCAAGTTATATTGATGAAGAAAATCAGACAATTACATACACAGGAATGCCAGCTGGAATTTTATTTACCGCCGAGGAAAAAACAGTGTATCATGCAGGAGATACTGCGTTATTTTCTGATATGAAGTTAATCGGTTCTCTTAATAACATTGATTTAGCATTTTTACCAATTGGGGATAACTTTACAATGGGACCAGACGATGCCGCGCTCGCAGCAGAATGGATCGGGGCAAAAATCGTTGTGCCGATGCACTATAATACATCCCCAGTCATTCAACAAGATCCGCATCAATTTGTAGAGAAACTAACGAGCGGTGTAGGAAAAGTATTAGAAGCTGGGGAAGGAATTGAATTGTAAAAAAAGAAACCTTCATTTTGCGCGGCAAAGTGAAGGTTTTTAAATGTGAGAAGGGTATAATGTAAATGTTATATTTGTTATATCATTGTTAGATTGTGATGTGCCTACTTCTTCTGTTTCGTTTAATGCTATTGCTACTTTCTTTCCATCCACAAATGCTAATAATACCGCTCCGATAATGTTTAAAACTTTTTTCATATCATATCGCCCCTTTTCTCTTATTTCTTGTTTTTATTGTACGATAAGGAAATGAAACGAACCATCGAATGAGGTGACAAGGAAATTACATTATTGTAAGAAACTTGTATAGATTTGTTATAAAAAATAATAGTACAGATATAGGAACATGCAGTGTAACAGTTTTGGAAATATAGTATACTAAAAATACAACACATGAAGAATCTAGGGAAAAGAAAGTATGGTGAATTTTTTTGGCTACGAAACACAATCAAATTTTGGAATATATTAACAGTTTGCCGATTGGGCATAAAATTTCTGTGCGCCAAATTGCAAAAGAGCTCGGCGTGAGTGAAGGAACGGCGTATCGTGCGATTAAAGATGCGGAAAATAAAGGATATGTAAGTACAATTGAACGGGTCGGGACAATTCGTATTGAACAAAAGAAGAAAGAAAATATTGAAAAGCTAACATTTGCGGAAGTTGTTAATATTGTTGATGGTCAAGTACTTGGCGGAAGAGAAGGTCTACATAAAACGTTAAATAAATTTGTAATTGGAGCAATGAAACTAGAAGCGATGATGCGCTATACAGAAGCCGGAAACTTACTTATTATCGGAAACCGTACACAAGCACATCAATTAGCACTTGAAGAAGGAGCAGCTGTACTCATTACAGGTGGATTTGATACGGAAGAACATGTGAAGAAATTAGCAGATGAGTTAAAGCTTCCAATTATTTCGAGTAGCTATGATACATTTACAGTAGCCACGCTTATTAACCGTGCTATTTATGATCAGCTTATTAAAAAAGAAATTGTTCTTGTTGAAGATATTTTAACACCAATTGAAGAGACGATATGTTTACAGCCAAATGATACAGTAGAAAAATGGCATAAGTATAATGAAGAAACGATGCATGGACGTTATCCGATTGTAGATGAAGCAAATAAAGTACTCGGCATTGTAACATCAAAAGATATGATTGGTGTAGCAAAAGACACACCAATTGAAAAAGTAATGACAAAACAGCCGATTACTGTAAACGGAAAAATGTCTGTTGCCGCAGCGGCACGTATGATGGTGTGGGAAGGGATTGAGCTTCTTCCTGTTGTTGACGATAGTAATACATTGCAAGGCATTATTAGTCGTCAAGATGTGCTCCAAGCACTCCAAATGATTCAGCGTCAGCCGCAAGTTGGAGAAACGATTGATGATATTGTAACAAATCAATTTGTGAATCAGAAAGAAGCAAAACAAGATCACTCATATCATTTTTCTGTTACGCCGCAAATGACAAATTCGATTGGAACTTTGTCGTACGGCGTATTCACAACAATTGTGACAGAAGCGACCAATCGTGTCCTGCGCGCGCTGAAAAAAGGTGACATAATTGTTGAAAACTTAACCATTTACTTTGTAAAACCGGTTCAAATTGACAACATTGTATCCGTCCATCCGAAAGTATTAGAAATTGGACGTAAGTTTGCTAAGGTTGAAGTAGAAGTACATCACGAAAATAGTGTTGTTGGAAAAGCATTGCTTATGGTTCAATTGATTGATCGGTAAGAAGGGAGAGCGGTCTGAAAGGGCAGCTTTTCTTGTATAAATAGATATCTGAATCTTCCATTTTATGTGTTATAATGGAAGAAAAAGGAGGTCTTATTTATGTTATTTGCTAGTATCTTTTTCGGAAGTATTGCACTTTTTTACTTCCTCATTATGATTCCAATTCAATACTCCTATATATCTGGTTTGAAAGAACGAATGAAAAGAACAGGCCTCACGCAAAATGAGTTATATGAAAAGATGTCATTTGAAGAAGAACAAGCACATTTCAATTTGCAAGGAAGTTTGTTTAATTTACCGTCTGCGCTTGTTGCGAGTTATATATATAAATTGCGTCATCGTTAATAACAAAAGAAAAGCGTTCATCCTTTCAACGAATATTGCTGAAAGGATGAACGCTTTTTTATTTAACTGCAATGCCAAATTCACGCAAAGCAAGTGCTTGAAAAGTCTGTAGATCAATCGTTTGTTTCGATTTCTGCTTCCCTTTTGTTACGGTATACGTTTTGTCTGTTAGCGTAATGTGACCATCGTCTGTTCGCTTTGCAAGAAGTGGAGATTTATTGAATGGTGATTGTTCATGGTGGGTAATGATTTGTTGTGCGTTCTGTAAAGCTGTTTCATTAATTGGCGATGTGAAGAAGTCGTAGCCAATTTCTAAAGTGCCATTTTGATATTTTTCAAATGCATATTCTCCGAAAGTTGTTTTTTTCTTTTGAATGCGGTATTCACCTGTTGAAGACGTTATTGTTTCCCCTGTAAACGGAAGAGGTTGCAGAGCATGATGGGAACCGAAACCGACATCGATTAAATATGGCTGCCTGTCATGATGTAGCATCGTTGCAAAGTGTGTTTGGGTGAGGCGCTTTTCTTCGTTGTTAAAAACAGTCCCTCCAATTAAATGAACGTCGAATCCTAGTTCTTTTAAAGCGTAGTAAAATAAAGGATTCAGCTCATAGCAAACACCGCCGCGCCGGCTGTCTATAATCTTTCTTTTTAAATCTTTAAAGGTAAGATCAATGCTTTCATTTTGAATAATACTCATATTTTCAAATGGTACATGTTTCGCAAATTGAAATTGTAACGTACAAATATCTTCAAAAGTTACATCTTGCTTTTCATATTGAATCCGGTTGAAAAAATCGTTTAGAAAGGTGTTCATTTCATCTCACCTCATTATTTTTGTAACTGCTCAGCTTCTTGAATCGCAAGCGGTAAGAAATGCTTGTATTGGCGAATGCCGTTGTAGATACTAGCGCCCCCAACGATTACAAATAAAATGCCGACGATAATACGGGATGTTGAAATTTCTAGGAAAAATTGATTTACGCCAAATAAGGCAACAAATAAACCGAGTGCAATTGCTGATTTTCCTGCAAGCCATCCTTTCTCCATCGAACGGTTAGTGCGAAAATATTTCGTTTTGTAGAAGAGATATAACATAAATGTAACGATAATACAAAAGACTAATACTGGCATGACCCCAATCCCCCATCTATTTGTATGTTCTTTCTTTATTGTAATTCAATTCTCCCCCTGTATGAAGTGTTTTGAGCTATAATAGGAATAAATTGGCCGAAAAGGAGATTTTATATATGCATGAGAAAATTTTAGGAGCAATTAAGCAATTTGATACAATTATTATCCATCGTCATGTTCGTCCAGATCCAGATGCATTAGGTTCGCAGTGCGGTCTTGGTACGATGCTGCAAGAGTCGTTCCTGGAGAAAAAGATTTATATGGTAGGATACAACGAACCGTCTTTAGCGTACTTACACGTAATGGATGAAATTGATGATGCTACGTATGAAGAGGCGCTTGTCATTGTTTGTGATACAGCAAATCAAGAGCGTGTTTGCGATCAGCGTTATACAAAAGGAAAGCAATTAATTAAAATTGATCATCATCCGAATGAAGATCCGTACGGTGATATTGTTTGGGTAGATACAACATCAAGTTCTACAAGTGAACTGATTTATGAATTTTACTTATACGGCAAGGATAAAGGATTAACGTTATCAAAAGAAGCAGCACGTCTTATTTTAGCTGGTATCGTTGGTGATACAGGGCGTTTCTTATTCCCAAACACATCTGCTAAAACACTTCATTATGCATCTGAGCTTGTGGGAGTGGGCGTTGAATTCCCAGCATTATATGATGAAATGTATAAAACAAATGAGCGTATTGCACGTTTAAATGGTTACATTTTGCAAAACTTTACGATGACAGAAGAAGGTGCAGCTTACGTTAAACTAACAAAGGAAGTATTAGAGCAGTTTGATGTGCTTCCGTCTCAAGCTTCAGGAGTTGTTGGAGCTCTTGGAAATATTGAAGGATTAAAAGCGTGGGTTCTATTTTTAGAGGAAAAAGATGTGATTCGTGTTCGCCTTCGTTCAAAAGGTCCGGTCATTAATACGTTGGCAATGCGATATAACGGCGGAGGGCATCCGATGGCGTCCGGGGCAAAAGCTTTTTCTTGGGAAGAAGCGGACCGCATTTTTGCAGATTTACGTGAAGTGTGTAAATAACAAGAAAGGTAGAGGGGGCTCTACCTTTCTTGTTTTATTTTGACGCTAATTGTAAGTGTTGTGTCAAACGAAACCGTTTCGATTTCAAATCGATAGACACGGTCATAATATTTATATACTTTATTTTCAATGGCCTTTTTCAGTAGCTCTTTATTATTGGCGACGCTTCGAATATTTTGGGTGAGTAAGTGACGGAGATCATCGCGAATTGATGTCGTTAAAGTTTCAACGGTAAGAGAATTTAAATTATATTTCTCGTAATCGACAATTTCAATTTCAATTTCTTGAATGGTTAACATATTTTTATTTTCTTCATTTTCTTTCTTTTGATCTTCCGTGAGTACACGTAAATCTTCGGTTAGTTTTTTTATTTGTGCTTCTTGTGTTTCGAGTGTTTTAGTTTGTTCTTCTTGAAACACGCCGTATATGTATAAAAAAATAATCCAGCTTAAAATACCACCAACAGCCGCACCGCCTAAAAATAATTTCCAGCGATTAGAGAGCGAGCTTGGGAATTTCATATGTGCTCTTGTGTAATCCATTTAATAATCGTGAATCCTGTTTGCATACCGCCTGTAGCAAAAAAAATAAGGAGAATTTGTTTCACAATATCTTTTGTATCTCCTCCAAAAAAGCTGCGTTCAAAGCTATAAAATGTATCGAAAGTTCCGCCAATGGCAGCGACGAGAGCCCAAATTCGCAAATTCACTGCAAATTGCGTAATCATTGTGAGCGGTGGTTTTCCTACTAAAAAAGCACCGACTCCGCCAATTAATGAGCCACCTATCATAACACCAAGAGCAATAAAATAACTCGTAATGAGAAGAGAGAAAAAGCTTTGGTTCACTTCCATCATCATTCTCCTTTCTTTTTCAAGTATATGGACAAAGAAGGGGAAGTATGTTTTGATTTCACGTATAATAGGAAGTAGTCAAATAGATAAAGAGAGGGTATAAAAGTGAAGTTTGTGCATTTACAATGTCAAACCGTTTATAGTTTATTGAAAAGTGCTTGTAAAATAGATGAGCTTGTTCATCAAGCGAAAGAACTTGGATTTCCGGCATTAGCAATTACAGATGAAAATGTGATGTATGGTGTTATACCGTTTTATAAAGCGTGTAAAAAAGCGGGGATTCAGCCGATTATCGGTTTAACAGCTTCCATATGGAATGAAGAAGAGGAGCAGTCTTATCCGCTTGTTTTACTGGCTGAAAACGAAACAGGCTACCTTAATTTACTTAAAATTTCTAGCAGCATTATGACAAAGTCAAAAGAGGGTATTCCAAAGAAATGGCTTGCGCATTATGCGGGGGGATTAATTGCGATTTCTCCAGGAAAAGAAGGGGAAATTGAAAAACTTTTATTGCAAGGGAAACATGAGGCTGCTGCGGAAGTAGCAAATATGTATAAACAAATATTTGCCAGCTTTTATATAAGCGTGCAGCACCATGCTGTTCAAGAGGAATTGTTGCTGCAAGAAGAGCTTCTACCATTTGCAAAGCAGCTTGATATTTTGATTGTGGCGACAAATGATATTCGTTATGTAAAACAAAGTGATGCGATTGTGCAGGAGTGTTTATTATCAGTTCATAGCGGGACGAAAATGGCTGATTCAGAAAGACCGCGTTTGCAGACTGATCAATACTATATGAAATCAGCATCTGAAATGGAGGCGTTATTTGCCTCAATTCCTGAAGCGGTTCAAAACACATTAAGTATTGCTAAGCGTTGTCACGTAGAAATTCCGTTTCAGACAAATCAACTGCCGAAGTTTCCAGTACCAACAAATGAATCATCTGATCAATTTTTACGCCGCCTTTGTGAAGAAGGATTGCATAAGCGTTATGAAATTGTGAATGATGTGCATAAAGCGCGTTTAAATCATGAACTGCATACTATTTCTCGAATGGGATTTAGTGATTATTTTCTTATTGTATGGGACTTTATGAAATACGCTCATGAGCATGGTATTTTAACAGGGCCAGGCCGTGGTTCGGCAGCTGGGTCACTTGTATCTTATGTGCTCGAAATTACGGATATCGACCCGATTCAATACAATTTACTATTTGAACGGTTCTTAAATCCAGAGCGCGTTACACTTCCTGATATCGATATTGATTTTCCAGATATTCGCCGCGATGAAATGATTCGTTATGTGAAAAATAAGTACGGAGAACTGCGCGTTGCTCAAATTGTAACGTTTGGAACACTAGCAGCAAAAGCGGCAATTCGTGATATTGCAAGGGTAATGGGACTGCCGCCAAATGAAATTGATATTTTTTCAAAACATATTCCGTCTAAAGTCGGGATTACATTAGAAGAAGCTTACACAGAATCGCCATCGTTACAAAGTTACCTACAAAGTAACCTAGTTTTTCAAAGAGTATTTGATATTGCAAAGCGTGTAGAAGGTTTGCCGCGTCATACATCGATTCATGCCGCTGGAGTAATTATGAGTGAAGCTCCGCTTACAAATAGTGTTGCCATTCAAGGCGGTCACGATGATGTATACGTCACGCAATATCCAGCAGAAGTATTAGAAGAACTTGGTCTGTTAAAAATGGATTTTCTTGGTCTGCGTAATTTAACATTGCTTGAAAATATTCGCATGTTTATTGCGAAGACAACGGGGACAAGTTTAGATCTACGGAAATTGCCTCTTCAAGATACAAATACATTTGCACTCCTTGGACGAGGGGATACGACAGGGATCTTTCAGCTTGAATCAAGTGGAATGCGCAATGTTCTGCGTTCGTTAAAACCGAATGAATTTGAAGATATTGTTGCGGTTAACGCATTATATCGCCCGGGACCGATGGAGCAAATTCCAGTTTTTATTGATTCCAAACATGGGAAACGTGCTATTCATTATTTGCATCCTGATTTGAAACCGATTTTAGAAAATACGTATGGTGTTATCGTTTATCAAGAACAAATCATGCAAATTGCTTCCCGTTTAGCAGGATTTTCTCTTGGTGAGGCTGATTTATTACGCCGCGCTGTAAGTAAGAAAAATCGTGATATTTTAGACGAAGAGCGCATGCATTTCGTGAAGGGATGCTTGCAAAATGGGTATGATGAAGAAACGGCCCAGAAAATTTATGATTTAATTGTTCGATTTGCCAATTATGGATTCAACCGAAGTCATGCAGTTGCTTATAGTATGATTGGCTATCAGCTTGCGTATTTAAAAGCAAATTATCCGCTTCAATTTATGACGGCATTATTATCAAGCGCAATTGGAAATGAAGAGAAGATTGTGCAATATGTTAGGGAAACGAAGCGGAAAGGATTTCGTGTTTTACCGCCGTCTCTTCATAAGAGCGGTTATGAGTTTCAAGTGGAAGGAAATGCAATTCGGTATAGTTTACTTGCGATTCGCAATGTAGGGATGGCAACTGTAAATGCTTTAATTGAAGAAAGAAATAAAAAGCCATTTCAAGATTTATTTGCGTTTTGTTTGCGCATGCCAGCGAAATTTGTGACAGAGCGCAATTTAGAAACGATGGTTTGGGCTGGTTGTTTTGATGATTTTAACGTTTCGCGTTCCGCTTTATGTAATAGTATTAAAGGTGCGTTAGAATACGCGAGCTTAGCACGGGAAATTGGTGAGGAGCTTGTGCCGAAGTCGGAGTATGCACAAGAGGCAGAACTAACGTTTATAGAACAGTTAAATAAAGAAAAAGAAGCGCTAGGCTATTATTTAACAAGTTACCCAACTGCCCAGTACGCAAAGCTTGTTAAGGAATTAGAAATCCCGACACTTGCAGAGACGATGAAACAGCAAAGAAAAGTACAACGGGCAATTGTATATTTGACAAATATAAAAGTGATTCGGACGAAAAAATTACAAAAGATGGCGTTTATCACGTTTTGTGATCAAAATCATGAAATGGAAGGGGTTGTATTTCCAGAAACGTATATCCATTTTGCAGAGCGATTACATGAAGGAGCAATTGTTTTAATAGAAGGGAAAATTGAACAGCGAAACAATAAGCTCCAATGGATTGTAAATGGCTTGTATCCATTAGAGACGATGGATACTTACGAGGAAATGAAAGACGCTTCTATTTACGTGAAAATCCCATCACAGTATGAGAAAAGACTGTTAAACAATGTCACAAAAATATTGTTTAACTATTCAGGTTTTGCGAAAGTACTAATTTATTATGAAAAAGAGCATAAGATGGTACAATTATCACGTAGCTTATCCATTCATCCAAGTGAAGAATGTTTACAAGCGCTTTATGAGATAGTCGGTAAGGAAAATATCGTTGTAAAAATATAATGGACAATTTCCTACCATTTCGATTATAGTAGTAATAGCGTTCGTGGTCAGACCACCTTGGAGAATGAATTAACATTATGCAGCAAGAAAATATGAGGAGAGTGGATCGTTTGTCAACACTTCGTGAAGAAGCACTTCACATGCATAGAGTGCATCAAGGAAAACTAGAAACAGTATCAAAAGTAAAGGTAGAAAATGCAAAGGATTTAAGTCTTGCGTATTCTCCAGGGGTTGCAGAACCATGTAAAGTTATTTATGACGATAAGAGCAAGGTATACGAATATACAATGAAGGGCAATATGGTAGCAGTTGTAACAGATGGAACGGCTGTATTAGGTCTTGGAAATATTGGACCGGAAGCATCACTTCCTGTTATGGAAGGTAAAGCTGTATTATTTAAGAGCTTTGCTGGCGTAGATGCATTTCCAATTGCTTTAAATACAAATGATGTAGATAAAATTGTTGAAACTGTAAAATTAATGGAGCCAACTTTTGGTGGCGTAAACTTAGAAGATATTGCAGCACCAAACTGCTTTATTATTGAAGAGCGTTTGAAAAAAGAAACAAATATTCCTGTATTCCACGATGATCAGCACGGAACAGCAATTGTAACAGTAGCAGGTCTTGTGAATGCATTAAAGCTAGTTGGAAAGAAAATGTCTGATATTAAAGTTGTTGCAAACGGTGCTGGGGCAGCGGGTATTGCAATTATTAAACTTTTATATCGCTACGGTGTACGCGACATTATTATGTGCGATACGAAAGGTGCGATTTTTGAAGGAAGATCTGTCGGTATGAATCCTGTGAAAAATGAAGTTGCAAAATATACGAATAAAAATCGTGTAGAAGGTTCATTAGCAGAAGTGATTCAAGATGCAGATGTGTTCATCGGTGTATCTGCAGAAGGCGCATTAACACAAGAAATGGTCCGTACTATGAACGAAGATGCAATTATCTTTGCGATGGCGAATCCAAATCCAGAAATTATGCCAGACATGGCAAAAGCAGCTGGAGCGGCAGTTGTAGGTACGGGGCGTTCAGATTTCCCAAACCAAGTAAACAACGTGTTAGCTTTCCCGGGTATTTTCCGTGGTGCTCTTGATGTACATGCAACGCAAATTAACGAAGAAATGAAAGTTGCAGCAGTAAAAGCTATTGCTGAACTTGTATCGGAAGAAGAGTTAAGTGCTGATTATATTATTCCAGCTCCGTTTGATGTACGCGTAGCACCGCAAGTAGCAGCGTATGTTGCAAAGGCGGCTATGGAAACAGGTGTTGCTCGCCGTCAAGTTGATCCACAAGAAGTGGCTGAAAGAACGAGAAATCTAGCGATTATCGGCAAAGAATAAGCGAGGAATGCTCATTGACATCATCACAAACAAAAGTATATCTAGAAATAGTGAAAAAAATCCGTTTGATCATACAAGAGGATGGACTAAAGGCGGGCGACCGCCTTCCATCTGAACGTGAGCTAAGTGCACGTTTAAATGTCGGGCGCTCCTCTGTTCGTGAAGCGCTCAGATCGTTAGAACTAGTAGGCCTAATTGAAACGCGGCGCGGTGAAGGAACGTTCATTCGAAACTTTTATGAAAACGGCTTGGTGCAATTAATTGCACCGTTCGTATTACAAGATGAAAAGACACGGCAGGATTTGTTACAAGTGAAAGAATTGCTTGAAAAAGATGCGATTCGTGTTTTATGCCAGAAAGAGGCGGAAAACAACTTAGAGGCGCTTCAAAACATTTTTTCTGATGAACAATCATCTATCTCGGTATTTCATCAAATCTTTTTAAAAACGCTTGTAGAACAAGTTGATAATTATTTAATGTATCGTGTTTGGATGATTGTACATGACTACGCTTCGACGCTTTCTTATGATGTTCATTTAAACGCGCGAGAGTTACATGAAAAGCTATATATAGCATTACAGAATAAACAAGAACAAACAGCATTAGAGTTTTATGATGCAATAATGGAAAATATACAGTTTCATTTGTAGATCTACCTTGCTTATACATGTATGAATGAGCAAGAGTTTACTTTATACAAAATTTGTCGAAATAACCATGACACGTTCTGACACAAATTCTACAAGATAACGTTTAAAGTTAAACGTAAAGAGACGGGTTATAAGGCAAATTGAGAAAATAAGGCTAACACCAATTGATTTAGGTGTTAGCCCCATTTTCTTACTCGTTAACCTTAGCTCTTTTATCACCTAAAGGAGGGTCAAACTTTGCTACGAGATTTATTCCTAAAGAAGAAAAAGTATGCTGCAATTCCTTCAGAGCAGGTACGAAAAGATGTACCGGACGGTGTCATGACAAAATGTCCGAAATGTAAAAAAATCATGTATACGAAAGAACTTCTGAAAAATTTAAAAGTCTGTGTGAACTGTGGCTATCATCACCCGATGAATGCATGGGAGCGCCTTGAAAGTTTGCTAGATGAAAATTCATTTCGTGAATATGACAAAGAAATGATTTCGGCGAACCCGCTTCAATTCCCTGGCTATGAGGAGAAACTCGAGAGTGATCGTAAAAAAACCGGATTAAATGAAGCGGTTGTGACAGGAGAAGGAACAATCGAAGATATGCTGGTTGTTGTTGCGGTTATGGATTCAAGGTTTCGAATGGGAAGCATGGGCTCTGTTGTAGGTGAAAAAATTGCGCGTGCTGTTGAAAAAGCATATGAAATGAAAGCGCCGTTTCTTATTTTTACTGCATCAGGCGGAGCTCGTATGCAAGAGGGTATTTTAAGCTTAATGCAAATGGCGAAAACAAGTATAGCTTTGAAAAAACATAGCAATGCAGGTGGTTTATTCATTTCGATTATGACGCATCCAACGACGGGCGGGGTTTCTGCAAGCTTTGCTTCACTTGGTGATTACAATTTAGCAGAACCTGGTGCATTAATTGGGTTTGCTGGTCGTCGTGTAATTGAACAGACGGTTCGTGAGGAATTGCCAGAGGATTTCCAAACGGCAGAGTTTTTATTAGATCACGGACAATTAGATGCAGTTGTGCATCGCAATGATATGAGAGACACGCTCCGCAAGATTTTAGAAGTTCATCAAGGGGAGGAAGTGGCGTCATGGCAGAATTAGAATTTGAAAAACCAGTTGTTGAGTTAAGAAATAAAATTAGCGAGTTAAAAGAATATACGCAAAACAGCCAGGTGGATTTCAGTGAAGAAATTCATATCTTAGAAGGCAAATTAGAGCATTTAGAAGAAGAAATATACGGAAACATGAAAGTATGGGACCGTGTTCAAATTGCTCGTCATGCTGAAAGACCGACAACACTGGATTACATCCAGCACCTATTTACTGACTTTTTTGAATGTCATGGTGATCGCTTATTTGGTGATGATGCAGCGATTGTTGGCGGGATTGCAAAATATAATGGGATGCCTGTTACAGTAATTGGTCATCAACGCGGGAAAGATACGAAAGAAAATATTCGCCGTAATTTCGGGATGCCTCATCCAGAGGGGTATCGTAAAGCGTTGCGCCTTATGAAACAAGCTGAAAAATTTAATCGCCCAATCATCTGTTTCGTTGATACAAAAGGTGCATATCCAGGAAAGGCAGCTGAAGAGCGTGGACAAAGTGAAGCAATTGCACGCAATTTATTTGAAATGGCTGGACTGACTGTACCTGTTATTTGTATTGTAATCGGTGAAGGTGGAAGTGGCGGTGCATTAGGTCTTGGTGTAGGTAATTATGTACACATGCTAGAAAACTCCACATATTCGGTTATTTCGCCTGAAGGAGCAGCGACAATTCTTTGGAAAGATGCCACGAAATCAAAAGAAGCTGCAGAAACGATGAAAATTACAGCGGCTAATTTGAAAGAATTAGGTGTCATTGATGAAATTATCCCAGAAGCTCGCGGCGGTGCACATCGTGACGTAGTGAAGCAAGCGGAATATATGAATCGAACATTGCAGAAAACATTCCAACAATTAGAAGGCGTTTCGAAAGACCAACTAGTTGAAAATCGCTATAAAAAATTTATGAAAATTGGGCAAGTTTCGTTTTCAAACGCTTCCATTGGGGTAAAATAGAAAAAGCGTGCGTTCCATATCGCGAATGCACGTTTTTCTTATGAAAAGACACATCTTCTCCATTGTAATTCTATGTTTTTTCATGTTATTTTATTATAAGGCAAATAATCTTTATGAGGTGAGTACTAATGAAACGTATTGGTGTCTTGACAAGTGGTGGAGATTCACCTGGAATGAACGCTGCTATTCGTGCGGTTGTTCGTAAAGCGATATATCATGATCTAGAAGTGTATGGTATCTATCACGGATACGCAGGATTAATTTCTGGTCATATTGAGAAACTAGAATTAGGTTCTGTAGGCGATATTATTCATCGCGGCGGGACAAAATTATATACAGCAAGATGTCCTGAGTTTAAAGAATTAGAAGGACAATTAAAAGGAATTGAGCAATTAAAGAAATTTGGTATTGAAGGACTTGTTGTTATCGGCGGAGATGGTTCTTACCAAGGTGCGAAAAAGTTAACAGAGCACGGTTTCCCATGTGTTGGTGTGCCTGGCACAATCGATAATGATATTCCTGGTACGGATTTCACAATTGGATTTGATACAGCTTTAAATACTGTTATCGATGCAATTGATAAAATTCGTGATACAGCTACATCCCATGAACGTACATATGTAATTGAGGTAATGGGTCGTCATGCAGGCGACATCGCATTATGGGCTGGTTTAGCAGACGGTGCAGAAACAATTTTAATTCCAGAAGAAGATTATGATATGGATGATGTAATCGCTCGTCTAAAACGCGGTAGTGAGCGCGGAAAGAAACATAGTATTATCGTTGTAGCTGAAGGTGTTGGCAGCGCGATTGAAATCGGTAAACAAATCGAAGAAGCGACTAGTTTTGATACACGCGTAACAGTATTAGGTCACGTACAACGCGGAGGATCTCCAAGTGCGATGGACCGTGTACTAGCGAGCCGTCTTGGTGCAAGAGCAGTTGAGCTTTTATTAGAAGAAAAAGGTGGTCGCTGCGTAGGTATTCAAAATAACCAACTTGTTGACCATGATATTATCGAAGCATTATCGAAAAAACATGAAATTGATGCAGAGATGTATCAGTTATCAAAAGAATTATCTATTTAATTGGTGTAATATTAAGTAAATGGTAACGTTTTCATAAATCTTTGGAGGTGCGGTATGCGCAAAACTAAAATTGTATGTACAATTGGTCCCGCTAGTGAAAGTATTGAGAAGTTAGAAGAATTAATCGGAGCAGGTATGAACGTTTGTCGTTTAAACTTCTCTCACGGTAGTCATGAGGAGCATGGATTACGCATTAAAACGATTCGTGAGGCTGCAAAGAAAACAGGTAAAACTGTAGCAATCTTACTTGATACAAAAGGTCCAGAAATTCGTACGCATGACTTTGTAGACGGACAAGCTGAACTAAAAACAGGTGAAGAAGTTGTTATTTCTACAGAGCAAGTGTTAGGAACTGCTGAAAAGTTTTCTGTAACTTACGCAGGACTTTATGACGATGTAGACCCAGGTTCTCGTATTCTAATTGATGACGGTCTTATCGAGTTAGAGGTAATTGAAAAAGCAAACGGTGATATCCGCACAAAAGTATTAAACAGCGGTATGGTAAAAAATAAAAAAGGTGTAAACGTACCGAACGTAAGCATTAAGCTTCCTGGTATTACAGAAAAAGATATTCAAGACATCGTCTTCGGTATCGAGCAAGGTGTTGACTTCATTGCAGCTTCTTTCGTACGTAAAGCATCTGACGTATTAGAAATTCGTGAGCTATTAGAAGCACACGGTGCAGGATACATTCAAATTATTCCAAAAATCGAGAACCAAGAAGGTATCGATAATATCGACTCTATCCTAGAAGTTTCTGACGGTTTAATGGTAGCGCGCGGTGATATGGGTGTAGAAATTCCACCAGAAGAAGTGCCGTTAGTACAAAAGCGTCTAATTAAAAAATGTAACGTACTAGGAAAGCCGGTTATTACTGCAACACAAATGTTAGATTCTATGCAACGTAACCCTCGTCCGACGCGCGCAGAAGCAAGTGACGTAGCGAACGCTATTTTCGATGGTACAGATGCAATTATGCTTTCTGGTGAAACAGCAGCAGGCTTATACCCAGTTGAAGCAGTAAAAATGATGGCAAATATTGCACTTCGTGTTGAAAAATCATTGCAATATGAAGATATGTTCCAAAAACGTCTTAAAGAGCAATCTTACACAATTACAGATGCAATTAGCCAATCTGTTGCACATACAGCTCTTGCACTTGATGTAGCGGCAATTGTAGCTCCTACAGAAAGTGGTTATACTGCAAAAATGATTTCTAAATATCGTCCGAAATCTCCAATTGTAGCTGTAACATCTAATGAACAAGTACGTCGTCGTCTTGCGCTATCTTGGGGTGTACAAGCGTTTATGGCAGAAGAAAAAGCAAAATCTACGGATGAAATGTTAGAAACAGCGATTCAAACAGCTATGGATGCAGACATGATCGGTCTTGGTGAAACAGTTGTAATCACTGCTGGTGTACCGCTTGCTGAAACTGGTACAACAAACTTAATGAAAATTCATGTTGTTGGCGAACAAATCGCTAAAGGACAAGGGATTGGTCGTAAATCAGCAAAAGGTAAAGTTGTTGTAGCGAAAACAGCTGAGGAAGCATTAGCGAACGTAACAGAAGGTTCTGTTCTTGTTACAGTAAGCACTGATAAAGATATGATTCCTGCGATTGAAAAAGCAGCAGCACTTGTTGTAGAAGAAGGCGGTTTAACAAGCCATGCAGCGGTTGTTGGCGTATCAATTGGTATTCCAGTTATCGTTGGTGTAACAACTGCAACTGCTACGCTAAAAAGTGGCCAAGAAGTAACAGTTGATGCGGCGCGTGGAATTGTATATAATGGACATGCGGAAGTGCTATAAGTAATAATATGTGGAGAAGGATATGAATCCTTCTCTTTTTTTTACAAAATTTGAAGATTTGTAAAAATGAAAATGACATGAAAAGCTTTTTCTTTTTAGGTGGGCAAGAGTAACTGGCCATGCGTAGAAGTGGTCAGGGCCTATTTCTGCAACATGAGAAGTTTAAAACAAAGGGAAGAAGCGAGAGCGGGTCATGTTGTGTTTTGCATAGCAGCGATTTATATAGAAAAAGAGGTGATAGGAATGAAAGTGTTTCTTTTTTTGTTTATTTTAATTCCGGCGTTAGAAATTACGATGCTGATCGGATCGGGCCGGTGGATTGGGTTATTGCCGACGTTTTGTGTGATTGTGCTAACGGGTATCGTTGGAGCGTATATAGCAAAGCGTCAAGGGTTAGCGGTATGGAGAGATATTCAATATCGACTCAGTAGAGGGGAACTTCCAGGCGATGCGGTATTGGATGCGATTTGTATATTTGTTGGTGGTATACTTTTAATGGTTCCTGGCTATATAACAGATTGTGTTGGAATCGTTTTATTGATTCCGGCAGCGAGAAAACCGGTGAAATATATGATAATCAAATGGATGGAACGAAAAATAAATCGAAACAATACAATTATCGTACAAAAATAACGCTTGAAGGAGAAAAACTCTTCAAGCGTTATTTTTTGTCGGAAAAACAGATGTATATTTATTCATTTGTAGAAAGATGGAGAAAAGTATAGTATTTTTATTCATTTTTATAAATAAAAAAACAAGGAGGGGATTCTCCTTGTTTTAAGTGGTTTTTATTAGTGAAGCGATGTTTTTCTTTATCCCGTGTTAACCGGCAGTAATACTCCCCCCTCAAAATTCGGCGAAACGACCGAAGATTCTGAGCGAGCCGCTTCCGCTTTTCTTAAGAAGTTAGGTGGGAGATAAA
Source organism: Bacillus sp. 491mf (assembly GCF_900112415.1). Classification (GTDB taxonomy): domain Bacteria; phylum Bacillota; class Bacilli; order Bacillales; family Bacillaceae_G; genus Bacillus_A. The sequence goes on from NZ_FOLV01000007.1 coordinate 18,534, forward strand.
CTGCCCATCAAAGCCCGATTGGTGATGGCTGATAATCAGTGGGGGGATGAAGAAAACCCCACTGATTAAAGTTTCACTTTATCCTTTTATAAATTTCCAAAGGTCTTTAAATACATTTGCTTTATGCAATGTATTTAATAAAACGAGCGTTACAGGACCAATAATTAATCCTAAAAAACCAAATAGTTTAAATCCGATAAATAAAGAAAATAATGTTGGTAGTGGATCAAGCCCAATGTTAGATGATAATACCTTTGGCTCCATTAATTGCCGCTGTACAATGACAACGATATATAAAATAAGTAAACCAAGTGCAAAGGCGGTATCTCCTGTAATGAATACATAAATAATCCATGGAACGAAAACAGCTCCTGTTCCTAAATATGGAAGTAAATCAACAAATCCTGTAACAAGGGCAATCGTAATTGCATATGGTACACGCAAAATTAATAGCCCGATTAGAACGATAATGGTCGTCATAGATATAAGTGTAAATTGTGCTTTTACAAAGCCAAACAAAGCTTTTCGTAAATCCACAAAAATTGTTTTTCCATAACCGTGTAATCGATTCGGTAATAACTTTTCTATTTTACGGGCAAGGCGGTGCCAGTCATAACTAATAAAGAATGTAGCCAACAAAACGAATACGAGAACGGTTAAGGTGGTTGGGAGAGCGCTAATGAAGTTTGTTAATCCGCTTATAATGGCTGTCAAAATAGATTTCATTTGCTGCGTTGCTTCTGTGCCGAGATTTTGAATGTTTGTTGTAATCGTACTTTGTTGTGTTGCGCCGAGATGGTTAAATTTAGCGATCAAATCGTTGTAGAGTGGCATAATATTGGTAAGAGCAAATTCCTGTAAATATTGAACTAGAGATGGGAATTTCTCTGGTACGATTTGTAACAAATATGTTGTTGCGGAAATCGCTTCTGTTACAAGATACGTAACGAGCCCAACGATGGCGCCAAACACAAGGATGAGGCTAATAAATACGGACAAAGCACGAGGAAATCGTAGTTTTTGATCAAGAAAGTTTACAACTGGATTGATCAAATACGCAATTGCAAAAGCGATAATAAATGGGTAGACAAGACCTGCTGTATACAACAGCGCGCAAACTCCAAATATAGTTGCTGCAATAACAAAGAGAAGTCGAAGTGCTATGTAGAGTGAATTTCGATTCAAAGGTGTTTCCCCTCCTCCATGAAAATGTTACGTATGAGCGAAGCTTGTGTAATCATTCACTTGAAAATATATATCAAATAATGAGATGCTTTCATGCCACTTTTGTAAATGGTATGATGTAATATAGGTTTTTTCTTTCTTATTTTACCTTTTTCTTATAAGAAAGAAAAGGAAAGCGATCACTTTTGGTGTAAGTGGAAACGATTCTCTATTTGAAGAGTGAATTCCTCTTTTTATTTTAGAAAAGGGGTACATTTGAGATCTCTTCATTATTTTCAGAAAGGATGTGACATCATGATTAGTCAGTCAACTTTATTTTTATTCATACTTCTTATTGTTGGACTTATCGCGAAAAATCAATCTTTAACAGTAGCGGTTGGTGTTTTATTTTTGCTAAAGTGGACGTTTTTAGGAGATAAAGTTTTCCCTTATTTGCAAACGAAAGGAATTAATCTTGGGGTTACCGTTATCACAATTGCGGTTCTTGTCCCGATTGCAACAGGAGAAATTGGATTTAGGCAGCTTGTTGAGGCGACAAAATCTTATTATGCATGGATTGCTCTCGCTTCAGGTATTGCTGTGGCGCTTATTGCAAAAGGTGGTGTGCAGCTTTTAGCACATGATCCGCACATTACGACTGCGCTTGTTTTTGGAACAATTTTGGCGGTAGCGTTATTTAATGGAGTTGCGGTAGGACCGTTAATTGGAGCGGGAATTGCATACGCTGTGATGAACATTATACAGTTGTTTAAATAAAAAAATTTATTGTAATATAAATTTTTCGAATTCTATCCATTCACAAAAGTCAGATAATTGTTTATAATGGATTTAAGGCACTTCTTCGAGTTACATAACAGCATAGACCTACACCAGATAAAATAAAAATAAGATGAAATAATTTTGTTAATATTATTTTATGTTATTTTTATAGATAAGCTCTCCGAAATTATATTTCCTCACTATGTATCGTTTGTGGCGTGGGGGTTCGGGGAGAAACTCACGTCCGTGCTACAAGGCATGGAGCGATAGATAGATGTAAAAATGGTAATGATTGTGCCATAGTGTATTTCACATGTTCAAGAGGTGAACGGGTGCTCATTCACTTTCTTGAACGGTGAAACACACATTTTATTGAGACAAAATATAGGGCTAGGGAGAAATTTCGAAGAAAAGGGGAGATTATAATGACTGTTATTCGAGGATTAGAAGGGGTAGTAGCAACAACATCATCTGTAAGTTCTATTATTGATGATACATTAACTTATGTGGGATATAATATTGATGATTTGGCTGAAAATGCTACATTTGAAGAGGTTATCTATTTATTATGGCAACGCAAACTTCCAAATGAAGTGGAATTAGAGGAATTAAAAACACAGTTAGCTGAGCATGCAGCAGTTCCAAAAGATATTTTGGAATATTTAAAAGGCACAAATTTAACAATTGCGCATCCAATGTCTGTTTTACGTACAGCAATTTCCATGTTATCATTGTATGATGCGGATGCTGAATTAATGGATGAAGCGTCTAATTATTTGAAAGCGGTTAAATTGCAGGCGCAAGTTGCAACTCTTGTTGCAGCATTTGCGAGAATTCGCAAGGGGTTACCAGTTGTCGAGCCTCGTAAAGATTTATCATTAGCTGCAAACTTCTTATATATGTTAAATGATCGTGAGCCAAATGAAGTTGAGATTGAGGCGTTTGATAAGGCGCTTGTACTTCATGCGGATCATGAGTTAAATGCATCTACTTTCACAGCACGTGTTTGTGTAGCTACACTTTCTGATGTATATTCCGGTATTACAGCAGCAATCGGTGCTTTAAAAGGACCACTTCATGGCGGAGCAAATGAAAACGTAATGAAGATGCTAATGGAAATTGGTGAAGAAGAAAATGTAGAATCATATATTCATAATGCACTTGAGAATAAAGTGAAAATTATGGGCTTTGGTCATCGCGTATACCGCAATGGTGATCCACGTGCAAAACATTTACGTGAAATGTCTAAGCGATTATGCGTGCTAACAGGACAAGAGAAGTGGTATAATATGTCTATCAAAATTGAGGAGCTTGTAACTTCAACAAAACAGCTTCCACCAAATGTAGATTTTTATTCTGCATCTGTGTACCATTGCTTAGGAATTGATCATGATTTATTTACACCAATTTTTGCAGTCAGCCGTATGTCTGGTTGGTTAGCTCATATTCTAGAACAATATGAAAATAACCGCCTCATTCGTCCACGCGCAGATTATACTGGTCCGATTAACCAACGCTATGTACCAATCGGACAAAGATAATAATGTGTCTTCATAAGTCTGACTTTTTCGTAAAGATATAATGATTGGAATATTTAAAATTAACTTGTGGTTTGAACTGAGGGATTTATCCCTCAGTTTCTTACATATGAAATTTCAAACATGGGGGTAATCGCAGTGACTACAGGAGAAAAAATTACCGTAACGAATGGTGTTATGAATGTACCTAACAATCCAATTATTCCTTTTATTGAAGGAGATGGAATTGGACCGGATATTTGGGCGGCGGCATCTCGTGTGTTAGAGGCGGCTGTTGAAAAAGCATATAACGGTGAAAAGAAAATTGTTTGGAAAGAAGTGCTTGCAGGGGAAAAAGCATTTAATCAAACAGGTGAGTGGTTACCAGAAGAAACGTTAGAATTGATTCGCGAATATTTAATCGCAATTAAAGGACCGTTAACAACTCCTGTTGGTGGCGGAATTCGTTCTTTAAACGTAGCGCTTCGTCAAGAATTAGACTTATACGTATGTTTACGTCCTGTTCGCTATTTTGATGGAGTTCCTTCTCCTATTAAGCGTCCAGAAGATACTGATATGGTTATTTTCCGTGAAAATACGGAAGATATCTACGCTGGTATTGAATATGCGCAAGGTTCTGAAGAGGTTCAAAAGCTTCTTGCATTTTTACAAAGTGAAATGGGTGTAAAGAAAATCCGTTTCCCAGAAACTTCTGGACTTGGTATTAAACCAATTTCTGAAGAAGGTACAAAGCGTCTTGTTCGCGCTGCAATTCAATACGCAATTAATGAAAAACGTTCTTCTGTTACATTAGTTCATAAAGGTAACATTATGAAATTTACAGAAGGTGCTTTCAAAAACTGGGGTTATGAAGTAGCAGAACAAGAATTTGGCGACAAAGTATTTACTTGGGCTGAATATGATCGCATTGTTGAAAAAGACGGAAAAGATGCTGCGAATAAAGCGATGGCAGACGCAGAAGCGGCTAGAAAAATCATTGTAAAAGATTCAATTGCAGATATTTTCTTACAACAAATCTTAACGCGTCCACGCGAGTTCGACGTTGTAGCAACAATGAACTTAAATGGTGATTATATTTCTGATGCACTTGCAGCACAAGTTGGCGGTATCGGTATTGCACCGGGTGCTAACATTAACTACGTTACTGGACATGCTATTTTTGAAGCAACACATGGTACAGCTCCAAAATATGCAGGTTTAGATAAAGTAAATCCATCTTCAGTTCTTCTTTCAGGAGTATTGATGTTAGAACATTTAGGATGGAATGAAGCAGCGAATTTAATTACTAATTCTGTAGAAAAAACGATTGCTTCAAAAGTAGTAACATATGACTTCGCACGCCTTATGGAAGGTGCAACTGAAGTGAAATGTTCCGAATTTGCTGACGCCCTAATTAACAATATGGATGCAGCGGTTATTAAAAACGCATAATTTAAAGTGGGGGAAAAATTATGACAATCAAACGCAAAAAAGTTTCAGTCATCGGTGCAGGATTTACAGGAGCAACAGCAGCATTCTTATTAGCACAAAAAGAATTAGCAGACGTTGTATTAGTGGACATTCCACAACTTGAAAATCCAACAAAAGGGAAAGCGTTAGATATGTTAGAAGCAAGCCCTGTACAAGGTTTCGATGCTAACATTATTGGTACATCTGATTACGCAGATACAGTTGATTCTGATGTTGTAATTATTACAGCAGGTATTGCTCGTAAACCAGGTATGAGCCGTGATGACTTAGTAGCGACAAACTCTAAAATTATGAAAAGTGTAACGCGGGAAATTGCAAAATATTCTCCGAATACAATTATTATTGTATTAACAAATCCAGTTGATGCAATGACATATTCTGTATTTAAGGAAGCTGGATTCCCGAAAGAGCGTGTTATCGGTCAATCTGGTGTATTAGATACAGCTCGTTTCCGTACATTTATTGCACAAGAATTAAATATGTCTGTAAAAGATATTACAGGATTTGTTCTTGGTGGACATGGTGATGAGATGGTGCCGCTTGTTCGTTATTCTTATGCAGGTGGTATTCCGCTTGAAACATTAATTCCTAAAAAACGCTTAGATGCGATTGTGGAACGCACTCGTAAAGGTGGCGGAGAAATTGTAAATCTATTAGGAAACGGTAGTGCATACTATGCACCAGCTGCTTCTTTAGTAGAGATGGCTGAGGCAATCTTAAAAGATCAGCGCCGTGTATTACCAGCTATTGCATATCTCGAAGGAGAATATGGCTATAGCGATCTTTACTTAGGTGTTCCAATTATCCTTGGTGGTAATGGAATTGAACAGATTATTGAATTAGATCTTCTTCCGGAAGAAAAAGAAGGATTAGATCGTTCAGCAGAATCTGTACGCAGTGTAATGAAAGTTCTTGCATAAATAGAAAGAAAAAGATTCGGGTCTCCCGAATCTTTTTCCACTATTAGAAGGATGTTTTTGTAAAATAATTTGAAAGCGTTAACAAAAAAGGATCCTACACTATAACACATAGACTTGTAGCGAATGTTCTCTCGTCATTATAAAGATTTGTATAGTATATCACTTCGAGTAGGATAATGAAAATATCGATCGGAGGGATTGTATCATGTTAAAGAAAAGAAGCAAATTAGGTCGTAAAATGGATGAAATTACAGTAGGAGAAAAGTTATCCGTTACAGAGAAAATAGAAGACAAAGATTTGTTATTATATTTAGGATTAACGAATGATTCGAATCCATTATATATTCAGCATGATTACGCATCCCAAACTCCATATGAAAAACCAATTGTACCGACTATTATGTTAACAGGGATTATTACAACTGCAGTTACAAAATACTTACCTGGTCCAGGAAGTCACGTTGTAAAACAAGAAATCGAATTTGTAAGGCCTGTATATCACTATGCAACGTTGCAAATTCATTTTGAAGTTGTTTCTGTTTTTCCAGAAAATCATTTAATTGAAATGCAAATGATTGCATACAATGAGCAGGAAGACGAAGTAATAAAAGGGTTACTAACGGTAGCACCACCGCATCAATTAACGACGATATTTGAAAGAGCGCTTGATAATTTTTAATAAAAGAAGCTGTCCTAAAAGTAGTGCTTTTAGGACAGCTTTCGTTTTTTACCCGCGCGGCCATAACATAATAAATACGCCAACGATACAAACTGAAGCTCCAGCCCAGTCAAATAAGTCGGGAGTTTTTTTATCAACCCACCAGCCCCACAACAAACTCATGACAATAAATACGCCGCCATAAGCTGCATACACTCTTCCGAAGCTAGAGAATACTTGGAACGTAGCGATAATACCATATAAAAATAAAATAACTCCTCCGATGATTCCAATTCCAATAGAACCGCCTTCTCGTAGCCATTTCCAAATGAGGTAACCGCCGCTAATTTCAGCAAGCCCTGCAAGGAAAAAGATAATAAATGCTTTAAACATATAAACTCCTTTCTATTCTATATAAATCTAAAGAAACTACTCAGTCACTCTATGAAAAACCACCAGAAAAGCATTTTTTTAAATAGGCGAGAGGGGCTGGCTATGTATAGGAGCGGTCAGTGCCCTTTCCTGCCGCGTGCAAGTCAATACGGAATCGCCTTTCCTTTTTGTAAGAAAAAGAATCGCGATTACTCCGCTAGATGCTCTCTACTTTTGAGAATAACATTGGTTTTTAAATTTATATATAACATGCATATTCATATTTTCTTGTATAAGGGTAACATATAGTAAAGCAGTAGTCAGTAGGGAACTGTTTATGGAGTAAGGAATAAAGTCGCATTTTTCACAGCACAATTGTGTTGAGAGGGGTTTTGTTTTCTAGTATGATGGAAATATCGGGGAAGGATACTAGGGTGAGGAAGGGTTAGATCCTATAACTTGGAGGAATAGAATGAGTAATCGAATTTTGGTCGTAGACGATGAGGAGTTTATTTTAACTTTAATAGAGTTTAACCTGCAACAGTCGGGTTTTGAGGTCATAACAGCGATGGATGGAGAAACAGCGCTACATAAAGCGCAGACAGAGCGTCCTGATCTCATTATATTAGATTTAATGCTTCCGAAGATGGATGGCATGGAAGTTTGTAAAGAACTGCGTCTAGGGCGTATAATGACCCCTATTTTAATGTTAACTGCAAAAGATGACGAATTTGATAAAGTATTAGGCCTTGAGCTTGGAGCGGATGATTACATGACAAAGCCGTTTAGTCCAAGAGAAGTAGTTGCGCGTGTAAAAGCGATTTTGCGCCGTACGAAAATTCAAGATGAACAAGTTCCGGAAGTAGAAGATGAAAATAGTATGATCATTGCTGAATTAAGAATCTTACCAGATTTTTATGAAGCATATTTTAAAGGGGACAAGTTAGAACTAACGCCAAAAGAATTTGAATTACTCGTATATTTAGCGAAACATAAAGGCCGCGTGTTAACGCGTGATCAGCTTTTAAGTGCCGTGTGGAATTATGACTTTGCCGGTGATACACGTATTGTTGATGTTCACATTAGTCACTTGCGAGATAAAATCGAAAAAAACACAAAGAAACCAACTTATATTAAAACAATCCGCGGATTAGGTTATAAATTGGAGGAGCCAAAGGGAAATGAATAAGTTTCGCTCGAGGCTTCTCCTTACGTTTATTTCTCTCGTTGTCCTTATTGTTGTTGGGACAGGGATATTGATTGAAAAAGTATTTGAAGGATTTTATGTTGATCATGTCCATGAGAGAATGGAGAAAGAAACAAAGTACATTGCTTCTGTCGTTGAGGCGGAAGGAATTGATCATGTTTTAAAGAATCCAAATGTATTTTCGAAAATAGAAGAGCATTTCGATTTATACGTAACGTTTCTAGATGAACAAAAACAAGCTCAATATAATACTGTAAAAGAGCAGACGGTTCTGCAGAAAGAAGGGATAGAAGAACTTCTTCTTGAAGCAAGAAAACAACCTCATACAGTTGTGCTGAAGGAGACAAATGATAAATACCCTTACCATTATGCGACGTTTATTCAAGATACACAGGGGAAGAAAGGGTATCTTATTATTAACGCTTCTATGGAATCTTTGAAAAATGTACATCCGAAAATGTGGGGCTTGTTAATTGTTGGCTTTATTAGTTCTTGTCTCGTTGTTATATTTCTTGGTATGAAAATTACAGCACATTATATTCGGCCGATTGAGTCTGTTACAAAAGTTGCGATTGAATTAGCGAAAGGGAATTATAAAGCGCGTGCTTATGAAAATCATTCAGACGAGACGGGAATGCTCAGTAAAGCAATGAACGTTTTAGCACGCAATTTACAAGAGATGACATTAGAACAAGAAATGCAGCAAGATCGGTTGCATACACTTATTGAAAATATGGGAAGCGGTATGATTTTAATTGATAGCCGTGGTTATATTAGCCTTGTAAACCGCTCTTATAAAGAGATTTTCCATGTAACAGATGAAGAGTATTTGCAATGTTTATATTATCAGGCATTTATACATAAAGAAATTGTTGAACTCGTAGAAGAGATTTTTATGACAGAGGTTAAAGTACGCAAACAAATGTTATTGCCTCTTGAAATTGAAAGAAAACATTTTGAAGTGTACGGTGCCCCTATTATTGGAACGAACCATGAGTGGAAAGGAATTATCCTTGTTTTCCATGATATTACGGAACTGAAGAAGCTTGAGCAAATGCGTAAAGATTTCTTAGCAAATGTTTCGCATGAATTGAAAACGCCAATTACTTCTATTAAAGGATTTTCAGAAACATTACTTGATGGAGCGATGGAAAACCAGCAGTTTCGTGAGCACTTCTTACATATTATTTTGAAAGAAAGCGACCGAATGCAAGCGTTAATTGAAGACTTACTTGATTTATCGAAAATTGAGCAACAAGGGTTTCAATTAAATATAGGTGTTGTCGACTTAAAAGAGCTACTAGAAGAAGTTGGGATGATATTAAATAATAAAACTGCCGATAAAGACATTTGTTTGCATGTTGATGTAAATGAATATGTTTCTGTCATAGGAGATGCGGTGCGGTTAAAACAAGTTTTTATTAATTTAATGAATAACGCAATTTTATATACACCAGCTGGGGGAACTGTTTCTGTTACGGCTTCTCAAGATAGCCAAAACGTATATATAAAAGTGTCCGATACAGGAATTGGAATCGAAAAAGAGGAGATTCCTCGTATTTTTGAACGTTTTTACCGTGTTGATAAAGCGCGCAGTCGTAATACGGGTGGTACAGGACTTGGATTATCGATTGTGAAACATTTAGTTGAAGCGCATCATGGGATGATTACTGTAGAAAGTAAGATTGGGGTTGGAACGACATTTACTGTTACTCTTCAAAAGTATATGAAATAGATATTTACATTATATTAACAATAGCTTCATTTTGTATTAATAAAGCTCTGTTACTATAATATATGAAAACCCCTTCATCCAAGGAGTAATTTGGGACGAGAATAAGGAAGCTTATTCTCGTCACTTCCCTTTTGCAACGTAAAATTATTCCCACTTATTATGTTGAATATAGTTATAAAGAAAGCTGTTGTTTTTCTTCTCTCTTCCAGTCGTGGTAATATAGAGAGAAGAAGAGGAACGGTTTTTTTCTATTGTATGGAGAAATCGTTTACATTTTTTACGGGGAGGTTGTTCCATTTGGAAAAGAAAGTTGTTTTAGTTGATGGAAATAATATTGCGTATCGCGCTTTCTTTGCGTTGCCGCTTTTAAATAACGATAAAGGGATACATACAAATGCCATTTATGGTTTTACGATGATGCTTATGAGAATTTTAGAAGAGGAAAAACCAACACATATGCTTGTTGCGTTTGATGCGGGGAAAACAACGTTTCGTCATAAAACATTTAGCGAATATAAAGGCGGTCGCCAAAAAACGCCGCCCGAGTTATCAGAGCAGTTTCCCTTCATTCGTGAATTGTTAGATGCATTTCATGTGCCGCGCTATGAATTAGAGAACTACGAAGCGGATGACATTATGGGAACATTGGCAACAGAAGCGAGTGAACAAGGTATTGAAGTAAAAGTGATTTCAGGAGATAAAGATTTGCTTCAACTTGTTTCAGACAATACGCGCGTTTGTATTCCACGTAAAGGAATTACGGAAGTAGATGAGTATACGAAAGAAACGTTATTTGAAAAATACAGCTTATCACCAAAACAAATTATTGATATGAAAGGACTAATGGGAGATCAATCAGATAATATCCCGGGTGTCCCTGGTGTTGGTGAGAAGACAGCTATTAAATTGTTAACACAATTTGAAACAGTAGAGGCTGTATATGAAAACTTAGACAAAGTGAGCGGTAAGAAATTAAAAGAGAAGCTGGAAGAGAATAAAGAGCAAGCGCTGATGAGTAAAGAATTAGCAACAATTATTACCGATGCACCAGTTACAATTCATGTGGAAGATATTGCTTATAACGGATATGAAAATAGTGATGTAATCCCGATGTTTGAGAACTTAGGGTTCCATTCTCTCTTAACGAAGTTAGGCGCACCGGTTGCCGAAACACCTGCAGCTGATTTGGATGATATTTCATTTGAAATTGTAGAAGAAGTAACGGAGGAAATGTTGCAGCAGGATAGCGCAATCATTGTAGAAGTGCAAGAAGATAATTATCACGAAGCGGATATTCAAGGGTTTGGTATTCAGAACGAAAATGGATGTTACTTTGTGCCGGCTGATATTGCTTTATCATCACAAGCTTTTACAGACTGGTTAGCGAATCCAGAAATGAAGAAGTATACATTTGACGCAAAGCGTGCAATTGTTTCGTTAAAATGGAAAGGCTATGAAATTAAGGGGATCGACTTTGATTTATTAATTGCAGCATATTTACTTGATCCAGCAGAAACAGATAAAGATTTCCGCGCTGTTGCGAAAATGAAGGATATGCATGCTGTGCAGTCAGATGAAGAAGTGTACGGAAAAGGTGCAAAACGCGCTGTACCAGAGCAGGAAGTTGTCGCAGAACACGTAGCGCGAAAAGTACATGTGTTATATGACGTACAGCAATCGTTTGCTGAAGAGCTAAAAAATAATGAGCAGTACGAATTATTTACTGAACTGGAAATGCCGCTTTGCCGCGTATTAGCTGATATGGAATGTAAGGGCGTTGCAGTTGATACGAATCGTCTCCGCGCTATGGGGGATGAACTGGCTACGCAGCTTAAGAAAATGGAAGAAGAAATTTATGAGCTGGCAGGAACAGAATTCAATATTAATTCACCGAAGCAGCTTGGTGTTATCTTATTTGAAACGTTAAACTTACCGGTTATCAAGAAGACAAAAACAGGCTATTCTACATCGGCTGATGTGTTAGAAAAATTAATGGAGCATCATGAAATTATCCCGAAAATTTTACATTATCGTCAGTTAGGAAAATTAAATTCCACGTACATCGAAGGTTTGTTAAAAGTGGTGTATACAGATTCGTCTAAAATCCATACGCGCTTTAACCAAGTGTTAACACAAACTGGGCGTTTAAGCTCAACGGAACCTAACTTACAAAACATTCCGATTCGTTTAGAGGAAGGAAGAAAAATACGTCAAGCGTTTATTCCGTCAGAAACAGATTGGGTGATGTTTGCGGCGGATTATTCTCAAATCGAATTACGTGTATTAGCTCATATTTCTAAAGATCACGGTTTAATTGAAGCGTTCCAACACGATATGGATATTCACACAAAAACAGCGATGGATGTGTTTGGCGTTGAAAAGGAAGATGTAACCTCTAATATGAGACGTCAAGCGAAAGCGGTAAACTTCGGGATTGTATACGGAATTAGTGACTATGGTTTATCGCAAAACCTAGGTATTACACGAAAAGCAGCAGCTGAGTTCATTCAAAAGTATTTAGAAAGTTTTCCGGGAGTTAAAGAGTACATGAGTGATATTGTGCAAGATGCGAAACAAAAAGGCTATGTATCGACATTGCTAAATCGCCGTCGTTATATCCCGGAAATTACGAGTCGTAATTTTAATGTGCGTGGCTTTGCAGAGCGGACTGCAATGAATACACCTATTCAAGGAAGTGCCGCTGATATTATTAAAAAAGCGATGATTATTATGGCGGATCGATTAGAAGAAGAAGGATTACAAGCACGTCTTCTTCTGCAAGTGCACGATGAACTTATTTTTGAAGTGCCGCAAGAAGAGGTAGAGAAGTTAGAGAAACTTGTACCTGAAGTTATGGAGCATGCGATTGAGCTTACCGTTCCATTGAAGGTTGATTATTCATACGGTCCAACATGGTATGACGCAAAGTAAGGAAGTGATAGTATGCCAGAATTACCAGAGGTTGAAAATGTCAGGCGAACGCTAGAACAGCTCGTTAACGGAAAGACGATTGAAGAAGTGATTGTAACATATCCGAAATTGGTGAAAGAACCAGATGACGCCGAACTTTTCAAAGAGATGCTGCGCGGCGAAACGATTGAAGAGGTCAGACGCCGCGGCAAGTTTCTTCTTATATATGTAACCCGTTATGTCATTGTGTCTCATTTGCGAATGGAAGGGAAGTATATGCTTAGCGATAGTGATGATCCAGTTGATAAGCATACACATGTCCGCTTTCGTTTTACAGATGAAACGGAACTTCGTTACAAAGATGTACGGAAATTCGGTACGATGCACCTATTCAAAAAGGGTACGGAGTTTACAGCTATGCCGCTTGCTGATTTAGGGCCTGAGCCTTTTTCAACTGAGTTAACACCAGCGTATTTACAAGAAAAATTGCAAAAAACGGCTCGGAAAGTAAAAGTTGCTTTGCTCGATCAACGTATTTTAGTCGGCCTCGGTAATATATATGTAGACGAAGTGTTATTTCGTTCGCGTATTCATCCAGAGCGAGAAGCGTCTTCTTTAACAGATAAAGAATTTGAAACGTTGTATGAAGAAATTGTGGCTACGTTAACTGAAGCAGTAGAGCGCGGTGGAAGTACGATTCGTACGTATGTGAATTCACAAGGAAAGATCGGTTCATTTCAAGAGCGTCTTTACGTATATGGGAGAAAAGGTGAGCCGTGTGTAACATGCGGCACTTTACTGGAAAAAACAGTTGTTGGCGGACGTGGTACACATTATTGTCCGGCTTGCCAGCCGAAAAGTTAAACAACTGAAGCAGTTGTAAAAAATATTTACTTACGGCAGCATCATTATATTTTTCACAATAACATCGGATAGGCTTCTGTCATATATATAAGCAAAGCTATGTATAGGGAAGGAGCTTATCGATGTATCATTATTTCTCTCTTATTTTATTAGCTTTTACGTTAAGTTTAGATAGCTGTAGTGTAGGGCTCACGTACGGGCTTCGGAATGTTCGGATTCCACTGAAGTCAATTATCGTAATTGGGATTTGTTCAGCTGTTGTGATGATACTCTCAATGGGAATCGGACATATGATTGCTCAAATTTTTTCACCGGTGCTAGCGAAAAGAATTGGCGGATTCGTTCTTGTCGTAATCGGTGCGTGGGTGTTGTATCAATTTTTTCAAAGTGATAAAAAAGAGGATGCGTTGCAAGAAGAAAAAGTATGGAACTTAGAAATTGCGTCTCTTGGTCTTGTCATTCAAATTTTACGAAAACCGACTGTTGCTGATTTTGATAAGTCTGGGGTCATTTCTGGAGTAGAAGCGCTTCTCCTTGGTATGGCACTTTCGTTAGATTCATTTGGAGCTGGGATTGGGGCATCTTTACTTGGATATTCTCCGTTCATGATGGCGGGATTGGTTGCAGTAATGAGCTCGCTATTTTTATTCTGCGGAATGAAAGTAGGGACAATATTATCAAATATGCGATGGTTACAAAAATTCACGTTTTTACCAGGTGTATTACTTATTATTATTGGAATTTGGAAAATGTAAGAGACGTGAAACAATTGTTTCACGTCTCTTATTATAAGGGGGATTATGATGACAGTTGTAATTGGATTAACAGGCGGCATTGCCAGTGGGAAAAGTACAGTATCAAAAATGTTTCAAGGTTTTCACATCCAAGTCATTGATGCAGATATTATTGCAAGAGAAGTTGTGGAGCCTGGTAAGGAAGCGTATAACGAAATTGTAAAAGCGTTCGGAAAAGAAGTGCTTGAGGAAAACGGGGAGTTAAATCGCCCGAAACTTGGCAGCATTGTATTCCATAATGAAGAAAAACGCTTGCTGTTAAATAATATTGTGCACCCAGCTGTACGAAAGGAAATGAATGCGCAAAAGGATAGATACATAAGAGAAAATACGCAAGCGGTTGTGCTCGATATTCCGCTTTTATTTGAGAGTAAATTAACAAGTCTTGTCGATCAAATTTTACTTGTTTATGTGGACAATGAAACGCAGATTACAAGGTTGATGGAACGTAATCTTTTTACAGAAGAAGAGGCGAAAGCACGAATTGCTTCGCAAATGCCATTGCAAGAGAAAATAGCATTAGCAGATAAAGTGATTAATAATAATGGCACAATCGAAGAAACGAAAGCACAATTAAGCAACATTTTAAAGGAATGGAACATTATTAAATAAAAAAATTGAAAAATGATGAAATTGTTTAGTGACATATCCGCTTTTTGTGTTATACTATTATTGGGATTTGAGAGAAATAGTATAACGCAATCAAGGGGGATAACATATTATGATTCGTGTGGCAATTAATGGATTTGGACGTATTGGGAGAATGGTGTTTCGTCAGGCAGTAAAAGAAAGCGCATTCGAAATTGTAGCGATTAATGCGAGCTATCCATCTGAAACGTTAGCACATTTAATTAAATATGACACAGTTCACGGTAAATTCGATGGTACAGTAGAAGCGTTTGAAGATCATTTATTAGTAGATGGTAAAATGATTCGCCTTTTAAACAACCGCGATCCAAAAGAATTGCCTTGGAAAGAATTAGAAGTAGACGTTGTAATTGAAGCGACGGGTAAATTTAATTCTAAAGAAAAAGCAAGTCTTCACGTAGAAGCTGGTGCGAAAA
Source organism: Bacillus sp. 491mf (assembly GCF_900112415.1). Taxonomy (GTDB): domain Bacteria; phylum Bacillota; class Bacilli; order Bacillales; family Bacillaceae_G; genus Bacillus_A. Next base: position 34,010 of record NZ_FOLV01000007.1, read on the forward strand.
ACGTTATTTTAACTGCACCAGGAAAAGATGAAGATGTAACAATTGTTGTTGGTGTGAACGACGAACAACTTGATATTACAAAACATATCGTTATTTCAAATGCATCTTGCACAACAAACTGTTTAGCGCCTGTTGTAAAGGTGTTAGATGAGCAGTTTGGAATTGAAAACGGTTTAATGACAACAGTTCATGCATACACAAATGACCAAAAAAATATTGATAATCCACATAAAGATTTACGCAGAGCGCGCGCATGCGGCCAGTCTATCATTCCAACGACGACAGGTGCTGCGAAAGCGTTAGCGAAAGTTCTTCCACATTTAAATGGGAAACTTCATGGCATGGCACTTCGCGTTCCGACACCAAATGTATCTCTTGTTGACTTAGTTGTAGATGTAAAACGCGACGTAACAGTGGAAGAGATTAATGAAGCATTTATGAATGTTGCTAGCGGTGCATTAAAAGGAATTGTCGCATTTAGCGATGAACCGCTTGTTTCTATAGACTTTAACACAAATACGCATTCTGCAATCATTGATGGTTTATCTACAATGGTAATGGGCGAGCGAAAAGTAAAAGTACTTGCTTGGTACGATAACGAATGGGGTTATTCTCGTCGTGTTGTAGACCTTGTAAAGCTTGTTGTAGATCAATTCGCGAAACAAGAAAACGTACAACATATTTAATAGATGAGAAAAGGGCAGGCGTTAGCCTGTCCTTTTTTGTAATAGAAAAATATTACATATTTTTTCTGTGTAAATCACCTAGAACAGCTATGATTACTGTGGTTTTGAGTCTTTTCTCTTTTTGGAGGAAAATAAAAGAAAAAGTATCATCTGAAAAAATAAAAAACTGATGTTGCAAAATGAAAATAAACAAAGTATACTAACATTCGTAAACTTAAGAGCTGAGGTACGTAGTCACTACTTAAAGGGTTAGGACCTCTCTGGACTAACTTTCCCCCGTGGTAGTGGAGCAAACCAAATTGCAAATTAGTTTTCAATTCGAACAGTTAAATTAAATCAATGAGGGGGAACTGTAGAATGGATACTATGGATACTATGGGTCGTCACGTAATTGCGGAACTTTGGGATTGCGATTTCGACAAGCTTAATGATATGCCTTATATTGAAAGGTTATTTGTGGATGCAGCACTTCGAGCAGGCGCTGAAGTACGTGAGGTTGCTTTCCACAAATTTGCACCACAAGGTGTAAGTGGAGTTGTAATTATTTCTGAGTCTCACTTAACAATTCACAGCTTTCCGGAGCATGGTTATGCAAGTATTGATGTTTATACTTGTGGGGATCGCATTGATCCAAATGTTGCTGCGGAGTACATCGCTGAAGGTTTAGGAGCAAAAACGAGAGAAAGTATTGAACTTCCTCGCGGTACAGGTAGCTTCGAAATTAAGCAAAGAGAAACAAAAGCTCTTTAAAAAAGAAGATAATTGATTTAAAATGTAAAGAGGTGTATAATGCACCTCTTTTTAGTTTATATTGTGTTATCACCTATCTATATAAATACAACTTGAAACAACGACGTAAAAAACCCTTTCTTTTTAGATGGACGAGAGCATCTGGCTATGCATAGAAGCGGCCTTTGCCTTCTTCTGCCACATGCCAGGTTTTAAACAAAAGGAGCAGGCCAGTAGCGGGCATGTTGTATTCTGCATAGCAGTAATCTCTGTGTTGAAAAATCAAGTTGGATTTATATATTATAATAAGAAGAAATTTGTTTATACATAAGTGCATGTAATTGAGTGTTTATAATATTGAAGAGAAAATTATTGTTTAAAATGTTTTAGTTTTGTTAAGATAAAATTAAATTGTAAAGGAGTGAATGGATTGCGTTGTCCATCCTGTTTTCACAATGGTACGAAAGTATTGGATTCACGTCCAGTTGACGAAGGACGATCAATTCGCAGAAGAAGAGAGTGCGAAAGTTGTTTCAGTCGCTTTACCACATTTGAACGTGTCGAAGAGCCACCGCTCATTGTTGTAAAGAAAGAAGGGACGCGAGAAGAATTTAACAAAGAGAAAATTTTGCGTGGTTTAATTAAAGCGTGTGAAAAGCGACCTGTAACGTTAAAACAATTAGAAGAAATCACACAACATGTAGAACGGGAATTACGTAACTTAGGAATGTCAGAAGTACAAAGCGATATGATTGGTGAAATGGTCATGGAAGCGCTTCGTGATATTGATGATGTTGCATATGTACGTTTTGCATCTGTTTACCGACAATTTAAAGATTTGAACGTATTTATTGAAGAGTTGAAAGATATTCTTCAAAAAGAACGAAAATAAAAGAGCTAGAAGCGTAAGCTATTAGCTCTTTTTTCACTCATAATGATAATAAGAATGGATGACAGAAAGGATTTGCAAGGATGGAAAGACAGTCATGGATGGAACTGTTGCCAATTGACCGTTATAAAGTAAGTGCAAGAGGGCTGCTCAGCAACTATGATCGTAAAGTGCTGACAATGTTATATCAGCCACTTATTGGCAGTAAAGCTTTTAGTCTATATATGACATTATGGGGCGAGTTAGAGCAGGACCGTTTATTTGGAAGAGAAAATACACACCATTCTATTATGGTAACAATGCAAATGCAGCTCCCAGAGATTTATGAAGAACGTCTAAAGCTAGAGGCGATTGGACTTTTAAATGTGTATGTGAAAAGAGAAAAAGATATTCGCATGTTTATTTATGAGTTACAGCCACCACTTATGCCAAAGCAATTTTTTGATGATATTGTATTAAGTATTTTCTTATATAACCGCTTAAGTAAGTCGAAATATAATCAAGTGAAGCAATATTTCTTAGAAGAAGAATTTGACTTTTCTTCATATGAAAATGCAACACGATCTTTTAATGATGTGTTTGGTTCTTTTAATCCAGGACAAGTTGAGCATGCCAAGGAAGAACTTATTATACCAAATGCAACTGTGATGCCGAGCAGGGCGGAGGGGAATGCGCCTCAAATTTGGAATGATTTCTTTGATTTTTCTTTATTTGTAGAAGGATTATCAGCGCTTGTGCCGCGTAAAGCAATCACGGATCAGATGCGTGAATGTGTGATTATATTAGCTTACGTATACGGCATTGATCCGTTATCCATGCAAAATATTGTTCTTGGTGCTGTTACGGAGCATAATACAATTGATATGGAACGATTGCGAAAAGGTGCACGTGATTGGTACCAATTTGAGAATGGACAGGCACTTCCTAAGTTTAGTGAGCGGACGCAGCCATTGCATGCGCGGACGATGAAGGAGAAAGAACCGACAACACAAGAAGAGATGCTGATTAAACAGTTAGAGGAAATTTCACCAAGAGAGTTATTAAAAGAAATTTCAGGCGGGGCTGAGCCGACGAAGGCTGATTTGCAAATTATTGAAGATGTGATGTTGAATCAGAAGTTAACACCAGGTGTTGTCAATGTCCTTATTTATTATGTCATGCTTCGTTCGGATATGAAGTTAGCGAAATCGTATGTAGAGAAAATTGCCGGACACTGGGCCCGTAAAAAAATTACAACCGTAACGGAAGCGATGGGGCTTGCGAAAGAGGAAAATCGTCAATATCAAGAATGGGCAGAAACAAAGAAAAAAGGAAAGACAACGAAGAAAACGGTTCGTAAAGAACTTGTACCAGACTGGTTAAAGGAACAAACAGAAGATAGCGAGCCATCACATCGTAGTGAAGAGCAGGGAAAACTAGAAGAAGAGCGTAAAAAGTTAGAGGAAGAGCTGAAAAAATATAAGAGAAACTAACAAAGACGAGCTCCTTTTGAGGTGAAGAAATGGAACCAATTCAAAATACATTTGCGAAGTTAATGCAAAATGAAAATTTTAAGAATAGATATGAAGTATTAAAAGAAGAAGTAATGGCGCATCCGCGTGTGAAAGCATTTATAGAAGAACATCAAGGTGAAGTAACAACATCGATGCTTGAACGCAGTCTTGTGAAGCTATATGAGTACATTGGGCAAAGTGTTGGATGTAAAGATTGCCCAAACTTAGAATCATGTAAAAATATGATTCAAGGATACGAACCGAAGCTTATTATTCAAGGAAAGATGATTGATATTCAATACGATCGCTGCGTGAGAAAAGTGGCTTACGATGAGCGGAAAAAGCAGGAAAAACTTATTCAAAGCATTTATATGCCAAAAGATATTTTGCAGGCTTCTATGGCTTCTCTTGATTTGTCAGATAGAGAGAGGTTTGAAGCAATTCGAGCTGCAAATGAATTTTTAAGTGAATACGAACAAGGAAAAAAAGTGCAAGCATTATATTTTTATGGACCGTTTGGTGTTGGGAAAACATTTGTTTTAGGGGCGATTGCAAATGAACTAGCAGAGCGTAAGGTCAGCTCCATGATCGTATATTTGCCGGAATTTTTACGAGAAATTAAAAGCTCATTGCAAAATAATACGATTAGCGAAAAAATTGATGCGGTCAAACATGTTCCGGTGCTCATGTTAGATGATATTGGAGCGGAAGCGATGTCGAGCTTTGTGCGCGATGATGTACTTGGAGCGATTTTACAGTTCCGCATGCTGGAGAACTTACCGACGTTCTTCACATCTAACTTTGATTTTAAACAACTCGAGCATCATTTAACGTATACACAGCGCGGAGAAGAAGAAGAAATGAAAGCAGCCCGTATTATGGAGCGTATTAAATATTTAGCAAAGCCGATTCCAATTGGCGGGAAAAACCGCCGTCATACGTAAAGAGCAAGCAGTGAGCTTGCTCTTTTTTTTATATAGTTTGTTTTCGTTCAAAAATAAGTTCGAAATATGCAGCGGATCCAGTCCCTGCTGTACTAGGAGCGAAAATTTGTACGAAACGCCAACCTTCTTTTGGTTTGGATGCCATTAGACCTGATTTTAGTTCGATTTTTACAAATTTGTATTCGTACATATGGTATCGCTCCTTTTACAACCTTTTTAGTAAAATTATACAGTAAAAATAGCTTGTGAATATAAAAAATTCATATTAGCTTGTATCATTTTTTGTACATCTCCCTAATATATATGGAAATAGCAAGAATTATAAAAGGGGGGGTACAATTGATTGAAATCTGCTTCGAAGAAAAAAATGATGCTATTGTTATATATAAAGAACTAAAAAAAAGGACAGATCATATATATGAAGAAATAAGCATCTACTTGTACGAACAAATGGTAATTATTCATATACCGATACAAGAGTCGCGATATATTGATAAAGTAGTTATTCCTGTATTTATGCAACATATTATCAACACAAAACAAGATGAATGGATTAGCGCAATTTTAAAAGATAAATTTTATTTTAAAGAGCGAGAAGAACGAACCCAAATTTTACATATGGCGCATTCTATATTAAAAGGAAAACGAAAAGGATTAATAGATGCACCTTCAAAGGAAAGTGGGAGAGCATTGGTGCAATCTTCTTTGCAAGGCTGGATGCATGATACGATGTCTTTTTCGTTTGGCGCATATATTCGTTTTCGCTTGAGAAAATACAATGAATTTTTATATCGAACGGCAGAGTTGGCGATCGATGAATATAAGTTAGAACAAGAGTATCAAATGTTCGTAGAAACACTTCGCCAACAAGTAAGCAGCCGAAAATCACGTTTATCTTGTTTGCATCTCGTGTTTAATGATAGTTGTATCTTTTATGATGAAAAGTGGCAACGTTTAAAACAAGAAAAACTTGTTCAGTATATAGAAGAAGAATTGCTCTCTCAAAAAGATGTATACATTGATCCGAATGTTATGGCACCGCTTCTGTCGATCGCGCCTAAAAAAATTCATCTGTATGCGAAAGAACAAGATCATAATATGATTGTAACGATTCAAAACGTCTTTCAAGAGAGAGTGCAGTTATATACGCTTCATGAATTTGAAAAGAATGTGAAAAAATTTAAAAATAAAGGGAACGCCCTTGATTTTCTAAATTTTTGAGCATATAATTACGTACATAAACGAAAATACATCGAAATGTTACGATGAGGACATGAGTAGTTATCTACGATTCCCAGAGAGAGAAGCCTTGGGCTGTGAGCTTCTTAATACGAGATTATTACTTACCACCTCTGAACTTCAGCAGTGAACGAATGTCTAGTAATTGCTGACGGCAAGTGCCGTTATCATGAACTTGAGCAGTTAACGATATGTTAGCTGGAACAAGGGTGGAACCACGAATTCAACACTCGTCCCTTTTTATAGGGATGGGTGTTTTTTATTTTGATTATAAAAAAGGAGTGACTAAAGATGGCAGATGTAGTAAAAATTACATTTCCAGACGGAGCTGTGAAGGAGTTTCCAAAAGGAACAACAACAGAAGACATTGCTGCTTCTATTAGCCCTGGCTTAAAGAAAAAAGCGATTGCAGGGAAATTAAATGAGGAAATGATAGACTTACTTACACCGATTGAGCAAGATGGTGCAATCTCTATCGTTACATTAGATTCTGAAGATGGGCTATACATTTTACGCCACTCAACAGCTCACTTATTAGCGCAAGCACTAAAGCGCCTATATAAAGATGTGAAGCTTGGAATTGGTCCTGTAATTGAAAACGGCTTCTACTATGATATCGATATGGAAGAAGCAATTACAGTTGAAGATTTTCCGAAAATCGAAAAAGAAATGCAAAAGATTGTGAACGAGAACTTAGAAATCGTTCGTCATGAAGTACCACGTGCGGAAGCACTTCGTCGTTACGAAGAAATTGGCGATGAACTAAAATTAGAACTTATTAACGATCTTCCAGAAGATGCGGTTATTTCAATTTATGAACAAGGCGAATTCTTTGACCTTTGTCGCGGTATTCACCTTCCATCTACAGGTAAAATTAAAGTATTTAAACTGTTAAGCGTTGCTGGTGCTTACTGGCGCGGCGATAGCGACAATAAAATGTTGCAACGTATTTACGGTACTGCATTCGTGAAAAAAGCAGAATTAGATGAGCATTTACGTATGCTTGAAGAAGCGAAAGAGCGTGACCACCGTAAATTAGGTAAAGAGTTAAAACTATTCACAAATAGTCAAAAAGTAGGGCAAGGCTTACCACTTTGGTTACCAAAAGGTGCAACAATCCGCCGTATTATTGAGCGTTACATTGTTGATAAAGAAGTAAGCTTAGGATACGACCACGTATATACTCCAGTATTAGGAAGCCGAGAGCTTTATGAAACTTCTGGTCACTGGAATCACTACCGCGATGGCATGTTCCCATCAATGGAAATGGATAATGAGGAATTAGTACTTCGTCCGATGAACTGTCCTCACCATATGATGGTGTACAGAAACGATATCCACAGCTATCGTGAATTACCAATCCGTATTGCGGAGCTTGGAACAATGCACCGTTATGAAATGTCTGGTGCGCTATCTGGATTACAACGTGTACGCGGAATGACTTTAAATGATGCGCACATTTTCGTTCGTCCAGACCAAATTAAGGAAGAATTCAAACGCGTTGTAAACTTAACTTTAGAAGTATACAAAGACTTCGATTTAGAAGATTATTCATTCCGTTTATCTTATCGTGATCCAGAAGATACTGAAAAGTATTTTGATGACGATGAAATGTGGGAAAAAGCACAATCAATGTTAAAAGAAGCTATGGATGAAATGGGTCTTGATTACTATGAAGCAGAAGGTGAAGCGGCATTCTACGGTCCAAAACTTGACGTGCAAGTTCGTACTGCGCTTGGTAAAGACGAAACACTTTCAACTATACAATTAGACTTCTTACTTCCAGAACGCTTTGAGTTAACTTACATCGGTGAAGATGGTAAGCAACATCGTCCGGTTGTTATTCACCGCGGTGTAGTATCAACTATGGAACGCTTTGTTGCCTTCTTAATAGAAGAGTACAAAGGTGCATTCCCGACTTGGTTAGCACCAGTTCAAGTACAAGTAATTCCAGTTTCTCCGCAAGTACATTTAGACTATGCGAAGAAAGTACAAGAAGAATTACAACGTGCTGGCATTCGTGTTGAAGTGGATACTCGTGACGAGAAAATTGGTTACAAAATCCGTGAGGCGCAAATGCAAAAAATTCCATATATGCTTGTAGTAGGTGACAATGAAGTTGCTGAAACTGGTGTAAACGTTCGTAAATATGGTGAACAAAAATCAGAAACAATTTCATTAGATGCTTTCGTTGACTTAATTAAAGTTGAAGGAAAACGATAAGAAAAAGTCGCGGCTTGTCCGCGGCTTTTTTTGTGCGTTTCCATTTGGCAATAAGAACCAAAGGCTGCTTTGTATAAAAAACTATTGCATGTATTCATTTTGTTTGTTACAATATTTTTTGTTGTTACTTAAGAAGTAGAGCTTCTTGACAGGCATTATGTCCTATGGTAAAATCATCAAGGATAATAGAATACGGATTTGTGGAACAAGTAGAAGCACCCGCTTCTCACCTGATTGACGCGAAAGCAGTTGGCAGGTAAGTATTTCTTATTAGAGATATTATAAGTGTGGGTGTTGTATGCCCGCACTTTTTTGTTTGGGTTCTTCCTTCCCAAGACGTATTCCCATAAAACCTTGGAGGTGGCTTACTATTAGCAAGGACATGATGATTAACGAGCAAATTCGTGCACGTGAAGTACGTTTAGTTGGTGCAAATGGTGATCAACTTGGAATTAAGTCTCGTCAAGAAGCATTAGATATGGCTGCAAACGTAAATCTTGATTTAGTATTAGTTGCTCCAAATGCGAAACCACCAGTATGCCGTATTATGGACTACGGAAAATTCCGCTTTGAGCAACAAAAGAAAGAAAAAGAGCAGCGTAAAAATCAAAAAATCATTAGTATGAAAGAAGTTCGTTTAAGTCCAACAATTGATGAACATGACTTTAACACAAAACTTCGTAATGCTATTAAATTCTTGGAGAAAGGCGACAAAGTTAAAGCGTCTATTCGCTTTAAAGGTCGTGCCATTACTCATAAAGAAATCGGTCAACGTGTTTTAGATCGCTTCTCTGAAGCTTGTGCTGAAGTTAGTACAATTGAATCTAAGCCAAAAATGGAAGGACGCAGTATGTTCTTAGTTTTAGCACCGAAAAATGATAAGTAATTAATAGAGGAGGAAATCACTATGCCTAAACAGAAAACTCACCGCGGCGCTGCAAAGCGTTTCAAAAAAACAGGATCTGGTAAACTAAAGCGTTCTCACGCTTACACAAGCCACTTATTCGCTAACAAATCTACAAAAGCTAAACGTAAATTACGTAAAGCTGGTGTAGTAAGCGCTGGTGACTTCAAACGTATTCGTCAAATGCTTGACAACATGTAATTCATATTTTGTTCAGATAGATATCTAGGAGGGAAATAATATGCCAAGAGTAAAAGGTGGTACGGTTACTCGTAAACGTCGTAAAAAAATTATTAAATTAGCAAAAGGTTACTACGGTTCTAAACATACATTATACAAAGTTGCTAACCAACAAGTAATGAAATCTTTAATGTATGCTTTCCGTGACCGTCGTCAAAAGAAACGTGACTTCCGTAAATTATGGATCACTCGTATTAACGCAGCTGCTCGTATGAACGGTCTTTCTTACAGCCGTTTAATGAACGGTCTTAAGCTTGCTGGTATCGAAGTAAACCGCAAAATGCTTGCTGACCTAGCTGTTCACGATGCAAAAGCTTTCGCTGAATTAGCAACAGCTGCTAAAACTGCATTAAACAACTAATTGTTGATAAATCCTTAGGACATTGCTCCTAAGGATTTTTTTATTGAATCGCGTCACCTTCATAAAATGAACGATACAATTGCTGAAATGGAAGAAGGAAAGATTAATGGCCGTGTTTGAGCATAAAAATTTCAATAATATAAAAGAATAAACATAAAAAGTCGGAGAGGTTCTCTGGCTTTTTATGTTTATTTATATACAAGGAAATTTAAAATACGACATCTGTTTTGGAGAGGCGAGAGCATCTGGCCGCGTGCGAGGTTTCAAACAAAGGAAGACAGTAAGTACGGGTCATGTTGTACTTTGTATAGCAACGATTTATCCAGCATTAACGGGCGGTAAGACCCCCACCTCAATATTCAGAGAGAAGCAAAGAAGATAGGTGGGGGGATAACTGCCCGTAAAAGCCCGATTGGTTCAACTAACCGTCAGTGGGGGATGAAGAAAACCCCCACTGACGGAAGTTTCACTTTATACGTCGGAAAATAAAAATAGATATGAAATATGCTGCGAAAAGGGTGCTTGACTTTAGATAATCTTGTCTTTTCACACGAAACTGACACTGTTATAATGTAAGAATATAACGTGGTTATTTGTTTATATTTACCATTAGAATGGAGCGATATCGAGTGAGTGTATTCGATATTGAAGGAGGAGTATGTTTTGGATCTACTACAACTATTTAAATTACAAAAAGAATTAGATGATCGTATTGCGAAAGAACATAATTTAGAACCGAAAAAATTATTAAAAGAAAAAATGCTAGCACTGCTTGTGGAAATTGGCGAACTTGCAAATGAAACACGCTGCTTTAAATATTGGAGTAACAAGCCATCATCTGAGCGTGAAGTTGTACTAGAAGAATACGTAGATGGGTTGCATTTTATTTTATCTATCGGAATCGATTTAGGAATCGATAAAAATTTCTTGTTTTATAAATGTGCACTAACAAATAAAACGCAAGTAGAAATTTTCTTAGATGTATATGCGAAAGCAATTCGTTTTAATGAGCAACCATCTATTACAAATTACATTGAATTGTTTACGAGCTACCTTCGTTTAGGACAAGCGCTTGATTTTGGACAAGAAGAGATTGAGAAAGCATATTTAGATAAAAATGAAGTAAATCATCAACGTCAAACAGAAGGTTATTAATGAAATTTTTTGAATATTCTTCATCGCTCTTGTATAATTGAAGAGATGAAAAAAAGGAGGACATTGTCCAATGACTAAACTAGATGCGACCTTGACGATGTTAAAAGAACTAACAGATGCACGGGGGATTGCAGGAAACGAACGCGAGCCTCGTGAAGTAATGAAGAAATATATCGCACCGTTTGCTGATGAAGTATCAACAGATAACTTAGGAAGCTTAGTTGCGAAAAAAATTGGTGACGGCAATGGTCCCAAAATTATGGTAGCCGGTCATTTAGATGAAGTCGGTTTTATGATTACGCAAATTGATGATAAAGGGTTCTTGCGCTTTCAAACAGTTGGTGGCTGGTGGTCACAAGTTATGTTAGCACAGCGTGTAACAATTGTTACGAGCAAAGGTGATGTAACAGGTGTCATTGGTTCAAAACCACCGCATATTTTACCAGCTGAAGTTCGTAAAAAGCCAGTTGATATTAAAGATATGTTTATTGATATTGGTGCTTCTAGTAAAGAAGAAGCGCTGGAGTGGGGCGTACGCCCAGGAGATCAAGTTGTACCATATTTCGAATTCCAAGTAATGAAAAATGAAAAAATGTTACTTGCGAAAGCATGGGACAACCGCATTGGCTGTGCAATTGCAATCGATGTGTTACAACAATTGAAAGATGAAAAACATCCAAATATTGTATACGGTGTTGGAACTGTACAAGAAGAGGTAGGTCTTCGCGGAGCGAAAACATCCGCACATTATATTCAACCTGATATCGCATTTGCAGTAGATGTTGGAATCGCTGGTGATACACCAGGAGTAAGCGACAAAGAAGCGCAAGGAAAAATGGGTGATGGCCCACAAATTATTTTATATGATGCATCTATCGTTGGACATAAAGGTCTTCGTGACTTCGTTGTTGGCGTAGCAGATGAATTAAATATTCCATATCAATACGATGCACTTCCTGGCGGCGGAACAGATGCAGGAGCAATTCATATTGCTGTAGACGGTATTCCAGCAATGGCAATTACTATTGCAACTCGCTATATTCATTCCCATGCGGCAATGTTACATCGCGATGATTATGAAAACACAGTGAAGTTAATTGTAGAAGTTGTGAAACGTCTTGATACTGAGGCTGTACATAACATTACATTTGATTAATACAAAAAAGAGCGAGAGGATAGCCTGTCGCTCTTTTTTATTAAAATGACCCCTTTAATCCAGCTGCTGTAAATGGACCTAAAATAATTAAACGAGCTAGCTGCAAGGCCATATAATGAGGTGTATATGGCATATTTTGTCTTAGCCATGAAATGATCATTCCTAAATGTGCACCTGTTACATAACTAATAAGGATGTCACGCGGTACAACTAACTGATCTTCGTTTGGTTGTGAAATAGAAAGACTAAGAAGCAAATTCGTTTGAATGGCTTTCATCATTCGAGAGGAAAACTTCGGAATCCCGTTCTCGCCAAGCATCACTTGATAAAAGAAAGCATTCTCAGCAATATGATTAAACAAAGAAAGAAAGACAGGATGAGGAGTATCGAGGGTAAGTTGAAACTCACTCTTATTTAATTCTTTCGGTTTGAGAATGTCTGCAAATGTGGTTAGCATTTCTTCGGTGCTTTTGTCTAGAAGGTCATATTTGTCATAATAATGGCTATAAAAAGTTGCACGGTTGACAGTTGCCTTTTCAGCAATATCTTGAACTGTAATGCTATCGAAACCTTTTTCGTGTATTAAAGATATAAGAGCATCACGAATTGCTTGTCTCGTTCGTTTTACGCGTGGATCGTTTGAGTTTTTAATAGACATTTTCACTCTCCTTGCTGAATTTTATTCATTTAACCAACAGATGTTTAGTAAAGTGTCGGTTAAACAACATACATATCCAAATTGTTGGTTGTAGATTCAAAATAATTATTTATAATTATAAACGATATTCCTTTAGAAAACAGCACCACTTGCATGTGGACAAAAACGGTTTTGTCATGCAAAAAGGTGTGATTTTTTTCATTAATGGTTAATATAATTAACAATTAATGAATATAAACAAAAGGGATATGAAATAGTTTAGAAAAAAATTATATGCGATATAAGGAGAGGAAAGCAATGAATCAGTTTCGAAGAATAATAATTATCAATATTATCACGTTAATTGTATTAGTTGGTGGTGGTGTTGGCGGTTATTACTATTACAATCAATCTCAAAATTATTTAAAAACAGAAAATGCAAAAATTGATGGAAAAATAATTCCAATCGCATCACCAGTAGCAGGGAAGTTAACAGAATGGAAAGCTGAAGCAGGTAAGAATTACAATGAAAACGATAAATTAGGTACTGTTTCTATAGTGGGACCAAACGGTGAGCAAACAGTGGATGTAACAATTCCGAAAAATGCAACTGTTGTTCAATCAAATGCAACAACAAATGCTTTTGTTGGAGCAGGTAGTCCAATTGCGTATGCATATGATATGAATGATTTATGGGTAACAGCAAATATTGAAGAAACAGATATTGATAGTGTACACAAAGGTCAAGAAGTAGACGTGTATGTAGATGCATATCCTGATACAACGTTAACAGGAAAAGTAGAACAAGTTGGTTTAACAACAGCGAATACGTTCTCTATGCTACCATCAAGCAATGCAACAGCAAACTATACAAAAGTAACACAAGTTGTACCAGTTAAAGTTTCTTTAGATCATAGCAAATCAGTAAATATTGTTCCTGGAATGAATGTGACAGTTCGTATTCATAAGTAAGGGGGGAAGATAAAATGTCCTCAACTTTAATTGTAGGATATGCATTATTTTGTATTGTCGTCTTCTTCCTTGTAAATCGTCTTTTAAGAAAGAAAAAAACGAACGCGGGAGAAGAAAAAGTCCCAGCCGTAAGTAAGATAGAAGCAAAGCAACCAGAACAAGAAGTTTCAAATGTTGTGGAATTAGAAACACCAAAAAAAGAAGTAGTAGAACAAGAAATACCGAAAATTACAAAAGAAGAACCCAAAAAAGAACCAAAAAAGCAATTGCCAGTAGAAAATGTAAATGTAAAAGCAGTTGTAGCAGTATTAATTCTCGGTATGTTCGTGTCAATTTTAAACCAAACAGTCATTAATGTTGCTTTGCCAGCATTAATGAATGAATTTAACGTATCCACTTCAACGGCACAATGGTTAACAACAGGATTTATGCTTGTAAATGGTATTTTAGTGCCAATTAGTGCGTTTTTAGTTTCACGGTTTACGTATCGTAAACTATTTGTAGCAGCGATGTTGTTCTTTACAGTAGGTTCTATTATTTGTGCTGTATCTGGAAGCTTCACGATGATGATGACAGGACGCGTGACGCAAGCAGTTGGAGCAGGGATTTTAATGCCAGTTGGTATGAATATTTTCATGACTTTATTCCCGCCTCATAAGCGCGGAGCAGCGATGGGGTTACTTGGGGTAGCGATGATTTTAGCACCAGCTATTGGACCAACTATAACAGGTTGGGTTATTCAAAATTACAATTGGAACTTAATTTTCTACGCGATGTTTGTCATTGGTTTATTTGTCACATTCCTATCTGTAAAATTCTTTACACTAGCTCAGCCAGTTTCTAAAACAAAGTTAGACATATTTGGCGTTATTAGTTCAAGTATTGGGCTTGGTAGCTTACTGTATGGATTTAGTGAAGCCGGAAATAAGGGTTGGAGCAGTGTGGAAGTTGTGATTTCACTTATCATTGGTGTAATTGGGATAGCGTTCTTTATTTGGAGAGAGATGACGACGGATAATAAGATGCTTGATTTACAAGTATTTAAATATCCAACGTTTACTTTCACATTATTAATTAACGCAATTGTAACGATGGCACTCTTTGGAGGTATGTTATTACTTCCTGTATATCTGCAAAATATTCGCGGCTTTACGCCAATTGAGTCAGGTTTATTGCTTCTTCCAGGATCATTAATTATGGGGATCATGGGACCAATTGCAGGAAAGTTATTTGATAAATATGGTATTCGTCCATTAGCGATATTTGGATTGGCTCTTACGACATTTGCAACATATGAATTTACTAAGTTAACAATGGATACACCATATAGCGTCATTATGACGGATTATATTATACGTTCATTTGGTATGGCATTCATTATGATGCCAATTATGACAGCGGGTATGAACGCACTGCCAATGAAGTTAATTTCTCACGGTACTGCAACGCAAAATACATCAAGACAAGTAGCAGGTTCAATCGGTACAGCGATCTTAATTACAATTATGACGCAGCAAACAACAAATCACGTCGCAGATTACGGAAATATGCTAACGAAAACAAATCCAATTTTAGTTGATAAGGTACATGGAATGGGACAAAACTTAGCAGCGGTTGCTGGATCAGCACAAGCTGGAGATGTGATGAGCACGCAACTATTATTCGGACAAATTTCGAAGCTGTCTGCGATTAACGGTATTAATGACGCATTCTTAATTGCAACAATATTAGCGGGTATTGCTTGGGTATTATCACTATTCTTACCATCAGGTAATAAGCCAAATCGAAAAGCAGGGAATTAATTTCTCTGCTTTTTTCTTTTGGATATTATAAAAAAATATGGATAATTGATAGAAATAAACCGCCATTATGCAATCATAATGGCGGTTCATTTAGTACAAGAAAGAACATGTATTAATTGTGATGTGAAGCAGAATAGCGGGAACGATAGAGTTCGTTTGTTTATATAATAAAGAAGCAAAGAGACCAGTAATAAAGGCGCCCACCATAATTCCAACTGAATACGTATGAGCGATACCGAATAATAAACTCGAAATGATAGCAGCTGGCCAAAATGTGAATTTCTCTCCAAAGAAACGTAAAAGTATGCCTCTGCATATTAGTTCTTCTTTAATAGGTGCAAGTAATCCAACTGTAAGAATTAGTAAGAATTTGTACTGTTCTAACGTAGCAAAATTTAATGCATCTACTTGCTCTTGTACCGAATTAGGGAAAATTTTATCTAGTATAACAAGGTCGATAAAAATACCGATAGCGTAATAAAGGAGTATGTATATATACGTACGAAAAGATTTTAAACATTGAAAATCAATCGCTGGTAATACTAGAGTTTTAAGTGGTTTATACTTTGCGATATATAGCATTAAAAAGAATAGGGCTATGAATTCATAACTAATACTTTCAAGTGATTCAAGTAGAGGAGTATGTGTATTTGGGCGAACATATTTATATAACTCGATAGGGAGTATAGTGAAAACTCCATTAATCATTGGAATAACGAGAATGATCATTAACAGGATTCCAAAAAATTCAAGCCAAGATGTTTTCGTTTGCTGTTCTATTTGTATATGTGTTTGCAAAGTCTTGCTCCTTTCTAGTAGTAGTAGTAATTTGACTTTGTGTATCCCTTGTTTATGTTAAAAACGCGAGCATATTATTCATCATATGAAATAATATAGCAGGAATAATAGAATTTGTTTTTTTATATAATACAGCCATAAATATCCCCGTCATAAAAGCGCTGGCCATAACACCTAAAGAATATGTATGGGCGATTCCGAAGATGAAACTGGATCCAATTGCTGCTATCAAAAATGGAAAACGTTGCTGGAAAAATTGAAGAATGACTCCACGGAAAATAAGTTCTTCAATAATAGGGACGAAAATCGCACCTTCTAAAATTAGTAGAGTTTTATATTGTTTTAAAGTATTTAAGTTTAAAGCTACATCTTGTTCCTGCGTTGCATGAGGAAATATCTTAGAAATTATAAATATATTAATCGTAATACTAAACACAAAGAAAAGAAATAAGTATACATATGTGCGAACTTTCTGGAGTGCTTGGAAATTTAAAGCAGGTAATAACAGTTCTTTCATAGGTTCGTATTTAAAAATAAACAATAATAAAATGAGCAGTTGTAATAAAGCACCTCCGGTTGCTCCAAGTGAGCTATATAGGGCGCTTGTTTTTTTATCAGAAATGCCTTCGCTATAAATCATAAATGGAAGACTTATAAATAAGTCACTTATGATCTTTGCCCCAAAAAAGGCAAATAAAACAGAACCGATGAATTTTCCCCATGATAAGGAATGTTTTTGATCATATGTAAGTTGTATAGAATGTTGCATATATCGAATCCTCTCTATTATTTATATATAAAATTATACATATTTAGATAAAATGTACCATAAGTTAATGTTACATAATAGTTTGAAATTTTGTGATTAAAGTGAAAATCACCTTAGCTTTTACTAAGGTGATTTTTGTTCTGTTATTGATTAACATATTTGCTCCGCTTTTTCATTGGTAGAAATATGAGCAGAGGATGTTGATTGTTGGACTTGTAATTCACGATCTACCATCTTATCTAATCGCTTGATTGCTTGCAGTGCTTTTTCATAAGAGATTGCTCGGTAGTGATGTGCCCCGCCCGGTTCTTCATCGGCTTCGTCTGCCCATTTAATAATATTTTGGAGAGGTGTTCTCTCAAGTGATTGTTCTAGTAGAAAAGAATCAGTGTGCAGGAGAATGGCAACAGAAATTTCCTTTGCTTGTTTTGGATGTTCTCCTAATCGGATTAGCAATTTATGAGCTCTTTCTGCTCCTTTAATGGCGTGTATATCATTCTTTTTATATAATTCATAGTCCCATTCCCCATCACGATACCATGTATGATGTCCGATATCATGAAGAAAGCCAGCCTTTGTTGCCGCGTCGACTGAGGCGTGATGCTTTTTTGCTAAGTGAAACGCATGATAAGCGACGGCAATCGCATGGACCATTCCAGAACGGTTTACATACTTTTGTGTAATATGGTGTTGGAAAATTTGTTCAAGCGTGATACGGCGCATAAAGCATTCACTCCTTTTGTTCATTGATGTATATGATGAAAACGAATAGATAGCCATAAGTATATTTTGAACATTTTACTTCATCATATTGTGTTAGTAAAGTAATTAGTGATGTAATAGGGAAATTTTTATTCTACTTTTACTTGAATATAACCAGCATCGCCTTGCTCCCAAAAAACGCCGATATAATATACGTATGTTCCAGGTTTACTTGGAAGAGGAATTGTATTGTGAGTTGTATTTCACACTATTAATTTTATTTCGGATAGGAAAAGAGAATCTAGTATTTGCTAGAGAAGACCATGTCGTTAGGGTTGATAGAAGAGATAAAAAACTCATAATATAGAGCGAGGTATCAAAAATCCTACTGGTACAGAAATCATGCCCAACTTTGGAGATATTTTAACAGAATGATCAAGAATTGTATAAATGTCTATTTCACATAGCCATATTTGGTCATATATATATGGTACCCCTATAAAGAAAGGATTTGACTTTATGGCTCTTTTAACTAACTGTGAAACCTGCACTCCTCCTGCGGGTTCAACACCTATTCTCACTCTGAATGTACCTGGTGGGCTTGCTATTGACCTATTAGGAATTCATATTGAAGCTTGTCCAATCTGTGTTACAGTATTCACTGATGGTGGTACACTAACAGCTCAACAACAAGACATTGTAGATAACCTTCTTCAGACTGTTCGTATTTTTAATCCGGATATTAAAAACTTTCAAAAATAAATAAACTAATAAGTGTATAGATATATCAAAAAGCCTTCGTTTTTCTCCTTAAGGCTTTTTGAAGTGAACCCATAAAGTTAGACGGGTTATTTGATTATGCGGCGGTTAAGGTCTGAACTCGGTATTGTTACTTAGTTCAGGCCTTTTAATTTTGCCTTAATTCGTTTGTGATTGTAGTAATCTATATATTTCATTAGTTCTTTCTTGATTGATCTACACTTTCAAATTCCTTCATAATGCGTTGCACTTTTTTAGGTGTGAGTTCTGGCTAGTCGTTTTGGGAATACTCCACGAATTTAACGTAACTGGATATAAAAAAATCGGATTGCTTATAAAAATGCACAAAACCCCCGAATTGTGGACGAAAAAAATTTCCATGATTCGAGGTACAGTTCACACATGCATGCTCCCTCTGTTTTAAACCTCGCCCGTGGCAGAAAAAGGCCCTGACCGCTTCTACGCATAGCCAGAAGCTTTCGTCTCTCGAAAAAGAAGTTTGGTTTTAATTAACTGATTAGTTCGAAAAAAACGTTCTGTTTTGACTAATCAATTAAATAATTATGTTAAAATTAAATTACATTTATTTGGAAATGTTGTGTTTGTTTGGAAAATGAAATAGTTATTCCAAAGAAGAACGGTATAATTAGTTATCTTTCTTTGGTTATTGGAATTATTTGTTTTTTTATCGTTTTTGTAACACCGACAAGAATAGCGAATATCGGAAGTTTAGTTGGAGATTATATAACATTTTTTCTTACGGGAATAGGTATCATACTTTCTATAATCGGGATAGCGAAGAAAACAGAGAAAAATGTAGTTCCTATAATATCTTTAATCCTCTCCTCTTCTTTCTTTATATTTTGGATAATCGCGATTTTCTTATTGGTGACGGGTCAAATTGAATTTGCTCCGTAGCATGCAAATACCTTTAAACTATAGTTCAAAAAGAATAGTAAAATATTTCGCCAAAAAACGCTCAGACTTCTGAGCGTTTGAATTTTTTAACAAATAAGTCGCTGCTATGTAAAATACAACATGCCCCGTACTTGTTTGCTCTTTTTGTTTTAAACCTCGCCCGTGGCAGAAAAAGGCCCTGGCCGCTACTATGCACGGCCAGAAGCTCTCGTCCTCCCCTAAAAAAGGGTTTTTTATATCTGTTTTACCCCTGCTTATTTTTTTACACCTTGCTCTAGCGTCGCTAACATCTCATGCTTTTCACTATCATCAGCATTTTTCCAAATCACTTCGAATAACACACCAAGTCCTGGAAGCATTTTTTCTTCTCCGCTTTGAATCGCATCGACAATTGTTTCTTGTAATTGGTCTTGTGTATTTCCAGCTATGTTTGCTAATACAGCACCGCGTAAATTAAAGTTCATCGCTTTCACCTCTTTTTAGGAATGGAAACTGACGTTAGTTTTTGTTCTTTTTTATGTAAATATGTATGAAAAATAGGCTATAATGAGAAGACAAGAAGAGAGGGAATGCATAGAATGAAAAACATTGATTCAGTACAAAATCCGCGCGTAAAGCAGTGGAAGAAGCTGCAGACGAAAAAAGAGCGCGATAAAAAAGGATTATTTTTTGTAGAAGGATTCCATTTAGTTGAGGAAGCTTTAAAAGCAGGCGTTGTAACAGAGTTAATCGTCTCAGATCAGACGGATCTTCCGAAAGATTGGACGGTTGATGATGTAGAAATGTATATTTTGTCTGAAGCGGTTGTAAAATTGTTATGTGAAACAGAAACGACACAAGGAGTATTTGCGGTTTGTGAGAAACATGAAAAAGAAATTGCTCTTACAAATGGGAAGTTTCTACTATTAGACGGCCTGCAAGACCCAGGGAATTTAGGGACAATCATTCGTACCGCAGATGCAGCTGGACTTGATGCTGTTATCCTTGGAGAAGGATGTGTCGATGTATATAACAGTAAAGTACTACGTTCTACGCAAGGTTCTGTATTCCATTTACCGATTGTAAAAGGAAACTTAGAAGAATGGGTAGACAAGTTAACTGAAAATAACGTTCCTGTATACGGAACAGCACTTGAAAATGGTGTTCCATACGGTGAAGTAGCACCGACAGGAAGTTTTGCATTAATTGTAGGTAACGAAGGAAACGGTGTTCGCCAAGAGCTTCTTGCGAAATGTAAGCAAAACTTATATATTCCGATTTACGGAGGAGCAGAATCATTAAATGTTGCGGTTGCAGCAGGTATTTTAACGTATTATTTGCAAACTCCGGTTGCGAATCGATAAAAAACTTCTTATAATAGGTGGAAGTGAAATAGTTTAAAAAACGATGATAGAGAAGAGTAACTTGCAAAATCGCCATATAGGGAGAGAGTGCCATAGACTGAAAGCATTCTTATGGTAGACGGAAGTGAATTCACCTCTGGAGTTGACGCCAGGACCATGTAAATGTAAAGGCGTTCCGGTTGAAAAAGCCGTTATAACGAATTAAGTGGGCAGACTCGTTCTGTCAATTTAGGGTGGTACCGCGAATTTACCTCGTCCCTTTTTAGGGAGCGAGGTTTTTTTATTTTTATCATTAGGAGGGTTCCAAATGGAAGCACGTTTAAAAGAGCTAAAGCAAAAAGCGTTAGAGCTGATTGAAGAAGCGAAAGAGCTAAAGGGCTTAAACGATGTACGCGTTGCGTATTTAGGAAAAAAAGGTCCGATTACAGAAGTACTGCGCGGCATGGGGAAATTATCTCCAGAAGAGCGCCCGCTTATGGGAGCTTTAGTAAATGAAGTGCGCGAGGCAATTCAAACGCGTTTAGAAGAAAAAGTTAATCATTTAGAAAAAACAGTAATTGAAGCAAAATTAGCATCTGAAACTATTGATGTTACATTACCAGGTCGCCTTGTAGAAACAGGTTGTCACCATCCGTTAACAGCGGTTGTTGAACAGATTGAAGATGTGTTTATCGGTATGGGATATGAAGTTGCAGAAGGAACAGAGGTAGAGAAAGACTACTATAACTTCGAAGCATTAAACTTACCGAAAGATCACCCAGCGCGTGATATGCAAGACACTTTCTACATTACAGAAGAAACATTACTACGTACACATACATCTTCTGTGCAAGCAAGAACAATGGAAAATAATAAAGAAAAAGGCCCAATTAAAATTATTTGCCCTGGTAAAGTGTATCGCCGTGATGATGACGATGCAACGCATTCACATCAGTTCATGCAAATTGAAGGCCTTGTAATCGACAAAAACATTCGCATGAGTGACTTAAAAGGTACATTAGAAGTATTCGTGAAAAAAATGTTCGGTGAAGATCGTGAAATCCGTCTTCGTCCAAGTTTCTTCCCATTCACAGAACCATCTGTTGAGATGGATATTTCTTGTATGATGTGTCACGGGAAAGGTTGCGGTACTTGTAAAGGGACTGGCTGGATTGAAATTTTAGGTGCTGGTATGGTTCATCCGAACGTACTTGAAATGGCAGGCTATGATTCAAAAGAATATCAAGGTTTCGCATTCGGTATGGGTGCAGAGCGTATTGCAATGTTAAAATACGGCGTTGATGACATTCGTCATTTCTATACAAATGATGTACGTTTCTTACAACAATTCAAACGAGCGTAAGGGAAGGAGAGGATAAATATGTTCGTATCATATCGTTGGTTACAAGAGTATGTAGATATTAAAGATGTAACGGCACAAGAATTAGCAGATAAAATCACGAAAAGTGGTATTGAAGTAGAAGGCGTGGAAGTATTAAATAAAGGCGTAAAAGGTGTTGTCGTTGGTCACGTATTAGAGTGCGAAAAACACCCGGAAGCTGATAAGTTAAGCAAATGTTTAATCGACATCGGCGAAGAAGAGCCAGTACAAATCATTTGCGGTGCTCCTAATATTGCAAAAGGTTTAAAAGTACCAGTTGCAAAAGTTGGTGCTGTTCTTCCTGGTAACTTCAAAATTAAAAAAGCAAAGCTACGCGGTGAAGCTTCTCACGGTATGGTTTGTTCCTTACAAGAGCTTGGCGTTGATGGGAAATTAGTTGCAAAAGACTATGCAGAAGGTATTTTCATTTTCCCAAGTGATGTGGAAGTTGGTGCAGATGCACTTGAAATCTTAAATTTACATGATGAAGTACTTGAATTAGGATTAACGCCGAACCGTGCGGATTGCTTAAACATGTTAGGCGTTGCGTATGAAGTAGCAGCAATTTATGGCCTTGAAGTGAAACTTCCAGCAGCAAACTTACAAGAAGCGGCAGAAAAAACATCTGATTATATTTCTGTAAGTGTAGAAGCAACAGAACAAAACCCATTATACATGGCAAAAATGGTGAAAAACGTAAAGGTTGGTCCATCACCAATGTGGATGCAAACGCGTCTTATGGCAGCTGGCATTCGCCCGATTAGCAACGTAGTTGACATTACAAACTACATTTTAATTGAATACGGTCAACCATTACATGCATTTGACTACGATAAATTAGGTTCAAAAGAAATCGTTGTTCGTCTTGCAAAAGAAGGCGAAAAGATTCAAACATTAGACGATCAAGAACGTACATTACAAGCGCATCATCTTGCGATTACAAACGGCACAAAAGCATTAGCTGTTGCTGGTGTAATGGGCGGAGCTGAATCTGAAGTTGATAACGATACAGTAAACGTTCTAATCGAATCTGCATACTTCGAAGGTCAAACGGTGCGCCGCGCATCAAAAGACTTAGGTCTTCGCAGTGAATCAAGTGCACGTTTCGAAAAAGGAATCGACCCAACACGTACATTCGAAGCAATTCAACATGCAGCTGCTTTAATGGCAAAATACGCTGGTGGCGAAGCGCTTGAAGGTGTAGTAGAAGTTGATAACTTACAAGTACAAGAACGTACAGTATCAGTTACAGCTGAAAAAGTAAATCGAGTATTAGGTACAGAGATCTCTGCAAGTGAAATGGGTACAATCTTTACAAACTTGAAGTTCCCATTCACAGAAGTAGAAGGAACATTCCATGTAAACGTACCAGCACGTCGTCCTGACATTACAATTGCAGAAGATTTAGTAGAAGAAGTAGGTCGTCTGTATGGTTATGATCATATTCCAGTTACATTACCAGCAGGAACAATGACGCGTGGTAAATTAACAGTAGCGCAAGCAAAACGTCGTAAAGTACGTCGCTACCTAGAAGGTGCTGGTTTATATGAAGCGATTACGTATTCATTGACAAGCGCTGATAAAGCGAAACAATATATGGTTGAGCCGAACGAAAAAGCTCCTGTAAACCTTGCACTTCCAATGAGTGAGGAACGCAGCCAGCTTCGTTTAAGCTTAATACCACAATTGCTAGAAGCAGTTTCATATAACAATGCTCGTAAAAACGACAGTGTTGCATTATATGAAGTAGGTTCTATCTTCTTACCAACAGCAGAAGATAAGCTTCCAAAAGAAGAACAACATCTTGCTGGCGTTATGACAGGTCTTGCTCTTCATCATGCATGGCAAGGTGAGAAGAAAGTTGTAGACTTCTTCGTTGTAAAAGGTGTATTAGAAGGATTATTCGATGTACTTGGCGTTGCAAGCAGCATCACATATGCTCCTGCAAAACGTGAAGGCATGCACCCAGGACGTACAGCCGATATCTTACTAGACGGAGAAGTAATTGGCTTCATCGGTCAATTACACCCAGAAGCGCAAAAACAATTAGATGTAAAAGATACATTTGTATTCGAATTATCTCTAGTAAAAGTATTTGCTGCTCGTGCAGAAGATACTTACTACACAACAATCCCGCGTTTCCCATCTATGACACGCGATATGGCCGTTGTTGTAACGAAAGAAGTAAAAGCTGGCGAAATGAAGCAAGTCATTAGCGAAGCGGGCGGAGAGCTTCTAAAAGAAGTAACATTATTCGACTTATACGAAGGTGAAAAAATGGAAGAAGGCAAGAAATCACTTGCATTCTCTATGAACTACGTCGACCCAGAACGTACATTAACAGATGAAGAAGTAACAGAAGCGCATAGCCGTGTATTAGCAGCGGTAGAAGAGAAATTTGGTGCGGAGTTACGTAAATAATTTTTTATATGTGAAAGAGAGGATTGTCACTCGTAATAAGAGTGATGATCCTCTTTTTTTATGAAAAGAAAAAATGGATGCAACCAAATACTGGTTTTTAGTATCTAATAGGGTGTAAAGAACATGAAAACAAGCGTATATTGAAATTAGTTAACAGGGGGTTCTGACATGGGGAAGCTAGAGGCCTTGGTGAAAAAGGCGAAAAAGGGTGATGGAGAAGCTTTTGTTTCTCTTGTGCAGCGCTATGAAGATGTGCTGTACAAAGTCGCAAGTAGATTGTTACAGAAAGATGAGGATGTCGCAGATGCGATGCAAGAAGCAATCACGGTGGCTTATGAGAAAATACATACACTTAAAAATGAAGAGTACTTTAATACATGGATTTGTAAAATATTAATTAATACATGTAACGGCATATTAAACAAAAGACAAAAAATTACGTTAGTAGAAGGGCACATTGAACAGAAACAAGACAAAAATGAATTTTTGAAAATAGAACTAGAAGACGCGTTAAATAGTTTAAAGAAGGATTATAAAGTAGCAATTGTTTTATATTACATTGTTGGGCTTAGTATAAAAGAAATGAGTGTGTTTTTAAAAGAACCGGAAGGAACGATTAAATCAAGACTTTCTAGAGCCAAATCGATATTACGTAATCATTATTACAGTGGTGAAGGAGCGAGCGTAAATGAAAAATAATTTCGAAAAGGAATTTCAGCATTTGCTACATGAAGAAAAAGAAATGCCTGGTATTGTTAGAAAGTCTTTAGATCGTTCCTATGATGTGATACGCATGCAATCGAAGAAAAAGAAAAGAAATGTAATATGGAGAAAATTTGCAGTCGCGGCTTGTTGTGTTGTGATAGCTGGTGGTGTTTTTACAAATGAGCATGTGCGAGCTAATATAAATAAATTATTTCATTTTAATGATAAAGGAATTGAGCGGGCGGTTGATGAAGGGTTTACACAAAAAAGCAATAGTACGGCTATTGATAAAGGGATTACAGTAGCACTTGACCGTTATTTTGCGGACACGAATAAATTAGGATTTAGTTTTCAATTGGTATTTGACGATACAAGTATATTCAAGAAAAAAGTAAAAGAAGTGTCTTTTGATTATCGATTAAAAAATGGTGCTGGTGAATATATTATGGAGTCTATTCCAGATACAAAGCCTTTGAAAGGTAAAAACATATATATGTCTAAAGCAGAAGATAAAAATCCATCTATAGACGGAAAGAACGGAAAGGTGCAATATGATGTAGTATTTGAATCGAATCAAGGAGCGATTCCTAAACTGACAGATGCGGTGTTAGAAGTTGAGAGCGTCAACGTTTTTTATGAGAATGATGAACTGAAAAAAATTGATGGAATATGGAATTTACCGATCAGCGCTAAAATGAAAGAAGGAACAACATCAACGGTTGAATATAAGTCAGCAGAAACAACGTCTAACATACAAATTATATCTGCGAAGACAAATCCAACTTCGCTTAATCTAACGTTTTCAGTTAATGAAGTAGTAGAAGATGAAAATACTTTTATGAATATGAAAATTATAGATGAAACAGGAAAAGAATATAAATCAAAAGGGTATAGCATGGATGTTAAAAATGACAAAACGACTGTCCATGTTAATTTCCCGATTACTTCTTATGACAAAGCGAATACATTGAAGCTCCAAATGAAGAAGTTTGGAGAAGTAGAGTTAGTTAAAAAATAAAGTACAATACAAGGGACAACTTGCATCTTTCAAAGGAATGTAGTACATTAATTTTAGTTTAACAAATAAAATGACGATGATAAGGAAAAGTAGTATATACTATAATCCAAAGCGAGTCAGGGACGGTGCGAGCCTGATGAGGCGGTATATGTGAAGAACACCTTGGAGTTGCTAACCGAAATTGAATTGTGTATTCAAGAGTAGACTTAGACGGGAATCCGGCCTGTTACAAACCGGGAAGTATGTGTAATACATACGAGTTAGAGTTGGTCTTTATGACAAATTGGGTGGTACCGCGAAGTTTAACCTTTCGTCCCTTTATGGATGGAAGGTTTTTTTGTATTTAAATATATGTAAAGGAGAATTTCAACATGGAAAACACATTAGTAAAAAGTCTGTATAGAGAAACTGATAAGTATGTAGACCAAAAAGTACAAGTATCAGGTTGGATCCGTAACTTACGTGATTCAAAAGTATTTGGTTTTATCGAATTAAACGACGGTAGCTTCTTTAAAAGCGTTCAAATCGTTTTCGATACGGAATTAGATAACTTTGCTGAAATTACGAAGCTTCCATTAAGCTCATCTGTTAAAGTAGAGGGAACGTTAATCGCGACGCCAACTGCAAAGCAGCCGTTTGAAATTAAAGCGAACAAAATCGAAATCGAGGGATTATCAGATTCTGATTACCCATTACAAAAGAAACGTCACACGTTTGAATATTTACGTACAATCGCTCATTTACGTCCAAGAACGAATGCATTCTCAGCAACGTTCCGCGTACGTTCTATCGCAGCATTTGCGCTTCATCAATTCTTCCAAGAGCGCGGCTTTGTACACGTTCATACACCAATTATTACAGGAAGTGATACTGAAGGTGCAGGTGAAATGTTCCGCGTAACAACGCATGATATGAACAATGTACCAAAAGGTGAAGATGGACAAGTAGACGACTCAAAAGACTTCTTCGGCAAAGAAACAAACTTAACAGTAAGTGGACAGTTGAATGCGGAAGCATATGCATTAGCATTCCGTGATGTATACACATTTGGCCCGACATTCCGTGCTGAAAACTCTAACACAACTCGCCACGCTGCTGAGTTCTGGATGCTTGAGCCTGAGATTGCATTTGCTGAATTAGAAGATGTAATGAATTTGACAGAAGATATGCTGAAATATGCAATGAAATACGTATTAGAGCATGCACCAGAAGAAATGGAATTCTTCAACAGCTTTGTTGATAAAACAGTTCTAGAGCGCATGAATAACGTAATCAACTCTGATTTCGGACGCATCACGTACACAGAAGCAATTGAAGTGCTTCAAAAATCTGGTGCAGAATTCAAATACCCAGTAGAATGGGGAATTGATTTACAAACGGAGCACGAAAGATACTTATCAGAAGAAGTATTCAAACGTCCTGTATTCGTAACAGACTATCCAAAAGATATTAAAGCGTTCTACATGCGCTTAAACGAAGATGGCAAAACAGTAGCTGCAACAGACTTACTTGTTCCTGGCATCGGCGAATTAATCGGCGGAAGTCAACGTGAAGAAAGAATGGATCTTTTAGTAGACAGAATTAAAGAGCTAGGCATGAATGAAGAAGACTACTGGTGGTACTTAGAGCTTAGAAAATACGGCGGTACAAAACATGCTGGATTTGGTTTAGGTTTCGAACGTTTCTTAATGTACATCACTGGTATGGCGAATATTCGTGACGTAATTCCATTCCCAAGAACACCAGGTTCTGCGGAGTTTTAAGATTGAAAAAAGGTATATCAACAGCGATTAAGCTGATTGATATACCTTTTTCTTTTTTTGAGCAGGGAGAGATGCGTAATAAAGAGAAACATTACGTAGAAGAGAAAGGAGCTGAATTTGTGAAAAAAAGAATGATGTGTTTCTTAGCGATCATGCTAATCAGTTTAAGTGCGTGTGGAAAGGAAAAAGAGAAACAAGAAAAAGTAGTTCCAACATCACAAGAGGCAGCGGTTGTTACGTTTCAAGGGAAAGAAGTAAAGGAAATTCAGCTAACATCTACGAAAACAAAAGGCACGAAAGTATTGAAAAAAGCAGATGATATAAAGCAGCTTGTATCAGCGATGGAGCAAGTTGGACTTGAGGAAAACGGCGATGAACCGAAAACACTCTCATTAGATAAAGAAGCTAAATCGGCTATTCATTACAATATGTCTATTGATTATAGTGATGGATCAATTGGAAAATACTTTGTTTGGATAGAAGATGACGGAGAAGTTGTAATTGGGCACAAGGATACGCCAGAGAAAGAACGTGTTGAGTTTTATGATTTGAAAGAAGCCTCAAAAAAAGTTGCAGAGACGTTTAAAATAGAGTAGTAAAAACAGATGAGCTGACTAAAGTTTACTTTTTAGTCAGCTCGTGCACATTTTAGTATGATCCAGTTCAGTAGCTCAGCTACTTTCATGTTGAGTATTGTCGAATGGTCTTTATCCCGCATTAACGGGCAGGAAAACCTAGAGAAGAGCAGGGAAGAAAACTGCCTGTAAAAGCCCGATTGGTGAGAGCTTTCCATCAGTGAGAAAAGCGTCACTGATAGAAGTTTCACTTTAAACTGTGTCGAAGCGCCGATATATCGGAAAAAGCGCTGATATATTGAGTGAGCCCCTTGTTTAGTCTATATACATCCTGTCCATACTGAGAAATAACTATTTCTTCAACAATCGAAACGCTTTTTCTGTATTTGCAAAATGTAATTTCACAAACTCAGGTAATCTTTCTTTCCCAAGCTTTTGAATTAATTTCGCGGCTGCGATATCGACTTGTTTCCCAGCGCCTTTCGGAAGTGGCATACCTGCTTTTTTGCTTAGCTCATCAAATTGTTTCACGAATGAATAGCGAGCTAAAATGGAAGCTGCTGCAACGGCGATATGTATGCTTTCGCCTTTTGTAGCGAAATAGACATTTTCACGCTGAACATTTTTTTGTTTGGCTAAATATTTATAATATGTAGCCGGCTGTGTGAACTGATCAATTAAGATGCCTTCTGGTTTCGTTGGTGCGATTTTCGCCAATAAGTTTGTAATAGCTTTATTATGAAGCAATGCTTTTAGGTGTCCTTGATTGTAGCCTTTTTCAAACATGTCGTTATATTTTTCGTTATGCAAAACGAGAGAGCTGTATGGGACAACTGCTAGTAGTTGTTTTGCAATTTCACAAATTTGTGTATCGTTTAAGCCTTTTGAGTCTTTGACGCCTAGTTCTTTTAATAATGGAATTTGCGTTGCATCGACGTATACCGCAACAACTGTCATCGGTCCAAAATAGTCTCCGGTTCCGACTTCGTCTGAACCGAGAATAGACATGGCACTGATAGACGCTGGTGGTGCGTAGGCATGGTGATCTACACTTCTCTTGACAGAATTTTTTGGCGGTGCAGCATTTGTCTGCCACTGACCCGCTTCTTCCACTGCACGGCCACCTTGAAACATGACTTTTCCAGATTTATAGGCTGTAATTGTGCAAGATGGAATCTTCGCCATGAAGATACCGCCTTGAGGAACTTTTGGTTGCACGGCTTGCGCGTACTTTGTTTTCATGTCTTCTATAACCGCAAGGCTTACTTGAATAACAATAGAATTTGACAAAATGGTTGCTCCTTTTTCATTATTTATATTTTTATCATATCGAATTGTTGTTTCTGTTTCCATATGATGTTTTTTCATGGTATGATAATCTTTAGGATTCTGTATGGGATTGGAGGACAGTAAGTTGTCACAACAAAAGGAAAATCGAAGTCGAATTAATGTAGAAATTTACGGCCAACAATATTCAGTTGTTGGCGATGAAAGTACAAGTCATATACGCATTGTCGCGGCGATTGTGGATGATAAAATGCGCGAACTGAATGCTAAGAATCCTTCGCTTGACACAAACCGATTGGCGGTGTTGACAGCAGTCAATGTCGTGCATGATTATATAAAATTAAAAGAAGAAAATGAAAAGTTGAAAGAAAGAATGAGTCAAAAAGGAATGGAATAACATGGTTGATATAATTATCATTTTATTGCTTGTGATGGGATTTCTTCTTGGTCTAAGAAGAGGATTAGTCCTGCAACTTGTAAAATTAGTAAGTTTTATTGTCGCTTATCTTGTGGCATATTGGTATTGCAAAGATTTAGCACCTGCATTGCAAAAGATTATTCCGTATCCATTTAAGCAAGAAGTAAATGTGCCGAATTGGATCGATGCAAATAGCATAGAAACAGTGTTTTACCAAGCCATTGCGTTTATCGCATTATTTATTGTTACAAAAATCGCGTTCACGTTACTTGGACAACTTTTAAATATGTTTACAGAAATTCCTGTTTTGAGACAGGTCAATGCACTAGGCGGAGCGATTTTAGGCTTTTTAGAAGTGTATATTATATTGTTCGTATTAATTGTAGTTGGTACGATACTTCCAATTGAACAAGTACAAACTTCGTTGAATCAATCATCAATAAGCAAAGTAATTGTAGATGATACACCAATTCTTTCTGAAAAAGTTAAGGAATTATGGCAGACAGGCAGCAAAGTATAACTTCTCTTTTTTAGAAAGAGAAGTTTTTTTCTATGATGGGAAGGCGGGAGAAGAATGAAAGTAAATAAAAAACAAGTGATTAAACTACTTGAGACAATTGCACTTTTCATGGAACTAAAAGGGGAAAATCCTTTTAAAATATCAGCATTTCGTAAAGCGGCAGCAGCATTAGAAAGCGATGATCGTAGCCTTTCAGAAATTGAAGATTTCACAAAAATACCAGGAATCGGAAAAGGAACAGCAGCCGTTATTGCAGAATATATTGAAGTTGGAGCATCAGAAGTGCTTACAGAGCTTGAAAAAGAAGTACCGAGCAGCTTATTACCGCTTTTGAAATTACCAGGTCTTGGTGGGAAAAAGGTCGCTAAGTTATATAAAGAACTTGGCGTTGTAGATATGGAAACTTTAAAGAAAGCTTGTGAGGAAAAGCAAGTGCAAGCACTTGCTGGGTTCGGTAAGAAAACGGAAGAGAAAATACTAGAGGCTATCGCACAAGTTGGTACTAGACCCGAACGTCTTCCGATAGCAATGGTGCTTCCTATTGCCGGGGAAATAGAGAGGAAATTGTCGAATATACCAGAAATTATTCGCTATTCTCGTGCGGGAAGTTTGCGCCGCGTTCGTGAAACAGTGAAAGATTTGGACTTTATTATTGCGTCATGGGAACCAGAAAAGGTGCGTGAGCATTTACTGCAGTTTGATAATATGATAGAAGTGATTGCAAGTGGTGATACAAAAGTTTCCGTACGCCTTCAATACGAATATGATATTTCGATTGATTTCCGTCTTGTGAAGCCGGAAGAGTTTATTACCACACTTCACCATTTCACTGGTTCAAAAGACCATAATGTAAGAATGCGCCAAATTGCAAAAGATAAGGGCGAGAAAATTAGTGAATATGGCGTTGAAAACTTAGAAACGGGAGAAGTACAAACATTCGAAACAGAAGAAGCGTTTTTTGCACACTTTGGACTTCCATTCATCCCGCCAGAAGTACGTGAAGATGGAAAAGAGATTGATCTCACTCTGCAATATCCGAATTTTGTTCAATTTCCTCATATTCAAGGTGATTTACATATGCATACAACGTGGAGCGATGGTGCTTTTTCTATTGAAGAAATGGTACAAGCATGCCGCGCTCGTGGATATAAGTATATGGCGATTACGGATCATTCTCAGTACTTGAAAGTAGCGAATGGATTAACGAAAGAGCGCCTTTTTGAACAACGAAAAGAAATTGAACGTCTGAATGAAAAGTATCCGGATATCACTATTTTACGTGGTATTGAAATGGACATTTTACCAGATGCAACACTAGATTTTGATGACGATGTATTAGCAGAGCTTGATTATGTCATCGGTGCCATTCATTCTAGTTTCTCACAAGACCGTGAAACAATTATGAAGCGTCTGCGCGCTGCAATTGAAAATCATCATGTAACAATGATTGCGCATCCGACAGGCCGATTAATTGGTCGCCGCGAAGGCTATGATGTCGATACAGACTTATTAATTGAGCTTGCGAAAGAAACAAATACTGTACTTGAATTAAACGCAAATCCAAACCGTTTAGACTTAAGTGCGAAGCTGCTAAAGCAAGCGCAAGATGCGGGTGTGAAAATCGCCATTAATACAGATGCTCATACGCTTGAAATGTTAGAGGATATGGAAATTGGCGTGGCAGCTGCGCGCAAAGGTTGGATTCAAAAAGATACAGTTATTAACACATGGGATATTGAACGTTTATTAGATTATATTAAGCGTAATAAGTAACACAAGGGGGACGTGCAACTATGTTAGAACGAACGTTGCGTGTATTAGAATATGAAAAAGTAAAAGAACAATTACTCGAACACGTTGCTTCTTCACTTGGACGAGATAAAGTAAAAGGGCTTGTACCAAGCACAGATTACGAAGAAGTAGTAGAAATGCAGGAAACAACAGATGAGGCAGCAAAAGTCATCCGTTTAAAAGGACATGTACCGCTTGGCGGGATCTTTGATATTCGCCCAAATGTGAAGCGTGCGAAAATTGGTAGTATGCTAAGCCCGCATGAACTTTTAGATATTGCAAGTACGATGTATGGTAGCCGCCAGATAAAAAGATTTATTGAAGATATGATTGAAAATGGTGTGGAACTGCCGATTTTAGATACGTATGTAGCGCGCATTGTGTCTTTATATGATTTAGAAAAGAAAATTACAAATTGTATTAGTGATGGCGGAGAAGTAGTGGATAATGCGAGTGAAAAATTACGTGGTATTCGCCAGCAAATTCGCACAGCGGAAAGTCGCATTCGTGAAAAATTGGAAAACATGACGCGGTCTTCTAACGCACAGAAGATGTTGTCAGATGCAATTGTAACGATTCGTAACGATCGCTATGTAATTCCAGTTAAACAAGAATACCGCGGTGTCTATGGTGGTATCGTTCATGACCAGTCTGCTTCTGGTCAAACGTTATTTATCGAGCCGCAAGTCATTGTAGAACTGAATAACGCCTTGCAAGAAGCGCGCGTGAAAGAAAAGCAAGAAGTAGAACGCATTTTAATGATGTTAACAGAAGAAGTAGCAACTGAAACTGATATCATTTTAGAAAACGTCGACGTTGTGGCAGAGCTTGATTTCATTTTCGCAAAAGCTTTCTATGCAAAACGATTAAAAGCAACAAAACCAATTTTGAACAATGAGCGTTATATGAACTTGCGCCAAGCACGTCATCCGCTTATTGATCCGAAAGTTGTTGTGCCAAATGATATTGTACTTGGAAAAGAATTTACAACAATTGTTATTACAGGGCCGAATACAGGAGGTAAAACCGTTACATTAAAAACGGTAGGGATTTGTATTTTAATGGCGCAATCTGGTTTGCACATTCCTGTTTTAGATGAGTCCGAAATTTGCGTGTTTAAAAATGTGTTTGCCGATATCGGTGATGAGCAATCGATTGAGCAAAGCTTAAGTACATTCTCCTCTCACATGGTAAACATTGTTGAGATTTTAGAACAAGCTGACTTTGAAAGCTTAGTATTGTTTGATGAATTAGGAGCAGGGACAGATCCGCAAGAAGGGGCTGCACTTGCGATTTCCATTTTAGATGAAGTTTATAACCGCGGTGCGCGCGTTGTCGCAACGACGCATTATCCTGAATTAAAAGCATACGGCTATAATCGTGAACAAGTCATTAATGCAAGTGTTGAGTTTGATGTAAACACATTAAGCCCAACGTATAAATTGTTAATCGGTGTACCAGGGCGAAGCAACGCTTTTGAAATTTCAAAACGTCTTGGGTTATCTGACCGTGTAATTGACCGTGCTCGTGGTCACATTAGTACAGAATCAAATAAAGTAGAAAATATGATAGCGAAGCTAGAAGAAAGCCAAAAGAATGCTGAGCGTGAGTGGAATGAAGCAGAAGAGCTTCGTAAGCAATCTGAAAAACTTCATAAGGAAATGCAGCGTCAAATTATCGAATTTAACGAAGAACGTGATGAAAGATTACTAAAAGCACAAAAAGAAGGCGAAGAAAAAGTCGAAGCGGCGAAGAAAGAAGCGGAAGGAATTATTCGTGAACTTCGTCAATTGCGAAAAGCAAAGCTTGCTGACGTTAAAGATCATGAGCTAATTGAGGCGAAAAGCCGTTTAGAAGGGGCAGCGCCGGAGCTTGTGAAAAAACAACAAACAAAAGTGAAAAACACAGCACCAAAACAAGTGTTAAGACCAGGCGACGAAGTAAAAGTATTAACGTTCGGTCAAAAAGGTCAGCTTCTGAAAAAAGTAAGCGACAACGAATGGAACGTCCAAATCGGAATTTTGAAGATGAAGGTAAAAGAGTCTGATATGGAATATATTAACACGCCAAATCCTGTTGAGAAAAAAGCAGTGACAGCGGTAAAAGGAAGAGACTATCACGTTTCATTAGAACTTGATCTTCGTGGGGAACGTTTTGAAGATGCGTTAGCACGTGTAGAAAAATATTTAGATGATGCACAGCTTGCAAGCTATCCGCGCGTTTCCATTATTCACGGAAAAGGAACCGGAGCACTGCGTCAAGGTGTACAAGATTACTTGAAAAAACATCGCGGCGTGAAGAGCTTCCGTTATGGTGATATGGGCGAAGGCGGCCTTGGTGTTACAGTTGTAGAACTGAAATAGGAAACGAAGCAAAGGGGAAACGGCTATGTTTATGGACAAACTTGCAAAAGTATTGTTAGCTTGTTGCGGAACGTTTTTTATTATTGGGGTTATATATTTGATATTTTTTGCGAAATAAGGGAGAGGACACCGTTTTTGGTGTTCTTTTTCATTGTCTGTTTTCTAGGCACGGGTAGAAGATGTTTTGTATAATAGAGATGTTTACAGGAATAGAAGGAGACACTATGAATACAACAAAAAAACTGTTAGAGGAAGCAACTAATTTTATTACAGATTGCTACAACGAACTAGAAAAATCTCATGAAATACAAGATAGATTATTACAAATTGAATCTGAAATACAAATGACAGGAACGTATGAACATACTTTTGAGGAGCTTGTTCACGGAGCGCGAATGGCATGGAGAAATAGTAATCGCTGCATCGGTCGTCTGTTTTGGAATAAGCTTCATGTATTAGATGCACGTGATGTAAATGACGTAGAAGGTGTATACGAGGCACTGCTTCATCATATTCAATATGCAACAAACGACGGGAAAATCCTACCTACGATTACTATTTTTAAACAATATCAAAATGAGAAAAATCAAATTCAAATTTATAATCACCAATTAATTCGCTACGCAGGATATGAAACCGAGCATGGCGTGATCGGTGATTCTCATTCCCTATCCTTTTCATCATTTTGCCAAGAACTTGGCTGGAGTGGGAAAGGAACACATTTTGATGTGCTGCCGCTCGTATTTTCAATAGATGGAAATGACCCAGTGTATAGACCAATCCCTGAAGAATATGTAAAAGAAGTGCCGTTAGAACATCCAGAATATCCATTTTCCTCTTTGGAAGCAAAATGGTA
This sequence comes from Bacillus sp. 491mf, assembly GCF_900112415.1. GTDB lineage: Bacteria > Bacillota > Bacilli > Bacillales > Bacillaceae_G > Bacillus_A. The sequence continues at coordinate 69,806 of NZ_FOLV01000007.1, forward strand.
CGGTGTTCCGATGATTTCTGATATGCGTTTAGAAATTGGCGGGATTTCTTATACAGCTGCTCCGTTTAACGGCTGGTATATGGGAACAGAAATCGGTGCGCGCAACTTAGCTGATCAGGATCGTTATAATCTGCTTCCAGCTATTGCGGAGATGATGGGATTAGATACATCAAGAAACAGTACACTTTGGAAAGACAAAGCATTAGTAGAATTAAATGTGGCAGTATTACACTCTTTCAAAAAACAAGGCGTAACGATTGTCGATCACCATACAGCGGCGCAGCAGTTTAGTCAATTTGAGAAGCAAGAAGCAGCATGTGGCCGTTTAGTCACAGGGAATTGGGTGTGGTTAATTCCGCCTATATCTCCTGCAGCGACGCACATTTATCATAAGCCTTATCCAAATCAAGTACTTACACCTAATTTTTTTCATAAAAAAGGGTAAGAGCTTGTTGTATGGATAAAAGAATAACATGTTATAGTTAGAAGGGACCGTTTAATGGCGATACTTATATAAACGGCCCTGTTTTATTTTTGTGCTTCTAACATAGAGTGGTTTCATACATAAGAAAAGATGTGGTAAAACTTCTGACTTCGTATAGAGCCTTTCTTAATAGCTAGAAAGCATTGGAATGGAAAGGTAGGATATGGAATGAAAACAGAAGTTATTTTAAAGGTTAAGACGAAATACGCAAACGAATTAAAAAGTGGTTATCCACTTATTTCGAAAGAAGCGATTATAAATTTACAGGATGTAAATACAGAAGGTACAATCGTAAAACTTGTAGATGATAAAAATAAGTTTATCGGTACAGGATATTACGGCAAACAAAACAAAGGATATGGCTGGATTTTAACAAGAAAAGAACAGGAACAAATCGACCAAGCCTTCTTTGAAAAGAAAATTAAATCTGCTTTAAGTAAACGTAAAAGTTTCTATGAAGATACAGATACAACAGCATTTCGCGTGTTCAACGGTGAAGGCGATGGAATCGGTGGCTTAATCATTGATTACTATGATGGATATTACGTAATTAGTTGGTATAGCGAAGGCATTTATCAATTTAGTAAAGAGATTATCGCTTCCTTACAGAATGTGACTACATTTAAAGCGATCTATCAGAAAAAGCGCTTTGATACAAAGGGACAATATATTGAAGAAGACGATTTCGTAACAGGAGAACGCGGAGAGTTTCCGATTATCGTCAAAGAGAATGGTGTTAACTTTGCGGTATATTTAAACGACGGAGCAATGGTCGGTGTCTTTTTAGATCAACGTAATATAAGAAAGCAAATTCGCGACAAATATGCAAATGGCAAGACAGTCTTGAATATGTTCTCCTATACAGGTGCGTTTTCTGTCTTTGCAGCACTTGGCGGAGCGGTAAAAACAACAAGCGTAGACCTTGCGAACCGCAGTTTAAGTAAAACAATTGAGCAATTTAGCGTGAACGGCGTTGATTACGAAGCGCAAGATATTATCGTAGAAGACGTATTTCACTATTTCAAATATGCAGTAAAGAAAGCACTGAAGTTTGATATGGTCATTCTAGATCCACCAAGCTTTGCGCGTTCAAAAAAATATACATTTAGCGCTGCTAAAGATTATAAAAACTTATTAAAAGAAGCAATTGCGATTACAGAAAATAATGGTATTATTGTCGCTTCTACAAATTGTAGTACTTTCGGTATGAAAAAGTTCAAAGGCTTCATTGATACAGCATTTAAAGAAATGAACGGCAAGTATAAAGTATTAGAAGAACATTCATTATCAGAGGACTTCCGAACGATTTCACAGTTTCCAGAAGGTGATTATTTAAAAGTAGTGTTTATTAAAAAAATAAAGTAAAAACCTTTTTTAGATGGGCGAGGGCATCCGGCCATGCATAGAAGCGGTCAGTGCCTATTCCTGCCACAAAATAAAGGGAAAAAGCGAATGCATGTCATGGCTGGTCTTGCATATTAGTAACTTATAGGTTGAAAAATCAAAATGGGTTTATTTAACCTTTTAAAGTAAGAGCGTTTCTCTGTAATGAGAAATGCTTTTTATTTTCGCCAAAATTAAAATGATATTTCAATAACAATAATAATATAATGAAAAACAGTATGAATTTATTGTAAAACGATAAATTGTGTGCTAAAATCATGTTGCTATTAAATAAGTGAGGTGTTTTAAATGAATGGTAAACGAGGTTCAACCACTTTCTTAAAGGTAATTATTTTTCTAGCTGGAATTGCAGTTCTTGCTTTATGTATATTTTTAGTTCCCCATATGGCGAATTTCGCAGCAAAACTGTATCCAAATATTGCCCCAATGAAATATCTCGTTTTCATCGTGATGTATGGAGCGGCTGTGCCTTTTTACTTTGCTCTCTATCAGGCTTTCAATCTTTTACGGTACATTGACGAGAACACAGCGTTCTCGGAATTATCTGTAAAGGCGTTAAAGAACATAAAGTGTTGTGCGATTACAATCAGTGGTTTGTATGTATTAGGTTTGCCACTCTTTCATTTTATAGCGAAGAAAGTTGACCCTCCTATTGGATTAATGGGACTCATCATCATGTTTGCTTCGTCGGTTATCGCCGTTTTTGCTGCTATCCTCCAACGGCTTCTACAAGAAGCGATTAACATAAAATCAGAAAATGATTTGACGGTCTGAGGTGGAGGATATGGCAATTATTATTAACATTGATGTGATGTTAGCAAAACGAAAAATGAGCGTAACGGAGCTTTCGGAGAGGGTTGGAATTACTATGGCGAATCTTTCTATTCTGAAAAATGGGAAAGCAAAAGCAGTTCGTTTTTCAACATTAGAAGCGATATGTAAGACTTTGGATTGTCAGCCAGGTGATATTTTGGAGTACAAAAGCGATGAAGACACTCAATAAACGCAAAGAAGGGATAGCTTAATGGCTATCCCTTCTTTGCGTTTATTGATGTGATTTGCAATGTTTGCAAATCAAAAGGGAACCCGTTAGATAAAATGAGCTCCTTTTTTATTGTACAATGTGCTGTACTCTGCCAACCTGTCCGTCTTGTAAACGCACTTTTATGCCATGTGGATGAGAAGGTGAGTTTGTCAAAATGTCTTTCACTATTCCTCGCGTTAACTTTCCAGTACGCTGATCTTGCTTTAGTACAATATCAACTTCGAGACCAGGCGATATATTTGCGCGTTTCTGCCCGTTCATTTATACACCTGTGCGTCTGCGTTGATTGTTTGGCTTCTTCGTTTGTTGATTTTGCAGCTTCTTCGTTGCTTGATTTTGATTTTTCGCATTAGCTCCATTTCCATTTCCTTGCTTTTTCTTCGCAAGTTGCTCACGCATTACATCGGCTAAGCTTACTTTTTTATTTTCTGACATATGAAATCTCCTTTTATATACAGTGAATTGTAAACAATCATAGTGAACTCCATCATATCATTGTTGAGGGGAGAAATGAAGCGGGTCTATAGAGAAATAAGAAGTTCATCAATTAAAAACGACATTAACCCCTTTTTTTAGGGTGGGCGAGAGCGTCTGGCGGTGCATGGAAGCGGTCAGAGGCTTTTCCTGCCACATGTGAAGTAAAAACAGAAAGAGTGAACGGATATGTTGTCTATCTTTGGTGATGTAATAAACATGAAGGGAGCGTGATTGATTGTAAATAGTTTATGAAGAACTATAATTTTTTAATTATTTTTTTATGTTCACAAAAATTTTTGAACCTTTTTTCGTAATAGAGCGAATATAAGAGTGAAAAATACTTTAGGGGAAAAGGCTCAAAAAAATTTAGTATTAAGTGACAATGGAAATCAAAGATATTTCGAACACGACTGTGAATATAGTAACGGTTGTGGAAAGGCTGGTGAGTGATAAAGACTGGTATTATGAAAGGGATGGGTAGAAAGCGAACATAACATTGTAAAATGGCACTATATACAGTAGGAAGTTATACACCCCTTAGAAAGAGGTTCAACAATTAAGTGAATCTAGAAATATAGACTATTTTACGAGAGGCAGAGGGGGTTCTAAACGTGGACAAAACAGAATGGCAAGAATGGTTAGAAAGGCTGGTTGCTGGAGACCAAAAGGCCTTTCAACATATATATGAAGCGACGAGTAAAGATGTATATCGAACGGTATCGTTTCTCGTTGTAGATCAGCACGATGTAGATGACATTGTGAATGGAGTTTATATTCGTATGTGGAAATCATTTGCGAAATATGATCCTAGTCGTCCGTTTTCATTTTGGCTACATAGTTTAATTGTGCATGAGGTACAAGATTGGAGAAGGAAATTGTGGCGCAGATTCCGGATTCTCGAGAAGAGCAAAGAATTTTGGCAGGGCCGTGTTGAGAGGTCACAAGTACTTCGTAGCAAGGACTTGGCATCTGGAAGGAATTTGGAAGGGATGCGTGAATTACGAGAAGATTGCGCGGAGGGATTGTAAACGTAAACGGTGTGAGAATCGGTTGAACGTTGTCGGGCGGAGCGATGCTGCTTTGCTGAGTTTGAATCGTTTGTGCGGTGTTTAAAGATGGATTGACGACTTGTCCACATAAAAATGCAAACTTGGCAACTTCGGTTGGATTATACGTATTTTGCCAATCTAACACGGATACTGTGACAGTTTGGGGCATGTTGAAATCTTCATTTAAAAGCGTGACAATCACGATTTCGGTATTGGGGTTTCTCCATATAGATCCTGTCGTAAATACAGCGGATTCCCTTGGATAGTTTGGAGCTGGAGCAGGATACCCATAAGAATTAAAGTGTTTTGCTGACAAGAATAATAAAACTCCTTTCTTTTAGAATGTAATTTAATTATATGCCATTGCGTCCTTTTTGCTTGTATGCTTGTCCGATTCATAATGTTATTGAATATTTTGTTTTTTTATGGGAAATAAAAGTCGTTTAAAAGAAATTGTATTCATATATATAAGAAATTAACGGTATCAAAGAATGAACACGGTTATATGTATATGTGATTCACTCCGTATATTGTATTTACCAAATTCAACCACCATATTACAATGTAAATATAAATTTTCAAGAAAACGGGTGATGGTGTGCAGCATAAAATTTTATTAGTAGAAGACGATATTTCTATTCAAGAAATGGTGAGGGGGTATTTAACGAAAGAGGGATTTATTGTAGCGGTAGCTTCTGATGGAGAGGAAGGAATGACGAGGTTTTTAGAAGATCAGTTTGATTTAATTATTCTTGATATTATGATGCCTAAAATAGATGGCTTAGAAGTGATGAATATGATTCGGAAAAAGAGCTCTGTTCCGATTTTAATTATGTCCGCAAAGGATACGGATCTTGATAAGGCGTTAGGACTTGGACTCGGCGCAGATGATTATATTTGTAAGCCGTTTTCTATGATTGAGTTATCCGCACGGGTGAAGGCTGGAATTCGCCGGTCAACTACGTATTCCGCTCCGCAGCAAAAGCAAGATGACATGATTGTAATTGGGAATTTGAAAATTGATACAGCTAATTTTACTGTTCAGAAAAATAATGAAGCTATTAAACTTACATCGAAAGAGTTTGAGCTTTTAAAGTTATTTGCGAGCAATCAAAATCGCGTGTTTACGAAGGCACAAATTTATAGCTTAATTTGGAATGAAGAATATTACGGTGATGAGAATGTCATTAATGTCCATATGAGAAGGTTGCGGGAAAAAATTGAGGACGATCCCTCTCAGCCGCAGTACATTAAGACGTTATGGGGCATCGGTTATAAACTGGAAGTGATATAGAATGGTTGTATTTTTAACGGCAATTATTTTTTTATTAATTGGTATCATTTATTTTCAATATCGCACAGGAAAAAATCGAAGTGCAAATTTACGTTATACATATGAAAAGCTTCATATGATTCTAGAAAAGAAAACGAGTGAAAATTTATTAGTTTTGACAGATGATAAAGAGTTGAAGTCATTATTAGTGGCAATCAATTATTTATTAGATGAAAAGAAAAAAACAATTGCGAAGCATTCAAAACTGGAAATCTCCATGAGAAAGATGCTTTCTAACATTTCGCATGATTTAAAGACCCCGCTTACTGTGGTTCTTGGTTATGTGGAAATTTTAAATGTAGATAAAACGATAAGTGAAGAAGATCGGAAAGTATTACTAGAAAAAGTTCATACGAAAACGTTAGAAGTGCTCGATCTTATACATGAATTTTTCGATCTTGCCAAATTAGAATCTGGCGATAAAGACATTGAAATGACGCGAGTTTATATGAATGAAATTTGTCAGGAACATATGCTGTCATTTTATGATTTATTAACAACGCAAGGATTTGACGTTCATATCGATATACCGGAAACACCGATATACGCGCACGGAAATACAGAAGTGCTCGGAAGGATTATGAATAACTTAATTTCAAATGCAATTGCTTACGGGGGAGACGGAAAAACATTAGGGGTTACACTTCGAAGTGATGATCAATTTGTGTACGTGGACATATGGGATAAAGGGAAAGGAATCTCTGAATCTCATATTGATAAAGTGTTTGAACGGATGTACACATTAGAAGATTCACGCAATCGTTTGTATCAAGGAAGTGGACTTGGACTTACGATTACGAAGCGTCTTGTAGAAGCATTAGGGGGAGAAATTCATCTATCTAGTACGCCCTATGAGAAAACAGTATTTACGATTATGTTAAGAAGAATCAATTTTTAGCTTGTAGAAAGAGCAATTCTACAAGCTTTTTTAACTTAAGAAATTTGTAAGGAATAGGTAAGAAAAAAGAGAATTTCATTTCTTATTATATAAATATAGAGCGGGAGCGAAAGGGGAATGAACGATGACGTACGTATTGAAAACGAATCAATTAACGAAAGTGTTTCACGGTAAAGAAGTTATTTCTAACGTAAATATGCATGTGAAACAAGGGGAAATATATGGATTTCTTGGACCAAACGGTGCTGGTAAAACAACGATTATGAAAATGATTACGAATTTAATTAAACCGACGAGCGGCGAGATTGAGATTTTCGGTGAGAAATTAACAAATACATCATATGAAGTACTAAAACGAATGGGGACAATTATTGAATATCCAATTTTTTATGAAAAACTAACAGCTAAAGAGAATTTGAATTTACACTGCGAATATATGGGGTTCTATGACAAGAAAGCAATTGATCGAGCGTTAGACCTTGTAAATTTACACAATGTTGATGATAAGCAAGTAAAAGATTTTTCACTTGGGATGAAGCAGCGACTAGGGATAGCAAGAGCGATTACAACAAAACCAGAGTTGTTAATTTTAGATGAACCAATCAACGGTTTAGATCCAATCGGTATTAAAGAGTTACGAGAATTATTTAAAATACTTTGTAAAGAATATGGAATTACGCTGTTAGTGTCTAGCCACATTTTAGGTGAAATGGAACAAATGGCAGATACAATTGGTGTCATTCAAAACGGAAAGCTAATAAAAGAAGTTTCCATGAAAAGTATTAATGGGCAACAAACGGAGTATATTGAAGTTACTGTTCAAGATGTGAAACAAGCAGCTTATCTGTTAGAAAATAGACTGCACCTGACAAATTATAAAATTATGGGTGGAAATATAATTCGCATTTATGACACGTCAGTAACGCAGCAAGCTATTTCAAAAACATTGATTATGAATGATATAGAAATTGAGAGTATCAATAAAAAGAATAGTTCATTGGAAGAGTACTTCTTAAATCTTATGAATGGAGAGGGAATCCATGCTTAATTTAATAAGATTAGAACTTGTTAAATTTAAATTATGGCCAGTCATTAAAGGAGCTTTCATTGCACTTCTTATTATGCTGGGTTTTGTTACATTAATTATGCTTGATGGGGAATTTAAAAGTTACGATGATGCTTTTCGGTTTATTGATATTTTTGTGAAAGCAACCTTTATGATATTTGGCGCAAGTTTAATTGCTAAATTTATTATTCAAGAATTTAAAGAAAAGACAATGACAGTCATGTTTATGTATCCGATTAATCGTAAAAAAATGATGATTGCAAAATTGTTCATTATTATGATCTTTACATTTCTTTCGATTGTTATTTGTGACATTGTAATTTTTAGTTTCTTTTATGGATTAAATGTATATTATTCAGTCATAACAGAGCCATTAACGATGACAGTTCTTTTGCCAAATGCATCTAAATTATTAATGAATGCCATTGCGGCAACTGGAATTAGTTTAATTCCCTTATATTTTGGTATGAAAAAGTATTCAGCGCGGACAACGATTGTATCGGCGGTTATTATTATGTCCCTACTAACATCGAGCTTAAGTGGCCATTATTCCTTATATGATATTATTTTGGTCCCTATTACATTAGCTTGCATTGGACTATTGATTGCCTATATGACTGTAAGAAAAATAGAGCAAGTGGATCTGTTTAAATAAATTAGGTGAACTAGGAGGAGAGTCCATTATGCTACACCTCATGAAGCTAGAAATGAAAAAGTTTAAATTTGGTTGGTATGTAAAAGGAGCGTTGCTTGCTAACGTCATTATTACGACTTTGTTCATTTCCATGAACTATATACAGGAAGTAGAAAAAGATTTCATTATGACGAATGCTGAGGATGCTTTTTTATTGATAGGGACAATGGTAAGGGCGACGTTTATTGTGTTTGCTGCAGTATTACTTTCGCAATTAGTTATTGAAGAATATAAAAATAAGACAATCATGCTTATGTTCTCTTATCCGGTTAAGCGGAAGCAACTCTTTGCTAGTAAATTAGCCATTATAGCGATACTGACATTTATAACAATTTGGTTATCTAACATAATCGTTACAGGTGCGGTCTTTGTTTTACATGGATATTTTTCGTTTATATCATATTCGATCACATTTACTGACTGGATGCAGCAAGCGATCACCATGATTCCATTTGCAGTCGCTGCTGCAGGTACAAGTTTAATTCCGCTATACTTCGGAATGCGTAAATATTCTGTTCCGATCACAATTGTATCATCATTGCTTGTCGTTTCATTCGCTTGCTCTAATAATCCAGGATTCTCGGTGGTCGTGATTATTCCCGTTCAGTTTGTCCTTGCAGCTGTTGGACTGATGATTGCCTACTTAGCAATTCGAGACATTGAGAAAAAGGATGCGATTTAGAAAGGGATATAAGGGCGACGAGAGCATCTGGCCGCGTATAGAAGCGGTCAGGGCCTTTTTCTACCACATGCGAGGTTTAAAACAGAGGGAGAAAGCAAGTTGCGGTCATGGTGTATTTCAAAGACTTATATGTCGAATATCTATTTAGGGGGAACGGTTATGGATTTACTTGTACTTAATCTGGTAGGTGGATTGATAATACTTTTAATAGGAGGAGTCTTATATTACAGAAAACCAGAGAAGAAGTCTTTTTTACTTTTACTGATGATAGGGACAGTAAGTATAATTATAAATGGAATTAGAATGCTTTTATAATAGGTTATGATAACTGTGAGCCACAATTATAAGAAAAACGCACTCATCTGAGTCCGATAGAATATCGAACGCAGGTGAGTGCGTAACCATATAACTCTTTTGTTTACTTGATAGGAAAAATTAGTTCTTTATTCTCATAAACTCCAACAAATCATCAAAAACCTCCTGTTGATTTTTCCATAATTCAGGTAAGTTATCTAAGGGGAAAAATTTTAGCTGTAAGCTTTCTTCGTTATCAGTATGTAATGTTCCGTGAAAATCCTTGCAAATATAAGTCAATTTCACTAAGGCAACTTGATCACCGTTAGCAAGCGTTCTTTCGTATTTCTTTCCAGAATACACATTAAAGAATTCAAGTTTACCTAATTGTAAGCCTGTTTCTTCAAACACTTCTCTTCTTGCTGTATCTTCAACTGTTTCGCCAAACTCCATAAATCCCCCAGGTTGTCCCCACTTGCCGTTATCAGATCGTAATTGCAGAAGCACTTCATTTTTTTCGTTCAATACAAAACAACCTGCGACCACCATAATTACTTTTTCATGCCCAACCATATTTCGTAAATAACTTATATAATCCATATGTTTCAGCTCCAATATTCATTTGTATCCATTATAAATGATTCCAGAGAAATTTGTTTTGTTCGTATAGAAGAGCTGATCTAAAAAGGTACATAATTGCCTTTTGAAGTCGGTCCTTTTTTCCGTTATCGACTGTTCCTCGCAATATATCAGCGCTTTTCACGATATATCGACCACTTTTTAGAATATATCGGCGCTTCGACGATGTTTGACATACAGGTAGTCGATTCACTGAGCTGAATAAAAGTGAAAGAATAAGAAGCTGCCCAAAAGTGAAACTTTCGGGCAGCTTCTTAGTAAGCAAACATTACCTCTTTGGCTCTTCCATTCCAGCTGCAGCCCATTCTTCTTTTGCCGGGCCGTAAATGCCAGGAACTTTCAATCCTGCCTGGCGCATAAGGACTGTCATTTGTCCGCGGTGGTGGTTTTGGTGATTGATGATCGTCATAAGAAAGATTGAATTGGGCATTTGCTGTCCGAAGAAGTCATTTAAAGTAGCTAAGTCTTTGTCTGTCCATTGTGTTTGAATTGCTTCAACAAATGCACTGGCAGTTTGACGATAGCTATCTGCAATAAACTGAGCTGAAGTTGGAACAGGGAAGTCATTCGCCGGTGCGTCAAACTGGAGTCCTGTGCGGGATGCGATAACAGGAATAGCTTCCACAATATGCCATGCAATGCGTCCTAACGTCCAATTGTCCGGTGTAATTTCTTGTGTCAGTGATTCATCAGTTAGCATATCTAATACTTTTTGTGTTGAATCTGCTTCGTATTTCCATGCTTTTAAAAAACCTTCTACAGTTTGGAACATAGAAAAAACCTCCTATGGTTAGATTCAAATGGTAAATTCGTGAAAGTTTTGTCGTTTCCTTCTAAAAAGAAAATATTTTTGCTTGTCCTTTTCGTTATTAGCTAGAGTTATTACACCTAGAGAATATTTGTAGGTTGGTAATAGATGGTCAATAGTCTGAATATTATGATTGTAACAGGGCAATCCCTATACTATAATGAAAATAAGCAACATGAATACACATTCATTTATGTTAGAACGGGCGTACCGCAGAGAAGTTATGTTTTTATAATGTAGAGAAGGGGGAGTTAGAAGTGGAAAAACCATGGCTGCAAAGTTATCCAAAGGAAATTCCGCACACCATTTCCTTTGATATGAAGCCTCTTCATGTGTATTTGCAGGAAGCTGCTTTACAATACCCAGAAAAGAAAGCGCTTCATTTTCTAGGGAAGGATATTACGTATGCAGAGTTAGATCGTAAAGTTAGGCAATTTGCCAATTATCTTCAGAGGCTTGGGCTAGAAAAAGGGGACCGAGTTGCGATTATGCTGCCAAACTGTCCGCAAAGTGTTATCGGTTATTACGGAACACTATTAGCTGGCGGTGTTGTTGTGCAAACGAATCCGCTTTATACAGAAAGAGAGCTTGAATACCAACTTCATGATTCAGGTGCGAAAGTTATTCTTTGCCTCGATATCGTATTTCCGAAAGTCAGCAATGTGCAGTCTAGAGTGAATGTTGAACATGTCATTGTGACACGCATCGCAGATTATTTACCATTTCCGAAAAATTTATTGTATCCATTTGTACAAAAGAAACAAACGAATCTCGTTGTTCATGTAAAAGAAAGTGAGAATATTCACGTTTGGAAGTCTATTGAACGTGCGGAGGATACAGCGGTAGATATGCCGTGTGATCCAGAAGAAGATTTAGCACTTTTACAATATACAGGCGGAACGACAGGATTTCCAAAGGGAGTTATGCTTACGCATAAAAATCTTGTGTCTAATACAAGGATGGGAATTCATTGGCTTTATAATTGCCGGGCAGGTGAAGAGGTTCTTCTCGGAGTATTGCCGTTTTTTCATGTATACGGGATGACCGCTGTTATGAATCTATCCATTATGGAAGCGTATAAAATGGTCCTCATTCCGAAATTTGATATTAAAATGATATTAGAGGCAATTAAAAAACATCGCGTTACGTTATTCCCTGGAGCTCCGACTATTTATATTGCCCTATTAAACTATCCTGAACTTCATAAATATGATGTTTCTTCTATTAGCGCATGTATAAGTGGTTCAGCTGCTCTTCCGGTTGAAGTGCAAGAACAGTTTGAAAGTGTGACAGGTGGTAAGCTTGTAGAAGGATACGGTTTAACAGAATCGTCCCCAGTTACACATGGTAACTTTTTATGGACAAAACGAGTGCCGGGAAGTATTGGTGTGCCGTGGCCGAGTACAGATGCACGTATTCTGTCATTAGAAACAGGTGAACCATTGCCGGTAGGTGAGGTTGGCGAAATTGCTGTGAAAGGCCCGCAAGTGATGAAAGGCTACTGGAATAAGCCTGAGGAAACAGCAGCGGTGCTGAAAGATGGTTGGCTGTATACGGGTGATGTTGGCTATATGGATGAAAACGGCTTTTTTTATGTGAAGGATCGGAAGAAAGATATGATAGTGGCAAGTGGCTTTAACGTATATCCGCGCGAAGTAGAAGAAGTATTATATGAAAATGAAAAGGTGCAAGAAGTGGTTGTTCTTGGTGTGCCTGATCCGTATCGCGGTGAAACGGTAAAAGCGTTCGTTGTTGTGAAAGATGGTGCAACATGTTCAGAAGAAGAGTTAAATGCGTTTGCTCGCAAATATTTAGCAGCGTATAAAGTGCCGAAAGTATATGAGTTTCGAAAAGAATTACCGAAAACGACTGTTGGAAAGATTTTGCGTCGTGTACTTATTGAAGAAGAGTCGCAAAAGCAAGATGATGAGCAAACGGGCTAATGCCCTTTCTTTTTTTTGAGAGAATAGCATTGACAATATTTGAAATAGTCAGTATTATTAGAATGTGAATGAATCATCATTCAGTCATCTTCTTGAAGGGGATAGTACTGTGAAAAAGAACCGACCTAAATATAATCAAATTATTGATGCAGCGGTGATTGTCATCGCTGAAAATGGATACCACCAAGCACAAGTTTCTAAAATAGCAAAACAAGCTGGTGTTGCCGATGGAACGATATATTTATATTTCAAAAATAAAGAAGATATATTGATATCCTTATTTCAAGAGAAAATGGGAGAATTTATCGAAACAATTCGGCAAAAAACAGCAGGAATTGAAAGCGCTGTAGAGAAGTTATTTATGTTGGTAGAAACACACTTCTCTTTACTTTCACAAAATGATCCTCTTGCTATCGTTACGCAACTAGAACTTCGCCAATCCAACCAAGACTTACGCCTCAAAATTAATGATGTGCTGAAAGGGTACTTGCAAGTCATTGATGAAATTTTAGAAACTGGCATCAGGCAAGGAGAATTTCGCACGGATTTAAATGTCCGCGTGGCAAGACAAATGATTTTCGGAACAGTAGATGAAGTTGTTACCAACTGGGTAATGAGCGACCATAAATATAATTTGGTCGCAATTTCAAAAACGGTGCATGAGCTATTAGTAGCAGCTTGTGGTTACCGCAATTAATGGGGAGGGAGTACATTTGAATTTCCTATCTGTAACGGTGGAGGATTACATAGCAATTGTAAAGATTAATCACCCGCCAGCAAATGCGATGTCTTCACAAGTTATTAGTGAAGTTGGTGAACTGCTTGATGCAGTGGAAACGGATGAGAATGTGCGCGTTGTCCTTGTTCATGGGGAAGGTCGCTTCTTCTCAGCAGGAGCGGACATTAAAGAGTTTACTTCTGTTGAAGAAGCAAAAGAGGCAACGAAATTATCACAGCATGGACAAGTGATCTTTGAGCGTGTTGAAAAATTCTCAAAGCCAATTATTGCGGCGATTCACGGCGCAGCGCTTGGCGGAGGATTAGAATTTGCGATGTCTTGCCATATGCGCTTTGTAAGTGAAACTGCGAAAATCGGTTTGCCGGAGCTAACGCTAGGATTGATTCCAGGATTTGCAGGGACGCAGCGCTTACCGCGTTATGTGGGGAAAGCGAAAGCTTGTGAAATGATGTTAACAAGCGATCCGATTTCAGGTGTAGAAGCGGCTCAACTAGGGCTTGCCAACCGAGCATTCCCTGAAGAAGTATTGTTAGAAGAGGCGCTGAAAGTAGCGAAGAAGATTGCAGGAAAAAGCGCAGCATCTGTCCGCGCTGTATTAGAACTACTGCAAACAACGAAGTCTTCTCATTACTATGAAGGTGTACAACGTGAGGCGCAAATATTTGGGGAAGTGTTCACAAGCGAAGATGGAAGAGAAGGTGTAGCAGCGTTCTTAGAAAAACGTAAACCTTCTTTTAGCGGTAAGTAGTTCTCTATTTTTTTAATATAAATTAACAGAATATTAGTATTAACCAAATTTTCCTTTAAAAAACAAGGGGGTAAATAGAATGAACATCTACGTACTCATGAAACGAACATTCGACACAGAAGAAAAAATCGCAATTAAAAACGGTGCAATTTACGATGGCGAAGCAGAATTCATCATCAACCCTTACGATGAATATGCGATTGAAGAAGCAATTCAAGTAAGAGATGCAAATGGCGGTGAAGTTACAGTCGTTACTGTTGGCGGTGAAGATGGTGAAAAAGAACTTCGCACGGCATTAGCGATGGGCTGCGATAAAGCGGTATTGATCAACATTGAAGATGATGTTGAAAATGGCGATCAATATACAACAGCAAAAGTGCTTGTTGAGTACTTAAAAGAGAAGGATGTTGACTTAATTTTAGCTGGTAACGTAGCGATTGACGGTGCATCTGGACAAGTTGGACCACGTGTAGCGGAAGCTCTGAATATCCCATATGTAACAACAATTACAAAGCTTGAAATTGACGGTACAAACGTAAAAATCGAGCGTGATGTAGAAGGGGATACAGAAGTAATTGAAACATCGTTACCTCTTTTAGTAACAGCACAGCAAGGTTTAAATGAACCGCGTTATCCATCGCTTCCAGGTATTATGAAAGCGAAGAAAAAGCCGCTAGAAACTTTAGAATTAGATGACTTAGATTTAGATGAAGATGATGTAGAAGCGAAAACAAAAACAATTGAAATCTATTTACCTCCTAAGAAAGATGCTGGAAAAGTGTTACAAGGCGAACTGCAAGATCAAGTAAAAGAACTTGTATCGCTATTGCATACAGAAGCGAAAGTAGTTTAAAAAATACTAGGATATCCAGGAGGGAAAACATATGGCTCGTAAAGTATTAGTAATGGGAGAAGTTCGTGACGGTTCTTTACGTAACGTTTCATTTGAGGCAGTAGCAGCCGCAAAAACAATTGCAGAAGGCGGAGAAGTTGTCGGTCTTTTACTAGGTGAAAGCGTCGCTTCATTCGCACAAGAACTTATTTCTTACGGTGCAGATCGCGTTGTGACAGTTGAAAGCGATAAATTAGCTTCGTATACGTCTGATGGATATGCGCAAGCATTTCTAGCAGTGTATGAAGAAGAAAAACCAGAAGGAATTGTGTTTGGACATACATCATTAGGAAAAGATTTATCACCAAAACTTGCAGCGAAATTAGAGGCAGGCCTTGTTTCTGACGTAACAGCGTTAGAAGTAGCTGGTGGTAATATTGTGTTCACACGTCCAATTTATTCTGGTAAAGCATTTGAGAAGAAGATTGTAACAGACGGTATAGTATTTGCGACGATTCGTCCGAATAACATTGCACCGCTTGCAAAAGATGAAGCGCGTACAGGCGATGTTTCTTCGATGACAGTCGATGTAAAAGATTTACGTACAGTCATTAAAGAGGTTGTTCGTAAAACAGCAGAAGGTGTCGATCTTTCTGAAGCAAAAGTAATTATTGCAGGCGGACGCGGCGTGAAAAGTGAAGATGGTTTCAAGCCGTTAAAAGAACTAGCAGATGTACTTGGCGGAGCAGTCGGTGCGTCTCGCGGAGCTTGTGATGCAGAGTACTGCGATTATTCATTGCAAATTGGGCAAACAGGTAAAGTTGTAACGCCAGATTTATATATCGCATGTGGTATTTCTGGTGCAATTCAACATTTAGCTGGTATGTCTAACTCAAAGATTATTGTAGCAATTAACAAAGATCCAGAAGCGAATATTTTTAAAGTAGCTGACTATGGCATCGTTGGTGACCTGTTTGAAGTATTACCACTTTTAACAGAAGAGTTTAAAAAGTTAAAAGTACATTCTTAAGTTGCGCATAAAGAGTTCCTAGTAAGTAATTACCCCTATATAAATATAGAAAAGCGAGAGGTCCCCTGCTTCTCGCTTCTTCACTTAGAAGAAATTTTTCTAGTATAAAGGTTGAGTTATTTGTTAAAATACTTAACGATACATATTATTCGCCACGTATATAAGATAATGATATACTTTGGTTAGAAAGTTCATAAAGGAGGAAATAATATGGCAATTGTAAACGCAACTGACCAAACTTTCGCAGCTGAAGCAAGCGAAGGTGTTGTATTAGTAGATTTCTGGGCACCTTGGTGCGGCCCTTGTAAAATGATTGCTCCTGTATTAGAAGAAATCAGTGCAGAGTTAGGCGATAAAGTAAAGGTAGTAAAAGTAGATGTGGATGAAAACCAAGAAACAGCTCGTAAATTCGAAGTAATGAGCATCCCAGCTCTTTTCGTATTAAAAGATGGTAAAGTGGTTGATCAAGCATTAGGTTACAAACCAAAAGAAGTATTAGAAGAATTAGTATCTAAGCACTTCTAATCCGAGAAAAAGCTGCCGAGTGGCAGCTTTTTTCTTATGTGGAAAAATGTGAAAGTGTGTATAATGTTTTCATTTTTGACTACTTTCTATTACAATAAAAGAACGTATGTTGGGAAAATAATTTGTTGTATTTTTCTAAGAAAAATAAGAATGATAAAGTGAAACTTTAATCAATGGGGGGTTATCCCTACTGATTATCAGCCCTCACCAATCAGGCGCATGCCAGCAGTTTATCTCCCGCCTAATTTCTTAAGAAAAGCGGAAGCGGCTCGCTCAGAATCGCAGGACGCCCACGCACAAGGCAGAGGGGGGATGGAGCTTCTGGCGTAGAGGTGTTTCTTACCTCGTAGGAAGATAGCCACTGGAGCTGGACAATGCTTTCACTAAATTTTGAGGTGGGAGTATTACTGCCCATGAATAGCGGGATAAACATGCAAGGAACGGAGGAATACGAGTGCACGAGAATTTAAAAGAGAAGTTAGCGATTTTACCGGACCAACCGGGTTGCTATTTAATGAAAGATAAGCAAGGAACAGTTATTTATGTCGGGAAGGCCAAGGTGTTAAAAAATCGTGTGCGCTCGTATTTTACTGGTTCACATGATGGAAAAACACTTCGGCTTGTAGAGGAAATTGTTGATTTTGAATATATTGTCACCTCCTCGAATCTGGAGGCACTCATTTTAGAGTTAAATTTAATTAAAAAATATGATCCAAAGTACAATATTCAATTAAAAGATGATAAAACATACCCATTTATTAAAATTACTGCTGAAAAAGAGCCGCGTTTGCTTATTACGAGAAATGTAAAAAAGGATAAAGGGAAATATTTTGGCCCATATCCGAATTCGCAGTCAGCTCATGAAACGAAAAAGTTGTTAGATCGTATGTATCCACTTCGGAAATGTACGAATATACCAGATAAAGTTTGTTTATATTATCATATGGGACAATGTTTAGCGCCTTGTGTACAAGAGGTAACGGATGAACAAAATAAAGAAATTGTCGATGGAATTATTAAGTTTTTGAATGGTGGACATAAAGAAATTCGTTCAGAATTAGAAGCGAAAATGTATGAGGCATCAGAAAAATTAGAGTTCGAACGCGCAAAAGAACTGCGCGATCAAATTGCTCATATGGATGCGATTATGGAAAAACAGAAAATGATTATGAGCGACTTAGTCGACCGCGATGTGTTTGGTTATGCGGTTGATAAAGGGTGGATGTGCGTGCAAGTATTTTTCGTTCGAAAAGGAAAGTTAATTGAACGGGATGTTTCGATGTTTCCGATTTATGATGATCCAGAAGAAGGATTCCTAACGTTTATCGGGCAATTTTACGAACAAAATAATCACTTTAAACCGAAAGAAATTGTTGTACCAAGCAGCATTGATCATGAATTGATTGGAAAGTTTTTAGACGTCGAAGCAACGCAGCCAAAACGGGGCAAGAAAAAAGAGCTTGTCGATTTAGCAAGTAAGAATGCGAAAATTGCGTTGCAGGAAAAGTTTTATTTAATTGAACGCGACGAAGAACGCACCATAAAGGCAGTAGAAAACTTAGGAGAACAGCTAGGGATCGAAACACCGCATAGAATTGAGGCATTTGATAATTCTAACATTCAAGGGACAAATCCGGTTTCTGCGATGATCGTCTTTATCGATGGAAAGCCCGCCAAAAAAGAGTATCGCAAATATAAAATTAAAACGGTACAAGGGCCTGATGATTATGAATCGATGCGTGAAGTTGTGCGCCGCCGTTATACACGTGTTTTAAAAGAAAATTTACCTCTTCCAGACTTAATTGTAATTGATGGCGGAAAAGGCCATCTCGCTGCGGTATGCGATGTGTTAGAAAATGAACTTGGCCTTTCTATTCCAACAGCGGGGCTTGTGAAAGATGATAAACATCGCACGTCACATTTAATAATTGGTGAACCACCGGAACCTGTTTTACTAGAGCGTAACAGTCAAGAGTTTTACTTACTGCAGCGTATTCAAGATGAAGTGCACCGCTTTGCGATTACATTTCATCGTCAAATTCATGGGAAATCAGTCATTCAATCGGCATTGGATGATATACCAGGAGTCGGAGAAAAACGAAAGAAAACACTTTTAAAACATTTTGGTTCTCTTAAGAAAATGAAAGAAGCATCTGTTTCCGATATTATAGAAGCTGGAATGCCGCAAAAAATAGCCGAAACCATTCATACGTACTTGACAGGGAAGACATTGTAGATAGCAATGTCTTCTTTTTTTGTTGAACCAATCGGGCTTTAATGGGCAGTTTATCTCCCACCTAACTTCTGAGCGAGCCGCTAGAGCTGGACGATGCTTTCGCCGAATTTTGAGGGGGGTATTACTGCCCGCGAATAGCGGGATGAAGTAATAAAAAAAGTCAACTGGACGTTATGTCTAGTTGACCGATGAATGCGAATTATACTTCCATAGGATCTTTTACATCCCATTGCACAAGAAATGTAACAGAGCTAGAGCGCTTTTTCTGTTCCTCGTAAGATTCAGCAATCACACTGCGCTGCTTTTGAATTTGTTCAGCGATAAAACCAGCTTCTAATTGATAAGAAGAATGTTTTTTTTGTTGCTCACGTTCTTCAATAAGAGCGCCCGTTAGTTTAAAGTGCATTTCACGACGCTTATGTTCAGTAATCGTTAAGTCGCCCCAACCAGCTTTTGTGAAAAATTGGATCACTTCATCGATTGTTTCCAACGGGTATTTTCGTGCTAAGTTTCTGCCGGCCCAATATAAAATGGAATCTAATTCTTTCCCGATTAAATCAGGAAGTAATTCTTCACGAAGTAACTCATAGGCAAACGCATTGATTGAAATATTTTGTAAAGATTCGCTCTCGATTATTTTTGTACTCACAATATTCCCCACTTTCTATACTGCCCATATTATATACCATTTTATATATATAAACACAGCTATTTCTTTGTGAAAAATCTGATATAGAGAACAAAAAAGATTATGAAAATTATATACAGATTATGTATACGTTTTCTTGACGCTTCGACAAAAATAGGAGTAAAATGAACTTGTTATCAAATTATGCTGAAATATTGCGAATAATTTTTTCAGTTTTTCTTATAACAATAGTGAAAAAATGCTATTGTTATAAAGTAATGCGACAAACAACAGTCAAACATTCAAGGGGGTAATGGGGACATGAAAGGCCGCGAGTATACATTTCGCAAGTGGCACTCGTTAATGGGTGTCATTCCAATCGGCGTCTTTATGACGCAACATTTAGTAATAAACAACTTTGCAACAAGAGGAGCAGAAGCTTTTAATAATGCTGCTCATTTCATGGAATTGCTTCCATTTCGGTATGCATTGGAGATTTTTGTGATTTTCTTACCATTGTTATACCATGCTGTATATGGTTTATATATTGCATTTACAGCAAAGAACAATGCAACATCTTATAGTTATTTCCGTAACTGGATGTTCGTTCTGCAACGATTTACTGGGGTATTTACACTTATATTCCTAGCTTGGCATATTTGGGAAACTCGTATTCAAGCTGCACTCGGACAAACGGTAAACTATGATATGATGGCAAATGTTTTAAGCAATCCATTTATGTTCGGCTTCTATTTAGTTGGGATTTTATCAGCTATTTTCCACTTTGCAAATGGATTATGGACATTCTTTATTAGCTGGGGTATCACAGTATCACCACGTTCACAGCGTATTTCTACGTATGTAACATTAGCAATTTTCTTAGCATTATCATACGTAGGAGTGAGCGCGTTATTTGCGTTCATTAATCCAAATCTAGCAAACTTGTAAGGAGTGGGAGAGCATGAAAGGGAAACTTATCGTAGTTGGCGGTGGATTAGCCGGCTTAATGGCAACGATTAAAGCAGCGGAAGCAGGCGTGAATGTAGAACTATTCTCTTTAGTACCAGTGAAACGTTCTCACTCTGTATGCGCGCAAGGCGGCATTAACGGTGCTGTAAATACAAAAGGTGAAGGGGATTCTCCGTGGATCCACTTTGACGATACAATTTATGGAGGAGACTTCTTAGCGAACCAACCTCCTGTAAAAGCGATGTGCGATGCAGCACCTGGCATTATTCACTTAATGGATCGCATGGGTGTTATGTTTAACCGTACGGAAGAAGGTTTACTAGACTTCCGTCGTTTCGGTGGAACGCAGCATCACCGCACAGCGTTTGCTGGTGCAACAACAGGTCAGCAATTATTATATGCGTTAGATGAGCAAGTACGCCGTCATGAAGTAGCAGGTCTTGTTACGAAATATGAGGGTTGGGATTTCTTACGCGCTATTGTAGATGACGAAGGTGTATGCCGCGGAATCGTAGCGCAAGACTTACAATCTATGGAGATTAAAAGTTTTCCAGCTGATGCCGTAATTATGGCAACAGGGGGCCCTGGTATCATTTTTGGGAAATCTACTAACTCTATTATTAATACAGGTACAGCAGCATCTGCTGTATATCAACAAGGTGCATATTATGCGAACGGTGAGTTCATCCAAATTCACCCAACAGCAATTCCAGGTGATGATAAATTACGCCTTATGAGTGAATCTGCACGTGGTGAAGGTGGCCGTGTTTGGACGTATAAAGACGGAAAACCATGGTATTTCCTTGAAGAAAAATATCCTGCATACGGAAACCTTGTACCTCGTGATATTGCAACGCGTGAAATTTTCGATGTGTGCGTTGAGCAAAAACTGGGTATTAACGGTGAAAACATGGTATATCTTGACCTTTCTCATAAAGATCCGAAAGAGCTTGATATTAAATTAGGCGGTATCATTGAAATCTATGAGAAATTCATGGGTGACGATCCGCGTAAAGTACCGATGAAAATCTTCCCAGCGGTTCACTATTCAATGGGCGGACTATGGGTTGACTATAAACAAATGACAAATATTCCAGGATTATTTGCAGCAGGTGAGTGTGATTACTCCATGCACGGCGGTAACCGACTAGGTGCTAACTCGTTATTATCAGCGATTTACGGTGGTATGGTAGCGGGACCAAATGCAATTGAATATATGAATGGTCTTTCAAAATCATCAGATTCTGTTTCATCTGCTTTATATGAGCAAAATGAATTAATCGAAACAGAGAAATTCAACAATATTTTAACGTTAGATGGTAATGAAAATGCATATGTTCTTCATAAAGAGCTTGGAGAATGGATGACAGATAACGTAACAGTAGTTCGTGAAAATAAAAAGTTATTAGAAACAGATGCGAAAATCGTAGAGTTAATGGAGCGTTATAAACGCATTAACATTAACGATACAGCGAAATGGAGCAACCAAGGTGCTTCATTTACACGTCAATTGGAAAACATGCTTGAATTAGCTCGTGTTATTACAATTGGTGCATATAACCGTAATGAAAGTCGCGGTGCGCATTATAAACCAGAATTCCCAGATCGTGATGATGAGAACTTCTTAAAAACAACAATGGCGAAGTTTGAAGGAGCAGGAAATGCACCAGCATTCCATTACGAAGAGGTTGATATTTCATTAATCGAACCACGTAAGCGCGATTATTCTTCAAAACATGAAGTAGCTGCTAAGGGAGAAGAGAAGGGGGATAAGCAACATGTCTGAGAAAACAATCCGCCTGATTATTACAAGACAAGACGGTCCAAACTCACAGGAGTATGATCAAGAGTTTGAAATTCCATATCGCCCAAATATGAATATTATTTCGGCATTAATGGAAATTCGCCGTAATCCTGTTGATACAAAAGGGAACAATACAACGCCTATCGCTTGGGATATGAACTGTTTAGAAGAAGTGTGCGGTGCATGTTCGATGGTAATCAACGGAAAACCACGTCAATCATGTACAGCACTTATTGATAAACTAGAGCAACCAATTCGCTTAAAACCGATGAAAACATTCCCGGTTATTCGTGACCTACAAGTAGACCGTAGCCGTATGTTTAACGCGTTAAAGCGTGTAAAAGCATGGATTCCAATCGATGGTACGTATGACTTAGGTCCAGGGCCAAGAATGCCAGAGAAGAAGCGTCAATGGGCATATGAATTATCAAAATGTATGACTTGCGGTGTATGTTTAGAGTCATGTCCAAACGTAAACAGCAAATCTGATTTTATCGGTCCAGCACCGCTTTCACAAGCGCGTTTATTTAATGCACATCCAACGGGTGAAATGCATAAAGCGGATCGTTTACGTGCAATCATGGGTGATGGAGGACTTGCAAACTGCGGTAACTCACAAAACTGTGTACAATCTTGTCCAAAAGGAATTCCATTAACGACATCGATTGCTGCATTAAACCGTGATACAACGATTCAATCTTTTAAAGATTTCTTTGGTAGTGACAATAACTATTAATTTAAAGTTGCCTCTTCGGTTTGAAGAGGCAATTTTTATAGGGATATGAATACAAAACATAAAAGCATTTTTCTTTTTTTAGGTTGGCGAGAGGTTCTAGCCATGTGTAGAAGCGGCTGGGGGAAAACAAAGGGAGAAGACGAGAGTGCGTTTTGGTTTTAAAATTCGGAAAAATAAAATAATATGAAAGTGGAGTATATGAGAAGGGGGATGGGTGTTTGTGAAGCAGATTCATTATATTGAACATTTTGAAGAGTGGGAGAGTGCATTTTCATTTTATATTCCTGTAAAGGTTCGTTTTTGTGAAACGGATATGTTTGGGCATATGAATAATGGTGTTGCGTTTACTTATTTTGAATTAGCTCGTATTGAATTTTTTAAAGAACTTGGTTTTATGCAAGAGTGGGTGCATGAATCGTCAGAAACGATGATTGTAGTAGCGGATTTACAATGTAATTTTTTGAAACAAGTATTCTTTGACGAGAACTTAAAAGTGTATGTAAAAGCAGAAAATGTCGGGAATTCATCTTTAGATCTACACTATATGGTGAAGAATGAGGCTGGAGAAATTTGTTTAGTGGGACGCGGTGCGATGGTACAGGCTTCTAAAAAAACAGGAAAAGGAGTACCGTGGTCAGTAGAATGGAAACAAAGGTTATTAGATTAATAAAATAAGAGAGCGCATAGCTCTCTTATTTTTTGTCTTCTGTCGCTTCTTCTAATGTTAGGTGATGCGTATATAAATATGTAGCATGCGGATTTCCGACAAAACGAAGATGCCATGGTTCGTAAGCATATTCTGTAATAGTTGTTTTATCTTTCGGATATCGGATAATAAATCCAAATTCGTGAGCATGCTCTGCCACCCATTTTCCTTCAGGTGTTTCTCCGAATACAGCCTCCAATTGACAATTTGCGGATTCAGAGCTAATATCCATAGCAAGTCCTGTTTGATGTTCGCTAGTTCCTGGAATAGCGCTTAACGTATCAGCAGCTTCTTTTCCTTGACGATTTACATAAGTGTTGTGTAGTGACTGTTGTCGTTTATAAGAGCGAAATCCTGATACAGCTGTAAGTTCAATTCCTTGTTTTTTTGCTGTTTCGAACATTGTTTCTAGAGCATCCGCTGCGGGCTTACGAAGCAGTGCTTTTTCTTTATCTTTCGGATATAAAAATGGAACATTTGGCTTTGTTAAATCACTTGGTGTATAAGAGTCTGGTAGCTTTCGATGTTTGTTGACTAACACAAGTAATGAATCAGGATCATTGACAAGATAATATTGATCATCTGTTTTTTTAGCTGTCTCAATTGCTTTTGGGAACATTGGAATGTTTTCTTTTGGATGCTCAGTATGCTTTTTTGTTTCAACTGCTTCTGCTTGATTATGTACAAAAGATTTGGACAGAAAAATTATTGAAAAAATAACAATGAGAATAATAGTTGAAATGAAAAGGGTCCTTTTTATAATTCTTTTTTTCATCATTTTTAATCGATGTATTCCTTTCTAAAATGCTTGTACTTAAATATCTTTTTACATTATAAATCTATCTTGTATAAAAAGGAATAAAGGAGTCATGATGTAATGAAAAAGAAAGAAATTTGTAAAAAAAGGTCGAATGTTATTCGAATTATTAAATTAAAACGTTTAATAAATCTTCTGATTTATCAAAGTAAATATGTAAAGTTGCCTTGAACGTTTGAGGCGAATTTTCGATTATTTTAGCGAATATCGTCGAGCAGTCTTTATATCATGTCGAAGCGCCGATATATTCTAAAAAGTGGTCGATATATCATGAAAAGCGCCGATAAAAAATAAAGGATGGCACAGTGCCATCCTTTATTTTTTATCTTCAAATGATTTTAAGTTGTCTCTGCGAATTTTATCTTTTTCTGCATCTGTTTTTTTAAAGTCATAGTTATATAAAGAACCTTCCCAGTCACCGTACATAGGATTTGGGAAAACGATAAATTTCTCGCCAAATTGTGCTTTTAATTCTTCTACTTTTTTATTGCGATCTTGTGTGGATAATCCATCAAAACCAATGAAGTCTGATAAATTATCGCCAAATAATAAGACAATATCGTGCGTTGTTGAAACGAGTTCACGACGTTTTTCTTTTCCTTTTTCTTTCGGTTCTTGTAGTAAGATGTGTTCTTTCGTTGCTTGCGGAGCACCGATACGTTCTAAGTTTTTAATCGTCGCATCTAATTGATTTGTTTTACGATTTGAAATGTAGTAAATATCTACACCTTTTGCTTCTGCGTGTTTTAGGAAATCAATTGCGCCAGGAAGAGCTTCTGCTTCCGCTTTATTAATCCAGTCATCCCACTTATAAGGATAGCCTTTTCCTGCTTTCACGGACATTGCTTGATGAGGACTGTTATCAACAACAGTTTCATCTAAGTCTAGTACAACAGCTGGTTTCTTGCTTGTACCCTTAGCGAGAATTGCATCTAGCTTTTGTGTACCGATGTTGTAGCCTTGGTGATATAATGCTTTCGCTTCACCAGATGTTTGGTACCACAAGTCAGCCATTAATTGTTGTTCTGTCAGTTGGACTTTTTCTTCTTTTGCTTTTGCTGATGTCTGTTCTGCTTTCATGTTGCACGCTGTTAAAGTTGTAGATAACAATGCAACAGATAGCAGTGTTGCTAATTTTCTCTTCTTCATAGTGTCCTCCTAAGGTGTATAATTCAATTGTAAATTATATCACAATAACATAATAAATAGGATATAAAATTTTGTATATTGATATACATATATAACGTAGTGTACGCAATGTTATAATAAAATATGGTAAAAATATGTGTATTTTGAATATGATTAAATGTATAAGACCAATTTTAAGGAGAGAAAAAGTATGACATTGCAGATTCAACAATTAACCAAGCTGTTTGGTGAAAATGTTGCAGTGGATCATTTAAATCTTACCTTATCAAAAGGTGAAGTATTGGGGCTGCTGGGGCGAAACGGTGCCGGAAAAACAACAACCATTAAAATGCTGTTAAGTTTATTAACGCCAAATGAGGGCAGTATTATGTGGGATGAGAAAGAGATTTCGAAGAGTGGAGTAACAATAGGTTATCTTCCAGAAGAGAGAGGTTTGTATACGAAAAGCCGAGTCATTGATCAGCTTCGCTATTTTGGGAGATTAGAAGGAATGACAAAAAAAGAAGTGGATGCAGCCATTGATTATTGGTTAGGTAAGTTAGCGATCCCTGAATATAAGCATAAGGTTGCAGGGGAATTGTCGAAGGGGAATCAACAAAAAATTCAATTGGTCGCAGCGCTTCTCCATGACCCGGAATTACTCATTTTAGATGAACCGTTTAGTGGATTGGATCCTGTAAATGCTGAAATGCTAGCGAATATTATTGAAGAACAAGTTCAAAGAGGGAAAACCATTATTTTATCAAGTCATCGTATGGAACAAGTTGAATCGTTTTGTCAGCAAGTGTGTATTTTGAAACAAGGTGAAGCGGTTGTAAAAGGTCACTTAAGTGATATAAAAAAAGAATACGGATTTCGAAACTTAACAATTGAAGATAATGAAGAAAATGAAAAAGCATTGCAAACATTACAGATTGTGTATGAGAAACGTCTTGGTTATCTTTATATTAAAGTTCAGGAAGATACAGAAGCCCTATCAATCTTACAAAAATTACAAGATCAAGGTGTGCATTTACGTCAGTTTAAAATGCTAGAACCGACCTTAAATGAAATCTTTGTAGAAAGGGCGAAATAAGAATGCGTAAATTTTTTCATGTGTTTTCATTTTATTTTAGAGAATCATTTCTTTCTAAAAAATCACTGATTACAAGTGGTATTTTATTTTTAGTAGTATTTGGAGTTTTTGCTTTTAATCACTTCACTTCTGATAAAGATAAAAATAATGACAAAGATAAGCTGGCAATCGTAATGGATAGTTCGACGTATACCGTGCAAGAAGAGTTACTAAATAAAATTCTTCCATCAGCTAAAGTGCAAGTAGAAAAGAAAGAACAGTTAGAAAAAGTTCGTAAACAAGTTGAAGAAGGGGAGTTAGATGGTCTCTTTTACGTTACAGAAAAAAATGGAGTACCTGAAGTAACGTATATGTACAATGGTTTTCCAAGTAAAGCAACGTCTACTATTATAGCAGGCTATTTGAAACAGCAATATACGCAAGTGATTCTTTCGAAATATAAAGTGCCGTCTGATGTAGCGCAGCAATTACAAACAGATATTTCGGTGAAAGAAGAAGCGATTAAAGATCGTGCTTCCTCCTTCGGTATTGCATATGTGTTTATATTTGTACTATATATGTTTATCATGGCGTTTGGAAATACAATTGCGATGAATATCGCATCAGAAAAATCTTCTCGTGTTATGGAGATTATGCTTTCGAAAGTGAAACCATTGTATATGATGTACGCTAAAATTCTTGCTGTTGTTACGACAGCGTTACTACAAATTGCTATCCTTGCATGTGGTTTTCTCGTTCCAGTTTTAATTGGATGGATCGATTTAGATAATGCGTCTTTATTTGGTCTTCCAATTGATTTTGCAAAGTTAGATGCAAAAGTTATTAGTCTGTTTATTGTATTTTTCATTACTGGTTATTTATTATATGCGATGATGTATGCGGCAGCTGGAGCTGTTGTATCAAAAACGGAAGACTTACAATCAGTATCATTTCCAGTCGCAATTTTAATTATGGCAGCGTTTTTCATTAGTATGAAATCATTATCTGACCCAAATAGTACAATTGTTGTGATTAGTTCCTATATTCCTTTCTTTACGCCGATGGTTACATTCTCCCGGGTTGTAGCCGGAGAAGCTGGCGTTTTAGAAATTAGCATTTCCTTATCGTTATTACTTGCAACAATCATCCTCTTAAACTTTGTTACAAGTCGTATTTACGTCAACGGTGTCATGAGCTACTCTGATAAAGTGAAATTTAAAGATTTAGCTAAATTTATTAAGCGTCATTAATAAACGATCTATTTGAAATAGAAGGTTGGAATATCAATAAGGGAAAGTCTGTTAGTCATGAATAAGCTCTATAAAAGGGAGTGAAGTCGTGAAATTAGGTTAGTTGATTTTTCTCACGAAGGGGTTAATGCGAGATAAAAAAGCTTGGGCAGTATCCAAGCTTTTTTTGCTAATTTGATTGCGATTTTTCTTCACCTTATTCTAAGAGGGGCTTGCTTTTCCTTATGCATAAACAAGAAATAGTATATAATGATATGTATTATCTTTTAATAGAATGAACGTAAAGGAGGATGTGCAGATGGGAATTAGTAGCCGTTTTACAGTAGGTGTTCATATGTTAACGTTACTGGCGATAGATCGAAACTCTCGCTGTACCTCTGAATGGATTGCTGGCAGTGTGAATACAAATCCAGTTGTGATTCGTCGCATTACAGGAATGTTGAAGAGAGCGGGTCTTGTTGATGTTCAAGCTGGAAAAGGCGGTACGTCACTTGCTCGTGATTTAGATGAAATTACATTACTTGATGTATATAAAGCAGTGGAAGTAGTTGAAGAAGGGCATCTATTTTCTTTCCATGAAAATCCTAACATTGAATGTCCAGTAGGAGCGAATATTCAATCCGTATTAGAGATTATATTAATGCAAGCACAAGAAGCGATGGAGAATGTACTTGCGAATGTATCAGTTCAGCAACTTGTTGCAAATTTACAATCGAAAATTCAAAAGTAAAAAAGCGAGTCTCATATGAATGAGCTCGCCTTTTTACTTTCAGAAAAAATGAAAATTCTATTTTTCAGTATTTAATACGAATTTCCCTACAATGGCAGCAACGATACCACCAAGAATTGGAGCGACAATGAATACCCATAATTGAGATAAAGCTTCTCCGCCAGCGAATAAAGCTGGTGCTAGGCTACGTGCAGGGTTGACTGAAGTTCCTGTTAACGGAATACCTAGTAAGTGAACTAATACTAATGTGAAACCAATTACTAATCCAGCGAACTGTGCGTTACCTTTTTTACCTGTCACAGCAACAATAACTAAAATAAAGACGAATGTTAACACAAATTCAACTAAGAAAGATCCTGATGATCCAAGATTCCCAAAGCTATTTTGTCCTAAGTTATCTAAAGTCATATTAGAAGAGTTTAAAATTGTCACTAATGTTGCAGTTCCTAATAAACCACCTAAAATTTGGGCTACTATATAGTAAATAAGCTCCATAGCATTCATTCGTTTGTTTACAAACATGGCAATTGATACCGCCGGATTTACATGACATCCAGAAATTGTTCCAATGCTATATGCCATAGCAACAATTGATAATCCGAAAGCCATTGCGATTCCTAACGTTCCAATTCCTTCAATTCCGCCGCCTAAAACAGCTGTTCCAGTTCCGAATAATACAAGTACAAAAGTACCAATAAATTCAGCGATTGCTTTTTTTAACATAATTTTCCTACTAACATCTATGAAAAATGTATTGTAATACAGAATTAGGTTTTTTTGAGTATAAATGGAAAATGAAATATTATTCTGATAACAAAATAAGGAATGGTTATACAATTTTTATTCAGCATTTTTATTCAGCATTTTTATTTGTTATGCCATTTTTTTGTTTAGTGATAGGTACAGAGCGACTAAAAAAGGGAGTACTTCTTATATATGGAAGTGCTCTTTTTTGTATGAAGTTTAATACTTCCTTAGAAAAAATTACATCCTTAATAATAATTTTTGTTAAAATATAACCAGGTGGAATATTCAGAAAAAACAGGAAACTATTCAGTGTGGAAAAGGCGGGGAGATGAAAATGTTTGATATGCAGCAAGTGCCATTTAGTCGGCACGGTTCTTTTTTAGTCATTTCTTTAAACAATGATAATGGGTTACTCATTCGAAATATTCGCGGTGGTGACGATGATTTTGGCGAAGTTTTTAAAATAGAAGTGTTAAATCGTAAAGGGGAAGTTTTATCGTGTGAAACGAAGATGACACCATCGGTACTAACGCTCCAAACAGCGGAAGGCGATGTAAACATTTGTTTTTCTGATGTGAATACAATTCGTTTTTATTCGAAGCAATTAAATCTCCGTTTCGTTGGAATTATTGGCTCCTATGATTATTGTATTCCAAGTGCGCAAGATGGCTTTGAAATTAATAGCTTTTCGAAAGAAATGAGATTTCACCTATCCACGATAAGTGGTGTTATACAAATGGATGCTCCGTTTGAAGAGCTTCGTTGTAAACATATTATTGCTGATATTTGTGCACAGGATGAGGAGTCTGGGATTGATGTGGAATTAACGGAGTATAAAACAGTGCCGCGCAAAACAAAGGAGAGGAAAACATTCATAGAAGCAGCGCGTGCTGTTGAAATGGACTTTGTAAATTGGGTGCACCATACATTAACTGCCCCAGAAAATTTGTCAAAAGGGAGAGAGTTAGCAGCATACATTACATGGTCTTGTATGGTAGAAGCGGAAGGGTATTTACCAAGGCAGGCGATGTATATGTCGAAGAACTGGATGACAAATATATGGAGTTGGGATCATTGTTTTAATGCAATGGCGTTAGCGGTGCATCAACCGAAAGCGGCATGGGACCAATTTATGATTTTCTTTGATAAACAAGATGCGTGCGGTGTATTACCTGATTATATTAATGATAAATTTGCACTTTGGAATTGTTGTAAACCACCTATCCATGGATGGACTCTCAAATGGATGATGGAGCGGACAGATTTTATAACAGACAAGCATTTACAAGAAGTGTATGAGCCATTATGTAAATGGACAAATTGGTGGTTTACGTATCGTGATGATGATAAAGATGGGATTCCTCAATATAACCATGGAAATGATAGTGGCTGGGACAATAGCACAATTTTTCATCACGGTGCTCCTGTTGAGAGCCCCGATTTAAGTGCATTTCTTATTTTACAAATGGAAGTACTAGCAGAGATTGCAGAGAAACTTGGATTTACAGAAGCATCACAGGAATGGGAAAACAGAGCAAATAAGACACTTGATCGTATGATTCAGCATTGCTGGAGAGAAAATCGTTTTATTGCTCCGTGCTCTGGTGAGCATTCATATGAAGTATCAGAAAGTCTTGTACTGTATATACCGCTGATTTTGGGGAAAAGATTACCGAAAGAAATGATTCAATGCTTGCTTGCTGATTTAAAAGAAGAAAATCGTTTTCTCACAAAGTATGGGTTTGCGACAGAAAGTATAAGAAGTCCTTACTATAGGGAAGATGGGTATTGGCGCGGTCCAATTTGGGCACCGACAACATTAATTATGATTGAAGCTCTAAAAGCGATCGGGCAACATGAATTTGCGCAAGATATTGCAGGTCGCTTTTGTATAATGGCTAATGAAAATGGCATGGCCGAAAATTTCCACGCACAAACGGGTCAAGGCTTGCGCGATTTAGCATTCACATGGACGTCTAGTGTATTCCTCGTTTTAGCGAACGAGTATTTGTTAGAAAAAGCGGACAAAGGAATGCTCCATAAAGAAGAAAAGAGATAAAAGAAAGGCACAGTGGAACCTGTGTCTTTCTTTTAGTAAGAGCGTGGCCTTCTATCATGCAAGGCTAGGTTCCATTTCATTTAAAGCAAAACGAAGAAAAGTGCACCGTAGAAAGCAGCGCCCTTATTCATAAGAACTAGGCATAAGTAACATAAGAATGAAATAAGCTAAAAAACCTGTTCCGAAACATAAGATAGCGATTAGCCAAAGAATGCGAATCATACTGGTGCTTACGCCGAAATATTCTCCTAAACCACCGCATACGCCAAGAAACACTTTATCTGTTGAAGATCTGCACAATCTTTTTTCTGTCATGAACGCCTCTCCTTTTCATGATTCATCATTTTTTATGTAGTAATGAACCGGAACTATCGAATTATATTGCGCTTTTAAAGTGAAAATGATCGCTTTATTCCGCATTAGCGGACAAAGCTTGTGAAAGTGAAAAAAATTTTTATAAATACATGCAATTTCTGCTTATTTGTATTCACCACGCCTTGCTTCTATTCATACAATATCTTGACTAAATAAACACCCAATTTACACACATACAGCTCTGGCTTAAGCAGGGAGGGTTATACCAATTGAAGGAAAAAGAATATCAATCTAAACCGTTACTCACAAAAAGAGAAAGAGAAGTATTTGAGTTACTCGTTCAAGATAAAACAACGAAAGAAATTGCAAGTGAACTTTTTATTAGTGAAAAAACTGTACGTAATCATATTTCAAATGCAATGCAAAAGCTAGGAGTTAAGGGGCGCTCACAAGCAGTTGTCGAACTCCTTCGTATGGGAGAGCTTGAATTATAAAGGATGAAGCCGGCTTTCATGTAGAGAAAAGCCGGTTATTTTTGTATCTTGCAAATTACTAGAAAAAGGAGGAAAATAAAAAGGTCTATTCATGTACATAAGGTGAACCTTCTATTATTCTATGAATGAGTGAACTGTTTGGAAATGTACAGTTAGATTATGAAAGAGAAAACGGGGCGATTGTTTTGAATAGAGCGATTGGTGTAATTGATTCAGGTGTTGGTGGTTTAACAGTAGCGAAAGAATTAATTCGGCAATTACCGAAAGAGCGAATTATATATTTAGGAGATACAGCACGTTGCCCGTATGGTCCGCGATCTCGTGAAGAAGTAAGACAATTTACATGGGAAATGACAGAGCATTTATTAGCACAGAATATTAAGATGCTTGTAATTGCTTGTAATACTGCAGCGGCAGTTGTGCTTGAAGAAATGCAAAAGAAATTACCTATTCCGGTTGTGGGTGTTATTCACCCAGGCGCGCGTACTGCACTGAAAGTGACAAAAACATACCATGTCGGTGTAATTGGAACGATTGGCACAGTGAAAAGCGGTGCGTATGAAGAGGCGTTAAAATCGATTAACAACCGCGTATTAGTAGAGAGTTTGGCTTGTCCGCCGTTTGTTGAGCTTGTCGAGAGCGGAAACTTTGAGAGCGAAATGGCGTACGAAGTAGTAAGAGAAACGTTGCAGTCATTGAAGAAAATGGAAATGGATACATTAATTTTAGGATGTACACATTATCCGATTTTAGGACCAGTTATTGGGCGGGTTATGGGCGATTCTGTACAATTGATTAGTTCAGGTGATGAAACGGCTCGTGAAGTAAGCACGATTCTGTATCATAGTAAGATGTTGTATGACATAGAAGAGCAAAGTGACCATCTGTTCTTAACGACAGGAGAAATTGATGTGTTTAAAGAAATTGCTTCGAAGTGGTTTGGACAACCAATTGAGAATGTGAAGCATGTCGTTTTATAAAGCTACTGTTTATGTAACTAGTAAGTTAAAAAAATTATATAAAGAGGCTGACCCAAAAGGCACATAAGTGCCTTTTGAGGTCAGCCTTTTTTTCGTTATCGACCGTTCTTTGCAATATATCGGTTCTTCGATATTCGACATCCAAGTGGTCAATTTGCTGAGCTGAATCATACCGAAAAGTGAAACCTTTGGGATAGTATCTTTTGTTTGGCTTCCATCAGTGGGGGAGGAAGCCGCTGATGGAGGTTTCACTTGATAAGCTGCGGAAGAACAGCTGATAGTTCTTGCTTGAGTCGTTTCGCAGATGCTGGATGTTTACCTGAAGTAGATATACTTACTATATACTCATGATTTCGAATAACTGCAGGTGTGTGAAAAGATGATTGTGTGCCGTCGCTTACGATGTTCACCCACTGAAAATCATGCGCTGCTTGTTTGACCTTCATATTTACATCGTGATGGTTTGTTGCGGCGTAAATGAGATGAGCATCTTTTATGTCTTCATCTGTAAATGTTTTTTGTTTCCATGTAATATAGGAGAGTTTCTGCATTTCCTCGCAAATTTCCGGACTCACAACGGTGACAATGGCTCCTGTATCCTGCAATCCACACGCTTTTCGGTATGCGATTTTACCGCCCCCGATAATGACAACACGCTTTCCTTGTAAGTTACAGACAAGGGGATATAAGTTACACATATACAGATTCCTCCATTCGTTCTAATAATGCGGACTTCATATAGGAATCAAATTGAAGGCAATTACATGTTGTAACGTTCGTATATGTATGTACACGGCGCTCAATTTTCCGAAGTAATAACCCGGTAAAGAGAAGGTATGGCATGACATATACGTGCTGAGCTGATGTTGCTGTGCGATTAAGTTCTTCGGTAAAAGAAGGTGTACCTTTTGTTAAAAAAGAGCAGGAAACTGGTATGCCAATTTTTCGTTCAACCGCTGCCCCGATTTCCTGCAATTCATGTATAGGCTGAGGATCACTACTACCTCGACCGACGAGTAGAATTTCGCTATCTTGTATGGGCATAGCTTGACGTATTCTTTTGATTACAAGTTCAATCATGAGCGGGTGTGTACTGAAAGGTGGTACAACTGAAAATGTAATATGCGGGTAGCGCTTTTTCATTTGCTCAATTTCGAAAGGAACGTCACGTTTATAATGAGCCGCTGCAAATAATAAGACAGGGACAAGTAAAATCTCGGTTGCTCCGTCTAAAATTGCTTCTGTAATTGCATCCTGAACAGTTGGTGTTGTAAGTTCAAGAAAGCCGATTTTTTGAATATCTTCACTTCGTTCTTTTATAACGGACTGGACAAAGTGGATGAATTGCTCATTGCCTTCTTGTAATCGACTTCCGTGCCCAATATAAACAATTCCTTTCATTGTGTCTTCACTTCTTTCTCATTAAAAATCGCTTGTAATTCAGAATCGATGTTTTGAAGTCCGATTTTATTTGCGTACTGTAAAGTTTGTTCATCTGTATACGAGAATGGTAAATTGACAATATGCATGAAACCAAGGCGTTTCACTTCTGCTATAAATGTATCAATTGCGGCGCGCCCTTCAAATACGATGCTATCCCATGTGAATTCAGAGAGCATACGTGTATGAATTTCATCAAAACGATGATCGATTTGATATTCATGTGTCATTATATAAGAACCAGCGCCGATTTTTTCTTGAATAACAGCAATTCGATTAATATTCCGTCCTAAATACACAGTAGGTTTTGTAGAAAAACTTGCTTGTTCACTGAAGAGTCCATATTTCATAAGGGCTTCCTCGGCAGCATGATTCATATGCTGGAGAACTCCTTGTAAGGAACGGATATCTTTCCGATGCTGTGCGCATGACTGTAATAAGATCGCTACGCTGTCGGCTGAACAGAAAACAAGACGCTTAGCATCAAATATTTCACGGAGTTGTTCCTGTGTTAACGTATAATCTCGTTTTTTGAAAGTTGGAATTTGATATGTTTCTGCTCCGGCTTCTTGTAATTGTTGCTCTGCTTTACTTGTTTTATTTGATGAAGAAGCAAGTAAAACTTTTTTTCCGTGTAATGGTTTACGTTCTTTCCAAGCGATTTGTTTTCGTAAGGATACGACATCCCCAACAATTGTCATGGAAGGGTTGGAAATGTGCTCTTTGTTGACGATATCAACAATTGTGGAGAGCGTACCTGTAACAACTCGCTGTCTTCCCGTTGTCCCCCACTCGATGACTGCTACTGGTGTATCTTTTTTTCTTCCGGTTTGCAGTAAGTTTTCGCAAATAGTCGGTAAATTTTTAATGCCCATGTAAAAGGCGACAGTATCACTATTTAAGAGTGAGTTGTAGTTGACGTGATCCTGAATCGGTCCCTTTGTATGACCGGTTAGTAATGTCACGCTATTACTGTAATCGCGATGGGTGAGAGGGATGCCGGCATACGCGCTAGCGGCGATGCTAGATGTAATACCTGGTACAATCTCATATGGAATATTTTCTGCTGCTAAAGCAGCCGCTTCTTCACCAACTCGGCCAAATATAGAGGGATCTCCGCCTTTTAAGCGAACAACGATCTTACCTTCTTTGGCAGATTGAAGTAAATGAGCGTTAATCATTTCTTGGCGCATAATATGATTGGTTGGCATTTTCCCGCAATAGACCAGTTCACATGTTGCCTTTGTATAGCGAAGTAAATTTTGATTCAACAAGCGGTCATATAAAACAATATCTGCTTTTTGTAAGCACTCGATTGCTTTTTTTGTAATAAGCCCTTCATCACCAGGTCCTGCACCAACTAAATATACGTATCCGTTCATCTCCACACCTCATCTGTTTTTACTGGAAAGGAAGCCGAGAAGAGGCTTCCTTGTATAAGTTACATGTATATATAAATATCGCCATCAATAATTTGTACTTCGTACGTTTGAATACAACCGTCATCAGGTTTTTGTACTTCACCTGTTCGTAATGAAATTTTCCAATCATGCAGCGGACAAAAGACAAATTCGCCTGAAACAATTCCTTCCGCTAGTGGTCCGTTTTTATGAGGACACCGATTTTCTACAGCGCGAATGTCGCCGTTTGCAAGGCGAAATAAGGCAATAGACAGATCCTTGATGCGTACTTCTTTACCGATTTGTACGGGAAGATCTACGGCAGACATAATTTTTATTTTTTCTTTCGTTTGTAACATATTAATCGCTCCTTACTTTACAATCTCTACTTCATACATCGTTTTTAATGATTGTGTTTCTAGTGCTTGTCCCCAAGCTTCTTCATAGGTATTCCGTGCTGCCTGGAAGCGTTCATTTAATATAGCGACCATGCTTTCATCTTGTAGTACTGCTTTTATTTGATCTAGGCCTATTCGTTCTACCCAAGGAGCTGTACGTTCGCCGTAAATACCAGTTTCACGGTAGTATTGTACGTACGCTGTGGCGATGCGAAGTACATCTTCTTCTGAAGGGACAATCATTACAAAGTCAGCTTCACGTACTTCTGTACCTCCGTTACCTCCAATATAAAGCTGGAAGCCATTTTCAACACAAACGACGCCGAAGTCTTTCGTTAATGCCTCTGCACAGTTACGCGGACAACCTGTTACACCCATTTTCATTTTATGCGGTGTATCTACCATTTCTAATGACTGCTCAAGCAACATGCCGAGTCCTAATGAATCCTTTGTACCGAAGCGGCAGAAGCGGGATCCGACGCATGATTTTACATTGCGAAGAGACTTCGAATAGGCGTAGCCAGAACTCATATCAAGATCAGCCCACACTTTTGGTAAATCTTCTTTTTTCACACCATATAAACCGATGCGGCTTGCGCCTGTTATTTTCACGAGCGGGACGTCGTATTTCTTCGCAACTTCTGCAATTTTCATTAAATCATCAGCTGTTGTAACGCCGCCGTACATACGTGGAATCACAGAAAATGTACCGTCATGTTGAATGTTTCCATTCATTCTTTCGTTAACGAAGCGGGATGCTTTATCATCAGCATACTCTTCTGGACAAATCATACGTAGATAGTAATTTAATGCAGGGCGACATTTTGAACAGCCTTCTTCGTGTGCGAAGCCAAGGACGTTTCGCACTTCTTTCGGAGACTTTAACCCTTTCTCATGAATTGCAGCTACTACTTCATCGCGAGATAATGTTGTGCACCCGCACATGCCTGTAATTTGGACGGAAGCATCGAAGTTATCTCCAAGTGTATGAGATAAAATTTGTTCCACAACTGGGCGACATTTCCCGCAAGACCCTGCTGCTTTTGTACATCCTTTTACTTCTTCGAATGTTGTTAAGTCTTGTTCTAAAATAGCGTGAACAATCGCTCCTTTTGTGACGCCGTTACATCCGCAAACAGTTTCATCAGCACTCATACTTGCAACGTCAAGTCCGCTATCTTCACCAGCTTTATGAAGAAGAGAAGCTGCTGTGTATTCTTGTATATCTTCTTCTTTTTTTAATATGTTAAAGAGACGTGTACCGTCAGTTGCATCGCCGTATAAAACAACACCAACGACCTTGTTGTCCTGGATGAGAACTTTTTTATAGGAACGTGTACATTCGTCAAAAATAGAGATTGCTTTTGCCTTATCATCTTCATAAATTTGACCAGCAGAGAACAAATCGCATCCTGCCACTTTCAATTGTGTACCGACGATGCTGCCGGTATATCCGTTTGTTTGTGTATTTGTAATGTGTTTTGCTAATACAGCACCTTGCTCATAGAGCGGTGCAACAAGGCCGTAAGCAATCCCGTCGTGCTCGGCACATTCACCAACTGCATAGATCGAAGGATCATTTGTCAGCATATAGTCATTAATGACAATCCCGCGGTTTACAATTAAACCAGCGTCTTTTGCTAATTGTGTATTTGGGCGTATTCCAACAGCCATGACGATTAAATCGCATTCTACAATATCGCCATCTGCAAATTGAATGCCTTCAACGTGGTTTGTGCCAAGAATTTTTACTGTTTTCTTTTCCATAAGGAACTTCATACCTTGTGATTCTAAATCTTCGCGTAGTAGTGAAGCTGCTTTCGTATCGAGTTGTTGCTCCATTAAGTGTGAGGTTAAATGAACAACGTGTACATCCATTCCTAAATCAATAAGTCCTCGAGCGGCTTCTAAACCAAGTAATCCACCGCCGATGACGACTGCTTTTTTATATTGCTTAGCCGTATCGATCATAAATTGTGTATCTTCAATTGTGCGAAAACCTGTTACACCAGGAAGATTTGCACCTTCTACAGGTAAAATAAATGCGCTGGATCCTGTTGCGATAATAAGTTTATCGTACGTAACAAGACGATTATTGTCTGTAACAATGACTTGTTCTTCCCGATCAATTTTCAGCACTTTTTCATTTGTATACAATGTAATATCATTTTCTTCGTACCAACTATATTCGTTCATAACGATATCTTGCATGTTTGTCTTTCCTTGTAGGACGTGGGAGAGCATAATGCGATTGTAGTTTGGATGCGGCTCATCTCCAAAAATGGTAATTTCATATAAGGTATCGTTTTGTTTTAAAATTTCCTCAATGCAGCGTATCCCGGCCATACCATTCCCGATCATGACTAAACGTGTTTTCATATTCATTTCCCTTCTTTTGTGTGAAATGTTTAACAAACTTTTATACTTGTATTATAAAAGTTTTGGAAAATAAGGAGATGTGATATTTATCACATCTTTGAAGGATTCATAAATTATTCAAATTTGTACAGATCTTTTTGAAGATAAGTTGTCATTGCTTGTTCTAAAGTAAGATAGAGGCTCGTATATATATAGTACAAACTTAGATTTTTTAGGAGGAAAGCGTATGCCTAAATCGACTTTCAAATGGATTGTTTGTGCTACATTAAGTACAGTTTTATTAACAGGGTGCGGTTTGTTTAATAAGGAAAAAGCAACAGAGCAAATTGATCCGCCTAAGAAAGTAACATATACGGATGGTGAGAAGAAGGAAACTGCAAAACAAGGGGAAACAAAAAAATTAGATCTATATCTTGTAGATAAAAATGGTTATGTTGTGCCGCAAACGGTGCAGTTACCTGTTCCGAAAGATAACGCGGTGATTAAGCAGTCATTACAATATTTAGTGAAAGAAGGACCAGTAACGAATGTATTGCCAAATGGATTTCAAGCTGTGCTCCCAGCGGATACAGAAGTGAAAATTGATTTGCAAAAGGATGGAACTGCAGTTGTTGATTTTTCAAAAGAACTGAAAAACTATAAAAAAGAAGAAGAGCGTCGTATTGTAGAAGCGGTTACTTGGACATTAACACAGTTTAAAGAAGTAAAGAATGTGAAGTTCAGCATGAATGGGCAAGATTTAACGAAAATGCCTGTTGCTGGAACACCGATTGGTAATGGGTTCAGCCGAGCGAATGGTATTAACTTTGATGATGAACAAGTTGCGGATCTTGCAAATACAAAACCAATTACGCTGTATTTCTTAGCGCAAAATAATAAGCAAACGTATTATGTGCCAGTAACACGCCGCGTTGCTGAAGGGAAAGAAAATGAAACTGCGACAATTGTGAAAGAGCTTGTGAAAGGACCGTCGCAAAAGTCGGCGTTAACATATGACTTTAATCCAGATGTGAGGCTGATCAATGAGCCAAAACTTGAAAAAGGGACAGTGACATTGAACTTTAATGAAAATATTTATGCGGATAAAAATAAAAGTAAGATTTCTAACTATGTATTGCAGTCGCTTGTGTTATCTTTAACTGAAAAACAAGACGTGAAAAATGTGTCCATTCAAGTGAATGGAAAGGCAAATCTTGTTACAGAAAAAGGCGATAAATTAATAAAACCGATTGATCGTCCACAAAACGTGAATACAGGTAGTTTTTAAACAGAAATAATTTGATATACTGAATAGAGGAAGAGAAGGGGAATACAATTAATTCCCCTTCTTTTAATGCGATACATAACATGAATTTTTAATGGGCTATACTAACAAGTAGTAGTTACAAGGGGGTTATTTTTATGCGAGTAGATGGTAGACAAGCATCAGAGCTGCGCCGTATACATATTCATACGAATTATTTGAAACATCCAGAAGGATCGGTACTAATTGAAGTTGGTGATACAAAGGTGATTTGTACAGCGACGATTGAAGATCGAGTTCCTCCATTTATGAGAGGGGAAGGAAAAGGATGGGTTACCGCAGAGTATTCCATGATTCCTCGTGCAACAGAACAACGTACGATCCGTGAATCAAGTAAAGGAAAAGTAACAGGGCGTACAATGGAAATTCAACGTTTAATTGGACGAGCATTACGTGCTGTTGTTGACTTAGAAGCACTTGGTGAAAAAACAATTTGGATTGACTGTGATGTTATTCAAGCTGATGGTGGAACGAGAACAGCTTCGATTACCGGTGCGTATGTAGCGATGGTGTTAGCATTTGAGAAGCTTGTGGAAGCAGGAAAAGTATCGAAAATTCCAGTGAAAGATTTCTTGGCGGCAACGTCTGTTGGAGTCGTTGATGAGCATGGTATTGTATTAGATTTAAATTATGCAGAAGATTCTAAGGCGAATGTTGACATGAATGTCATTATGACAGGAAAAGGACACTTTGTTGAAGTGCAAGGCACAGGAGAAGAAGCGACATTTAGCCGCGGCGAATTGAACGAGTTACTTGATGTAGCGGAACATGGGATTCTGCAGCTTGTTGAAATCCAAAAAGAAGCATTAGGTGATATTGTAACTCATATGGAATAGAGGTGGAAATATGAAACAAGTTGTCGTAGCAACAAAGAATGCTGGCAAAGTACGTGAATTTGCGGAGCTATTTGAAAAGTTTGATTTAGAAGTAAAGTCACTTTATGATTTTCCTCATATTGAAGAAGTAGAGGAAACGGGTGAAACGTTTGAAGAAAACGCCATTTTAAAAGCGGAACATCTATGTAAACAGCTAGGTGAAATTGTAATTGCTGATGATTCTGGTTTAATTGTAGATGCATTGCAGGGGAAACCAGGAGTACACTCTGCTCGTTATGCAGGTGAACAAAAGGACGACCAAGCTAACATTCAAAAAGTGTTAGACGGACTAGAGAATATTTCGATGGAGAAACGTACAGCACGTTTTTACTGCGCATTAGCCGTTGCTTTCCCGCAAGAAGATAAAGAACCATTGCTTGTAAATGGTACGTGTGAAGGAAAGATTTTGCAGCAGCAGCGCGGGGAAAATGGATTTGGATACGACCCTATTTTTTATGTAGAAGAATACAAAAGCGCAATGGCGGAATTGTCATCGGATGAGAAAAATAAAATTAGTCACCGCGGACGTGCGCTTCGTAAATTAGAAGAAAAAATTCCAGTCTGGTTTTTAGGAGAAGAATAAGGGAGCGAAACCGATGAAGGCGTTAATTGTGAGCGACAGTCACAGTTCTGTGAAAGAGCTAAAGCAATTAAAGGAGCAGTACGAGGGAAACGTAGATGTGATGATTCATTGCGGTGACTCGGAATTAACATCTCAGCATTCTGAACTAGAAGGGTTTCATGTAGTGAAAGGAAACTGTGATTTTACGGGATCCTTTCCAAATGATATCATCACAGAAGTGCAAAATACACGTTTTCTCGTCACACATGGACATTTATACAATATTAAAATGACGCTGCAAACACTTTTATATCGCGCGAAAGAAGCTGAGGCTAATGTCGTATGCTTCGGTCATTCGCATATATTAGGAGCAGAAATCTTAGACGATATTTTGTTTATCAATCCAGGAAGCATTCTCTTGCCGCGCTCGCGCAGAGAAAAAACATTTGCCTTACTTGAAATAGAAGAGGGTATCATGGACGTTCGTTTTCTTACTTTAGAAGGAACAATCGTAGCACAAAAAACATTTAAAATAGGGTGAAAAATTCTTCACCCTATTTTTTAAAAAATGGTGTTGACTTTCGTTGGTATCGATAATATAATGAATAATGTCGATGAGGCAATTAGAAAAAATCATATGACGCGGGTGTAGTTTAGTGGTAAAACAAGAGCCTTCCAAGCTCTGGTCGAGAGTTCGATTCTCTTCACCCGCTCCATGTCCCAGTAGCTCAGCAGGATAGAGCAACGGCCTTCAAGAATAGGAGCCTTTATAGGGAAACAAGAACCTATAAAGTGGACGACACTATATCGGTGAAGCCTTAACAGTACGGCT
Source organism: Bacillus sp. 491mf (assembly GCF_900112415.1). GTDB lineage: Bacteria > Bacillota > Bacilli > Bacillales > Bacillaceae_G > Bacillus_A. The sequence goes on from NZ_FOLV01000007.1 coordinate 112,359, forward strand.
GATGGTAATACCGAGGAAACTTACGATCTTCTAAAGAAGATTGAGGAGTCTTGAATGATCAAGGAATCACCTTGATGGTAAAAACTCTAAAGTATGATGAAAATCATCGTGAGGTTCCGTAGAGACTACACGTGTCGCACCTGAAATGGTGAAGATATAGTCCAGACTACAAACAGTATTTGCTGGTAGCGAAAGCTATAGTGGTAAGCTAAGCCGTCGGTCGGGAGTTCGAATCTCTCCTGGGACGCTACAGAGAAGTGCATGAGTGCACTTCTTTTTTTTTACCCCTTACATCGTTTAGATAAATGGTGTAAGGGGTTTTTGTTTTGCTCAAAAGAAATACAGGAACATATAATCTGTAACCTGCTTTAACTTTTGACTAATGTTAAAGCAGGATATTTGAAAAAGGGATAGAATATTTAAATGAAAAATTTTGTGGTTTACAAGGTAATCATTTTTTGTTAGAAAATCTAAATAGTCAAAGAGAGCGGTGGAATAAAAATATGCTAGGCAACTACGGTGGAATGTTAATAGAGCATACAGATTTATTCTTAGTATATTGTCCTAGATGTAATGGTTGTGGGAGGGTTTTTACTCCTGATAACGCAAAGGGAAAAGGTGAGCCTAGATATATAGGTCATGAATTGAAACGGTTTTTATGTAGTAAATGTGGATTAACAAAAGACATTCATCCTAAAAGAAGATGGGATAATTCATGGGCATTTAATCATGAATTATTTAATGCCAAACATGGTGTTGATTGGTACTTTGGTTTACCTTTATATTTGCAAAAGGAATGTTGTGGTCATAAGCTTTGGTTCTTTAATCTTGAACATCTTCATCGTGTAGAAGATTATGTTCAGCAACGCTTAAGGCCATTTAGACCATATTATTTAAGTGTCGAAAGTAGACTTCCAAAATGGATAAAACTTTCAAAGAATAGAAATGAAATTCTTAAGACAATAGAAAAGTTGAAGTGTACGATTTAATTTGGATTGTGAGGAGAGGTTTAAAGATCTTGTTATACAACTCGGAGCTTGGGGGTATGAAAAAGACACGAGTTATAAAACTTTCTAGGTTCAGAATGAAAAAAGGAAAGCGTCGAAAAGACTGCTTTCCTTTTTTGTAGTTCTACATTAATTGTTAATAAACTTCTCAAACGCAAATCCAAAATCTTTTACATTGTATTGTTTCTTCGTATCAACAAGCCAGTTGAATGCAATTTGATTAATTTCTTTAAACTGTGCTGCAAGATCTACTTCGGCATTTCTTACATTACCTAATGTAGAAGATGCCATTTCTAGGCTTTTATGTGCGTATTGCGTTGCGATGTCGTTTTCATGAGTAATTTCAGCAATTTTTAGAAGGGCTTTATATAAATCTTTCACTTCTTCAATATGTTTTTTATGTATATCAATGGAGTAATGTTCTCCGCCCATAGTAAATTTAATTTCAATATCTAAATCGACAGTTCCAGCCGTTTCAAGCAGGACGTTAGAGATTTTATGAGTGTTGTAATTGTAGCGGCGAAGTGTACGTTTCTTGCTTACCGCACTCGTGCCGTCAACGTGAATAAGAGCAGTATTTGTAAAGCAATACTCGTCTGTTTTCGATTTGATTAAAAAATAAATTTTTTCATTTTCTTCATGCATGACATAATCATCAGCATCTACTTTATCGTAATCAGCAGGGGTAATAACGGATCCAATATCACTTAAGCCAAGCATATCAGCTGCGACTTTTTTGAACATAGTGAATCATCCTTTCGTTATTGTTTTCAGAATCATCGCAATAATATTATATCACTTGTGCAGAAAGAAATGTTAAGTATAAGCAGGAAGAAACGAACAGAGGAATGAAATTTTATAGTGGTAATTCCATTTGAGAAAATCTATATAGGTGGTGTAATTGTGTATCATCATACAAAAACAAAAGGAGATTTAGGAGTTTTAAAAGCACAGGTTGATTTATGCGAAAAAGGTTATATGATACTTGTTCCTCATACAGAGCATGCTCCTTTTGACCTTGTAGCTTATAAAGATGGTGGTTTTAAACGGATTCAAGTGAAATATAGAGAATTGAATGATAAAGGAATTCTTGAAATAAGGTTTCGTTCTAGTTATTCAACTGGGAAAGGGACAACTATGAAAAATATAGATAAAGAAGAAATTGATGTTTATTGTGTGTATTGTCCTCAAACTGATTTATGTTATTACTTTGATCCTAAAGTCTTTCGTAAATCGATTAGCTTAAGAGTTAAAGATCCGAAAAATTATCAAGAAAAGAATATAAATTTTGCAGATGAATATAGAGAAATTCCATAAAACTACCCCAGTGTATGCACAAGGAGGTAGTTTTTATTTTGAGAAATCTTACAATTCTGTAAGGTACATGTAAGGTAGTTCGATGGTAACTATTTTTAAACATTTTATAATAAAGGTAACAAAGACGAAGCGAGGAGGAAAAATAATGAAAGGATTAGCGGTAACAGCTTTAACAATTGCTTTTGGGGTTGTTGCATATGACAAACTAGCTGACATGATCGAAGTTGTAAAACAGTTAATGGCATAAATAAAGATTTAAGGGGAAAGAGAATGGAATGGCTATTAGGAATGATTGGAGTTTGTAGTGTAATCTTATTATTCATGCTTCCAGGCGGATTGTTAAGTTCAAGTGTAACTATACTTTTCGTCTGTTCAATAATCTGCACAATTATCATTATTATGTTGTTGATAAAGCGCAGTAAGGTTATGCTCTTTTTTGGAGTCATTGTGATGACGTTTATTGTTATTCAAATTATAACCCTCTTTATATATCCTACTATTATAGAAGCTTTCCAGTAGACTCTCCGCATCGGTAGCAGAGGGTTTTTGTTTTATATATAAAATTTCTACTTTCGTATTTTCCCCCTGATATATTCGATTTTTATATAGAAGAAATTGATGTTTTCTCAATAAAAACGAACAGATTCCAATTATTGTGTTCGGAACTGTCATTTGTTATATTAACTTTAAAGTGTATTGAAAATCTAAAAAAAGAGGCGAGCGTATGGATAAAAAAGAAAGTACGGTCGTATTGTTTCCGCAATTGTCAGCGCGATATACCGATGAAGGATTTATTGCATTGCGTGAGCGTCGGTTTGAAGATGCGTTAAAAAACTTCGAAATGTTGCGCCAATACGGAGCACAGACAGAACAATCAGAATTAGCTTCAGTTATTTGCTTGCTAGAATTAAAGGAAATGGAAGAAGCGAAAGAACGATGTGAGAAATTACTTGAAACAGGGGAGTTCTTATTTCAAGATATTCTCGAAACGTACATTACGATTTTAGTGCAGACAAATGATTACGAAGGTATTATTGAAACGGTGCAGTCTGTTTTACAAACGAAAGAAGTAACAGTAGAGCAAAAGGAAAAGTTAGCACAACTTGCCTTGTTTGCAAAGAGTATGCTTGAGAGTGAAGAAGCAGTAGTAGAAATAGATGGCGGTTTATCTTTTGATGAACCTGCGTTTGCGGATGCTTTACTGACGGGTGACTACGGGGAGCAACTGCGCGCGGTGAATCGTCTTGCGACTAAACATGTCGAAAAGGCGCTGCCGACGTTACGTACATTTTTATTAGATGAAACGAAACACCCGTATATTAAAACTTCTATCTTATATGTATTAATGGATTTCGGAATACAAGAAAAGGTAGATATAGAAAAGTTTGGTGAGACAATAACGGTTATACCGGCTAATTTGGCTTATAATCAATACGATACAGAAAAAGTGTTACATATATTGTCTGAACGATTAGAGCATGATAATCCGTCGATGTATGGGGCAATTATTACATATTGGAAAGAAATGCAGACAAGTCTCTTCCCGTTTCCTCTATTAACAGATAAAGATGAATTATGGGCAGCTGTTTTAGAGAGAGTTGGAAGGAAACGTTTTGGAATGCCAATCGATGAAGAGAAGCTTCTTCAGGAGTATGGTATTACACTGGAAGAATATCATATTGCATATCAGTGGTTTTTACGTATTGAGAAAGAAGGGTTTATGCCAGTATAATGAAAAAGAATGTTTCAGTTATTGAAACGAGAGTATTCTATGTTATAATGTAAGGGTTGCAAAAGGCTTAAGTCTGCCTTTTTATAAGAGAACCGAAACACATATTCTCTTACTTATATGTTTCATACTATTCTCGAACAAAATATACCGTATTTGTCTTTTCGACAAATAGTAGATTGAGAAGTATATGTCCAAAGCTTTTCGTGATGGATAGAAGGCTGAATTTATCAGTTTGCGTTTGTTGTTTCTTTATAAGGAATGATAAAGGCCTCGATCTCTAGAGGTATGTGCATACATTATTATAGTTGGAGGGAAAGAATAAATGGCTGCAAAATGGGAAAAATTAGAAGGAAACGTTGGCGTTTTAACAATCGAAGTTGATGCGAAAGAAGTAAACAACTCTTTAGACGCTGCGTTCAAGAAAGTAGTAAAAACAATTAACGTACCGGGCTTCCGTAAAGGAAAAATGCCTCGTCCTCTATTCGAACAACGTTTCGGTGTAGAGTCTTTATACCAAGATGCTTTAGATATCATCTTACCAAAAGCATACGGAGAAGCAATCGATGAAACTGGTATCTTCCCAGTTGCTCATCCTGAAATCGACATCGAGAAATTCGAAAAAAGCCAAAACTTAATTTTCACTGCAAAAGTTACTGTAAAACCTGAAGTGAAATTAGGCGAATACAAAGGCTTAACAGTAGAGAAAACAGATGCTACTGTAACTGACGAAGATGTTGAGAACGAATTAAAATCTTTACAAGAGCGTCAAGCTGAGCTTGTAGTAAAAGAAGATGGCACTGTAGAAGACGGTGATACAGCTGTAATCGACTTCGAAGGTTTCGTTGATGGCGAAGCATTCGAAGGTGGAAAAGGCGAAAACTACTCTTTAGCAATCGGTTCTGGCACATTCATCCCAGGCTTTGAAGAGCAATTAGTTGGTCTAAAAGCTGGCGAACAAAAAGAAGTAGAAGTATCATTCCCAGAAGAATACCATGCAGCTGAACTAGCTGGTAAGCCAGCGACATTTAAAGTAACAGTTCATGAAATTAAAGTGAAAGAACTTCCTGCTTTAGATGATGAGTTCGCAAAAGATGCAAACGAAGAAGTTGCAACTCTTGATGAGTTAAAAGCAAAAATTCGTGAAAACTTAGAAGCGAGCAAAAAGCAAGAAGCTGAGCACAAAGTTCGTGACGAAGTAGTAGAAAAAGCTTCTGCAAATGCAGAAATCGATATTCCAGAAGCTATGATCGAAACTGAGTTAGATCGTATGGTTCGTGAATTCGAGCAACGCTTAAGCTACCAAGGTATGAACTTAGAGCTTTACTACCAATTCACAGGTACTGATGAAGAGAAATTAAAAGGACAAATGAAGGAAGACGCTGCAAAACGCGTAACAACTAACCTTGTTCTTGAAGAAATCATCAAAGCTGAAAACATCGAAGCAACAGAAGAAGAAGTAAATGCAGAAGTTGAAAAGATGGCTGAAATGTACAGCATGCCAGTAGACGCTGTGAAACAAGCTCTTGGTAACGTTGAAGGTGTAAAAGAAGAACTTCAAGTTCGTAAAGCAGTAGATTTCTTAGTAGAAAACAGCAAGACTGCATAATAAAATAACAAGGCGCGACATTGCTCGTGCCTTGTTTTATAAATATAAATATATTTGTAAAACATTTTGTTATGAAGAAGGAAATGATTCTTTAAGAGTCGAATATACATATTTCAAAAGTTTTAAAAATTATTTGTACATAACTAACCATATTATTTGTATTTCTCGCCACGTAGTGACATAATATGTATTTACATACGATACATTTATCGTGTACATACGAAGGCAAGGTTTTAGCACTTTGTAAGGGGTGTGAAAATATGTTTAAATTTAATGATGAAAAAGGACAATTAAAATGTTCCTTCTGTGGTAAAACACAAACGCAAGTTCGAAAACTTGTGGCAGGTCCTGGGGTTTACATTTGTGATGAATGTATTGAGCTTTGCACAGAAATCGTGCAAGAGGAGCTTGCAAAAGACGAAGAAGTAGAATTCAAAGATGTACCGAAGCCGGTAGAAATTCGTGAAATTTTGGATGAATATGTAATCGGACAAGATCAAGCGAAGAAAGCATTAGCGGTAGCGGTATATAATCATTACAAGCGCATTAATTCTAGCAGCAAAATTGATGATGTAGAATTAGCGAAAAGTAATATTTCTTTAATTGGGCCAACTGGTAGTGGTAAAACATTATTGGCTCAAACGTTAGCACGTATTTTAAATGTTCCATTTGCAATTGCTGATGCAACATCTTTAACGGAAGCTGGATATGTAGGGGAAGATGTAGAAAACATCTTATTAAAACTTATTCAAGCGGCTGATTATGATGTAGAGAAAGCAGAAAAAGGAATCATTTATATTGACGAGATTGATAAAGTGGCTCGTAAGTCAGAAAATCCGTCAATTACGCGTGACGTATCTGGTGAGGGTGTGCAACAGGCGCTTCTTAAAATTTTAGAAGGAACTGTAGCGAGCGTTCCGCCTCAAGGTGGTCGTAAGCATCCGCATCAAGAGTTTATTCAAATTGATACAACAAACATTTTATTCATTTGCGGCGGTGCATTTGATGGTATTGAACCAATCATTAAACGCCGTCTTGGTGAAAAAGTGATTGGCTTCGGTTCTGAGAAGAAAAATGCTGATGTAACAGAAAAGCATGTTTTATCGCATGTATTGCCAGAAGATTTATTAAAATTTGGATTAATTCCAGAATTTATTGGTCGTCTTCCAGTTATTGCGAACTTAGAACCGCTTGATGAAGGTGCTCTTGTTGACATCTTAACAAAGCCGAAGAATGCACTTGTGAAGCAGTTCCAAAAATTATTGGAGCTTGATGATGTTGAATTAGAGTTTGAAGAAGATGCTCTTGTTGAAATTGCTAAAAAAGCAATTGAACGTAAAACAGGTGCACGTGGACTTCGTTCTATCATTGAAGGTTTAATGCTAGATGTGATGTTCGAACTTCCATCTCGTAAAGACATTGAAAAATGTGTAATTTCAAAAGAAACAGTAACAGAAAATGCAACGCCAAAATTAGTGTTGCAAGATGGTACTGTGCTTGAGCAAGATACAAAAACATCTGCATAAAGTGTTTTGAATAATGGGGGGCTTTGGCCCCCATTATTTATGAAGTGGAATATAAACGATAGAAACAGCAATTATATAATTGCTGTTTCTTCTTATGTTTAGCGTGTTTCCTCCCAGGGGATACTGAAGAGTAAAACATAGCGGGAGGAAATGAATATGAGCTGGACAAATATTTTTTTAATCGTTCAACTAGTCTTTGGTGTAATTGTCGGATTATATTTTTGGCATTTACTTCGAAACCAGCGTACGCAAAAAGTTTCAATCGATAGAGAATCAAAGAAAGAGCTGGAGCAACTTCGGAAAATGCGGGAAATTTCTTTAACAGAACCGCTTGCTGAAAAGGTTCGTCCGGCGTCATTTGCCGATATTGTTGGACAAGAAGATGGTATTAAATCATTAAAGGCAGCTTTATGCGGACCAAATCCACAGCATGTCATCATATATGGACCGCCAGGAGTTGGGAAAACAGCAGCGGCTCGTCTCGTACTAGAAGAAGCAAAGAGAAATACGAAATCTCCGTTTCGCCTGAATGCAACATTTATTGAACTTGATGCTACAACAGCTCGGTTTGATGAACGGGGGATTGCTGATCCGTTAATTGGTTCTGTTCATGACCCAATTTATCAAGGGGCCGGTGCGATGGGACAAGCGGGTATTCCTCAACCGAAAAAAGGAGCGGTCACAGATGCGCATGGAGGTATTTTATTTATTGATGAGATTGGAGAACTTCATCCAATTCAAATGAATAAAATGTTAAAAGTGCTGGAGGATCGCAAAGTGTTTTTGGAAAGTGCCTATTATAGTGAGGAAAATTCTTTTATTCCAACGTATATACACGATATTTTCCAAAAGGGATTACCGGCTGATTTTCGTCTTGTTGGCGCAACAACACGTTCACCGGAGGAAATTCCTCCAGCGATTCGCTCACGTTGTTTAGAAGTCTTCTTTCGTGAATTAGATACAGAAGAGATTGAAGAGGTAGCTAGAAATGCTGCTGAAAAAGTAGGCATGGAGATAGGGAAACAGGGCGTAGAAATGATTGGCATGTACGCACGAAATGGAAGAGAATCCATTAACCTTGTACAAATCTCTGCTGGAATGGCAATTAACGAAGGACGCTCTTCCATAAAGGATGAAGATATTGAATGGGTGATTCATTCAAGTCAATTGACGCCTAAATACGAAAAACATATATATCCAATTCCGAGAATTGGTCTTGTAAATGGTTTGGCTGTATATGGGCCGAATACAGGAGCGTTGCTCGAAATTGAAGTAACAGCAATTCCAGCAAAAGAAAAAGGGTCTGTAGTGGTAACAGGGATTGTTGAAGAGGAAAGTATCGGTAATCAATCAAAATCGATTCGTCGTAAAAGTATGGCGAAAGGTTCTGTTGATAATGTTGTAACTGTCCTTCGTTCCCTTGATTTATTACCAGAAGGATATGATATACATATTAACTTTCCTGGTGGTGTTCCAATTGACGGTCCATCTGCCGGCATTGCGATTGCAACAGGTGTGTATTCTGCAGTTCATCGCATGTATGTCAATAATGAAGTAGCGATGACCGGTGAAATTAGTATTCACGGGGAAGTAAAACCAGTCGGCGGCGTTTATGCGAAAATAAAAGCAGCAAAAAAGGCTGGGGCAAAGAAAGTGCTCATTCCCGCAGAAAATATGCAGCCTATTCTTTATACAATTAAAGGTATTGAAATTGTACCTGTACGAAAATTAAAAGAAGTATTTGCATTAGCATGTATACAAGAGAAAATAGAGCGAACAGGCGATACGTTACTCTCTTTCGAGGAAGACGATGCACAATCGATTTGAAGAAAAGTGTTAGCAAATCAACCGGGGCAGTTCTCGTTAAAAAGAAAGTTAAATTACTTGAATATGTTAGACTTCGCTAAAGTCATTATATGCTTAAGCGAAGTCCTTTTTCTTGAACAGAAGTAGCGTATTGAGTCTCAGCGATTGCATAAGGCTTTATTGTAATATAAAATAGGGAAACAAAGATATTTATGGAGGTGCTATGTCTAATATGAATGCGAACGAAAGAATTGTGCCCCTCCTACCATTAAGAGGCGTTCTCGTATATCCGACGATGGTTCTGCATCTTGATGTAGGACGTGATAAATCGATCAAAGCGCTTGAGCAGGCGGCTATGGATGAAAATATGATTTTTTTAGCGATGCAAAAAGACGTGAATATCGATGATCCGAAAGAAGATGATGTTTATAAAGTAGGTACGTTAGCAAAAGTGAAGCAAATGCTTAAATTGCCAAATGGGACGATGCGTATCCTTGTTGAAGGTTTACATAGAGTAGAGATGACAGAGTTCATTGAAGAAAATGATGTAATTACAGCTAATGTCCACATGTTAATTGAAGAAGAAGACGGCGATTTAGAAGAAAAAGCGCTTATGCGTACATTAATTGAGTATTTTGAGCAATATATTAAGCTGTCCAAAAAAATTTCAGGTGAAACATTTGCGACAGTTGTTGATATTGAGGAACCAGGTCGATTAGCTGATCTCGTATCATCTCATTTGCCGCTCAAAACGAAGCAAAAGCAACAAATTTTAGAAATCACTGCAGCGAAAGAACGATTACATACACTTATTTCTTTTATTCAAGATGAAAAAGAGTTGTTAAACTTAGAAAAGAAAATTGGTCAACAAGTGAAACGTTCTATGGAGCGTACACAAAAAGAGTACTTCTTACGTGAACAAATGAAAGCTATTCAAAAAGAGCTTGGTGATAAAGAAGGAAAAGGCGGCGAAGTAGAAGAGCTTCGCGAAAAGATTGAAGAATCAGGAATGCCAGAAGAAACGATGAAGGCGGCATTAAAAGAGCTGGATCGTTATGAGAAATTGCCGGCAAGTTCAGCGGAGAGCGGTGTTATTCGCAATTATATTGATTGGTTATTATCTCTTCCTTGGACGGAGGCAACGGAAGATCGTATCGATCTTGCGCGTGCTGAACATATTTTAAATGAAGATCATTATGGGCTTGAAAAAGTGAAAGAACGTGTGCTTGAATATTTAGCAGTGCAAAAGCTTACTAATTCGTTAAAAGGACCTATTCTTTGTTTAGTTGGTCCTCCTGGGGTTGGGAAAACATCGTTAGCTCGTTCAATTGCGACATCAGTGAATCGTAATTTTGTTCGTGTATCGCTTGGCGGTGTACGTGATGAATCGGAAATTCGTGGTCATCGTCGTACGTATGTCGGTGCGATGCCAGGTCGTATTATTCAAGGGATGAAAAAGGCAAAAACAATTAATCCTGTCTTTTTATTAGATGAGATTGATAAAATGTCCAATGATTTCCGCGGTGATCCTTCAGCGGCATTGTTAGAGGTATTAGATCCAGAACAAAATCATAATTTTAGTGATCATTACATTGAAGAGCCGTATGATTTATCAAAAGTGATGTTTGTTGCAACTGCTAATACGCTTGCAAGCATTCCAGGTCCGCTTCTTGACCGCATGGAAGTTATTTCTATTGCTGGTTATACAGAACTTGAAAAAGTACATATTGCCCGTGAACATTTATTGTCGAAGCAACTGAAGGAACATGGGTTGAAAAAAGGGAATTTACAAGTGCGCGATGAAGCGCTTCTTGAAATCATCCGTTACTATACGCGTGAAGCGGGTGTTCGTACGTTAGAACGTCAGCTTGCGAAGCTTTGCCGAAAAGCGGCGAAAATTATTGTAACAGAAGAACGTAAGCGCGTCGTTGTAACGGAGAAGAATATTACTGAATTACTTGGAAAACGTATATTCCGTTATGGTCAAGCAGAAACGAAAGATCAAGTAGGGATGGCAACAGGTTTAGCGTATACAGCAGCTGGTGGAGATACGCTGGCGATTGAAGTATCTGTATCCCCGGGTAAAGGGAAATTGATTTTAACGGGAAAACTTGGTGATGTAATGAAAGAATCTGCACAAGCGGCATTTAGTTACATTCGTTCTCGTGCGGAAGAATTACATATTGATCCTGACTTCCATGAAAAACATGATATTCATATTCATGTTCCTGAAGGGGCTGTGCCAAAAGACGGACCTTCAGCTGGGATTACGATGGCAACGGCTCTTATTTCAGCATTAACAGGTATTCCTGTTAGTAAAGAAGTGGGAATGACAGGTGAAATTACACTTCGTGGCCGCGTGTTACCGATTGGTGGATTGAAAGAAAAAACGTTGAGTGCACATCGTGCAGGTTTAAAGAAAATTATTTTACCGGCAGAAAATGAAAGAGATTTAGAAGATATTCCAGAAAGCGTAAAGGAAAACCTTACGTTTGTGCCAGTCTCTCATTTAGATGAGGTACTAGAGCATGCATTAGTAGGAGTGAAAAAATGAAAGTAACAAAAGCTGACATTGTCATTAGCGCAGTCAAACCAGAACAATATCCTGAGAGCGATTTACCAGAAATCGCATTAGCGGGTCGTTCAAATGTAGGAAAATCATCCTTTATTAATAAAATTTTAAATCGAAAAAAATTAGTGCGTATTTCTTCTAAACCAGGAAAAACGCAAACGCTAAACTTCTTCATCATTAATGATATGATGCATTTTGTGGATGTACCAGGTTATGGTTACGCGAAAGTATCAAAATCAGAACGAGCAGCATGGGGCAAAATGATTGAAACGTATTTCACAACGAGAGAGCAGCTAAACGCAGCTGTGCTTGTTATTGATTTACGTCATAAGCCGACGAACGACGATGTGATGATGTATGATTTCTTAAAACATTATGAAATTCCAACAATCATTATTGCAACAAAAGCTGATAAAATTCCAAAAGGAAAATGGCAAAAGCATTTAAAAGTTGTGAAAGAAACGCTTGATGTAGAACCAGGAGATGAAGTTGTACTATTCTCTTCAGAAACAGGTCTTGGGAAAGAAGAAGCGTGGAAAGCGATTCATAAGTTTACAAAGACAAAAAACGTGTGACGATTGTCACACGTTTTTTTATGATCATTTGGTATAATCATACATATTTTTCTCCGATTGAAAGAAGCTAATGAAAGATTGTTTTTAGCATAGATGGAATAGTTTCCATCACTTGATTCCGATAATTTTTTTTGGTAACGTACAGATAGAGTTGTTATATTATAATTATTATAAAGTGGTTTTTTTTGGAAGAGGTTAGTTAAGCGTGGAAACGAAAATCAGTTTCCTTTATGAAAACTTTTCCTCACTTTTCATTCTTTACTTATCGCGGGAGATGGCTTATTGTCAGATAAGTAAGGAAAAAAAGCAACGGTGTTCACATGATTGTCAGATTTATAAGAAGAAAGTTGTATTATGATAGTAGATAAGATGAAAAAACGGTTGAAGGGGGACATGCTGCGTGCATATTCTTGTTGTTGGTGTTAACTATCGAACAGCCCCTGTAGAAATTCGTGAGAAACTAACGTTCCAGGCAGCAGAATTAGAGGAAGCAATGACAACGTTGCAAAAGCAAAAAAGTGTATTAGAAAATGTCATTGTATCAACGTGCAATCGAACGGAAATCTATGCTGTAGTAGACCAGTTACACACAGGACGCTATTATATTAAGAAATTTATGGCTGATTGGTTTCAGCTTGAAATAGACGAAATTGCACCGTATCTATCTCTATATGAACAGGATGGTGCTACAGATCATTTATTCCGCGTAACATGTGGATTAGATTCAATGGTAGTTGGAGAAACGCAAATTTTAGGTCAAATTCGGAATAGCTTCTTACTTGCACAAGAAATAAAAACGACAGGAACGATCTTTAATGAATTGTTTAAACAAGTCGTTACATTAGCGAAACGTGCGCATTCAGAAACGACAATTGGTGGCAATGCAATGTCGGTAAGTTATGCAGCTGTTGAACTTGGAAAGAAGATTTTTGGTGATTTGAAAGATTGCCATGTTCTTATTCTTGGTGCGGGAAAAATGGGCGAATTAGCACTACAGAATTTGTACGGGAGCGGTGCTCATAAAGTAACTGTTATGAATCGTACGTTTGCAAAAGCAGAAACGATGGCAGAAAAATATATGGGGCTTGCAATGCCGGTGAATCAGTTGCAATGCGCACTGTTAGAAGCTGATATTGTCATTAGCTCAACGGGGTCGACTGAATATGTGATTACGAAAGAAATGATGTCCAAAGTAGAACGCATGCGTTCTGGTCGTCCGCTCTTTATGGTAGATATTGCAGTGCCTCGTGATATTGATCCAGCAATTGATAGGTTAGAAAGTGTTTTCTTATATGATATTGATGATTTACAAGGTGTTGTGGAAGCGAATCGTGCTGAGCGATTAAAAGAAGCTGAGAAAATTCAAATTATGATTGAAGAAGAAATGAGTCTATTTAAATCATGGTTGAATACGCTTGGTGTTGTCCCGTTAATTTCGGAGCTTCGTGATAAAGCGTTAGCGATTCAAAGTGAAACAATGCAGAGTATTGAACGGAAAATTCCAACGTTAACAGAGCGTGAACGGAAAGTGATTAGTAAGCATACGAAAAGTATTATTAATCAATTATTAAAAGATCCGATTTTAATTGCGAAAGAGTTAGCGGCTGAAGAAAATGCGAAGGAAAAACTTGCTCTATTTGCGAAAATTTTCGATTTAAATACGAAAGAAGTAGTGGAAGAGAGCGAAGTAGAATGGAAACAAACAGAGAAGTGGACAGTATCCGCTCCATCTTTGTAATGGAAAGGATAAATGGATGGGTGTTTTAAACAATAGCATTATTTATCATATTGCCATTATTTTATATGCTTGTAGCGTTAGTTTGTATTTCATAGATTATTTTCAAAGTAACCGAAGGGCGAACAAGATTGCCTTTTGGTTACTTTCTGTTGTATGGGTACTCTATTCAATATTTATGTTACTTCGGGCAACAGAAGCGGAAATTAATCCAATTTTAACGTTATTATCGGGTATTTATTTTTATGTATGGCTATTAATTACATTATCATTAATGATTAACCGATTCATGCGCATTGACTTTTTAGTCTTTTTCACAAATATGATTGCGTTTGGTGTAAGCGCTTTTTCTATTTTTACGCCGCTTGGAAAAATGTCGCCGGTATTAGCAAATCAATTAGTATCGGAGCTTGTTTATGTACATATTGGTATGGCGATTATTTCCTATGCAACATTTACAGTTTCTTTTATTTTTTCCATTATGTATTTAATTCAATATCGTTTATTAAAGCAAAAAAAATGGAATGCAAGGTTAAGGCGTTTAGGAAATTTACCGAAGCTGGACTCTATGTCATATGGTTTAAATTTATTTTCTGTACCTTTCTTTTTATTAGCCATTTTGCTTGGGTGTCTATGGGGATATACAAAGTTAGATAATTTCCATTGGTATGACGCGAAGGTAATCGGATCTTTCATCGTCTTATTTGTATACTGTTCAGGTATTTATTTACGCGGATCAGATACATTACAGGGAAAGAGAATTGCGAGCTGGAATATTGGAGCATTTCTTATTATGTTAATTAATATTTTCTTATTTAGTAGTTTATCGAACTTCCATTTTTGGTACTTATAAGAGGAGAGAAAAATATGCGCAAAATTATTGTAGGATCGAGAAAAAGTAAATTGGCATTAACGCAAACAAATTGGTTTATCGATCAATTAAAAGCACTTGGATTGCCATATGAATTTGAAGTGAAAGAAATTGTAACGAAAGGTGACGTTATTTTAGACGTGACACTTTCGAAAGTAGGCGGAAAAGGCTTGTTCGTAAAAGAGATTGAACATGCGCTATTAACAAAGGAAATTGATATGGCTGTTCATAGCATGAAGGATATGCCGGCAGTACTTCCTGAAGGGTTAACAATTGGATGTATTCCAAAACGTGTTGATCCGCGTGATGCGTTTATTTCTAAAAATGGAGAATCGTTTGAGGAGTTACCAGAAGGAGCGGTGATTGGTACAAGCAGTTTACGCCGTAGTGCACAGTTGTTAGCTACACGTCCCGATTTACAAGTGAAATGGATCCGCGGAAATATTGATACGAGACTCCGTAAGTTAAAAGAAGAAGATTACGATGCAATCATTTTAGCGGCTGCAGGACTAAAACGAATGGGCTGGGCCGGTGATGTGATTACAGGGTATTTAGCAGAAGAAGTGTGTGTACCAGCTGTCGGTCAAGGTGCGCTGTCTATTGAATGCCGCGAGGATGACGCGGATTTATTACAATTATTAAGTCATTTAAATGATCATGTAACAGCGAGAACTGTAGAAGCAGAACGTGTATTTCTTCATAAATTAGAAGGCGGTTGCCAAGTTCCGATTGCTGGATATGCAACGCTCAAAGAAGATGACCAAATTGAATTAACAGCTCTTGTTGGGTCGAAAGATGGCACAGTTTTATTAAAAGAAGTTGTTGTTGGTGAAGATGCAGGAGAAGTTGGAGAACGAGCGGCAGACTTGTTAATCGAGCAAGGAGCGAAAGAATTGATTGCCGCTGCGAATCAGGAGCAAAACTAGCGATATGACTTCTCTTTGCGGAAAAACAGTGCTAATTACAAGGGCCCAGCAACAAGCGAAGCAAATGAGTGCAGCAGTGCAAAAACAGGGCGGAATTCCAGTGGAAATTCCGCTTTTACATATAACAGCAGCCCCGCATAATCAATTTCAACAAGTACGTGAGGAACTGGATACGTATAATTGGATTATTTTCACAAGTAAAAATGGTGTGAATTTCTTTTTAGATGGTTTACAGCAGCCCTTGCCAAAGACGATGAAAATTGCCGCAGTCGGCGTGAAGACAAAGCAAGAATTAGAATATCGCGGCTACAATGTTCATTTTGTACCAACTGCATTTGTGGCAGAAGTATTTGCGAAGGAATTTGTGAACCATATTGAAAGTGGGATACGTATATTATTGCCAAAAGGAAATCTTGCGAGAGATGTCATACGAGAGGCGCTAAGAAATCATGGGGCGATTGTCCGTGAACTCGTTGTATATGAAACGGCAGTCCATTTGCAAATGCGTGAACAACTTATTGATGCACTGCAATCAAGAGAAATTGATGTGATTACGTTTACAAGCCCGTCTACTGTCCAAAGTTTCCTTACATTGCTTGAAGGTGAAAACTGGAGAGAATGGGTAAAAGGATGTACAATTGCTTGTATAGGTCCTATTACAGAACGAGAAGCACGTCAATATTTTCAAACCCTACTTGTTCCAAAAGAATACACAATTGAATCTATGTTACAATGTATTTCAGAATATATAATAAAGTGAAACTTTAAGAATTGGAGATGGAAAAGTTATGAATCCTTTACAATTTAATCGTCATCGTCGTTTACGACAAAGTGCAAATATGCGTGCTCTTGTGCGTGAAACACATTTACATACAGAAGATTTCATTTATCCGATTTTTGTTTTAGAAGGAGAAAATAAGCGTAATGAAGTTCCTTCTATGCCAGGTGTATATCAAATTTCTTTAGACCATCTGCAAGCAGAAATGCAAGAAGTTGTTGATTTAGGTATTCGTTCCGTTATCGTATTTGGTTTACCTGCTGAAAAAGATGAAGTAGGCTCTTCTGCGTATTGTGAGCACGGTATTGTGCAGCGAGCAATTTCGCAAATTAAAGAGAGTTTTCCAAAATTAGTTGTAATCGCAGATACATGTTTATGTCAGTATACGAGTCATGGTCATTGCGGTGTAATTGAAGATGGAATTATTTTAAATGATGAATCATTAGAGGTTCTTGCAAAAACAGCAGTAAGTCAAGCAAAAGCAGGTGCGGATATTATTGCGCCATCTAATATGATGGATGGATTTGTAGCGTATATTCGTCATGCGTTAGATGAAAATGGCTTTATGCATGTCCCAGTTATGTCATATGCAGTGAAATATGCGTCGGCTTTTTACGGACCGTTCCGTGATGCTGCGCATGGTGCACCTCAATTTGGTGATCGTAAAACATATCAAATGGATCCAGCAAATCGTCAAGAAGCATTCCGCGAAGCTGAGTCAGATGTGATGGAAGGAGCGGACTTCTTAATTGTGAAGCCAGCACTTTCTTATTTAGATATTATTCGTGATGTGAAAAATAACTTCAATCTTCCGGTTGTTGCGTATAATGTGAGTGGTGAATACTCAATGATTAAAGCGGCAGCACAAAATGGCTGGATTAATGAAAAAGATATTGTTCTTGAAAAATTATTAAGCATGAAGCGTGCAGGAGCAGATTTAATACTTACATATCATGCGAAAGATGCAGCGAGATGGTTACAAGAAGGGAGCGCACGATAATGAAAAGTTTTGAGAAATCGATTGAAGCGTTTGAAACAGCAAAGGATTTAATGCCAGGCGGTGTAAATAGCCCAGTGCGTGCTTTTAAATCTGTCGGTATGAATCCATTATTTATGGAGCGCGGAAAAGGCTCTAAAGTTTATGATATTGATGGAAATGAATACATTGATTATGTATTGTCATGGGGTCCGCTTATTCATGGTCATTCCAACGACCAAGTTGTGGAAGCGTTAAAAGCGGTAGTTGAAAAAGGAACAAGCTTCGGAGCGCCGACAGAAATTGAAAATAAATTAGCACAGCTTGTTATCGACCGCGTTCCGTCCATTGAAATTGTACGCATGGTGAACTCTGGAACAGAGGCGACAATGAGTGCACTTCGCTTAGCACGTGGTTATACAGGCCGTAATAAAATTTTAAAATTTGAGGGCTGCTATCACGGACATGGTGATTCTCTTTTAATTAAAGCTGGTTCTGGTGTTGCTACGCTTGGGTTACCAGATAGCCCTGGCGTACCAGAAGGCGTTGCGAAAAATACGATTACGGTTGCGTATAACGATTTAGAAAGCGTGAAATATGCATTTGAACAGTTCGGTGATGATATTGCATGTATCATTGTAGAACCAGTAGCTGGAAATATGGGTGTTGTACCACCGCTTCCAGAATTTTTACAAGGTCTTCGTGATGTGACAACAGAATACGGGGCACTTCTTATTTTTGATGAAGTAATGACGGGCTTCCGCGTAGCTTATAATTGCGGACAAGGATATTTTGGGGTAACACCTGATTTAACATGTTTAGGGAAAGTAATTGGTGGCGGACTTCCAGTCGGAGCATATGGTGGTAAAGCTGAAATTATGAAGCAAGTAGCACCAAGTGGCCCAATTTATCAAGCTGGTACATTATCTGGTAATCCATTAGCAATGACAGCAGGATATGAGACTCTTGTCCAGTTAACACCAGAAAGCTACAAAGAATTTGAACGTAAAGCGGAGATGCTTGAAAAAGGCTTACATGAAGTAGCTGTAAAATATGGTATTCCGCATTGTATTAATCGTGCTGGTTCTATGGTCGGTATTTTCTTTACAGATGAAAAAGTTATCAATTATGAAACAGCAAAAACGTCCAATTTAGAATATTTTGCAGCGTATTACCGTGAAATGGTAGAACAAGGTGTATTCTTACCACCTTCTCAATTTGAAGGCTTGTTCTTATCAACGGCGCATAGTGATGCTGATATTGAAGCAACGATTGCTGCTGCAGAGATTGCGATGTCTAAATTAAAAGGGTAAAAAAGCCTTTTCTTTAGGGGGGCGAGAGGGCCTGACCGTGCGTAGAAGCGGTCAGGTCCTTTTTTTGCTACGTCCGGTGTGGGTTACGTTTTATTTTGGGTGGCAGTGGTTTGTATGCTGAACAAACAAAATTTGTATATAAATAGCAGTTGAAATTCTAGCTTATCCCCTTTTCTTTAGGGGAGGCGAGAGGACCTGGCCGTACATAGACGCGGTCAGGTTCTTTTTTGTCCACAGCAATTTTTTTATTCATAAAGTCTCTGTTCCTCACATAAACCTGTAATGACATAGAGTTTGAGAGGGGGAACACGAAGTGGCAGCAGAGCAACAAACTGCATTGCGGTTTTCTTTAAAAGAATCTGTATGGTTTCAAAAAGGACAGGAAGTCAATGAACTACTTTCGATTTCATTAGATCCTGATGTTGCTATAGAAGAACGTGAATATGAAATTGTTGTATACGGGCAACTTGATTTAACAGGGGAATATATCCCGAAGGAAGAAACGGAGACGTTCTCATTACGAGAGTTATCTCCGGTACGTACGATAGATTATGTGGAGACGCGCGATGATGGGATAAATGAATTGGTGCATTCGTTTCCGCTGGAAATTTCGATTCCACGTGGCCGCGTGAAGCGAGTCGAAGATTTGTATGTGGATATTGAAGAGTTTGATTATGAATTATTAGAAAATGGTTGTTTGCAGCTTTTGGCGGATGTTTCAATTCATGGATTGTGTGACGAAGAACGTGAAGTAGAAGAACTAGTTGATGAAGAGCGTGAAGTCGAAGAAACAGTAAAAGAAGAGGTACTAGATGAAGAAGTGGTAGAGACTGACGAATGGGAAGATTATGCTTTTGAGCCATTTCAGTTAGAAGCTCGTCAAGAACCAGAGCCCGAACTAGATGAGGAAGAAGAAAACGAAGAAGAGGAACAAAGGCAAGAAGAACAAGTACGTGAAGAAGTTGTCACGCCGCAGCTGGTCTTCGGACATAAAGAAGCGAAGAAACAAATTATTGATGAGGAAGAGCAAGAAGAAGTTTTATATTCACAGCGGGACGAAAACGCACTATATTTAACAAAATTATTTTCAAAACAGCCGGAAGATGAATTTACAAAGCTGAGACTATATTTTGTGCAAGAAGGTGACACGATTGAATCTGTTGCTGAGCGTTATGATACTTCCGTACAACATTTACATCGTGTAAATCAAAACGATGATTTGTATTTAACAGCAGGACAAATTATATATATACCAGTGCCAAAGGTGAAAGTAAAGTGAGTGAAGAGAAATCTTCCTCACCTCTTTTCTGTTTCACGCTCCTGTAGAAAGGGTCGTTGTTCATATGGACATGGAATTACGAGAGCGTTATGCTTCTGTTTTACAGCTATATCAATTAGCTCCTGAGCATATTGAGGAATATGGGAATGTAATAAAAATTTATACGAGCCAAGGTCCATATGCGTTAAAAAAATTGCCACCACAAAAATTAGAACGAAGTAATCTTATGTATTATGTTCAATTTTTACGAGAAAAAGGATTTACAAATTTTGCCCCTATTTATCATGCGAGAGATGGAACGCACATTTTAAGTGATGGTGAGCATAGTTATTATTTAATGCCTTGGTTAGGAAACGCAGAGAGTCAAGGAGAAGAGAACGATCAGTATCATAAAATGTTTCAAACACTTGCTATGATGCATAAAAAAACGGTGCGAGAAGAAGACGTGACAGAAGAGGCGATTCAAGGACATTTTGATACGATTTCAAATCGCTGGGAACAAGATGGCACGTTATTAGAGGAGTTCTTAGTTGAATCGGAAGCGAAATGGTATATGTCTCCGTTTGAATTGCAATATTGTACGTACTTTCATCAAGTGATGCGTGCTCATGAATTTGCGAAGAAACAATTTACAGAATGGCATGAAGCGATGAAAGACAAAGAAAAAACACGTATTTCATTTATTCACGGTAATGTTTCCATGAATCACTTTTTGTTCGATTATCAGCGAAATGGTTATTTTATTAGTTTAGAAGATGCAGGGTTTGCTACCCCAGTTCAAGATATTGTTCAATTTTATTCGCGCTCCTTTAACACGTATCCAATTGTAAGAAATGATCGGTATGAATGGTACCAAATATATCAAAAGAATTTTGCGTTTACGAAAGAGGAAAAGCTGCTTATGCTTGCATATTTAGCGTATCCAAAACCATTTATTAAACAAGTGAATGCCTATGCAAATGCTCGAAATACTCGAAATACTCGTAATAAAACAAAGGAGTTACATGATGTAAAAATGCTCCAGCAAGCACATTGGCTTATAAGTAATATTGAATATTTCGTGGCACAGCTTCAAGCTGCTGAGCATCAATCACAGTAAAAAATAGCCGTAGCCTAAATAAAGAGGTTACGGCTTATAATGTAAGCGAATCGTTGCTGCAATAAAAATGGCAAGAATAACAAAATCTAAAAACGTAGGAAGTAGCAAAGTACGAATGCCTTGGAAAATTGTAAGTGGAATTGCAAAATCAGAAAATATCGTTTGTAAATTTCTTAACCATGAGGGGGATGAAAAGTTGTACGTGCGTCGATAGCGTCGCATAATTGTCCTCCGTATTACAACCTTCTCTAGAATGGAATTATAAGAGAAGTGAAAATATGATATTACAATATGCAGGATAGGCATCTAATGTGCTTGTGCTGCACTTTTTTCATTTTATTTGCATATGTTATAAAAAACTTGGTTAAGCTGATTGAAAATAAAATGTAATGATGATAGATGTAAGTCGAAAAATATTTTTATCTTGACGAATGTAGTTTCGTTTTTTACACTATTGTATATAATAAATAACAATTATATAAATGCATTGAAGGGGAAGAGTATAACATTAAACGTCTGCAGAGAGGAGAATTATTAGCTGTGAGATTCTCTAGATAGTCATGTTAGAAGGTAGCCCTGGAGCATCTTTTCTGAACGGAGTCATTCTCATTAGGAAAAGACGGGTCTGTCCGTTATCAAATCAAGAGTATAAGCAAATTTTGAATTTGTTTGTAAATAAAGGTGGTACCACGATGTCCCTCGTCCTTTTTGGATGAGGGACATTTTTTAATTTTAAGGAGGGAAAAATATGTCAAACACGGAAAAGAATTTACCAACAAAATACGATCATATATCCGTAGAAGAAGGCCGTTATAAATGGTGGCTTGAAGGCAAATATTTCGAAGCAAAAGGAGACGCAGAGAAACAACCATACACGATTGTAATTCCGCCTCCGAACGTAACTGGTAAGCTGCACTTAGGTCATGCTTGGGATACGACGCTTCAAGATATTTTAACGCGTACAAAGCGTATGCAAGGCTATGATGTATTATGGCTTCCTGGTATGGACCATGCAGGTATTGCAACGCAAGCGAAAGTAGAAGGGAAACTTCGTGAAGAAGGTATTTCTCGTTATGACCTTGGTCGTGAAAAATTCCTTGAAAAAGCGTGGGAATGGAAAGAAGAATACGCGAATCACATTCGTCAGCAATGGGGGAAAGTTGGTTTAGGACTAGATTACTCTCGTGAGCGCTTTACATTAGATGAAGGTTTATCTGATGCAGTTAATAAAGTATTCGTTCAATTATATGAAAAAGGTTTAATTTATCGCGGAGAATACATTATTAACTGGGATCCAGCAGCGCGCACTGCCCTTTCTGATATTGAAGTAATTCATAAAGATGTTCAAGGGGCATTCTACCATATGAACTATCCATTAACAGACGGTTCTGGTCACATTCGCCTTGCAACGACTCGCCCGGAAACAATGCTTGGTGATACAGCAGTAGCAGTTCATCCAGAAGATGATCGTTACAAACATTTAATCGGAAAAACAGTTACACTTCCAATCGTTGGCCGTGAAATTCCAATTATCGCAGACGACTATGTAGATCCAGAGTTTGGAACAGGGGTTGTAAAAATTACACCAGCTCATGATCCGAACGACTTTGAAGTAGGTAACCGCCACGACTTACCACGCGTTCTAGTAATGAACGAAAATGGAACAATGAATGAAAAAGCTGGTAAGTATAACGGTATGGATCGCTTTGAATGCCGTAAGCAATTAGTAAAAGACTTGCAAGAAGCAGGTGTATTAGTAGAAATCGAACCGCATATGCATTCTGTTGGTCATAGTGAGCGCAGCGGAGCAGTTGTTGAGCCATATTTATCAACGCAATGGTTCGTAAAAATGGCACCACTTGCAGAAAAGGCAATTGAACTTCAACAAAAAGAAGAAGAAAAAGTAACGTTCGTACCTGATCGTTTCGAGAACACATATTTACGCTGGATGGAAAATATTCATGACTGGTGTATTTCTCGTCAATTATGGTGGGGACATCGCATCCCGGCTTGGTATCATAAAGAAACTGGTGAAGTATACGTAGGTGAAGAAGCGCCAGCGGATATTGAAAACTGGAACCAAGATAATGACGTACTTGATACATGGTTTAGTTCAGCATTATGGCCATTCTCTACACTAGGCTGGCCAAACGAAGATGCAGCGGACTTCAAGCGTTATTATTCAACAGACGCTCTTGTAACTGGTTATGACATCATCTTCTTCTGGGTATCTCGTATGATTTTCCAAGGTTTAGAGTTTACAGGAGAGCGTCCATTTAAAGACGTATTAATTCACGGCCTTGTTCGCGATGAGCAAGGACGTAAAATGAGTAAATCTCTTGGTAATGGTATCGACCCAATGGAAGTTATTGAGAAGTACGGTGCAGACGCAATGCGCTTCTTCTTATCAACAGGAAGTGCGCCTGGTCAAGATTTACGTTTTAGCATGGAGAAAGTAGAATCTACTTGGAACTTCATCAATAAAATTTGGAACGCATCTCGTTTCGTATTAATGAACATGGATGACATGAAATATGAAGATATCGACTTAACTGGTGAAAAATCAGTTGCAGATAAATGGATTTTAACTCGTTTAAACGAAACGATTGAAAGTGTAACACGTAACATGGATAAATATGAACTAGGTGAAGTTGGCCGTGCATTATATAACTTCATTTGGGATGATTTCTGTGACTGGTACATTGAGATGGCGAAAATTCCATTATACGGAGAAGATGAAGCAGCGAAGAAAACAACTCGTTCTGTTTTAGCATACGTACTAGATCAAACAATGCGCCTGTTACACCCATTCATGCCATTTGTAACAGAGAAAATTTGGCAACATTTACCTCATGAAGGTGAATCTATCACAGTAGCGGCTTGGCCAACAGTTCGCGAAGATTTACAAGATAAAGAAGCAGCAGCAGAAATGCATCTTCTAGTTGATATTATCCGCTCTGTTCGTAACATTCGTGCGGAAGTAAATACGCCAATGAGCAAAAAAGTTCAACTACAAATTAAAGCAAAAGACGAAGCAGTACTAGCGCAGCTTACGAAAAATAGCTCTTACATTGAGCGATTCTGTAATCCAAGTGAATTAACAATTCAAACGGATCTACAAGCGCCAGAAAAAGCGATGACGGCAATTGTATCAGGTGCAGAGCTATTCTTACCACTAGCTGATCTGATCAACCTTGATGAAGAAAGAGCACGTCTTGAAAAAGAACTTGAAAAGTTCGATAAAGAAGTAGAACGTGTACAGAAAAAGCTTGCAAACCAAGGCTTTGTAGCAAAAGCTCCAGCAGCAGTTATTGACGGAGAACGCGCGAAAGAGCAAGATTATTTAGAAAAACGCGAAGCAGTTCGCCAGCGTTTAGCTGATCTTCAAAAATAAAGTTGTTCGAAAGAGGCTCGCCGTATTGGTGGGTCTCTTTTGTTTGCGTATAATAGAGCTGAGACAAGATCTTTTTTGCTGATTGGAAAGGGGAACGGTACACGTGATACATACATATGAAGAAGCAATCGGCTGGATTCATAGCCGTTTAAAATTCGGTATAAAACCAGGGTTAGAACGTATGAAATGGATGCTAGGGGAACTCGGAAATCCCGAGCGTCACATAAAATGTGTTCATCTAGCAGGAACAAATGGAAAAGGTTCAACTCTTACATATATGCGTTATATGTTACAGGCGGC
This sequence comes from Bacillus sp. 491mf, assembly GCF_900112415.1. Lineage (GTDB taxonomy): Bacteria > Bacillota > Bacilli > Bacillales > Bacillaceae_G > Bacillus_A. The sequence goes on from NZ_FOLV01000007.1 coordinate 137,171, forward strand.
AGAGTATAAAGTAGGAACGTTTACTTCACCTTATATTGAAACGTTTAATGAACGGATTAGTATTGATGGTGCACCAATTACAGATCAAGAAATTACCGATCTCGTAAATAGAGTTAAACCTATTGTGGAGAAGTTAGATAAAACAGATTTAGGCGAAACGACAGAATTTGAAATCATTACCGTTATGGCTCTTTATTATTTTGGAAAGACAAATCCGTGTGATGTCGTGTTATTTGAAACAGGTCTTGGAGGGCGCTTTGATTCAACAAATGTCATTCATCCTGTACTGACAATTATTACAAATATCGGCCGTGATCACATGCATATTTTAGGAGATACGCTAGAAGCAATTGCATTTGAAAAGGCGGGAATTATAAAATCAGGTGTTCCTGTTATAACTGGGGTACAGCAAAACGGAGCGTTAGAAGTCATCCGTACGACTGCTAACGAAAAACGTTCTAACTTATATGAACTAGGAAATCAAATTCAAGTAGAACATCTTTCTTCAGAGAAAGAAGGGGAAAGGTTTACATTCTCGTCTCCATTCCGTACGTATGAAGATCTTTTCATTTCCATGAAAGGTCAGCATCAAGTGCAAAATGCTGCGCTGGCACTTATGGCAATGTCATACTTAAACGTATATCAAGCATTTTTAATTGATGAAGAGCATGTTCGAAAAGGATTAGCGGAAGCATATTGGATTGGACGTTTTGAACAACTTTCTACTCACCCCCATGTCATTATTGATGGGGCACACAATCCAGAAGGTATACATAGCCTTGTAGAAACTGTTCGTGCACATTACAGTGAAAAACGAATTATTATTTTATTTACAGCACTTGGGGACAAGCAACTGGATGAAATGGTTGAACAATTAGAAACAATTGCGGATGAAATGATTTTTACAACGTTTAAGTTTGATCGTGCTATCTCTGCTGAAGCTCTTGCTGCTCATTCAAAGCGAGAATCGAAACATATTTTTGAAAATTGGCAGGAAGCGATTAGTAGGGCAATGGATTCTTTACAAGAAGATGATATTTTCCTATTAACAGGTTCTCTTTATTTTATATCAGAAGCTCGTAAATATGTGGTTCAAAAAACTAGACAGAAATAAGCTGTCTAGTTTTTTTGTTCTACAAATAAAGACGTAAGCATACATATAAGATAACAATATAGGATAATTTGGCGAACCGCTTTGACAAGTATCTCGTTTTTTTTTGAAACGAGTATGATACGATGCTGGCAATGATAAGAAGTAAGGAGTGGGGGTATGGACAAACAGTCGCGACCAATTTCAGTTAAAGTGAATGGAACGGAAGCAAATTATATAGAGAAGAAAGAAGAGGAAACAAAAAAAGAAGAATTTGATTGGGTGCTCCCAGAGAATACGGTGACAAATAATGTTGTGTCGTTTCAAAAACATGCAGCATCAATACGTAAAGGAAAAAAAGGATGGAGTAATAAGTTTATTCTCACGGTATCTACAGCGATTGTAATTGGGACAGGGTTTGGAATGGGAATGTTGCACTTACTAACAGGGAAAGAAACTGTTCATGAAACGACAGCCCCAGCAGCAACTGTTACAGAGAAAAATGAAACAAAAAAAGCGACAAATGAGAAAACAGCACCAACTGCTTTAGCACCGCTGACGATTTATTTTGTACAGGGCGGAGTCTTTTCTTCGAAAGAAAAGGGACAGGCATCATTAAAGGAGTTACAAGAAAATGGAGTACCTGGCGCAGTTATGCAGTCAGGTGATAAACATTTACTCGTTCTTGGAATGGCGCATGATGAACAATCTGTTATGCAGCTAATTACGCAATATAAACAAAAAGATATATCAGTTGTGAAAAAGAAATGGGAGATTACAGATCAAGCACTTTTAAAGCAGAATCAAGAATATGGGGCGTTTTTGGAAAAGTTACAATCATTATATGGAAAGTTATTGAACCAAGCAGCTGTGATGCAATCTGGGAACAAAATAAGTAAAACAGATATAGAACAGATTGAAAATGAATGGAAAGTAATAAAAAAGGAAGAGGCAGCACTAAAGCAGGATGACCTAAAAAAGTTGTTTACATATGCATCAGTAGCTGTGCAAACAATACAAGAGGGAAAACAGGATATGGAAACGATGATGAAATTACAGCAAGTGTTAGTAGATAGCCTTCTTTCTTATGAAAAAATAGTTTCACAAAAAAACAAAAACGTATAATAATTATATAAATGCAAATGCCCTCTTTCTTTTTCGGCGGAGCATCTGGCCGTGCAGAGAAGCGGTCAGAGCCTTTTTTTGCTACATGCAAGGTTTAAAACAAAAGGAAAAAGCAAGTAGCGATCACATGGTGTATTTGACATAGTAGTGATTTATATGTCGAAAAATTAAAATGAATAAATGATAGATGAGATTTACTTCACTATCAACATGTGGGTGCTTTTTTCGATTTGTTATTCGTACTGAAGAAAGGGAAAGTAAGGTTTTCCTTTCTTTTGTATTTTTTTAAAGGAAAAATGATATTTTTAAAATTTGAGGAGAATCTATACATTTAGTATGGTTATGCTGTATCTTCCTGCTAATTTTAATAATGAAAGGAGAACGTATGAAAAAACTTATATTAGCGTCTGGTTCACCAAGACGTAAAGAATTACTTGAGCTTGTGGATATACCATTTGAGGTTGTAGTTAGCGATGTAGAAGAAACGATTGGAGCATATTCATCACCGCATGATATCGTAATGTCACTTGCGTTGCAAAAAGCATCTGCTGTAGCAAAGGATTACGAAGATTGCGTTGTACTTGGTGCTGACACAATTGTTACTTTTGAGTCGCGTATTCTAGGAAAACCAGAGGACGAAAGAGAAGCGAAAGAAATGCTGAAGTTCTTATCAGGAAAAACTCATGAGGTGTTTACAGGAGTTGCTCTTATTTCAAAAGAGAAAACAGTGACATTCTATGAGCGTGCAGAAGTAACGTTTTGGGAATTAACCGAAGAAGAAATTCATGCATATGTGCAAACGAAAGAACCGCTTGATAAAGCAGGTAGTTATGGAATACAGGGAAAAGGTGCAATTTTTGTTCAGCATATACAAGGTGATTATTATGCGATTGTTGGCTTGCCGATTGCACGCGTTGTGCGCGAGTTGAAACAATTTAATATGTAAAGGAGGCTCGAATATGAGCTGCATTCGTGATGTTGTGAAAGAAGATCAACCACGGGAACGTTTATTGCTAGAAGGAGCAAGCAGCTTATCGAATACAGAACTTCTCGCTATATTACTTCGAACAGGTTCAAAAGAGGAGTCGGTCTTAACATTAGCAAATCGAATTTTGCATTACTTTGACGGATTACGAATGTTAAAAGATGCAACAATTGAAGAGATGACAAGTATTCATGGCGTTGGGGTGGCAAAAGCATCCCAACTTATTGCTGCTTTTGAACTTGGACGAAGAATGGTGCGTTTAGAGTATCAAAATCGATACAGCATTCGTAATCCAGAAGATTGCGCACGTTACATGATGGAAGAGATGCGCTTTTTACAACAGGAACATTTTGTATGCTTATATTTAAATACGAAAAATCAAGTGATACATCGCCAGACGGTGTTTATTGGAAGTTTGAATGCCTCGATTGTGCATCCGCGCGAGATCTTCAAGGAAGCTTTTCGCCGCGCTGCTGCTTCTATTATCTGCCTTCATAATCATCCTTCCGGCGTGCGCCTGCAAGGTGTGTAATTTTAGCGGTTACTTAGTAACCTAGAACTCCTTACAACGTTCTATGGTCAGCATCTTACCTTAAGGGGAAACCCATAGAGGGAACAGAGCATGATGTGAAAAGGAGAAAATACGACAAAGCTATCTAACGTCGAGTCAGTTCTTCAGACCAAGTGATGTATGGTAAAAGCTACACTGCTTGAATCCTAGACGAATGAGCGATGGGTGCGCCGTTGTCTACGATAGTTAACAGGCAATGAGGACAAAATGGGGGATGTATTTTCACTATGTCTGCTGGGTATCGCCAGAGCCCTGTCCATAGTAAGGTTTGTCCTTCAATCCTCCACTAGAGGAAACCGTCGAAAGGGATGCCTAACCATCACGTAACTAAAATTATGTCATAATGCAGGGATTACCTAAGTGCGAGCGCCAGTTGGCTATTAGACATAGGTCTATGAAAATTGCATACGGTAACGGAGTCCTCGTAGTACCCAACGTTTGCTTGTAATGAGTTTAGCAGGGGGAAGGGGGACAGGTTGATGTTAACGTCAATGAGAAAGGAGTCATGAATATGGCAACAAATCCATTTCATCAGTTGGACGTTATAAGGAAAGCTTCTCAAAATGGTAAAACAATAACGGATTGTTACCGTCTCATGTATAAAAGAGAACTATGGATTAAAGCATACGCAAAGCTATATCCGAATGCTGGGAATTTAACAAAAGGAACGTCTGAAGAAACAATCGATGGTTTTAGCTTACAAAAGATTGATGAAATCATTGGCCAACTCAAGAATGGGATGTTTCGTTTTGCACCTGTAAGAAGAGTTTATATTCCAAAAGCAAATGGTAAAAAGAGACCTTTAGGAGTTCCTAACTTTAAAGATAAGTTGGTACAGGAAGTAATGAGAATGATTTTAGAAAATGTTTATGAACCAACATTCTCAGATAACTCTCACGGATTTAGAGAAGGGAGAAGCTGTCACACAGCATTATCTCAAATCAAGAATACGTGGAAAGGGTTAACGTGGTGCATTGAAGGAGATATTAAAGGTTTTTTTGACCATATTGACCATACTGTACTAGTAAAGCTTATCTCAAAGAAAATAAATGACCGACGTTTCCTTCTCCTTGTTCATAATGCAATTACTTGTGGTGTAATGGAAAATTGGATTTACCATAAGACATACAGCGGTACACCACAAGGCGGTATTATTTCTCCCTTATTAGCTAACATTTATCTTCATGAGTTTGATTTGTTCATGGAAAAACAAATGAAGAATTTTGAAAAAGGAAATATTAGGGCGAGAAATAAAGAATACGTTGCGATTCGTTCGGATATCAGAACCCTTTCACGAAAGGTTAAGAAACTTGATGAAAGAAACGGACATGAATTGTGGGCAGGGCGAGTAGACCTTGTAAACAACATTCAAGAACTTAAATCGAAGCAAATAAAAATTTCATCAATAGACCCTATGGACAAGGATTATCAAAGAATGAAATATGTTCGTTACGCTGATGACTTCGTAATTGGGATAGCTGGTACTAAACAAAGTGCATGGAATGTTAGGGAAAGGATTAAACATTTTCTTAAAGAGGAACTCCGTCTTGACCTTAGTGAAGAAAAAACGCTCATAACACATCTTGAAAATTCGATATCTTTCTTAGGTTACGAATTTCGCAGGTGGAGTGAAGTAAAGGTCAAAAGGATTGCGTATAAGAATCAAAAACACCCATTGAAGAAAAGAACACTCTCAGGTGCAATAAAGTTAGAGATCCCAGAGAAGAAAATCAATGAATTTGCAGTCAAAAACGGATATGGAAACCTAGATAACTTCAAAATTGTACATCGGACAAAATTAATAAACAATTCGGAATTAGAAATTTTGCACACGTATAACGCTGAACTACGAGGAATTGCAAACTACTACAAGCTAGCAAATAATTACCATCATTTAGATAGGTTGTTTTATTTAGCAGAGAGTAGTTTTATTAAAGCCATAGCTAATAAACGTAGAAGCACCTCGATGAAAGTGGCTACAAGCATGAGAACACACAAACAAGGAGTACTTTGCCTAGCAAGAAAAGATAAACATGGCAATGAAAAACTTCATCAGTTTGTGAAATTAAAAGACCTGCCTAAACATAAAGGTGCGATTAAAGCTGATACACCAGAAATAGACTCATACGTGAATACAATGAAATATTCTGGGCGAACAGAATTTGAAAAGCGTTTGTTAGCTAATAAATGTGAAGCGTGCGGTGCAACAGAAGGTCAGATGGAAGTTCATCACGTTCGAAAATTAAAGGACTTGAAAAAGAAACGAAATTTAAAGTATTTGGATAAGGTTATGATTGAACGACAAAGGAAAACAATCGTCCTATGCTTTAAATGCCATCATGACCATCATGAGAAGCAAATTCCGATTAGTCAACTGGCGAGCCGTATACAGTGAAAGCTGTACGTACGGTTCTGAGGGGGGGACTGTGAGACCTATTTGGGTAACTAAATAAGGCGCACGCTCCCTACCCTACGACCCCGCGCCAAGCCGAGAAGATATTGAAGTCACGAAAAGGCTTGTAGAATGCGGGAAGATTATTGGCATTGAAATTCTCGATCATAGTGTGCGTTGTTCCTAGACAATCTGCGTAGAAATAGGCAATAAAACTAGGCAAAGGTACTTACCTTTGAACTTTACGCTTGAATAGGTTGGTGAAATCCCAACTCATCGTTAAATGTTGGTAACGATGCTCTGAAACTCCGACGTGCATAAATGGTTAACTACATTTGTGTACGAAGCTCGGTAAAGGCGTTGAAAAACAGACCTGAGAAGAGGTTAGTGAAGTAAGCGGGAGGCTATAAGACCGTCATGCTGACTCACCAGGAATCCTCGTATGTACGGCTCGTAAAGGTAAAGGGAAACGAAATGAAGTTTCTCGCTTCTGTCAAAGAAGTTTAATCGTGGGTTTTGTATTTGTGGTTGCAAAATCTATACTACTCCAATAATGGAATAGTGTCTTGCGTCCTACCAACAGCGGACAAAAAGATGGTTAACGGGTCAAAGAGGACAGCTAAAACGGTAATGGAAAGCTAAAGCGTAAGGAACAGCGGAACCATAGAAGATGATGACAAGAGGAGTTAAATTCAATGCATCTAAATTGGAGGAAATGACAATTGAATCTATGGGACAGCAGCCCGTAGTAGTGTCGAAGTTTCTGTAATGGGAATGGAGCGAAGGGGCATAGTCAGTTCAATTAATAAGTTAAATCAATTTGTTAGGGAAGCCGTTTGAGCATACCTGATTAAAACCTTGCATTCTCCCAATAAGGAGGAATCGCAATGGAACAAGAATCTAACTATCTAAAATCAGAACAAGAGTTAAGAGATAAACAGGACGAGTTATATAATAAAACTATCGAAGGCATGGCGGTTATAAAGTATCCGCAAAACAAGTAAACAATTTACGGTCAGTCCATGAAACGTACGAAACCAAAATACCAATGATTGAATATAACGAATTGAAAATAGGTGTTACAAGGCTAGATTTTTGTAGGTGGAAAAAACCTAAAAATAAAAGTCCTACCGAAACACCATACACCGGACTGGGTAGACAAATTTATATGAATCGAACCAGCAAAAAGCCTGTTAAAGTAAGAGCGGATGAACTTCTCAGCTTGAATTGGTCTAAGATTATCAAAATTGGACATAAGGAAAAACTGTACAACTTTGAATATTTTATGAATCGAGCCTATGCTTTTAACCGTGATAAAGGAAGATGTCGAGTATGTAAAGAGATACTTCAAGGGGACGATATACACATACACCATATCAACTCCAAACTTCCTATAGAAGAAGTAAATCGAGTCCCTAACCTTGCATCCATGCACGAACATTGCCATCGAATGATTCACAGTCCAAAAGATTATTCCATGGTCGGAAAAGCTACTTGGGAAAAAGTTCTAGGTTTTAGAGAAAAATTGAGCTTAACTTAAATAATTGAATTGATGGAACGCCGTATGAGGTGAAAATCTCACGTACGGTGTGAAGTGGGGGAAAAGAACTCCTAACGAGTAATGTTGAGGTTGTTTCTTACCTATCACTATTTATTATAGGTGACCATAAATTCATTAGTTTAAAAGATAAAGGTCATATTTAAGACTATTTTTTTTCTTTGTTTTGTTTTATAATGTGAGTTATGAGTTTTTTGTAGGCTTTCGTCTACACTATAACAAATAACATGTAAAAACGTTATGTTTTATATAAATATAATAATGTTGACAGAAAAAAGAGCAATTTTGTTAAAATTAGAAAGGAAGATATAGAATATGTTTGGATTTGGTGGTTTTACTCGTGACCTTGGAATAGACTTAGGAACAGCGAATACGCTTGTATACGTGAAAGGGAAAGGTGTTGTTGTACGCGAGCCATCTGTTGTGGCATTGCAAACAGACACAAAGCAAATTGTTGCAGTTGGTAACGATGCAAAACAAATGATTGGTCGTACACCTGGAAATGTTGTGGCACTTCGTCCGATGAAAGACGGTGTTATCGCAGATTATGAAACAACAGCAACGATGATGAAATATTATATTCAACAAGCGCAGAAATCAAATGGCTTCTTCTCTCGTAAGCCTTACGTAATGGTATGTGTGCCATCTGGTATTACAGCAGTTGAAAAACGTGCAGTAATCGATGCAACTCGTCAAGCAGGTGCACGCGATGCGTACCCAATTGAAGAACCATTTGCAGCTGCAATTGGTGCGGACTTACCTGTTTGGGAACCAACAGGAAGTATGGTTGTAGATATCGGTGGTGGTACAACAGAAGTTGCTATTATCTCTCTTGGTGGTATTGTAACAAGTCAATCTGTTCGTGTTGCTGGTGATGAAATGGATGATGCAATTATTCAATACATTAAGAAGAACTACAATTTAATGATCGGGGAACGAACTGCAGAAGCATTAAAATTAGAAATCGGCTCTGCTGGCGAATCAGAAGGTGTCGAGCCAATGGATATTCGTGGTCGTGATTTAGTGACTGGATTGCCAAAAACGGTATCGATTCGTCCAGAGGAAATTGCATCAGCGTTAAAAGATACTGTAGATGCAATTGTTGAGTCTGTAAAAAATACATTAGAAAAAACTCCGCCAGAATTAGCAGCGGATATTATGGATCGCGGAATTGTTTTAACAGGCGGCGGTGCGTTGCTTCGTAATTTAGATAAAGTAATTAGTGCAGAAACAAATATGCCAGTGCTTGTTGCAGAAAATCCATTAGATTGCGTAGCGATTGGAACAGGTAAAGCATTAGACAATATCGACCTTTTCAAAAATGCTCGATAAAATCCATTATTTCAGCATAAAAATTTAGTGAATTTAAGAGGGTGTGAACGTGCCACAGTTTTTCTTAAACAAAAGATTAATTGTTTTATTAGTTAGTATTATTCTTCTCGTAGCATTGATCGGAATCTCATTGAAAGAACGGAAAAATCTAACGTGGCCAGAGCAGTTTGTAAAGGATACCGTAGGAGTTGTAGAACGTGTATTTCAAAAGCCAGCGAATTATGTTGCCGGATTCTTTGAGAACGTAGAAGATGTAAAGCGCACGTATGAAGAAAATAAAGAATTAAAGTCCAAATTGGACAAGTATGCAGAGCTGTCTGTAAAAGTAAAAGAATTAGAAAAAACAAATGAAGAACTTCGTGATATTCTTGGGAAAAAAGATACACTTAGTGATTTTAAACCGATTCAAGCAACTGTTATTGCGCGCAATCCAGATAAATGGAATGACCTAATCGGTATTGATAAAGGTGCACAACAAGGTATTCAAAAGGATGCGGCCGTTATTACATCAAAAGGTTTAATTGGAAAAGTAAAAAGCGTTTCACAATTTACTTCAACGGTTGAGCTAATCAGCTCATTAAACCGAACAAATCGTATTTCAGCTGTTGTCCGAGGAGATAGTAATGTTTTCGGATTAATCGAAGGGTACGATAAAGAGAAGCAGCAACTTGTTTTCACAAAAATCCCATCTGGTGTGAAAGTAGAGAAGGATCAAACAGTTGTAACTTCTGGTCTTGGCGGTGTGTTCCCAGATGGATTGGTTATTGGACAAATCGTAGAGGTAACAGCGGATGAGTATGGATTAACACAAACAGCTTATATTAAGCCAGCGGCAGATTTAAGTGATGTTAGCAATGTTATGGTTGCTAAACGGAATATGTCGACAGTAGATTTAGGGAAATAGGAGGGGGAAGAGATGGAGATTTTAAAAAAAGCAATTCTTCCTCTTCTACTTCTTTTCGTATTTGTACTCGAGAATATGTTTTCTACTATTGTTCCAACGAGTCTTTTCTGGAAGAATACAATTGTAGCACCGCATTTTTTAATGATTGTTTTATGCTTTATTGCAATTTACTTTAATTCTGTACATGGTATATACTATGGGCTATTATTTGGATTTTTGTTTGATATTGTACATACAGAATTAGTTGGTGTGTATATATTTGCTTATCCAATTTTAGTGTATCTTGTCTATCAGGCAATGCGCATTTTACAAGTGAACCTTTTTATCGTGTTCTTTATTGTATTGGCGAGCATTGCTGCGCTAGAGTATTATGTGTATGGATTTTTGACGTTAATTGGTCGTGTTCATATGCCACCGCATATCTTTTTCACGGATCGTCTTCTTCCAACGCTGTTGTTGAACGGAATTTTTTTACTACTGTTTTGCTTCCCACTGCAACGATATCTTTTACGTCTTTCAGACGCTATGGAAGAAAAGGAAAAAAGGATTTTCTGATTTTATGTCGAATTAAATTCGGTGGGGTGAGCATTGGTGACAGAAAAAAAGCAACAAAATGTGACTATAAAAGGAACGAAGGATGGCTTAGCGTTACATCTGGATGATTCCTGTTCATTTCGTGAATTGCTGCAAGAACTTGACGAAAAGCTTTCAACCCATTACTACGAGGGTGATGGACGCTCTGTAATTGAAGTACAGGTCAAAGTTGGGAATCGTTATGTAACAGAAGTGCAACAAGAAGAGTTGCGCACGCTAATTCGTAATAAAAAGAATTTAGTTGTAGATTCTATTGAAAGTGATGTTGTAACGAAAGAGCAAGCGTTAACATGGAAAGAAGAAACAGAAATTGTTTCTGTTTCAAAAATTGTTCGCTCAGGTCAAATATTGCATGTAAAAGGCGATTTATTATTGATTGGAGATGTGAATCCAGGCGGTACAGTTATCGCCGGAGGAAATATTTTTATTATTGGAACATTACGAGGAATTGCACATGCTGGATATTATGGGGATACAGAAGCTGTTGTTGCAGCCTCTGTAATGAATCCAATGCAGCTTCGGATTAGCGACGTGGCAACGCGCGCTCCTGAGGAGAAAGAAGACGGGGCGGAAGGGGCAGAATGTGCCTACATTAATGAGAACAATCACATTGTTGTCGATCGCATTCAACTTCTCACTCATCTTAGACCTAATTTAACAAGGTTAGAAAGGGGAATTGTATAGCTGTGGGAGAGGCAATAGTTATTACATCTGGAAAAGGCGGAGTAGGTAAGACTACAACGTCTGCAAATATTGGTACATCCTTGGCGTTATCCGGGAAAAAAATATGTTTGATTGATACAGATATCGGTTTGAGAAATTTAGACGTAGTAATGGGGCTGGAAAACCGTATTGTATATGATCTCGTTGATGTTGTTGAAGGGCGTTGTCGTTTACCTCAAGCTCTTATTAGAGATAAGCGCTTTGATGAACTCTATTTATTACCTGCAGCACAAACGAGTGATAAATCAGCAGTAACACCTGAACAAATGGAAGAATTGATACAGCAACTACGTCAAGACTATGATTACATATTAATTGATTGCCCAGCTGGTATTGAACAGGGTTTTAAAAACGCTGTGGCAGGTGCTGATAAAGCGATCGTTGTGACAACACCAGAAGTATCTTCAATGCGTGACGCTGATCGGATTATCGGATTATTGGAAAAAGAAGATATCGAGCCACCGAAGTTAATTATCAATCGCGTGCGTAGTCATATGCTACATGAACAGGATATGTTGGATGTAGATGAAATTGTACGTACCTTGTCAATTGAACTGCTTGGGGTCGTAGAAGATGATGATGCGGTGATTCGAGCAACAAATACAGGAGAGCCTGTAGCGTTGCAACCGAGTGGAAAAGCATCGATTGCTTATCGAAATATTGCAAGACGTTTGCTTGGTGAAAATGTGCCATTGCAACAGTTTGAGAACGGAAAAGAATCAGTATTAACGAAAATGAAAAAATTCTTCGGAATACGTTAAGAGCGCTTCGCAAATATGCGGAGTGCTTTTTTGTTTAGGCGATAGCTACTAGTATGCTCCATGACCTTCTAGAAGAAAAGTATTCCCATGAATATCTTTCTAGGACAACTCATACATATGTACAAACTGATGGAAAGAGGAAGGGGTCAGGATGAGAAATAAACGAGTAGAAGAAATTAAAAAAAGGATTGCTAAGAGAAAAGCGCAGCAAGATAGAGAAGATGAATTGTTTTCGTTTGAAGAACAAGAATATACACAGCTTCTTGTTGAAGAAGGAGAAGAAATACATCCTCTCTTCCGAAAGGAAATATTTCTTTTTAAGTTGTTACTATCCGCTATTCTTGTTCTTGTTGTGGCTATCCTATTTAAAAACTCAACAAATTCTTTTGAGGAACCACGTACAGTTGTGAAACAAGTGATGAAAGAAGAATTTCAATTTGCAACTGTTTCGAAATGGTATGAATCAAAGTTTGGAAAACCATTATCTTTTTTACCTTCTAGTGAAAAGAAAATTGCGCAGAAAGAAAAGGATTACGCTGTTCCTGCCTCGGGAAAAATAATGCAAAATTTTCAAGCAAACGGACAAGGTGTATTTGTACAAACAGCCGCAAATGCCGTTGTGGAATCAGTTAATGAGGGCATTGTTGTCTCGATTGGTCAAAAAGAGGAGTTTGGAAATATAGTTGAAATCCAGCATGCAGATGGTACGGAATCTTGGTATGGAAATTTAGGAGAAACATCAGTTAAGTTATATGATTATGTAGCGAAAAAGCAAAAAGTTGGAACTGTCGCAAATGGAAAATTTTATTTTGCGTTTAAAAAGAATGAAAAATTTATTGATCCAATTCAGGTGATTTCATTTGACTAAATATAGTGAGGTTTTTTCAAAGATTACGATTCATCCGTTATTTTGGGGAGTTATAGCAATTGCGGTCTTTACAGCTCGTTTTACAGAGGTTTTTATTTTATTTTTCATTGTCTTTATTCATGAATTAGGTCATGCGATAGCAGCCGCTCATTTTAAATGGCGAATTAAACGAATTCAGCTCTTGCCATTTGGCGGGGTAGCTGAGCTTGATGAGCACGGGAATAAGCCGTTAAAAGAAGAAACGATTGTCATTATAGCAGGCCCTGCTCAACATATATGGATGATAGCAGCCGCTTATGTATTGTACATGGCAGGCTGGATGGGAGAAAACTTTTACAATTTTTTTCTGTGGAACAATATGATGATTCTATTTTTTAACTTATTACCAATTTGGCCTCTCGATGGAGGGAAACTTGTACTAAACATATTATCGCATCGTTTTCCATTTCTACAAGCGCACAATATGATGATGAGAATTTCAATTGTTTGTCTTAGCGTTGTATTAGGGCTACAATTCTTTTGGAATGGAAAGAATGCAATGATGTGGGCGTTACTTCTTTTTTTAGCATTTTCTTTATTTCAAGAGTGGAAACAACGTCGCTATGCATTTATGCGTTTTTTGCTCGAGCGATATTACGGAAAAAAACGAGAAATTGCCAAGGTTAAAGCAATTACAGTTCAAAAGGAAACGAGTTTGTATCACATTTTCACACAATTTCGAAGGGGATATAAGCATTCAATTATCATATATGGAGATCATAAAAATCAATACACGCTAGATGAAAATGAATTGCTTTACGCATATTTTACAGAAAAAAGAACAACATCATCTGTAGAAGAGTTAATTGGTTAGTGTTGACGGTAACACTAACCTTTTATATTGTATAAAAAAAGGATAAAAGAGAGGAAAAAGACTTTGAAGACGTTATACATAAATTACACCGGTTCGGAAAAACGAGTTGCTGTTGAAGAAGAGAAAGAAATTGTAGAACTGTTATGGCAACGAAATGAACAAGCACAAATTGTTGGAAATATATATATTGGTCGCGTCATGCGAACAATCGCAGGGATGAACGCTGCTTTTGTCAATATTGGTTTGGAAAAGCATGCTTATTTGTCCTATGAAAACGTGCCATCATCTATGCGATTACACGAAGGGCAAGCGCTTCTCGTACAAGTTATGAAAGAGGCGATTGATACGAAAGGGCCAAAAATAACAGCAAATATAGAATTCACCGGGAAATATGTTGTATATATGCCTTATGACACGGTTTTTGCCGTTTCCCGGAAAATAAAAGATGAGAAAAAAAGAGAACAGCTTTTGGCACTAGAAAAAACAGGAGGATTTATTTTCCGTTCTGCGTGTGAAAAAGTACAAACACAAGAAGTACAAGCGGAGATGCACCGTCTCCAATCTCAATTTGAACTTGTAAAAAAACAAGAACAACGAGGAAAGGTTCCGCTTCTCGTTTATTCTCCTTCTAGCTTTTTAGATCGAATTCTTCAAGAAATACCAGTAGAGACGATTTCACAAGTAATTGTAGATCAGCGCAGTATGATACAAGAATTAGAAGAAAAAATAGGTGCAGAAAAAGTTACGTTCTTTCATGAAAAGACGCCGTTATTTGCTCGCTATGGAATTGATCGTGAAATTGAAAAAGCACTGAAAAAAGTAGTGTGGCTTCCAAACGGAGCGTATTTACTCATTGAACAAATGGAAACGATGACGGTAATTGATGTAAACACTGGTAAATTTACCGGGAAACAAAATTTACAAGATACAGTACTGCGCACAAATGAAATGGCGGCAAAAGAAATTGCACGGCAGTTGCGACTTCGTGACATTGGCGGGATGATTTTAATTGATTTTATAAATATGAAGCGCCGCGAGGAAAAAGAAAAAATAAGAGAAATTGTAAAGCTACACTTAGAAAAAGACCATACTTATACGAGAGTATTAGGATTTACAGAGCTTGGTATTTTAGAAATAACAAGAAAGCGAAAAAAACAATCGCTCCGTGATATGTTGTTAACGGATTGCAAAATTTGCCTTGGCACGGGTTATGTATTATCGCATGAAACGGCAGCATATGAGCTAGAGAGAGAATTAATTGCTTATAATGGAACAGATGACGAAGCTGTTTTAATCGCTGCTCATCCGAATGTGCAGCAAATCTTTTTTGAGAAAGAACTGCAGCGTAATATATCTTTTCAAGTTTATTTTATTGATGATGAAGCAGCACGTTATACGATTCAACGCTTTGGAACGAATGAAGAGATAGGCGCGCGAAAAAAATAGTTAGTAGAAGATTCATTGACAATAGGCTATGTTTCATGATAACATCTCTATGTTATAGTTTATAGCACCTAAATGGCTATATGCTACAACCGCGCAGGACAGGTTCCTAAAAGACATTGTATGTCTACCTCGTTTTGGCGAGTCTTAGTAATTATGAGGAGGTGCAATTATGTACGCAATTATCGAAACAGGTGGAAAACAAATTAAAGTTGAAGCTGGTCAAGAGATCTACGTTGAAAAATTAGATGTAGAAGCTGGTGAAACTGTTACTTTTGACAAAGTTCTTTTCGTTGGTGGCGAAAACGTGAAAGTTGGTAGCCCAGTTGTAGAAGGTGCAACAGTTACTGCGAAAGTTGAAAAACAAGGTCGCGCTAAGAAAATCATCGTTTTCAAATACAAAGCGAAAAAGAACAATCGTAAAAAACAAGGTCACCGTCAACCATACACAAAATTAGTGATTGAAGCAATCAACGCTTAATTTGGGTTGTCATGATTAAAATTACGATTAACCGCACGAAATTAGGAAGTATCCAATCATTTAAAATGACCGGGCATGCGAACTTCGCTCCGCATGGACAAGATCTTGTCTGCGCTGGAACGACAGCGGTTGTGTTTGGTGCTATAAATGCAGTGGAATCACTTTGTAATGTGCAAGCAACCATTGAACTTGGAACAGATGGTGGATTCTTAATGTATGAATTGCCTAGTGATCTAGATAATTCTACAAAGGAAAAAGCATGTTTCCTATTAGAGGGCATGGTTGTTTCGCTTAAAACGATCGAACTTGATTACGGAAAGTATATCCGTTTAATAGAAAAAGTGCAGGAGGTGTAACGTATGTTAAGATTAGATCTTCAGTTTTTCGCATCTAAGAAAGGTGTGGGTAGTACAAAGAACGGTCGTGACTCTCAGTCAAAACGTCTTGGTGCTAAACGCGCAGATGGTCAAATGGTTTCAGGTGGTTCAATTCTTTACCGTCAACGCGGTACAAAAATTTATCCAGGTGTTAACGTTGGTCGTGGTGGCGATGACACATTATACGCGAAAGTTGACGGCGTAGTACGCTTCGAGCGTCTTGGCCGTGACCGCAAACAAGTGAGCGTATATCCTGTTGCTCAAGAAGCATAAGAAACTCACGGAAAACTCTAACCTGAGTGCAGGTTAGGGTTTTTCTATATTAAAGGGGTATATGGATGGAAGAAAAATGGACAATTATAGATGCGTTGCGTCATTCAAGACATGATTGGCTTAATCGTATGCAAATGATTAAAGGAAATCTTTCACTTGGAAGAGTGGAAGAGATTCATGGACTCATCGATCGTTTTGTCCAAGAAGCGAGACAAGAATCAAATCTGATTGGGCTTTCTATGCCTAAGTTTTCAGAATGGATTTTAACATATAATTGGAAACAGCATCCGTGCTTATTGGAGTATGAAGTATTAGGAGAAGTACATAACTTATCGCATCTAGATGAAAGAGTATCTGTATGGACGGCTCAATTTTTCCAAATGCTTGAGCATAGTTTAGACGTTTATGTTGAAAATTATGTTTGTATCACAGTTGAATGTGAAGATGCTCGTTTCTTTTTTGATTTTCGTGGCAAGCTAACAAATGTACAAGAGATACAAGAGTGGCTTGCTTATCAACACAATAAATGGTTTTCCATTTCTTATACAGTGCGAGATGAAGAAATCTCGGTTATATTACAACTACTAGAAAAAAGTGTGGTGAGATAATGTTTGTAGATCAGGTCAAGATATATGTAAAAGGCGGCGATGGCGGTAACGGAATGGTTGCGTATCGTCGTGAGAAATATGTTCCAAAAGGTGGCCCAGCAGGCGGTGACGGTGGTAAAGGTGCCGATGTTGTTTTCGTAGTAGACGAAGGATTACGTACATTAATGGATTTCCGCTATCAGCGTCATTTTAAAGCGGATCGCGGTCAACATGGAATGAGTAAAAACCAACATGGCCGTAAAGCGGATGATTTAATTGTAAAGGTTCCACCGGGAACAGTTGTAAAAGATGTAGCTACTGGTCAAATTCTTGCGGATTTAGTAACGCATGAGCAATCAGCAGTTATCGCAAAAGGTGGCCGTGGTGGTCGTGGTAACTCACGTTTTGCGACGCCAACGAATCCAGCTCCAGAAATTGCTGAGAACGGTGAACCAGGTCAAGAACGTGAAGTTGTACTAGAATTGAAAGTGTTAGCTGATGTAGGTCTTGTTGGATTCCCAAGTGTCGGTAAATCAACATTATTATCTGTTGTATCATCAGCACGTCCAAAAATTGCTGAATATCACTTCACAACAATTGTTCCAAACCTTGGAGTAGTTGAAACAGGTGATGGTCGCAGCTTTGTTATGGCAGACCTTCCAGGATTGATTGAAGGGGCACATGCAGGTGTTGGGCTTGGACATCAATTTTTACGCCATATTGAGCGTACACGCGTTATCATTCATGTGATTGATATGTCTGGTTTAGAAGGACGCGATCCATATGAGGATTATGTAACAATCAATAATGAATTAACAGAATATAATCTGCGTTTAACAGAGCGTCCACAAGTTGTTGTTGCAAACAAAATGGATATGCCAGACGCAGAAGAAAATTTACAAGCGTTCAAAGAAAAAGTGGGCGATGAAGTGAAAATCTTCCCAATTTCTGCAGTAACGCGTCAAGGTGTTCGTGATTTACTATTTGAAGTAGCAAATCTTATCGAAACAACACCAGAATTCCCAATACACGAAGTTGTAGATGAATCTGAAGCAAGTGTAATGTACAAATTTGAGGGTGAAGGCTCTAAATTTGAAATTACACGTGAAAGCGATGGTACATTTGCCATTACTGGTTATGATATTGAGAAAACATTCAAGATGACGGACTTCAGTCGTGATGAGTCTGTTCGCAGATTCGCTCGTCAAATGCGCGGTATGGGCATTGATGAAGCACTACGTGCGCGCGGTGCAAAAGACGGCGATATTGTAAAAATTCTTGAATATGAATTTGAATTTATCGATTAAGGACTGCCGAATTTCGGCAGTCTTTTTTTGTACGTAAATAAAAAAATCTCCTCAAATTGGAATTTGCCATTATAATGGAAAAGGGTAGATGTAGGACAGATAGAAACGGCATTTACATGCACTTTTTAAAAGGGAGTGAGAATGATATGTATAAAATAATGATTGTAGAAGACGACTTGAAAATTGGTGATATTTTAGAAGGGCACCTTGACAAATACGGTTATCAATCATTTCGTGTACAAGATTTTCAGCATATAAAAGATGAATTTGCAAAAGTGAGCCCGCATTTAGTTTTACTTGATATTAATCTACCATATTTTGATGGGTTCTATTGGTGCCGTCAAATTCGTACTGTTTCCAATGCGCCGATTATTTTTGTATCTGCACGTACAGGAGAGATGGATCAAGTAATGGCGATTGAAAATGGTGGTGATGATTACATTACAAAGCCGTTTCATTTAGATATTGTTATGGCAAAAGTGAAAAGTGCATTGCGCCGCGTGTATGGTGAATATGCATCAGCGGCAGAAAGTGACTACTTTGGTGTGAATGGGTTGCTTTTATTTCCAGCGCAGCATATGGCAGAATGGCGAGGGAAGCAGGTGGAGCTTACAAAAAATGAATACTATTTATTAGAATGCTTAATGAAGCAAGCGGATCAATATGTAACGAGAGAAGAGTTGTTAGAAGCATTATGGGATGAGATTGCTTTTGTTGATGATAATACATTAACTGTAAATGTAAAGCGTGTCCGTAAAAAGTTAGAAGATATAGGAATTAAAGATGCCATTGTTACGAAGCGGAGCTATGGATATGCGCTCTTAACGAATTGGGTGAACGAACATGAATCTTAAAAAATATGTGATGGACCGCATCGCCTTACTTATTTCTTACATAATGAGTATGATCCTATTCGGTCTTGTCTTACAGCTGCAAGCTTTTTTACAGAAACAATCTATAAATTGGAGTACATGGCTATATGGATTTTTATTATCAGTCGTCGTGTTTGCTATTTTTCTGATGCATGATTACCAGAAACGACGAGCTTTTTTACAAAAGGTAGAACATTATATTGCAGAGGGACAGGAGTTACATCATTCTTTATCTGTCAGTTCGTCCTATTCATACGAACAAGAAGTAATTGTGGAAGCTTTTTCGCTCTTAAGGCAACAATATATGAATGAAATGCATGAACAACAGGCGAAAGGAGAACAACAAACGATCTTTATGAACCAATGGATTCACCAAATGAAAACGCCTGTATCTGTCATTGAACTATTGCTGCAAAAACTTGGACAAACGCACCGCGAAGCAAGAGATACGATTGAAAGTATTCGTGAAGAAAATAATCGTATATTACAGGGATTAGATTTAGCGCTTCATATGGCACGACTCGAACAGTTCGGAAAAGATTATAAAATAGAAGAAGTCAATGTGGTAGATATTGTTCGTGACAGTATTAATCAACATAAAAAAACATTCATTCAGTATGCTGTATATCCGAAGGTTCTATTTGAGAAAGAACAGTACATGGTAGCTTCGGATCAAAAATGGCTTAGTATTGCAATGAATCAAATTGTGATGAATGCCTTGAAGTATACAAGGATTACAGAGAAAGAGAAAAAAGAAATTATATTTCAAATAGAAGAAACAGAGAATGTTATTACATTACATATTCGTGATAATGGAATAGGGATTCCGAAGCAAGATATAAAGCGAATTTTTGAACCGTTTTTTACAGGTGTCAATGGACGGAAAACGAGAGAAGCAACAGGGATGGGGTTATACATTACAAAGCAAATTTGTGATCATCTTAGCCATGGGATTTCTGTACAATCAATAGAGACGGAAGGAACAACATTTACGTTCCAATTTTCAAAAGATAAAGGATATCATCAAATGATGCGGAAAATGACAAAATTGTAAGATAACAAACCGTTTTGTAAGGGAAATCACTCGTTACTTTCCCTCGTTTTTTCTATAGTAAGAGTAAGAAGAAAACATATAGGGGGATTCGAAATGAGCGTTCTTGAAGTAAAAGGTTTGACAAAGGTGTATCAATCAAAAGGATCGGTAACAACGACAGCGTTGAATAATATTAACTTTAAAATTGAAGAGGGTGAATTTGTCGGCATTATGGGGCCATCAGGAAGCGGAAAAACAACGCTTCTCAATTTATTAGCAACCATTGATAAGCCGACATCAGGTCACGTTTATATGAACGGTGAAGAGATTAGTCAAATGCGTGCTGCTAAACTTGCGGCGTTTCGTCGTACACATTTAGGATTTATTTTCCAAGATTTCAACTTGCTTGATACGTTATCCATTAAGGAAAATATCATATTGCCACTAGTAATGGCAAATCGTCCTGTGAAAGAAATTGATGCGAAAGTATTAGAAATTGCAAAGTTTCTAAACATAGAAGAAATTTTACATAAAAAAGTGTACGAAGTATCGGGTGGTCAGCAGCAGCGTGCAGCAGCAGCGCGGGCGATTATTCATCAGCCGACTTTAATTTTAGCTGATGAACCGACAGGAAACTTAGACTCTAAATCAGCAAAATCATTAATGGGTGCTCTGCAGGAACTTCATGAAAAGAAGAAAGTGACGATTGCTATGGTAACGCATGATCCTGTTGCGGCAAGCTATTGTGAACGTATTTTATTTATTCGTGATGGGGAAATTTTTTCAGAGATCCATAAAGGAGAAACAAAGCAAGCCTTCTTCCAAGAAATATTAGACGTACTTGCGATGTTAGGGGGAGAGTACCATGAACTTTCGCCAGCTCGCGTTTAATAATGTCAAAGGAAATTGGCGTAATTATAAAGCGTTTTTAATTAGTAGCTGTTTATCGATTTTTGTGTTCTTTATGTATGCTTCGTTTATTTATCATCCAGATGTCGTTGGTGGTAACATTAGTCAGAAAATGCGCGTTGAAAAAGGGTTAGAGACATGTAATTATATTGTCGTTTTATTTTCTGCGTTATTTATTTTATATTCGAACTCCATCTTTTTACGGGCTCGTAAAAAAGAACTAGGACTATTCACTTTAATTGGTGCGACAAAAGGACAGTTAGGAAGAATGATCATGCTAGAGCAAATGATTCTTGGCTGTATTTCAATTGTCATTGGAATTGCTTTCGGTATGCTTGGTTTACCACTCTTTTTTAAAGCAGTCAGTGCTGTATTAGGAATTGAAAAAGCATTGCCATTTGTATGGAATGGAAAAGCAATCGCAATTACTGCCGGTGTATATTTGATTCTCTTTTTCGTCTTATCATTATTTGGATTATGGACGATATGGCGGCTGCAAATTATTGATTTACTTCGCGATGCAAGAAAACAAAGAGTCGAGCCGTTTTCGTTTACATGGTTATTTTTAGTCGGATTACTAAGTATTATCGTTGCTTACGTTCTTTGCTTCCGAGTAACGTTTATGAACCTTACGGTGTACTTCCTTCCAATCGTTGGTTTAACGATTATCGGAACCTATTTTTTATTCACGCAAGGAAGTGTTGTCTTATTAAAAGCATTACAAAAGAGAAAGTCGCTTTTTTATAAGCAACCGAATTTGTTCGTTATTAGTAATCTCGTTTATAAGATGAAAGATAACGCACGTTTTCTATTTGTTGTTTCGATCATCACAGCAATTGTTGCATCGGCAATGGGGACGTTATACGTCTTCTTTGAGGATATGAGTGGGAAAGTAGTTGATCATACTCCGCATGCTATTTCCATTCAAGAAAAAGGGGTAAACTCTCATGAAGTGGTGAAAGAAGAAACATTGCAATCACTACTTAAAAAACATAATTTTGAACAGGCACGAAAAGTAACCTTAAAAGAAATACCAGGAACGTTTCATATAAAATGGATGAATGAAGACCGAGAGTTTGATATAAGAATTATCTCTGAGCAAGAATTTAATGCAGAAGCACGAAAGCAACAGGAACAGGAGATTCATAATAAACCGGGAACTGGCACAATGGTTGTGTTGGATATGATGAATGAACTCATGAAATTTGATGCAGCGAAGCCTTTTACATTTAAAGTACAAAATCAATCGTATGAGCTGAAGTTAAATAAGCCGTATACAAAAGCGTTATTTAATACTGGTAATTTATTTGTTGTAAATGAACAAGACTACGCCAAGTATGCAGCTGCCGTCCCAGATGCAGAAAAGATGATGTATTACGGCTATTATATTCAGAACTGGAAAGATACGGAGGCTCTCGTGAAGGAATTAAAAGGTCACATCGCCGATGATAAAAAAGAAAATTTTGATAATGCAATTCTTGTTTATCAAAATGTGAAAGAAAATGGTGCGATTACGATGTTTATTGGTTTCTTCATAACAATATTGTTCTTCTTCTTCGCTTGCAGCATGACATACTTTAAGTGGTTTAATGATAAAGAACAAGACCGTATTCAATTTCATTCTTTAAAACGAATTGGTATGACCGATCAAGAGATTCGTAAAATTGCAGTTCGGCAAATGGGAG
Source organism: Bacillus sp. 491mf (assembly GCF_900112415.1). Lineage (GTDB taxonomy): Bacteria > Bacillota > Bacilli > Bacillales > Bacillaceae_G > Bacillus_A. The sequence goes on from NZ_FOLV01000007.1 coordinate 159,894, forward strand.
CTATTTTCTTTATTCCGATTTTGATAGGTGTTTTGCATAGTGGATTTGCATTATATACACTAGGAAACATGTTGTATCTAGACTTATGGAAATCAGGAGCGGTTATTATTACAGCATACGTATTAGCATCCGCATTATATTTTGCGATTGCACAAAGAGGATATTTAAAGCACGTAAAAAGCTAGGACTTCCTAGCTTTTTACATATGTAACGGGTTTTAGGGGGGAGAAAGGTGAAGTTTTATCAACTTACTTTTCAAAATGTTAGAGGGAATTGGCACAACTACAAAATATTTTTCTTAAGTAGCTGTTTCTCAGTTTTTGCTTTTTTTATGTATACATCTATTATTTTGCATCCTCAGTTGAAAGTGAGTGAGCTGTATAAAGGTTTACAAGGGGGCCTAATTACGTGTGATGTAATTGTAATTGCGTTTTCGATTTTATTTATTCTGTATTCTAGTTCGATCTTTATACAGTCTCGAAAAAAAGAATTGGGGCTATTCATATTAATGGGAGCTACGAAAGTAAATCTCATTTGGATGATGATCATGGAGCAAATGGTAGTGGGGCTCCTTGCGAGCTTTTTCGGAATTGGGATTGGGACGTTATTTTTAAAGCTATTTTTTATGATTTTTAGTTTATTGCTTAATATGCAGACTGCATTGCCGTTTGTGCTCAGCTCGAAGGTTATTGTGATAACGATTATGACATATGGTGCTGTATTTATTCTTTTAGCCATTTTTAGTGCGCTGCGCATATGGAAAATAGAAGTTATTCATCTATTAAAAGAAATGCAAGAAGGAAAAAAAGAAACAAGAAGTAAGAAGTGGCTTTGTTGGCTCGGTTTCATCTGTATAAGTATCGGTTATGGGTTAACAACAAAAGTGACGATGATGAACATTGCTCTTTATTTTATACCTGTTTCTATTTTAACGACAGTTGGTACGTATTTTGTATGTACACATGGCCTAATTCAAGTATTACAAGGAATTAAAAATAGAAAGGGTTTCATGTATCGTTATCCGCATTTATTCGTTATTAATCAGTTGTTACATACAGTGAAAGATAATCGGCGCTTTTTCTTTATTTTATCTATGCTAACAACGATAGTAGTAACGGCGACAGGCTCTGTTTATTTGTTTTTTTCAAACATGAGAGAACTATTTCGGTATGAACAGCCGCATGCTTTTTCCTATGTTGAAAAAGGGATTGACTCTAGGGAAATAATGGAGAAAGAAACGGTTGAAAAGATATTGCGTAAGCACGGTGTCAATGATTTTCGTTATGCAACATTTGTCGGTCTCCCAGCAATATTTCAATTAGATTCTGGTAAAGAATCTTATGCAACTGTGATTGGAGAAGATGAATATAATAGAGAAGCGAAAAGACAGTCGAAGCAGCAGATTCATCCGAAAGAGGGGACAGTGACATTTATTTATTATAGTGAGTATGATCTTCTCCCTAAAGATCCTAAGAAGTATATAAATTTTAAAGTACTCGAAGAAACATATCGCTTTACATATAACGGAGCATATGAAGGGAATGCATTTAATAGCGATACAAGTCAGCGGAGCGGAAGATTCTTCGTTATGCACAATCAAGATTTTCAGAAGCTTTCTCGTCAAGTTCCGAATCATGAAAAATATGTATACAATGGGTATGAAGTAAGAGATTGGGACAATACAGGAAGATTAGGTGAGGAATTACAATCTCGCATTTTAAAAGGGAAAGAGTCAGTAACTCGTAATAATGTGTACAATTATAAGATGATGAAAGACGGAGGGAATCTAGTATTATTTGTCGGTTCGTTCATTAGTGTCCTCTTTTTTCTAGCGTCTTGTAGTACAGTTTATTTTAAGTGGTTTCATAATATTGAATATGACCGCTTGCAATATCAAACTCTTTTGAAACTCGGAATGACAAAGCAAGAAATAAATAAGATTTCACGTTGGCAATTAGGGATTCTATTCTTTTTTCCGGTTCTATTAGGAAGTGTACATAGTGCAGTTGCTTTACATACGTGCCAAAAGGCCTTTTCTATGAAAGCACCTTGGGGCGTTTTAGAAGTAATTGCTATTTATCTTATCGCATGTGCGCTCTATTTCTTCTTTGCACAAAAAGAATACATGAAACAGATCGGCTAGCTTTTGCTAGTCTTTTTTGTTGTAATTTTCGAAAAACAAGTAGAAGAATAGAAGTGTTTATGATATAACAGTAAGAAAACGAAAAAGAGGGGACGATATGACGATTCGAGTTGGCTATTTAGGACCAGAAGCAACATTTACAAATATGGCGGTGAGTCGCTTCTTTCCTGAGGCTGAACATGTACCGTACCGAACCATTCCAGATTGTATAGATGCAGCAGCAAATGGTGTTGTCGATTTTGCAGTTGTCCCGCTTGAAAATGCGATTGAAGGCTCGGTAAATATTACGATTGATTATCTTGTACATGAGCAAATGCTGCCGATTGTTGGTGAAATTACAGTACCTGTCCAGCAACATTTGCTCGTTCATCCGCAGCACGCACAAAATTGGCAAGATGTATATGCGGTGCATTCTCATCCACATGCGATTGCGCAGTGCCATAAATTTTTAAACCAGGAATTAAAAGGTGTGACCGTTCGGGATATGACATCAACGAGTGCCGCTGCACAGTTTGTGATGGAACACCCAAAAGAAAAAATTGCGGCAATTGCTAATGAGGCTGCGGCAGAAAAGTATGGATTATCGATTGTTCAGCGTGATATTCATACGCATAAAAATAATCATACACGTTTTCTCGTGTTACATAAGAGCGATCGTGTGGAATTACCGAAAAATGGAGAGAAGCACAAGGCGAAAACAACGCTTATGATAACGTTACCTTCAGACTATGCAGGGGCATTATATCAAGTGTTATCCGCATTTGCATGGAGGAAATTAAACCTTTCTAAAATTGAGTCTCGTCCAATGAAAACAGGGCTTGGTAATTATTTTTTCTTAATTGATGTCGAAAAAGAGTATGATGATGTTCTGCTTCCGGGAGTGAAAATGGAATTAGAAGCACTTGGTTTTTCGGTTACATTACTCGGGAGTTATTCTTCTTATTGGGTATAAAAAAGAATCCCAAGTAGCGTATGCATTGGGATTCTTTATGTTAATTTTTCAATTCGTGTCATTAATGATTTTCGCCACTCTTCGGCGAGTTCAGGAACGGCAATAATCTTTTCCATGCCCTCTACATCTTTTTGACCTCGGAAATAGATCTCGTTCGCAAATAGAATGGAAACTTGGTGCGGATGACGTTCGAGTAACGTAATTTGTGAGTCTTTACGAACCATCCCTTCTTGTAGAACGCGGCATAAATATCCTGTAAAGCCAGTTTCAACAATACGAGGTAAAATGCCAGAAATACCGAGTCGTTTCGAAATTGTACTGCACGGTATTCTTCCTTGCGTCACTTGAACAATTGCATCGCCGAGCTGATAAATGTCGCCAATACAAACATCTTGTTCTAGCATATGTGTAACTGTTACATTCTCTCCGAATGCAGATGAAGGAAGTGATATATGAAACTCGTTTTCCCACAAATCATAATGTTCATAAGGATAAACACAAACGGCACGATCAGGCCCGCCGTGAAAGCGTAAGTCAGCAACACCGTCTCCTCGAAATCCATCTGTTGATAAAAAAGCATCTTCCACAAGCTGTTTACATATGCCGCTTGTCATTTCTTTATTCTCTGCATATTGCATTGTTTTTGGTTTCCCAATGCTAAAGTGAATGAGTTCAATCCCCATATATTATCTCCTTTCCCATCATTTTCTCCATTGTAGCATGATAAAAATAAAAAACGCACAGAGAAAGTAAAATTCTCTGTGCGTTTTTTAATGAACAAGAAACCCAGCTCGGTCCAATGCCGCGCAGGCAGCATTTAACTTTTCAAGCGAATCTGCTTCGATTGTATGTAAATGAATCCCATCTGTAAGCTGAGATAAATAAGCCGCTTTTGTTTCTTCAATCTTTTTTAAATACTGTTCAAGTTCAAATCGGTTACTTACTAGAATTAAAGCAGTTAAATCTCCGTACACTGGATGTTCTACTTTTACATCTTTAATGGTAACTCCATGGTCAACAAGTATTGTAAGTTCTTGGCGTACTTGTGATGGCTGATGATTGGAAACGATAATACGCTCGAATGTAGTATGTTGTTTTTCTGCCCTTTTTAAATATAAATATCCTTGTGCCGTTGCAATAATCGGTTCGTTTCGTGCTTTTAATAAAGAAATATCTTGTACGATAACTTGACGACTTACGTTTGTTTTCTTTGCTAATTCACTGCCGGATAATGGTTTATTTGCAGCGAGGAGCCATTCTAAAATGAGCTGTCTTCTTTCCTCACCTAAAATTTTTTTTTGGTCATTTTGATTCATTTTCTATTAACACCTCTATTGAATTGATTTCTAACTTCTGCAATTGCATGAACAGCTGCATCGATGTGTTCTGCTTTTGTTTGCTGTCCGAATGAAAAACGGACATATTGTTTCGCTTCATCATGTTCTTTGCCAATCGCAAGCATCGTTTTAGAAGGCTCTTGTTTTCCGATTTGACAAGCACTTCCTGTTGAAATCGCAATGCCATGGCGATTGCATTCTAGCATCGTATACTGACCTTCTATTCCTTTTATTGTAACCCCAATGATGTGCGGTAAACAAGAAGTAGAATGACCTTCAATTTGTATTTCAGGTGAAAGAGCTTGCAATTGCTTCATGAAGTATGTTCGTAATTTTTGTAAACGTCCTATTTCCTCTTGTTGGTTCTGTAGCATGTGCTGCGCTGCCGTAATAAACGAAGCAATGCCTGGGACATTTACGGTGCCAGGGCGAAATCCTCTTTCATGAGTGGTTCCTGGAAATACTTCTCCAAAGCGTACTTGCGGGTTAATATAGCATGCGCCGACTCCTTTTGGCCCGTAAATTTTATGCGCTGAAACAGAAAGGCTATCAATATTCATTTCTTCTACATGAATCGGTATTTTTCCAAATGTTTGTACGCAATCGGTATGAAATAAGACGTTATGTTTTTTGAGAATGGCTCCAATTTCAGCAATTGGTTGCAGTGTGCCGATTTCAGAGTTTCCGTGTTGAATGCTTGCAAGAACGGTTTGCGCCGTAATCGCACGCTCGAGTTCGTCAAGTTGAATCATGCCAAAGCAATCCACTGGAATTTCAGTAATTTCATAGCCTTGCTTTTGAAGTAGACGAAAATAATTTCGGATTGATGCATGTTCCATAGGTGTTGTAATAATATGCTTGCCGCTCTGGGTATTTAATAATGATTGAATGGCAAGATAGTTCGATTCAGATCCGCCGCTTGTAAAAAAAATGCCTCGTTCTTTCCCGCCGATCATCGCAGCCAATGTTTGGCGGCAAGATTGTAACAAAGAGGCGGAGGACCCGCCAATATCATGTAAGCTTTGCTCATTTCCAAAATAACGTTCAGCGGCTTTTGTGTATGTCTCTAGCGCTTCTTTACTCATAGGTGTTGTTGCAGCATAGTCCATGTATATCATAGAGCATAGCCCTTTCTGTATAAGATTTTCATATCGTTTTCTAAAAAGTTCTTGTTATTATTTTAATTATATGTAAATATAGGTGTCAAGACAATTGAAAAGTGTAAAGTAGGGGGCAATGAAAATGCCAAATGCAGATGTCTTAATTATCGGGAGCGGGGTTGCGGCGCTGCGCGTTGCACAAACCATTTGCCACGAAAAGAATGTGATAATTATCACAAAAAAAACAAGGCGAAACAACAATACAAATTTAGCACAAGGCGGGATTGCAGCAGCAGTATCTTCATCTGATCATCCAGATAACCACTATGAAGATACACTTGCAGCGGGCTGCCATTATAACAATACGGAAGCGGTTCGCTATTTAGTAGAGCATGGACCGCGAGAAATGCAAACATTATTAGATAATGGGATGTACTTTGACGGCGATGAACGAGGGCTTCACCTTGGAAAAGAAGGGGCGCATCGAAAAAGACGTATTTTACATACGGGCGGGGATGCAACTGGAAAAAACTTATTAGCGCATCTTGCAGAGCAAGTACTTCCATACGTGACGGTTGTTGAACAAGAAATGGTCCTGGATTTGATAATAGAAAATCAAACTTGTCACGGCGCTGTAGCACGTGATAGTGAAGGGAATATACAAAAGTATTACGCGCAGAGTGTCGTATTGGCAACAGGTGGTATTGGAGGACTGTATGCATTTACTTCTAATGATTGTACTGTTACAGGCGATGGTTTAGCGATGGTGTACCGAGCCGGGGGAGAGCTTGTCGATTTAGAATTTGTACAGTTCCATCCAACAATGTTGTACGTAAATGGTGCTGGCTGCGGCCTTGTCTCAGAAGCGGTGCGCGGAGAAGGAGCGATTCTTCGGAATGGAAAAGGAGAGCGCTTTATGACAAATGTTCATGAACAACAAGACCTTGCACCTCGTGATGTGGTGGCGCGTGCCATTCATGAACAAATGTTAGCAGGTGAAACGGTGCATTTAGATATATCATCTATTGCAAATTTTGAAAAGCGATTTCCAACGGTCGCTTCTTTATGTGAAAAACATGGCGTAGCTATTCAGGATCAATATATTCCAGTTGTACCAGGCGCTCATTTTCATATGGGCGGTGTAAAAACAAATTGTGATGGGGAAACGTCAATTAAACGTTTATATGCAGTTGGCGAAGTTGCATGTAATGGTGTACATGGTGCGAATCGCCTTGCGAGTAATTCATTATTAGAAGGTCTTGTTTTTGGGGAACGTGTCGGAGAACACATTTTAGAAAATAGTAGACCGCGAATCGTGGGTACTAATGAAATAGTGAAGGGTAATTTACAACAAATACAATTACCAAACAAAGAAGAAATACAAGAGATGATGATGAAATACGTTGGAATTGTCCGCACAGAAGAAGGCTTATTGTATGCGAAGCAATGGTTAGAGCGGTATGGGACATATAACAAACTGTTTCCATATGGAAATCTCACAAATGAAGATATAACAATTATCAATATGTTAACAGTTTGTCAGTTACTAACAAAAGCTGCACGGCAAAGAAAAGAGAGTATCGGCGGTCATTATCGCAGTGATTTCCCAAATCGTAGTAATAAGATGCATGAAATTGTGATGAGAAAGAATATATTGCAATTCGCATAAGAAAAGAGGGGTACTATGAATGCGTTAAAAGTAAAAGAGGCATTGAAACAATTTTTTCTAGAAGATATTGGGGAGCGAGACGTAACGTCGCAGCTTATTTTTCCAAACGATCTGCAAGCAAAGGGAACATTGCTTGTTAAAGATACAGGTGTGTTTGCAGGAGCTGATGTAATTAAGGAAGGTTTTTTGTTATTAGATCATCGAATTGAAGTAACACTTCATAAAAAAGACGGGGACATGGTAACAAACGGAGATATCCTTGCTACTGTACAAGGGCCGATAGCTTCTTTATTAACAGCTGAGCGTGTTGTGTTAAATGTTATTCAGCGTATGAGCGGCGTAGCGACGATGACAAGAAAAGCAGTTACTGCACTAGGGAGCAGTCATACACGCATTTGTGATACGAGAAAAACGATGCCAGGGCTTCGTATGTTTGATAAATATGCCGTTGTATGCGGCGACGGTTATAATCATCGTTTTGGATTATACGACGGTGTCATGATTAAAGATAATCATATTGCATTTGCTGGGTCGATTACAAAGGCGGTAACAGCGGTGAAAGAGCAGCTAGGACATATGGTGAAAGTAGAAGTAGAAACAGAGACGGAAGAACAAGTATTAGAAGCAGTTTCTGCCAAAGCAGACATTATTATGTTTGATAACCGTACACCAGAAGAAGTACGTGAATATTGTAAGCTCGTTCCAAGTGCAATTGTTACAGAGGCTTCGGGCGGAATTACGATGGAAAATGTAGCGGATTATGGCCAAACGGGTGTGGATTACATTTCGTTAGGATTGTTAACGCATTCTGTAAAAGCGTTGGATATTAGTTTCAATATTGAAGTGTGATTGGGAGAAGAGGGGGACTTCATTGATGAATATTTTAGAAACAGTAAAGCCGATTGAAACGATGCTACCAGAGCGTTATGGAACAATGTCAATCGAAGAGATGGAAGAGCGTGTGCGTGAAATTAAAAAAAAGTTAGGGGGAAAGCTTTTCATTCCAGGGCATCATTACCAAAAAGATGAGGTCGTTCAATTTTCAGACTGGGCAGGAGATTCTTTGCAGCTTGCACAAGTGGCAGCGCGTAATAAAGAGGCAAAGTATATTGTATTTTGCGGTGTTCATTTTATGGCAGAAACAGCTGATATGCTAACAACAGATGAACAAATTGTTATTCTTCCTGATATGCGAGCTGGTTGTTCGATGGCTGATATGGCCGATATTGAACAAACAGAGCGAGCTTGGAAAGAATTGCAGCAACTATTTGGAGATACAATACTTCCATTAACTTATGTAAATTCAACTGCTGCAATTAAAGCATTTTGCGGCCGAAATGACGGCGCGACAGTTACATCTTCTAATGCGAAAGAGATGGTAAAATGGGCATTTACACAAAAAGAGCGGATTTTATTTTTACCAGATCAGCATTTAGGGCGTAATACAGCATATGATCTTGGTATACCATTAGAAAACATGGCAATTTGGGATCCGCACACAGATTCATTAGAATATGACGGGAATATGGAAGATGTGCAAGTTATTTTATGGAAAGGACATTGTTCGGTCCATCAAAATTTTACTGTGAAAAATATTGAAAGTGTAAGGAGAAATCATCCGGATATGAATATTATTGTTCATCCGGAATGTTGCTATGAAGTTGTTGCTGCTTCTGACTATGCAGGCTCAACAAAATATATTATTGATATGATTGAAAAGGCTCCGTCTGGAAGCAAGTGGGCAATCGGTACAGAAATGAACTTAGTTAATCGGATTATTCAGCAGCACCCAGATAAAGAAATTATTTCACTCAATCCATTTATGTGTCCATGCTTAACGATGAATCGTATCGATTTACCACATTTATTATGGGCACTAGAAACAATCTTAAACGGAGAACGTGTAAATGTAATTGAGGTAGATAAAAAGGTAACGGAATTCGCGATACTTGCATTAAACAGAATGTTAGAGCGCGTATAAAAGCAACGGATTTCCGTTGCTTTTTCTTTTGTACATAATTTTACTTTTATGAGCATACATTGTGGTGAAGAAATCATTGTGTTTATATTCGTTTTTATCCCGCTAGTCATGGACAGTAAGACCACACCTAAAGATTCCGAGAAAAGCGAATAAGACAGGTGGGGGAAGAAAACCTCCACTGATGGAAGTTTCACTTTATTATAGATAAGTTATACAGGAGGGGGAAAAATTGAAAATTCATATCGTACAAAAAGGGGATACCCTTTGGAAAATTGCAAAAAAGTACGAGGTAGATTTTGAAGCGTTAAAAAAAGTGAATACACAGCTCAGTAATCCAGACTTAATTATGCCTGGCATGAAAATTAAAGTACCAACTAACAGTATTCCAATTAAAAAAAATCCAGGTGCTGGTTCAGTCCCTCCAAAAGAATATGTAAAAGAAGTGCAGCAAAAGGAATTTCCAGTAGCGCCGAAACCTCTTGGTATAGAAGAAGAGGAAGAAATGGCTCAGCAAGCTGGGCCAATTACAGAACAGCCAGCAGCGCAAATGCCCCAGAAGGAAATGCAAGTAAAACCGCAAAAGGAAGTGCAAAAAGAGCAGCCTATACAAAAAGAAGTGCAAAAGGAGCAACCGATACAAAAAGAGAAGCCGGTGGAAAAACAACCTATTATTGAAAAGAAACCAATTGTCGAAAAGCAACCGACTGTTAGCAAAGTGGAAAAACAAAAAGAGAGTACGAAATTTTCCGTAAACATTTTACCACAGCCGCCGCAACCACCAGTCAAACCAGCGAAGGAATATAAAATTGCAGATATCATAAAAAAGGGGAGTAATTTAATTGCTCCGCAAGTGAA